>NZ_JBVIWP010000008.1:0-390064 GCF_055594445.1 Streptomyces sp. NPDC040589 | reverse complement strand
CTCAAGGAACGGTCGCTTCCTTTGTACTCACCCTCTCGGGCTTTCCTCCGGGCGCTTCCCTTCGGTCTTGCGTTTCCGACTCTATCAGATCTTTCCGATCCGATTTCCTCGGTGCTTTCCAGGTTTCCGCTTCCGCGTTTCCCTTTCCGGCGGTTCCGACTTTATCAGAAGTTTCGGGCCGTACTGACCGGCCGCTCATTTCCGAATCATCGGGAGTGGCTTCAATGAAATCAGCGTTTCAAGGAGCCGACAGATTCTCATGGTCGCCGTCCGGGGTGGAACCCCTCTATAGGCAACTGTTCAAATCTACCTCCCCGCACTTGCCGTGTCAATGGCTCCTGTGGGGCGAAGAGGAGACTAGCAGCTGAACGGACGTGGTCGCACATCCGGCGGGCGAGGGGACGTTCAGGCAGCTGTCGGCACAGTGGCGCTGCGTTCTGCCGCCTCGACGTCGCCCGTGTCTCCGGCGCGGGCGGCGCGACCGCCCAAGACGTAGACGTAGGCGAGGAAGGCCAGTTCTGCGGCGACCCCAATGGTGATGCGTGCCCAGGTGGGGAGGCCGGACGGGGTGACGAAGCCTTCGATGGCGCCGGAGACGAAGAGGACCAGGGCGAGGCCGATGGCCATGCCGATGGCGGCTCGGCCCTCTTCCGCGAGAGCGGTGCGTCGAGTGCGGGGGCCGGGGTCGATGAGGGTCCAGCCGAGGCGCAGGCCGGTGCCCGCGGCCACGAAGACGGCGGTCAGTTCCAGCAGGCCGTGTGGGAGGACCAGGCCGAGGAAGGTGTCGAGTCGGCCGGCCGAGGACATCAGGCCGAAGCCGATGCCGAGGTTGAGCATGTTCTGGAAGAGGATCCAGATGACCGGGAGTCCCAGGAAGACGCCGAGGATCAGGCACAGGGCAGCTGCCCAGGCGTTGTTCGTCCAGACCTGGGCGGCGAAACTGGCAGCCGGGTGACTGGAGTAGTAGGTCTCGTACTGGCCGCCGGGGCGGGTCAGTTCGCGTAGTTCGCTGGGCGCCGCGATGGAACCCTGTACTTCGGGGTGTGTGCCGATCCACCAGCCCAGGAGCGCCGCCACGGCCGTGGACAGGAGCGCGGTGGGTACCCACCAGTGGCGTGACTTGTAGACGGCGGCCGGGAAGCCGTGGGCGAGGAAGCGGGTGACGTCGCGCCAGGAGGCGCGTCGGGTACCTGTCACGGCACTACGCGCGCGTGCCACCAGTTGGCTGAGCCGGCCGGTCAGCTGGGGGTCGGGGGCGCTGGACTGGATCAGGGAGAGATGCGTGGCGGTGCGCTGGTAGAGGGTGACGAGTTCGTCGGCTTCGGCGCCGTTGAGGCGGCGCTGGCGACGCAGCAGGGCTTCGAGGCGGTCCCACTCCGCGCGGTGGGCGGAGACGAAGACGTCGAGGTCCATCGGTGTGCCTGCTCCTCGGCTGTTCGTCGGAGACTCGTCGTGGATCAGCTTGTCGTACTGCGGCGCGATGCGCCCTCAGCTTGGCAGACTGGCTCTGTCCGGGGCAGGGCAGGGGAAGGACGGCAGGCGTGAGTGAGCTGGTGACGGGCGAGGCTGTGGCGTTGGAGCTGCGCCCAGCGAGGCTGCCCAGCAGGGCGCTGGCCGTGCTGCTCGATCTGGTGGCGGCCCTTGCCGTCTACGTGGCGGTGACCATCGTGCTGGTGACTTCCACGGCCTCGCTGGACGAGGCGGCGCAGACGGCGCTGTCGATCGCGACCTTCGTTCTCGTGCTGGTGGGTGCGCCGATCGCGGTGGAGACGCTCAGTCACGGGCGTTCGCTCGGGAAGATGGCGTGCGGGCTGCGGGTGGTGCGGGACGACGGAGGTCCGATCCGGTTCCGGCATGCGCTGGTGAGGGGCTTGATCGCGGTGATCGAGATCCTCATGACCTTCGGGGTCGTCGCCTGTATCGCCTCGTTCGTCTCGGCGCGTGGGCGGCGGCTGGGAGATGTGTTCGCGGGGACCCTCGTCGTACGGGAGCGGATTCCGGTCGCGCGGACCGGCTTTGTGCCGCCTCCTCCGCCCTGGCTGGCGGGACGGTTCTCGGACCTCGATCTGTCCGCGGTGCCCGACGGATTGTGGCTCGCCGTCCGTCAGTACCTGACGCGTATGCAGCAATTGGATCCGCAGGTGGGCTCGTCGATGGCGGAGCGCCTGGCGTCGGATCTCGCGGAGCGTACGGGGGCTCCGGCGCCGCAGGGTGTTCCGCCGGCGGCGTATCTGGCGGCGGTCGTGCAGGAGCGGCAGGCGCGGGAGTCCCGGCGGGCTTTCGGTAGCAGTTCGGCTCCCGCTCCGGCAGCGGACGGGCCTCCGGCCGTGTACGGAGCTCCGGCCGCCGCATACGAACCGCCGACTGCTGACGTACCGCCCGTTGTGGCGCCTGGTGCGGCGTCCGAGTCATCCGGCGGGGGCCGGCCTGTGGAGGCGCCGGAGGTGGCGGCGGGTGACCGGCCCGGCACGGGGTTCGTGCCGCCGGCTTAGTGAGAGCGGGGCTGCTCGCTCAGCTGTGGCTGCCCGGTCAGGTGAATGTCGACGGCGGTGACTCGAGGTCCTCGAGCTCGATGCCGGGGGCCGCGAGGACCACGTCGCCCGCGATGTGCACGGCGTGCTGCTCGCCCGTGTCCAGGTCTGTGACCTGGTATTCGTCCACGGTCAGAGGGCCGTTGTCAGTGGCGTGTGCTTCTCTCTTCAGCAAGGACCACGACTGGTCCACGGTGCGCGGGGCGAGGACCGGGTCCGTGAGGGCGACGAGGCGTACGCGGGTGGCAGCCGCGGAGGGGGTGAGGCGCAGGAGACGGGCGGTGGCGACGAGGAACGCCGGGGAGGTGCCGGTGAAGGCGTGGGCGCGCACATTGCCTTCGGTGGCCTCGGTCCCGGTGGGGTCGGTGCGGACCCAGGTGACGCCGTCGAGGGCGGCGCCGCGGACTTGCCAGGCGGCGGCGTGGAGTTCGAGGCGGATGGGGCGGCCGAGTTCGTCGAGGGTGAGGTCGACGGAGCCGTGGTGATCGCCCGAGGGGGTGGTCAGCTGGGAGACGTAGCGCCAGCCGGAGGGGCCGGTGGCGCAGTGGAAGTGTTCTTCTGCGAGGGGGGTGTGATCGTGCGGATCGTGGAGCGAATAACGGCCGCGGGGCATGGGGGTCGTCCTGGGGCTTGACGGGCCGGTCCGGGCGGTGGTCCGGGAAACGGGGCAGGCCCCCGGCACGGGGGTGCGGGGGCCTGCCTCGAAGGACCTGCTGCCGAGCGGTGCGGCTCAGTAGCGGTAGTGGTCCGGCTTGAACGGGCCCTCGACCTGGACGCCGATGTACTCGGCCTGCTCGGGGCGGAGCGTGGTCAGCTTCACGCCGAGCGAGTCGAGGTGGAGGCGGGCGACCTTCTCGTCGAGGTGCTTGGGCAGCACGTAGACGCCGGTCGGGTACTCGTCGGGCTTGGTGAACAGCTCGATCTGGGCCAGGGTCTGGTCCGCGAAGGAGTTGGACATCACGAACGACGGGTGGCCGGTGGCGTTGCCCAGGTTCAGCAGGCGGCCCTCGGAGAGGACGATGAGCACCTTGCCGTCGGGGAACGTCCAGGTGTGAACCTGCGGCTTGACCTCGTCCTTGACGATCCCGGGGATCTTGGCAAGGCCGGCCATGTCGATCTCGTTGTCGAAGTGGCCGATGTTGCCGACGATCGCCTGGTGCTTCATCTTGGCCATGTCCGAGGCCATGATGATGTCCTTGTTGCCCGTCGTGGTGACGAAGATGTCGGCCTTGTCGACGACCTCGTCGAGGGTCGTGACCTGGTAGCCGTCCATCGCCGCCTGGAGCGCGCAGATCGGGTCGATCTCGGTGATGATCACGCGGGCGCCCTGGCCGCGCAGGGACTCCGCACAGCCCTTGCCCACGTCGCCGTAGCCGAAGACGACCGCGGTCTTGCCGCCGATGAGGACATCGGTGGCGCGGTTGATGCCGTCGATGAGCGAGTGGCGGCAGCCGTACTTGTTGTCGAACTTCGACTTGGTGACGGCGTCGTTGACGTTGATCGCCGGGAACAGGAGGTTGCCGTCGCGCTGCATCTCGTACAGGCGGTGGACGCCGGTCGTGGTCTCCTCGGTGACACCGCGGATCTCCGAGGCGAGCTGGGTCCACTTCTGGGAGCCGTCGGTGATGGTGCGGTTCAGGAGTTCGAGGATGACGCGGTGCTCGTCGTTCTCGGCGGTGTCGACGGCGGGGACCTTGCCGTCCTTCTCGTACTCGACGCCCTTGTGGACGAGGAGGGTGGCGTCACCGCCGTCGTCGAGGATCATGTTCGGGCCGCCGGTGGGGGTGTCCGGCCAGGTCAGCGCCTGCTCCGTGCACCACCAGTACTCCTCCAGGGTCTCGCCCTTCCAGGCGAAGACCGGGACGCCCTGCGGGTTGTCGGGCGTGCCGTTCGGGCCGACGGCGATGGCGGCCGCGGCGTGGTCCTGGGTGGAGAAGATGTTGCAGGAGGCCCAGCGGACCTGCGCGCCCAGGGCGACCAGGGTCTCGATGAGTACGGCGGTCTGCACGGTCATGTGCAGGGAGCCGGTGACGCGGGCGCCGGCGAGGGGCTGGGCCTCGGCGTATTCCTTGCGGATCGCCATCAGGCCCGGCATCTCGTGCTCGGCGAGGGTGATCTCCTTGCGGCCGAAGTCGGCCAGGGAGAGGTCGGCGACCTTGAAGTCCTGTCGGTTGTCGACAGTCGTCATTGCGAGCTGCTCCTCGGAGTTTGGGTCGAGGTGGGTACGGCTGGTCTGCGCGGCGGCGGACACAGGGGTGCCCGAGGAGGACACTGGCATGCCCGCGTACACGCAGCGCAGTCCGTCGGAGGCCCTCTCTCCCTCGGCCGGTCCGCGGTGGGACCGCCCGACCGCCATCAGCAGCGACGTCTGGCTCCGTCCCAAGCTACACCGGGAGGCCGGGCCGTCCCCAGTCCGTGTCCGAACAGATCGCGCCATCGAGGAGGGGCGGGCACGAGAGGCGACGGGCGGGCGCGATAACAGGACACCAACGAACCGTCGACAGGAGGCCATAAAGCGGACCTTCAGGGATCTATTGGCCTTTGAGTCTGCGGCGGCGTGGTGCAGGATGCCCGGGATATCTGAACAACTGATCGATCTTGCGGGGCGTCCGGGACGGCGATTCCGCATGACAAAGGCGTTAGGAGATCGACGTGACCAGTCCGGCCGGCCCTCCCCCCACGGGCGGCGGCGATGGTGAGCGGCAGCGGTTGAAGCTGCTCGCGGTGACCGCATGCCCGACCGGCATCGCCCACACGTACATGGCGGCTGAGAAGCTCGCGCAGGCCGCCGAGAGTCGCGGCATCGAGATGAAGGTGGAGACGCAGGGATCCATCGGGGCTGAAAACGTCCTCGACGACAACGATGTCAAGCACGCCGACGGCATCATCGTCGCCGCGGACAAGGACGTGGACCTGAGCCGTTTCGCGGGGAAGCGGGTCCTGACCGTCGGGGTGGCGGAGGGCATTCGTCACCCGGAGCAGCTGATCGAGCGAGTGCTGTCGGCGCCCGTGCACGCGGAAGGGGGCGCCCCCACGGCTCCCGCGACCAGTGGCGGCAAGGAACGGAGCCTCGGGTACAAGGCACTGATGAACGGGGTCAGTTACATGATCCCGTTCGTCGTGGTCGGCGGGCTGCTGATCGCGATCTCGCTCTCGCTCGGCGGGCACGCCGATCCATCGGGCGGTCTGGTCATCCCGAAGGACTCCTTCTGGATGGACGTGAACAACATCGGCGTCATCGGCTTCACGCTGATGGTGCCGATCCTGTCCGGCTACATCGCGTATGCCATCGGGGACCGGCCCGCCCTCGTGCCCGGCATGATCGGTGGCTGGATCGCCAACACCGGTGAGTTGTACGACTCCAAGGCGGGCGCCGGGTTCATCGGGGCGATCGTGACCGGGTTCCTCGCCGGGTATCTGGTGTTGTGGATCAAGAAGGTCAAGGTCCCGAAGTTCGCGCAGCCGATCATGCCGATCATCGTGATCCCGATCGTGGCGACCACGGCTCTGGGGCTGTTCTTCATCTACGTCATCGGCAAGCCGATCTCCTGGGTGTTCGAGCACCTGACCGACTGGCTCAGCGGGATGACCGGGACCAGTGCGATCCTGCTCGGCGCGATTCTGGGGCTCATGATCGCGTTCGACATGGGCGGGCCTGTCAACAAGACGGCGTTCCTGTTCGGGGCCGGCCTCATCGCGACCGGCAACCAGACGGTCATGGGCATGTGCGCGGCCGCGATCCCGGTCATGCCACTGGGTCAGGGCCTTGCCACGCTGATACGGAAGCGGCTGTACACCGAGCAGGAACGGGAGACGGGGCTCGCCTCGCTGTTCATGGGCTGCTTCGGCATATCGGAGGGTGCGATCCCGTTCGCGGCAGCCCGGCCCGCGCAGGTCATCCCCGCCAACATGCTGGGTGGCGCGGTCGCCGGTGCGATCGCCGGGGTCGCCGGGGTCGAGGACGCGGTGCCGCACGGTGGGCCGATCGTCGCCGTGCTGGGTGCGGTGAGCGGCGTGCCGATGTTCTTCGTGGCCGTGGCGATCGGCTCGGTCGTCACCGCGTTGACGACAGTGGCCCTCGTCGACCTGGGTGAGCGCAAGCGGCGCGGGGAGGCGGGCTTCGGTGCGGGTGCTGCTGGGCTTGAGCCCGTGCCGGCCGGAGTGCCCAGTGGCGGTGCGGTCGTAGAGCAGGCGACAGTACGTGCGCCGGTGACGACCGCTGCTGCCGCGAGCAGCGCCACGGCCGTGGCGGACGAGGCGGCGGTGCCCGAGCAGGCCGAACCGTCCGACCCCGGCGAGACCCCCACCGAGGTCCTCGCCGGTCACCTCACCGACCAGACCGTCAAGGTCAGCCTCGAAGCCGACGACAAGGAGGCCGCCATCCGGGAGATGGCGGAGCTGCTGGCCCGTACCGGCAAGGTCGCTGACCTGGACGAACTGGTGGCGACCGCACTGCGTCGCGAGGCGCAGGGCACGACCGGGCTCGGTGAGGAGATCGCGATTCCGCACGCCAAGACGGATGCGGTGACGGAGCCGGTCGTCGGTTTCGCGCGGTCCGCGCAGGGCGTCGAGTGGGACTCGCTGGACGGTACGAAGGCGAGGCTGGTGTTCATGATCGCCGTACCGGAGGCGGCAGCGGGTGACGAGCATCTGAGGATTCTGGCGCTGCTGTCGCGGAAGTTGATGGACGCCGGGTTCCGGGAGCGGCTGCTGGCCGCGTCGGACGAATCGGCTCTCCTCGGGGTGCTGCGCGAGGTCGGGTAGGAGGAAGCGCAGAGGGCCCGCCGATTGGTTCGGCGGGCCCTCTGCGCGTTCGGGCAGTGCTGCGGGACGTCAGTGTCCGGCGTCGCTCGGCGTCGGTCCCCCGGGCGTCGCCTCGGGGTCGGGGCCCTTGGCGGCTTCGGTCTCGCTGTAGATGTCCGGCTCGAGGTAGATCACGCGGGCGATCGGGACGGCCTCGCGGATGCGGGACTCGGCGGCGTTGATCGCGGCGGCGATCTCGGTGGCCGTGTCGTCGTGCTGGACGGTGATCTTGGCGGCGACGAGCAGTTCCTCGGGGCCGAGGTGGAGCGTGCGCATGTGGATGATGCCGGTGACGGTGTCGCCGTCGACGAGAGCCGTCTCGATCTTCTGCGTCTCCTCGGCGCCGGCGGACTCGCCGAGCAGCAGGGACTTGGTCTCGGCGGCGAGGACCAGGGCGATCAGGATGAGCAGGATGCCGATGCAGAGGGTGCCGATGCCGTCCCAGACGCTGTCGCCGGTGAGCAGGGCGAGGCCGACGCCGCCGAGCGCGAGGACCAGGCCGACGAGGGCGCCGAGGTCTTCCAGGAGGACGACCGGGAGTTCGGGGGCCTTGGCGTGGCGGACGAACTCCGTCCAGGAGCGGCGCCCGCGCAGGACGTTGGACTCCTTGATGGCGGTGCGGAAGGAGAAGGTCTCGGCGATGATCGCGAAGACCAGGACGCCGACCGGCCAGTACCAGTTCGTCAGCTCGTGCGGGTGCTTGATCTTCTCGTAGCCCTCGTAGAGGGCGAACATGCCGCCGACCGAGAAGAGGACGATGGAGACGAGGAAGGCGTAGATGTAGCGCTCGCGGCCGTAGCCGAAGGGGTGTTGCGGGGTGGCTTCACGCTTCGCCTTCTTGCCGCCGAGGAGGAGGAGTGCCTGGTTGCCCGAGTCGGCGAGCGAGTGCACGGATTCGGCGAGCATCGAGGACGAGCCGCTGAAGAGGAACGCCACGAACTTCGCTACCGCGATCGCGAGGTTGGCGGCCAGTGCCGCCACGATCGCCTTGGTTCCGCCTGACGCGCTCATATGTTCGCGTTGTCCCTTCGTACGCCGTTTCAGGGCCCGGGTGCTCGCCTTGGTGCGTCGCCCGTGGCTTTGCCCGTGCTTGACGGTGGGCCATTGTTGCAGCCCGCTCCGGCAGGAGCTCGCCAGGTCACCGTCGGAGGGAGGTCAGGCGATGACCGTGGCCCGGAAGAGGGTGCCGGTTCCGGACACTTCGGCCTTTTCGTCGGCCGGGACGAAGACGGACCGGCCCGGGGTCAGGTCGTGCTCGCCCGCCCGGAGGGAGCCGGCCGTGCAGAGCAGGATCTGCGGGGTGGGGCGGGTGAGGTCGTGGGTGGTGCCGGCCTCGGGCAGGACGTAGCGGGAGAGGCGGAACTCGTCGATCGGGGTCTCGTAGATCTCCTCGCCGTCCGGGGAGGCCTCGGGGCGCAGGACGCCGGGGTCGCCGGCGCGGAAGTGGACGATGCGCAGGAGTTCGGGGACGTCGACGTGCTTGGGGGTGAGGCCGCAGCGCAGGACGTTGTCGGAGTTGGCCATGATCTCCACACCGAGGCCCTGGAGGTAGGCGTGCGGGACGCCGGCGCCGAGGTAGAGGGCCTCGCCGGGCTGGAGCCGGACGTGGTTGAGCAGCATCGCGGCGATGACGCCGGGGTCGCCCGGGTAGTGGTGGGCGATGTCGGCGTAGGGGGCGTAGGCGCCGCCGAGGCGGTCGCAGGCGGCGGCCGCTTCCTCGACCGTGCGGGACATCTCGTCGGGGTCGGCGGTGAGGATCGCCGTGAGGACCTCGCGCAGGGCCGCGTCCTCGGGGTGGGCGTGCAGCAGGTCGACGTACGGCTTGAGGGAGTCGACGCCGAGGTCGTCGAGCAGGCCGGCGGCCTCGATCGGGTCGCGGAAGCCGCACAGGCCGTCGAACTCGGTGAGCGCGCAGATCAGTTCGGGCTTGTGGTTGGCGTCCTTGTAGTTGCGGTGCGGGGCGTCCACGGGGATGGAGCGGCGCTCCTCGTCCGCGTAGCCCTCCTTCGCCTGCGCCAGGTCGGGGTGGACCTGGAGGGAGAGCGGGGCACCGGCGGCCAGGATCTTGAGGAGGAAGGGCAGGCGGGGGCCGAACTTGGCGACGGCGGCCGGTCCGAGTTCCTTCTCGGGGGCGGCGTCCACGACCTCGACGAGCGTGCCCCGGCCGGTACGCGAGGGTGCGCCCGGGTGGGCCCCCATCCACATCTCCGCCTGCGGCTCGCCGGTCGGTTCGACGCCGAGCAGGTGCGGGATGGCGGTCGGGGAACCCCAGGCGTAGGGGCGGATGGTGTTGTCGAGGCGGTCCATGGGGATCTCTCCGCGTGTCCTGTGAGTGCGTACGTACGCCTGCTGCTCCCGGGCGGCTGCCGCGTGGGCGTCAGGGTGTCCCGGGCATGATCAGGCCCTCGAAGCGAGCGCCAGGTAAACGGCGGCGAAATCCGTGATGGCGATCAGTTCCGCGAGGGTCTCCAGCTCGTCGCCCGCCTCCGGTTCCAGTTCACTGATCGGGGTGTCGTGGCTGAGGGCCAGGTCGCGGGCTCCGGGGGCGGCGGTGAGGCCGCCGATGGGGCGGTCGCGGAGCAGCACCACGCGCGCGTGGAGGGCGGGTGCTTCCTCGACGCGGTCGCGGAAGAAGTCGTCGGGGTCGGCGCTGGCGGCCAGCGGGCCCGCGAGCAGGGCGCTGTGTGCGGCGAGGGCCTCGGGGAGTTCGGCGACCACCGCGGGGGTGCCGGACAGTTCGGCGAGGGCGGCGGCGAAACGGCGGCCCGCCGGTCCGGCCGAGACACCCTCGGTCCAGACGATGGGGAGCGCGTCGGCGAGTTCGGCGGCCAGGGTCTTGGCGGCGTTGCTGTACGTCGCGATGGCGGGGCCGCAGCGTTCGGCGATGCGGTCGAGGCGGTCGGCGACCTTGCCGAGGGCCTCCGGCGGGGCGGTGAGCACTCCGGCACGGTCCAGGAGCCCGAGGAGCGGGGTGAGCAGGGCCCACAGGACGCCGGGGGCGGACGCGGCGAAAGGCTCGTCCTGGTCGTACGGGGCGGTCGCCATGGGGACGAACAGGCCGTGCGAGCCGTTTACGGCGTCGGCGAGCGGGGACCTGCCGGGGGCTACGGCCACGACGGTGCAGCCACGGCGGTAGGCCTGCTCGGCGAGGAGGGACAGGCCCGGTTCGGTCCCGTCCGGGGTGGTGATCAGGAGGAGGTCGACGGAGCCGACCCAGCCGGGCAGTTCCCAGCGCAGGGCGCCCGCGGCGGGGGCGACGCCGATGGGGGCCAGGCGGGTGACCGGGCTGCCGGCGCCGGCGAGTGTGCCGAGGAGGTCGGCCGCGTGGGTGGCGGCGGCGCCCGGGCCGGCGATGAGGACGCCGCGGGGGCGGCCGTCGGGCTTGAGGTCGTTGATGCCTGCCTCGGCGGCATGGCGGGCGGCCGTGCGGACGCGCGCGCCGGCTTCCGCGGCGCCGCGGAGCAGGTTGCGGTGGTCGGCCTCCGCGAGGCGCTCCGGGGAGTCGAGCAGCGATTCGTCGAGCATGGGGCGGCAGCCTCCGATCGCCGGGGTCCGTTATGGGGGTGTCGTCCTACCTCGGTGCCCGTTGTGCCGGGAGCTATGTGCACCGGGGCTCACGCGGGTGTCCGCCCGCGTGTCCTACGCGGGGCGGCGGGCCTCGTCGACCAGGAGGACGGGGATGCCGTCGCGGACGGGGTAGGCCAGGGCGCAGCTCTGATCGGTGCAGATCAGTTCGGTGTCCTGCTCCTTGAGCGGGGCGTGGCAGGCCGGGCAGGCGAGGATGTCCAGGAGGCCGGATTCGAGGGGCATATGGCTTCTCTTCCAGGGGTCGGAGTGCTGCGGATGTGCCTGGTCAGGGTACCGCCGGTGAGGGTGGTGCGGAGGGGCCGGAAGCTGACCGGCGGTCCTGTCAGCCCCTGATGATCGCCAGCGCCTCGTCCCGCACCCTGGCCATGGTCTCCGGGTCCCTCGCCTCCGCGTTCAGGCGCAGCAGCGGCTCCGTGTTGGAGGGGCGGACGTTGAACCACCAGTCGGCGGCGGAGACCGTGAGGCCGTCGAGTTCGTCCAGTTCGATGCCCTCGCGGGTCTCGTACGCGGAGCGGATCCCGGCGAGGCGGGCGGCCTGGTCGGTGACCGTGGAGTTGATCTCGCCGGAGGCCGCGTAGCGGTCGTACTGGGCGACGAGGGCGGAGAGGGGGCCCGTCTGGCCGCCCAGGGCCGCCAGGACGTGGAGGGCGGCCAGCATGCCCGTGTCGGCGTTCCAGAAGTCGCGGAAGTAGTAGTGCGCGGAGTGCTCGCCGCCGAAGATCGCGCCGGACCGGGCCATCTCCGCCTTGATGAAGGAGTGGCCCACGCGGGTGCGGACCGGGGTGCCGCCGTTCTCCTTGACGACCTCGGGGACCGACCAGGACGTGATCAGGTTGTGGATGATCATGCCCTTGCCGCCGTGCCTGGCCAGTTCGCGGGAGGCGACCAGCGCGGTGATCGCGGACGGGGAGACCGGCTCGCCGCGCTCGTCGACGACGAAGCAGCGGTCGGCGTCGCCGTCGAAGGCGAGGCCCAGGTCGGCGCCCTCCTCGCGGACGCGCTTCTGCAGGTCGACGAGGTTGGCCGGGTCGAGGGGGTTGGCCTCGTGGTTGGGGAAGGTGCCGTCGAGCTCGAAGTACATCGGGACCAGGGTCACCGGCAGGCCGGCGAAGACCTCGGGGACCGTGTGGCCGCCCATGCCGTTGCCCGCGTCGACGACGGCCTTCAGGGGGCGGACGGAGGCCAGGTCGACCAGCGAGAGCAGGTGCGCCGCGTAGTCCGACAACGTGTCGCGGCCGGTGATCGTGCCCGTCTTCGCCGCCGGCTCCGGGGCGCCCGACTCGCTCCAGCCCTCGACGAGTTCGCGGATCTCCGCGAGGCCGGTGTCCTGGCCGACCGGGGCGGCGCCCGCGCGGCACAGCTTGATGCCGTTGTACCGCGCCGGGTTGTGGGAGGCGGTGAACATGGCGCCCGGCAGGTCCAGCGCGCCCGAGGCGTAGTACAGCTGGTCCGTCGAGCACAGGCCGATCTCCGTCACGTCGGCGCCCTGCGCGGCGGCCCCGCGCGCGAAGGCACGCGACAGGCCAGGCGAGGAGGGCCGCATGTCGTGCCCGGTCGCGATGGCACTCGCACCCGTGACCCGGACGAAGGCCGCCCCGAAGAGCTCGGCCAGGGACTCGTCCCACTGGTCCGGGACGACCCCGCGTACGTCGTACGCCTTCACGACCTGCGACAGATCAGCAGCCACGGCCAACCTTCCCTGGAAAAGTACTGTCGGTCGGCCCAAACTACCCGGCCCCGCTGACAGCGCGCTGTGCGGACGCTGTGCGGGTGCCCGGACGTCGCCTCGGGCGTCAGGGCAGCATCCAGCCCAGGACCGGTGTGCTCTGGCCGACCACGATCAGGCACATGACCAGCAGCAGGCCCAGGCTCCACGGCAGTACCTTGCGCAGCAGGTCGCCCTCCCGGCCCGCGAGTCCGACGGCCGCGCAGGCGATGGTGAGGTTCTGCGGGGAGATCATCTTGCCGAGGACGCCGCCGGAGCTGTTGGCTGCGGCCAGCAGGTCGGGGGAGAGTCCCGACTCTCGGGCGGCGGTCACCTGGAGGGCTCCGAAGAGGGCGTTGGCCGAGGTGTCGGATCCGGTCACGGCGACTCCGAACCAGCCGAGGACGGGCGAGAGGAACGCCAGCCCGGCCCCGGCCGCCGCGACGAAGTGGCCGATCGTCGCCGCCTGGCCGGAGAGGTTCATGACGTAGGCGAGCGCCAGTACGGAGGTCACCGTCAGGATCGCGAAGCGCAGCTCGTGGACGGTCGCGAGCCACTCCTTGACCGCCACGCGCGCGTGCACCCCGATGACGGCGGCCGTGCAGATGCCGGCGAGGAGCACCAGCGTGCCGCCGGTCGACACGATCGGCCAGGTGAAGACGTTGCCGCTGACCGGGTCGCCGTCCGGCCCCGCCACGTTCAGGAAGGGCCAGTCGTAGGTCTGGGTGGTCCTGGCCAGCCAGTCCTTGACGGCCGGTATCTGCGCGACGGAGAAGATCAGGACGATCAACGCGTAGGGGGCGTAGGCGCGCAGGACTTCGCGGGGCGGGTCCTCCTGATCGAGTTCCTCGCTGCGGGCGCCGGTCAGCACGGAGGCGCGTACGGACTCGGCGGCGGGCACGCGCGCGTGCGGCACGGCGACCAGGGCGCCCGCGCCGGCCAGGGCGGCGCCGATGTCGGCGAGTTGGGCGGAGACGTAGTTGGAGGCGGCGAACTGGGCGACGGCGAAGGCGACTCCGCACGCCAGGGCGGGCACCCAGGTCTCGCGCAGCCCGCGCCGGCCGTCCACGAGCCAGACCAGCACCAGGGGCACCACGAGGGCCAGCAGCGGCGTCTGACGGCCCACCACGGACGCCACGGAGTCCAGCGGCAAGCCGGTGACCTGGGCGAGGGTGACGACCGGTGTACCCATCGCGCCGAAGGCCACGGGCGCGGTGTTGGCGACCAGGGCGACGACGGCCGCGCGCACCGGTTCGAAGCCGAGGGCGACCAGCATGACCGCGCTGATCGCGACGGGCGCCCCGAAACCGGCGAGTGCCTCCAGCAGCGCCCCGAAGCAGAAGGCGATGACGAGCGCCTGGATGCGCGGGTCGTCGGACAGCCGCCCGAAGGACCGGCGCAGGATGTCGAAGTGCCGGGTGCGGACGGTCATCCGGTACACCCACACGGCGTTGACGACGATCCACAGGATGGGGAAGAGGCCGAAGACGGCGCCCTGAGCGGCGCTGGAGAGGGTCTGGCCGAGGGGCATGCCGTACGCGAGGCAGGCGACGAGCACGGCGGCGAGGAGGCCGGTCAGGCCTGCCAGGTGCGCCTTGAGGCGGACGCCGCCGAGCAGGACCAGGACGATCACGAGGGGCAGGGCGGCCACGAGGGCGGACACGCCCAGTGAGCCGGCGACGGGTTCCAGTTCCTGGACGTACAACGGGCGCCTCCCCGGTTTCCGTCATGTGAAAGCGATTTCTCGCATCCTCAAACGGAATGGTCATGTCCGCGCCAAGCTCGCGTCAATGGGTGTGCGCGAGACAGCGGCCGAACGGGGCGCTCAGTTGTCGGGGGATCGCAGGACCCGCAGATGACCCCGCCGCGCGACCTCCATCGGGTCGGCCGCACGCCCTCCGCCACCGGCCCCGGCCGCCCGCTCCTGGGGGCGGGCCGCCTCGCGCACGGCGTTGGCAAGGGCTTCCAGGTCGTCACCGCTGGGGCGGGCCGGGGCCGAGCCGTCGAGGAGCCGGACGACCTCCCAGCCGCGCGGGGCGGTGAGGCGCTCGGAGTGCTCGGCGCACAGGTCGTAGCAGTGGGGTTCGGCGTAGGTGGCGAGCGGGCCGAGGACCGCGGTCGAGTCGGCGTAGACGTACGTCAGCGTCGCGACGGCGGGACGGCCGCAGGCGGTGCGCGAACAGCGACGTACAGGGCTCACGATGTTGGACGGTACCGCACTCTTGAGCGGGCCGCGACGACTCTCCATCAGGTCACTCCACCGTGTCGCGTTATGAAACGCCCCACACGCCCCCGTGGGCACACCCGGCTGACCTGCCCGGACACCGTCGGTCGGGGGGTCGGACGAGCCCGCAAGCGGTCAAGAGTCATCACAAAATCCTCAATTGCCGTGACGTCGCCGGTCTCGGCGGGATACGGAATCAAGCCCAACCTTGGCTGGAATGGTCATGTAACGACATGCCCTGTGGGTCGGCCGGAAGCCGTCCGTGGCGCCGCGCGGTGCCGGGCACACGCGCGTGGCGGGGACTACCCTTCAGCAGTGATGGACAAGCCCGTAACGCCCCGTGCCGCCGCCCCCGGGCCCCGCCGTCGTGATCGCCACGGCCGGGGCATGCGCGGCCCGATCGCACCACCGCAGGTGCCGCTCGCCGCGAGCCGCGCGGAGGCGTTCGCGGATCTGGTGCAGGACTCCGTGGAGCGTCTGGAGCGGCGGTGGCCGCAGCTCGCCGACATCGATTTCCTGGTCCTGGAGGTGCCGCGGCTCGACGGGCCCGGCGAGGCGTGGAACGACGAGGCGGTTCCGCTCGGCGGCACGATCAGCGCGCGCGAGGGGCGCCCCGCGCGCGTGGTGGTCTACCGGCGACCGGTCGAGATCCGCACCAAGGGGCGCGACGAGCGGGCGGCGCTGGTGCACGAGGTGGTCGTCGAGCAGGTCGCCGAGCTGCTGGGGCTGACGCCGGAGACGGTGGATCCGCGGTACGGCGAGGAACAGGGCTGAGACGGGGGGGGCCGCCGTACGTCCCCCCTCCCCCGCCGCTCCTGCTACTTCTGCAGCACCGACTACTTCTGCAGCACCGACAGGTCCTCGTCCGCCTCCGGTACCGCCACCGTCCCCCGGTCGTCGGGGAGTGTCTGCACGGTGAAGGCGGGGACGCCGCTCTCGTTCGCCGTCAGGGTGCGGGCGCCGTAGACCGGGCCGCCGGAGACCGGCTCGACCGTGAGGGCGTAGGTGCCCTTGAGGCCGCCGGGGGCCGGGGGCTCGATGTCCTGGGTCGTGCCGGCCTTGATCGTGTACGTCTTCGACGTCGGGGTGCCGCCCTCGCTGCCCGCCGAGGCGGTGACCTTGACCGTGGCGGCACGGCCGGGGGCGGTCAGGGACAGGGTGCTGCCCTTGGCGCTGTTGTCCGCGGACGTCGCGCGCGTGCCGACGGGGCGGGTGGCCGGGATGAACGCCGTCTCCTGCTTGTCGCCCTTGCCCCGTACGACCCGCAGGGCCGCCACGACCGGCACGGACCGGTCCGTCGGCGTCAGCACCAGGGAGCCCGCCTCGCCGCGTGTGACGTCGCCGAGGTCGACGGCGGTCGTCATGCCACCCTTGACGTGCACCGTCTCGTGCCCGGCCGGGGTGATCAGCCCGGAGGGGGAGGCGAGGCGCACCTTCAGGTCCGCGTCGGCGTCGCCGGGGGTGAAGGCGACCAGGCGCACGGAGGTGGCGTCCTTGGGGATGCCGGGCAGGACCAGACTGCCCGACGGGTCCGTGGACGCGGCCAGCCAGTCGCCGCCGAGCTTGTCGTCCAAGGCCTGCACGGAAGCGCCGACGCGTCCGCTGCGGACGTTGACGTGCACGGTGAGGTTGGTCTGCTCCTCGTCCGTGAGCGTGGACAGCAGCACCGGCTCGCTGGAGTGCGGCTGGACGGTGATGCCCTCCCCCACCGTGGACTTCAGGGAGCCGTCCTTGCCGTAGAGCTCGACGTCGACCACGGCGGCCGAGTCGTCGGGGTTCGTCAGGTGGACGTAGTCGGTGCGGCCGGCCGCCGTGCTGGCGCCCGGGAACCAGAAACTCGTGTCCGGAGCCGTGCAGTTGACGCCCTGGAGGCCGCGCCCGGTCCCGGCGGCGACCTCCGTGGTCTCCTGGACGGTCCAGCCGGGCGCGAACCTGCCGTCGGCGGTCCCGACGAGCGCGGGCGCGTCGGAACCCGAGCTGTCCCCGGTGACCGGCTTGCCGGGCTCCTTGGGAGTGAGCACGGGCTTCTCGGCCTTGTCCTCGCCTGACTTCCCGTCGTCCTTGCCCTTGTCACCGCCCGGGCCCAAGCCGTCCGCCGACGCCTCGGCCGCCGCCTGGAGTTCGGCCTTGCCGCCGCTGTCCGTGCCCTTCGTGACGGGCGTGAAGGACGTGTAGGACGTCTCGGCGAGGTCGGACGTGCTCGGCGCCGGGCACAGCAGGCTCGTGCGCTCCACGGGCAGTTGGGCGGCCGCCTCGGCGGTGGCGCCCGCGCCCGGGGCGTCCGGGGCGGACAGCGCGGCGAATCCGGTGACGGCGGCGAGCGCGGTCACGCCGGCGATCAGGGACAGGGTGGTGCGGTTCACTGCTGGCTCCCGTCGGGACGCTCACTGCCCGTGCCGTGGGGGTCGTGCTGCTCTTGCGCCGGGTCGTACGGCGTGCCGTAGCCCTGGGTGTAGGCCTGGTCGTAGCCCGCCTGATCGTACGGCGGCGCCTGGGGCGAGCCGCCGTAC
This sequence comes from Streptomyces sp. NPDC040589, assembly GCF_055594445.1. Classification (NCBI taxonomy): domain Bacteria; kingdom Bacillati; phylum Actinomycetota; class Actinomycetes; order Kitasatosporales; family Streptomycetaceae; genus Streptomyces; species Streptomyces sp. NPDC040589. Next base: position 372,703 of record NZ_JBVIWP010000008.1, on the reverse strand, counting down.
GCGTACGGGTCGTACTGGCCGCCCTGGTAGGGATCCGCCTGGTACTGCCCGCCGTACGCGTCCGCCGGATGCGCGGCGCCCTGGTACTGGTCGCCGTAGCCCGCGTACTCGCCGCCGGCCGGGTAACCCGCCGCGTCCCACTGACCGTAATTCTGCTGCTGCGGCACTGCCGCCGGCGGCTGCTCGGGCGGCGGGGGCGGGAACTCCCCGGGCCCGGCCGCTCCTTCGGTCGGGGGCTCGGCCTCGGCCTCGGCCTGGGCGCGCAGGCGGCGGGCGCGGCGGCCCTCGCCGGCGACCGCCTGGGCCGGGACGACCGGCTCCTCGGGCATGTCGTCGTCGACGTCGCGGCGCCGGCCGGGCAGGGCGAGCACCACGAGGACGACGGCGAGCAGGCCCTGCGTCCACAGCCACACGGTGTGGCCGATCGGGTCGTCGTAGGTGACGTCCAGCGTGCCGCCGGTGGCGGGGAGTTCGAAGCCCTGGGCCCAGCCGTCGACGGTGGTGCGGGTCAGCGGCTTGCCGTCCAGCGTGGCGGTCCAGCCGTCGGCGGCGGTGTCGGCGAGGCGCAGCACGCGCCCGTCGGCGCCGGTCGGGATCGTGGTGTGGATGTCGACGGGCCCGGCGGCGACGGGCTGCGGGGTGCCTGATCCGGAGGCGGGGACGATGGCGGCGCGCGCGACCTGCCGGTCGATGCGCCACAGCGCGCCGCCGCTCTGCTGACTGAGCCGGGTCAGGCCGGGTGTGGCGTCCAGGACGCGGGTGACCTCGCGGGGCGCGCCCTGGTGGACGAGGACGTAGCGCACGGCGAAGCCGCCGAGCTGGTCGGCCTGGTCGGCGCCGGAACCGGCGACGAGGTTGGCGACGACCTTGTCGAGCCTGCTGTTCTCGCCGTCGGCCGCGGCGACCTCGCCGTCACCGAGGCGGGCGCCGGAGCCGCGCACGAGCATGTAGCCGACGTGGGCGCCGGAGTCGCTGTCGAGGACGAGGGTGCGGGCCTGGTCGCGGCTGCCGCTCTCCTCGGCGACGAACGCCGGGACCTGGGTCGGGTCGCGCCGCTCCAGGGGACCGTCGGCGCCGCGGATCATCCAGCCGGCGGCGACGAGCAGCGGGCCCGCGGCCGAGGCGAAGGCGATCAGCACGGCGACCGGCTGGCGCCAGCCGAAGCTCTGCTCGGCCACGCGCGCGCGTGCCCCGTCGGCGCCGAGCGCGGCGGCCGCCAGGAGGGCGATGCCGTAGACGAGGGTCGCGGGGCCGGCCCAGGTGGAGCTGTTGGACAGGGCCGCGAAGACGAAGCCCACCAGGGCGACCGCCCAGGCCGTCCGGATGCCCGACTGGCGTTCCGAGCGCAGCAGGGCGGCGAGCGCGGCCAGCACGATGCCGATGAGCATCAGGCCGCTGACGGTGCCGGGGCCGCCCGGGCTGGCGCCGAGCAGGTCGAGGGCGGAGGCGGAGCCGGCTCCGTACTCCAGGCCGGCCTGCTGGAAGAAGCCGAACGGGAGCAGCGACAGCGACCAGGGCGCGAGGACCAGCAGGGGCGTGCCGAGCTGGGCGAGGAACCGCGGCCCGTACGCGGTGATGTCCCTCCGGCGTACGGCCAGCAGCCCCACCCCGAGGATCAGCGCGACGGGCCACACGATCGGGGTGAACGCGGTGGTGATGGTCAGCAGCAGTGCGTACGCCCAGGTGGCGCGCCAACTGCCCCGCGCGCCCGCCGGGTTCGCCAGGCCGCTGGCCGCGATGCCCGCGCGCGCGATGAGCGGCAGCAGCACGGCCAGGACGGCGGTGCCGAGGCGGCCGCCGGCGAGGGCGCCGGTGGCGGCGGGCAGGAAGGCGTAGACGACGGCCGCCCACGCGCGCAGCAGCCGGGACTCGACCAGCGGGCGGGAGGCGAAGTAGGCGGCGACGCCGGCCAGCGGCACCGAGCAGACGAGCAGGACGGTGACGGCGAGGCCGGTCGAGCCGAACAGCAGGGACGCCAGCATCGCCACGAGCGCGACGTACGGCGGCGCGGAGGAGGTGCCTCCAGCGCCGACCGGATGCCAGGCGTCCAGGTAGCGCGCCCACAGTGCGGAGGAGTCGGCCGGGGCGGGCAGCAGGGAGCCGCCCGCGAGCGCGCCGCCGCCGAGGAGTTCACGGCAGGCGAGCAGGGAGACGAGCAGCAGGACGACGAAGAGCACCGGGCCGGGCTTGCGCGCGATGCGCTTGAGCCGGGCGAACTGCTCGATCTGCAGGAAGTCCGCGTCATCGCCGCCGGGGCCCGACTCGACGGCACCGCCGTGCCGTCCGGCACCGGCGGCGACCTCGGGGTCGGAGCTGCCGACGAGGTTGCCCGCGACCTGCTCGACGGTCATGCGGACGGTGGCGCCGGGCGGCGGGAACAGCGGCCGCAGCTCGCCCTTGTCGACCTGGGGGGTGCCTCTGCGGCGCCGCCCGGCGAGGATCCGCTCGGGCCGCAGCAGGGTGCCCATGAGGCCGCGGATCTCGTCGACGGCCTGTCCGGGGACCTTGCCGACAAGGTAGGCGACGGTCCGCAGGAGGGTGCCGAGCACGACGCGCAGCAGCACCCAGGGGAGCACGGCCGTGCGTGTGTTGACGAGCAGGCTGTAGACGGCGCCCGCCTTGTCGACCTTGTGCGGGGAGGCGGAGGTACGGCCCACGCAGTCGACGGCGCGGCGCTCCCGGGACGCCGCCTCGGCGTGCCGGACGACGGCTTCCGGGGCGATCAGCACGCGGTGGCCCGCGGCGTGCGCGCGCCAGCACAGGTCGAGGTCGTCGCGCATGAGGGGCAGGTGCCGGTCGAAGCCGCCGAGCTGTTCGAAGACGTCGCGGCGGACGAGCATGCCGGCGGTGGACACCGACAGCACGGTCCGGACGTGGTCGTGCTGGCCCTGGTCCTGCTCCCGGCGGTCCAGGCCGGTCCAGCGGCGGCCGGAGTTGGCGATGGAGACGCCGACCTCCAGCAGCTGCCGCCGGTCGTACCAGCCGCGGAGCTTGGGGCCCACGACGGCCACGTCCTCGCGGCCCAGCTCGTACTCGTTGTCCACGACGCGCAGCAGCTGGGCCAGGGCGTCGGGTTCCGGGGCGCAGTCGTCGTGCAGCAGCCACAGCCACTGCACCGGCTCGCCGTGCGGGAGCTCGGGCAGGTCGTAGGCGTCGTCGCGCCACGAGCGCGTGACCGGGTCCCAGCCGCTGGGCCGCTTCAGGTACGGCAGCTGCTCCGGGGTGAGGACCGGGGCGCTGCGGCCGCACTCCTCGACGGCCTGGCCGAAGCCGGTACGGCGGGCGAGGTGCAGCACCCGGTCGGCGCCGAGCGCGTCGGCGACCAGCTGGGCGGAGGCGTCCGCGCTGCCGGTGTCGGCCCCCATCGCGTACTGGACGGGTCGCTCCTGGCCGAGCAGCCCGGAGAGCGCGTCGGGCAGCCAGCGGGCGCCGTCGTGGGAGACGAGGACCGCGGTCACCACATGACGCGGGAACTCGGGCGGGTGGGCCGGGTCAAACACGGCTGTGGCAGCGGTGTCGTGATGAGCTGCCGGGTGGCTGTGCACGGACATCGAGGTACGGGCCCCGGTTCGGTGGACTGCGGTGGACGCCTGCGACCGGCGGGGGCCGCGGGGCGTCTCGGACGAGCGCCCACACTATCGGCAGTCCAACAGGGGCGGCGCGCAGCGCCTCGATGAGGGGTGGGGCCGGGAGACGGGCGGGCGAGGCGGCCCGCCGCCTGTGGACAACCCACCGGCGACGGGCCGTTCACGCACCAGGGGTCCGGTCAGACCGCGGCCTTCTTCAGCCGGCGGCGCTCCCGCTCGGACAGGCCGCCCCAGATGCCGAAGCGCTCGTCGTTGGCGAGGGCGTACTCGAGGCACTCGGAGCGGACCTCGCAGGAGAGACAGACCTTCTTGGCCTCCCGGGTCGAGCCGCCCTTCTCGGGGAAGAAGGACTCGGGGTCGGTCTGGGCGCACAGCGCGCGCTCCTGCCAGCCGAGTTCCTCGTCCGCGTCGTCGACCAGCAGTTGCTGCACCAGCTCGGTCATGTGCGCCCCTCGTCTGTTCTTTTCCGCGTCCCCGTGATGTAGCCGTTACCGATTGCGGCTGAACGACACGAGTGAAATTACAAGTGTGCTGCTCCGGGCGAGTCAAGCCGAGATCTGCTATTGAGCCCCTTATTCACTCTGCGGAACCAAGGCCATGCGGAAAGTGTTCAAATCGGCATAAACCTTGACACGCAGACGGAGCCCACGAGAGGCCCCACCGTCACCCGGGCCCCGTACGGACCTGTACGAGGAAGGACGCCCAGGAGTTCGATCTCGTTCCGGCACGCACGTCGAAGCGAATCTGATCACAGTCTGATCACGAGTGCGCAACGAGGTTTGTGTGCCCGGATGGACGCCATGTGTCCCGGCCGGGAGATGAACAAACCTTTCATCTGAGCGAACGACCGGATGAGGTGAACCTCGTCCCACATACCGGGTGCCGAGTTGACAGTGGAGGTGTGACCCGGTGTCCTAGTGGGCATGCTCGCGAACTTGGCACTCACCTCGACCCGCACCGCCGGGTCCCATGGTGCTGCCCGCGCTCGCCGTAGCTGTTGCTGTTCCAGCTGTTGAGCCACACCCGCTCCAGCTGAAGGCCGGGCCACCAGTCCCTCGGCTCCCGTTCCCTCTGACCCACTTTCACTGAGGAACCACCGCACCCATGAACAGCGACAGCGACCTCCAGATCGCCGGCGACATCCTCGAAGTCCCGCACCTGCTCCAGCTGGAACGCGAACACCCGGCCACCGTCGCCGAGTTCGCCGGACTCGCCCGCTCCATCGCCGCCGACCGCTCCCAGTGGGAGCACCTCGTCCGCTACGACGCGGCCAGCCGCTGGTACCACCGGCTGCGCACCGGCCCGGGCTACGAGGTGTGGCTGCTGTCCTGGGTGCCCGGGCAGGGCAGCGGGCTGCACGACCACGGCCGCTCCTCCGGTGTGCTGACCGTGCTGGACGGCACGCTGACGGAGCGCACGGAGCGGGGCACACGCGCGTTGCGGACGGGCGCGCAGCGCGTGTTCGCGCCGGGGTATGTACACGAGGTAGTGAATGACGCACTCGAGTCGGCGGTGAGTTTGCACGTCTACTACCCGGGGCTGACGCAGATGCCGATGCACACCTCTCCGCACTGCGAGGCGGCCCGTACCGAGCCGGGCGCCCTCACTGCCTGACCGGTTGTCGTAGCCGCCGACCCGTTGTCGTAGGGGCCTGCAAGACTGGCTCCCATGCGCATTGTGGTTCTGGCAGGCGGCATCGGTGGTGCCCGGTTCCTGCGTGGTCTGAAGCGGGCCGTCCCGGACGCGGACATCACGGTCATCGGCAACACCGGGGACGACATCCACCTCTTCGGGCTGAAGGTCTGCCCGGACCTCGACACGGTGATGTACACGCTCGGCGGCGGCATCAACGAGGAGCAGGGCTGGGGGCGTGCCGACGAGACCTTCCACCTCAAGGAGGAGCTCGCGGCGTACGGCGTCGGGCCCGAGTGGTTCGGTCTGGGCGACCGGGACTTCGCCACGCACATCGTGCGGACGCAGATGATCGGCGCCGGGTTCCCGCTGAGCGCGGTGACGGAGGCGCTGTGCGAGCGCTGGAAGCCGGGCGTGCGGCTGATCCCGATGTCCGACGACCGCGTGGAGACCCATGTGGCGGTCGAGGTCGACGGCGAGCGCAAGGCGATCCACTTCCAGGAGTACTGGGTGCGGCTGCGCGCCTCGGTGCCCGCCGAGGCGATCGTGCCGGTGGGCGCCGACCAGGCGAAGCCCGCTCCGGGTGTCCTGGAGGCCATCGCCGAGGCGGACGTGATCCTCTTCCCGCCGTCCAACCCGGTCGTGTCGATCGGCACGATCCTCGCCGTGCCCGGCATCCGGGAGGCGATCGCCGACGCCGGGGTGCCGGTGATCGGCCTGTCCCCCATCGTCGGTGACGCGCCCGTGCGGGGCATGGCCGACAAGGTGCTGGCCGCCGTGGGCGTCGAGTCGACCGCGGCGGCGGTGGCCGAGCACTACGGCTCGGGCCTGCTGGACGGCTGGCTCGTGGACACGGTGGACGCGGGCGCGGTGGAGCAGGTCGAGGCGGCCGGGGTGCGCTGCCGGGCCGTGCCGCTGATGATGACCGGCACCGACGCGACCGCGCAGATGGCCCAGGAGGCGCTGGCGCTGGCGGAGGAGGTGCGGGGCGCGTGAGCGGCGAGGGTGCCGAGGGGTACCGGGTCTGGGCCGTGGCCGGGCTGCCCGAGGTCGCCGCCGGGGACGATCTGGCCAAGCTGATCGCGGCCGCCGAGCCCGGTCTGGCCGACGGGGACGTGCTGCTCGTCACCTCGAAGATCGTGTCCAAGGCGGAGGGCCGGATCGTCCGGGCCGCCGACCGGGAGACGGCCATCGACGCGGAGACGGTACGGGTGGTGGCCCGGCGCGGTGCCCTCCGGATCGTCGAGAACCGGCAGGGCCTGATCATGGCCGCGGCCGGGGTCGACGCGTCCAACACCCCCTCCGGGACCGTGCTGTTGCTGCCCGAGGACCCGGACGCGTCCGCCCGCGCGATCCGTGACGGAGTGCGCGACGCCCTCGGCGTCGAGGTCGGTGTCGTCGTCACCGACACGTTCGGCCGGCCCTGGCGCGCGGGGCTCACGGATGTCGCGATCGGCGCCGCCGGGGTGCGCGTACTCGACGATCTGCGCGGGGGCACCGACGCGCACGGCAATCCGCTCAGCGCCACCGTCGTCGCCACGGCCGACGAACTCGCCTCCGCGGGCGACCTGGTCAAGGGCAAGGCCGCCGGGCTGCCCGTGGCCGTCGTGCGCGGGCTCCCGGACCTGGTCGCCAGGGACGACGACGGCGAGGGGGCGCGGGCCATGGTGCGCGGCGCGCGCGACGACATGTTCCGGCTCGGCACGTCGGAGGCGGTACGGCTGGCGGTGACCCAGCGGCGTACGGTCCGGGCCTTCACGGACGAGCCCGTCGACCCCGGTGCCGTACGGCGGGCGGTGGCCGCTGCCGTGACGGCTCCGGCGCCGCACCACACCACTCCGTGGCGGTTCGTGCTGCTGGAGTCCGAGGAGTCGCGGACGCGGCTGCTCGACGCCATGCGGGACGCCTGGATCGCCGATCTGCGGCGGGACGGCAAGACGGAGGAGTCCATCGCCAAGCGGGTGCGGCGCGGGGACGTCCTGCGGAACGCGCCGTATCTGGTCGTGCCCTGCCTGGTCATGGACGGCTCGCACACGTATGGCGACGTACGGCGTGACGGGGCCGAGCGGGAGATGTTCGTCGTCGCCGCGGGCGCCGGCGTGCAGAACTTCCTGGTCGCGCTGGCCGGGGAGCGGCTGGGGTCCGCGTGGGTGTCGTCGACGATGTTCTGCCGGGACGTGGTGCGCGAGGTGCTGGGGCTGCCGGCGGACTGGGACCCGATGGGCGCCGTGGCGGTCGGGCATCCCGCTGAGGAACCGCGACCGCGGCCGGAGCGGGACGCGGGGACGTTCATCGAGGTGCGGTGACCGGCGCGGGGCGGCGTCTACGCTCGTAGGGCTGCTCCTCTCATCCCTCCCGGTGAGTCATACCGGCGACTTCGTTCAGGGGCCTTGTTCATGGCAGGACGGTTCACTCCCCGGCCCACGCGTACGACGGTGCGCGGCGGGCATGTCGCCGTGGGCGGGGGCGTGCCCCGGCAGGCGGCGGCGCCGGGGCGGGTGCGCGACTGGGTGCCGGACGGGCCGCTGGATCTCGGGCTGGTGCTCGGGCCGCTGCGGCGCGGGCCGGGTGATCCGACGTTCCGGGCGACGCCGGACGGGTCGGTGTGGCGGACCGCTCTCACGCCCGCCGGGCCCGGCACGCTACGGGTGCGCGCGTCCGGCGGCGGGGTGCGCGGGGAGGCCTGGGGGCCCGGGGCCGAGTGGCTGCTGGAGCGGTTGCCCGAGCTGCTCGGGGCCGCCGATGATCCGTCCGCGTTCGTGCCGCGGCACCGGCTGGTGGCGTTGACCCGGCATCGGCGGCCGGGGCTGCGGCTGACGCGGAGCGGGCTGGTGCTGGAGTCGCTGATTCCGTCGATTCTCGAGCAGAAGGTCACGACCGATGAGGCGTATCGGGCGTGGCGGTTGCTGGTGCGGAAGTTCGGGGAGCCGGCGCCGGGGCCCGTGCCCGGGCCGATGCATGTGATGCCGGGGCCTCGGACGTGGGCGTTGATTCCGTCGTGGGAGTGGCATCGGGCCGGGGTCGACAACAAGCGGGCGTCGACGATCCTGCGTGCGGTTCGGGTGGCCGGGCGGTTGGAGGAGGCGGCCGGGATGGAGCCGGGGGCGGCTCGGGCACGGCTGGAGTTGGTGCCGGGGATCGGGCCGTGGACGTCGGCGGAGACGGTGCAGCGGAGTCATGGGGCGGCGGATGAGGTGACGGTGGGGGATCTGCATCTGCCGCGGATCGTGGGGTGGGCGTTGGCCGGGGATCGGGATGCGGATGACTCCGTGATGCTGGAGTTGTTGGAGCCGTATGCGGGGCAGCGGCATCGGGCGGCTCGGTTGGTATTGCTGAGTGGGAGGGTGCCGGGGCGTAGGGCGCCGAAGATGCCTCGGTGGGATATCGGGGGGTTGTGATGCACTGCCCGTTGCTCGGTGCCCTGCGTCGGTGCTGAGGGCGGGTGGGTGCGCAGCCCGGCGGAGCGGGGCGCCGCTGCGCCCACCCGTGCCGCCCCTAGCGGCACGCATGCCCGCAGCTGGGGCGGCCGGCGCGCGGAGCGCGGCGGGGATCTACTGGTCCGACGAGAAGCGGACCGCTCCCGCTGGGATCTGGGCGTCGCACCAGATGCGGGTGCCCTCCAGGAGTTCGTTGTCGGGGCCGATGGTCGCGCCGTCGCCTATGACCGTGCCGGTGAGGACGGAGCGTTCGCCGACTCGGGCCCGGGCGCCTATGAGGGAGTCGGTGACGACCGCGCCGGGTTCGATCACGGCGCCCGGCATGATCGTGCTGCCGAAGACCCGCGCGCCCTCGGCGACGAAGGCGCCCTCCCCCACCACCGTGCCGCCCGACAGCTTCGCGTCGGCCGCGACCGTCGCCGTCGGCAGCACCAGGCGGTCGCCGCAGCGGCCGGGAACGGCGGGCGACGGGGCCCGGCCGAGGACCAGGTCCGCCGAGCCCCGGACGAACGCGGCCGGTGTGCCGAGGTCGAGCCAGTACGTCGAGTCGACCATGCCCTGGAGGTGGGCTCCGGCGGAGAGGAGGTCGGGGAAGGTCTCCCGTTCCACCGACACCGGCCGGCCCAGCGGGATCGTGTCGATGACCGAGCGGCGGAAGACGTACGCCCCCGCGTTGATCTGGTCGGTGACGATCTCCTCGGGGGTCTGCGGCTTCTCCAGGAACGCCAGGACCCTGCCCGTGTCGTCCGTGGGGACCAGACCGTAGGCACGCGGGTCCGTGACCTTCGTGAGGTGCAGGGAGACGTCCGCGCCCGTCGACTCGTGGGTGTCCACCAGGGCCCGGATGTCCAGGCCCGTCAGGATGTCGCCGTTGAAGATCAGGACCGGGTCGTCGGGGCCGGAGCTCAGCCGGGAGGCGACGTTGCGGATGGCGCCGCCCGTGCCGAGGGGCTCTTCCTCCGTCACGTACTCCAGGTGCAGGCCCAGCGCGGACCCGTCACCGAAGTACGGCTCGAAGACCTCGGCCAGATAGGACGTGGCCAGGACGATGTGCTCGACGCCCGCCGCTCTCGCTCTCGCCAGCTGGTGCGTGAGGAAGGGCACCCCGGCCGCCGGGACCATGGGCTTGGGCGTGTGCACCGTGAGCGGGCGCAGCCGGGTGCCCTTGCCACCGACCAGGAGGATCGCTTCAGTCACGTGTCGTCTCTGCTTCCTGCCGGGACCGGCCGAACTGTCTTTCGGCCGGTCAGTGTATGCAGACCGTTCCGTGGCGCCTTCGCTGGCCGTGCGGCATTCCGGCCCTCCGTTCTCAGCGGCCCTGGTAGCGGGCCGCCGTGGAGCGGGCCGAGCCGAGCTTGCCGTAGAGCTTCCGTCCCGGGCAGGCCGTCTTGAAGCCGTCCCGGTGACCGGAGATCACGTTCAGTCGTACCTTCTTACCTTTGCGGTGGAGATTGCTGCCAGCCGACTTCAGGTAGGTCTTTCCCCGCGGATTCATCCGGTACAGGCCCAGCTTCCACGCCGTGACGCGGGCGATGGCCTTGACGGCGGCGGACGACGGCTTCTTGGATCCGTACGATCCGAGGACGGCGATGCCCATGCTGTTGCTGTTGAAACCAAGGGTGTGCGCGCCGAGGACCGGCCTCGCCACGCCGCCCGCGCGGCCCTCGTAGATCTTTCCGCACTTGTCGATGAGGAAGTTGTAGCCGACGTCCCGCCAGCCCATGCTCTTGACGTGGTAGCGGTAGATACTGCGGATGAGTGACGGGGACTGCGAGCAGTTGTACTTGTTGCCGCTCGCGGTGTGGTGCACGAAGGCGGCCTTGACCTTCTTCGTGTAGACGAACTTCCGCTCCCGCAGCCCCTCGTTCGCGCCCCAGCCGCGCCGCGTGACGATCCGCGGGCGGGGGCCGACGTACGGCTTCGCCCGCTGCCGATCCACCGAACCGCCGGCACGGAGGGTGTAGAACTCGCGCTCGGTCGCCGCGCGGCTCAGTGCCGTGATCTCGGTGGCGCCGAGGGGGGCGAGGTCCGCGTTGGCGGCGGAGGCGTCGGTGGCGGCGGAGGTCTCGGTGTTCAGGCCGCCGGTGCGGGGGCTGTCCACGGGGCCGCCGGGCAGTGCCTCGTCGCCCTCGCCGGGGTCGACGAGTTCCAGACGGAGGCCGGAGGGGAGCGAGGGCGCGGCGATCGCGACGCTGCGGCCGCCGGTGCCTTGGAGTTCCGAGCGGACCCGGAGTTCCACGCCGTCGGAGTCGCCCACCCACAGCGGTGCCGTGGCGCCGCGGACGCGGCCCGAGGTGCTCTCGGGGGTGTCCAGGTCGGCCGCGTGGTCGGCGTTGTGGGTCTCCACGACCTGCCAGCCCGACCAGGTGCCGGTGCCGGCGGCGCGGGTGCGGACGTGGACGCGGCCGTGCAGTTCGGCATGGGGGTCGTCCCAGATGACGCCGACGAGGGAGAAGCGGCGTACGGCACGGCGGGACAGGCCCTGTTCGGCGGCGGCCGAGGCGGAGGCGGAGGGGGTGGCTCGGTTGCGGGTGAGGGGTTCGAGGGGGAGGGACTGGGTGCTGCCGGCGGCGGACGGTTCGGCCGCGCGCCGGTCGGTCAGGGTCGGGTCCGGCGTCCCCGCGTGGGGCGCGGGTCTCGCGGCCGTGGCGACCTCGGTGGTCGGCACCGGTCTCGCCGTCGCCGCGAGGGCGGGCGGAGTGAGGGGAAGGGCCAGAGCGGCCGCACAGGTGACACCGATCGAGGAAGCAAGGAATCCGCGCATGCCCCTGATCTTGGACATAGTCGTATAAGTCTGTCCATTTGGGAGTTGACGGACTGTCGGCCGGAATTCGGCCGAACCGGTGGTGAACACGGGGCGGGGCGGTGGCCGGGCCGTTGGGTGGAGGCCGGCGTGCCGCGTACCCTTGCGCGGGTGAACGCCACCGATCGCACCCCCGCCGACCTGCTGGGTTCCGCGCTCGCCGCGGATCCGGGACGCCCCCTGGTGACCTTCTACGACGACGCCACGGGCGAACGTGTCGAACTGTCCGTGGCCACCTTCGCCAATTGGGTGGCCAAGACCGCGAACCTGCTCCAGGACGAGCTGTCCGTCGAGCCCGGGGACCGGGTCGCGCTGCTGCTGCCCGCGCACTGGCAGACGGCGGTGTGGCTGCTCGCCTGTGCGTCGGTCGGTGTGGTCGCGGACATGTCCGGGGACGCTCGGGCCGCCGATGTCGTGGTGAGCGGGCCGGACGGGCTGGAGGCGGCCCGGGCGTGTTCCGGGGCGCGGGTCGCCATGGCGCTGCGGCCACTCGGCGGGCGGTTCCCGCAGGCCCCCGAGGGGTTCGTCGACTACGCGGTGGAGGTGCCGGGGCAGGGGGACCGGTTCGTGCCGTACGCGCCCGTGGATCCGGAGGAGCCGGCGCTGATCGTGGCGGGGCGGGAGTTCACTGGGGCCGAGGTTGTGGAGCGGGCTCGGGCGGGGGCGACGGAGCTGGGGCTGACCGGGCCCGGCTCGCGGATTCTGTCGGGGTTGCCGTACGACACGTGGGAAGGGCTGAACGCGGGGTTGTACGGGCCGTTGGCCACGGGAGGGTCTGTGGTGCTGTGCCGGAATCTGGAGTTGGCGGGGGGCGAGGTGCTGGACAAGCGGGTGGAGAGTGAGCGGGTTACGGCGCTCGCCCGGTAGGCCGTTTTTCTTGGTGCTGGGCGTTTCCGCTGAAGGTGGGTGGGTCCGCGTCCCTGCGTAGCGGGGGTGCCGCTCTCTTTGGGACGGGTGCCGCCCTCAGCGGCACGATTGCCCGCGGCCAGGCCGCCAGCGCCCCCCGTTCGGCCCATCCCCACCCCTCCCCCACCGCCCATCCACGCCACAGTCGTAAGAGCAGTGCGCGCGCACGTTCGTACGACGTGAGGGGTGGTCCCTGTCGTGGCCGACACCGGTGGTGGGTCCTTGCCGAGGCTCGGGCCGGGTGCGGGGGCCTCGGCCAGCGGTCGGGGGCTGGCGCGGCGGCGTCGGCGGCGGTGGGTGCGGTGCACGGCGTTCGGGATCGCCGGCCTCGTCGTGGCGGCCGCCGGGGCCGGATGGGCCGTGTACGCGAAGCTCAGCGGGAACATCACGCCCGACGAGGCGGCGGCCGCCGAGCTCGCGCGGTACGAGAAGGAGCGGCCCACCTCGCTGGTCAGGGACGCGCGGAACATCCTGCTGATCGGCTCGGACTCGCGCGAGGGTGACGACAACGCCCGCTACGGCCGGGACTCCGGGACCGAACGGTCGGACACCACGATCCTGCTGCACCTGTCCGCGGGCCGGAGCAGCGCCACCGCCGTCTCCCTGCCCCGGGACCTGATGGTGGAGCTGCCGGGCTGCCGGCGCCCGGACGGGTCCCGCAGCGCGCCGCGGTTCGCCATGTTCAACCAGGCCTTCGCGCTGGGCGGTTCGGCCTGCACCATCCGGACCGTCGAGAAGCTCACCGACGTCCGTGTCGATCACCACGTCGTCGTGGACTTCCACGGCTTCAAGGAGATGGTCGACGCGGTCGACGGTGTCGAGGTGTGCCTGCGGGAGCCGGTCGACGACCGGGCCGCCAAGCTGAGGCTGCCCGCAGGACGCGTCACGCTCAACGGCGAGCAGGCGCTCGGCTACGTCCGCGCCCGCAAGTCCCTCGGCGACGGCAGCGACACGGAGCGGATGGAGCGGCAGCAACGATTCCTCGGCGCACTCGTCAACAAGGTGCGCAGCAATGACGTCCTGCTGAATCCGGTGAAGCTGTATCCCGTGCTGGACGCCGCCACGTCCTCTCTCACAACGGACCCGGATCTTGCCAGCCTGCGCGGTTTGTACGAACTCGTGCGCGGCCTGCGCGACATCCCCATGGAACAAGTGCAATTTCTGACCGTCCCCCGGGAGTCGTATGCGTACGACGCCAATCGCGACCAACTCGTGGAGCCCGAGGCGGAGAAGCTGTTCGAGCGGCTGCGTAAGGACTCGCCAGTGGTCGTCGCGGGGGACGTTCCACACGGTTCTGCCCCGTTGAGGCCCACCGAATCGCGTGACGGGTCGTACGGGGATCCGCATCCGGGTCCGTTCACGAAATCCGTCGTCACCGTTTCTCCTCCACCCACGTTCCGTGGAAACACGGCAGCCGAGGACACCTGCGAGTAAAGCGGACACCAAGGCCGCCTCAAGGTAACGCGCTCTTCACCGGGAAATGGGCGGATTGCCCAGGTGTAGGGACGTGGACTTCGTCACCGTCGTCGCTCGACGCTGAACTGGGCGGTTAGTGTGAGCGATCCCGGTGCGCCCGGCTCTGAGGACGGTCCTGAGATCGCGCACTGTGTGACCGAGACCGAGCGCCTTGGAGGGGAAGGCGCCGCGTGCCCCGACGGAGGAAACAGACAACCGTGGACGCGCAAGGCCGTGGGCGGGCGGACGACATCGATCCCGCCGACCAGTGGGTGCTCAATCCGAACACCGGCGAATACGAAATGCGACTGCCCCCTTCCGCACCGCAGTCAGGTGTCCCCGGGCCCCGCAAACCACCGGCCTCCGATACGGACCCGTCGGCGCTCGGCTCCACGCAGCCGCTCGGCCGTTCCGCGGCGCCCGGCCGCGCCAGGCCCGAGACGCCCGGTCGTGCGGTGCCGCCGCCGCGCAGGCGCCGCGGGGCTCCGGCTCCGGAGGAGCCACTGCCGGGGCGGCGCGGGCGCCGGCCCGCCAAGAAGGCCGCGAAGGGCAAGAAGGTCCTGCTGTGGACCGGCGGCGTGATGGCGTTCGTGCTGGTCGCCGGGGCGGGCGCCGCGTACTTCTACATCGAGCACCTGAACAGCAACATCGCGTCGGTCTCCGACGACGGCGCGAGCACCGGTGGCTTCGAGAAGGACAAGGCCATCAACATCCTGCTGATCGGCACCGACAAGCGCACCGGCGCGGGCAACGAGAAGTACGGCGACGCGGGCAGTGTCGGGCACGCCGACACCACGATCCTGCTGCATGTCTCCAAGGACCGCTCCAACGCGACCGCGCTGAGCATCCCCCGTGACCTGATCGTCGACATCCCGGACTGCCCGACCACGCAGGAGGACGGGTCGCAGAAGGTCATCCCGGGCACGCCGCAGACCCGCTTCAACACCAGCCTCGGCCAGGACGAGCGAACCCCCAGCTGCACCATGCGGACCGTGACGGAGCTGACCGGGGTCAAGCCGGACAACTTCATGGTCGCCGACTTCAACGCGGTCAAGACGCTGACCAGCGCGGTCGGCGGGGTCGAGGTCTGTCTGGGCAAGGACATCGACGACCCGGACTCGCACCTGAAGCTGTCGAAGGGCAACCACACCATCGAGGGCGAGCAGGCGCTGGCCTTCGTGCGCACCCGGCACTCGGTCGGCTTCGGCGGCGACCTGAGCCGGATCGGGCTCCAGCAGCAGTTCCTGAGCGCGCTGATGCGCAAGCTCAAGGACAACGACACGCTCACCAGCCCCTCGAAGATGCTCGATCTGGCCGAGGCGGGCACGAAGGCGCTGACCGTCGACTCGCAGCTGTCCAGCATCGGCAAGCTGAAGGACCTCGGTCTCGAGCTGGGCAAGCTCAACACCAAGAACCTGACGTTCGCCACCACCCCGGTGATCGACAACCCGGCGGAGAAGGTCCCGACCACGGTCGTCCTCAACGAGTCGTCGGCCCCGCAGGTCTTCGACATGATCAAGAACGACGTCTCCTTCACCGCGGTCAAGGACAAGAAGAAGAAGGAAGCCGCCGCGGTGGCCGCCCGGCTCAAGGGCACCAAGTCCGCGGCCTCCGAGGTGCGGGTGCGGATCATGAATGGCGGTGCCGTCGCCGGCAGCGCCCAGGAGACACTCAGCTGGCTGCAGGTCGAGGAGGGCGTGACCAAGTCGGAGAACGCCGGCAACGCCCCCGCCGAGCTGGCGAAGACGACCCTCGAGTACGCCCCCGACCAGGCCGACCAGGCCCGCCGCCTCGCCGACATCATGGGCCTGCCCGGGTCCGCGCTGAAGCCCGGCGAGAGCGTGGAGAACGCCCAGGGCGTCCCCGCGATGACCCTGACCCTCGGCAAGGACTTCAAGGGCGCGGGCTCTTCCCAGACCACCCCGGCCAAGGCGCCGGCGGACGTGGACAAGTCCACGGCGGACAAGGTCGAGTGCGCCGAGTGACCTGAAGGGCCTGTCCTACGTCTCACAGGGCGTACGGCAGGCCTTTTCGGTGACACGGGGGTGGGGGAAGCAGATGGCGCGGAGCAGCGGTGTGTATGGGGAGGGGACGAAACCGGGTGCCGTCCCGCGTGAGCCGGCCCCGGGCAGATCCACCGGGCCGGGCGGCGGGGACCGCCGCAGAGGCCGTCGGGCCCGCCGCGGACGCCGAGTCCTGCGCTGGTCGGCGACGACCCTCTCCCTGCTGGTCCTCGGAACCGCCGGCGCCGGTTACCTCTACTACGAGCACCTGAACGGCAACATCGAGAAGGGCCAGCGCAGCAGCGGCGACTCCAAGGCGCGGCGGGCCGCTCCGAACGCGGCCGGGCAGACGCCCCTGAACATCCTGCTGATCGGCTCCGACAGCCGTAACTCCGACGAGAACGTGAAGCTGGGCGGCGCCAGGAAGGACCGCGGCACTCCGCCGCGGGGCGATGTGCAGATGCTCATCCACCTGGCCGCGGACCGCGAGAGCGCCTCCGTGGTGAGCATTCCGCGCGACACCCGGGTCGACATACCCAAGTGCACCGACCCGAAGTCCGGTCGGACGTACCCGCCGGTCAACACGATCATCAACGCCTCGCTGGCCCGGGGCGGAGCGGGCTGCACGCTGGCGACCTGGCAGAACCTCACCGGGGTCTACGTCGACCACTGGATGACGATCGACTTCGCGGGCGTGGTGAAGATGGCCGACGCCATCGGCGGGGTCGAGGTGTGTGTGGAGCAGAACGTGTGGGACCGCCCGCTGCCCGGCGTGCCCGGCGGCTCCGGCCTGAAGCTGAGGGCCGGCCGGACGAAGGTCCAGGGCGAGCAGGCTCTCCAGTGGCTGCGCACCCGCCACGCCTGGGGCAGCGACCCGCTGCGGGCCAGGGCGCAGCACATGTACATGAACTCGATGATCCGCACGCTCAAGTCGCAGAACGTCTTCACCGACACCGGCCGGCTGACGGACCTCGCGGAGGCGGCCACCAAGTCGCTGCACGTGTCCGAGGAGATCGGCACGGTGAAGAAGCTGTACGACCTGGGGGCGCAGCTGAAGACGGTGCCGACGGACCGCATCACCATGACGACCCTGCCCACGGCCGCGGACCCGGAGGACGCCAACCACCTGGTCCCGGCCGGCACCGACGCCGACCGGGTCTGGGAGATGATCCGCGACGACGTGCCGTTCGACGGCAAGGGCGGGAAGCCGGGCGCGAAGAAGGCGGAGAAGGCCGAGAAGGCGTCCCGGGATCCGGCCGCGGCGGACGGCGAGATCGGCGTCCTGGTGCAGAACGCCACGCGCTCCAGCGCCCTCGGCCCGGTGAGCGGACGCGCGGGCGCCATCGCCCAGTCGCTCGTGGGCAAGGGCTTCACGAAGGCCGCGGCGGACACCTCGGGCGCGCTGGCCGAGGAGCGGACCGTCGTGCGCTATCCGAGCGCCGAGCTGGCGGGCGATGCCCAGCGCGTCGCCAAGTCGCTGGACATTCCGCGGAGTTCGGTGCGGCAGTCCACCGACGTATCCGGCGTCACGGTCGTCGTGGGCGCCGACTGGCGTACGGGTACGGCGTATCCGAAGCGGCCGGCGCCGAAGGCCGGAGACCTGCCCGGTGACGCGGACGCGCTCAACGGCTCGGACGCCGGTAAGTGCATGAACGTGTACGCGCCCTACCGCTGGTAGAGATTCCCGGAACGGAATTGGGCTGGATTGCCCAAATGTAGGGACGTCGAATTTGTCATTCAGCGCACACCGACGTTCAACTGGGCGGATAGTGTGAGCGATCCAGTGCTTCTGTGATGACCAAGTACCCGCGCGCCTTCCGGGGGGAGAAGGCGCCGCGTGCCCCGACGGAGGAATCGGACAACCGTGGACGCGCAACGCCGTGGGCGGGGGGAACAGATGGACCCCGCAGACCAGTGGGTACTCAATCCGAACACCGGCGAATACGAACTGCGACTGAATCCATCCGCAGCGCAGTCGCGGACGGCTCCTCGTACCGCCACCGCACGTTCGACCGGCGCACGTTCGGCCGCTCCCCGTGAGGGCGCGACCCGCAGCACCCGTACCGAGGTTCCGCCGCAACGCAGGCGGCGCGGTGCTCCCGAGGAGCCGCCGCCGGGGCGCCGCGGTGGGCGCCGGACGGTGCAGCAGAAGCCGAACAAGGCGAAGAAGGTGCTGCTGTGGACCGGCGGCACGATGGCGTTCGTGCTGGTCGGGGTCAGTGCGGCCGGCTACTTCTACCTCCAGCACCTGGAGGGCAACGTGTCGACGACCGACGTCGGCAACGCGGGTGCCAGCAACTTCAGCAAGGACGAGGCCTTCAGCGTCCTCATCATCGGTACGGACAAGCGCACCGGCGAGGGCAACGAGGGCTACGGCGACAAGGGCAGTTCCGGGCACGCCGACACCACGATCCTGCTGCACGTCGCGAAGGACCGCTCCAACGCGACCGCGCTGAGCATCCCGCGCGACCTGATCGTGAACATCCCCGACTGCCCGACGAAGCTGGAGGACGGCTCGGAGAAGGTCATCCCAGGGAATCAGAGCGTCCGCTTCAACCGGAGCCTCGGGGAGGGCGGTCGGGACCCGGGCTGCACCATGCTCACGGTGGAGGAGAACACCGGCATCGATGTCGACCACTTCATGATGGCCGACTTCAACGCGGTGAAGACGCTGACCACGGCGGTGGAAGGCGTCGACGTGTGTGTGGAGAAGCCGGTCAACGACAAGGAGTCCAAACTCGTCCTGCCCGCGGGCGAGTCGACGGTCGAGGGCGAGCAGGCCCTCGCGTTCGTCCGTACGCGCAAGAGCTTCGGCAACAGCGGCGACCTCGACCGGATCAAGGTGCAGCAGCAGTTCCTGGGCTCGCTGATGCGCAAGATGTCCTCCAGCGACACCCTCACGAGTCCCTCGAAGCTGCTGAACCTGGCCGAGGCCGCGACGAAGGCGCTGACCGTGGACCAGGCGATCGGCAGGGTCAGCACGCTCAAGGACGTCGCCCTTGAGCTGAAGAAGGTGCCGACGAAGAACATCAGCTTCACCACGGTGCCGGTGGTGGACAACCCGGCGGAGACGGTGAAGGCGACGGTCGTCGTCGACAAGTCCAAGGCGCCGCAGGTGTTCGACATGATCGAGAACGACGTCTCCTTGACCGAGGTCAAGCAGCAGGAGAAGAAGGAGAAGGACGCCCAGGCCGCCCGGCTCAAGGGCACCAAGTCCGCGGCCTCCGAGGTACGGGTGCGGATCATGAACGGCGGTGCCGTCGCCGGCAGTGCGCAGAAGACCCTCCAGTACCTCCAGGTCGAGGAGGGCGTGGACAAGTCGGAGAACGTCGGCAACGCACCCGCCGAGCTGGCCAAGACGACCCTCGAGTACGCTCCCGACCAGGCCGACCAGGCCCGCCGCCTCGCCGACATCATGGGCCTGCCCGGGTCCGCGCTGAAGCCCGGCGAGAGCGTGAACAACTCCCAGGGCGTGCCCGCGATCACCCTGACCCTCGGCAAGGACTTCAAGGGCGCCGGCGTGAAGCTCAACGCCCCGGCCAAGGCGGCGGACGTGGAGAAGTCCACAGCGGACAAGGTGAAGTGCGCTAGTTGACCCGTTGAGGGCAACTGACAGGCCCGTCGTGCGTCTAACAGGAGGCAGGGCGGGCCTGCTGCATGCGCCGGGGGGCGGAGAGGACCGGGGAAGTGACGCAGAGCGGTGTGCGGGAGGACGGTAAGCGGCAGAGCGTCCGCCACGAACCGGATCCGGGCGAGGAGAAGCCGACGACGGGCAGTCAGTCGCCCGACGGCGACGGCACGTCGACAGGGGACGCGGAGACGTCCGACGACGAGGGCGTGTCGGCGGGGAGTTCGAGCACGCCCGACACCGACGACCCCCCGACGGAAAGCACGAGCACCCCCGACACCGACGCCCCCCCGACGGAAAGCACGAGCACGCCCGACACCGACGACCTGCCGGCAGCGAGCGAGAGCACGCCCGACCGCGACAGCGCATCGGCGACCGCCCCGAACTCACCCGGCCGCGACGATGCGGCCGGCGGCGACGGTGGGGAAAGCGGTCGGCTGCCCGGGGGACGGCCCCCTCGCAGGCGGCGGGTGTTGAAGTGGTCAGCTGTCGTGCTGGCCGTGCTGATACTCGGGACGGCCGGGTCCGGCTACCTCTACTACCGGCATCTCAACGGCAACATCAAGAAGGACGTCCTGAACCTCGGCGACAGCAAGGTCGCCGCTCCGACGCCCAACGCCGCCGGGCAGACCCCGCTGAACATCCTGCTCATCGGCTCCGACGCGCGGGACAGCAAGGAGAACCAGAAACTCGGCGGCGCCCGCGAGACGTTCGGCGCCACGCCCCTCGCGGACGTCCAGATGCTGCTGCACCTGTCCGCCGACCGCACCAACATGTCGGTCATCAGCATGCCCCGCGACACCCTCGTGAAGATCCCGAAGTGCACCGACCCGGACGACGGGAAGGTGTACCAGGCGACGCAGGGGCGGACGATGACCAACCAGAGCCTCGGACACGGCGGTCCGGGCTGCGCCGTGGCCACCTGGCAGGAGCTCACCGGCATCCACATCGACCACTTCATCATGGTCGACTTCGCGGGCGTGGTGTCGATGGCCGACGCCGTCGGGGGCGTCCCCGTCTGCGTCGACGCCAACATCCACTCCCGCACCTCCGACGGCAAGGGCTCGGGCCTGAGACTGGAGAAGGGCACCTCGTACATCCAGGGCGAGCAGGCCCTGCAGTGGCTGCGCACCCGCTACGGCTTCGAGGACGGCAGCGACCTCGCCCGCGCCAAGGCCCAGCACATGTACATGAACGCGATGGTCCGCCAGCTGCGCGACAACATGACCCTGAGCAGCCCGAACAAGCTCCGCAGACTGGCCGAGGAGGCCACCCGGGCCATGACGGTCGACCCGGGCCTCGACACCGTCAAGAAGCTCTACGACCTCAGCGACGAGCTGCGCAAGGTGGAGCCGAAGCGCATCACCATGACCACGATGCCCAACCGCTACGTCGGCGCCCGCGTCGAACCCACCGAGGACGCCGAGCAGCTCTTCCGGCTGGTGCGGGAGGACATCGCCCTGGACGGCAAGGACAAGGCGAAGAAGCCGACCGCCGAGAAGGCCTCCGCCGACCCGGCCGCGCCCGACGACGAGATCCCCGTCCAGGTCCGCAACGGCACCCGCACCGACACCCTGGCCGCGGCCCGCGGACGCGCCGGCACGGTGGCCGGCCTGCTGAAGGAGGAGGGCTTCACCCAGGCCGTCGCCGACACCACCGGCTCATGGACCGAGGACAGGACCGTCGTCCGCTACCCGAGCGCCGACCTGGAGGGCGACGCCCAGCGTCTCGCCAAGGCCCTGGGCATCCCGCCGAGTTCGGTGCAGCGGTCCACCGACGTCTCCGGCATCACCCTCGTCGTGGGCGCCGACTGGCGGGAGGGCACGGCCTACAAGGCGCCCGAGGAGAACGACACGACCCCGAAGTCGGCCGAGGCGCTCAACGGCGCCGACGACAAGGCCTGCATGCACGTGAACCCGGCGTTCACCTGGGACTGAACGGCGACGGGCCCTTTCCCCGGCCGGGGAAAGGGCCCGCGTCAACACGCCGGTGATTCAGCTCGCGGAGGCGTCCGCGCGTACCGCCGGCCGGCGGCTCGCGATCACCTTGCGGGCCAGCGCCCGCGGGCTGGTCAGAAAGCCCCAGCCCCACGACATGTGCATGGTGGCCAGCGCCACGGGAATCTGCAGCCGCGCCTTCAGCGGCAGCCCCTTGCCCGCCGGGACCGAACCGGCGAGGATCGCCGCGAGATAGCCGCCGGGCACCACGAAGCCCCACGGGGTCAGCAGCGCGCCCACCACGATCCCCGCCGCGATCGCGCACACGGCGGTCGGCGGGGCGAGGTAGCGCAGGTTGATGGAGCCCTCGTGGTAGCGGGCGACGACATGCCGCCAGCGGCCGTAGTCCTTGTACTGCTTGGCGAGGGCCTTCACGCTCGGCCGCGGCCGGTACGACACCCGCAGCTCGGGCGAGAACCAGATCAGCCCGCCGGCCTCACGGATGCGGAAGTTCAGCTCCCAGTCCTGGGCGCGGATGAACTCCACGTTGTAGCCGCCCTGCTGCTCCAGCGCCTCGCGCCGGAAGACGCCGAGGTAGACGGTGTCGGCCTGCTGCGCCTGGCCGCCCGTGTGGAAGGCGGCGTTGCCGACCCCTATCTTCGAGGTCATCGCGGCGGCGACGGCGTGCTCCCAGTCGTTCTCGCCCTCGGCGTGCATGATGCCGCCGACGTTCTGCGCGCCGGTCTCCTCCAGGAGCCGCACGGCGGTGGCGATGTAGTTCGGCGAGAGCATGCCGTGCCCGTCGACGCGCACGACGATCGGGTGGCGGGAGGCGTTGATCGCCGCGTTCAGGGCGGCCGGCGTACGGCCGGTCGGGTTCGGGACGGTGTGCACACGCGGGTCGTCCGCGACGAGCTGAGCCGCGATCTCGTCCGTGCGGTCCGTGGACGGACCCAGGGCGATCACGACCTCCATCTCGCCGGCGTACTCCTGCGCGAGGATCGCTTGGACTGCTCCCCGCAGATGCCGCTCCTCGTTGAGGACGGGCATGATCACGGAAACGGCGGGGTGGCGCACGTCGGGATTGGCGTTCATAGGGGGCTCACGTTACCGCGAACGGGGGACACCGTTGCGCGCCGCCGGGCCGGTACCGCGGGCTGCAGATCGTATCGGCCTACGGTGTCACGGATCCCACGTACGGCCCTCGTCCGGAGGTGTCCTCTTGCCCACGCCGCCGCGGTCCCCCCGGACCACCGCCGCCCCGCAGCGCCGCCCGCAGCCGCCCTCCTCCCGCCGGCAACCGCGCAGGCCCGTGCGGCGCGGGAAGCCGCGCTGGGGCATGCGGGCGGTGACCACGCTGTCCGTGGTGGTCCTCGCGTCCGCCGGCATCGGGCACGCGGTGGTCACGAGCCTGGACGCGGACATCGCCCGGGTCGACGCCTTCAAGGACATGAAGAACCGGCCCCAGGCGGGCCACGGCATGAACGTCCTGCTGGTCGGCACCGACGGCCGCGAGAAGATCAGCCAGGACGAGCGGCGGAAGTACCGGCTCGGCGGCGCGCCCTGCCACTGCACCGACACGATGATGATCGTGCACATCTCGGAGGACCGGGAGCGGGCGAGTGTGGTGAGCCTGCCGCGCGACTCGTACGCCGTGACGCCGGCGCATGTCGACCGTACGACGGGCAGACGGCACGAGGGCCACCCGATCAAGCTGAACGCGGCGTACGCCGAGGGCGGGGCGCCGCTGACCGTGCGGACGGTCGAGAACATGACCCGGGTGAAGATCGACCACTATCTGGAGGTCGACTTCACGAGCTTCATGAAGACCGTGGACGTGGTCGGGGGCGTGCAGATCTGCACGTCCGCCCCCCTGAGTGACCACTACACCGGCCTGAACCTGCCGGCCGGGCGCCACACGCTCGAGGGCGGGCAGGCGCTTCAGTATGTGCGCGCACGCCATGTCGACGGGGCGTCGGATCTGGGCCGTATGAAACGGCAGCAGCGGTTCATGGCGGCGCTCGTGGAGCGGGTCATGTCCTCCGGGATCCTGCTGAACCCGATGAAGTTCCGGGACGTGACACGGGCGGTGCTCGGCTCGGTGCGGGCCGACAAGGGCTTCGGCACGGACGAGATGCTGGCCCTGGGCCGGGCCATGCGGAACTTCTCCCCCTCCTCCTCCGAGTTCACGACCGTCCCGATCGGGCAGCTCGGATACCCCGTGGAGGGCGTCGGCTCCACGCTGAAGTGGGACCCCGTGAAGGCGGAGCGGCTCTTCCACGCCCTGCGCGCGGACCAGCCCCTGTCCGTGCGGAGGCAGCGCGACGAGGCCCGGGTCGTCCCGGTCGCCCCGCAGCAGATCAGCGTCCAGGTGGAGAACGGCACACCCACGCCCGGCCTCGGCCGCCGGGTCGACGCGGCACTGGCCTCGACGGGCTTCCGTACGACCGGGGTCCCTGCCAACGCCGCCACCACCGATGTGAAACGCACGGTCATCGTCTACGACCCCCGCTGGGACCGCTCCGCCAAGTCCCTCGCGGCGGCCCTGCCGGGCAGCGAGCTGCGCGCGGCCCCGGGGCTGGGCGCGACCCTGAAGGTCATCGCGGGCACGGACTTCGAACGCGTACGCAAGGTGCGGGCGGAGGACACGGGGCAGGGCGAGTCCGGCGTGGTGGTGCGGGGGGACGAGGTGGCGTGCTCATGAAGCTCATCGGTGACGCCTACGGGCCCGCGACGCACGCATGGCGGATTCCTTCCTTCCGCCCCATGGCGGGCAGCGTCGCACAGGCGTAGGACGGAAGGCACGGGGGCCGACCCCCGGCCCCCACCGTCCCCCGGAGGAAGTCATGACCCAGCAGCCCGCCACCGCGACCCCGCTGAGCAAGGAGATGCAGGACTGTGTCCAGGCGTGCATGGCCTGCCACAGCGTGTGCGAGGAGACCATGAGCTCCTGCCTGCAGATGGGCGGCACGGCCCAGATGCAGATCATGCGCGCCGTCATGGACTGCGCCGAGATGACGCGCATGTGCGCCGACATGATGATGCGCCGCTCGCCGCTGTCGGCCGAGATGTGCGCGATGTGCGCCAGGGCCTGTGACATGTGCGCCGAGGCGTGTATGTCCATGCCGGACGACGACCAGATGATGCGCTGTGCCGAGGCGTGTCGCCGCTGCGCCGAGATGTGCCGCTCGATGTCGGCCGCCACGATGTGAGAACCGCCTCACAGGGAAGGGGGGCACCCGCCCGGGTGCCCCCCTTCTTTCCCGCTGCCGCCTTCTTTCCTGCTGCCGCGTGCTCAGTTGCTGGAGACGGTGACCTGCTCGTCGTTCTTCAGCTGGTTCACCAGCGTCTTCACCTTGGCGGTGTCCCACTGGAGGTTGCCGTTCGCGGAGTTGCCCGAGAGCGGCATGTTCATCGACTTGCCCTCGCCGCCGCTGACGCCCTTCATCGCCCAGAACATGGACGCCAGGTCGAACAGGCCCATGTCCTTGTCGACCACGAGGGAGTCCAGGCCCGCGCCCATGGTCGGGTACAGCTTGAACGGGTTGAGGATCGTGCTCGGCGTGGCGACCTGGTTGGCCAGGGCCGACAGGAACTTCTGCTGGTTCTTCGTACGGTCCAGGTCGGAGCCCCTGAGCGCGTAACGGGTGCGGACGAAGGCCAGGGCCTGCTCGCCGCTCAGCGTCTGCTTGCCCTTCTTGAAGTCCGCGCCGGACTTGGTGTCCTTGATGTCCTGCGGGATGTCCATCTCCACGCCGCCGACCGCGTCCACGATGCTCGCGAAGCCGCCGAAGCCGATCTCCACGTAGTGGTCGATGTGCAGGTCGGTGTTGGCCTCGACGGTTCGGACCAGCAGCTCGGGGCCGTCCTCCGCGTACGCGGCGTTCAGCTTGGTCTGGCGGCCCGTGCCCGGGTAGGACTTGCCGGAGTCGGAGCCCACGAACGACGGGATCGTGACGTTCGAGTCACGCGGCAGGGAGATCAGCGTCGGGCCGTTGCTGCCGGTGTGCAGGATCATCATCGAGTCCGTGCGCTTGCCCTCGGCGGAACCGGTGCGGAGTCTCTTCTTCTCCTCGGCCGACATGCCCTCGCGGCTGTCGGAGCCGACGATCAGGTAGTTCGTGCCCTCGCCCGCCTCCGGACGGTCGATGACCTTCGACAGGTCGACGTCGCGGTTGAGCTTGGAGTCGGCCCAGAAGTACGTGGCGACGCTGGTCACCACCAGCACCGTCACCAGCGTGATGGTCGTCACCTTGATACGGCGGCGCCAGTTCGGCGCGGGCCGCGGCTCGTACCTGCCGTCGCCCGGACCGCCGGGGCCCCTGCCACCGGGGGAGCCGTAGACCTGGCCGGTGTTGTAGCCGCTGTCGTAGCCGCCGTCGACGTACGACGGCTGCTGCGGCACTCCGCCGGCGTACGGCGGCGCACCGCCGTACCCGGCCTGCCCGGGCGACGGCGCCGGGCCACGGCGGACCTGCCGCATGGCGCGGGCGCTCTCGGGCTGTGCGCTCGAGCTTCCGCGTCCGTAGCGGTTGCCGCGGTTGTCGTCGGACCGCCCCTCGGGCCAAGTGTTCATGCGGACCAGTGTGCAGGTCCCCGTAGTGCGCCATACAAGAGTCGTCGGAAAATCAGAGCACGGCTGTGGCGAAGCTGACACAAAACATCCCCATACCGCCTCGGCATAGGGTGGGGCCATGACAGACCAGGCCCCAGCTGCGGATTCCGGCAGTACGGATATCCCGGGCAAGCCGACTTCGGCGTCCCGCACCACCCTCAGCCACATCATGACCCACAACGACACGAACCTGCTGGGGACGGTGCACGGCGGGGTGATCATGAAGCTGGTCGACGACGCGGCAGGGGCCGTGGCCGGGCGGCACTCCGGCGGGCCGGCGGTCACCGCGTCCATGGACGAGATGGCGTTCCTCGAACCGGTCCGCGTCGGCGACCTGGTCCACGTCAAGGCTCAGGTCAACTGGACCGGCCGGACGTCCATGGAGGTCGGCGTCCGGGTCCTGGCCGAACGCTGGAACGAGTCCGCTCCGCCCACCCAGGTCGGTTCCGCCTACCTCGTCTTCGCCGGGGTCGACGCCGACGGCAAGCCCCGCCGGGTCCCGCCGGTCCTCCCGGAGACCGAACGTGACAAACGCCGCTACCAGGAGGCCCAGATCCGCCGCACCCACCGCCTGGCCCGCCGCCGCGCGATCATGGAGCTGCGGGAGAAGCGGGCGGCGGAGGGGTTCGAGGACTGATCGATCCTCCCGGCAGGCCGTGCCCTGGCCCGAAGCCGGGGCTCGACGCAGCGCAGCGGGCGAGGTCGTCCGGTTCGAGCTCAACCGCGATCGCGGGGCCGTGATGCGGCCGTCACAGCACGACCTGGGGGGGCGCCCGATCCGTGCCGGGCGCCCCCATGCTCTGGATCGGATCGGGAGCTCTTTACCTGTAGCGCTCCGCCGCGCGGCGGCGGGACGGCAGCGACGGGTCCACGACGGCTCCGGCGCCTTGACCGGCCGTCTCGTCCCAGCGGCGAAGCTTCGCCGCAACAGCGGCGAGACGCGGGTCTCCCGGCCTGGTGGCAATCGAGAACAGGCCCTCGTAGCAGCGGCGGTCGTCCCCTCCCCAGCGGACGACCCCCTCGCATTCGGCGAGGATGTCCCGGATCGTGGCCTTCTGGGCCGCGTCGAACCCGTCACGGGCACCCGGCACGTACCAGGTCGGACGGATCACGACGGCCGTTCCGGACGCCAGGCCGGCCTCCGGCAGATGGCTGTCACGGACCTTGCCCGGGTGGATCCAGCCCTGCAGCGCGGGATCCTCGTCCTTCGAGCCGAGCTGGTCGATCTCGTAGTTGAAGCGGCGGATCACATGCATGAGGACGGTCTCCACGTCACCGGAGCGCAGGGCGACGGTCAGCGGGCCGCGGGTGCCCTCGACTTCGCGGGTCCAGATCGAGCATTCCGCGTCGATCTCGTTCTCCATCTCCCAGCCGTTCGGGGACTTGCGGCCCGTCAGGACGCGTCGGCGCCGGGCTTCGAGACGACGGAGCGCCTCTTTCAGCTCGTCGTTCGTCGAAGGGCCGGGCTCCGGCTGGGCCTGGGGTGCGGCCGCGACCGGGGTGGCGAGGAGGCCGACGGAGCCGAGGCCCGCCGCGGTGGTGACACCGGCCACCACAGTGAGCGTGTTTCTGCGGGTCAGGTCGTTGTGGCTCAACGGTCAGGGTTCCTTCCGTGGTGCCGTGCGCTGCTCGCGGTGGAGGAGGACGGATGCGACGGCACAGGCCAGGGCGAGCAGCAGCAGGACGGCGATGGACGGGTTGATGTAGTCGGGGACGAGGACGGTGAAGCTCCGGCCGTCGTCAGTCCGGCATACGAGTCGCAGAGGGACGAAGTCGCCGTGGAAGGCGGCGACGCGAACCCCACCGGCCTCCTCGGCGCATGCGTTGCCGGCCTCCTGCCGTCCCACGAAGACCACCTGGAGGCAGCCCCACACATACAGGGCGAGCGACGCGGTGGCCGACATCAGGGACACGTCACGCCACACGGCGGGCAGGGTGTAAGCCCTGAGGCGTTGTCCCGTCAGGCGTGAGCAGAAGTAGACGACGAGTCCGAGAAGGGCCGCCGAGCCGACGATCAAAGCGGCGAGTACCGCCGTGAAGTCATGCGTCCGGTACGGGTCGTATGCCGTGCTCATGATGGTCAGGATCCTCGGATGACACGGTTGTACTTCTCGAAGATCGCGTACAGCGGCATGCGCAGCTTCGCGTCACTGAACGCGGGCTCGACCGGGCCCTGGTAGCGCCGGAGCACCTCGTAGATCTCGGTCTCGGAGTAGTCCAGTGCGGGGCGGCGGATCGGGGTCTCCTCCTCGTCGCCCTTCTTGCCGTCGGCGGACCAGATGTGGACGAGGGCCACGGTGCGGACGTTGAACGCGTTGTCCTCGAGCAGCCGGATCCACATCTTGTACCGGTCGGCATCCGGGCGGGGGCGCTTGTCATCGGGGTCGAGGACGGTTCCGTCAGCGAGGCCCGCACGGATGGCGTTGTTCCACGCCAGGATGCCGCTGCGACCCTGGATCTGCCCTACTCCGGTGCTGCTGTCCTCGAACTTTTCGACAATAGGGAGGCCCTCGGCCCAGTCGGGAACCGAACCGGTGTAGTAGAAGCCGACGCCGCCGTCCTTGATGGCGTCCTCTCGGCCGTAGTGGCAGAACTCCCAGAAGGCGGAGGTCTGGATGAGAGCCTTGCGCATGCGGTACCTACGGGCCGTGGACGTGATGACGTCGTCCAGCGAGATGACCGTCTCCAGGCACTGCTTGCGCGTGTATATGTTGTTGCTCTGCTCGCCTCGCCCGATGGAGGCCATGTAGTCGTCGGCTTCCTTCAACAGCGCGTCCCAGTAGGAGAGGCTGAAGCCGATGTCGAGCTTCTGGGCGGGAGGGGCGTCGAAGTCGCCCTGGCCGGTGTCCCGTCCAGAGGCGATGTTGTTGTCGATCTCGATCGCGCCGGCACCAGAACCGACCGTCTTCGTGACGATCTGGTCGAAGGCCCAGTCCGCCGGCAGCGTGTAGCCCAGGTTCCCGGAGAATCCCGACGACATGTCGGACACGAAACTCGCGCCCGAGTATCCGGCGGCGGAGACGCGCGCGCACACGTTGCGCGGCCCGTAGATGCCAATCTTGTAGGGGCTTCCCATCCGGTTCATCTGATTGCTGATGCTCCGGAAGTACGGCAGGACGTGTGAGGTGACCTCCTCGTCGACCGCGTCGTAGTCGACGGCGAAATAGATCCGGGACCCCGGCTTGAACCCGTGCTCCTCCGCTTTGTACGCCGCGTTCATGCAGTCCGTGACACCCTGCTGGACGCTGTAGTAGTCGACCGAGCGGGCCCAGGTCTGGTAGATCGGGAAGCAACGCAGGCCGTACTGCTTGATCGTGGCGAGTTCGCCCGGCTGTATCTCCTTCTCCGGCAGGGAGGTGGTGGACGGGTTGTACAGGTACCGGCCTATGTACTTGTATCCCGCCTCCTTCAGTGCCTGGGCGCGAGCCGGGGTGATCTTCGTGACGCCGTCGCAGGATTCGCCCTTGCGGGTCTGGTCCCCGTAGGAAACCAGCAGCGACGCCCAGGTCTGGAAGTCGCCGAGTCCGGTGACGGGTAACTTCGCGAACGACTGGAAGACCTGTACACCGGCCTTCACGTCCCCGGTGAAGTTCCCGAACGGCACGCTCCGCTTGTTCAGAATCATCGCGGCGGTGAACAGCAGCGCCCAGGTGCCGGTCGTGCCGGCGGCGACGGTGTGGTTCTTCAGGCCGGACTGGGTGCCAGGTCCGAATACGCCGTTCGCCGTGCCGTCGGCCATGCCTAGCTCGTACTGGATCGCATACAGCAGGGACTTGGCGACATCACGGGAGTGGTGGCCGTCGCAGGGGATGACGTAGAAGTCCCTGCGGTTGACGTAGCGTCCGTTCATCCACTGCTGGATTTCGCGGATGGTGGCGGACCCGTCGTTGACGGTGGCGTAGGCGTCCATGTTGAGCAGGCCCTTGAAGACCTTGGGTACCAGGTCGGCCCCGGGAAACACACCGCTGACGCCCATGTCCGCCTTGAGGGCGGCGATCGAGGCGGCGACCCGGTCGCTGTACTTGCCGTCGATGGAACCGCCGTCGTAGCCCTTGCAGTACAGGGCGGACTGAATGATCCGGCAGAAGTCCGCCGACTTCACGGTGGACGCGTTGATCTTCGGGTACTTCGACTGAAGCGTGGAGAGCGTGGTGGGGCCGAAGCTGTTCGACAAGGAGCTGATGCCGAGTTCCCACTGCAGGGCGCGAGTGAGGGCGTACATCACAGGCCACCCTGTCCGCCCGTTCTCCTCGACCGTCATGCCGATGCGGCTGCCGTAGACGCTGTTGACGAACTTCTGGGCTCTGAGAACCATCTCGTCGGCCATGCTGGATGCCTGCTCCTTCATAGGTCGCGGTGAGGCAGGAGACAAACATCCCGTCCCCCTTTGGCCGTGCGCGTGCAATGGCCTGGCCGGGCCGCCTGCAGCGGCGATCACCATAAGCCTGCTATGACAGAGGCGGGCAAGATCAGTGGTTGACATTGGCCGAATGGCGACAGCGGAAGAAAGTGGTTTAGCCAGTAGTCAGGTCGGTGCTGAGCTGCTTGTTCAGGCAGGCCGCCGCACGCACACGCATAGCGGAACCGGCCAGGCCACTTTCTGCACCTCGTGCCGTTCATCGTTCCGCTTCACCGGAATTCCACAGGCCAAGCAGGTCAAGTAAAGGAGCACTGTTCCTCCGGATACTCAGGTAAGGCAGGACTGATTGTTGCCATGTCCTGATCAACCTCTGTTACGGATGGTCGCATTGTGTCTACAGTGCTCAAGCGCTCGGCGGGCTGATCCTTACCCACCTGGCCAGCGAATTCCTCGAAGAAGGGAACACCGGATTTCCATGCACACGCTGATACGCACCGTCGCCCCGGCCGCAGCTCTTCTCTCCACTTTCTTGGTTGCTCCCCAGGCCATTGCCGAAGACCACACCTCCACAGAAACCAGCACTGTCGTCTCCGGGACCAGCGTCGAGTTCTCCGAAGCCGGCGCACTGAACAAGCAGACACGCGCCATCGCAGCCGAGGATCCAGCAGCGGTCCGCGCCACTGCCACACTGTGCGGAAGCGGATATGAGCTGGAATACGCGGAGCGTCTTCCCGACGCACGGCGTTTTGGGACGCTGTTCACCTACACGAAGTACGCGTCCGGTAAGTACGGGGCCTGCGCGGTTTTCGAGAACAACCTCGGCACCGCGAAGAAGATGAAGCTGAAGCTGTGTCCGAACAAGGCGGACGTGTCGTGCAAGGTGGATGAGGGCACCTTCTCGCAGTACGCGGGCCCGGTGAAGTACGAGGCCACCGGCAGCGGCTCCTGGGTGGACTGCTCCGAGGTGACGGCCATCATGTGGTCGGACGGTGTTCCGATCATCGACCGGAAAACGACCGTCGCGGCGTGTGACTGATCCAGAGGTCTGGGGAACGACCGGCCGATGACGCAGCCCCGGCCCGGAACGGCCGGCCGGGGCTGCGTCATCGACTCGTTACGGCAGGTTGCGGGCGATGACGATGCGCTGGACCTGATTCGTGCCCTCGTAGATCTGCGTGATCTTCGCGTCGCGCATCATGCGCTCCACCGGGTAGTCGCGCGTGTAGCCGTAGCCGCCGAGGAGCTGGACGGCGTCCGTCGTGACCTCCATGGCGACGTCCGAGGCGAAGCACTTGGCGGCGGCGCCCTGGTAGGTGAGGTCGGCGTCGCCGCGCTCGGAGGCGGCGGCGGCCTGGTAGGTCAGGGCGCGGGCGGCCGAGATCTTCATGGCCATGTCGGCGAGCATGAACTGGATGCCCTGGAAGTCGGCGATCGGCTTGCCGAACTGCTTGCGCTCCTGGACGTAGCCCTTGGCGTAGTCCAGCGCCCCCTGCGCGATGCCGAGGGCCTGGGCGGCGATGGTGATGCGGGTGTGGTCGAGGGTCTTCATCGCCGTGGCGAAGCCGGTGCCCTCCTCGCCGATCATGCGGTCGGCGGGGATGCGGACGTTGTCGAGGTAGACCTCGCGGGTCGGGGAGCCCTTGATGCCGAGCTTCTTCTCGGGGGCGCCGAAGGAGACGCCCTCGTCCGACTTCTCGACGACGAAGGCCGAGATGCCCTTGGAGCGCTTGGCCGGGTCCGTGACGGCCATCACCGTGTAGTACTCGGACTCGCCCGCGTTGGTGATCCAGCGCTTCACGCCGTTGAGGACGTAGTGGTCGCCGTCGCGGACGGCCTTCGTCTTCATGCCGGCGGCGTCGGAGCCGGCGTCCGGCTCGGACAGGCAGTACGAGAACATGCCGTCGCCCTTGGCGAGCGGGGTCATGTACCGCTTCTTCAGGTCCTCGGAGCCGGAGAGGATCACCGGGAGCGAGCCCAGCTTGTTCACCGCGGGGATGAGGGAGGAGGAGGCGCAGACGCGGGCGACCTCCTCGATCACTATGACGGTCGCCAGCGCGTCCGCACCCGACCCGCCGTACTCCTCGGGTACGTGCACGGCGTGCAGGTCGTTGCCGGTCAGCGCCTCGAGCGCCTCCTGCGGGAAGCGGGCTTCCTCGTCCACCGCGGCGGCGTACGGCGCGATCTTCGCCTCGGCCAGGGAGCGGACGGCGTCACGGAGCATGTCGTGCTCCTCGGACGGGCGGTACAGGTCGAAGTCAGCCGATCCGGCCAAGGTCTCTCACGCTCCAAAACGCTGCGATGCTGACGCTAACTACCGTTAAGTAATCAAAAGTTTATGGGGTCGCCCCCGGGAGTGATACGTGAGCTAGACGACAGCGGAGAAGTTGCCCGGTGAAGCGCCTCCCCATGCCCCGGCTATGCTCGGGCGCGCACCGCATGCCGTAGACCCCTGGAGCACCCCATGGCCCTGAAGATCACCGTGATCGGCACCGGTTATCTCGGCGCGACACACGCGGCGGCCATGGCCGAGCTGGGCTTCGAGGTGCTCGCCCTTGACGTGGTGCCCGAGAAGATCGAGAAGCTGGAGCGCGCCGAGGCCCCGATGTACGAGCCGGGCCTGGAGGAGCTGCTGCGCAAGCACGTCGCCGGTATCGAGGGCTCCAGCGGGCGGCTGCGCTTCACCCAGGACTGGGCCGAGGTCGGTGCCTTCGGGGATGTGCACTTCGTCTGTGTGAACACTCCGCAGCGGCACGGCGAGTACGCCTGTGACATGTCGTACGTCGATTCCGCGATCGCTTCCCTCGCCCCGCATCTGCACGGACCGGCCCTGGTCGTGGGCAAGTCGACGGTGCCCGTCGGTTCCGCCGATCGCCTCGCGGCCTACCTGGCCGCGCACGCGCCCGCCGGCGAGGACGCCGAGCTGGCCTGGAACCCGGAGTTCCTGCGCGAGGGCTTCGCGGTCGACGACACGCTGCACCCCGACCGGCTCGTGGTGGGCGTGCGCAGCGAGCGTGCCGAGAAGCTGCTGCGGGAGGTGTACGCCACGCCGATCGCCGAGGGCTCGCCGTTCGTGGTGACCGACTTCCCGACGTCGGAGCTGGTGAAGACCTCCGCGAACTCCTTCCTCGCCACGAAGATCTCGTTCATCAACGCCATGGCGGAGGTGTGCGAGGCCGCCGGCGGTGATGTCGCCAAGCTGGCGGAGGCCATCGGCTACGACGACCGGATCGGCAAGAAGTTCCTGCGGGCCGGGATCGGCTTCGGCGGCGGCTGTCTGCCGAAGGACATCCGGGCGTTCATGGCGCGGGCCGGTGAGCTGGGCGCGGACCAGGCGCTGACCTTCCTGCGGGAGATCGACTCCATCAACATGCGCCAGCGCGGGCAGATGGTGGAGCTGGCGCGGCAGGCGCTGGGCGGCGGGCCGTTCCTCGGCAAGCGGGTGGCGGTGCTGGGCGCGACCTTCAAGCCCGACTCCGACGACGTACGGGACTCGCCCGCGCTCAATGTCGCCGGGCAGATCCATCTCCAGGGCGGTCAGGTCACGGTGTACGACCCGAAGGGCATGGAGAACGCCCGCCGGGTCTTCCCGACCCTCGGCTACGCGGACTCGGCGCTGGAGGCCGTCCGGGGCGCCGACATAGTGCTGCATCTGACGGAGTGGCGGGAGTTCCGGGAGCTGGACGCCGAGGCCCTCGGTGAGGTCGCGGCGACCCGCCTCGTCCTGGACGGCCGCAACGCCCTCGACCCGGACCGCTGGCGCAAGGCCGGCTGGACGTACCGCGCGATGGGGCGCCCCAAGGCCTGAAGGTGCCTGAAGACGCCCGAAGGTGCCTGAAGGTGCCTGAGAAAAGGTGACGCCGGTTCGGCCGAGGCTCAGTCGGCCGAACCGGCGTCACCGTGCATTCTGCACCACGGGGCGGTGCCGCGGGGCGGGCTGGGCCTCTTGGCCCGGGCAACGGCACGTCCTCGCGAGGGCTCGCGCCCAGGGGCGACGATGCCCAAGCACGCGCCCCAAGCGCCCCCGGCCCGATACCTCGCACGAGCAGGCGTCCCCTCCCATCAGCCAGAGGCAGCGGCATCCCCGCACCCCACACCCGTGACGACGGCCGAGCACACGCCGAGCCCTCTCGGCCCGGCAACAGCAACGAGCCCGCGGCCAGGTTCCCCGGCCCGTAGCGGCCCGTAGCGGCCCACCCCGGGGCCCGGCACACCTGCCTCCACACAGCCGGCGGCACGCCCGCCCCTAGGGCCTGTCGTTTGGGTCAGGTCGCAGGGAATCGGCGGCACCTTGTCAGCGCCGGTGAGCGGGGCCTGGTGCGTGCAGTTGCAAGGCGGAGGAGGGAGTCGATGCGGAGCATCGGCGAGTGACGACAACGCGGCAGATGCGCGTGCCAGGCCCCGCGTCTGCGGCGTGATCCAAACGACAGGCCCTAGCCCCCCGGGACAAGAACCCCCTAAGCCCCCTTGGCGCGATAACGCCGCATCTTCGCGCGAGCCCCGCACACCTGCATCGAGCACCAGCGGCCGCGGCCGGCCGGGCTGCGGTCGTAGTAGGCCCAGTGGCAGTCGGGGGCCTCGCAGGCCTTGAGGCGGGTCCAGGTGCCGGCGACCAGGGACTCGGCGACGGCTGCGGCCACGCGTGCGTGCAGGGAGCGGTCGTCGGCGGGGGTCAGGGCGGCCGAGCCGTCCGTCGCGTCGACCGTGACGATCAGCGGGGCCCGGGCCAGGAGTTCGCCGAGCGGGGGCGTCTCGCGGTGCGGCGGGTGGCCGGCGTGGGCGAGGAGGGTCGCGCGCAGGGACTCGCGCAGGGCGCGGGCCCGGTCCGTCTCGTCCGGTGTGATCCCGAAGCGCGCCCGGCCCTCGGGCGAGTCAAGCGCGTCGGCGCCCGACTCGATGTCCAGCGTGTTCACCAGGGCCTCGACCAGGGCCAGGCCGCCGGGCGCGGGCGATCTCTCCGTCATGGCTGGACCGTACCTCTCGCCTTTTCCCTTGCGAGGTTACCTCCAATGAGGGAGCATGCAGTAACGGTTACTGGTTACCCGATTCTGAAGGTAACAGCGACTTCGAGGAGGAAGTCATGGCTCTCGCCAAGCTGGGTGTCGTCGTCCTGGACTGTCCCGACCCGCACGCACTCGCCGCCTTCTACGCCGAGGTACTCGGCGGCACGCCGGAGGTCGCGACCGACGGGGAGGACGAGTGGGTCGACCTGAAGGTGCCGGGCGGCACACCGCTGGCCTTCCAGGCCGCCCCCGGTTTCGTACCCCCGACGTGGCCCTCACCCGACCACTCGCAGCAGTTCCACCTCGACCTGGACGTGGAGGACCTGGACACGGCCGAGAAGGGCGTGCTGGCGCTCGGCGCCAAGCCGCTGGACACCGAGGACCGCTCCCGGACGTTCCGGGTTTACGCAGACCCCGCCGGGCACCCGTTCTGCCTCTGCGCCTGCTGACACCGGGAGACCTCATGTCCGCCGTGGCACATTTCCGTTCCGTGGTCGTCGACTGCCCCGACCCACGCGAGCTGGCCCGCTTCTACGCGCAGGTCGGCGGCGGCACGCTCGAGGACGACGACCCTGACTGGGTGGTGCTGCGCCTCCCCGGCGGGCCCCGGCTCGCCTTCCAGCGCTCGCCCGGCTACACCCCGCCGGAGTGGCCCCGCTCCGACCGCAACGCCCAGCAGTTCCACCTGGACTTCGTCGGTGGTGCGACCTGGGAGGAGATGGACGCGGCCGAGGAGCGGGTGCTGGCGCTGGGAGCGCGGGTGCTGGACAAGGAGGACGACAAGAAGAAGGACTTCCGGGTCTACGCGGACCCGGCGGGCCACCCGTTCTGCCTCTGCCGGATCGCGCACGACTGATCGGGCGGAGGGGAGCGGAGGAGACAGGACGGCGGGAGAGCGCGGGCGGGGGACGGCTACCCGTCCAGCTCCGAGATCGTCGCCTTCGACGGCGCGCGACGCTGCTGGGCGGCGCGTGCGGTGAAGTCGGCCCCGCGCAGGACGCGCTGGACGTTGCCCCAGGTCAGGAGGGCCACGTCGCCCTCCTCCCAGCCGCGCCGCAGCAGCTCCGCGATCAGTCGCGGATAACAGGAGATGTCGCCGAGTTCCTGCGGATGGGCGGAGCCGGAGTCGTAGGTGCCGGACAGTCCGACGCACCGCGCTCCGGCCACGGCACGGATGTGGTCGAGGTGGTCGGCGACGTCACGGACGGTCGGGCCGGTCTGCTCGGCCGTCAGCGGCACCAGGCACAGCCCCTTGGCCGCGCCCAGCTCCGCCAGCAGCTCGTCGGGGAGGTTGACCGGGTGGGGGCGGATCTCGCGGGCCGCGGAGCGGCTGAACAGCACGGGCGCCCGGGAGAGGCTCAGCACACGGCGGACGGTCTGCTCCGGGGCGCCGGAGAGATCCGCGATGACACCGAGCCGGTTCATCTCGCGCACGACCTCCTCGCCGAACCGGGTCAGCCCCGCGTCGCTCGCCCAGGACACACCGGTCAGCGTCAGGGCGCGCAGGCCGAGGAGGTGCAGCTGGCGCAGGGTGCCCAGCGAGTCGCCCACGGCCGAGGCCCCGGCGGGACCGAGGAGCACGGCGACGCGGCCGCAGTTGCGGGCGTCGGCGACCTGCCCTGCCGTACAGGCGGGCCGCAGGCCATCGTCGCAGGTGCGGACGATGCTCTTCGCCAGGTCGAGCTGTTCCAGGGTGGCGCCGACGGCCCGGTCGCCGTCGAGGCCCTCGGGCAGGTGCAGCGACCAGAACAGCGCGCCCACATGGCCGCGGCGGAGCCGGGGCACATCCGTGTCGACGGTGCTCTCGCCGTCCTCGAGGTCGTAGTAGGACAGGCGTTTGAGCGCCCAGGGCAGTCCGTTGTACCCGTCGGCGACGGGGTGGGCGGCGAGGATGGCGTGGGCCCGGGTCAGGGGCGCGTCGTCCGGATCGGAGACGGGCTCGTAGGGCTCCGCCGCGACGACGCCCTCGTCGGGGTACTGCTCGGTCAGGTCGTCGAACTCTCCGGCTGCGGCGGCCGGGCGCAGGTCGTGCTGGAGATCTGCCATGGCGGCTCCGTACGGTGCTCGTGACGTACGGTCACCGTCGCACGGGGCGAGGGGCTGTTCCTGGTGAGCGGGGCGTTCGGAGTACGGCCCCGGCCCCGGACGGGCGGGCTCCCAGGGCGCTCTCAGGGCACGCTCAGGGCAGGCGGGCCGCGTCGATCACCTCGTCCAGGGTGTCCCGGGAGCGGACCAGGTCGGCGATCATCCGGTCGATGCGGGCGCGCTCGGCGGTGAGGTTCGCGACCAGGCTGGGGGTGGCGCGGGCCGAGGGGCCGCCGTCCGCGTCCCGCATGCACGGCAGCAGCTGGACGATCTTCTCGCTGCACAGTCCCGCCGCGAACAGCTCCTGGATCCGGATGACCCGGTCCACGGCTGCCTCCGGGTACTCCCGGTGCCCGCCGGGCGTCCGCTCGGCGGAGAGCATGCCCTGCTTCTCGTAGTAGCGCAGCGACCGCTCGCTGACGTTGGTACGCCGGGCCAGTTCACCGATCCGCACGTCCACTCCCGCCCTTGAATCTGACATGGGTGTCAGGTTCTAGCGTAAGGGCATGACGCAGCACACGACAGCACTCCTCGAACCGGCTCGTCTCCCCGGTCTCGACCTGCCC
The DNA here is from genome assembly GCF_055594445.1 of Streptomyces sp. NPDC040589. Classification (NCBI taxonomy): domain Bacteria; kingdom Bacillati; phylum Actinomycetota; class Actinomycetes; order Kitasatosporales; family Streptomycetaceae; genus Streptomyces; species Streptomyces sp. NPDC040589. The sequence continues at coordinate 334,689 of NZ_JBVIWP010000008.1, read as the reverse complement.
AACCGTCTGGTGATGGCGCCCCTGACCCGCAACCGGGCCGAGGCCGACGGCACCCCGACCCCGCTCATGGCCACGTACTACGCGCAGCGCGCCTCGGCCGGGCTGATCATCGCCGAGGCCTCGACACCGAACCCGGTCGGGCAGACGTACCCGAACATCACCGCCGTCCACAGCCCGGCGCACGTGGCCGGCTGGCGGCAGGTCACGGACGCCGTACGGGACGCGGGCGGGCGGATGTTCCTGCAGCTCCAGCACGGCGGGCGGGTCGGCCACCCGGCGACCAGCGGACTGACGCCCGTCGCGCCCTCGCCCGTCGCGCTCCCCGAGACGATCTTCACCCCGGAGGGCCACCGGCCGGCCGTCGTGCCGAGGGAGATGACGGCCGAGGACATCCGCACCACCGTCGCCGACTTCGCGAAGGCCGCCCGCAACGCGGTCGCGGCGGGTTTCGAGGGGGTGGAGGTGCACTCGGCCAACGGCCATCTCCTGCACCAGTTCCTCGCCGCGAACACCAACCTGCGCACCGACGGCTACGGCGGACCGGTCGCGGCCCGGATCCGCTTCACGGCCGAGGTGACCGAGGCCGTGGCCGCCGAGATCGGCGCCGAGCGCGTGGGACTCAGGGTCTCCCCCGGCAACACCGTCAACGGCATCGCGGAGGGCGAGACCGAGGAGCTCTACCCCGCGCTGGTCGAGCGACTCGGCGGGCTGGGGCTCGCCTATCTGCACCTTGGGTATGCCGACCCGGACACCACGGTGTTCCGGAAGGTGCGCGCCGCATGGCCCGGCGTGATCATCGCCAACCCGGTGCTGAAGGAGATCACCACCGAGGGCGTGCACCGGGCGTCCGAGGCGCTGCTGGCGGCCGGAGCGGACCTGATCGCCCTCGGCCGGCCCTTCCTCGCCAATCCCGACCTGGTGACCCGGCTGCGGCTCGGGGCGCCCCTGAACGAGCCGCGCGACCGGTACTTCATGTACGTGGGCGGGGCGGCCGGTTACACCGACTACCCCGCCCTGGACACTCAGCCGTCGAGCGAGTCGATCGTGGCGTTGGACGCCGGCCGCGTCGCCTGAAGGCCACGGGCCACGTCCTCGGCCGCGCCCAGCACCCGTACCGCGTTCTTCCAGGTCAGCTTGGCCAGGTCGGCCTTCGACCAGCCGCGCTCCAGCAGCTCGGCGAGGAGGTTCGGATAGCCGGAGACGTCGTCGAGGCCGTCCGGGGTGAAGGCCGTGCCGTCGTAGTCGCCGCCGATGCCGAGGTGGTCGATGCCGGCGACCTCGCGCATGTGGTCCAGGTGGTCGGCGACCGTCGCCACCGTCGCGACCGGGCGCGGCCGCCGCTCCTCGAAGGCGCGGTGGACCTTCATGGCCTCCGCGGTGGTGTCGAGGTGGTGGAAGCCGTGGGCGCGCATGTTCTCGTCGGCCGCGGCCGTCCAGTCCACGGCCGCCTGGAGCACGAACTTCGGCACGAACGTCACCATCGCGACGCCACCGTTGGCGGGCAGCCGCTCCAGGACGTCGTCCGGGATGTTGCGCGGGTGATCGCACACGGCCCGCGCTGAGGAGTGGGAGAAGATCACCGGCGCGGTGCTCGTGTCGAGCGCGTCCCGCATGGTCGTCGCCGCCACGTGGGAGAGGTCGACGAGCATGCCGACGCGGTTCATCTCCCGGACGACCTCCCGGCCGAACGCGGTGAGGCCGCCGGCCTTCGGTTCGTCGGTCGCGGAGTCCGCCCAGTCCACGTTGTCGTTGTGGGTGAGGGTCAGATACCGCACACCGAGCCCGTACAGACCGCGCAGGGTGCCCAGGGAGTTGGCGATGGAGTGACCGCCCTCCGCGCCCATGAGGGAGGCGATACGGCCCTCCCCGCGCGCGGCCTCCATGTCGGCGGCCGTCAGCGCGGGCCGGAGGTCACCCGGGTGGCGGGCCAGCAACTGCCGTACGCAGTCGATCTGTTCGAGGGTGGCCGCGACCGGGTCCGGCGAGTCCGTACGGACGTACACCGACCAGTACTGCGCACCGACGCCGCCCGCGCGCAGCCGCGGGATGTCGGTGTGCAGGTGGGCGCTCTGGTCGGCGGCGACATCGCGGGCGTCGAGGTCGTAGCGGACCTGCTCGCGCAGCGCCCAGGGCAGGTCGTTGTGGCCGTCGGCGACCGGGAACTCGCGCAGGAGTTCCCGGGCCGACTCCAGGGAGGTCATCGCCGTCACTTCCCCGCGCCGAAGCCGAAGCCGCCCGAGCCCTCGACCTTGGAGCGCAGGCGCTTGCCCTTCTCGGTGGCCTGGTCGTTCAGCTCCTGCTGGAACTCGCGCATCCGGCCGCGCAGCTCCTCGTCGTGCGTGGCGAGGATGCGGGCGGCCAGCAGACCGGCGTTGCGGGCGCCGGCGACGGAGACCGTCGCGACGGGCACACCGGCCGGCATCTGCACGATCGACAGCAGGCTGTCCATGCCGTCGAGGTACTTCAGCGGCACGGGCACGCCGATGACCGGCAGCGGGGTGACCGAGGCGAGCATGCCGGGCAGATGGGCGGCGCCGCCGGCCCCGGCGATGATCACCTTGAGCCCGCGGCCGTCGGCCTGCTCGCCGTACGCGACCATCTCGCGCGGCATGCGGTGGGCCGACACGACGTCCACCTCGTAGGGGATCTCGAACTCGTCGAGGGCCTTCGCGGCGGCCTCCATGACGGGCCAGTCGGAGTCCGACCCCATGACGATGCCAACAACAGGGCTCATTCGGTGATGGTGCCTCTCAGGTAGCCGGCTGCGTGACGGGCGCGCTCCAGCACCTCGTCCAGGTCGTCGCCGTAGGTGTTGACGTGTCCGACCTTGCGGCCGGGCTTCACGTCCTTGCCGTACATGTGGATCTTGAGCTGAGGGTCGCGGGCCATGCAGTGCAGGTACGCGGAGTACATGTCCGGGTAGTCGCCGCCGAGGACGTTGACCATGACCGTCCACGGGGCGCGCGGGCGCGGGTCGCCGAGGGGCAGGTCCAGGACCGCCCGGACGTGGTTGGCGAACTGGCTGGTGACCGCGCCGTCCATCGACCAGTGGCCCGAGTTGTGCGGGCGCATCGCCAGCTCGTTGACGAGGATGCGGCCGTCACGGGTCTGGAACAGCTCGACCGCGAGGTGCCCGACGACACCGAGCTCCTTGGCGATGTTCAGGGCCATCTGCGAGGCCCGGACCGCGAGGTCCTCGTCGAGGTCGGGGGCCGGGGCGATGACCGTGTCACAGACGCCGTTCACCTGGCGTGACTCGACGACCGGGTAGGCGACGGCCTGGCCGTGCGGTGACCGTACGACGTTGGCGGCCAGCTCGCGGAGGAAGTCGACCTTCTCCTCGGCGAGCACGGGGACACCGGCCTTGAACGGGTCGGCGGCCTCCTCCACGGAGTCGACGACCCACACGCCCTTGCCGTCGTAGCCGCCGCGCACGGTCTTGAGGACGACGGGGAATCCCTCGCCCTCGGCGGCGAAGGCCGCCACGTCCCGCGGATCGGAAACGATCCTGTGCCTGGGGCAGGGCACGCCGATCGCGTCGAGCTTCGCGCGCATCACGCCCTTGTCCTGGGCGTGCACGAGCGCGTCGGGGCCGGGGCGCACGGGGATGCCGTCCGCCTCCAGGGCTCTGAGGTGCTCGGTGGGAACGTGTTCGTGATCGAAGGTGATCACATCGCACCCGCGGGCGAAGGCACGCAGCGTGTCCAGGTCGCGATAGTCGCCGATGACGACATCGCTCACGACCTGCGCAGCTGAGTCCTGCGGGGTGTCACTGAGAAGCTTGAACCTGATGCCCAGCGGGATGCCCGCCTCGTGTGTCATACGAGCGAGCTGGCCACCGCCGACCATGCCGACTACCGGAAACGTCACTCCCTCAGGGTATCGGCCGCGCCAAGGTGGCCGGTTTCCTGTCCCTGCCCTCCCCCGCCCGGACCATCTCCGGCCGTCCACCGGTATCCGCAGGAAGATCGCGCGGGAGGGTGGTTAGCATGGCTGCGTTGACATCAGCTGAGGGACGGGGGCCTGCACGACCATGGGACATGGTGCCTCGCGGCTCCGACGGCTCGTTCACGAAGTCGCCAAATTCGGCGCGGTGGGCGGAGCCGGGGTGCTGGTCAACCTCCTCGTGTTCAACCTGGTGCGGCATGTCACCGACCTCCAGGTGGTGCGCGCGAGCGTCATCGCGACCGTCGTCGCGATCATCTTCAACTACGTCGGCTTCCGCTACTTCACGTACCGCGACCGCGACAAGTCCGGCCGCACCCGGGAAATGACCCTGTTCCTGCTGTTCAGCGCGGTGGGCCTGGTCATCGAGAACGGCGTGCTGTACGCGGCGACGTACGGCTTCGGCTGGAACACCCCGCTCCAGAACAACATCTTCAAGTTCGTCGGCATCGGCATCGCCACGCTCTTCCGCTTCTGGTCGTACCGCACCTGGGTCTTCGTCGCCCTCCCGGCCCGGCCACCGGCGTCGGACACCGGCCCGACGGCGGAGCAGGAGCGGAACAAGCAGCGGGTGCCGTAGCCGCACGAGCCTCCGAAGAGCCGGACACGGCCTAGGGCCTGTCGTTTGGATCAGGTCGCAGGGAATCGGCGGCACCTTGTCAGCGCTGGTGAGCGGGGCCTGGTGCGTGCAGTTGCAAGGCGGAGGAGGGAGTCGATGCGGAGCATCGGCGAGTGACGACAACGCGGCAGATGCGCGTGCCAGGCCCCGCGTCTGCGGCGTGATCCAAACGACAGGCCCTAGCGGACCATCGGCTCGTCCTCGTCCGTCATCGACGTCTGGGCGGCCGTGCGGGACAGGAACAGGCCGAAGACCGGGGGCTTGGTCTGGAGCATTTCCAGGCGGCCGCCGTCCGCTTCCGCCAGGTCGCGGGCGACGGCCAGGCCGATCCCCGTGGAGTTCCGGCCGCTGATCGCCCGCTCGAAGATGCGGGCGCCCAGGTCGGCGGGGACGCCGGGGCCCTCGTCCGTGACCTCGATGACGGCCTGGTTGCCGGTGACGCGGGTGCGCAGGGCCACCGTGCCGCCACCGTGCATCAGGGAGTTCTCGATCAGCGCGGCCAGCACCTGCGCGACCGCGCCGGGCGTGCCGACCGCCTCCAGATGCCGCTTGCCGGAGCTGACGATCGCCCGGCCCGCGCTGCGGTACGCCGGCCGCCACTCGGCGAGCTGCTGCTGGATGACCTCGTCGAGGTCGAAGGTGACGGCGGAGCCGGTGCGCGGATCGCGGGAGTTGGTCAGCAGCCGCTCCACGACGTCCGTCAGCCGCTCGACCTGCGTGAGCGCGATAGTCGCCTCGTCCTTCACCGTGGCCAGGTCGTCGGTGAGGGTGATCTCCTCCAGCCGCATGGACAGCGCCGTGAGGGGTGTCCGCAGCTGGTGGGAGGCGTCCGCGGCCAGTCGGCGTTCGGCGGTGAGCATGCGCGCGATGCGCTCGGCGGAACCGTCCAGCACGTCCGCCACCCGGTCCAGCTCGGGCACGCCGTACCGCTTGTGCCGGGGGCGGGGATCGCCCGAGCCGAGCCGCTCGGCGGTCTCCGCGAGGTCGGTCAGCGGCGACGCCAGCCGGTTCGCCTGGCGGACCGCCAGCAGCACCGCGGCCACCACCGCCAGCAGCGCGACCAGCGCGATGATCAGCAGCGTCCGGCCGACCTCGCGGGTCACCGAGGAGCGCGGCTCCTGGACGGTGACCGTCTCGCCCTCCTCGCCGGGGGCGGTCGCGCTGATGACGTCACCGGACGGCTTGCTGCCGACCTCGATGGGCGCCTCCCCGGGGAGGCGGATCACCGCGTAGTAGCGGTCCTGGGTGACCTGGTCGCGCAGCACCTCGGCGTCGACCTGCTGGGCCCCGAAGAGCCGGCTGTCGACGATGCTGGCGAGGCGGACCGCCTCGGACTCCACCCGTTCCTGGGCACTGTTGCTGATCGTCCTGGTCTCGACGATGACGAGCGAGACACCGAAGACGGCGATCACGACCAGCACCACGGCGAGCGTGGACTGGATCAGTCGGCGGCGCATGTCCTGTTACCCGTGCCTGCCTGCCCCGTGGCTCAGCTCTTCTCGAAACGGAAGCCCACACCGCGCACGGTGGCGATGTAGCGGGGGTTGGCCGCGTCGTCGCCGAGCTTCTTGCGCAGCCAGGAGATGTGCATGTCGAGGGTCTTGGTCGACGACCACCAGGTCGTGTCCCAGACCTCGCGCATCAGCTGGTCGCGGGTGACGACCCGGCCCGCGTCGCGCACCAGCACCCGCAGCAGGTCGAACTCCTTGGCGGTGAGCTGGAGCTCCTCCTCGCCCATCCAGGCGCGGTGCGACTCGACGTCGATGCGCACGCCGTGCGTGGCGGGCGGCTGCTGCGGCTCGGCGGCACCGCGCCGCAGCAGGGCCCGGACGCGGGCGAGCAGCTCGGCGAGCCGGAAGGGCTTGGTGACGTAGTCGTCGGCGCCCGCGTCGAGCCCGACGACGGTGTCCACCTCGTCGGCGCGCGCGGTCAGGATGAGGATCGGGATGGTGTGGCCCTCGCCACGCAGGCGGCGGGCCACCTCCAGACCGTCCATGCCGGGCAGACCCAGGTCGAGCACGACCAGGTCGACGCCGCCCTGCAGTCCTGCGTCGAGAGCGGTGGGGCCGTCCTCACGCACCTCGACCTCGTAGCCCTCCCGGCGCAGAGCACGGGCCAGCGGCTCCGAGATGGACGCGTCGTCCTCGGCGAGCAGTACACGGGTCATGGAGTGATGGTAGACCTGCGAGGCCGTGAGCTGGGGTGTGACCGGAAGCGTTGATTCTTACCGTTGGCATACCCGCTTCTTACGTTCCGGGGGAACGCTGACGGACCTCTGCCTTTGGGGTGCGATCCTGGTAAGGACCTTGGAAGTAGGGCTCACGGTTCCCCTGACACCTGTGATCCTCCTCTCAAGTCCTTCCATATGCGGCTGTGTCCTGCCGTATGGTGAATCAACGCCTGTAGCCCTAGGCGACCTTCTGAGGCTTCTCTGCCTCGAAGGTCTCTTTTGTGTCGGGCCTCGTCGTGCGGCGACGCGCGTAGAGGCGTGGACCCCACGTGGACCCCGGTGGCGACCGCCCACCGCTCCGTGACCCGGAGCGGACCCCCGTAGGCGTCGGGGGCGACGGCCGTACGCACCGGTGCCGACAGCCCCCACCGGGCGCACCACCGCTGTCGCGGGGCGCGTCCCGACCAGCAAGGAACGACCATGGCGTCCAGCCTGACGAAGGACTCGGCCCGTCCGGGCACCCCCGACTCCGAGAAGACCTTCTTCGGCCACCCCCGCGGACTGGCCACTCTCTTCATGACCGAGATGTGGGAGAGGTTCTCCTACTACGGGATGAGGGCCCTGCTCCCGCTGTATCTGGTGGCTCCGGGTGGCCTGCACCTGCCCGCGGGGACGGCGACGGCGATCTACTCCGTGTACGTGTCGCTGGTGTACCTGCTCGCGATGCCCGGCGGCTGGTTCGGCGACCGCGTCTGGGGGCCGCGCAAGACGGTCGCCATCGCCGGCGGAATCATCATGCTCGGCCACCTCACGCTGGCCCTGCCCTCCTCCGGCACCTTCTACGCGGGCCTCGGCCTGGTCGCGATCGGTTCGGGTCTGCTGAAGGCCAACATCTCGACGATGGTCGGCCACCTCTACGACGGACCGGACGACCCGCGCCGCGACGGTGGCTTCACCGTCTTCTACATGGGCATCAACCTCGGTGCCTTCGCGGCGCCGCTGATCATCGGCACCATCGGTGAGAGCGTCAACTGGCACCTGGGCTTCGCGCTCGCCGCGCTCGGCATGGCGCTGGGTCTCGTCCAGTTCCTGATCGGCTCGCGCAACCTGGCCGAGCGCTCCAGCGTCGTCCCGACGCCCATGTCCGGCGAGGAGAAGGCCTCGACGCTGCGCAAGGCGGCGATCTGGGCCGCGATCGCGGTCGTCCTCTACGCGATCGTCGGCTTCTCCGGCCACTACACGCTGAACTGGATCCTGGTCCCGCTGACCCTGCTGGGCGTGATCATCCCGACGATGGTCCTGGTCCGCATCAAGCGCGACAAGGACCTGGACCGTGCCGAGCAGTCGAAGATGTCCGCGTACATCTGGTTCTTCGTGGCCGCGGCCGTGTTCTGGATGATCTACGACCAGGGCGGCTCGACGCTGTCGATCTTCGCGGACTCCTCCGCCGAGAACAGCGTCTTCGGCTGGGGGTTCCCGGTCTCCTGGTACCAGTCGGTCAACCCGGTCCTGATCATGGCGCTGGCCCCGGTCTTCGCCTGGTTCTGGCTGGCGCTGAACCGGCGCGGCAAGGAGCCGAGCACGATCGTGAAGTTCGGCTCGGGTCTGGTCCTGGTCGGCGCGTCCTTCTTCCTCTTCCTGGCCCCGCTGTCGATCGCCGAGGGCGGTCACAAGGCGGCGGCGCTGTGGCTGGTGGCGATCTACTTCACGCAGACCGTCGGTGAGCTGCTGCTCTCCCCGGTCGGTCTGTCGGTGACGACGAAGATGGCTCCCGCGAAGTACGCCTCGCAGATGATGGGCGTCTGGTTCCTGGCCGTCACCGCCGGTGACGCCACGACCGGTCTGCTCTCCATCGCCGGGGTCGACCTGAACAAGACGGGCATCGTGGCTCTGGAAGCCACGCTCGCCGTCCTCGCCGGTGGCGCGGTGTGGATGTACCGCAAGAAGGTCAAGGAACTCATGGGCGACGTCCGCTGAGCCGCCCGGCCGGGCCGTGACGCAAGGGCCGCCGCACCCTCGGGGTACGGCGGCCCTTGCGCATGCGCGAGCACGTTCGCGCCCGTCAGGCCTGCGTCGTCGGATCCTTCCCGTACGACGCGGAGGACCGTTCCTCGTCTTCCGGGCCGGCGTCGGGGGTGACCCAGGGCAGGGCCGGGGCCGCGGAGGGTGTGCCCGTCCCGGCGCGCTTCCTCGGGGGGTGCGGCAGCGCGGGCAGCCCCGTACGACAGGCCGGGCGGGCCGCGTGGCCGGGGTGGCGAGGCCGTACGTGGTCCACCACGGCCAGGCCGGCGCGGAACACGGCCGCCGGTACGACCAGGAGGACCAGAACCCAGAACAGCGTCACGCCCCAGGGACGGCCGACGCCCCAGGGGTGTTCGGCGAGAACCTTGCCGCCGTACTTCAGGGACACCGTGTAGTCGCCGTGCGCCCCGGCCGCGAGCTCCACGGGCAGCTCGACGCGGGCCTCGCCGCCGGGCCGGATCGTGCCGCGCCATCGCTGGTCCTGCCACTGCGGGGCGAACACGCCGTGCGCGGTGCCGACCTGGAAGACGGGGTTCTTCACGGGGGACGTGCCGACGTTGCCGACGGTGGCCTGAAGGGTCCGGGCGGGCGGGGAGCCGAACCAGGTCAGCAGCCCGCCGGCGCCGCGCAGCCGGGTGTCCGCGAGCAGGGAGAGCCGCCCGCCGGACCGTTCCGCGGGCAGCGGCTCGACCGTGTGCCCGGCGACCTGGAGGGCCGCGTCGGCCTCGGCACCGGCTCCGGTCACCGTCTCCACGTGCACCACGCAGGGGCACGGCACCGGTGGTTCGACGATGGGCAGTGCGCGGCGGAAGCGTCCCTCGGCGTCGGTGGTGACGGCCCGGCCGTCGGCGTTGGCGCAGGAGTTGGTACCGCCGGTCACACCCCGGTCCGGCTCGGCCTGCCCGCAGACCAGCAACGTCAGCAGAGCACGCGCCCGCCAGCCACTGCCGCTGACAGTGACCGAACCACCGGCCCCGGCCTGCCCCTCGGACAACTCGACCCGGGGCCGATCCACCGCCCCGACGGGCCCGGCCCCCGCCAGAACCATCAGAAGCACCAGCAGAACAGCTCCCGCAAACGTCCGGCGCATGCTCAGTGGCGGACGCGTGCGCTCTGGTGACGTCGGGTCAGCCACAGGGCGCCCGCCGCGCCGGCGAGCAGGACTGTCCCGCCCAGGGTGCCGAGGGCGATGGCCGAGTCCTCGGGCCCGGTCCGCGGAAGCCCGGCGCCGGTGTCCGAGCCGGGCCCGGGGTCGCCGCCCTGGGCGGAGCCGGTGCCGGTGCCGCTCGCGGCCTTGACGTCGAGGGTCAGGGACGGGCCCGGGTCGTTCGTCGGGGTGCATGTGGTCGTCGTACCGAGGGCCTTGATGGTGAGGACGCCGGCCGTGAAGGTGACCTTGCCGCTCTTCTTCGGCAGGTACGTCCCGCTCAGGTCGTTGATCTTGATCGGGGTGTTGGCCGGAAGGGCGGCGTCGTTGGCGGGGCCGGTCACCGTCAGGGTGCCGTTGTCGGCGCCGCCCAGGGCGATCGTGGCGCTCGGGGTCATCGCTCCCTTGCCCAGTTCGACCGGGCTGGAGGAGACGCCCTTCTGCCAGGACATGGTGATCTTGTAGCCGTCGCCGTCCTCGACGCCCTTGATGTCGATGGGCGAGACGGCACTCTTGTCGCCGATCGGCGTCTTGCACTGGTAGTTGACGTCGACGACCTCGGCCCGGGCCACGGGGGCGGCCATCAACACCGCCGAGCCGGCCAGGGCCGCGGCGGACGCGAGCGCGGCGGTTCGATTCCGGTACGACACGGTGCCACTCCCCTTCCTGTTTCCTGACGGCGCATCAGATCGGGCCGCCAAGGTACGCCCGGGGCCTTGAGGAAGGAAGACACAGAGCGCGCCGGATCTGTGGCGATCCGGCGCGCGGTGAAAGTGACGTATGGGGATGTACGGCGGAGAATCCGTGGGCGCGGGGCCCGGTCGGGCAGCGCCCGGCCAGACAGTGGCCCGTCAGGCGGGTGCGCCCAGTTCCGCCCACACCGTCTTGCCGGCCACTCCCGGCGTGCGCACGACACCCCAGTCCAGGCAGAGCCGCTGGACGATGAACATGCCGTGGCCGCCCGGACGCCCCGCCCGGTGCGGATTACGGGGAGCCGGCTGCCCGGTGCCCTTGTCGGCGACCTCGAGGCGGATCACCTTGTTGTCGCAGGTGATCCACAACTGGTCCGGCCCCTCGGCGTGCAGGCAGGCGTTGGTGACCAGCTCGGAGACGACGAGCAGCACATCCTCGGCGGCGGCCCGCTGGTCGGCGGAGGCGGCCGGCAGCCAGCCCCACGCGTACAGCGCCTGGCGGGTGAAGTCGCGGGCGAGCGGAACGACACCGCTCTCCCCGTCGAAGCTCAGCCGGCGCACCTGCCGACCCCCCGGCGGCGCCTCGGCCCCGGACGGCGCGCCCACGCCCTCGCCGGACGCTGTGGCCGCCGGTACGCCACCCTCGGACGCCCCGGAAGCGCCGCTGGGCTCCGGCCCGCGGTCGCCCGGCGGGTAAGGCCGGGTGGTGCTCATCAGCGCTTCACCTCACCGATTCACCAGTTCACGATTCAAAAGATTCTGTACACAGTCAGTTACGCAGTGCGCGGCATATCGGTTTCGCTGCACCCCCGCCACCCCGGTAGCCAACAGGTTCAGGATGTCTCCTGCCCTGGCGTCCCGGCGGAACACCCCCGGATTCGGCACGAAAGGCGTGACGGACATAGGACGTCGGTCACAGAGGGAAGGCCGAGGCTCGGCGCGCCGACGCACCGCCGCTCAGCTCGACTCGTCGGCCAGGGCCGCCTCGAGCGTGTCGTGGACGGTGAAGACCGCGTCCGCACCCGTGATCTCGAAGACGCGCGCCACCACCGGCTGCATCCCGGCGAGGGTCACACCGCCACCGGCGGCCTCCGACTTCAGCCGTGCGCCGAGGAGCACATTCAGCCCCGTGGAGTCGCAGAACTCCAGGCGCGCGCAGTCGATGACCAGGCGCTTGAATCCCTTGGCGAGGCAGTCCTCGAGTGGCTCACGCAACAAATCGGCGGTGTGGTGATCCAACTCACCCGCCGGGGTCACGACGGCACTAGAGCCCTCTTCCCGCACCTCCACCAGAAGCCGGCCAGACTGTGCGCTGCCGACCGTCCCGCGGTCCATGCCGTCTCTCTCTCCTGACGTCGAGGCTGCTTGCTGACGCCCTCGAACACTACGCCTTCCTGACACGCTTCGACACCCGAACAACTACACACAAACGGACATATGCCCACAGAACGCACTTGCGGTGGGCTCAGGAAAGCGGGTAGGCCTAGTAAGGACACGTACCCGACACCACGGCCGGCTTTGGAGGCGCCGCACACCGCAGTGCACGTAACGGCTCCGGCAGCCTTATGCCGAGAACGATGGAGGACATCATGTCACCCCGGCTCGACGCATCGCGTACCCAGAAAGCGACGTCGACACCCCCTCCGGAACATCTGGATCCCATCGAGCAGGACGAGACGCTCGTCACACAGGACGACCTTCTCGCCGGACTTCCGGACATCCCCCCGTACGAGCAGGTCGACGCGGTCGACGCACGAGCTCTGTCCAAGACCCTCTTCGAGCGCCTCGAAGCGCTGGAGGAAGGCACGCACGAGTACTCGTACGTCCGCAACACGCTGGTCGAACTGAATCTCGCGCTGGTCAAGTTCGCCGCTTCCCGGTTCCGCTCCCGCAGCGAGCCGATGGAGGACATCATCCAGGTCGGCACCATCGGCCTGATCAAGGCGATCGACCGGTTCGAACTCTCCCGGGGTGTCGAGTTCCCCACCTTCGCGATGCCGACCATCGTCGGCGAGATCAAGCGCTTCTTCCGCGACACCTCGTGGTCCGTGCGCGTGCCGCGGCGGCTCCAGGAGCTCCGGCTCGACCTGGCCAAGGCCGGTGACGAGCTGGCGCAGAAGCTGGACCGCGCCCCGACGGTGACGGAACTGGCCGAGCGCCTGGGACTGTCCAAGGACGAGGTCGTCGAGGGCATGGCCGCCTCGAACGCCTACACCGCCTCCTCGCTGGACGCCCAGCCGGAGGAGGACGACTCCGAGGGCGCGCTCGCGGACCGCATCGGCTACGAGGACCACGGACTCGAAGGCATCGAGTACGTCGAGTCGTTGAAGCCGCTGATCGCCGAACTCCCGCCGCGCGACCGGAAGATCCTGTCCCTGCGCTTCGTCGCGGGTCTCACCCAGTCGGAGATCGGCGAGGAACTGGGCATCTCGCAGATGCACGTGTCGCGACTGCTGTCGCGGACGCTGGTACGACTGCGCAAGGGGCTGACCGTCGAGGAGTGATCCTCGGGTGATCCCTGCCGGGTGACGTGTCCTTCGGGGGCGGACCGAACGGTCCGCCCCCGGGCGCGTGCCATGGCCCGCCCCCGCGGACACCTTCCGTACCGGACTCAGCCGGCCCGCTGCTCCCGCACCAGCCGCTTCGCGCGGTCGCGCCGCGACGGGGTCAGGACGTCCACCGTCACGCCGGCGCCCTCACCGGGCGTGGCCTCGGCCAGCCGCAGCCGGTCGGCCAGCTCCCGGACCGACGCGTCGTCCGGGCCGCGGTCGACGTAGAACAGCGCCTCGTCCACCGGGCTGTCGTCGCCACCCCAGCGCACCACGCCCGCGCAGTCGGCGAGGATGTCGCGCACCGTCAGCACCTGCAGCGGGAAGAGACTGCCGCTCGCGCCCGCGCCCGGGCGGATCCGCACCGCGGTGCCCGAGGCGAGGTTGGACTCGGGCGCACGCTTGTCGAGTCCTCCGATCGGCTGCCAGCCCGCCAGGTCGACGCGGCCGAGCTGCTCGACCTCGTAGTGGTAGCGCCGTATGACGTGGAGCAGGATCGCCTCCACGTCACCGATCCGCAGGTCGGTCTCCAGGCCGGTGCCCGGGACGGAGCGCGTCCAGACGGTGGAGACGTGGTTGGCCTCCTGCTCCAGGGGCCAGCCGTTGGCGGAGGTGGGAGCCTTCTTCGGCGCGCTCACCGGGCCGCTCTGCGGGGCCGCCGTCGCGGTGGACGGGGCGATCGAGCCGATCGCCGCCGCGGCCGTGATCACACCGGCGCTCTTCACCAGGGTTCGTCTCGATACGGCGTTGCGCGTGTCGTGCTGCACGTCTGCTGTTCCTTTCTCAGGAGATGAGGATGAGGACGACCGTGGGGAGGAGGGGGGCCAGAACGCTCAGCAGCCAGTACGTACGCGGAGCCAGCGTCGTCCGACGCCGGAGGGGACTGTTGGCCAGCCACCAGATCAGGCCGAACAGCGCGACGACGGGGACGACGATCACGAGCCAGAGGGCCATGCCGTCGTTCTCCGTCGGCTCCCGCACCGTCAGCCCGAGTTCGGCGAGCGGCCAGTTCACCGCGAGGTACCACAGCAACCAGATCGGCACCACTGCCGGGATCCCGAGCAGCAGGTTCACCAGGAGCGGTGCCGACCAGTGCTTTGTCATCCGTCCCACTCCTCCGTCAGCGCGGGTCGTCAGTTGCCGCGCGACAGCGCGTTGTAATTCTCCAGCACGCCGTACAGACCGATCAGCTCACGGCCGTACTGGGCGGCCGCGTCACCCGTGCCGTTGTACCGGGCGAGCAGGGCCTGGGTGTCGGCGAGGCTGGTGGTCAGGCTCGGCCGGGCGATGCCGAGCTGGTGGGCGTTGTAGACCGTGAGGTAGGCGACCGAGCGGACGTTGTACTCCTGGTCGTCATGGAGTTTGTTCCACACGTCCGGCTTGTCCGCGTCGGTCAGGGGCGTGCCGTTGATGATGCCCTGCTGCATGCAGTAGTTGCGGGCGTCGATGGTGACCCAGGCCCAGATCTGTCCCCAGCCGGTGCTGCAGTCGTCGGCCGCGCCGGACATGACCGCCGCGTCGGAGGCGAAGTCCTTGGGGTTGAGCTTGCGCAGCTCCCACAGCACGGGGGCCTGGATGAGGGCCTTGCGGAGCTTGAGCTGCCGGGCCAGCGCGGTGAAGAGCCAGTCCGCGTCCACCACCGCGTCGAACGCCTCCGTGTTGGAGATGCCGCCCAGGGTGGCCCAGTCCTTGTCCGTCCAGCCGTCCCCGCCGGTCTCGGGGACGCCGATCGACTCCAGGTAGGTCTTCACGTCCTGGAGCATCAGGCTCCGGTACGCGTCCTTGTCCAGGTCCGTGTCCAGCCCCCCGAGGTCGGCGCCCGGGTTGAAGTCGCTCTGGCCGAAGTCCCGCCCGGAGACGATGTTGTTGTCGATCTCGATGAGGCCGGATCCGGAACCGACCTCGATCGTGGAGATCTGGTCGAACGCCCAGTTCGTGGGCAGCGGGTAGCCGAGATTGCCGGAGAAGCCGCTGGACATGTCCGAGACGAAGCTCGTCGCCGCGTACCCGGCGTCGGCGACGCGCTGGCAGACGTTGCGCGGGCCGTAGACGCCGATGCCGTAGGCGGAGTTCTCGCCGATCGTCCGCATGATGCCGCGGAAGTGCGGGATGATGTAGTCGGTGACCTCGCCGTCCATGGCGTCGTAGTCGACGGCGAAGTAGATGATGGTGCCGGGCTTGAAGCCGTGGAACTCGGCCCACTCGATCGCGCGGAACGCGTCGGCGGTGCCCTGGCTGTAGCTGAAGTAGTCCGCCGACCGGCTCCAGGTCTGGAAGATCGGGAAGCAGTTGAGGCCGTACTCCTTGATGGTGGCCAGCTCGCCCGGCTGGATCTGCTTCTCCGGCAGGCTGGTGCTGGAGGGGTTGAAGAGGTAGCGGCCGATGTACTTGTAGCCGGCGTCCTTCAGGGCCTGCGCACGCTCGGGCGTGATCTTGGTGACGCCGTCGCAGGCCGTGCCCTTGCGGGACTGGTCGCCGTAGGAGACGAGCAGCGAGGCCCAGGTCTGGAAGTCGCCCTTGCCGGTGACGGGGAGCTTGCTGAAGGACTGGAAGGTCTCCACCCCGGACTGCACCGTCGAGGTGAAGTCGCCGAAGGGGACGTTCCGCTTGTTCAGGACCATGGCCCCGGTGAACAGCTGCGCCCAGACGCCGGTGGTGCCGGTCGAGACGGTGTGGCTCTTCAGACCGGACTGCGTGCCGGGCCCGAACACGCCGTTGGCGACGCCGTCCGCCATGCCCAGCTCGTACTGGATCGCGAACAGCATGGACTTGGCGACGTCACGGGAGTGGTGGCCGTCGCAGGGGATGACGTAGAAGTCCTTGCGCAGGATGTAACGGCCGTTCAGCCACTGCTGGATGGTCCGGATGGTGTCCGAGCCGCCGCTGATGGTGACGTAGGCGTCCATGTTGAACAGGCCCTTGACCACCTTCGGCCACAGGGAGCTGCCCGGGTAGGTGCCCGAGACGCCCATGTTCTGGTTGAGCTTCACGACCGCGTCCTTGACCCGGTCGTTGTAGGTGCCGTCGATCTCGCCGCCGTCGTAGCCCTTGCAGTAGAGGGCGGACTGGATGATGCGGCAGAAGTTGGCCGACGGGATCGTCGACTCGTCGAGCTTGCCGTACAACTCCCCCAGCTTCCCGAGCGTGGTCGGGCCGAAGGAGTCGGACAGGGCGGTGATGCCCATCTCGTACTGGAGCGCCCGGGTCAGGGCGTACATCACGGGCCAGCCGGTCTGGCCGTTCTCCTCCAGCTTGGATATGCCCAGCGTCGCGCCGTTGTTGTACGTGGTGTTGATGAATCTCTGGGCGCGCTGCACCATTTCGTCCGCCATGGGCTTCCTCCTGTCGTCCGGAAAACGGGGCGGGGAGGAAAGCGGCGTCATCGCGGTGCGCGCACGGCGCGCGCCCACGTGTCCACGCATGGAACGGCACGCCCTCGCGGGACATGCCGTAACCCCCCTCGTCGCCCGCGTCCGGCGCGGGGTCACGGTGCGCGCGGCGACTGAGCGCGATCTTCCGCCGCGGCGCGAAGGGGGTCAAGTCCGTTATGTGCGAAGGGTGTTGATGTGGCGGATCGTCAACTCCCGTTTGTCATGGACTCGTGATGCATCCGGTATGGAAGTCGTGCACAACCTTGGGGTGAGTTCGCTGGTCAGAGCACCCTTTCGCCGCGCCGCCAGACTCCGGTGACCAGGGGGACGCCGGGGCGGTAGGCCAGGTGGACGTGGCTCGGGGCGTCGAGGAGCGTCAGGTCGGCGTACGCGCCCGGGGTGACGCGGCCGATGTCGGTGCGCCGCAGGGCCGCCGCGCCGCCCGCCGTGGCCGACCAGACGGCCTCGTCCGGGGTCATGCCCATGTCCCGTACGGCGAGCGCGACGCAGAACGGGACGGAGGAGGTGAAGGACGAGCCCGGGTTGCAGTCGGTGGACAGGGCCACGGTGGCGCCGGCGTCGAGGAGGCGGCGGGCGTCCGGCCACGCGGCCCGCGTGGAGAACTCGGCGCCGGGCAGCAGGGTGGCGACCGTACGGCTGTTCGCCAGGGCGTCCACGTCCGCGTCGGTCAGATGGGTGCAGTGGTCGGCGCTGGCCGCGTCGAGCTCGACGGCGAGCTGTACGCCGGGGCCGTACGAGAGCTGGTTGGCGTGGATACGGGGGTGCAGGCCGCGTTCCTTGCCGGCGGTGAGGATCGCGCGGGCCTGGTCGCCGTCGAAGGCGCCCTTCTCGCAGAAGACGTCGATCCAGCGGGCGTACGGGGCGCAGGCGTCGAGCATCTCGCCGGTGACGAGGGCGACGTAGCCGGCCGGGTCCTCGGCGAACTCGGGGGCGACGATGTGGGCGCCGAGGTAGGTGACCTCGTCGGTGTGGGCGGCGGCGACGCGCAGGGCCCGGGCCTCGTCCTCGACGGTCAGGCCGTAGCCGGACTTGGTCTCGAAGGTGGTGGTGCCCTGGTGCAGCGCCTCGCGGAGGTAACGGGTCACGTTGGCCTCGAGTTCCGCGTCGCTCGCGGCGCGGGTGGCGGCGACGGTCGTGCGGATGCCGCCCGCGCTGTACGGCCGCCCCGACATACGGGCGTTGAACTCCTGCGTCCGGTCGCCCGCGAAGACGAGGTGGGAGTGGGAGTCGACGAAGCCCGGGACGACCGCCCTGCCGCCCGCGTCGACCCGATTGTCAGTGGCGGGTGCTTTGCTTTGATCACCGGTCCACACGACGCGGTCGCCCTCGATGGCGACGGCCGCGTCCTGGACCAGTCCGAGGGGGGAACCTCCCCCATTCTCGAATTTGCTCGAACGGGGGGACCCCCATCCGAGGGAGGGGTCGTTGGTGACCAGGCTGGCGATGTTCGTGATGAGCGTGCTTGCGGTGCTCGCGGAGTGGGCGGGGCTGACGGTCGTCGCGTTGCTCATGGCGTCCTTGGTGGCCTGGTCGGCGGTGGGGTCGGGTTCGGGGGCGGAGACGGGGGCGGAGACGGACCGCGCGGGTGGGCGGCCCGCGGTCATCCGCGCAGGGCTTCGACGGCGTCCGCGAGGGCTCGCGGCACATCCGGTACGAGGGAGTGCCCCCCGTCCCGTACGACGTGCCGACCACCCACGACCGTATGCAACACGTCTGCTGCCGACGCGGCGAATACGGCTGTCTCGGCCCCGAGCCGCGGAAGCGGCCCAGCCGTTCTGACCGAGTCGAGCGCGACCGTCGTGAAGTCGGCGAGCGCGCCGGGCTCCAGGGCGCCGGCGTCCGCCCAGCCGAGGGCGGCGTGCCCGCCGGCCGAGGCCGCCCGCAGCAGGGCCGCGGCCGTCCAGTGGCCTCGGGTGCGGGTGCGCAGGCGCTCGTTCAGCTCCAGGGCGCGCGCCTCCTCCAGCAGGTCGATCACCGCGTGGCTGTCTGAGCCGAGGGAGAGCGGGGAGCCCTCGTTCTGCAGGGCGGCCGCGGGCCCGATGCCGTCGGCCAGGTCCCGCTCGGTGGTGGGGCACATGCAGGTGCCGGTGCCGCTGCCGCCGATGAGGGAGACGTCCTCGGCGGTGAGGTGGGTGTTGTGGACGCCGGTCGTGCGCGGCCCGAGGACACCGTGCAGGGCGAGCAGCTGGGTCGGAGTGCACCCGTGGATCTCCAGGCAGGCCTCGTTCTCGGCGGTCTGCTCCGACAGGTGCACATGCAGCGGGGCCCGCCGCTCCTCGGCCCACCGCGCGACGGTCGCCAGTTGGCCGGCGGGCACGGCCCGTACGGAGTGGATCGCCGCTCCGATCCGCGCGTGATCCCGTTCCTTGAGAACTGAACAGCGTTCGGCCCAGGCGTCCGCCGTGCCGTCGGAGAAGCGGAGCTGCTGGGCGGAGGGCGGCTGCCCGAAGCCGGAGGAGAGATAGGCGGTGTCGAGGAGGGTGATGCGGATCCCGGCTTCGGCGGCGGCCGCGATCAGGGCCTCGCCCATCGCGTTGGGGTCGGCGTAGGGGACGCCGCCTGGGGCGTGGTGGACGTAGTGGAACTCGCCGACCGCCGTGATGCCGGCCAGGGCCATCTCGGCGTACACGGCGCGGGCCAGGGCGTGGTAGGTGTCCGGGGTGAGCCGGGCGGCCGTGGCGTACATGACCTCGCGCCAGGTCCAGAAGGTTCCGGAGCCGACCTGGACGGTGCCGCGCAGGGCCCGGTGGAAGGCGTGGCTGTGGGCGTTGGCCAGCCCGGGGAGGGTGAGGCCGCGCAGGACCTCGGCGCCGGGGGGCGGGGTGGTGGCCTCGGTCCGGACAGCGGTGATACGGCCGTCGTGGACGTCGAGGGCGACACCCGGCTCGACGTGCGTGCCGAGCCAGGCGTGTTCCAGCCAGTACGTACGGGGCTGCTGGGTGGGCGTCACGTGCGGGCCAGTCCTTCCAGTACGTCGGCGAGGGCGAGTACCCCGGCCACGCAGTCGTCCTCGGTCGCGGACTCGGCCGGGGAGTGGGAGACGCCGGTCGGGTTGCGCACGAACAGCATGGCGGTCGGGATGCTCCCGGACAGGATCCCGGCGTCGTGTCCGGCGCCGGTGCCGAGGACGGGGACCGTGAGGCCGGTGTCCTTGCCGAGGATGCGGGCGAGTTCGTCGCGCAGGGCGTGGTCGAACTCGACGACGGGGGTGAACGACTCGCGGACGACGGCCAGCTCGACGCCGTGGGCCGCGGCGTACTCCCCGGCCGCCTTCTCCACGCCGGCGACCACGGCGTCCAGGCTGTCCTGGTCGGCGGCGCGCGAGTCGAGCCAGCCGCGCACGAGGGAGGGGATGGCGTTGACGCCGTTCGGCTCGACGGCGATCTTGCCGAAGGTGGCGACGGCACCGGCGAGTCCGGCCTCGCGGCGGGCGGCGAGGACGGTCTCGGCGTAGGACAGCATGGGGTCGCGCCGGTCGGCGAGCCGGGTGGTGCCGGCGTGGTTGGCCTCGCCCCGGAAGTCGAACCGCCACCGGCCGTGCGGCCAGATCGCGCTGGCGATGCCGACCCGGTCGCCGGACAGGTCCAGGGCCCGGCCCTGCTCGACGTGGAGTTCGACGAAGGCACCGATACGGGCGAGCCGTTCGGGGTCGGGCCCGATGGCGTCGGGGTCGTATCCGGCGGCCTCCATGGCGCGTGGCAGCGTCACGCCCTCGCCGTCGGTGAGCCGGTGCGCCTGCTCGCGGGTGAGCTGCCCTGCGGTGAGCCGGGATCCGACGCAGGCGAGCCCGAACCGGGCGCCCTCCTCGTCACCGAAGTTCACGATGGCGAGGGGCCGGGTGAACCGCGCGCCCCGGCCGCGCAGTTCGTCCAGCGCGGCGAAGGCGGACACGACGCCGAGGGGCCCGTCGAAAGCCCCGCCGTCCGGCACGGAGTCGAGATGCGACCCGGTGACGACGGCGTCCCCGGCGGCGGGGTCGCCGAGCCAGGCCCACTGGTTGCCGTTCCGGTCGATCTCGTGGCGCAGCCCACGGGCACGGGCTTGTTCCTCGAACCAGGCCCGGCAGTCACCGTCGACGCCGCTCCAGGCGAAGCGCCGGTAGCCGCCGGAGGCGGGGTGGCGACCGAGGGGGAGCAGCTCGCGCCACATCCGGTGGAAGGAGTCGCCGGTGGGGTCCGGCAGCGCGCCGGCGGCGGTTTCCTGAGTCACGCGTCGTCACCCTCGCGCATCGGGACACGGACGCCCTTGTCCTCAGCGACCGACTCCGCGATGTCGTACCCGGCGTCGACATGCCGGATGACGCCCATGCCGGGGTCGTTCGTGAGGACCCGGCGGATCTTCTCACCGGCCAGTTTCGTGCCGTCGGCGACCGTCACCTGCCCGGCGTGGATCGACCGCCCCATGCCGACCCCGCCCCCGTGGTGCAGGGACACCCAGGACGCCCCGGACGCCACGTTCACCATCGCGTTGAGCAGCGGCCAGTCGGCGATCGCGTCGGACCCGTCGAGCATGGCCTCGGTCTCCCGGTAGGGGGACGCGACGGATCCGCAGTCGAGGTGGTCGCGGCCGATGACGACCGGCGCGGCCAGCTCCCCGCTCGCGACCATGTCGTTGAACCGCTCACCGGCCTTGTCCCGCTCGCCGTAGCCCAGCCAGCAGATACGGGCGGGCAGTCCCTGGAAGTGGACCCGCTCCCCTGCCATGCGGATCCAGCGGGCCAGGGACTCGTTCTCCGGGAAGAGGTCGAGGATCGCCTTGTCGGTCTTCGCGATGTCGGAGGCCTCTCCGGACAGCGCGGCCCAGCGGAAGGGGCCCTTGCCCTCGCAGAACAGCGGGCGGATGTAGGCGGGGACGAAGCCGGGGAAGGCGAAGGCCCGGTCGTATCCGGCGAGCTGGGCCTCGCCCCGGATGGAGTTGCCGTAGTCGAAGACCTCGGCGCCGGCGTCCATGAAGCCGACCATGGCCTCGACATGCCGGGCCATGGACTCGCGGGCCCGGGTGGTGAACCCGGCCGGGTCCTTCGCGGCGGCGTCGGCCATGTCCTCGAAGGCCAGGCCGAGGGGCAGATAGGCCAGCGGGTCGTGGGCGGAGGTCTGGTCGGTCACGATGTCGATCGGGGCGCCCATGGCGAGCAGCCGCGGCAGCAGCTCGGCGGCGTTGCCGAGGACGCCGATGGACAGCGGCCGGCGGGCGTCACGGGCCTCCACGGCCAGCTGCAGCGCGTGGTCGAGGGAGTCGGCCTTCACGTCCAGGTAGCGGTGCTCGATGCGCCGCTCGATGGCACGCGGGTCGCAGTCGATGCAGATGGCGACGCCGTCGTTCATGGTCACGGCGAGCGGCTGGGCGCCGCCCATGCCGCCGAGACCGGCGGTGAGGGTGATGGTCCCCGCGAGGGTGCCGTCGAACTTCTTCGCGGCGACGGCGGCGAAGGTCTCATAGGTGCCCTGGAGGATGCCCTGGGTGCCGATGTAGATCCAGGAGCCGGCGGTCATCTGCCCGTACATGGTCAGGCCGAGGGCCTCCAGGCGGCGGAACTCCTCCCAGTTCGCCCAGTCGCCGACGAGGTTGGAGTTGGCGATGAGGACGCGCGGGGCCCACTCATGGGTCTGCATGACGCCGACGGGGCGGCCGGACTGGACGAGCATCGTCTCGTCCTGCTTGAGCGTCCTCAGGGTGCGGACCATCGCGTCGAAGGAGCGCCAGTCGCGTGCCGCCTTGCCGGTGCCGCCGTAGACGACGAGCTTGTCGGGGTGCTCGGCGACCTCCGGGTCGAGGTTGTTCTGCAGCATCCGCAGGGCGGCTTCCTGCTGCCATCCCAGGGCGCTCGGTTCCGTGCCGCGCGGCGCTCGGACTCCACCAGGGGGCGGCCCGTAGGGCCTCGTTTGAGGGTGGTGGTGGGAGACGGGCGGGCGGGGTCCTGACATGGTCTGCCTCCCGGCGGTCTGTTGTTACTTCTATTCACATCCTGGCTTTCTGAATAGGGCTAGTCAATACCTCGGGAGGTCGGCGCGGCGGTGCCGTGGATGTTTGGCTGGATCCATGGATGACGACATTCAGGCAGGCGACTTGGGCGCCGGGCGGGCGGCCCGGCGGGACGAGGCGGTGCGGGCCGCCGTGGAGCAGGGGCTGGTCGGGGCCGGCAGCCCCGTCGTCGGGTTGCTGGACGTCACCGGCATCCGGGACTCGGCGGCGGAGCTGCGGGCGGCGTTCGACGCGGTCGTGGCACCGGGCACGCCCGTGCTGCACGCCTTCGCGGTGAAGGCGACCCCGCTGGTGCCGGTGCTGCGGCTGCTGCGCGAGGAGGGCATCGGGGCGGAGGTGGCGAGCCCGGGTGAGCTGGCGCTGGCGCGGGCGGCGGGGCTGGGCCCGGAGATGACGGTCCTGGACTCACCCGCCAAGACACCGGCCGAACTGCGCGAGGCGCTGGACCTGGGCATCGCCGTCAACGCGGACAATCCGCAGGAGCTGGACCGCATCGACGGCCTGATGAGCGCCGGCGGCAGTCGCTCCCCGCTCGGGATCCGGGTGAATCCGCAGGTCGGCGGGGGTTCCATCGGGGCGACCTCGACGGCCACGGCGACGTCGAAGTTCGGGGTGGCGCTGCGCGACGAGGGGGCCCGGGAGTGGGTCGTGCGGGCGTACCAGGACCGCCCGTGGCTGACCCGGCTGCACGCGCACACCGGGTCCCAGGGCATCCCGCTGTCGCTGCTGGCCCGGGGGGTCGCGGAGGTGTACGCGCTCGCCGAGGAGATCAACGGGCGGATCGGGCGGCGGCAGATCGACACGCTCGACATCGGCGGCGGGCTGCCGGTGAACTTCGCGTCGGACGCGACGACGCCTACGTACGCGGAGTACGCGCGGATGCTGGCCGGGGAGGTGCCGGGGCTGTTCGACGGGCGGTACGGGCTGGTCACGGAGTTCGGACGGTCGCTGCTGGCCAAGCACGGCACAGTGGTGGCGCGGGTCGAGTACGCGAAGTCCTCCGGCGGGCGGGCGGTCGCGGTGACGCATGCCGGTGTGCAGGTCGCCACGCGGACGGTGTACGCGCCGGAGAGCTGGCCGTTGAGGATCGCGGCGTATGACGCGAAGGGGCGGGTGAAGGAGGGGCCCGTCGTGGTGCAGGACGTCGCGGGGCCGGCCTGTTTCGCGGGGGATCTGCTGGCGGAGGGGCGGTCCATGCCGGTGCTGGAGCAGGGGGATTACGCGGCGGCGCTGGATACGGGGGCGTATTACTTCGCGCATCACTATGGGTACAACTCCCTTGTCCGGCCGGGGGTTTACGGGTTCGGGCCGGGTGGGGAGGGGGGTGTGGTCTTCGCGGTCGTGCGGGAGGCACAGACGGTGGAGGAGGTTGTGGCGGAGTCCGGTGGGGTGCATGTGGAGGCGCTGTCGAGTGGCCAGGCGCCGTGGGGGCTTCCGTAGTTTCCGACGTGCGGGTGCGTTGTGGCTGTTCGCGCAGTTGCCGCGCCCCTGAAAAGCAGGGCACGCGCCCCCGCCCCGCTATACGAGCGCCGGTGATTTCCTTCTCGCCCCGCCCGGCGCCGCGTCCCCCGCCGCGATGCCCGTGCTGCGGTACGCCTTCACCTGCTTGCCCGCCAGGCGTCCCGTGCCCCCGCGCAGCCAGTCCACCCGAACCCACACCAACGCCTCGTCGGCACGCTCCCGGCGGCCCAGCCACGCCGCCTTCAGCCACAGGCCCGCTCCGCAGCCGGCCAGGAGCAGGCCGCCCGCGGCCGGGAGGGCGAAGGCGGTGCCCAGGGCGGCGAGGAAGGCGAGGAGGAGCCACCAGCGGTGGTGGCGGCGCCAGTTGCGTACGGTCACCGCGCGGTCCTGGAGTACGTCGTGCTTGCCGGCGCGGGACGCGGAGGCGGCCAGAGTGACATAGCGCTTGCGGCCACCGTAAGCGACCACGGCCGTCGCCAGGACGAACAGCGCCGCCCCGGCCAGGACGCCGATGCGGCGGCCGGTCAGTCCCGGGGCGAGGACGCCGATGCCCGCGGCACACACGCCCAGCCACCACAGCGGTGCGGCCCCCGCCCGTACGACGACGGCGACCCGAGCCAGTCCATGTCCATGCCCTCCGCGCGTCACGTTCAGCCTCCGTGCGGTCTCCGAAGCCTCTGAAGAGGGTGCAGGAGACGCACGTTAGCGAGGCAACGTGAGACGAGTCTGAGAGGACGGTGCCCGGGCCGTCAGTCCACGAACAGGCCCCGGGCCGCAGCCTTCGCGTCGAACTCCTCCAGGCGGGACTGGGCCTCGGGCAGGTCGTCGCACATCGCCTCCAGCAGCACCCGGCCCAGCAGCATCGGGGCGCAGGCCGTGTCGAAGGCCAGGCCGGTGCCGACCGCGGCGGGGATCAGCAGGTCGGACACCTTGGCGACCGGTGCGAAGGCGGAGTCGGCGACCGTGACGACGGTCAGCCCGGCCTCCTTGGCATGGGCGAGGGTGTCGACGACCTCGCGGGGATGCCGGGGCAGGGCGAAACAGAGCAGTGCGGTCGCACCGGCCCGGACGGCGGCGTCGATGCGGTCCTGGACCATCGTGCCGCCCTCGTTGAGCAGCCGTACGTCGGGGTGGACCTTGGCGGCGAAGTAGGCGAAGCCGTGCGCCTGTGCGGCCGCCGCCCGCAGGCCGAGGACGGGGAGCGGACGGGAGGCCGCGAGGAGGCGCCCGGCCCGCTGCACGGGCCCGGTGTCGGCCAGGGCCTCCGCCAGGTGGCGCAGGTTCTCGATCTCGGCCTCGACGGCCTGCTGATACTCGTTGACGGACCCGGCGTCCGCCGCGGGTTCGGCCGGGGCGACCTCGCGCAGATGGCGGCGCAGGGCCGGGTAGCCGTCGAAGCCCAGGGCCACGGCGAAGCGGGTCACGGACGGCTGGCTGACCCCGGCCAGTTCGGCGAGCTCCACGCTCGACAGGAACGGCACGTCGGCGGCCCGCCGCACCATGCTGTGCGCGATGCGCCGCTGGGTCGGCGTCAGCCGGTGGCCCTCGAAGAGCGCCTGGAGCCGCGCGGCAGGGCTGTCGGTCACGCTCATGACGTGCTCCCCCTCGCCTATTCAGTAGCTGAGGATTCTGCATGAGCATATGCAGACCGGCAAGCGGGAGCCGAGGGCCGCCCCCCGTCCCGACACGGGGGCTAACCCCAGTGCGGCGGGCATCGCTTCTTTCTACCGTGGGTCTCATGACCGGAATGGACGCGCGGGACACCGAGCTGAAGAAGGAACTCGACGCCACCCTGCACGCACGCAGGGAGCTGGGCGAGGAGTACGAGTCCGCGCTGGTCGACTCGTTCCTGGAGAAAGTCGACCAACGGATCGACGGCGCGGTGGACCGCCGGGTGCGCCGGCAGCTCGCCGAGCAGCAGATGCAGACGGCCCGGGAGTCCCGGTCGCCGCGGCCCACGGACTCCTGGGGCGAGCGCTTCGGCTTCGGCATCGTCTCCCTGGTCCTCGCGGTGCCGCTGTCCGCGATCGGCGGGGGCGTGGCCCAGCTGCCCGGCATGCTCGTCGCCTGGGCCGGCATCGTGGGCGTCAACCTCGTCCAGGCCGCCCGCACCAATCCGGACCTGTTCGGCCGCCGCAAGTCCTCCCAGGACAGCGGCTGGGAGGACTGAGCGGGCGCACCCCGTTCAGGCCTGCCGGGTGGGCAGCGCGACGATCTGGCGGAGATTGACCCGGCGCGGCCGGCTGGTCGCGTAGGCCACCAGGTCGGCCAACTCTTCGGCGGACAGCGCACCCACCTGCTCCCGCAGGTCCGCCACCTGCCGGGCCAGTTCCGCGTCACCGATGTGGGTGAGCAGCTCGCTCTCGACGAACCCGGGCTCGATGTTGGTGACCCGGACGTCCCGCGGCCCGAACTCGCCGCGCAGGGACTCCGACAGGTAGGTGACGGCCGCCTTGGTCGCGCCGTACACCGCGTAGTTCGGGAAGCTCATGTGCGCGGCGATGGACGAGATGTTCACGATGTCGGCCGTGCGGCCGTCCGCCGCCGCGCCCACCAGGTCTCCGGTGAAGGCGCCGGTGATCCGCAGCACGCCGGCGACATTGGTGTCGAGCATGCGCTGCCACTCGTCGGCGCGCCGGGCGTCGACGGGGTGCGGCAGCATGACGCCGGCGGAGTTGACGACCAGGTCGACGGGCCCGTACTCGGTGTGGATCCGGTCGGCGGCGGCCGCCACGGACGCGTCGTCGGTGACGTCCGCGACGACGGCCAGGGCCTGTCCGCCGTCGGCCCGGATCTTCCCGGCGAGCTCCGTCAGCCGTTCCTCACGCCGGGCCAGCAGGGCCACCCGTGCGCCCCGGGCGGCCAGCAGGACGGCGATGGCCTCGCCGATCCCGCTCGCGGCTCCGGTGACGACGGCGGTGCGGCCGGCCAGGTTCTCGTACGACATGGGAGATCCCCTCGGTGGTGGCCGGGGCGTCTCCCCGGCCTCGTCCACCACCCTCGGCGCCGTCGGCCGCCGTACCCAGGGGGGCGCTTTTCCTGGGTCTGCCAGTACCAGGCTCACCGCGCGCGGGACGCCTAGGCTCGAAGGCATGGACGGAGAACTGGGAGACTTCCTGCGCTCGCGCCGCGCCCGTATCCAGCCGGAAGAGGTGGGGCTGCCCTCCTACGGCCGCCGCCGTGTCCCGGGTCTGCGCCGTGAGGAGGTGGCGCAGCTGGCCGGGGTGAGCGTCGACTACTACGTCCGCCTGGAGCAGGGCAGGGGCCCCGGGGACCCGTCCCGGACGAAGTCCGGTGGAGTGTCGGACGCCGTGCTGGACGCGGTCGCGCGGGTGCTGCGGCTGGACGAGGCGGAGCACGCGTATCTGCGGGCGGTCGCCCGGCCCCGCCGGGCCGGGAGCGCTCCGGCCGCGCCCCGGGTGCGCCCGGGTGTCCAGCTGATCCTCGACGGCATGGACCGCAACCCGGCGTACGTCCTGGACCATCGCATGGAGGTGCTCGGCTGGAACGCCCTCGCCGACGCCCTGCTCGACTTCAGCGGCTCCGGCTCCGACGAGCGCAACATCCCGCGCCGTGTCTTCCTCGACCCCGCCGCCCGCGAGATCTATCCGGACTGGGCCGCTATCGCGGGCCAGACGGTCGCCCATCTGCGGCTGCAGGCGGGCCACCACCCCGGGGACGCCGCCACCGGGGAACTCGTCGCCGAACTCTCCCGCGTCAGTGAGGACTTCCGCCGGCTGTGGGCCGACCACCTGGTCAAGCCCTGCGACCACGGGGTGAAGCAGCTGCGGCACCCGGTCGCCGGCCTGCTGACCCTTCCGTACGAGACCCTCGCGATCCCCGGGGCACCGGACCAGACGATCGTCGCCTACGCACCGGATCCGGGCTCGGAGACGGCGGAGCGACTGGCACTGCTGGGGAGTTGGGCGACGAGCCGGGCCGGCTGAGCCGGGAAGAAAAATGCGCGGGGACCGCCGCACCCCCTGTTCGGGGGGCGGGACGACGGCGGTCCCCGCGAGGGACGCGGGCCTGGTCAGGGCCGGGCTGGCGCGTCAGTAGGGTCCATGGAGGTCCGGGAGCCGCTCCGGAGGTCCTTGACGCCTACGGTGTCGGCCTGGGCGGGGAGCCGCTCCCGCCCTGCCGACACCCACCAATGTGCAGGACTCGTGTTAAGCGGGTGCTGCGCGAACGTGACACGCTCGTACCACTTCCGCGAAGTCCACGAAGATCACGGACGCCGCAAGTTCACCCGGTTCACGGGTGGTTCACCGGGCGTTCGCCGCCGCTTTCCCGGTCCTGGCGAGGAAGGACAGCAGGTCCTGCCGGCTGACCACACCGGTCGGCTTGCCCTCGACGAGGACGATCGCGGCGTCCGCCCTGCCCAGCACGGCCATCAGGTCCTCGACCGGTTCGCCGGAGCCGACCTGGGGCAGCGGGCCGGACAGGTGCTTCTCCAGCGGGTCGTCGAGCGAGGCGCTCTTGCTGAACAGCGCGTCCAGCAGCTCGCGTTCCACGACCGAGCCGACGACCTCGGCGGCCATCACGTCGGGGTGGCCGGCGCCCGGCTTGACGACCGGCATCTGCGAGACGCCGTACTCGCGCAGCACATCGATGGCCTGGCCGACCGTCTCGTCCGGGTGCATGTGGACGAGGGAGGGCATGCGGTCGCCCTCCTTGTCGGCGAGGACGTCGCCGACGCGGGCGCTCGGGCCCGTGTCCTCCAGGAAGCCGTAGTCGGCCATCCACTCGTCGTTGAAGATCTTGCTGAGGTAGCCGCGCCCGCTGTCCGGCAGCAGCACCACCACGACGTCGTCCGGGCCGAGCCGCCCGGCGACCTCCAGCGCGGCCACGACCGCCATGCCGCAGGAGCCGCCGACCAGGAGGCCCTCCTCCTTGGCCAGACGGCGGGTCATCTGGAAGGAGTCCTTGTCGGACACGGCGACGATCTCGTCCGCGACGGTCCGGTCGTAGGCGGTCGGCCAGAAGTCCTCGCCGACGCCCTCGACGAGGTACGGCCGCCCGGAGCCGCCGGAGTAGACGGAGCCCTCGGGGTCGGCGCCGACGACCTGCACCGTGCCGTCGCTGATCTCCTTGAGGTAGCGCCCGGTCCCGGAGATGGTGCCGCCGGTGCCCACGCCCGCGACGAAGTGGGTGATCTTCCCCTCCGTCTGCTTCCACAGCTCGGGGCCGGTGGAGTGGTAGTGGGAGAGCGGGTTGTGGGGGTTGGAGTACTGGTCGGGCTTCCAGGCCCCCGGCGTCTCACGGACCAGCCGGTCGGAGACGTTGTAGTAGGAGTCCGGGTGCTCGGGATCCACCGCGGTCGGGCACACGACGACCTCGGCGCCGTACGCGCGCAGCACGTTGATCTTGTCGGTGCTCACCTTGTCGGGGCACACGAAGATGCACTTGTACCCCTTCTGCTGCGCCACGATGGCGAGCCCGACCCCGGTGTTGCCGCTGGTCGGCTCCACGATCGTGCCGCCGGGCTCGAGCGCGCCGCTCTCCTCCGCCGCCTCGATCATGCGCAGGGCGATGCGGTCCTTCACGGACCCGCCGGGGTTGAAGTACTCCACCTTGGCCAGGACGGTCGCCCTGATGCCCTTGGTCACGCTGTTGAGCCTCACCAGCGGGGTGTTGCCGACGAGGCTGATCATCGAGTCGTGGAACTGCACCGTTGTCTCCGGATGCCGCAGAAGAAGTGGTCTGAGGGGTCCTTGCACTATGAGCGCCCGATCAGGTCGCGTGGTCTGGTGCCGTGCATCGCAAGGCGCCGGAGAGCCCTCGTAGCGGAGCTACTAGGGCTTTTCGGCAACGCGGCGAGGTGAGGTGCCAGGCCGCGCGACCCGGGCGCTCATAGTGCAAGGACCCCTTAAGTGGTGCCGCCAGCCTATGTGCTGCCCGTGGTCCGTGACGGTCGTTCACTCCGCGTTGAGATTGGGCGACGGCCTGTACGGGGCAAGCACTGGGTGTACGGGTTCGAGGAGGTGGCGGCGACGCATGACGAGCATGTCGAGGGCGAGGGTGGCCCGGCGGATCGCGGCCGGCGCGGCGTACGGCGGCGGCGGTATCGGTCTGGCGGGAGCGGCCGCCGTGGGGCTGGTGCTGGCGGAGGTGCAGCTGGCGCGGCGCCGGGTGGGCAACGGCACGTCCGGTCACGTGCCGAACGCGGACGGGCTGTACGGCCGTGCGTACGCCGGTTCCGGTGAGACGCCGCTGCGGCTGACGATGCTGGGCGACTCCACGGCCGCGGGCCAGGGCGTGCACCGGTCCGGGCAGACACCGGGGGCGCTGCTGGCGTCGGGGCTCGCGGCGCTGGCGGAATGCCCGGTGCGGCTGCGCACGGTGGCGACACCCGGGGCCCGTTCGGACGACCTGGACCGCCAGGTGGCCCTGGTGCTGGCCGACCCGGATCCGGTGCCCGACATCTGCGTGATCATGGTCGGCGCGAACGACGTCACCCACCGCATGCCCCCGACCCGCTCGGTGCGCTGCCTGGCGTCGGCGGTACGGCGGCTGCGCACGGCCGGTGCGGAGGTCGTGGTGGGCACCTGTCCCGACCTGGGCACGATCGAGCCGGTCCGGCAGCCGTTGCGCTGGCTGGCGCGACGGGCCTCCCGCCAGTTGGCGGCCGCCCAGACGATCGGAGTGGTCGAGCAGGGCGGCCGCACCGTGTCCCTGGGCGACCTTCTGGGCCCCGAGTTCGCCGAGAACCCGCGCGAGCTGTTCGGGCCCGACAGCTACCACCCCTCCGCCGAGGGCTATGCGACGGCGGCGATGGCGGTCCTGCCGAGTGTCTGCGCCTCCCTCGGCCTGTGGCCGGCCGAGGAGGAGCGCCCGGACGCCTCCCGTCGCGAGGGCTTCCTGCCGGTGGCCCGGGCTGCGGCGGAGGCCGCCTCGGAGGCGGGCACGGAGGTCGCGGCGGCGATGCCGACCGGGTCGCGGGGCCCCTGGGCCCTGCTGAAGCGCCGGCGGCGCCGGCGGGTACCCGAGCAGGAGCCGGCGCCTGCCACGCCCTCGAACTGAGAGGGAGAGAGAAAAACGAGAACGAGAAAAGCAAGCGCTTAGAAAACTGCGGTCAGGGTCACACCGCGAGACCCGTGACCCAGGCCATACGTACGGGTAACTTCCCAGACAGCCCAGCCAGACCACCCGGTACGTCAATGGAGCCGTGATGCCCGAAGCCGTGATCGTCTCAGCCGCCCGCTCCCCCATCGGCCGCGCCGTCAAGGGCTCCCTCAAGGACCTCCGCCCGGACGACCTGACCGCCACGATCGTCCAGGCCGCCCTGGCCAAGGTCCCCGAGCTGGACCCGAAGGACATCGACGACCTGATGCTCGGCTGCGGCCTGCCCGGCGGCGAGCAGGGCCACAACCTCGGCCGCATCGTGGCCGTACAGATGGGGATGGACCACCTGCCGGGCTGTACCGTCACCCGGTACTGCTCGTCCTCCCTGCAGACCTCCCGCATGGCCCTGCACGCCATCAAGGCGGGCGAGGGCGACGTCTTCATCTCGGCCGGCGTGGAGACGGTCTCCCGGTACGCGAAGGGCAGCTCCGACGGCCTGCCCGACACGCACAACCCGCTCTTCGCCGACGCCGAGGCCCGCACCGTCGAGACCGCCCAGTCCGAGGGCTCGACCTGGCACGACCCGCGCGAGGACGGCCTGCTGCCCGACCCGTACATCGCGATGGGCCAGACCGCCGAGAACCTGGCCCGCGCCAAGGGCGTCACCCGCCAGGACATGGACGAGTTCGGCGTCCGCTCGCAGAACCTCGCCGAGGAAGCCATCAAGAACGGCTTCTGGGAGCGTGAGATCACCCCGGTGACGCTCCCCGACGGCACGGTCGTCGCCAAGGACGACGGCCCCCGCGCCGGCGTCACCCTGGAGGGCGTCCAGGGCCTCAAGCCGGTCTTCCGCCCGGACGGCCTGGTCACCGCCGCCAACTGCTGCCCGCTGAACGACGGCGCCGCCGCACTCGTGATCATGTCCGACACCAAGGCCCGCGAGCTCGGCCTCACCCCGCTCGCCCGCATCGTGTCGACCGGCGTCTCCGGCCTCTCCCCCGAGATCATGGGCCTCGGCCCGGTCGAGGCGAGCAAGCAGGCGCTGCGCCGCGCGAACCTGTCGATCGACGACATCGACCTGGTCGAGATCAACGAGGCGTTCGCCGCCCAGGTGATCCCCTCCTACCGCGACCTGGGCATCCCGCTGGAGAAGCTGAACGTCAACGGCGGTGCCATCGCCGTCGGCCACCCCTTCGGCATGACCGGCGCCCGCATCACCACCACGCTCATCAACTCCCTCCAGTTCCACGACAAGCAGTTCGGCCTGGAGACGATGTGCGTCGGCGGCGGCCAGGGCATGGCCATGGTCATCGAGCGCCTCAGCTGAGCACCGCACCGTAGCCGCCATAGCACCGGCTGTGAGGCCTTGGCCCAGAACCCCGGAAACTCCTGGGTTCTGGGCCGTTTTGTGATCCAATCTCCCCCAGGATGTGACCTATCTCCCTCCGCCCGGGGAGAAGCGCAGGTCACGGCAACCACACCCCCTCCCCCGACGCCGACACCCTGTCCGTTTGGTGACGTTACGCACTGACAGCTGGTTAGTCCGCCCTTCAAGCTGATGTAGGAAGTCGGGGGTCGACTTTGAACCGGGAGTACGTCAGTGAGCGCCATGCCGATCGCGTTGCTGGTCACCACGGCCGCCACGGGCGCCGTGGGCGTTGCCGTCCTGCGCACCGTCCTGCAGCTGCGGCGACAGGTCGCGGCCCTGCACACCGCGCTGGCCGAGAACCGCGCCGCCACCACCCGTGCGCTGCTGCCGGCCGCCCGCACCCAGGCCGACGCCGAGGAGATACGCGCCGCCGTGGCCGCGGCGCTCGCCGAGGAACGGGAGCGCGAGCTCGCCGAGGCGCGGGCCTTCTGGGCCGCCCAGGAGACCCGTGACGCCTCCGACGCACCGTCCCTGCTGGGTCTGCCCGACCACGATCTGTTCCTGCCCCGGCAGGCCGATTTCGCGGGTCTGGAGCCGGTTTCCGAGACCGGCGCCGACACCGAGGAGCCGGCCGGCGAGTCCCCGGAGCTGGCCGCGGCCCGCCGCCGTCACCCCTCCCACCCGGACTTCGTGCCGGCGCAGTCGCCCGTGGTGAACGACCACGAGCGCACGGTCGCCACCCTGGAGGAGCTGGCCTCCTCCCGCGTGGAGCTGACGGACGTCCGTCCGGGCCCGCTGGGCACCCTCGACGTCTACGTCTTCGCCGACGGCACGACCCTGTGCATGACCCCGGGTCACCGCGAGACCGCGGAGCACCTCGCCACGGCCCTGCGCGCGGGCGAGACCCCCGTCCTCCTCGGCGGCTCCGGCATCGCGGGCGCCTACACGCTGACGTTCGAGTGCGGCGAGGAGAACGTCTACATCCTGGCGGACCGGGTCATCTCGTCCCTCTAGGCAAGCGCCCCCGAGGGGCGCGGGGCTGTATCGATCCGCGGCTCCGCCGCGCGGGCGCGAGCAACCACAACGAACGCGCACCCGCGCACGGCGCTAGACCCCCGCCCGCTTCTGCGCCTCCTCAACCAGCCGCACCGCGTCATCGACATCGGCATCACTGGGAATCACCACCGCCAGATCATGCCCGGCAACTGTGATCTGATCTGCCGCTGCAAACATTCCCGCATCCGGCATCTCCCGAGCCTCCACGCCCGGCTCCTCCAACTCCTGCGCCCACCGGGCAAGCTCCCGGGCCAGCCCGAGAGCCTCGGCGGCAGCGCCCCGCTGCAGCCGGCTCTGGGGCGCGGCCCTCAAACGATCGGCGAAGTGATCCACCGCACGGGTCAGAGGCGTCGTATCAACCACGCCGCGAGCGTACGCGTCGCACCGGGACTGTTGCCAACGGGCGAACACTCAGGCACGGTGACCTGAAGGACCGGCTTACATCCCAGCGTCCGGAGGCGCCGATGTCCCAAGTCTTCTCCGAAGAGACCCATCGCAACATGCTCGCCCGCATCCCGCACTGCACCGGTCGTGAGATCACCGACTGGCTTCGCACCGTCGAAGATGGCCCGGCGCTCTTCCGCTTCGAGGAAAAGGTCAGCTGGCTCCGGCACGAACACAACCTGGCCTACGGCCACGCCAAGGCGATCATCCATGAGTACGACCTGAGGAGGGCCGCGCGCAAACTGCTCTAGGCGCGCACCGTCTCGACGACGACACCGTCCGGACAACGTGAGACAACGACAAGGGCCCCGGCCGAAGCCGGGGCCCTATCGCGTACGACGGTCAGGACTTGCCGTACTAGTCGCTGCTGTTGAGGATCGAGATGAGCCTCAGGAACTCCAGGTAGATCCAGACCAGCGTCAGCGTGAGGCCGAAGGCCGCGAACCACGCCTCCTCGCGCGGAGCACCGTAGGCGATGCCGTCCTCGACCTGCTTGAAGTCCAGGGCGAGGAAGCAGGCGCCGAGGATGATGCCGATGACGCCGAAGACGACGCCGAGGGCACCACTGCGGAAGCCGAGGCCGTCACCGCCGCCGAACACCGCGAACAGCAGGTTCACGGTCATCAGCAGGATGAAGCCGAGCGCGGCCGCCATCACGAAGCCGTAGAAGCGGCGGTTGACGCGGATCCAGCCGGCCTTGTAGGCGATCAGCACACCGGCGAAGACCGCCATGGTGCCGATCACGGCCTGCATGGCCGCGCCGTCGGCGATGCGGTTGTCGACGATGTTGGAGACGACGCCGAGGAAGACACCCTCGAACGCGGCGTACGTCAGGATCAGCGCGGGCGAGGCCTTGCGCTTGAAGGACTGCACGAACGCCAGGACCATGCCGATCAGCGCGGCGCCGATACCGATGCCGTAGCTACGGCTGATGTTGGCGTCGTCGATCGGCAGCAGGGCCCAGGAGAGCGCGGCGGTGAGGATGAGCACACCGAGCGTGCTCGCCGTGCGCAGGACTACGTCGTCGATGGTCATCCGGCCGGTGGTGGCCGGCGCCTGCGGCGGCGCGCCGTGCTGCAGGTCCTGCTGGGCGTAAGGGTTCTGCGCGTACGGGTTCTGCGCGTACTGGTCGCCCGTCGGCTGCGCGTACGGGTTGCCCTGCGTGGCGACAGCGGGACCCCCGGCCTGCGGCGCGGTGTTGAAGCCCGCGTAGCCGTTGTCGCGGCTGAACCCCCGTCGCGAGAAGACCGGGTTTCTGCTCCTCATTTCACTCCTCCATGGCCACACGTCATGGCCTTGGCTCAAGAGTAATAGGTAGGCAAAGGAATGACCCTAGTGCTTGGGGAGGATCTTTCCCTCATCGTGCTGCCCAACACGCTACGCGGCTTCATGATTCCCCTCACCGGAGGGGGTCACTCGTCACACGCCGAGCGGAAACCCCGTGTACCCCTCCGCCAGGTCGGTCTCGGCGGCGCGGCTGGAGGCGATGCGCTCCAGCCGGGCGAGCTGGAGCCGGTCCTCGAAGCCGGTCGCGCCGGGGGCGCGGTGCAGCAGGGTCGTCATGTCGTAGGAGAACCGCTCGGCCTGCCAGATCCGGCGCAGACAGGTCTGCGAATAGGTGTCCAGCAGTTCCGCCGAACCGGTCTCCTTCCGGTGCGTCAGGGCCCGCGCGAACGTCACGACGTCGCCGACGGCGAGATTCAGCCCCTTGGCGCCGGTCGGCGGCACGATGTGCGCTGCGTCACCCGCGAGGAAGAGGCGGCCGTGGCGCATGGGCTCGTGGACGTAGGAGCGCATCGGGGTGACGGACTTCTGGGTGATGGGGCCGCGCTCCAGAGTCCAGTCGTCGGCGGTCTCGAAGCGGCGCTCCAGCTCGTCCCAGATCTCCTCGTCGCTCCACGCCTCGGCGTCGGTGCCGTCGGGCACCTGGAGGTAGAGGCGGGAGACGGACGGCGAGCGCAGGGAGAGCAGGGCGAAGCCGCGGTCGTGGCGGGCGTAGACGAGCTCGTCGTGCGAGGGCGGTACGTCGGCGAGGATGCCGAGCCAGCCGAAGGGGTACGTCCGTTCGAAGACCTGGGTCAGTTCGGCCGGGATCGCCTGGCGGGCCACGCCCCAGAAGCCGTCGCAGCCGACGACGTACTCGCACTCAAGGACGTCCTCGCGGCCCTCGTGCCGGAAGCGGACGCGCGGGGCGTCGGTGCCGGCGCCCTCCACGGCCAGCGCCTCCGCCTCGAACAGCAGCGGGCCGCCCTCCTGGAGCTGGAGGGCGATGAGGTCCTTGCAGACCTCGGTCTGGGCGTAGACCATCACGGACCGGCCACCGGTGAGGGCGGGGAAGTCGACACGGTGCCGTCGGCGGTCGAAGCGCAGTTCGATGCCGTCGTGGCGCAGGCCCTCGCGGTCCATGCGCTCCCCCGTGCCGGCCGCGCGCAGTACGTCGGCCGTGCCCTGCTCCAGGATCCCGGCCCGCTGCCGCCGTTCGACGTAGGCACGGTCGCGGCTCTCCAGGACGACGGAGTCGATGCCCGCGTTGTGGAGCAGCCGGGCGAGGAGGAGGCCGGCGGGGCCGGCTCCGATGATGCCGACGGTGGTGCGCATCGGGCACCTTCTCTCTCAGGTTCGCGAAGGCTTGTTCGCGTGGTGAAAATTCTTTCACTACTGTCGGATGTGAGTTTCCGACGGCATGCGCCCGCTGTCAACGGGCGTGCCGTGAAGTCTTCAATGAACCATGCAGGAGTCGGAAGGTGCCCGGAGCCGGACTCGAACCGGCACGCCCGCGAAGGGGCAGCGAGGTTTAAGCTCGCCGTGTCTGCATTCCACCATCCGGGCAGGCCATGGGCTCCGCGTCGAGGTTCCGAGACTATCGGGACGGATCCCCCGAACAGCGGAAGCACGGACCGATGTTGTCTTATTTTATTGACGTCTGAGGGTGCATCAGCACCCGGAACGCGCCATCCGCACTTGCCAATAGCCTTGCGTGCGGCGGTGGGCGCCGCATACGGAATGACGGAATTTCACCGCCCGAACGAGGGCACTCCACCTGTTCTCGACATCCGGACCTCTCAGGTTCCCGACACCGGGGCCACTCAGGGACGTTCGTCATCCCCAGGTATGACACTCCCCCTCGCGGTCAGACCGAAGTCGGCCCTCGGAACGGGAACTACGGGTGACTACACGGCGGCCGGGGACCCGGACGATGGATCACATCCCCCTGACCGCACCACCGTCCGACAGGAGTGCCATCCCGTGACCACCGCTTCCCTCGCCGACCGGGCCACCACCGTGGCCGCGCGCGCCACGGATCTCTCGAAGATCTATGGGCAGGGTGAGACCCAGGTGGTCGCCCTGGACCGGGTCTCCGCCGACTTCCGGCAGGCCGAGTTCACCGCGATCATGGGCCCCTCCGGCTCCGGCAAGTCGACCCTGATGCACTGTGTGGCCGGTCTCGACTCCTTCTCCTCCGGGTCGGTGCGCATCGGCGACACCGAGCTCGGCTCCCTGAAGGACAAGCAGCTGACCAAGCTGCGCCGGGACAAAATCGGCTTCATCTTCCAGGCGTTCAATCTGCTGCCGACCCTGACGGCCCTGGAGAACATCACCCTCCCGATGGACATCGCGGGCCGCAAGCCGGACAAGCAGTGGCTGGACTCCGTCATCCGGATGGTCGGCCTGGCGGACCGGCTGGGCCACCGGCCCTCGCAGCTGTCGGGCGGTCAGCAGCAGCGCGTCGCCGTGGCGCGGGCGCTGGCCTCCCAGCCCGAGATCATCTTCGGTGACGAGCCCACCGGAAACCTCGACTCGCGCTCCGGCGCCGAGGTGCTGGGCTTCCTGCGCAACTCCGTGCGGGAGCTGGGCCAGACGGTGGTGATGGTGACTCACGACCCGGTGGCCGCGGCCTACGCGGACCGGGTCGTCTTCCTCGCGGACGGCCGGATCGTGGACGAGATGCACGGGCCCACGGCCGACTCGGTGCTCGACCGCATGAAGGCGTTCGACGCCAAGGGCCGCACCAGCTGATCCCCCGTCAGGACCGACAGGACTGAGAAGAAGAACCCATGTTCCGTACCGCCTTGCGCAACGTGCTCGCGCACAAGGCCCGGCTCCTGATGACCGTCCTCGCCGTGATGCTCGGCGTGGCCTTCGTGTCGGGGACCCTGGTCTTCACCAACACCATCTCCGACGCCTTCCAGAAGAGCTCCGCCAAGGGCTTCGACCGGGTCGACGTCGCCGTGACCTCGGACTACCAGGAATCCGAGGGCGACCGGGTCGGCAAGGTCCACGACCTGGACCGGGCCGTGCTCGACAAGAGCGAGCGGGTTTCCGGTGCCGCGTCCGCCATCGGGGTCGTGCAGGGCTTCACCGCCATCGCCGACAAGGACGGCAAGCTGATCGGCCAGGGCTTCCAGTCGCAGGGCGGCAACTACTGGGGGGACAAGGACCCCCGTTACCCGCTGGCGAGCGGGCACGCGCCCAAGGGCGCGGGCGAGATCCTCATCGACTCCGAGACGGCCAAGCGCGCCGGGTACGAGGTCGGCGACACCGTACGCATGTCGGTCGACGGTCCGGTCCTGACCCCGAAGATCGCCGGCATCTTCACCACCGACGACGGCAATGTCGCGGCCGGCGGCAGCCTGACCCTGTTCGACACGGCGACCGCGCAGAAGCAGTTCGGCAAGGCGGGCGTCTACGACCAGATCAACGTCACGGCGAAGCCGGGCGTCTCGCAGACCGCGCTCAAGGCGGAGCTGGACAAGGCGCTGCCCGAGGGCACCGTCCAGACCACCACCGGCAAGCAGCTCGCCGACGACCAGGCGGAGACCATCTCCCGGTCGATGAGCGGCATGCAGACGGCTCTGCTGGTCTTCGCCGGCATCGCCCTGTTCGTCGGCACGTTCATCATCGCCAACACCTTCACCATGCTGGTCGCCCAGCGCACCAAGGAGCTGGCGCTGATGCGGGCGGTCGGTGCCTCACGCCGGCAGGTGACGCGTTCGGTGCTGATCGAGGCGTTCGTGGTCGGGGCGGTCGCCGCCGTGACCGGACTGGTCGCGGGCATCGGCATCGGGGCCGGAATGCGCTCCCTGATGGGTTCGTTCGGCGCGACCGTGCCCGACGGCCCGCTGGTCATCAAGCCGGCCACGATCGCCGCCGCGTTCGCCGTCGGCATCCTGGTGACCATGCTGGCGGCGTGGCTGCCGGGCCGCCGGGCCGCGAAGATCCCGCCGGTCGCGGCCATGAGCAGCGTCCACGCCACGGCCACGACCAAGTCGCTGGTGCTGCGCAACACGCTGGGCACCCTGTTCTCGGCCGCGGGCATCGCGGTGGTCCTGGTGGCCACGACCATGGACGGCTCGGACGGCCAGATGCCCATGGGCCTCGGCGCGGTGCTGCTGATCATCGGCGTGTTCATCCTGACCCCGCTGCTGTCCCGGCCGCTGATCGCCGCGGCGGCGCCGGTGCTGCGCGCCTTCGGCGTCTCCGGCAAGCTGGCCCGGCAGAACTCGGTGCGCAACCCGCGCCGTACGGCCGCCACCGCCTCCGCGCTGATGATCGGCCTGACCCTGATCACCGGTATGACGGTGACGGCGGGCAGCCTCCAGCAGGCCATCGACAAGATGGCGGCGTCCGCGATCAAGGCGGACTACGTGGTGTCCATGGCGAACGGCAACCCGCTGTCCCCGGACGTCGAGAAGAAGCTGAAGCAGACCGACGGCGTCACCGCCACCAGCTCGATGACCAACGCCGTCGCCCGTGTCGACGGCAAGACCGACGAGTACCTGACCGGCGTCAACGGCGCCGCGATCGGCGAGCTGGCCGGTCCCAAGGTCGACGACGGCTCGTTCGAGGTCGGCGGCTCCCAGGTCGTCGTGGACAGCACGACCGCCGAGTCCAACCACTGGAAGGCCGGTTCGAGCTTCAGCGTCGCCTTCGAGGACGGCAAGAAGCAGCGGCTCACCGTCGCCGGGACCTACGAGAGCAACGAGTACCTCAGCGGCATCCTGCTCGACCAGTCGACGCTCGCGCCGCACACGTCCGACCCGTACGTCATGAAGGTCATGGTGAAGACCTCCGGCGGCCCGTCCGCCGCGGCGCAGGACAAGCTGGAGAAGGCCCTCGACAACAACCCGGCGATCAAGGTCCAGGACAAGAAGGACATCTCCAACGAGATCGCGCAGATGTTCACGCTGATGCTGAACATGCTCTACGGACTGCTCGCCATGGCCGTGATCGTGGCGGTCCTCGGGGTCATCAACACCCTGGCCATGTCGGTCTTCGAACGCTCCCAGGAGATCGGCATGCTCCGGGCGATCGGCCTGGACCGCAAGGGCATCAAGCGGATGGTCCGTATGGAGTCCCTGGTGATCTCGCTGTTCGGCGGGGTGCTGGGCATCGGCCTGGGCGTGTTCTTCGGCTGGGCGGCCGGTGAGCTGCTGGCCTCGAAGATGCCGACCTACGCGCTGGTCCTGCCCTGGGCGCGGATGGGTGTCTTCCTCCTGCTGGCCGCGACGGTGGGTGTCCTCGCGGCGCTGTGGCCGGCGCGACGGGCGGCCCGGCTGAACATGCTGGAAGCGATCAAGGCGGATTGACATGCTCCTCGCCCTGAAGGGCGAGGATTCTGGCCTTCTCGACCGGGTGCTGTGCCGCTAGGCGGCACGGGGCCCGGTCGGGAATCCGTGGCTTCCTGTTTCTTCACGCTGTGCCGGGACTGCTCCCGGTCTTACCGGCGCTCCGCAGGCCGATACCGCCAGTCCGGCGGCCGTCTTCACGT
Organism: Streptomyces sp. NPDC040589; assembly: GCF_055594445.1. NCBI lineage: Bacteria > Bacillati > Actinomycetota > Actinomycetes > Kitasatosporales > Streptomycetaceae > Streptomyces > Streptomyces sp. NPDC040589. The sequence continues at coordinate 294,007 of NZ_JBVIWP010000008.1, read as the reverse complement.
TGATCGCGGCGTTGGTGTCCCGGTCGTGGACGGTGCCGCAGGCTCTACAGGTCCACTCCCGCACGTTCAGGGCTTTGGGCCCGTCCTTGACGCCGCAGGTGGAGCAGGTCTGGGAGGTCGGCTCGAACCGGCCGATCTTGACCAGGGTGCGGCCGTAGCGGGTCGCTTTGTACTCCAGCATGCTGAGGAACGTCGTTGAACACGACACGAGCGCACCCGAACGCCCTCGCCAACGCCCTCTGCTGGCCGGTGTCCGGGTACAACCTGAAGGCGTACCTGAGCTGCATGACGATCACACTAGGAACGTCGCACAGGTGTCACCAGAGAGAACATGCGGACGAATCATCACCCTGACTGCCTCACCTCACGCCGCCACCACAGCGTCCGGCTCCGCCGGAACGACGCCGCGACGCTCCGCACCGCGACCACCAGATCCGCTTCACCCCCGACCTGAAGGCCGGAGCACTGCCAATGAAACCCGGTAGCGAGACGGTGAAGGCCCCCTGTCCCACCCACGCAAGACCGGTGGGACAGGAGGCCTTCGCCGTGTCAGTTCCAGGTACGGGCGCGCAGCGGCATGCCCGACTCCCCTGATTCGGGGGCCCGCACGGCCAGGACCTGGTTGACGCCGATGCGGTTGCGCTCGAAGGCGACCGCGCAGGCGGCCATGTACAGGCGCCAGACGCGGGCCCGGCCGGGGCCGGTGAGCTGGACGGCACGCTTCCAGTCGGCCTCCAGGCGGGTGACCCACCGGCGCAGCGTGAGGGCGTAGTGCTCGCGGATCGACTCGACGTCGCGCACCTCGAACCCGACACGCTCCAGCTGGGTGACGGTGACGCCGACGGGCTGGAGTTCACCGCCGGGGAAGACATAGGAGTCGATGAACGCGTCGACCTCGTACGTCGTCTCGTCCCGCTGCGGGCGGCGGGCGATCTGGTGGTTCAGGAGCCGTCCGCCGGGCTTGAGCAGGTCGTACAGGCCGTCGGCGTACTCCAGGTACCGGTCGGCGCCGACGTGTTCGGCCATGCCGATGGAGGAGATCGCGTCGTACGGCCCGTCGCGGACGTCGCGGTAGTCCTGTACGCGGATCTCGATCCGGTCGGTGAGGCCCTCCTCGGCGACGCGCTTGCGGGCGTAGGCGGCCTGCTCCTGCGAGAGCGTGACGCCGACGACCCTCACGCCGTGCTCGCGGGCGGCGTGGATGGCCATGGAGCCCCAGCCGCAGCCGACGTCGAGCAGCCGCTGACCGGGGCTCAGGCCGAGCTTGCGGCAGACGAGTTCGAGCTTGTCGTGCTGGGCCTGTTCGAGGGTGCTGTCCGGGCCGTCCGGGCTGTCCCAATAGGCGCAGGAGTACACCATGGACGGGCCGAGGACGATCTCGTAGAAGTCGTTGCCGACGTCGTAGTGGTGGCTGATGGCGCGTCTGTCGCTGCGCTTGGTGTGCAGGTGGCGGCGGGGGCTGCGGGCCTCCTCGGGGGGCGGGGCGGGCGGCAGCGGGGTCCCAGCGAGCCTGACGAGTCCGCGGACCGCGGAGCGGACCTCGGGGTCGCGCAGGGCCTGGGCGAGGGTGCGGGCGTCCTCGCCGCGCTCCCAGATGTCTCCGGCGAGCAGGTCGAGGGCGGCGTAGAGGTCGCCCTCGATGTCCAGGTCGCCCGCCACCCAGGCGCGGGCCAGACCCAGTTCGCCCGGCTTCCACAGCAGGCGGCGCAGGGCGCGGCGGTTGCGTACGACCAGGGTGGGCGCGCCCGGCGGGCCCGCCTGCGAACCGTCCCAGGCGCGGACGCGCACCGGGGGCGGTGCTCCCAGCAACTGTGTGAAGAGGCCCTGCAGCCGCTGCGCGGCGTCTGCCATGGTGTACACCTCCGTGACGGGGAATCCCGGAATGTCCGACACCACGTAAACACCTGCGGGGCCTCACCGCAGTCCCCGGCACGCGTCATGTCTGAGCAAAACCGCCACTTCGCCCACCCGGCGGGTGAGGTCCGTACAACGCCGAAGGACCTCCCGCACCACGGATGGCGGGAGGTCCTTCGTCAGGCGGGTGACCGGGTGAGGGTCAGGAGGCCTTGGCCTTCTCCTCGGTCTTCTCCTTCGGCGCGGCGGCGACCGGGGCCGGCTTGGCGGCCTCGTAGAACTCCTCGCGCGGCGTCTCCATCGCTCCGAGGGAGACGACCTCGCGCTTGAGGAACATCGCCAGGGTCCAGTCGGCGAAGACGCGGATCTTGCGGTTCCAGGTCGGCATCGCCAGACCGTGGTAGCCACGGTGCATGTACCAGGCGAGACGGCCCTTGAGCTTGATCTTCATCTTGCCCATGACGATCATCGCGACGCCCTTGTGGAGGCCGAGACCGGCCACCGCGCCCTTGTTGGCGTGGGCGTAGTCCTTCTGCGGGAAGCCCCGCATGCCGGAGACCACGTTGTCGCCGAGGACCCGGGCCTGGCGCAGCGCGTGCTGGGCGTTCGGCGGGCACCAGGCGTTCTCGTTGCCGGCCTTGCGGCCGACGAGGTCCGGGACCTGCGCGTTGTCGCCGGCGGCCCAGATGTAGTCGGTGCCCTTGACCTGGAGCGTCGGCTCGCAGTCGACGTGGCCGCGGGGGCCGAGGGGCAGGCCGTAGCGGGACAGGGCCGGGTTGGGCTTGACGCCCGCGGTCCAGACGATGGTGCTGGAGTCGACCTCGAGGCCGTTCTTCAGCACGACGTGGCCGTCGACGCAGGAGTCCATGGAGGTGGACAGGTAGACCTCGACGCCGCGGCCCTCGAGGTGCTCCTTGCCGTACTTGCCGAGCTTGGGACCGACCTCGGGGAGGATCTTGTCGGCGGCGTCGACCAGGATGAAGCGCATGTCCTCACGGGACACGTTCTTGTAGTACTTCGCCGCGTCGCGGGCCATGTCCTCGACCTCGCCGATGGTCTCCGCACCGGCGAAACCGCCGCCCACGAAGACGAAGGTGAGCGCCTTGCGGCGGATCTCCTCGTCGGTGGTGGAGTCGGCCTTGTCCAGCTGCTCGAGGACGTGGTTGCGCAGGCCGATGGCCTCCTCGACGCCCTTCATGCCGATGCCCTGCTCGGCGAGGCCGGGGATCGGGAAGGTGCGGGAGACCGCGCCGAGCGCGATCACCAGGTAGTCGAAGGGCAGCTCGTAGGCCTCGCCGACCAGCGGGGAGACCGTGGCGACCTTGCGGTCCTGGTCGATGGTGGTGACCCGGCCGGTGAGAACCTCCGCCTTGGGCAGCACGCGTCGCAGCGGGACGACGACGTGGCGCGGGGAGATGTTGCCGGCGGCGGCTTCGGGGAGGAAGGGCTGGTAGGTCATGTACGACCGGGGGTCGACGACCGTGACGGTCGCCTCTCCGTAGCGCATCTTCTTCTGGATGCGCCGAGCTGCGTACAGGCCTACGTACCCACCGCCTACTACGAGGATCCTGGGACGCTCCGTGGTGCTCATGCCATCGAGTATCCACCCGGCTCAGGGGGGTGGCTCGTGCGCCCCTTCACAAGCTCGGGCAGGGTGTGTGTTATCCTCCGCGACTCGCGTGATCCATGTCATGGTGACAACCGGGCTCCTTTGTGCACCCCGGACCGTTGTCAATGCCGCGTGAGCTGCCTCTCTGGGCGGAAAGGGCCTCCGTGAGGCCACCCCGGAGTCCCGCTCCGGGCCCCTTCCCCGGCACCTCCATATCATGCTTCTGAACATGTTCAAAGGCATCTTGGGGCCCCGGATGGGTCAACCGGACCCCTCTTGTCGCTCTCGCGGGCCGAATTCCTTGTGAAGAACTTCACGAACTTTTCCGATGAGCTGCCGCCGGGGGGTTCACCGGAGCCCCCCGGACGCGCTCAAACGTGATCCATGCCTGCTCAGAAGCGGCCTACGCGACCGACCACGCGATGCCGTCGAGGATGTCGTGCTCGCTCACCACGACCTCCTCGGCGCCGATCCGCTCCATGATCGACAGCAGCACGAGGGCCCCCGCCGCGATCACGTCGACCCGGCCCGGGTGCATGGAGGGCACGGCCGCGCGCTCGGCGTGGGTGGAGCGCAGCAGCCACTCGGTGATCTCGCGGACCCGGTCGTGGGAGACGCGGGAGTGGTGGATGGCGGCCGAGTCGTACTCGGGCAGCTCCTGGGCGATCGCCGACACGGTCGTCACGGACCCGGCCAGGCCCACCAGCGTGCGGGCCTCGCGCAGCGGGACCGTCTCCTCGGCGAGGTCGAGGGCGGCCTCGATGTCCGCCCGCATCGCCGCGATCTGCTCCTCGGACGGCGGGTCGCTCACCACGCCGTCCCGGACCAGGTGACGTTCGGTCATCCGGACGCAGCCGATGTCCACCGAGCGGGCCGCCCGGACATGGTCGTCGCCGACCACGAACTCGGTCGAGCCGCCGCCGATGTCCACGACGAGGTAGGGCTCGGGGAGGTGGTCTCCCCCGGCGAGTTCCTTGGTGGCGCCGGTGAAGGAGAACTCGGCCTCCTGGTCCCCGGAGATCACCTCGGGCTCGACGCCCAGGATGTCCAGCACGCCGCGCACGAACTCGTCGCGGTTCTCGGCGTCCCGGGACGCGGAGGTCGCCACGAACCGCAGCCGCTCCGCCCCGTGCTCCTTGATGATCCCCGCGTACTCGCGGCACGCCGCGAAGGTCCGCTGCAGCGCCTCGGGGGCGAGCCGGCCGGTGCGGTCGACGCCCTGCCCGAGCCGCACGATCGTCATACGGCGGTCCAGGTCGACCAGCTCACCGGTGGCCGGGTCGGCGTCGGCGACCAGGAGCCGGATGGAGTTCGTACCGCAGTCCACGGCGGCGACACGGGTCACTGGGCGGCCTCCTCGGCGTTCGTCACGCACGGGCCCTTGCGCCACCACTCCGGCAGCATCTCGATGGCCTCGTCGCCGAGCGGGTTCACGCCGGGCCCCGCGGCCAGCGAGTGCGCCACCAGCACGTGCAGGCACTTCACCCGGTCCGGCATGCCGCCCGCGCTGGGGAAGTTCCTCAGTTCCTCGATCTCGTCCCGGCGCCTGACGTAGTCCTCGTGCGCCGCCCGGTAGGCCTCCGCCAGCTCGGGGTCCGAGGCCAGCCGCTCGGTCATCTCCTTCATCACGCCGTTCGCCTCCAGCGTGCCGATCGCCGAGGCGGCGCGCGGGCACGTCAGGTAGTACAGCGTGGGGAACGGCGTGCCGTCCGGCAGCCGCGGTGCCGTCTCGACGACGTCCGGGTGCCCGCACGGGCACCGGTGCGCGATCGCGCGCAGACCGCGCGGGGGCCGACCGAGCTGCTGCTTGAAGGCCTCGACGTCCGCGTCGGTGGGCTCGGTGCGCGGGGTGGTCGGCGGGGGCGTTTCCATGGCTGTCTTCAGGCTGTCTTTCTTTGAGTCAGATACTTGAGTCGAATACGTGAGTCGGATGACCGGCTGGTCCTCGGGTCACCGGTCGGAGGCGTCGGACTTGTCGACGCCGTCCCACACGTTGGCGTACCAGGGGCGGTCGGCCGTCCCGAGCACGGCGTGCGACTGCCGCGCCGCGTGCGGGTCGACGACGATGAATCCCGTCTCCCCCGGCATGACGTAGTGCAACCGCTGCCGGATCTGCTGTTCCGCGTACGCGTCGTCCTGCCAGCGCGCCTTCTGGTCGCGCAGCCTTTCGACGCGCTGTCGGGCCTGCTGCTGTTCGCGCTGGAGGTCGTCGATCTCGGCACGCTGGGAGACGTACTCCCGCATCGGGTAGGCGAGCGCCACGATCAGCGTGCACATCACCAGGGCGAGCAGCGCGGCCCGGCCGGTCAGCCGGGAGCGGCGGGCCTGGCGCCGGGTCTGGGAACGGTAGACCCGGGCCGCGGTCTGCTCACCGAGCAGCCGGATCCTGGTCGCGGTGGAGAAACGGTCCCGGTCCTTCACGGCCATGTCTCCCCGCTCTCCCGCTCCACCGTCCAACGCGCGTACGTCCCCGGACACGGTACGGGACCGAGTACGGGGACGTACGTACGACTGGCTCAGGGTTGACCCTTAACGGGTCAGCCCGGGTCAGCCCTTGAAGCGCGGGAAGGCGCTGCGGCCGGCGTAGACCGCCGCGTCGTCGAGGATCTCCTCGATGCGCAGGAGCTGGTTGTACTTGGCGACGCGCTCGGAGCGGGCCGGGGCGCCGGTCTTGATCTGGCCGCAGTTGGTGGCGACGGCCAGGTCGGCGATGGTGACGTCCTCGGTCTCGCCGGAGCGGTGGGACATCATGCACTTGAAGCCGCTGCGCTGGGCCAGCTCGACGGCGTCCAGGGTCTCGGTCAGCGAGCCGATCTGGTTGACCTTGACCAGCAGGGCGTTGGCGGCGTTCTCGTCGATGCCGCGGGCGAGGCGCTCGGGGTTGGTGACGAACAGGTCGTCGCCGACCAGCTGGACCTTGTCACCGAGCTTCTCGGTGATGGTCTTCCAGCCGTCCCAGTCGTCCTCGAACAGCGGGTCCTCGATGGAGACGAGCGGGTACGCGTCGACGAGCTCGGCGTAGTACTCGGTCATCTCGGCGGCGGAGCGGGTCTTGCCCTCGAAGGTGTAGGCGCCGTCCTTGTAGAACTCGGACGCGGCCACGTCGAGGGCGAGGGCGATCTGCTCGCCGGGGGTGTAGCCGGCCTCCTTGATCGCCTCGAGGATGAGGTCGAGGGCCTCGCGGTTGGAGCCGAGGTTCGGGGCGAAGCCGCCCTCGTCGCCGAGGCCGGTGGCCAGGCCCTTGCTCTTCAGGACCTTCTTCAGCGTGTGGTAGACCTCGGCGCCCCAGCGCAGCGCCTCGGAGAAGGACTCCGCGCCGATCGGCGCGATCATGAACTCCTGGATGTCCACGTTGGAGTCGGCGTGCGAGCCGCCGTTCAGGATGTTCATCATCGGCACCGGCAGCAGGTGCGCGTTCGGGCCGCCCAGGTAGCGGAACAGCGGCAGGTCGCTGGCCTCGGAGGCGGCGTGGGCGACGGCGAGGGAGACGCCGAGGATGGCGTTGGCGCCGAGGGAGCCCTTGTTGTCGGTGGCGTCCAGGTCGAACATCGCCTGGTCGATCAGGCGCTGCTCGGTGGCGTCGTAGCCGACGAGCTCCGGGCCGATCTGCTCGATGACCGCGAGGACGGCCTTCTCCACACCCTTGCCGAGGTAGCGGTTCGAGTCGCCGTCACGCAGCTCGATGGCCTCGAAGGCGCCCGTGGAGGCGCCGGACGGAACGGCGGCACGACCGGTGCTGCCGTCGTCGAGGCCGACCTCGACCTCGACCGTGGGGTTGCCTCGGGAGTCCAGGATTTCCCGGGCTACGACGACGTCGATGGACGGCACGAGCATCTCCTTCTTGATGTGACGCGGGTTCGCGGGTCGCGTGGACCCGGCGAGGTGCGGGCCGTGGTGGCTCGCGACATGAGCCTAACCGGCTCCGGCCGATCGGCCACCGGGTCGCCCACCCCATGGACAGAACCGAGAGTAAATTGTTTCCGAACGGAACAAAGCCGGAACGCAAAGACCGGCAGAAAAAACCCCGCCCCGGCGCGTACGGGGGAACACGCACCGGGGCGGGGAGCCCGTGGGGACGGGGAGGGGCCGCTGCCTACTTCAGGTGCAGCTGCTGGCCCGGGTAGATGAGGTTGGCGTCCTCGACGATGTCCTTGTTCAGCTGGAACAGCTTCTCCCAGCCGCCCTCGACCTTCTCGTCCGCCGCGATCGAGCTCAGGGTGTCGCCCTTGGCCACCTTGTACTCGCCGTCGCCCTTCTTGACCTTCTTGCCGGTCGGGGTGGTGACGGTCTTCTTGGCGGCCGGGCGCTCGTCGGAGCGGGAGGCCGGCTGCTGCTGGGTCTCGCGGGACTCGGTGCTCTGCTGCGAGGAGCTGCCGGAGTCGTTCGAGGAGGAGCCGCCGCCGCTGTAGCCGGCGCTCGACAGGCCCTTGCCGCAGACCGGCCAGGCACCCTTGCCCTGACCCGCGAGGACCTTCTCGCCGATCTCGATCTGCTGCTCCTTGGTGGCCTGGTCGGCGGTGGCGGCGTACTTGGTGCCGCCGTAGCCGGACCAGGTGGAGGCGGAGAACTGCAGACCGCCGTAGTAGCCGTTGCCGGTGTTGATGGACCAGTTGCCGCCGGCCTCGCACTGCGCGACGGCGTCCCACTCGGAGGCGGTGGCGGCGGAAGCGCCGCCGGCCGCCATCAGCGGGGCGGCGACAGCGGCGCCGGTGACACCGGCGACGGCGATGGCACGGCTGGCCTTGGACGGACGACGGTGCTTGCCCTTGCTGGAAAACAGCATGGAAGGATCCCCTCACCGACGCCTGCGAGGTGAGCTGTCGGGTTCGGGCCGGTTGAGTTGCCCGGCCGCATCCCTCCCGGGACACGGCTTCACCCCAAGCCCTTCCGGCGCAACTGGCCGGTCGGGCACCTACCTTGGGTCCCCCGCTCCTGCCTACGGCGCTTGACGCGACGACTGTTCCCGTACGGCCGCTGGCAGGATTCGGCGTTGCGGCAGCCGGGGCTCGTGGTGACGAGCGGTCCCGACCGTAGCCACGCGATCCGCCGAATTTCAAAGACGATCAGGGCTTCTGAGATCTATCTCTCACGGAGCCCAAACGGGACATTCGCCGCGAAACATGACGCGAACTCGCCCGGCTTCGGGGCGACTTCCACCCCCGTTTCCGCACTGCCCGAACAGCTACTTCCCGTCCGCTTCGCCCTCTACCGTGAGCTTCTCACCGGGGCGAATGAGGTTCGGGTCGGCGCCGACGGCCTTCTTGTTGCCGTCATAGAGCTCGTGCCATCCGCCGCTGATGTCAAGGGAGTCGGCGATGGACCAGAGACTGTCGCCGATACCCACGATGTAGGCACCCTCGGACGTGTCGTCGGAGCCCTCGTCGCCGCGGTCGTCGCGCGAGGCGTGACGCCCCGTGGACTCGTCCGTACGGCCGTTCTCGGGCGCCTGGGTCTCGTCGGCACTGGGGCCGCGGTGACGGCCGGAACCGGTGTCGGTCCCGGTGCCGGCCTCGGTGGGCGCCGAAGATTCGTCGCCCTGCCGCGAGTTGCCGGACTTGTCACGCTCGGGCGTCGCCGAGGGGGAGCTGCCGGGCTCCTGCGAGGCGGACTCCTCGATGTCGGGCGACTTGTCGGACTTGGTGGATTCATCCTTCGAGGCCGACGACTCGCCAGAAGGCGGCGAGTCGGACGAAGGGGACGACCCGAGAGAGTCGAGCAATCCGGGCGAATCCGATGAATCAGACGAGTCGGATGAACCGTCCGAGTCGGACGAGTTCTTGTCCTGCTCGAGGCCGGAGAGCAGTCCGCAGGTGCGCCAGGCGCCGACTCCCTGGTCGGCGAGGATTCTCTCGGCCACGGCTATCTGCTGGGAACGGCTGGCCAGGTCGGCGCTCGGGGCGTAGTCGAGGCCGCCGTGGTTCTCCCAGTCCTCCTGCGACAACTGCAGGCCGCCGAAGTAGCCGTTCCCGCTGTTCTGGCTCCAGGCGCCGCCGGTCTCGCAGTCCGCGACCCGGTCCCAGGTCGTGGCGTCGGCCGCGCTGGCGCCGGAGGCCCCGAGGAGCGGGATCGCGATGGCGGAGCCGGTCACTCCGGCCGCGACGAGGAGAGCCGGAGCCTGGCGGGGGCGACGGTGCCGACCGTTCCCGGAGAGCATACGGAGACCTTTCGCGAGACAGCAGTGACCGGCGCGGCGGAGTGGATTTCCCAGGCCGCGCCGATGATGGGTGAACGTATAGGCAGACGATCACTTGTCACAAGTTAATGCCGCGTAGATCACGTGAAGATCACAAGCCTGACGGCGTGTCATCCCCGGGCGGGCGTGAACTCCACCGGCAGCGTGCGCAGCCCGCGCATGATCAGGCCGCCGCGCCATCTCAGCTCGGCCGGGTCGGCCGCGAGCCTCAGGTCCGGGAGGCGGGTGAGGAGCGTGGCGAGGGCGGTCTGGCCCTCCAGGCGGGCCAGCGGGGCGCCGAGGCAGTAGTGGATGCCGTGGCCGTATCCGAGGTGCTGGTTGTCGCGGCGGGCGAGGTCGAGCACGTCCGGATCGGCGAACCGCTCCGGGTCCCGGTCCGCGGCGGCCAGGACGACGAGGACCGGGTCGCCGGCCTCGATGCGCTGCCCGCCGATGGTGAGCTGCTGCGTGGCGAAGCGCCAGGTGGCGAGCTCGACGGGGCCGTCGAAGCGCAGGAGTTCCTCGACGCCGGTCTCCAGGAGGCCTCTCTCCCCGGCGGCGAGGGAGGCCTGGAGCCGGGTGCGCTGCTCGGGGTGGGTGAGCAGGGCGTAGGTGCCGTTGCCGATCAGGTTCACGGTTGTCTCGAAACCGGCGAACAGCAGGATGAAGGCCATGGCGGCGGCCTCGTTCTCGGTGAGGTGCTCGCCGTGGTCGGAGGCGCGGATGAGACCGGAGATGAGGTCCTCGCCGGGGGTGGGTTCGGCGGGGAGCGCCTCTCGCTTGCGGTGGATGAGGTCGGCGAGGTAGCCGCGCATCTTCTTCACGGACCGCGCCACGCCGCCCCGGGGCCCGCCCTGGTGACGGATCATCATGCCCGCCCAGTCCCGGAAGTCGTCCTGGTCCTCGCGGGGGACGCCGAGCAGGTCGCAGATGGCGTAGATGGGAAGCGGGAAGGCGAACTCGTGGATCAGGTCGGCGGACCCCTGCTCCGCGAACCCGTCGATGAGGCCGTCGGTGAGCTCCTGCACCCGCTGCTCGAACTCGGCCACCCGGCGGGGCGTGAACGCCTTGGACACGAGCCGCCGCAGCCGGGTGTGGTCCGGCGGATCGATGTTGAGCAGATGCGTCATCAACTCGGCCTTGCGCTCACCGGGGATACCCGTCTTGCCCTTGGCGTGCGCGGGCTCGTGGTGATGCGCCGGGTTCTTGGAGAGCCGGTTGTCGGCGAGGGTCTGCTTGGCATCGGCGTACCGCGTGACCAGCCAGGCCTCCACGCCGCTGGGCAGCTTGGTCCGGTGCACGGGGGCGTGCTCGCGGAGCCAGGCGTAGGCGGGGTAGGGGTCGGTGGCGAACTCCCACGAGAACAGTTCGGGCACCCCGGGCACTTCATGTTGCATGCCATGACCCTACGCAGCGGCTCCGGAGGGCACCGGCCGCCACTGTCAGAGGCCATCGCTACTCTGACCGCTTCGGGATCAGGGAGGGCCGGATGCTTGAAGGTGTGTTGATCGCGGAGAGCCTGCGGGCCGGGGCCGAACTGTCCGGCGTCCCACTGCGTGTCACGAAGATCACCAGGGTGGAGGTGGAGGGAGCGGCGGCCGGGCAGCCGCCACTGTGGACCCTGCTGGACTTCGCGGCTGAAGAGGCCGACGCGGAGCGGCTGGCCGAAAGGCTCGCCGCCTGCCTGGACGACTCCGGGGGCTGGTACGTCAACTACAACACGGCCGGGGAAGCGTTCGTGGTCTTCGCCGGCCGGGTCTTCCGCTATCCGCGCGGTCAGGCGGAGGGGCGTCTGCAGGCACGGGAGCACGGCCGGTCCCTCGGGATCCCCGAAGCGCAACTGGACTGGCAGGACTGACCCCGCCGGGCACCGTGTCACGACCGTCGGTCTCAGGCCCCGGTCTCAGGCCCCGGTCTCAGCCCTCGGTCTCCCTGATCGCGTCCCGGTAGGCACGGGCCGCCGCTCTCAGGGCCGCCTCCGGGTCCACGCCCTCCGACTCGGCGCGGACCGCCAGGGCCAGGAGGTCGTAGCCGATGCCTTCGACGGGTGGGAGCGGTATGTCCAGGTTCGCTGTGCGGGCCCGGGAGGCAAGCTTCGCGGCGAGGGCCAGGCCGGGCTGGCCCAGGGGGATGCCCTCGGTGACGGAGGTGCGCTGCTTCTCGACCGCCTTGGTGCGCAGCCAGTGCTCCTTGACCTCCTCGGGGGTGGTGGCCGTCTCGTCGCCGAAGACGTGCGGGTGGCGGTGGATCAGCTTGGCGACGATGCCGCCGGCGACGTCGTCGATGGAGAAGGGGGTCTCCCCGTCTTCCGGGCGGCCTTCCTCGGCGATGCGGGCGTGGAAGACGACCTGGAGGAGAACGTCACCGAGTTCCTCGCGCAGCTCGTCGCGGTCGCCCTCCTCGATCGCCTCGACGAGTTCGTACGCCTCCTCGATGCCGTACTTCGCCAGGCCCTTGTGGGTCTGGCGGGACGACCAGGGGCACTCGGCGCGGATGCGGTCCATGACCTGGACGAGGTCGAGGAGGCGGGCGCCCGGCAGGTCGTAGGAGGCGGGGAGCAGCTCCAGCTCGGGCATGTCGACGCGGCCGGTGCCGGCCAGGCGCGCCAGGCCGTCCGTCAGGGCCGGCTCGCCCTCGCCCGTCGCCACGACGACCACCGTGCGGCCCCCGGCGCAGGTGTCGATCAGTTCCTGGGCGGCCGGGGACGCCTCGTCGACGGCTATCCCCGCCTCGCGCAGATAGGGCAGCTGCGGGTGGGTGCCGTCCGCGCACAGCACCTGGTCGGCCGCGTGCAGTGCCTGCCAGGCGGGCCAGGAGAGCAGGCCGGGGGCGACGCGGTGGCTGGTGGTGAGCAGGACGATGCGGCCGGGGGCGGCGTGCGTGCCGGGGGCGGCCTGCTCGGGTCGCGGGGTGGCTTCGGAGCTGTTGGCGTTCACGATTCGAAGCTATCCCACGCCGCCGACAGCCCTCGAAGTTATCCACAGGCCGCAGGTCCCGCGGCGCCTGAGTTGTCCACAGGCCCCGCGGAGGGGCGGGCCTACATGCCCTGCTGCGTCTGGGCCGCCGTCACGTCCCGCACCCACGGCGTCTTCGCGTCGGCGCGACTGCTCTTCTGGACGTCCCAGGCGCCGTATCGCGGGTTGAGGTCGACGTCCAGGTCCTTGGAGGCCTCTGACAGGGCCTTCCAGAACTCGGGACGGCTGGTGTCGGTGTTGAGTTCCTCGGCGAGCTTCTGGGCCTCGAGCTGGAGGCGGAGGTTCTCTTCCAGGCGCTCCGGCGGGATGCCGTACTGCTGGAGCCAGGTCGCCTCCAGCGCCTTGGCGCCGCCTGCCTGCTCCTCCAGGCCGGACCGCATCTCCTGGATCTCCCTGCGGGTGACGGTCACACCGGCGTCCTCGGCGGCGCGGTGCAGCACCCGGTCGAGGACCATGGTGTGCAGGGTGTCGCGGGTGAGGGTGCCGGTCCGGGCGATGGCCTGCTGGTACTGGGCGTCGTTCCGCACGGTCGCCCGCTGGGCCGCGCGTACCTCGCCGACCCGCTCCTCCAGCTGGGAGACGGTGATCCGCTGCCCGCCGACCACGGCCGCGGCGCCGGGATGCGCCTCGTTTCCGCAGGCGGTGAGGAGGGGCGCCGCGGCGGCGATCGCGGCGGTGAGGACGAGCGCGGTGCGACGGCGGCGGTGCAAGAGGACCTCCCGAGGAGATTGCAACAACAGGTGCGGCGCGTAGCGCCTCCACCAGGGGTGGTGGTCGGGCGACGGGCGGGCGCACAAGGTCTTGCGGTGATCGATGTTAGGCAGTGAGCAGGCTCTGGCCAACCCATTCGACCAACGATTCACCAGGACTTCCGGCACCGCCGCGCCGCCCCCGAGCCGGGCTCTAGCCGCGGACCTGCCCCAGCCACTGCAGGGTCCGGCGGATCTCCGCGCCCAGCGGGTGGCCGGGGCCATGCGTGCGCTCCACGTCGTGCAGCAGCCGGGCGAGGGTGTCGTGGGCGGCGCCGCGGTCGCCGAGGGCGAGCAGGAGATGGCCGATGCGGCGGCGGACGTCGTGCGCCAGTTCGGGACCGCCGGCGGCGACGTACTGGTTCTCGTAGTAGGGCAGCACCGCCCGGTACTCGGCGAGCGCGGCGGCCGGTTCGCCCAGCTGCTCCAGGCACTGGGCGGCCTCGTAGCGGAAGCGCAGGGACTGCGGGTCGGCCTGCCCGGCCTCGGCGGCGCGTTCGTCGGCGAGGCGGCGCAGCTCGGGCAGGGCACGCCGGTACTGGCCGTCGTCCAGGAGCGTGGCCGCGTACTGCTTGCGCAGGGTGCGTACGACCGGGGAGTGCTCGCCGTGCTGTTCGGCGGCGGCGGGCAGGGTCGCGCCGAGGATGTCGACGGCCTGGGTGATGCGGCCCTCGCCGAGGAGCCGTTTGACCTCGTCGACGGCGCGGGCGATGTCCGTGTTGCCCGGCGTCTCGGTGACGGGCGTGGCGGGCGCGGGCTGGGGCGCCGGGGTGCGCGCTCGGTCGGGCCAGGGGGCGTGCGGGCGCAGGAACGGGCGGGTGGGGTCGAGAGGCGCTCCGGTGGGCGTCCCGCGCGCGGGCAGGAGCAGCTCCAGATGCTCGTACACCTCCTGCGCGGAGGCCGGCCGGTGCTGCGGGTCCTTGGCGAGGAGGCGCAGGACGAGGGCCTCCAGGGCCTCGGGGACCTCGGGGCGGATGCGGCGCACCGGCAGCGGGGGCTCGTAGAGGTGCCGGTGCAGTACGCCGAGGGCGGTGGAGCCGGAGAAGGGGACGTCGCCGCTGAGCAGTTCGTGCAGGACCACGCCGAGTGCGTAGAGGTCGGTGTACGGGCCGACCGCGCCGCCCATCGCCTGCTCGGGGGCCATGTAGGCGGGCGATCCTATGGGGGTGCCGGTGTGGGTGAGGCGGGTGGTGTCCGTGTCCATGACGGAGGCGATGCCCAGGTCGAGGACGGTGACCGTGCCGTCCTGCTTCACCATCACGTTGCGTGGCTTGAGGTCGCGGTGGACGATCGGCACGGCGTGCACGGCGCTGAGCACGGCGCACAGTTGCGCGGCGACCGCCACCGCCCACTGCCAGGGGTACGGGTCGCGCTCGGCGAGATGGCCGGCGAGGTCGGCGCCGTCGATGTACTGCATGACGAGGAACAGCTCCTCGCCCTCACTGCCCGCGTCGTGCACCGTGACCAGGCCCGGGTGGTCGACCTGCGCGGTCACCCGGCACTCGCGCACGAAGCGGCGGCGCAGTTCCTCCGCGTCCTGCCCGGCCACCTTGTCGGGGCGCAGCAGCTTCACCGCCACGCGCCGGTCGAGCCGCTGGTCGTAGGCCGTCCAGACCTGTCCCATGCCGCCCTGGCCGAGGAGCGTGGACAGCTCGTAGCGGCCGGCGACGACACGTCCTGCCGCCGCGCTCACCTGCCGCCCTCGGGGGTGCCGTCCCGGTGGCCTTCGCCCTCGTGCCGGCGCAGGTAGTCGCTGAGTTCGTCGAGTTCGGCGCGTACCTGGTCGATGCGGGCGGGGGCGGGGCGCTGCGGCGACGGCGGTACCGGCCCGGGATGCGGGGCGTCGCCGGCGACGGGTGTGTGCGGCGGCCGCTGCGGAATCGGAGTGGAGGTCGGGGCGTAGGGCGGCGCGGCGGGGTGCGGATAGCCGTACGGGGTGTGCGCCGCCGTCTGGGCGTGGGGCGACGGGTAGCCGGTGAACTGCCGCGGCTCGCTGTGGTGACCGATGTCCACGATCAGGAACCAGATGGAGGCGCCCAGGCCGAGCAGCAGCATCACGGCCAGCGCGATGTCGGTCCGGTAGTCGCCCTCCGGCAGTACGCCGATCACCGCGAAGCACGCGATGGACAGGGGCAGACTCACCCAGGCCAGCACCCAGTCGAGGCCCCGTCCGCGCAGGACGGCGACCCGGAACAGCGGTACGCAGGCCAGCACGCCGCACGTGAGGAATCCGGCCGCGGCGAACAGCACGCGCAGGGAGATGACCGTTGCCGCGCTGCGGGGAGGCGGCGCCGCGCCGTGGCCGTACATGACTGCTCCTGGACCGGTGTAGCCGACGGGGACGGATGTGCGAGTGACAGAGCCCGGATGGGAGTCCGAGCGTATAGCCCGACACGGACAACCCGTCACGGGTTGTACCGAACCGTTGTCGTGCTGATCACTTCGCGCCGTCACACCTCCTGGTCGGCGCTCACAAGGCGTGCCGCATCCACACGTTGGGCTCGACGTACACCGCGTAGCCGCGCGCGGGCTCGCAGCGCACCGGCACCAGGCCGCCGGGCAGTTCGATGTCGCCCTCCGTGTCGAAGGGCAGTCCCGTCCAGCGG
The DNA here is from genome assembly GCF_055594445.1 of Streptomyces sp. NPDC040589. Classification (NCBI taxonomy): domain Bacteria; kingdom Bacillati; phylum Actinomycetota; class Actinomycetes; order Kitasatosporales; family Streptomycetaceae; genus Streptomyces; species Streptomyces sp. NPDC040589. The sequence continues at coordinate 278,042 of NZ_JBVIWP010000008.1, read as the reverse complement.
CGCCAGTGCGCCAGTGAGGCGGCCACCGTCATGGAGGTGGGTGCCACGGAGTCGATGGTGGCGCCGGCCCGGGCGTGGACGCGCAGCCAGGGGTCCTGGGGCAGGCCGTCGGGGCGTACGCGGTGGGCGTACTCCTCGATCGGGGTGTGCGGTTCCAGGTGCTTGGCGTTGGGGCGGACCGGGGCGACGACCTCGCGGAAGCCGCGGGCCCGGGCGTTGTCGCGCAGGGCCGAGAGCATCACCGCGGACAGGCCTCGGCCCTGGGCGTGCGGGGCGACGGAGACCGAGATCGCGCTGACGGTGTCGGGGCGGACACCCCGGCGCAGGTCGGAGAAGGCCCATACGAGGACCGTGTCCCAGCCGCCCGCGGGCAGTTCGCCGCGGCCCTCGGCGCCGAGAGCGAAGGGCACGCTGTAGGCGCTCGCCACGACCTCGCCCTGCTCGTCCTCGGCGAACAGGACGTACTCGGGGAGTTCGGCGGCGATCCGGGGGAAGTGAGAGGCGCCCACGAGGTCCTGGATCACGAACTCCGGCCAGCTGTCCGCCATTCCGGCCACCCGCTCCAGCATGTCCGGGCGGTCGGCGAGGCTCGATATCTTCGGCTGCATGCGGTCACGCTAGGCGAGCGGGCACACACCCGGTATCGAATTACCAGGTGGGGACCCGGTCCGACGGCTGGGACGCCCTGGCCCGGCGGGCGGCGACCACCATGACGAGGACAGAGGTCAGGGCGATCCCGGCGCCGGCCCAGAGCGGTGCGGTGTAGCCGAGGCCCGCGGAGATGGCCAGGCCGCCGAGCCAGGCGCCGAAGGCGTTGCCGACGTTGGACGCGGACACGTTGGCACTGGCGGCCAGTGCCGCCCCGTGGGCGACGTCGGTGACGCGGGTGATCATGCCGGGCACACTGGCGAAGCCGGTCACCCCCATCAGGAACACCAGGACGACGGACGCGGCGGCGCTGTGGGCGAGCAGTCCGAACAGGGCCAGGGTGAGGGTGAGTCCGAGCAGGGCCAGGACCAGGGCGCGGTCCCGGTCGCGGTCGGCCGCGCGCCCGCCGACCAGGTTTCCGACGACCAGCCCGACGCCATACACCATCAGCAGCCAGGCGACATCCGCCGGGGCGAAGCCGCTGACCTCGGTGAACGTGTACGCGATGTAGCTGAACGCGCCGAACATGCCGCCGTAGCTCAGCGCGGTGGCCGCCAGGGTCAGCCAGACCTGCGAGGACCGGAAGGCCCTGAGCTGGTCCCGCAGGCCGCTGGGCGGTCTCGAGCGCTGCTCCCCCGCCCGGCCGGGGACGAGTGCGGCGATTCCCGCCAGCGCGAGCACGCCGATCGCGGTGACCGCCCAGAACGCCGCCCGCCATCCCCAGCGTTCACCGACGAGCGCGCCGAACGGCACGCCCAGCACGTTGGCGACCGTCAGCCCGGCGAACATGACCGCCACGGCCCGGGACTTCTTCTCCGGCGCGACCAGGCTCCGCGCGACCAGCGAGCCGATCCCGAAGAACGAGCCGTGGCACAGCGCCGCCACGATCCGTCCGAGCAGCATCACGGGATAGTTCGGCGCGATGGCGGAGAGCAGGTTGCCGATGACGAACAGCGCGACCAGGCCGACCAGGACGGGCTTTCGGGGCAGCCGTGCCGTCGCGGCGGTCAGCGCGATCGCTCCGACCGCGACACTCAAGGCGTACCCGGAGATCAGCCACCCGGCGGCCGCCTCGGACACCTCGAAACTCGATGCCACCTGCGGCAGCAGGCCGGCGATCAGGAACTCGGTGAGTCCGATGCCGAAGCCGCCGAGGGCCAGGGCTATGAGTCCGGTCGGCAATTCTTCGCTCCCCCCGTTTCGCGTGCGCACCGTCGCATGTGCGCTATCGCGTGCGCACCGTCGCGTGCGCACCGTCGCGTGCGCACTATCGCGTACGTACGAATCGCGCCCGCTCGTCCGCCGGGAGCAGCTCGGTCGCACAGCGCACGGTGATGCGCGGCAGTTCGGTCTGGTGGCGTTCGAGGAACGCCACCACCAGGGGCGCGTCCCGGCGGCCGATCTCGCGCAGCATCCAGCCGAGCGCCTTGTGGATCAGCGGTTCCGGATCCCGGCACAAGGCGCGCACCAGGCGGAGCGTCGGCTCGAAGCGCCCCTCGCGGATCAACGCCAGCGTCGCGACCACGGCGATCCTGCGGTCCCACAGCCACGCCGAGGCGGCCAGCCGGTCCAGGATCTCCGGGGCGTCCGCCGGTCCGTCCACCAGCCAGGGCCCGAGCACGACATGCGCGGAAGCGTCCACCAGGTCCCAGTTGTCCACGCCGCCGGTGTGCGCCAGATAGAAGTCGACCAGCTCCGCACGCTCGGCCCCGCGCGCCTTCCGCATCCGCTCGGCCAGGACGAGGAGTCCGGCGAGCCGCTCCTCGTGGACGCGGCTGTCCAGCAGCACGTCCACGTCGTCGAGCGCCAGGTCCCGGTACGCCCGGGCCAGCCGGCGCAGCACGGGCACGCGCACGCCGAGCAGTTCGTCGTCCTCCGGGGGACGGAGCACCCGCAGTTGCTGCACTCTGACCCCCGGCTCCGCCATGCCCCGGAGTTCGGCCCGCATGGCGTCGAGCGAATCGGCCGTCATGACGAAGGACGCTAACCCCTTCACCCCCCGCACTGCCGCAGCATCATCTCCTTGTCGGCGGCCGTCACGGGCAGGTCGTACTTCAGGGACACCTGGGCGAAGCGCACCGAGTAGGAACAGCGGATCCGCTTGTTCGGTGGCAGCCAGGACGCCGGGCCGGAGTCGCCCTTCGCGCTGTTGGCCGGGCCGTCCACCGGGACGAGATTGAGCGGGTCGTTGGCGATGGACTCCCGCTTGTCCTTCGTCCAGCGCGCGGCGCCCATCTGCCAGTCGTACGACAGCGGCATGACGTGGTCGATCTGGACCGCGATCGCGCGGGACTTGGTCCACTCGATGACCTTCCCGGTGTACGGGTCGTTCAGCGTCAGTGCCATGACGACGCAGTCCGAGCCCGAGCGGAAACGGAGATCCTCCCCGTCGCGCTTCAGGAGATCGTTCCGCGAGTCGCAGCCGTTGTGCGAGAAGGGAACGTCGCGCGGCGCCGAGTCCATCCAGGCGTAGCCGAACTTGTCCCGTTCGTATCCCGTCCTGGGGCCGCGCCCCTTCGTCCCCACCTTCTCGATCAAGGCGCGTGCCTTCGCCCGGTCCGTGGTGGAGGTGATCGCCGCGAGCCCCGGCTTCGTGCCGTCCGGGTTGTCCAGCGGGTTCACCGCCCGGCCGTCACCCCGGCCGTCACCGGCAGCCGGGGCTCCGGAACCGGAGGGTCCGCCGCCGTCCGCGGGCGGGGCCAGGCCCTCGCAGCCGACCAGCGCCGAACCGGCGAACACCATCGCGACAGCCAGTGCCGCCCCGCCCCTCAGACGCGTCACCGTGCACCCCTCCCCTGCTTGCCTGCACCTGGTCCCACGGTAGCGAGGGAGAGGTCCAGACCACATCGGGCCTAAAGGGGGCATTACTCACATGTCGCGCGTATCGTCGGTTCTGAGTCACCTCCTGAAGGAGTTCTGCATGGGCATCTTCGACAAGTTCAAGAGCCAGGCGCGGCACAAGGGCAAGCAAGGCTCGGACACCGCGGAACAGAAGGCCAACGAGAGGACCGGCGGCAAGTACGAGGACCAGGTCGACTCCGGGCAGCAGCGGGTGGAAGGCTCTCTCGGCATGGACCGGGACCGCGACCGGCCCGACCAGCAATAGAAGCCTTCTGCGTCAGAAATGCACTTCCTGCATCAGAGGCCGTCCGGGGCGAGGCGTACGCGCCTCCCGCGGGCGGCTTCCGACGTCCCGATCGACCCGATGCCCTGAGGGCGGTTCTCCACACGGCGCTTGACCTTGACACCGGCGTCAGGGTCGGACGATCCCCGCATGGCATCCCCCCATCCGAAGACCTCGCGAACCGTGCTCGTCACCGGCGCCGGCACCGGCATAGGCCGCGCCACCGCCCACGCGTTCGCCGACGAGGGCGCGCACGTCGTGGCGGTGGGCCGCCGCGAGGCGCCCCTGGCCGAGACCGCCGCCCACGACCCGTCCCGCATCAGCCCGCTCGCCGCCGACATCACGGCCGAGGACGGCCCGGAGACCATCGTCCGTGCGGCGCTCGACCGGCACGGCCGTCTCGATGTGCTGGTGAACAACGCGGGCATCGTCAACGCGCAGTCCCTGCGTACGTACACACGCGACGCCGTCGAGCCCCAGCTCGCGACGAACCTGCTCGCCCCCGTCCTGCTCACCCAGGCCGCGCTCCCGGCGCTGGAGGAGAGCAGGGGGGTGATCGTGAACGTGACGACGGCGGTGGGACAGCGCGGCTGGCCCGGCAACTCCCTGTACGCGGCCGGAAAGGCGGCCCTTGAGGTGCTCACGCGCAGCTGGGCGGTGGAGCTCGCCCCGCTGGGGATCCGGGTCGCCGCCGTGGCCCCGGGCGCTATCGACACACCGATCGGCGAGCACACCGGCCACACCCCCGAGCAGCGCGCCGCGATCCGCGCGTGGCAGCTCGCCCACACACCGCTCGGCCGGGTCGGCCGCCCCGCGGAGGTGGCGTGGGCGATCGCCCGACTGGCCTCGCCGCAGGCCTCGTTCATCACCGGCGTGGTGCTTCCGGTGGACGGCGGCGCGCTCGTCACATGAGACTGACACGCACCATGAGACCGACGCGCGGGGCGGAACCCCGTACCCGGATCGGCGAACTCGCCGAGGCGACCGGCACGAGCCCGCGCGCCCTGCGCCACTACGAGCAGGCGGGCCTCATCACCTCCGAACGGGCCGCGAACGGCTACCGCCTGTACGACGCCGCCGCGGTGGTGGTCCGCGTCCGCAACATCCGGCAGCTGCTCGACGTGGGGCTGACGCTCGACGACATACGGGTGTTCCTGCCGTGCCTGGACGGTGATGTCATGGCCGGACCCGCCTCCGACCGGGCCGTGCGGACCGCCGCCGAGCGCCTCGCCGTACTGGACGCGCGGATCGCCGCGCAGGCCGCGGTGCGCGACCGGCTGGCGGCGGTCCTTCACACGCGGGGCGTCAGGACCCCAGCACCGACGTCAGGAACTCCCCGACCCACGCCAGCAACTCCCGCCCGACCAGCGGCTTCCCGCCGACCTTCGCGGTCTTCGGGCGCGGCACCAGCACCTGGTGCACCGCCGGCTTGATGACCGTCCCGGGATACAGCCGCTTGAGCCGCAGTTCCTGCGATTCGCGCAACTCCACGGGGGCGAAGCGGATGTTGGTGCCCTGGAGCACGATCTCGCCGACCCCGCACGCGCGCGCGAGCATCCGCAGACCGGAGACGAGCAGCAGGTTCTCCACCGGTTCGGGCAGCTTGCCGTAGCGGTCGACGAGTTCCTCGCGGACGGCCTTGACGTCCTCCTCCGTGTTGGCGGAGGCGATGGCGCGGTATGCCTGGAGACGGAGCCGCTCGCCCGGCGCGTAGTCGTGCGGGACGTGCGCGTCGACGGGCAGCTCGATCTTGACCTCGAGCGGCGGCTCCTCCTCGATCTCACCGGTCTCCAGCTGGCGCCGGTAGTCCGCGACGGCCTCGCCCACCATCCGTACGTAGAGGTCGAATCCGACGCCCGCGATGTGTCCGGACTGCTCGCCGCCGAGGAGGTTGCCCGCGCCGCGGATCTCCAGGTCCTTCATCGCCACGTACATGCCGGCGCCCATCTCCGTGTGCTGCGCGATGGTCGCGAGCCGCTCGTGCGCGGTCTCGGTCAGCGGCTTCTCCGGCGGGTAGAGGAAGTAGGCGTATCCGCGCTCGCGGCCTCGGCCCACCCGGCCGCGCAGCTGGTGCAGCTGCGAGAGCCCGAAGTTGTCGCCGCGCTCCACGATGAGCGTGTTCGCGTTGGAGATGTCGATGCCGGATTCGACGATGGTCGTGGAGACGAGCACGTCGAACTTCTTCTCCCAGAAGTCGACGACGACCTGCTCCAGTGCCCCCTCCGACATCTGGCCGTGGGCGGTGGCGATGCGCGCCTCGGGGACGATCTCGCGCAGCCGGGCCGCGGCGCGGTCGATCGACTCGACCCGGTTGTGGATGTAGAAGACCTGGCCCTCGCGCAGCAGTTCACGGCGGATGGCGGCGCCGATCTGCCGCTCCTCGTAGGGGCCCACGAAGGTCAGCACCGGGTGCCGCTCCTCCGGCGGGGTGGTGATCGTCGACATCTCCCGGATGCCCGTGACCGCCATCTCCAGGGTCCTGGGGATCGGGGTCGCGGACATCGTCAGGACGTCGACGTTCGCCCGGAGCTTCTTCAGCTGCTCCTTGTGCTCCACGCCGAAGCGCTGCTCCTCGTCGACGATGACCAGGCCCAGGTCCTTGAACTTCGTCTCCGACGAGAACAGCCGGTGCGTGCCGATGACGATGTCCACCGAGCCCTCGCGCAGGCCCTCCAGGACCGCCTTGGCCTCGGTGTCGGTCTGGAAGCGGGAGAGCGCCTTCACGCTGACCGGGAACTGCGCGTACCGCTCGCTGAACGTCCCGAAGTGCTGCTGCACCAGCAGGGTCGTGGGCACCAGGACGGCCACCTGCTTGCCGTCCTGGACGGCCTTGAAGGCGGCCCGGACCGCGATCTCGGTCTTGCCGTAGCCCACGTCGCCGCAGATCAGCCGGTCCATCGGGACCGTCTTCTCCATGTCGTCCTTGACCTCGGCGATGGTGGTGAGCTGGTCGGGCGTCTCCGCGTAGGGGAAGGCGTCCTCCAGCTCGCGCTGCCAGGGGGTGTCCGTCCCGAAGGCGTGCCCGGGGGCCGCCATGCGCGCGCTGTAGAGCTTGATGAGGTCGGCGGCGATCTCCTTGACGGCCTTCTTCGCGCGGGCCTTCGTCTTCGTCCAGTCGGCGCCGCCCAGGCGGTGCAGGGTGGGCGCCTCGCCGCCGACGTACTTGGTGATCTGCTCCAGCTGGTCGGTGGGGATGTAGAGGCGGTCGCCGGGCTGGCCGCGCTTGGCGGGCGCGTACTCGACGACCAGGTACTCGCGGGTCGCGCCCTGCACGGTGCGCTGCACCATCTCGATGTAACGGCCCACGCCGTGCTGCTCGTGGACGATGTAGTCGCCCGGCTCCAGGGTGAGCGGGTCGATGGTCTTGCGGCGGCGGGCCGGCATCCGGGCGCCGTCGCGGCCCGCGGCCCGCTGGCCGGTCAGGTCGGTCTCGGTGAGCACCGCGAGGCCGAGGGCCGGGTCGACGAAGCCGTGCTCGATCGAGCCGCACGCCACATGCACCAGGGACGGGGAGATCTCGGCGAGGTCGGCGTCGAGGCGGGCCGCGATGCCCTCGCCGCCCAGCACCTCGACCGTACGGGCCGCCGGTCCGTGCCCCTCGGTGACGAACACCGTGCGCCAGCCGTCGGCGAGCCAGCCCTTGGTGTCGGCGAGGGCCTTGGCAGTGTCGCCCCGGTAGGTCTCCGGGGCGTGCATGCCGAGCTTGAGGGTGTCTTTGTCGAGCTCCTCGTCCGCGGCGAACGGCGACACCGACCACCACATCATGTCCAGCTCGCGGGCCCGGTCCCGGACGTCGGCGATGGACCACAGGGAGGCCGCGCCGACGTCGATGGGCGCCTCGCCGCCACCGGCGGTGGCCGCCCAGGAGGCCTGCAGGAACTCCTGCGAGGTGGCCACCAGGTCCGACGCGCGCGTGCGGACCCGCTCCGGGTCACAGACGACGGCCATGGCGCCCTTGGGCAGCACGTCGAGCAGCAGCTCCATGTCGTCGACCAGGACCGGAGCGAGGGACTCCATGCCCTCGACCGCGATCCCCTCGGCGATCTTGCCGAGCAGTTCACCGAGCTCGGGGTGCCGTTCGGCCAGGGCACGCGCCCGCGCGCGGACGTCCTCGGTGAGCAGCAGTTCGCGGCACGGCGGCGCCCACAGGCCGTGCTCGGCGACTTCGAGGGAGCGCTGGTCGGCGACCTTGAAGTAGCGGATCTCCTCTACGTCGTCGCCCCAGAACTCGATGCGCAGGGGGTGTTCCTCGGTGGGCGGGAACACATCGAGGATGCCGCCGCGCACGGCGAACTCGCCGCGCTTCTCGACCAGCTCCACGCGCGCGTACGCGGCGGCCGCGAGGGCCTCGACGATCTCCTCGAGGTCGACGCTCTGCCCCGGGCTCAGGGAGACCGGCTCCAGGTCGCCGAGGCCCTTGACCTGCGGCTGGAGCACGGAGCGGACGGGCGCCACGACGACGGAGACCGGGCCGGTCTCGGGGTCGTCGGGGCGGGGGTGGGCCAGACGGCGCAGCACGGCCAGGCGGCGGCCGACGGTGTCACTGCGGGGGCTGAGCCGCTCGTGCGGGAGGGTCTCCCAGGAGGGGTACTCCACCACTCCCGCCGGCGGGAGGAGGGAGCGCAGGGCCGCGGCCAGGTCCTCCGCCTCGCGGCCCGTCGCCGTCACCGCCAGCACCGGGCGGCCCGTGTCCCGGGCCAGGGCGGCGACCGCGAAGGGGCGGGCCGCAGGGGGGCCGACCAGGTCGACGTGCATGCGGTTGCCGTCTGCGGCGGCGCTGACCGCTTCCGCGAGGGCGGCGTCTGTGACTACGGCGTCGAGCAGACCGTGCAGGCTCATTCGGGCTTTTCCGTCCGGCTCATTCGGGCTTTTTCCGTCCAGGGTGGACAACACGACGGGCCCGACGCGCGCAGCGGGCCGGGGGTCTCCAGCCTACGACGCTGCGCGGCCGGGCGCCGGGGGCTGTGGATAACGCCTCGGGTGTGAGGTGCTCGGCGTCCTGTCCTGGCCCGCCAGGGGGCTTCGCCCTCTGGACCCCCGTCCCTGTGCCCACCCGCCGCCCGAAGCGGTCGGCCAGGAAGCCGGGCTCGCAGGAGCCGGCCTCGCGGGTCCGCACAGCACCCGGCGCCGGGGAGTCCTGGACTCCCCGGCGCCGGTCCCCCGCAACCCCCGTATGCGGTGGTTCTCGGTGATGACTGCTTCCGCTACTCCGTCGCGATCGCGTTCAGGACGTTCATCCGGCCCGCCCGGAACGCCGGGATCAGTGCCGCGAACAGGCCCACGAACGCCGAGCTGACGAAGACGCCGATGATCGTCGGCCAGGGGATCTCCAGGACCATCAGGCCCTCCAGCGCGAGCAGCTGCTGCGCGGTGGCGCCCCAGCCCATGCCAAGGCCGAGGCCCAGGAGGGCGCCGAAGAGGGCGATGACGACGGACTCCATGCGGATCATGCGGCGCAGCTGGCGGCGGGACAGGCCGATCGCCCGCATCAGGCCGATCTCCCTGGTGCGCTCCACCACCGACAGGGCCAGGGTGTTCACGACACCCAGGATGGCGACGATGATCGCCAGGGCCAGCAGGCCGTAGATCATGTTGAGCAGCTGGCCGATCTGGTCCTTCAGGGCTTCCTTGTAGTCGGTCTGGTCGCGCACGGTGTACTGCGGGTAGTCGTGCATGGCCGACTTCAGGGAGGTGTAGGCGGCGTCCTGCTGCCCGTCCTTGGCGCTGACGAAGAGCAGCGAGTCCAGCGGCATCTTGTCGGCCGGGACGTACTTGGCCATCGTCGAGATGGACGTGTACATCGCGCCCGCGTCGATCACGACGTCACTGCTGGTGATCGCCCGGACCGTCAGGTCGGCCGTACGGCCGTCCTTGAAGGCCACGGAGACCTTGGAGCCGAGGCTGATGCCGTGGTCCTTGGCGAACTTCTCGTGGACGGACATCGAGTCGGGCTTGTAGGCGTCGGGGAGCTTGCCGGCGACCGTCTCGGTGCGCAGGTCGGTCGCGTACGAGGGGTCGGCGGCCGTGATCGCCGTGTCCTTGAGCGTCTTGCCGTCGGGGGTGGTGAAGTCGGCCTGGGTCCACTTGTACTCGGTGACCCGCTCCACGTCCGACGCGGACTTCGCGGCCTTGACCGCCTGCGAGGTGATCAGCTGGCCGCTGTCGGACTGGATGATGAAGTCCGTGCCGACGGTCTTGTCGAGCTGGTCGGTGGCGGACGCCACCATGGAGGATCCGACCACGGACAGGCACGCCACCAGGGCGAGGCCGATCATCAGCGCGGCGCCCGTCGCGCCGGTGCGGCGCGGGTTGCGCAGGGCGTTGCGCTCGGCCATGCGGCCCACGGGGCCGAACATGCGCAGCAGGACGGCGCCGAGGACACGGACCACACCGCCGGCGAGCAGCGGGCCGATGACGACGAAGCCGATCAGCGACAGCACCACGCCGAGGCCGAGCCACAGCGAGCCCTCCTTGGCCTGGTCGGCCGCCGTCGCCAGATACAGGCCGACGGCGCCGCCGCCGGTGAGGACGGTGCCGATCGCGGCGCGGATCCAGCCGGCCTTGGCGTCCGCGGGGGCGCCCGCGTCGCGCAGCGCGGCCATCGGGGAGATCTTGCCGGCGCGCCGGGCCGGCAGGTAGGCGGCCAGGACGGTGACGATCACGCCGAGGACCAGGCCGACCACCGGGGTCGTCCAGGCCACCGTCAGGTCGTCGGTGGACAGCTCCATGCCCATCTGGCCCATGAGCTTCATCAGGCCGATCGCGAGGCCGACGCCCGCTGCCACGCCGAGCACCGAGCCGACGAGACCGAGCAGCAGCGCCTCGGCCAGCACGGAGCGGTTGACCTGCTTGCGGGAGGAGCCGATCGCCCGCATCAGGCCGATCTCCCTGGTGCGCTGGGCCACCAGCATGGAGAAGGTGTTGATGATCAGGAAGATGCCCACGAGGAAGGCGATCCCGGCGAAGCCGAGCATCGCGTACTTCATGACGTTCATGAAGCCCGCGACGTCCTTCTGGTTGGCGTCGGCGGTCTCCTTGGCGGTCTTCACCTGGAAGTCGCCGCCGAGCGCGGCCGCGACGTTCTTCTTCAGCTGCGCGTCGCTGACGCCGGCGGCCGCGGTGACGTTGACGTTGGTGTAGACGCCGCTCTCGCCGATCAGGGTCTGCTGGGCGGTCTTGGTGTCGAGGTAGAAGATCGCGGCACCGGGATTGGTGACGGTGAAGTCGGCGATGCCGGAGATCTTCGCGGTGTGGGTGCCCGTCGCGCTGATCACGCCGATCGGGTCACCGAGCTTCAGGCCGTGCTTGTCGGCGGTGTCGGCGTCGACCATGATCTGGTCGGAGCTCTCGGGTGCCGCACCGGAGGTGATCTTCATGGTGCGGGCTTCGTTGCTGTTCCAGCCGCCGACGATGGTCGGGGCGCCGCTGGAGGGCGACAGGTTGTCCTTGTCGGCGTCGACGACGGTCACCGAGGTGGAGAACACCGTGCCCTCGGCGGACTTCACGCCGTCGGCCTTGCGGACCTCGGCGAGCACGGAGGCGGGCATGACCGGCGGCTTGCCGTTGTCGGCGGTCGTCTCACCGCTGCCGGAGGCGCCCTTGGGGCTCACCGTCACGTCCGAGGAGGTGGCCGCGAAGAGCTTGTCGAACGTGGTGGACATGGTGTCCGTGAAGACGAGCGTCCCGCAGACGAAGGCCACCGACAGCAGGACGGCGATCGCCGACAGCGCCATGCGGCCCTTGTGCGCGAGGAAGTTGCGCATCGAGGTCTTCATGACGGTCATGACGTGCGCCCCCGGGCGTCGAAGTCCTTCATGCGGTCGAGGACGGCGTCCGCGGTCGGCTTGTACATCTCGTCGACGATCCGGCCGTCGGCGAGGTACAGCACGCGGTCCGCGTAACTGGCGGCGACGGGGTCGTGGGTGACCATCACGATGGTCTGGCCCAGTTCGTCGACGGAGCGGCGCAGGAAGCCGAGCACCTCGGCGCCGGCGCGCGAGTCGAGGTTTCCGGTCGGCTCGTCCCCGAAGATGATCTCTGGCCGGGCCGCCAGCGCCCGCGCCACGGCGACGCGCTGCTGCTGGCCGCCGGAGAGCTGGGTGGGCCGGTGCTTGAGACGATCCGAGAGCCCGACGGTCTCCACGACCCGCCCGAGCCACTCCTTGTCCGGCTTGCGGCCGGCGATGTCCATGGGCAGCGTGATGTTCTCTATCGCGTTGAGCGTCGGCAGCAGGTTGAACGCCTGGAAGATGAACCCGATCCGGTCCCGGCGCAGTTGCGTGAGCTTCTTGTCCTTCAGACCGGTGATCTCGGTCTCGTCGAGGTAGATCTGCCCGTCGGAGACGGTGTCGAGCCCGGCGAGGCAGTGCATGAGCGTGGACTTGCCGGACCCCGAGGGGCCCATGATCGCGGTGAACTGGCCGCGTGCGATGTCCACGTCGACGTGGTCGAGGGCGACGACTCGGGTCTCACCGGATCCGTACGCCTTCACGACCTGCCGCGCCCTCGCGGCAACGGCCGTACGCCCGCCAGTACCCCCGTGCCTGGGAATGGTTACAGCCGATGTCACGGTATGTCTCCTATGTCGGTCAGCAATGTCGATCAGCAGAAGGTGATGTGTCTCAAGTCTTTCGGTGGGAAGGGGTCCCGCGCCCTGGTGTTGAGCGCCGTCTTCCTCCTGTGGAAAACCCCACCCCGCCGGTGTGGAACACCGCCCCCCGACGGCGTAAAGCCAGGTTAAGGACGGACCCCCGCGCGTCTCGTCCTCCGCCGGTACGAACCCTCCCCAGGTCGTAGTACGGAGGTACCCCTAGGGGCAGTCCACCGAAGGGTGGAGTCCGTCTCAGGGTCGACTCCACCCCACGGCCCATTCAGGCTCCACCCTCCCGCGACTTGAATCAGACTGGGGTCGCGCGAAGCGCGTCGTTGAGGGGTGGCGGTCGGGCGACGGGCGGGCCAAGTGGGAAGCTGTCGGACGGCAGGTAGGTGCAAGGGGCAGGCAGACTTGAGGAAGAGGCACCCGGGGTGGGCAGCACCAGTTCCGCGGCACGTGAGGCAGCGCCTCCCGCGACGACCGGCCGGCGCGGAGCCGTCGTCGCCGCGCTGATGCTCTCGATGGCGCTGGCGGCGCTCGACTCCACCATCGTCTCGACCGCCGTGCCGCAGATCGTCGGGGACCTCGGCGGATTCTCCGTCTTCTCCTGGCTGTTCTCCGGCTACCTGCTGGCCGTGACCGTCACCCTGCCCGTCTACGGCAAGCTCTCCGACACCTTCGGCCGCAAACCGGTCCTCGTCGTGGGCTCGGTGGTCTTCCTCCTCGGCTCCCTGCTGTGCGCGCTGGCCTGGAACATGGAGGCACTCATCGCCTTCCGCGTCGTGCAGGGCCTGGGCGGCGGCGCGCTGCAGGGCACGGTGCAGACGCTCGCCGCCGACCTGTACCCGCTGAAGGACCGCCCCAAGATCCAGTCCAAGTTCTCCACGGTGTGGGCGGTGTCCGCGGTCGCCGGGCCGGGGCTCGGCGGAGTGCTCGCCGCGTACGCGGACTGGCGGTGGATCTTCCTCGTCAACCTGCCGATCGGCGCGGTCGCGTTGTGGCTGATCGTGCGTCATCTGCACGAGCCCGAGCGGGAAACCCGTGCGCAAGCGCGCGTGGACTGGGCGGGCGCGCTCGCGGTGTTCGCCTGCGGCGGTGTCCTGCTCGCGGCCCTGGTGCAGGGCGGAGTGGCCTGGCCTTGGCTGTCGGCGCCCTCGCTCGCCCTGTTCGGTACGGGACTCGCCCTGGTCGCGGTGGTGGTGCTGGTGGAGCGGCGGGCGGCGGAGCCGATCATCCCGGGCTGGGTGTGGCGGCGCCGCACGATCGCCGCGGTCAATCTGGCCCTGGGCGCGCTGGGCCTGCTGATGGTGGCGCCGACGGTGTTCCTGCCCACCTACGCCCAGGGCGTGCTGGGTCTGGCGCCCGTGGCCGCCGGATTCGTGCTCTCCGTATGGACGTTGAGCTGGCCCATATCGGCGGCGCTGAGCCAGCACGTGTACCGCAGGATCGGCTTCCGCAACACCGCGATGCTGGGCATCGGCGCCGCCGCGCTGATCCTGTTCGCGTTCCCCTTCCTGCCCTACCCGGGGCAGGCTTGGCAGCCGACGCTGCTGATGCTGCTGCTCGGCGCCGCGCTGGGCCTGTTCCAGTTGCCACTCATCGTCGGGGTGCAGTCGACGGTGGGCTGGGCGGAGCGCGGTACGACGACCGCGTCCGTGCTCTTCTGCCGCCAGACCGGCCAGACGATCGGCGCGGCTCTCTTCGGCGCGGTCGCCAACGGGGTGCTGGCCGCCAGGCTCGGCGGGGCGAGCGACCTCGACTCGGTGACCCGGGCACTGGACTCGGGCAGCGCGCCCGAGGCGACCCGGCGGGCGATCGCGGACGCGGTGCACGCGGTCTACCTGGGCGCCTCGTGCGCGGCGGCACTGGCGTTCCTGGTGCTGCTGTTCCTCGCGCCCCGGAAATTCCCGGTGCTCAAGGACTGAGCGTCCGTATCCTCCCGCCCATGCTGACCTTGGAACCACTACGCGCCGATCACGCGGACGCGCTGCTGGCCTTCGAGCGGGAGAACCGCGCGTACTTCGCCCGCACGGTGCCGGACCGCGGGGACGCCTACTTCACGGCGGCGGGGTTCGCCGAACGCCACCGAGCGCTCCTGGCGGAGCAGCACGCGCGCGTGTGCCGCTTCCATGTCGTCCTGGAGGAGGGGAACCTGATAGGCCGGGTGAACCTCATGGATCTGGCGGACGGCAGTGCCGAACTCGGCTACCGCATCGGCGAACAGGCGACGGGCCGGGGCGTGGCGACGGCGGCCGTCGCGCAGGTCTGCCGCCTGGCCGCCACCGACTACGGACTGACGTCCCTCACCGCGGTCACGACGCTGGACAACCCGGCCTCCATGACCGTCCTGGCCCGTAGCGGCTTCACGCGGGTGGAGGAGACGACCGTGGGCGGCCGCCCGGGAGTCCGCTACGTACTCCGGCACCTCGGCGCCACCCCCGACCGCCCCTAGGGCGCGACCCCGACCCGTTTCCGGGGCCGGGCACTCTTGCGGGTGACGCGCGGCGGTGGGCGGTGCGTGTCTGCTGGTGGCATGGACTTCAAGGGCGGACGGCGTGACAGGCCGGTTCGCGCGTCTGCCGGCCCGGCCCGCCGTCACCGGCCCCACCAGCCGCTTCGGCGCCCGCGACGCCGCCCCCGGCAAGGACGACGGGGACGCGCCGCCGCCGCACGGCTATCGCCTCGGCCGCCGTACGCGGATGACCGTCGACGTCTACAACTTCGGCGACACCGCACGCCAGGTGACGGTCACGGCACGGCCGGTGGGCGGCGGGTGGATCGTGCGGGCGGAACAGGGCCGGGAGGCGACCCGCATACGTGTCCCGGCCGGAGGCCGGATCGGGGTCAACTTCACGGTCCGCGCGGAGAGTTCGGTTCCGCGCCGGATCGACCGGCGGCTGGCGTTCGGCGCGACGCTCGACGATCACTCCGAGGTGCCGGCGTCCGTGGCGCTGATCCATCTCAAGTAGCCCGCCGAGGGCACCCGAGAACCTGAGTTAACGGAGGTAACACCCAAGGTCAAAAAGGTAAGCGCATACCGACCAATCAGTTTGGCCAAACCCTCGCGCAGCCCCGGTACTCCGAAGTAACGTGCGTGGCCGCCCGCCCCCCACCTCCCTGCGGCCCGCCGCACCGGATCCAACCCTCGCAAGGAGCACCGGGATGTCTTTCGACCCGCCGCCGTCCCACCCCTATCCCCCACCCGATTCCTCGCCCTCCTACGACACCTACCCCTGGCAGCCGCAGCAGCAGCCCGAACCGCCGGAGCGGCGCCCCCAACGCCACACCGCGCTCGGGCACCACAGCGACCTGCGGGTCCTGCGCAGCGCCTACCGCTGGCAGCGGCGCGTGGCCACGCTCACGGCGCTCGGCTACTTCACCCTGTTCCTGATCCTGTCGGCGTTCGCACCGTCGTTCATGACGAGCACCGTCACCGACGGCCTGCCCACCGGCCTGCTGCTCGCGCTCATCCAGGTCCCCGTGACATGGCTGGCCATCGCCCTGTACGAGCAGACGGCCCGGCGTCGCGTCGACCCGATCGCGGACCGGATACGCAAGCAGGCCGAGCTGGACGCCAAGCGGGAGAGTGCACGGTGATCAGCGAGTTCAGCGGCAACGCCCAGGCGATGTCCCTGGTGGGCTTCACCTCGGTGGCCACGATCACCCTGCTTCTGTGCGTGATGACGGGCCCGGACCGGGACGACCTGGACGAGTTCTACACCGGCTACAGCTCCCTGTCCCCCATGCGCAACGGCCTGGCGATCGCCGGCGACTACATCTCCGCCGCGACCGTCCTCGGCACCGGCGGCGTGATCGCCCTCTTCGGCTACGACGGCACCGTACTGGCCCTGAGCACGGCCCTGTCGCTGATGCTGCTGATGTTCCTGCTGGCGGAACCGCTGCGCAACGCGGGCCGGTTCACCATGGGCGACGCGCTGACCCGCCGTATGCCGGGACGCGGTGTGCGGATCGCGGCCTGCGCGGTGACGCTGGCGGCGCTGCTGCCGCTGATGCTGGTGCAGCTGGCCGGGACCGGGCAGCTGATGGCGTTCATCCTCGGCTTCTCCGGCGAGTCGATGCAGACGGGCTGCATCATCGGCGTGGGCGCGCTGATGATCAGTTACGCGGCGATCGGCGGAATGAAGGGCACCGCCCTCATCCAGATCCTGAAGATCGTGATGCTGCTCGGTTCGGGCATGGTGGTCGCGCTGCTGATCCTGAACCGGTTCGACTGGGACCCGGGGGCCCTGTTCGGCGCGGCCGCCGACAACAGCGGCGTGGGCTCGGCGTTCCTCTCGTCCGGCCTGCAGTTCGCGGGCGGCACCAGCCCCGGCCTGGACATGATCACCTCGCAACTGACGGTGGTCCTCGGCGGTGGCGTCCTGCCGCACGTCACCATGCGCATGTACACCGCCTCCAGTGCCCGGCAGGTGCGGCGTTCGATGTCCTGGGCGGTGTCGGGCGTGGCCCTGTTCGTGCTCGTCATCACGGTCATCGGCTTCGGCGCGACCGCGCTGGTCGGGCGTGCGGCGATCGCGCAGGTCGACCCGCAGGGCAACACGGCCTATCTGCTGGGTTCGCAGGCGGCGTTCGGCGCGGAGGTGTCGACGGCGGAGACGTTCCTGTTCACGACCGTCACCACGGCCGTCTTCCTCACGCTGCTCGCCTCCGTCGCCGGCATGATCCTCGCCTGCGCCAACTCCCTCGCACACGACGTGTTCGCGGCCCGGGTGTCGGAGATGTCACCGCGCCGCGAGATGACACTGGCCCGGCTCTCGGCGCTGGCGGTGGGCATCCCGGCGATCCTGCTGGCCACGCTCGTCCAGCACCGCAGCCTGCAGCCCCTGGTGACGCTCTCCTTCTGCCTGGGCGCCTCGGCCATCGCGCCCGCGCTGGTCTACAGCCTCTTCTGGCGCCGCTACACCCGGACGGGCCTGCTCAGCACCCTCATCGGCGGCTCACTGGCCGTCCTGCTGCTGATGCCGGGCACCAACCTGGTCTCCGGCTCACCCGTCTCGGCCTTCCCCGACGCCGACTTCAACTGGTTCCCGTTCACCACCACGGGCCTGCTCTCCATACCCCTGGGCTTCGCCTGCGGCTGGCTGGGCACGATGGCCTCCGGCCGCCGCAAGTCGGAGGAACAACGCCGCCAGTACGAGGCGGTGGAGGGCTGGATCCTCGCCGGCGCGGTACGAAGGAACCGCTGACCGGGAACGGCACGGGTACGACGCCCCGGTGGCCTCGCGTACGAGCGGCGGTCGGGGCGTCACCCACCCGCGACCGTGCCGCACGCGGGCCGGTGTCACTCCCCCGCAGGCCCCGCCGGCCCCGCCCACGCCGCCAGGCTGGCGTGCACACGGTCGATGTGGGCCCGCACATCCTCTCCCTGCTCCGCGTGCGCGCGCAGCAGCCGCTCCGTCTCCTCCTCGACGCGGTCCGCGTGCTCCCGGGCCTGGGCGACCAGCTCCGCGGCACGCTCCTGCGCCTCTTCCTGCCGGACCCGGGCCGATTCCCCGGCGTCGGCCAAGGCCTGCTCCGCCTCGGACAAGGCCCGCTCGGCGCACGCCACCTCCTCCGCGTGCCGCGCGTCCAGCGCCTCCGCCCGGTCCGTCTCCTCCCGCTCCACCTCCGCCCAGCGCTCGGCACGCTCCTTGTCCCGCTCGGCGAGCATCCCGGAGGAGCGCTGCCGCATCTCCCGCAGCGCGGCCAGCGCCTCACCTCGCTGTTCCTTGGCCCCGCACCGGACCGAGACACGGATCTCGTCGGCCTCCGCACTCGCCACGAGCAGCCGCTGCCGGGCCCGTTCGTCGGCGTCGGCGCGTACGGCGTCGGCCTGCGCCTGCGCGGACTCGCACAGTTCGGCAGCGGAGGCCCGCGCCTCCTCCACGAGGCGCCGCGCCTCCTCCCGCGCCCTGTCCCGTACGGCCGCGGCCTCCTCCTGGCCGAGTTCGAAGAGCCGCCGCGCCCCCTCACCCAGGGACTCGTAGTCCTGCGGGGCGAGCCCTGCCACGGTCTCCCGCAGCAGCGCCAGCTCCGCGTCCATCTGCCGGGCCAGCACCGTCAGCCGGGCGGCCCGCTCCCAGGCCGCGTCACGATTCTGGGAGACGGCCTCGGCGTATCTGTCCACCTGCTCGGGACGGTAGCCGCGCCCCCGCCCGACCACGAAGCCGTGCGGCGACACCGACGCGCTGCTCATCCTGGAACCCCTCTCCACCTCACCGACGCGAAGCCGCACAAGAAACGGGATGATTTCGCGCACATCTTGGTGGATCAGGCAGAAGTGTTCATAACGCGACACTCCGCACAGAGGTCACGGGCCTACGACCGGACCGTACGGCCGTCAGCCCCACGTGGTGCCGACGGGCTCCTGGATCGTCGTGTTGATGCGGTTGAACATGTTCGTGAGCGAGACGGTGAGGATCAGCCCGGAGAGTTCCTTCTCGTCGAAGTGGTCCGCCACCTCGTCCCACAGGGCGTCCGGAACCGACTCCTCCGAGAGGTCCGCGAGCCGTGTGACCGCCTCCGTCAGCTTCAGCGCCGCACGCTCGGCGTCCGAGAAGAAGGGGGCGTGACGCCAGGCCGCGACGGCACTGATCCGCTCCTCGCTCACCCCGGCCTTGCGGAGGTTGACGGTGTGCCCGTGCACGCAGGCGCCACAGCCGTTGATCTGGCTGGCGCGCAGACCGACCATCTCCGCCAGCTCCTGCCCCAGCCCACCCTCCCCGATCGCCTGGAAGAGGGTGCCGATGCCCTTCATCGCGCCGGGAAGGACGTACGCCGGGTTCGTCATCCGTGCCTGCATGATCTCTGCCTCCTGGGTGGGCGGTGCGTCGCTGTCACCGCACTGACGAAGCGGCACGAGGAGATGTGACAGCCGGCCCGGCACGAAGAAGCCGGGCCCGGTCGCACGACCGGGCCCGGCTTCTGTCACCGCACGTCAGCGGCGGCGACGTGTCACAGCAGTCCGTCCCACATCTGCTCCAGCAGCACCGACCACCAGCTCTCCGGCGACCCAAGTGCCGCCGGGTCGAGCGCGGCCAGCTGGGCCTGGAAGTCGACGGTCCAGCGGCCCGCCTGCTCCTGGTTCAGCCCGAACCGCAGCCGCCACATCCGCCCGAGCAGCGCCAGACAGCGCGCGAACTCCGGCAGCCCGGTGTTCACGAACTGCGGCGGCACGGGCGCCCCGCCCGGCCCCGCCTCCACCGGCACGGCGACGATGTTGGCCGTGCCGTACTGCACGCAGATCGCCTTGCCGAAGTCGCTGCCCATCACCAGATAGGAACCCGCGTCCGAGGCCGGCTGCACACCGCGCTCGGCCGCCAGCTCCGCCAGCGTCGGAACGGGCCGGCCCGGCTGCGCCTGCGCCCAGAAGAACGGGCCCATGTCCATCGGCAGACCGGCCGCCACCAGTGTGTGCGCCACGACCGGCGGCACCCCCTGACGGGACACCGCGGCCTGCTCGAACCGGAACACACCCGGCCCGAACGCGGCCCCCAGCTCCTGCGCGATGGCCTCCGGCGGGACCGGCGGCGCCGCCTGCACCGGCGGCAGCGGAGCACGCACCGGAGCCGGACGCGCCGGGCCGTCCGCCACCTGGTGCAACTCGCCCTGGTGAGCCAGCAGCTGCTGCATGCCCTGCTGCCGGCTCGCGTGGTCCGTGCCGTACGGCGCGATGCTCGTGATCCGCGCCTGCGGCCACTGCTCCCGGATCATCCGCGCGCAGTACGCACCCGGCAGTTCGCACGACTCCAGCTCGGTGTGCAGCTCCAGCACCTGGTCCGGGGGCACGTTCATGGCCCGCAGCTCGTGGAAGATCTGCCACTCCGGATGCGGCGTACCCGGCGCCGAACGCCGGATCAGCTGCTGCTCGGAACCGTCTTGCGCCCGGTAGCGCAACACGGCCTGGTAGCCGGGACCGACCGTCGGCTGCCCGGCGGGCGGCTGCGGATAGCCGTACGCCGGCGGCTGCCCGGGGACGGGCTGACCGGGCGGCGGCATCGCGCCGGGCGGCATCGGCGGCGCGGCGGGTGGTGCGCCGGGGGCCTGCGGCGGCGGAGGCACGCCGGGACCGCCCGCCGGGGGCGGCGAGGCCAGCATGGTCTCGGCATGGTGCACGGGCCCCGCACCGGCCCCGGGCGCACCCGGGAAGCCGGGAGCACCGGGAGCACCGGGAGCACCGGGCGGATGCGGAGCACCCGGAGGCTGGGCCGCGCCAGGAACGCCCGGCGCACCCGGCGCACCAGGAGGCCCCGGGGGCTGAGGCGCACCCGGGCCCGTCCGACCGGGATCGGCAAGCATCGTGGCGGCATGGTGGACACCGCCCGGGGGCGTACCACCGGGGGCACCAGGCGGCTGCGGCGCACCAGGAGCACCAGGCGCACCCGGCGGCTGCTGCGGAGGCAGCGGCGCACCCGGGCCCGTCGGAACCCCGGCCCCCGAAGAACCCCCGGCACCACTGGGACCCTGAGGAGCCCCAGGACCACCGGGACCCCCAGGCCCTTCAGGACCAAGCGCCGACACCATCTGCGTCGGCACATACCCACCCGCCGGAGTCCCCGGCGCACCGGGCCCCGACGGCGGAGGCGTATCGCCCGGCCGCGCACCCGGCGTACCCGGTGCGCCGGGCGGAGGCGGCGTGGTCGCACCCGTGCCCCGCCCACGACCCGGCGGCGGAGTCGCCTTGCTGGTCGCGGCGTCGGCGATGTCCCCGGCGTTCGGCGCGAGCGGCCGCTCGGGCCCACCCGGCCCGGCCGGCGGCTGCGGATAGCCGTACGGCTGCCCGCCCGGCACGGGCGGAGGCGTACTCCCCTGCGGCACCCCACCGGGCGGCGTACCCGGCCCACCCTGAGGCGGCGTACCCGGCCCACCCTGAGGCGGCGTACCCGGCCCACCCTGGGGCGGCGTACCCGGCCCACCAGGAGCGGCGCCCGGCCCACCCGGATAGCCGTAGCCCGGACCGGCCGGAGCCCCGGCACCCTGCGCGTTCGGCGCATCCGCCGGAGGCCCGTCCACCGCCGGCGTGACCGCCGTCCGCGGAAGCTGACTCCCGCCGGAGATCAGCGCCGTCTTGGCGTCGGATGCCGTCGCGGGCGGCGGCGTGCTGTCGTCGGCCTCGCTCAGCGGCGGCGCGAAGACCGTCGCGGGCAGCGGTACGGAACGGTCGTCACCGCCATCGCCGTTGGTGTCCGTACCGGCCCAGGGCGTCGCCCCGGCAGGCGCGGCCGGAGCCACCGGACCACCCGGAGCACCGGACGCGTCCGAGTCACTCCCCCCGGCGGCCGGCCACGACGCGCCACTCCCGGAAGCGGACTCACCAGCAGAAGCAGAAGCAGCAGCCCCGGCCCCCCGCCGATCCGGAATCCCCAGCTTGTCCGCCGCGTCCTGCAACCACTCCGGCGGAGTCAGCAGGAAGGACGTCTGGTTCAGATCCACCCGCGCGGGCGGCGCCGGCGCCGGCTCGTCCACCGCGTCCGGACGGCCGTACTCCTCCTCGTACCGGCGGATCACCTCACCCACCGGCAACCCCGGCCACAGCGTCGCCTCGCCGCTGTCCCGGGCGATCACCAGCCGCTGCGCGCCCCCGTCCGAGCGGGGCCCGTCCGAGCGGTCCTCGGCCCACACCACGAACCCGAGGTCGAACTCCCGCACCCGCACCTCACGATGCTGGTACGACGGCAGGTCGCCGTTGATCCACTCTTCCGCGCGCTCCTGCGCCTGAGCGAAGGTCACCATCGCCGAAGTCACTCCCCCACAGCCGAGGACGACACCGCACCCACCGGCACCACACGCGCGAACCCGCCGTCCACCATCAGGTTCGCCACCGTCTCCAACTCCGGCGGATTGCCCGCCAGCCGCGACAGGAAGACATCGAAGTCGTCCCCGCACGGCAGCAGCAGTCGCTCCACCCGCTCCGCCGGCGGCGTCGAGGGATCCACGTCCCGCGCGTCGTCGTACGCGCAGAACCACACGGAGCCGATCCGCTCGCCCTTCACCTTCACGGCGAGCAGCCCGCCCTGGACGAAGGAGATGCCCAGGTAGTCCTTGGTCAGATGGTCCCGCAGACACTTGTTGACGTACACCAGGTCATTAACCGCGGCCTCGTCCCGCACCGTGAAGAACGGCTGGTCGACCAGCAGCCCCAGCTCCGCGTCGAGCGCGGCACCCACCGGCGCGCAGCCGCCCGCCGCCTTCAGGAACGACCGGTACGCGCCCGGCAGCCGGTAGCCGAGCTCCTCCTCGACGCCCTGCACCTGCGACTCCGTCACGGCCACACCCGACTTCGGCAGCCCGAAGTGCGCCGGACGCGTCTCCTGGAGCGGGCGCGTGCCCCGCTTGCCGTGGTCGACACCCGACGTCGCCACGCCGCCGTGATGCCGCAGCAGCGCCTTCACCTCGACCGGGACCAGCTCCAGCCGCCGCGAGGCGACCGCGTGGTGCCAGGTCCAGCCGTGCGGCGTCGCCACCGCGGGCACCGTGTCCCACAGCTCGTTCCCGGACGCCGACAGCGCGCTGTTCGCCGACACGTAGTCCGTCAGCCGCAACTCGTCGACGCCGAACCCCTCCGGCGGCTCCGCGATCTCCGCGACCGCGCGCGCGTAGGGCGAGAAGTCGGGGTAGCCACGCTCGTCGACCCGTACCCCTCTCGGGTGACGGGCCGCCCGGACCGGGTCCGGGAAATGCACGACCTGCCCGGCGTAGGCCGCGTTCGGCGGCGCGGCTTGCTGCCCGAGCCGACCTGTCGTCATGGCGGTTGCCCCCTGCGGCACTCTGTACGAACCGTATTGACCACCCTTGGCGCACTACGACCCGTATCGACTGTCACGTCTGTCTGTCTCGACTGTCCGTCTCGACTTCTCTGCAGTTCCCTGCACTTCCCTGCACGCGCCGACCCCGCGGATCACCCTCCGGTTCACTGCATCGATCTCCGAACGGATCACCGCATCGCCCGCGGTGCCGACAGCCTATGCGGTACGACGACACCGGTCACCGGCACCGGTCGGCGCCCCCTCCGCTTCCGTGACCAGCCGTCACCCCACCGTGACGACACGCCCCGGAACGGGCGTGTCGCCGCGCCCCAGCTTCCGCACCAGCCACGGCATTTGGCAGTCTGTGACCCCCGGGGGGATGCACGGAGGGGTAGACGATCATGAACGCGACGCAGACGGGACCACACACCGGCAGGTCCGCCGACCCACGAAACGGCGACCCCCGGCACGGCGACCCGCGGCACGGCGACCCACGAGGCACCGATCCTCGCCACGGCGACCCACGAGCCGGCGCCCCCCGCAACGGCGATCCCCGCATCGGCTGGAGCGCCACCGAAGCGGCCCACGCCCCCGTCCTCCACCACCGCCGCGACGGCATCCTCCCCACCGTCGCCGCCGCCCTCTCCGTCCGCGGCGCCACCCTCACCGGCACCGCCGTCCGCGGCGACACACCCCCCGCCCTGCACCCCCTCGTCCAGGACTTCCTGGACACCCTCACCAGCGCCCAGCGCGACCGCTTCACCGGCCGCTGCGCCGAGACCATCCTCATCTCCCGGCACATCGCGGCGGCCGACACCACACGCAGCAAACGCGCCGCACGAAAACCCATGACCAACGGCGAGGCACGCAAAGCCCTCAAGCAGGCCAAACTCACCGCCCGGCACATCCGCGAGGACGGCGACCCCCTCCACGGCACCTTCGCCACCCCCTGCCGCGCCTGCACCGCGCTCAGCGCCCACTTCGGGGTCCGCATAGTCGACCCGGCGACCCAGAACGACTGACGCCCACCCCGACCCCACCCCCGAAGCACCCGGCACCCACGGCGCGCGCACCCCACGCCCGCCGCTCCCAGAACCTCGACGAGACGACGGGCAGATGCACACCGACCGCACCTCCTCCACCCGCTTCGGCGTACCCGTCGACGCCGCCCTGCGCGCCGCCGGCTGGCAACCCGGACGCTGGGACATCAAGCAGGCCGAGTACTGGGCCGACGCCCTCCGCGACCACGTCTCACCCGCGGGCCACCGCCACACCGTCTTCCCCGCCGCCGTCGAGGCCTGGGCCGAATTCGGCGGACTCCACATCGCCCCCACGGGCCCCGGCCGCCAGGTCGCCCCCGCCACCCTGCACCTCGACCCGCTGCACGGCCTCCACATGGCCCGCACCCTCGGCGACCTCGGCCGCGCCCTCGGCACCGAGGTCTGCCCCCTGGGCGCCGAGACCGACAGCCAGTCCCTCGTCGCCATCGACACCGACGGCCGCGTCTACACCCTCGACCACACCGGCGACTGGTACCTCGGCCAGGACATCGACCAGGCCCTGTCCACCCTCATCGCCGGCACGGAACCGACCCGCCTGACAGCGAGCTAGCACCCACCCCCGCAGCGACGGGCCCTACGACGCCGGAATCACCGCCGACACCCGGAAACCCCCCGCGTCCGTCGGCCCCGACACGAACACCCCACCCAACGCGGAGACCCGCTCCCTCATCCCCACCAGCCCGTTCCCCCCGGACGGCAACCGCGCCGACGACGCCGCCTCCTCGGCCGGCTCGTTCTCCACCTGCATCGCGATCTCCGACACCCGATGCGCCAGCCGCACATAGGTCTTCGCCCCCGCCGCGTGCTTGTGGACGTTCGTCAACGCCTCCTGCACCACGCGATACGCCGTCTGCTCGACCTCCGGCGCATACGACCGCTCGTCCCCCTCCACGGACAGATCCACCACCATCCCCGCGGCGGCCGACTGCCCGACCAGCTCCTCGATCTCCGCCAGACACGGCCCCTCGTCGTCGACGGCCCGCGAAGCCGCCGCCGCAGCAGCCGCAGCCGCCCCCACCGCCGCCAGCGGCACCGACACCGCACGCTCACGCCGCTCGTCCCCGCCACTGCGCAGCACCCCGAGCATCTCCCGCAACTCGGTCAGCGCCTGCCGCCCCATGTCCCCCACCAGCGCGGCGTTCCGCACGGCCTTCTCGGGATCCTTCCGCGCCACCGCCTGCAGCGCCGCGGCGTGCACCACCATCAGACTCACCCGGTGCGCGACCACGTCGTGCATCTCCCGGGCGATCCGGGTCCGCTCCTCGTTCCGGGCCCACTCGGCCCGCTCCTCCGCCCGCTCGGCGAGCAGCTGCAGCTCCCGCTCCAGATCGTCCGCACGCTCCCGCAGGCTCTCCATCAGCCGCCGCCGGGCCCCCACATACAGCCCGAGCAGCACAGGAGGCGCCGTGAACCCCACCGACATCGTGATGGCGGCGAAGGGCACGAACCAGTCCCCGATGTCCAGGTCCCCCCGCGACATGTCCTGCCGGGTCTTCACGAAGGTCACGATGAGCGTCCCCACCAACGACATCCCCGCCAGCGAGACGAGGATCCGCCGGGGCAACTCGGACGCGGCCAGCGTGTACAGGCCGACGATGCCCATCAGGAAGCCCATCTCGGCCGGCGTGATGGCGATCGACACCAGCACCACCGCGATCGGCCACCGCCGCCGCACGAGCAGCACGGAACCGGCCAGCAGGCCGAACACCACCCCCGCGGCCACCGGGATCCCGGCGTCCCTGGCGAACGGAATGCCCTCGAACCCGCACTCCAGCGCGGACACCACGGCCAGGCTCACATCGAACACGGCACTGCGCCGCCTGGCCCACCACCACGGCCCTCCCCGGGCCGTCACATGGTCTTCCCCCGTCGCGGTCATGCCCTCCAGCCTAAAGGCGCCCGCCGCCGGTTTTCCGGTGAGTTTCCCGGACTGGCCTACACCACACTCCGTGACCGTTCAGACGCAATACCACCCGATATCCCTCGAACTGCTGAATCGCTCACCGTTCGATACCGGAGGCCATCATTCCGCCCGGACGGTGTGCGTATGACACATGCACCTGGCAAATACGCCGACTTCGAGGGGTTGCGGGAGAGGGCGGTGGAGTTGCGACGCGCAGGCCTGAGCCGCCGCCAGATCCGCGACCGACTGCACGTCGACAACAACGACCTCCTCAACCGCCTCCTGGAGGGCGAGCCACCCCCGGCCTGGACGAAACGCCCGAACGCGAAGGACGACCTGAAGGAGAAGGCCAGGGAACTCCGACGCCAGGGCTGGACGTACGACCAGATCCAGGTGGAGCTGGGGTGCTCGAAGAGTTCGATCTCGTTGTAGGTGCGGGACTTGCCGAAGCCTGAGCGCAAGCGTTCAACCGAGGAAGCGTCGGCCATCGCGAGGCGCGGCTGGGAAGTCACGCTGCAACGGCGCGAGGAGGAACGACAGCACACGAAGGCGGTCGCCCAGCAAGCAGTCGGCGACCTGACCGACCGGGAAGTATTCCTGGCAGGAGTGGCCCTCTACTGGGCAGAGGGCGCCAAGGACAAGTCGTACAGCCGCCGCGAGAGGCTGCATTTCATCAACAGCGACCCGAACGTCATCAGATTCTTCCTGCGCTGGCTGGACACACTCGGCGTAGAACGCGAGCGCCTGCGTTTTCGGCTGAGCATCCACGAGTCGGCCGATGTGCAGGAGGCCGAAGAGTTCTGGGCCGGCCTTGCCGGCGTGGCACCCGCCACGTTCCAGAAGGCCACCCTCAAGAAGCACAACCCGAAGACAAGCCGCAAGAACACCTCGGAGGCATATCGCGGCTGCCTGATCATCTACGTGCTCAAGAGCGCCGACCTGTACCGTCGCATGGAAGGCGCCTGGTACGGCATAGTAGGAGGCGCCGCTCGGCGACCTGACTGAATGTCCGGTTTAGTCGGGATTATTCCCCCGTGGTGTAATTGGTAAGCACTGTGGCTTTTGGTGCCATCTGTCCGGGTTCGAGTCCTGGCGGGGGAGCACATGCTCAAATTCGGGCCCTGGTCGGCGACAGCCAAGTCAGGGCCCGCTCTCGTGTCCCCCACAAAACCCCCCGGTATCCTGCGGATGAAACCCCACCCCATCCACAGCCGAAGGGCATCCCGTGAGCGCCAACCGCCCGGCAGCCGTCGTCGTTCTCGCAGCGGGTGAGGGCACCCGTATGAAGTCGGCCACACCCAAGGTCCTGCACGAGCTCTGCGGCCGCAGTCTCGTCGGGCATGTGCTCGCCGCCGCGGGCGAGCTGCACCCCGAGAACCTGGTCGTCGTGGTCGGCCACGCCCGTGAGAAGGTCACCGCCCACCTCGGCGAGATCGCCCCCGCCGTCCGCACCGCCGTACAGGCAGAGCAGAACGGCACCGGGCACGCCGTACGGATGGGACTCGAAGCGCTCGGCGGATCCGTCGACGGGACCGTCGTCGTCGTGTGCGGGGACACTCCCCTGCTCACCGGCGCGACCCTCGACGCCCTCGCCGCCACCCACTCCGCCGACGGCAACGCGGTGACCGTGCTGACCGCCGAGGTACCGGACGCGACCGGCTACGGCCGGATCGTCCGCGACGACACCGGCGCCGTGACCGCGATCGTGGAGCACAAGGACGCCACCGACGCCCAGCGGTCGATCCGTGAGATCAACTCGGGTGTGTTCGCGTTCGACGGCCAGTTGCTCGCCGACGCCCTGAAGAAGGTGCGCACGGACAACAGCCAGGGCGAGGAGTACCTCACCGACGTGCTCGGGATCCTGCGCGAGGCCGGGCACCGGGTCGGGGCCTCCGTGGCCGGCGACCACCGGGAGATCGCCGGCATCAACAACCGCGTGCAGCTCTCCGAGGCCCGCCGGATCCTCAACGACCGGCTGCTGACCGAGGCCATGCTCGCGGGCGTCACGGTGATCGACCCGGCGACGACCTGGATCGACGTCACCGTCTCCTTCGAGCAGGACGCCGTCGTCCACCCGGGCACCCAGCTGCACGGCGCGACGCATCTCGGCGAGGGCGCGGAGGTCGGGCCCAACTCGCGGCTGACCGACACCCGGGTCGGGGCGGGCGGGCGTGTGGACAACACCGTGGCCGTGAGCGCCGAGGTGGGTCCGCAGGCGTCGGTGGGGCCGTACGCGTATCTGCGTCCGGGGACCCGGTTGGGCGCCAGGGGCAAGATCGGGACGTACGTCGAGACGAAGAACGCCACGATCGGGGAGGGGACGAAGGTGCCTCATCTCTCCTACGTGGGTGACGCGACGATCGGTGAGCAGTCGAACATCGGCGCCGCGAGCGTGTTCGTGAACTACGACGGCCAGGAGAAGCACCACACGAACATCGGCTCTCACTGCCGTACGGGCTCGGACAACATGTTTGTGGCGCCTGTCACGGTGGGGGACGGTGCGTACACCGCCGCCGGGTCCGTGATCACGAAGGATGTGCCGCCCGGTTCGCTGGCCGTGGCCCGTGGTCAGCAGCGGAATATCGAGGGTTGGGTGGCTCGTAAGCGTCCGGGGAGCGCGGCCGCGAAGGCGGCGGAGGCGGCTTCCCGGGAGTCGGCCGACGAGGGCTGACCGGAAACCGGTGCCTCAAACACGGCGTACGGTGATAAGTGCACACCCGCACTCCCACCAGTTGAGACGCCCTCTCGCGAGCCCGCTGAGAGGTCTCTCGACCCCAGATCGAAACCCCAGCTGCGACACCTCTGAGGAGACAGTGCTGTGACCGGGATCAAGACGACCGGCGAGAAGAAGTTGATGTTCTTCTCCGGCCGCGCCCACCCCGAGCTTGCCGAGGAGGTCGCCCACCAGCTGGGTGTCGGGGTTGTCCCGACGAAGGCCTTCGACTTCGCCAACGGTGAGATCTATGTGCGTTATCAGGAGTCGGCGCGTGGCGCCGACTGCTTCCTGATCCAGAGCCACACGGCTCCGATCAACAAGTGGATCATGGAGCAGTTGATCATGATCGACGCGCTGAAGCGCGCGTCGGCCCGGTCCATCACGGTCATCGTGCCGTTCTACGGTTACGCGCGGCAGGACAAGAAGCACCGCGGACGTGAACCGATTTCGGCGCGTCTGATCGCGGACATGATGAAGACGGCGGGTGCGGACCGCATTCTCACCGTCGATCTGCACACGGACCAGATCCAGGGCTTCTTTGACGGTCCGGTGGACCACCTGTTCGCGCTGCCGCTGCTGGCGGACTACGTGGGCCGGAAGGTGGACCGGGAGAAGCTGACGGTCGTCTCTCCGGACGCGGGCCGGGTGCGGGTCGCCGACCGCTGGTGCGACCGGCTGGGCGCGCCGCTGGCGATCGTGCACAAGCGGCGGGACAAGGACGTCGCGAACCAGGTCACCGTCCACGAGGTCGTGGGTGAGGTGAAGGGTCGCGTGTGTGTCCTGGTGGACGACATGATCGACACCGGTGGGACGATCTGTGCCGCTGCCGACGCGCTGTTCGCGCACGGTGCGGAGGATGTGATCGTGACGGCGACGCACGGTGTGCTGTCGGGTCCGGCGGCGGACCGTCTGAAGAACTCGCGGGTGAGCGAGTTCGTGTTCACGAACACCCTGCCGACGCCGGGTGAGCTGAGCGGGGACCTGGACAAGATCTCGGTGCTGTCGATCGCGCCGACGATCGCGAGCGCGGTGCGTGAGGTGTTCGAGGACGGTTCGGTGACGAGCCTGTTCGACGAGCAGTAAGGGCTCTCCCGGAGTTCCTGTAGATCGTTTTGGGTGCGGCCTCCCCTGCCGAGTAGACTGCTGCAGTTGCTCGGCGAGGGAGGCCGTTTCCCGTTGTGGGATCGGTGGTCCGTTATCGACGCGCTCTTCGTAGCAGGCCGTTCGTGGCCGGGTGACCAC
The DNA here is from genome assembly GCF_055594445.1 of Streptomyces sp. NPDC040589. Taxonomy (NCBI): domain Bacteria; kingdom Bacillati; phylum Actinomycetota; class Actinomycetes; order Kitasatosporales; family Streptomycetaceae; genus Streptomyces; species Streptomyces sp. NPDC040589. The sequence goes on along the minus strand of NZ_JBVIWP010000008.1, from coordinate 248,010 downwards.
GTCCGTACCTGACTTCGAGGAGTGATTATGTCCGAGGTGAAGATCTCCGCCGCGACGCGCACCGAGTTCGGCAAGGGTGCCGCGCGCCGTATCCGTCGTGAAGACAAGGTTCCGGGTGTCCTGTACGGGCACGGTTCGGACCCGCTGCACGTGACCCTGCCGGGCCACGACCTGCTGATGGCGCTGCGTACGCCGAACGTCCTGATCGCGCTGGACATCGACGGCAAGACCAAGGAGCTGGCGATTCCGAAGGCCGTGCAGCGTGACCCGCTGAAGGGCTTCCTGGAGCACGTCGACCTGCTGCTGGTGAAGCGTGGCGAGCAGGTCAACGTCGACATCTACGTCCACACCGAGGGTGAGCTGGCCCCGGGTGGCTTCCTGCTGGAGCACGTGCTGAACGCGCTGCCGGTCGAGGCCGAGGCCACGCACATCCCGGAGTCCGTGACGGTCTCCATCGAGGGTCTGTCCGCCGGTGACTCCATCCTCGCCAAGGACATCACGCTGCCGAAGGGCACGACGCTGGCCGTCGAGGAGGACACCGTCGTCCTTCAGGTCCTGGCCGCGCAGGCCGAGGAGGCCCCGGAGGGTGAAGAGGCCGAGGGCGAAGAGGCCGCCGAGGCCTGATCCTCTTCGTCGTCGTTTCGTCGGCCGCTGTTCCCGTGCGGAGCAGCGGCCGACGCGTATGAAGGAGACATGGACGTGACGACCGATGCCGCCGCTCCCTGGCTGATCGTGGGGCTGGGCAATCCGGGGCCGGAGTACGCGGGGAACCGGCACAACGTGGGTTTCATGGTGGCCGATCTGCTGGCGGATCGCATCGGGGGGAGGTTCAAGCGGGCGGGGAAGGCTCAGGCGCAGGTGATCGAGGGGCGGATCGGGCCGCCCGGGCCGGCGAACCGTCGGGTGATTCTGGCGAAGCCGATGTCGTACATGAATCTGTCGGGCGGGCCGGTGAACGCGCTGCGGGATTTCTACAAGGTGCCGGTCGCCCATGTGGTGGCGATTCATGACGAGTTGGACATCGATTACGGGATGTTGCGGCTGAAGCTGGGCGGCGGGGACAACGGCCACAACGGGTTGAAGTCGATGACGAAGGCGTTCGGGGCGGATTATCACCGGGTGCGGTTCGGGATCGGGCGGCCGCCGGGGCGGATGCCGGTGGCGGACTTCGTGCTGAAGGACTTCTCGTCGGCGGAGCGCAAGGAGCTGGACTACTTCGTGGACCGGGCGTCGGACGCGGTGGAGGCTCTGGTGATCGAGGGGCTGGAGCGGGCGCAGAGTACGTACAACTCCTGACTTGTCACCCCGGGGAGTTGACCGGCCGTGTGGGTATGGCCAATGATCCCGGCCATGCCCCCCACCGCCACCGCCTCTCGCCAGAGCTCTCGTGCCGTGCTGCGGTTCGGTCGGTTCGCGGCGATGGGTACGGTCGCCGCGCTGATCCTGATCTCGGGTGTGTGGGCGTCGTGGGGTACGGCGCAGCATGTGATGCTGACGAAGGGCCGGGAGCGCGGCACGGTCGATGTGACGCGGTGCGGGCCGGACACGTGCACGGGTGTGTTCACGCCGTTGTCGGAGGGTGCGCAGCCGCGGCCGAGGGTCGAGATCGCGAAGTCGGTCGCGGTGGAGAGGGGCCGGACCTACACGGTGGTCCTGAAGCCCGGCAGTGACGACGCGGTCCGTTCGGGCCCGGCGGGGATTCTGTACGCGTGGATTCCGCTGGGTGGTGCGCTGTTGCTGGCGTCGGTCGTGGTGGCGGGCGGGTTGTTGCGGACGCGGGTGGCGTGGGTGCTGGCGCTGTCGGGGTTCGCGCTGCTGACGGCGGCGTTCTTCGCCGTGTGAGGTCAGGTGCCGTCAGGCGAAGCAGAGGTGCCCCCGGGTTCGTACGGATACGAACCCGGGGGCACCTTCGTTGTGTGGCTCAGCCGGTGTTGCGCAGGCCCGCTGCCACGCCGTTGACGGTGAGGAGCAGGGCGCGGGCGAGCAGCGGGTCGGGCTGTTCGGCGGCGCCGACGGCGTCGCGCTGCCGCTTGAGCAGGGCGACCTGGAGGTAGGAGATCGGGTCGAGGTAGGCGTCGCGGATGGCGAAGGTCTGCTTCAGGACGGGCGCGGCGTCGAGGAGTTCCTCTTCGCCGGTCACGCGCAGCACCTCACGCACGGTCAGTTCGTGCTCGGCCTTGATGGTGTCGAAGACGTGCTTGAGTTCGTCGGGGACGAGGGTGTCGACGTAGTGCTGGGCGATCCGCAGGTCGGTCTTGGCCAGGGTCATCTCGACGTTGGAGATGAAGTTGCGGAAGAAGTGCCACTGTCCGTGCATCTCGTCGAGGACCGTGTCCAGGCCGGCCTCGCGCAGTGCCTTGAGGCCGGAGCCGACGCCGAACCAGCCGGGCACGATCTGCCGTGACTGGGTCCAGCCGAAGACCCACGGGATGGCCCGCAGCCCGTCGAGGCCGGCGCCGGTGTCCGGGCGGCGTGAGGGGCGGGAGCCGAGGTGGAGGTCGGCGAGCTGGTCGACGGGCGTGGAGGCGAAGAAGTACGCCGGGAGGTCGGGGTCTTCGACGAGCCTGCGGTAGGCGGCCTCGGCGGCCTCGGAGACGACGTCCATCGCGGCGTCCCAGCGGGCCAGGGCCTCGTCCGACTGGCGGGGGGCGGTGTGCAGGGCGGATGCCTGCAGGGTGGCCGCGACGCTCAGTTCCAGGTTCTCCCTGGCCAGGGCCGGGATGAGGTACTTGTCGGAGATGACCTCGCCCTGCTCGGTCACCTTGATCTCGCCCTCCAGGGTGCCCCAGGGCTGGGCGAGGATGGCGTCGTGGGTGGGGCCGCCGCCGCGGCCGACGGTGCCGCCGCGGCCGTGGAAGAGCCGGAGGCGGACGCCGTAGCGGTGGGCGACGTCGCGCAGGCGGCGCTGGGCGCGGTGGATCTCCCACTGGCTGGTGGTGATGCCGCCGAACTTGGAGGAGTCGGAGTAGCCGAGCATGACCTCCTGGACGTCGCCCCGCAGCGCCACGAGCCTGCGGTACGACGGGTCGGAGAGCATGTCCTCCAGGATGGTGTCGGCGGCCTTGAGCTCGTCCGTCGTCTCCAGCAGCGGCACGATGCCGATCTTGGCCCAGCCGGCGTGCAGGTCGATGAGTCCGGCCTCGCGGGCGAGGACGGCGGCGGCGAAGACGTCGTCGGCGCCCTGGCACATGGAGATGATGTACGACTCGATGACCTCGGGTCCGAAGACCTCCAGGGCCCGCTTCACGGTCTGGAAGACGCCGAAGGTCTTCTCGCCGGGCGCGTCCACGGGCGCCGGGGTGGGCGCGAGGGGGCGGCGGGAGCGCAGTTCCTTGGCGAGCAGCCGGGCGCGGTAGTCGCGGGGCATGTCCGCGTACCGCCAGGACTCCTCGCCGAGCCGGTCGAAGAGCTGGCCGAGGGCGTGGTGGTGGGCGTCGGCGTGCTCGCGTACGTCCATGGTGGCGAGCTGGAGGCCGAAGGCGGCCAGCGTGCGGATGGTGCGGGCGAGGCGGCCGTCGGCGAAGAGGCCGCCGCGGTGCTCGCGCAGGGAGCTCTGGATGATCCGCAGGTCGTCGAGGAGCTGGCTGGTGCCGAGGTAGTCGCGGCCCGGGACGTGCGCGGTGCCCTTGGCGAGGCGCTTCTTGGTGTTCTCCAGCTTCTGCCGGATGCAGGTGGCCTTGAGCCGGTAGGGCTCCTCGGCGTTGAGGCGCTTGTAGCGGGGGCTGATCTCGGGGAGGTTCTCCAGGTCGGTCTGGAGGGAGGTCAGCAGTTCCTCGGTGGCGCCGGCGTAGCGGATGGAGTTGGACAGGAAGCCGCGCAGCTCGTCGATCGTCTCGAGGGCGTCGTTGATGCCGTGCTCATGCTGGAGGATGAGGACGTCCCAGGTCACCTGGGGTGTGACGTTGGGGTTGCCGTCGCGGTCGCCGCCGATCCAGGTGCCGAAGGTGAGCGGGCGGGTGTCGTCGGGGAGCTTGACCCCGGCGCGCTCCAGCTCGGCGGTGAGGTCCTCCAGGACGTCGCCGACGGCGTTGGCGTGCAGTTCGTCCAGGTAGTAGATGGCGTTGCGGGCCTCGTCGGCGGGCTCGGGGCGGACGACGCGCAGTTCGTCGGTCTGCCAGACGAGGTCGATGTTCTCGGCGAGCCGGATGTCGAGGCGGCGGCGGTCGGACTCGATGACGGGGGTGTCGAGGAGTGCGGCGACGCGCCGGAGCTTGTTCAGGACCGACCGGCGCGCGGCCTCGGTCGGGTGGGCCGTGAACACGGGACGAATATTGAGGTTCCGGACCGTCTCGCGCAGGTGTTCGGGGTCGGCGTCCTTGAGCCGGTCGGCCGTACGGGCGAGCAGTCCGCCCTCGGCGGCGCGCCGGTTGCGCAGCTCGCGGCCGCGGTGGACCTGCTCGGTGACGTTGGCCAGGTGGAAATAGGTGGAGAACGCGCGGACCAGCTTGGCCGCGGTCTGTAGTTCCGTGCCGCGTAGCAGCTCGGCGGCGGCCTCGCCGTCCTCACGGGTGAGGCGGCGGACCTTCTCGACGAGTTCCAGGAGCTCGGGGCCCTCCTGCCGGACAAGGGTCTCCCCGAGGAGGTCACCCAGCCGGCGGATGTCGGCACGCAGCTCACTGCTCGTCGTCGTGGTCTGGTCGTCGGCACTGCTCACAGGTGCGGCTCCTTGCAGTGTTGAAGCTCGTCTGGGAGGGGAACCCGGACGGCGTCTCGCGCGGCGTGCGCCGCATACGGGCCGGACATCCGGGAAGAAATCAGAGCGGACCGCGCTGTCCGACCGACTCCAGGATAGGTGTCGGCGGGGACGCGCAGGCTCTCGGGCTCTTGCCGCCGGGCGGCGCACTGCCATACTTACGATGCCGTAGGTTACGGAACCGTAGGAAGCACTGCGGGGTTCCCGTGGCCCGGCACCCCCTTCACCCTCCTCATACCCCCCAGGGGACGCGTATGACCAGTAGTTCCGACGTGATCGAGGACGCCCCCGAGGCGCCCGGTCAGGCCACCGACGCCGCAGCCCCCTCCGCCACGCTGGGCGGCGAGCAGAAGCGGTCCATCGAGCAGATCACCCTCCTCCTCTTCATCGCCGTCCCGTTCCTCGCGCTGCTGGCGGCCGTGCCGCTGGCGTGGGGCTGGGGGGTGAGCTGGCTGGACCTCGGTCTGCTGGTCTTCTTCTACTACCTGGGGTGCCACGGCATCACGATCGGCTTCCACCGCCACTTCACGCACGGTTCCTTCAAGGCCAAGCGGCCTCTGAAGATCGCGCTGGCCATCGCGGGTTCCATGGCGGTCGAGGGCCCCCTGGTCCGCTGGGTGGCCGATCACCGCAAGCACCACAAGTTCTCCGACGCGGAGGGCGACCCGCACTCGCCGTGGCGTTTCGGGGAGACCGTCCCGGCCCTGATGAAGGGCCTGTGGTGGGCACACATCGGATGGATGTTCGACGAGGAGCAGACGCCGCAGGAGAAGTACGCCCCGGACCTGATCAAGGACAAGACGCTCCGCGCGATCTCCCGCCAGTTCGTGCTGTGGACGGTCGTGTCCCTGGCCCTCCCTGCGCTGATCGGCGGGCTGGTCACGATGTCCTGGTGGGGCGCCTTCACGGCGTTCTTCTGGGGGTCGCTCGTCCGGGTGGCCCTGCTGCACCATGTGACGTGGTCGATCAACTCGATCTGCCACGCGGTCGGCAAGCGCCCCTTCAAGTCGCGCGACCGGTCGGGCAACGTGTGGTGGCTGGCGGTGCTGTCCTGCGGCGAGTCCTGGCACAACCTGCACCACGCCGACCCCACCTCGGCACGGCACGGGGTGATGCGCGGCCAGCTGGACTCCTCCGCCCGGCTGATCCGCTGGTTCGAGATGGCCGGCTGGGCGTACGACGTGCGCTGGCCGTCACGCTCGCGTATCGATTCGCGCCGTAACGACGGGGAAGGCGGCTCCCGGCGCGGGAAGGAACCCGTCGAGGCGGCATGATGGTCGCTGTGGCGACCGACTCGAGCAGCACCCCCAGCAATGACAAGCCGCGGCGAGTGCGTCGCACGCGGATGACCGGCGCCGAGCGCCGCCAACAGCTGCTGGAGATCGGTCGCACCCTCTTCGCGACGAAGGGGTTCGAGGGCACCTCGGTGGAGGAGATCGCGGCGAAGGCCGGGGTCTCCAAGCCGGTGGTCTACGAGCACTTCGGCGGCAAGGAGGGGCTGTACGCGGTGGTCGTGGACCGCGAGATGCGGTGCCTGCTGGACATGGTGACGAGTTCACTCACGGCCGGTCACCCTCGCGAACTGTGCGAACAGGCGGCCTTCGCCCTCCTCGACTACATCGAGGAGTACACGGACGGCTTCCGCATCCTGGTCCGGGACTCCCCCATCCCCCAGTCGACGGGTTCCTTCGCCTCCCTGATCTCGGACATCGCCACCCAGGTCGAGGACATCCTCGGCAAGGAGTTCAAGAGCCGCGGCTTCGACCCCAAGCTGGCCCCGCTGTACGCCCAGGCCCTGGTCGGCATGGTCGCCCTGACCGGCCAGTGGTGGCTGGACGTCCGCAAGCCGAAGAAGGCCGAGGTCGCCGCGCACCTGGTGAACCTGGCCTGGCACGGCCTGGACGGCATAGAGGCGAAGCCGCACTTGATAGGGCGCCGCAAGAGCTGACAGAAGCACTCACAACATTAACCTTGTGGCACCATGTGCGCATGACTGAGATCACGATCAGCTCCGCCCGTTCCCAGCTCGGCGACCTGGTCCGGCGCGCGGCCCACAGCCGCGAGACCATCGCCATCACCGACCACGGCCACGTGGCCGCGCTGCTTGTGTCTCCCCAGGTGATAGAGGATCTCGAAGACGCCCTCGCGGTCGCGGACTACAAGCGGCGCAAGGCGGAGGGCACGCTCGGCGAGGGCATCCCCATGGCCGAGGTGCGCAGGCGGCTGGGGCTCGACAAGAAGTGACCTACGAAATCATCTTCGAGCCGCACGCCCTCGACGCCGCGGCGCGGTTCCTGAAGGAAGACCCTCACGGCCTCGCAGCCGTCCTGGACAGGATCGACCAGCTCGCCGACGACCCTCGTCCGGCGGGCACGGTTCCTTACGGAGTGGACATCCGCCGCCTGCGCGTCGGCGACTACCGCGTCCTCTACGTCATCGAAGACGAGGTGATCCGCATCCTCATCGCCCACCTCGGCCGCACCACCTGAACCACTCCCTCACCCTCGTTTCCGGGCCACCGCGAAAACCCGGCGGAACGGGAACGGGGTGCCCTGCGGCCCGGCCGGATAGGCGGTACGCAGGGCGGCCCGGTACTCGGTGACGAAGCCCTCCCGCGCCTCGGGGTCGTCGGCGAGGGCGGTCAGCACGGGCCTGAGGCCGGTCCCCTTCACCCAGTCCAGCACCGGGTCCTCGCCCTGGAGCAGATGGATGTACGTCGTCTCCCAGACGTCGGCGGTGCAGCCGAGGGCCGTGAGGTGCTCCAGGTAGGCCTCGGGTGTGAGGACGGCGTCGGCGTGGCGCAGCGTGTCGGCGAGCCGGTCGCGCCAGCGCGGGGAGCCGGCGAGTTCGCGCATGAGCCGGTGGCTGGGGGCGTCGAAGTTCCCGGGCACCTGGAAGGCGAAGATGCCGGACGGTTTCAGCCCGGCCTCCCAGTCGGCGAACCGCTCGACGTGCCCCGGCACCCACTGCAGCGTCGCGTTGCTGACGATCAGGTCGTACGGCTCGGCCGGCGCCCAGGTGCGCACATCGGCGTGGGCGAAGTCGAGACGCCCCCCGCCCGGGGTGGGGCCCTGGTGATCGACGTGGGCCTTGTCGAGCATCTCGGGAGAGTTGTCGTAGCCGGTGATCCGGGCGGTGGGCCAGCGATCGGCCAGGACCCGCGTGACGTTGCCGGGGCCGCAGCCGAGGTCGGCGATGCGGGGTGCGCTGCCGGGCGGCTCGGGGACACGGGCGAGGAGATCGGCGAAGGGGCGGGCGCGGTGGCCGGCGTGCCGGAGGTACTGGGCGGGGTCCCAGGTGGGGGCGGCAGCGGGCATGAAGTCCTCCGGATGTCCTGGTGGTGACCGTCAGGGACGCCCACCCACCGTGACATCGACATATCTCGACGTCAAGAAAATGGACGTCAAGAGACTCTACGTCGACACAACCACTACACTGATCGCCATGGAGGACGAGGTCGACCGGCTGGTCGCAGCATGGCGCCGGGAGCGCCCGGACCTCGACGTGGAACCGCTCGAGGTGCTCAGCCGCGTGAGCAGACTGGCCCGGCATCTGGACCGGGCGCGTCGGCTGGCCTTCTCCGAGCACGGCCTGGAGCCGTGGGAGTTCGACGTCCTGACGGCCCTGCGCCGCGCGGGCACGCCGTATCAGCTCTCGCCGGGACAGCTCCTCACCCAGACCCTGGTCACGTCGGGCACGATGACGAACCGCATCGACCGCCTGGCGAAGAAGGACCTGGTGGAACGCCTCCCCGACCCCAGCGACCGCCGAGGCGTCCTGGTCCGGCTGACGGACGAGGGCAGGGACCGCGCGGACCAGGCCCTGGCGGGACTGCTGGACCAGGAGCGCGCGATCCTCGCGGAGCTCTCCCGGGCCCAGCGCGGCGAACTGGCGGGGCTGCTACGCCAGCTGACCGCCCCGTTCGACAACATCCCCGGCTAGGTCGACGGGCCCGACTCCGGCCCGCCGGGCCAGGGCGACGGCGGCCAGGGTGGAATGCACGCCGAGCTTTCCGAGGACGTTCTGCATATGGGTCCGCACGGTGTGCGGTGACAGAAACAGCCGCTCGGCGACGGCCTTCCGGCCCAGCCCGGCGACCATGCACCGCAGCACTTCCCGCTCCCGCGGCGTCAGCGACTCGACCAGTTGCTCGCTCTCGGTGCGGTGCTTGCGGGCGGCGGTGAGTTCCCGCAGTACGCCGGTCAGCAGGGCGGGCGGCAGATGGGTCTCGTCGCGCAGCACGCCTCGGATGACGGTCAGCAGCCGGGACAGCGAGCAGTCCTTCGCCACCCACCCCGAGGCCCCGGCCTGCAGGGCCAGGGCGGCCCGCCGCGGGTCGTCCTTCTCGGCGAGCACGACGATCCGTACGTTCGGCTGCGCGGACCGCACGCCCGTGACGAGGGAGATCCCGTCGACGAGCCCGTCCTCGTTGCTCTCCTGCACCGGCACCGCGGGCCGTATGCCCGGCACCATGCCGCCCAGATCGGCGTCCACGAGCAGCACGTCGAAGCGCCGCCCCTCGGCGACCGCCCGCTCCAGGCTGCGCAGCGCGGCGGGACCGCTGCCGGCCGCGGAGACGTCGACATCGGGCTCGGCGGCCAGGGCCGCGGCGAGTGACTCCGCGAAGATGCGATGGTCGTCGACGACCAGGACTCGGATGCGAATCACGTAACCCCCTTCCCCAGGCTCCTGAGAGCAGGGGATTCCCCATCGTCGGAACACGACACCGCACGGATACGACGCCGGAGTGCCCGGCCGCTACGTCTGTCTGTCTGTCCGTCCCGCAGCAGCCTGACGGGGTCGCCGCAGCCGCACGGCCGCCGCCGTGCAGACACCGCTACCCCCACCCCGGGCGTCGTACCCGGCTGTCTCGCCCCCTGATCGGCACCGGCCCCCACCGGTGCTGTTCATCAGGGTACGGCCGGGGGCCGGGAGCGGAAGGTTATTTGCAGAACTGACTGTCCAGCACGTTTATGGTGTGCCGCATGTTCCGTCTTGAGACAGAAGTCGACAAGGCCCGACGTGATCTGCTCCGCACGCGCCTGCGGGAAGCGAACACAAACGCCTCTCCGATCCTGCGAGCTCTGCGCGGAACCCCGGACGAAAGGGACGTCCCGTTGCACGTGTGGGCTGTGAACGACTCGGACGACACTCTGGCCGGCGGCCTCGTCGGCTACACCTGGGCGACCTGGCTCCACGTCACCTACCTCTGGGTCGACGAACGCCACCGGGGCACGGGCCTAGGCGCCGCCCTGCTCCGCGAGGCGGAACGAATCGCCTCCAAGGACCGCGGCTGCCGCTCGTCCCGCCTGGAGACCTGGGACTTCCAGGCGCCTCGGTTCTACGAGAAGCAGGGGTACGAGGTGGTGTGCGTGATCCCGGACTATCCGCCGGGGATCACGGAGTACTCGCTGATGAAGAGGCTGGGCTGAGCCGACGGCCAGAGCTCGTCGAGTCGGGCGAAAGCGTTGGTCCGTTTGACTCACCCCCACCTCAACGGGAGCACATCGGCGGCTCTGACGTCCTGCGTCGACGAGAGCAGGGCGGACCTCAAGAACCGCGAGACGAACAAGCTGCAGGGCACCAAGACCACGCCCGACAGCTACGTCTTCTACAACCTCGGCCTGAAGAAGAACGAGGACGGTGCCTGGCAGACCTGGGATCTCACCGAGGACCGGGGGTCCCGGAGGTGCCGGCCCTGACGCTCGGTGCAAATGCCGCGTTGGCAAAGGAGCATGGAAGCTCCGATAGCGTTGGTTCGCTTGAGTTAACTTCACCTCAACGGGAGACCTGAGTGAATCGCCCCGCCCGGCTCGCAGCAGCCGCGCTCACCGCGTCCATGGCCGTGTTGACAACCGCATGCGGGTCGGAAGGAGGCGACTCGCCCTCCGACCCGATCAAGGGTGCGGACGCCGCCGACGGCAAGACGTCGGCCAGCCCCTCCGCCGTGGCTTCGCCGGGCGGCGCCGAGCGGCCGGAGATCACGCTGTCCAAGGAGTTCCAGGCGGACTTCGAGAGCTGGACGAACAGTGATCCGAAGCTTCAGGCGATCCTGAACGACGGCCGTGAGCAACTCCGGGCGAAGTACGCCGCGGTCATAGACGCGGATCCGGACTCCGAGGCGGTGGCCTTCTACAGCTCGGAAGCCACCCAGGTATCTGCTCGCAAGTGGATCAAACAGTTCGTCGAAGACGACAACGACATCATTGGCAGGGTCACGGCCTTCAACGCCAAGGCTCTCATCAGCGACAGCGGCTCCGGCGTCCTCTTCTACTGCGTCGACGAGCGCCAGGCATCCACGAAGAACCGCAAGACCGGAACGGTCGTCAAGACTCCGGACAAGCCCGAATCGGTACTTCAGTACCGAACCCGGCTGGACAAGTCCTCGCAGGGCGTGTGGAAGACAACGTCCGTGACCGTGGTAGCGGGGGGATGCAGCCGATGAGGTTGGCTGCGAGGTCGGGTGTTCTGGTCACCATCTCACTCTGCGCTGTGGTCTTGTCCTGCACAGCGGCGTACGCGCTCGGAGATGAGGAGATCGAGCCGCCGTCCTCGGGGACGCATCCGGCGATGCATCCGGCACCACGCTGACCGCTTCGGCTACCACCACAGGTATCAAGGTCAAGCAGGTCAGCGGCGGTACCTCGGGCGGCTCCACCAAGTCGCTCGCCCCGGTGGACCCCAACTGGGAGCCCCCGGCGTGCTGGTACGAGCCAGTGGCGACGTCTCAGCAGCTCAAGAGCGCCGTGGACCGTCTGAAGAAGAACCCCAACGAGAATCTGGTGCCCGTCACCCCCACGCTCAGTTGGGGGGAGGAATTGATGGTGGACCACTACGAGAAGGGACAGGACAACACCGACAGCGGGTTCAGCTACAAGAACTACAACCTGGGCAAGAAGGGCAATTTCTGGCGCGGGGTGATCAACAAGAACCGGGAAGACGACCCCGAGTCCGCCGCATGCGAGCGGAACCTGTTCTGGCAGAACGCCAACACTCTCCCTGACGACGACCACGCTCCCACGCCTGACATCCTCGCCGGCTACGCGTACGACAAGATCAACGTCCCGCAGACCGAGGTCGAGCTGAAGCCCGCGGCCAGGTCGACCGTGAACCTGCCGACCTGGGTGTGGCTGGACAAGGCGGCCTTCAAGGAGGTCAGGGTCCGCGCCGAGCTGCCCGATGCCGGCGTCTGGGCGGAGACCACGGCCAAGCCCGTCGCCCTGCACCTGAATCCCGGCACCGAGGACGCCGAGACCTACCCGGCCTCCGGGGACTGCGCGATCAATGACGACGGCTCCATCGGCACGCCGTACACCAAGGGCGATGCGAGCCGGACTCCGCCGTGTGGCATCCGGTATCTGCGGGCCACGAACGGCACGCCGTACCAGCTCAGGGCGTCGATCACATGGCAGATCTCCTGGGAGGGCTCCGGCGGAGCACAGGGCGACCTGCCGGACGGAACCTTCGAGACGACCCAGGCGATGACGGTCCGGGAGATCCAGTCCGTCAACCGCTGAAGCCACGCGAGAAGATCGGGCGCCCTCGGGGAGAAGGCGCCCGGCTCTCCGCCTGGATGTCAGCGCACCCGCCGCGCCCCCGCCGACGGGACCGCCTCGAACACCCGCGGTGCCGTGAAGCCCGCAGCCGCGAAGGCTTCCGTCACCGCCTTGGTGATGGCGTCGACGTCCGTCTCCTCCGCGAGGACGATCGCCGAGCCGCCGAAGCCGCCGCCGGTCATGCGGGCGCCGAGGGCGCCGGAGGCGAGGGCCGTGTCGACGACCAGGTCGAGTTCGGGGCAGGAGATGCGGAAGTCGTCCCTCAAGGAGGCATGGCCCTCGACCAGGATCGGGGCGATCGCGCGGGTGTCGTCGCCCGATTCCAGCAGGGACACCACCCGTTCGACGCGCTCGTTCTCCGTGACGATGTGGCGGACCAGGCGGCGGACCTCCTCCTCGTCGCCGAGGCGGGACAGGGCCGCGTCCAGATCGTCGTAAGGGACGTCCCGGAGCGCGTTCACGCCGAGCAGCGCCGCGCCCTTCTCGCAGCCCGCGCGGCGCTTGCCGTACTCGCCCTCGCTGTGGGAGTGCTTGACCTGCGTGTCGACGGCGAGGAGGCGCAGGCCCTCGGCCGCCAGGTCGAAGGGGATCTGCTTCTGGGAGAGGTCGCGGGTGTCGAGGAAGAGGGCGTGGCCGGCCTCGCAGCAGGCGGATGCCGTCTGGTCCATGATGCCGACGGGGGCGCCGACGTAGACGTTCTCCGCGCGCTGGCACAGGCGGGCCAGCTGCCAGCCGCGCAGGCCGAGCGAGAACAGGTCGTTCAGGGCAAGCGCGACCACGACCTCCAGCGCCGCCGACGACGACAGGCCCGCGCCCGAGGGGACCGTCGAGGACAGGTGGATGTCCGCGCCCGTGACCGCGTGGCCGGCCTCGCGCAGGGCCCAGACCACGCCCGCCGGGTACGCCGTCCAGTTCTTGTCCGACTCCGGGGACAGGTCGTCCAAACGGAGTTCGGCAACCCCGCCCTCGACGTCCGCCGAGTGCAGGCGCAGGACGCCGTCCTCGCGGCGTGACACCGCCGCCACCGCCGTGTGCGGCAGGGCGAACGGCATGACGAAGCCGTCGTTGTAGTCGGTGTGCTCGCCGATGAGGTTGACGCGGCCCGGTGCCGCCCATACCCCGTGCGGCTCCGCGCCGTACAGCTCGCCGAACCGTGCGGCGACCGTCTGCGCCACAGCCTCGCTCATGCCTGTCCCCTGACCCTTCCGTACCTTTGGACCTGCTAGTTGCCGCGCCGCTGCGCGAAGTCCCACGCGTCCGCGACGATTCCCGCGAGGTCCGCGCGGGACGGGTTCCAGCCCAGCTTCTCGCGGGCCGTGGCGGCCGAGGCCACCAGGACCGCCGGGTCGCCGCCCCGGCGGGGGGCGACCACTTCGGGGATCGGGTGGCCGGTCACAGTGCGGACCGTCTCGATGACCTCGCGGACCGAGAAGCCGTTGCCGTTGCCGAGGTTGCAGATGAGGTGCTCGCCGGAGGTGGCGGCCCGCAACGCCAGCAGGTGGGCCTCCGCCAGGTCCGCCACGTGGATGTAGTCGCGGACGCAGGTGCCGTCCGGCGTCGGGTAGTCGTCACCGAAGACGGAGATCGCCTCGCGCCTGCCCTGCGCGACCTGGAGGACCAGCGGGATCAGGTGGGACTCCGGGTCGTGGCGCTCGCCGTGCTCGCCGTAGGCGCCCGCCACGTTGAAGTAGCGCAGCGAGACCGCGCCCAGACCGTGTGCCGCCGCCTCGCCGGTGATCATGTGGTCGACGGCGAGCTTCGAGGCGCCGTACGGGTTGGTCGGGGAGGTGGGCGCCGACTCGACGATCGGGACCTGCTCGGGTTCGCCGTACGTCGCCGCCGTGGAGGAGAAGACGAGCCTGGCCACGCCCGCCTCGCGCATCGCGGCCAGCAGGGCCATGGTGCCGCCGACGTTGTTGTCCCAGTACTTCTCCGGTTTCACGACCGACTCGCCGACCTGCGAGAACGCGGCGAAGTGCAGGACGCCGTCGTACGAGGAGTCCAGCCATTTGGCGGCGTCGCGGATGTCGCCCTCGATGAAGGTCGCGCCCGCCGGGACGCCTTCACGGAAGCCGGTGGAGAGGTTGTCCAGGACGACGACCTCGTGGCCCGCCTCCAGCAGGTGCTGGGCGACGACGCCGCCGACATAGCCCGCACCGCCCGTCACCAGGTACTTCCCGCTCATGAACTCGCTACCTCTCGCAGTCGCTCGGCCGCGCGCTCCGGCGGCACGTCGTTGATGAACACGTTCATGCCGGACTCGGAACCCGCGAGGAACTTCAGCTTGCCGGAAGTGCGGCGGATGGTGAAAAGCTCGAGGTGCAGCGCGAAGTCCTCACGCACGACCCCGTCGAACTCCTCCAGCGCGCCGAACGGTGCCTGGTGCCAGGCCGCGATGTACGGCGTCGGAGGCTCGCCCTCACCGAAGATCCGGTCGAAGCGCCTCAAGAGTTCCAGATAAATCTTGGGAAACTCTGTGCGCGCGTCCTCGTCCAGACCCAGCAGGTCGGGCACCCGGCGCTTGGGGTAGAGGTGCACCTCGTACGGCCAGTGCGCCGCATAGGGCACGAATGCCACCCAGTGTTCACCCTCCAGGATGACCCGCTCGTCGGCGAGTTCCCGCTCCAGGATCGCGTCGAAGAGGTTCTCCCCGCCGGTCATCTCCTTGTGGGTCGCGACGGAGCGGAGCATCAGCGCGGTGCGCGGGGTGGTGAAGGGGTAGGCGTAGATCTGCCCGTGCGGGTGCTGGAGGGTCACACCGATCTCGGCACCGCGGTTCTCGAAGCAGAAGACCTGTTCGACGGAGGGGAGATGGGACAGCTCCGACGTACGGTCCGTCCATGCCTCCAGCACCAGGCCCGCCTGCTCCTCGGTGAGGCCGGCGAAGGAGACGTCGTGGTCGGAGGTGAAGCAGACGACCTCGCAGCGGCCCGAGTCCCCGGCCAGCGAGGGGAAGCGGTTCTCGAACACGACGACGTCGTACGACGAGTCCGGGATCTCGCTCAGCCTCTCGCCCTCGGAGGGGCACAGGGGGCATTCGTCGGCCGGCGGGTGGTAGGTGCGGCCCTGGCGGTGCGAGGCGATGGCGACGGAGTCGCCGAGCAGGGGGTCGCGGCGGATCTCGGACGTCGTGACGGTGCGGTCCAGGGGGCGGCGGTCGGCCGCGTCGCGCACGCTGTCGTCGCGCAGGTCGTAGTAGATGAGCTCGCGACCGTCGGCCAGCCGGGTCGAGGTCTTCTTCACGCCGGACTCCTCATCCTTCAAACATAACCCAACATATAAAAACATCACTCCCCCCAGCCGTCAACATCACAATCAAACAAAGAGCACCAACAGGCGTGTTCAATGACTGAACGCGGAGGCGTAGATTCCGCGGCGTATCGGTTCGCGCAACGAAGCGAGGGCTCATGCAGACCCCCACATATCTGTCAGCCGAGCTGCGACTCCCCACGAACTGGCTCGACTACTCGCTCCTCGGCATCTACTTCGTCGTCGTCCTCGGCATCGGCTTCGCCGCCCGCCGCTCGGTGAAGACGAGTCTCGACTTCTTCCTCTCCGGCCGTTCCCTGCCCGCCTGGGTCACCGGTCTGGCCTTCATCGCCGCCAACCTGGGCGCCACCGAGATCCTGGGCATGGCCGCCAACAGCGCGCAGTACGGCGTCTACACGACGCACTGGTACTGGATCGGCGCCATCCCGGCCATGGTCTTCCTGGGCCTGGTGATGATGCCCTTCTACTACGGCTCCAAGGTCCGCTCGGTCCCCGAGTTCCTGCTGCTGCGCTTCGACAAGGGGGCGCATCTGCTGAGCTCGATCCTGTTCGCCTTCGCCGCGATCCTCATCGCCGGCGTCAACCTCTACGCCCTGGCCATCGTCGTCGAGGCGCTGCTGGGCTGGCCGGAGTGGGTGGCGATCGTCGTAGCCGGCTTCTTCGTCCTCGCCTACATCACGCTCGGCGGCCTGTCCTCGGCGATCTACAACGAGGTCCTGCAGTTCTTCGTCATCCTCGCCGCGCTCATCCCGATCGCGGTCCTCGGCCTGAAGAAGGTGGGCGGCTGGGACGGCCTGTCCGACTCCCTCACCGCCTCCCGCGGCGCCGACTTCATGACGTCCTGGGGCGGTACGGGCATCGGCAGCGACAACCCACTGGGGGCGAACTGGCTGACGATCGTCCTGGGCCTCGGCTTCGTCCTCTCCTTCGGCTACTGGACGACGAACTTCGCCGAGGTGCAGCGCGCCCTGTCCGCCAAGAACCTCTCGGCGGCGCAGCGCACACCCCTCATCGCCGCGTTCCCGAAGATCTTCATCGTGTTCCTGGTGATGATCCCGGGTCTGGTGGCCGCCGTCCTGGTCCCCAAGATCGGTACCTCCGGCTCGGACCTGCAGTACAACGACGCGATCCCGTACCTCATGGCACAGCTGCTGCCGAACGGCGTGCTGGGCATCGCCGTCACCGGCCTCCTCGCGGCGTTCATGGCAGGCATGGCGGCGAACGTGTCGTCGTTCAACACGGTGTTCACGACGGACATCTGGGCGAAGTACGTCGTACGGGGCCGCGAGGACGAGTACTACGTGCGCTTCGGCCGGCTCATCACCGCGATCGGCGTCTTCGCCTCCATCGGCACGGCGTTCCTGGCGCGGTCCTTCTCGAACATCATGGCCTACCTCCAGACGCTGTTCTCCTTCTTCAACGTGCCGATGTTCGTCGTCTTCATCATCGGCATGTTCTGGAAGCGGGCGTCGATGAAGTCGGGCTTCTGGGGGCTGCTCGTGGGCACCAGCGCCGCGATGATCAACTACTTCGTCCTCTATAAGCAGGGCATCGTCGACATCCCCTCCGACCAGGGCGCCAACTTTGTCTCGGCGATCGCGGGGTTCGTCGCGGGCGCGGTCGTCATGGTGGCGGTGTCGCTCTTCACCGCGCCGAAGCCGGCCGAGGAACTCCAGGGGCTGGTCTACGGCACGACCTCGCCGGGCATGGCGGAGCCGCCGGCGCCCGGGGACGATGCCTGGTACCGCAAGCCGGCACTGCTCGGCTGGGGTGCGATCGTGCTGGCCGCGGCCTGCTACATCCCGTTCTCGTTCTGACCGTTCCCGTTCCGACCGTTCCCGTTCTGACCGAGGGAGGATTGACCTATGTCCGAGTTCTACTCCGACAAGGACGTGCAGCGGGAAGTCACCGAGCTGCAGGGCAAGTCGGCGACGGCCGCGCGGCTGTTCGACATCCGGCGCATCATCGGTGGGCTGTTCGTGGTGTACGGCGTGATCGTGACGATCGCGGGGTTCACGGCGTCCGATGCCGACATCGACAAGGCGGAGGGCGTCAATATCAATCTGTGGACCGGGTTGGGGATGTTGCTGCTCGGTCTGTTCTTCCTTGCGTGGCTGAAGCTGCGGCCTGCGGCTCCGCCGCCGCCGGATGTGGTGCCGGGGGATGAAGCGAGGAAGTGAGGGCGGGCGCCCGGTTGCGCGACTGGGCGCCGACGTCTGCACGGCGGTGATGGCGGCGGTCAGGCGTCAGGTGCTGGACACACCGGCGCGAACCGCGGCCCAGACGGTCAGGCCGTGTGAGCGTCGGGGCGGCTCGATGCAACCCGCCCCCACCAGCACACGGCCGGCGGGGGCGGGTTGGCGGGCCAGTCCACCCGCACCCGGACCGTCACCGAGACGTCAGGAAGCCGCTCCCAAGAGCGCGGCCGAGAGCGCCTCGCCCGTCATCTCGATGACGACGGCGTCCTCCTGCATGCCCGCAGGGAGCTGAGTGCGCTCCTCCTCGCGGCACACGATGCGGCCTGCACTCGGAGCCATGACGACCGCTCCCAGCCGGGAAACCAGTTCGGCGACGATGGCGAAGACGCCCCCGGCGTGAGGGCGCTCCACCAGGATGCCGGTTTCGTCGGCCGAGATCTCGGCTTCGCTGCCGTCGGAAGCCCGGATCCAGCAGGCTGCCGTCCTCGACCACGGTGAATCGCGGGTCCCCGACGTCGTAGGGCTCCAGAACTGCCCGCACCACGTCCAGGTCCGGCGGAACCGGAACGTCACCGCCGTCGACGAATTTGTAGATCGACGGGCTGTAGCCCATGCCCCTCCTTTCGACGTCCGGCCACCGAGATGGCCGGACTCCGGACTCCTCAGCCTGTTACGACTCCTGACAAAAGGAGGTTTCTGGACCTCTGGGAATGACGGTGTGTCAGTTCTCGTTGATGCTGGCCGAAGGGGGGTACGAGCCAGTCGAGACGAGGAAGACCGCTGCCAGACCGTGGGAGATCGACGACGAGTTGTGGGCGCGGATCGAGCCGCTGCTGCCGGTCGTCCCGCGTGATCCGCGGCGTCCAGGTCGTAAGCGTCTGGATAGTCGCAGGGTGCTGTGCGGGATCCTGTTCGTGCTGTACACCGGGGTCCGCCCGGAGTTTCTGCCCAGGAGCTGGGCTTCGGCTCGGGGATGACCTGCAAGCACCACCTGATGGTCGAGGCGCACGGCACCCCGCTCGCGGCTATGACCACGAGGTCTACCGGGACAAGGTCCGCCGGTTCCAGATCACCCCGCACATCGCCCGGCGCGGCACCGGGCACGGCTCCGGCCTGGGCGTGTACCGCTGGGTCGTGGAAGGAGAGAACGCGCTGCTGCACTGGTTCCGCCGCCAGCGCATCCGCTGGGAGATCCGCGACGACATCCACCACGCGTTCGTCACCCTCGGCTGCGCCGTCATCTGCTGGCGACGACTGCGCACCGCACTTTGTCGAGAGTAAGGGCGGGCGATCGCCCCAGGGGTGGCCTGCTCGATGCGTCAGAACGCATTCGTAGCAATCGGGCCCGCGCAGCCTCACATCCGGGATCTCAGCACGTCGACCTCACAGCCCGGCGCGAACGGGTCGAAGCCGTGCTCGATCAGCCAGCGAACTGCCAGCAGGCTTCGCAACGACCACCACGCGTGGATCACGTCGAGGTCGATGTCGGTGCCATAGCCGGCGACGACATCGTCGAGGTACTCCTCGTGTCCGAGCGTGAAGGTGGCGAGGTCGTACAGGGCATCACCCTGGCCCGCCTCGGACCAGTCGATGATGCCAGTGATCTCGTCGCCGTCGACGAAGACGTGCGCGATCTGCAGGTCGCCGTGAGTGAACGCCGGAGGCCACGGCCGGAGCGCGGCCTCGGCGACCTGGCGGTTGCGGGTGACCAGGTCAGCGGGCAGGACACCGTTCGTCACGAGCAACTCGCACTCGTCGTCGAGTTCCGCCGCCAGCGCGACGATGCTCCGGCCGGCCCGGCCGGGCCGGGGCGGCAGCGGCGCATCATGCAGCTTCCGGATGGCGGCGCCCGCCGCGGCCCACGCCACCGACGACCCGGTCGACGGCCCGCCGAGGCGCCCAAGCGTCGTCCCCGGGAGTGCGGCGATCGCGAGCACGGGCGGCTTGCGCCACAGGACCTCCGGGGTCGGGACCGGCGCGAGGGCCATCGCCTCGACCTCGACGTCGATGCGCGCCTGATCGGCGTCCACCTTCAAGAACACGTCACCGACGCGCAGAGTCGCGCGCTCGGAATGGGCGACAACGACTTTCACCTCATCCATGGGCGACCAGTATCCCGGGGATGATCGCCGACGTCGCCGGGTTTGTCGCGTGCGATTACGCGGCTGACCGCGTCCCGCTACCCGGCGGCCTCGTGCGCGACACCGACCTCTGACCAGGTCAGGTCCACCACTCTAGGGCTGAGATCGACCAGAAACCGACCCACACCGCAACGTACGGCGTACAGCCGGGTCTCAGGCCTCCGGCCCCGGCCGCGACACCGGCCCCGCCCGGTCCAGCAACCCCGTCCGCGCCGCCAGTGCCGCTGCTTCCAGCCGTGAACCGACGCCCAGCTTCATCAGCACCCGCTGGACATGCGTACGGGCAGTGGACGGCGCGATGCCCATGCCCGCCGCGATGAGGCGGGTGTCCTCACCGTCGGCGACGCGGACCAGGACCTCCACCTCTCTCGGCGTGAGCATCTGGAGCAACCGCTGGCCCTCGTCGTCCGGTTGGGCCGCAGGGTTCAGCAACTCGCTGAACGCGCCCTGCAGAAGCTGGGGCGCCACCGCCGCCTCGCCCGCCCGGGCCTTCATGATCGCCCGCTCGACGCCCTCTATCCGCTCGTCATGCCGGACGTATCCGGCCGCCCCGGCCGCGAACGCCGCCGCGATCCCCCGCGGGCTGGGCACAGGACCCAGCACCAGCACCGCCACCTGCGGCCGCTCCCGCTTGATCCGCACCACCGGATCGAAGATCCCCGGCTCCGCCGGCGTGGCCGTGCCCAGCAGGCACACCTCCGGCGCGCGTGTGATCACCAGCTCCGCCGCCCCCGCGGCCGGCGCCGCCGCGGCGAGCACCCGGTGCCCCCGCAGCTTCAGCGCGGAGGCCAGCGCCTCGGCCAGCAATCGGTGGTCGTCGACCACCATGAGCCGCACTCCCATCGAGCAACCCCCCAGTCACCCCAGTCCCCCCAATGGAAGCCCCCCGGCTCCCCCGCCTTCATGCCCCCGGAAGCTACACGCTTGTTCGACGTTGCGCTCCCCTACCCGCGAGAATCGCCCCGGATCGCCGAAATTCCTCTCATTCGAGGTTGACTGAGCCAAACGCGAACGGTCCCGCCCCTGAACAGGGACGGGACCGAAAGGAACCTCAGTCGATCACCAGATGATCATCGGACGATCAGCCCGTACCGAACCCGACCGCCAGGTACTCCTTGTCACCCGTGGAAGAGCGCTTGCTCGCGTACACCTTCGACATGTACAGGTGCCCCTCGGCGTACAGGAACTCCGAGTAGTCCGGCGACATGCTGCTCTCCACATCGCGCACCTGCTCCGACGCGGGGTTCTCCAGCAGCTTCGTCTCCTTGAAGCTGCCCCCGTCGATGCTCACGATCTGCCCGCCCTTGTCGTACGGCGGCCGCTTGTACGCGATCAGGTTGCCGCCGTCCATGCGCAGCGGCGAGATCGTGTAGCCGTCACCCGCGTCGGCCCGCTGCCCGGTCTGCTTGCCGGTGGCGAGGTCGAAGGCGACGATCTCGTTGGTCTGGCTGTACTCGCCCTTGCCGTCGTGCTCCTCGGTCGGGATGTACAGCCGGTCGCCGCCGACGGCCAGCTGGTTGCAGTACTCGATGCGGGTGATGCCCTCGCAGCGCGCCGCGAACTGCTCGCCCGGCGCCGAGATGCGCGTGCGCAGCTTGCCGGTCTTGTTGTCGATGGAGAAGAAGTCCGAGATGCCGCTGCCGTCGCCCGCGGAGTCGCCGACGTCGGCGGCCACCACGAGCGGGTTGGTCGACACGACGCTGGCGTACTCGATGCCCTCGGCCATCTTGTACTCCGAGATCACCTTCCCGGACTTCGGGTCGATGGTCTGGATGTGCAGCTGCCGCTGCTCGTACGAGCCGCACTTGCGCACCGCGACCAGCTTCTCGCCGCCGCCGTACCCGGCGTCGTAGCAGGAGTCGCTCGGCTTCGGGCTCCACAGCGGCTTGCCGGAGATGTCGAAGGCGGCGCCGCCGCTGCTGCTGCCGACGGCGACGGTGTTGCCGCTGACCGTGACGTTGTCGAAACTGATCAGCTGGTCACCGGTCTTGACGGTCTTGCTCCACAGCTCCTTGCCCGCGTCGAGATCGATCACAGCGACCTGGCTGCACCCGTGCGAGGGGTCGGCCTTGGTCGGCATCGCGGGCTGGTAGAGGATCGCCGTCTTGTTGTCGTCGGTGACATGGCGGCTGGCCTGGCAGACGGGGCCGTCCAGCGGGATCGTCCACTGCTTGCCGCCCGTGTCGCGGTCGTAGCCGACGATCTGGGCGATGCCGCTCTTGGCGTACGTCTTGTCGGTGAGCCACGAGCCGGAGACGACGACCGTGCTGTCGTTCTTCACCTCGGGCGCCGGGACCTGGAAGAGGACCTTGGCGCCGGGGTCGGACGGTGCCTTCTCCTTGCCGCCGGAGGTGGTGCCGCCGTTGTCGTCGTCCGTGCCGCCGGTGCTGCCGCCGGAGCTGGCGGTGTCGTCCTTCTTGCCGTCGTCCTTGGACGAGGAGTACCAGACGCCGCCGCCGATGATCAGGGCGATCGCCACGACCGCCGCGACGATGATCACCAGCTGCGCGTTGAACTTCTTGCCGCCGCCGGGCTGTCCCGGGTATCCGGGCTGTCCGGGCTGCGGCTGGAGCGGCATGGTCCCCTGCGGATAGCCGTAACCGGGCTGTCCGTAGCCCGGCTGACCCGGCTGACCCGGCTGACCCGGCTGACCGTAGGGCGCCTGCGGCTGCTGACCGGGGTAGCCGTAACCGGGCGGCGGACCCTGCGGGGCCTGCGGCGGCTGGGGCGGCGTCTGCGGAGCCGTCGGCGGGGGCGTCGGGGGAGCCTGCGGATAGCCGTACCCCGGCTGCGGGGACTGGTCCTGGGGCGGCCCGAAGCCGCCACCGGGCGGGGGCTGCTGGGGCGGCGGGGGCGGCGGCTGGGTCATGACGTGAGCACCTCGGGGAAGGGGAGGGACGACGAAGAGGGAGGAGAAGAGGGAGGAAGAGTCACTTGCCGTAGGCGAGCATCAACTTCTCCTTCGTGTCGTCGTTTCCGCTCAGCCGGGTGGTCGAGATGTAGAAGCGGCCGTCGACCCAGTCGAGGTCCTTGGAGAAGAAGCCGTTCTCGATGTCCGCGGCGCCCTGCGGGTTCTGCAGCAGCTTGACCGGCTTGTGGGCGCTGCCGCCGGTCGGGATGGACACGATCTGGCCGCCCGCGTCGTACGAGGGCTCGATGTAGGCGATGAGCTTGCCGCCCTCGATCTTCATCGGCAGCATCGACTCGTCGGACGGGGACTTGACGCGCCACTTCTCCTTGCCGTCGGCGAGGTTGACCGCGACGATCTCGTTGGCGCCGGTGGTCGCCTCGGTGGGCAGGTAGAGCGTGGTGTCGTCGACGGCGACGCCCTGGCAGCCCTGGAGGTCACGCTCGAGGATGGCCCAGCCGCACTCGGGGGCGAAGTCCTCGTCGAAGCCGACCTGCGAGCGGAACTTGCCGCCGGAGGTGAAGGTGGAGATGTTCCAGGCCTTCTTGTCCTCGTTGGTGCTGTAGATGACCAGCGGGCTCACGGAGTAGGCGCGGGCGACCCGCCAGCCCTTGTCGAACTTCTGGGTCCACTCGACCTTGCCGGTGCGCGGGTTGAGCTGCTGCACCTCGTCGTGCTCGTTGTTGCCGCCGGCGCCGCAGGAGGAGACGGCGATCAGCTTCTCGCCGCCCGCGAACGCGGCGGGGAAGCAGGAGTCGCCGTAGCGCTTCTTGTCGAAGAGCTTGTCGCCGTTGGTGACGTCGTACGCCGTGCCCGACTGGGAGCGGCCCACCATCAGCGTGTTGCCGGTGACGGACAGTTCGACGGAGAGCGTGGAGTCGAACAGGGCGCCGTCGGCGACCTCTTCCTTCCAGCCCTTCTCGCCGGTATTGAGGTCGATCTCCTGGAGCTGGTTGCACTTGGCGCGGTCGCTGCTGCCGCTCATGTAGGCGACGACGATCTTGTCCTCGGCCGTCTTCTCCGGAGTGGTCGCGCAGATCTTCTGGGGGAAGGTGATCGTGTCCCAGGCCGGCTTGCCGTCGCCGACGTTGTAGGCGAAGAGCTGCTTGTACGCAGCCTTCACCGCGGACTTCTCGGTGATCCACATGCCGGGGGCGTCGGCGCCGGAGCCGGGCGCGTCGGGCGCCTCCTTGTACCAGAGGACCTTGGCCTCGCCGGCCTGGCGGCCCTCGTTGAGGTTCTCCGGGTCGTCGCCGCCGTCGCCTCGGCCGTCACCGGGGTTGACCGGGTCGGAGCCGCCGCCCTTGGAGTCGTCGCTCTGCTGGGCGACCGGCTTCTTCTTGCCCTTGCCGTCGTCGCCGCCGGTGACCGCCCACACGGTGCCCCCGACCACGAGCAGCGCGGCGACCGCGGCGCCGATGATCAGGGCGGGCTTGCCCTTGAAGGGGTTGCCCGAGCCGCCCCCGGGCGGGGTGCCGGGCGCGCCGGGGTACTGCGGCTGGGGCGGGTAGCCGTAGCCGGGCTGGCCGTACGGGCCCGGCTGCTGCGGCTGGCCGTAGGGGCCGGAGTTGTACGGGCCCGGCTGTCCGTAAGGCCCGGGCTGCTGCGGATAGCCGTACCCCGGCTGCGGAGGCGGCGGTGTCTGCGGCGGGCCCTGCGGAGGCGGCGGCGTCTGGGGCGGGCCCTGGGGTGGTGGCGGGGTCTGCGGTGCCCCGTAGCCACCGCCCTGCGGTGGCTGGTTCTGCGGTGCTCCGAAGCCACCGTGCGGTGGCTGACTGGGCGGCTGAGTCATCAGCGGCTCCCCCGTTCGATCACTGATTTTTAGCCACGCCCTGAGGTACGCGATGGGCTCAGAGTCGCTTCATAAAGTTCTAAGACGGCTCTTTCTATCACTCCGTTCCGACAGCAGACCGGGCCGATCATCCCCTGTTCCCAAGGGAGGACCGGCCCGTGATGCCGTCGTTATGCGCCTTCACTCACCCTTCACGCGTCCTCGGCGAGTTCCAGCCAGCGCAGCTCCAGTTCCTCGCGCTGACCCGCCAACTCGCGCAGTTCGGCGTCCAGTTCGGCCACCTTCGCGAAGTCCGTGGCGTTTTCGGCGATTTGGGAGTGAAGCTTGGTCTCCTTCTCGGAGACCTTGTCGAGCTGCCGCTCGATCTTCTGGAGTTCCTTCTTGGCGGCCCGCTGGTCGGCGGCGCTCTTCTCCGGGGCGGCGCTCTGCTGCGCCGCGGCGGCGGGTGCCGAGGCGGCCGCGGCCTCCTCCATGCGCCGGCGGCGCTCCAGGTACTCGTCGATGCCGCGCGGCAGCATCCGCAGGGCGCCGTCGCCGAGCAGGGCGAACACCCGGTCGGTGGTGCGCTCGATGAAGAACCGGTCGTGGGAGATGACGATCATCGAGCCGGGCCAGCCGTCGAGCACGTCCTCGAGCTGCGTCAGTGTCTCGATGTCGAGGTCGTTGGTGGGCTCGTCGAGGAAGAGGACGTTGGGCTCGTCCATGAGCAGGCGCAGCAGCTGGAGCCTGCGGCGCTCACCGCCGGACAGGTCGCCGACCGGCGTCCACTGCTTCTCCTTGGTGAAGCCGAACGTCTCGCACAGCTGCCCGGCGGTCATCTCGCGCCCCTTGCCGAGGTCGACGCGCTCGCGCACCTGCTGCACGGCCTCCAGCACGCGCGTGCTCGGCTCGAGTTCGGCGACCTCCTGGGACAGGTAGGCGAGCTTGACGGTCTTGCCGACCTTGACCTGCCCGCCCACGGGCTGCGCCTCCCCGTCGGTCCGGGACGCCTCGGCCATGGCCCGCAGCAGGGAGGTCTTCCCGGCGCCGTTGACACCGACGAGACCGATCCGGTCGCCGGGCCCGAGCTGCCAGGTGACGTGCTTGAGGAGGACCTTGGGGCCGGCCTGGACGGTGATGTCCTCCAGGTCGAACACGGTCTTGCCCAGCCGGGTGGACGCGAACTTCATCAGCTCGCTGCTGTCGCGGGGCGGCGGTACGTCCTTGATGAGCTCGTTGGCTGCCTCGACCCGGAAGCGCGGCTTGGACGTACGGGCGGGTGCCCCGCGCCGCAGCCAGGCCAGCTCCTTGCGGACGAGGTTCTGCCGCTTGACCTCCTCGGTGGCGGCGATGCGCTCGCGCTCGGCCCGGGCGAAGACGTAGTCGGAGTAGCCGCCCTCGTACTCGTAGACCGCTCCGCGCTGGACGTCCCACATGCGGGTGCACACCTGGTCGAGGAACCAGCGGTCGTGGGTGACGCAGACGAGGGCGGACCGGCGGACCTGGAGGTGCCGGGCCAGCCAGGAGATGCCCTCCACGTCGAGGTGGTTGGTGGGCTCGTCGAGGACGAGCAGGTCCTGCTCCTCGATGAGCAGCTTGGCGAGGGCGATACGGCGTCGCTCACCACCGGACAGCGGCCCGATGACGGTGTCCAGGCCCGCGGGGAATCCCGGCAGGTCGAGCCCGCCGAACAGGCCGGTCAGCACGTCCCTGACCTTGGCGTCGCCCGCCCACTCGTGGTCGGCCATGTCGCCGATGACCTCGTGGCGGACGGTCGCCTCGGGGTCGAGGGAGTCGTGCTGGGTAAGCACGCCGCTGCGCAGTCCGCCGGAGTGCGTGACGCGCCCGCTGTCGGCCTCCTCCTGCTTGGCGAGCATCCGGATCAGGGTGGTCTTGCCGTCGCCGTTGCGACCGACGACACCGATGCGGTCCCCTTCGGAGACGCCGAGGGAGACGCCGTCGAGCAGGGCGCGGGTGCCGTACACCTTGCTGACGTTCTCGACATTGACCAGATTGACGGCCATTACTCTCCTGACAAGGGGGATGGATCGACCCTCCAGGGTAGTCGGGCGGCGTGGTGCTCCGGCCGGGGTCGTCAAGAGGTCCCGGCGGCCTCCTGTCGGCGTTGGTACCGCCACACGTCCATCAGCCTCTCGTCCTGCAGCATTTCCTCGCCGACGGGGCCGATCCGATGCTCGGCCTCGACACAGCGCGGGTCGTCAGGCCAGGCCAGGCCGGACACCGCGCAGACGCGGAGCGGCTGCCGCTCGTCATGGGTGAGCGCGACGAGCGTGTCCCCCCACCTCGGGCTCGCTCCCCCGGTAGTGCGCGAGCCAGCGGCACGCCGCCTCGCGTACGCCGGGATCCTCGTCGCGGGCCAGGGCGAGCACGGTGGCGAGGCTCTCGGGGCGGACCTGGGACAGTCCGTCCTCGGAATGCTCCAGAGTCCCGGGGACCAGGGCGCGCACCGCCGGGTCCGGGTGGGTGAGGTGAGAACGTCCGACGGCCTCGATCTCCGGAGCGCTGTCGTGGGTCATCGCGTGGAGCAGGACCGCCAACACCTCCGGGTCCTCTTCCCGCTCGGCCCAGGGCACGAGCTCCCGCCCTCGGTCCCGGAACGGCCGGCGACCCGTGACGACGTCCCCGAGGATCAGGGACAACAGGAGGTCGGCCGCGAGCAGGCGGTACAGCCGGTCGGGGTGGTTGAGCAGGTCCCTGCTCCACTGCCAGGTCTCCTCGTCGAGCCGGCGGCCGAGAGTGAAGACGACGTCGCACCACACGACGTGGTCCCGGTCGGGGTGGGCGAGGGCCCGCGCCACCAGGTCGTCGAACGGGGTGCGGACGCCGTAGTGGGCCTCCATGCCGGTGAGGACCGCCCGGTGCTCGTCGCGCACGGTCAGATCGCCGAGCGTGAGCCGCTCGCACCACCAGCCGATCTCGTCGTCCTCCACCCGGACCCGCTCGACGGGCCACGTCAGGCCCGTGCGGCGGCGCAGCTCCGCCTCCACCCCCGTCTCGGTCCAGTGCAGGGCACGGGCGAGCAGCGCGGCGCGCTCCGGCGCGGGGAGCGGTACCCGGTGGATGGCGAGCGCGTAGACCATGAGGTGTGACCCGCCGTCCACGGCCCGCAGCAGTGGGGTGCTCCCGTCGTGCAGCCGCCGCGACGGGTCGGCGCCGGCCTCGATCAGTGCCTCGGCGACCGGTATGTCGAACGCCGCCACGGCGAGGCAGAGCACCGGCAGGCCGTCGGCGAGGGTCTCGGGGTCGGCCCCGGACTCCAGCAGGGCCCGGACCTCGTCCGCGTCTCCGCGTCGTACGGCCGCGACGAGTTTCTCCACGTGTGTGCCCCCTTTGTCGGACAACCGGGGGAGCCTGAGCGGCCCCCGGCGACCGGGGCACGCGATCAAAGCCCGGCTAGAGCCCGGCCACCGTCGCCCCGGGCGTCGGCCCCGATGCCGTCCGCACGGTCCGGCACGTGCCGGAGGACAGCAGCGCCTGCGCCACCGCGGCCGCCGACTCCGGGTCGCGGACGAGGAACGCCGTGGTCGGGCCGGAGCCGGAGACCAGGGCGGCGAGGGCACCCGCGGCGCGGCCGGTGGCCAGGGTGCCGGCGAGGTCCGGGTAGAGGGACAGGGCGGCGGGCTGGAGGTCGTTGGAGACGGCGGCGGCGAGCGCGTCCGGGTCGCCCTTCGCCAGGGCCGCGAGGAGTTCCTGGGAGGCGACGGGCTCGGGGATGTCCGTGCCCTCGCCGAGCCGGTCGAACTCGCGGAACACGGCCGGGGTGGACAGGCCCCGGTCGGCCATGGCGAACACCCAGTGGAAGGCGCCGCCGACCTCCAGAGGCGTCAGCTGCTCGCCCCGCCCGATGCCGAGGGCGGCCCCGCCGACCAGGCTGAACGGCACGTCGCTGCCCAGCTCGGCGCAGATGTCGAGCAGTTCGTCGCGGGAGGCGCCGGTCTCCCACAGCGCGTCGCAGGCGACCAGGGCGGCGGCGCCGTCCGCGCTGCCGCCCGCCATGCCGCCCGCGACGGGGATGTCCTTGGCGATGTGGACGTGGACGTCGGGGCTGCGGCCGTATCGCGCGGCGAGCGCCTCGGCCGCCCGCGCGGCCAGGTTCGTACGGTCCAGGGGGACCAGGTCGGCGTCCGGGCCCTCGCAGGTGACGCGGAGTTCGTCGGCCGGGGTCACGGTGACCTCGTCGTAGAGGCTGACGGCGAGGAAGACGTTGGCCAGGGGGTGGAAGCCGTCGGGGCGGGCTGGGCCCACCGCCAGCTGGACGTTGACCTTGGCGGGGACACGGACCGTGACGCTCACACGGGCTCCTTCTCCTGGTGCTGGTTCGCCTTGTGCTCGGCGATACGCGCGAACTCTTCCACGGTCAGTGACTCGCCCCGCGCCTGCGGGGAGACCCCTGCGGCGACGAGGGCCGCCTCTGCGGCGGAGGCGGAACCGGCCCAGCCGGCGAGCGCGGCCCGCAGCGTCTTGCGGCGCTGGGCGAACGCCGCGTCGACGACGGCGAACACCTCCTTCTTCGAGGCCGTCGTCCTGACCGGCTCGGTCCGGCGGACCAGGGAGACCAGACCGCTGTCGACATTGGGCGCGGGCCAGAAGACGTTCCGCCCGATGGCGCCCGCCCGCTTGACCTCGGCGTACCAGTTGGCTTTGACGGAGGGGACGCCGTACACCTTCGAGCCGGGGTCGGCGGCGAGCCGGTCGGCGACCTCCGACTGGACCATGACGAGCGTGCGGTCGATGGTCGGGAAGGTGGCGAGCATGTGCAGCAGGACCGGGACGGCCACGTTGTAGGGCAGGTTGGCGACCAACGTGGTCGGGGCCGGGCCCGGCAGCTCCGTGACGTGCATCGCGTCGGAGTGGACGAGGGCGAACCGGTCGGCGCGCTCCGGCATGCGGGCCGTGATGGTCGCGGGCAGCGCGGCGGCGAGGACGTCGTCGATCTCGACGGCCGTGACGTGGTCGGCGGCCTCCAGCAGCGCGAGGGTGAGGGACCCGAGCCCCGGGCCGACCTCGACGACCACGTCGTCGGGGCGGACCTGTGCGGTGCGGACGATACGGCGGACGGTGTTCGCGTCGATCACGAAGTTCTGGCCGCGTTGCTTGGTGGGGCGTACGCCGAGGGCGGTCGCGAGTTCGCGGACGTCGGCGGCGCCGAGGAGGGCGTCGGGGGCGGGGCTGGTCACGGGGACAAGGGTACGGGGGGTTTCATGGGGCCGGTTTCCTGGTTGCCCGGCGTCGGTGCTGAGGCCGGGTGGGTCCGCAACCCGGCGGAGCGGGGTGCCGCTCTCTGTGGGACGGGTGCCGCCCCGGGGCACCTCCCAGGCCCTTGAGGCACTGGGGGAGGCACGCATGCCAGCAGCTCGGTTGTCACCCGTGCAGCCGCCCCCCGCAGTGCGGCCAGGGACTCGCGCCCCGCCGCACATACAGCTTCTTCGCGCGGTACGTCTGTTCCGCCGCCGGGGCGTCCTGGGGGCGGCCGCTGCCGCCGAGGGACTGCCAGGTGTGGGTGTCGAACTGGTAGAGGCCGCCGTAGGTGCCCGAGGAGTCGACCGCGTCGGGGCGGCCGCCGGACTCGCAGGCAGCGAGGCCCTGCCAGTTGAGGTGGTCGGCGCCCTGCACGGACGTCGGCCGGGGTTTCGTGCCGACCTTCACCTCCTGCGGGCGCGGCTCGCGCACCACCTCGGCCCTGATCCGGCGCGGCTTCTGCTTGACGCCGTTGACGGTGCGCAGGGAGTACGTGACCCGGCGCAGGCCCGCCTCGCCCGCGCGCTCCACGACCTCCGTGCCCTGGAACAGGGTCGGATCCTCGCTGCGCCGCGTCTGGAAGGGGATCGCCTCCTCGCGGACCTCCTTGCCGCCGGTGATCCGCAGCACCGTGACGGTCTGCCCGTCGCGCGGGAAGCTCCCCTGCGGGACGGACGTGGTGTCCTGGCCGCGCAGGGTGATCCCGGCCTCGTCCACGGCCTCCCGCACGGTCGCCGCGTTGGTGCGGACGGTGCGGGCCCGGCCGTCGGCCATGACCGTGACCGTGCGCTCGGTCCGCACGTCCAGCGCGAGCCCCTCACGGCCGATCTGTCGGGAGCGCGAGGTGGACAGGTACGCGCCCTCCTGACGCACCCCCAGCTCTCGGAGCGCCCCCGCCACCGTGTGCGCCGTCGTCCACACCTCGCGCCGGTGCCCGTCGAGGGTGAGCCGCACGGGGCGGGCGTAGTGCACGGCGACCTCGTCGCCGCTGGCGATCTCCTCCCCGGGCCCGGGGGCCACCACGTCGTGGGCGCCGACCTCGACGCCCTCCTCCGACAGCAGCTCGGTGACGTCGTCGGCGAAGGTGTGCAGCGTGCGGGCCTTGCCGTCGACGTTCAGCTCGATCGCCTTGTCCTTGGCGACGAACGCCGTGGTGCCGCCCGCCAGGAAGGCGACGACCAGGGCCTGCGGGAGCAGCCGCCGCATGGAGCCGTCCGAGCGCTCGGCGTACCGCGCCTTGCGTCGGCGGGCGGACCGGCGATGTGCGCCGGTGCGCGCCGCGGCGCGGGCTTCGGCGCGTGTCGGGCGTACGACGGACGCCGGTGCCGACTCGGCTTCGGACTCGACCTCGAGTCCGGTCTCCGGCGCGCCCTGCCGGGGCAGTCCGGGCAGGGGCAGCCCGGGCAGGGGCAGCCCGGGCAGGGGCGGCGGCTCCTCGTAGGCGGGCCGGTAGGTGTCCTCGTAGACACCGTCGAAACCGCCATGCACCGGCTCCGCACAGGCCGGGCCATACGTCTCGTACTGCGAGTTGCTCACGCCGACACGCTCCAGGGGCCGGAGGGGGTCCAGAGGGGTCCGGATCGGGCCCCCAGAACCTAGCGGAGCGGTCGTCACTCTCCAAAGCGACGCGACTACGCACAGTCGTGCGGTGAGGTCGGCG
Source organism: Streptomyces sp. NPDC040589 (assembly GCF_055594445.1). NCBI lineage: Bacteria > Bacillati > Actinomycetota > Actinomycetes > Kitasatosporales > Streptomycetaceae > Streptomyces > Streptomyces sp. NPDC040589. Next base: position 216,554 of record NZ_JBVIWP010000008.1, on the reverse strand, counting down.
GTGCGGGTCAGTAACCGAAGGCGCGTGCCGTGTTCGCGGCGAGTGCGGTGGCCAGCGTGTCCTCGTCGACGCCGCGCACCTCGGCCATGGCCCGCACCGTGATCGGTACGAGATAGGGGGCGTTGGGCCGCCCGCGGTACGGCGCCGGTGTGAGGAAGGGCGCGTCCGTCTCCACCAGCAGCAGCTCCTGCGGGGCCACCGCCACCGCGTCCCTCAGGTTCTGGGCGTTCTTGAAGGTGACGTTGCCGGCGAAGGACATGAAGTAGCCCGCGCTCGCGCAGATCTCCGCCATCTCGGCGTCGCCGGAGTAGCAGTGGAAGACGGTCCGCTCGGGGGCGCCCTCCTCCTTCAGGACGCGCAGGACGTCGGCGTGGGCCTCGCGGTCGTGGATGACCAGGGCCTTGCCGTGCCGCTTGGCGATCTCGATGTGGGCGCGGAAGGACCTCTCCTGCGCCTCCTTGCCCTCGGGCCCGGTGCGGAAGTAGTCGAGGCCCGTCTCACCGACACCCTTGACCTGCTCCAGCGCGGCCAGCCGGTCGATCTCGGCGAGCGCCTCGTCCAGCGCCGCCTGCCCGCCCGGCTCCCGAGCGCCCTGCCTGGACCAGCCGTCGGGGTCGCCGTGCACGATGCGCGGGGCCTCGTTCGGGTGCAGCGCGACCGTCGCGTGGACGGCGTCGTACGCGGCTGCCGTCTCGGCGGCCCACCGCGAGCCCTTGAGGTCGCAGCCGACCTGGACGACCGTCGTCACTCCGACCGAGGCCGCCTTCGCCAGCGCCTCCTCGACCGTGCCGGACTGCATGTCCAGGTGGGTGTGGGAGTCGGCGACCGGCACCCGGAGGGGGTCCGGGAGCGGGGGCGCGGCGTGCTTGCCGGAGTCGTTCGAAGGCATGCCCCGATCCTACGAAAAGGGGTACGCCCTCCCCGATGGGGGAGGACCGGGGAGGGCGTCGAACAAGGTGAGCCGGACGGGTCAGCTCGCCTTGCGCTGGAAGGGGTGGAGCAGGTCGGACAGGTGCCAGTGGTGGTGCTCGGGCTCCACCCGCCCGTCCGCTCCGCTGTCCTCGGCATCCGCCTGCGACGCCTCGGCCGGCCCGCCGGGCGGCGGCACGCGGTGGGGCCTGCGCGCGGCGTTGCGCGCCGACTCGACACGCCCGGGCCGCATGATCCGTACGACGTGGCCGTCGCAGTTCTGGCACGTGGGCTTGGACAGGGGTGAGGGCACGACCTTGCCGTCCGCCACGTAGAGGACGAACTCGTGCCCGGCGGCGTCCGTGTGGTGCTCTATCTCGTACGACTGCTCCCAGCCGTGCCCGCAGCGCATGCAGGCGAAGGAGTACGACTCGTTGACGACGGCGGTCGCACCGGCGCGGAGCCCGGTCTGCCCTGCGATCTCAGTCATGCCAGCTCCTGTTGTCCGCTGTGGCGTGAGGACGATTCCGTCCCCGCGACCCAGTGGACTCCTCCGCCGGACCGAAGGCAGCAGACCTGTCGACTATTGGCGCCGATTTGGGCGTTCCTTGCCCCAACGCCCTTCCTGCTTTGCCCACCCATGGGGCGCACGCTCATTCGACATGCGCCCTGCTCAGAGGGTGTCCTGAACAACCGTCACCCGGAATTCTTCGCGGCAACAACGGCATCGAAGACCACTCGCTTGGGCACCCCGGCCTCCACCGCGACCGCGGCAATGGCCTCCTTGCGCCGCTCCCCCGCCTCCTCCCGCACCCGGACCCTCCGCACCAGCTCCTCGGGCCCGATCTCCTCAGGCCCCTTCTCGGGCGCGCCCTCCACCACCACGGTGATCTCCCCGCGCACCCCCTCAGCGGCCCAGGCGGCCAGTTCCGCCAGCCCCCCGCGCCGCACTTCCTCGTACGTCTTGGTCAGCTCCCGGCACACCGCGGCCCGCCGCTCCGCGCCGAACACCTCGGCCATCGCCGCCAGCGTGTCGTCGAGCCGGTGCGGAGCCTCGAAGTAGACGAGGGTGCGCCGCTCCCCGGCCACCTCCCGCAGCCGCCCCAGCCGCTCCCCCGCCTTGCGCGGCAGGAACCCCTCGAAGCAGAACCGGTCGACGGGCAGCCCCGACAGCGCGAGCGCGGTGAGCACGGCGGACGGCCCGGGCACGGCGGTGACCCGTATGTCCTGCTCGACGGCGGCCGCGACCAGCCGGTAGCCGGGGTCCGACACCGACGGCATGCCCGCGTCCGTGACCAGCAGCACCCGCGCCCCGCCCGCCAGCTCCTGGACCAGCTCGGGCGTCCGCGCCGCCTCGTTGCCCTCGAAGTACGACACGACCCGCCCCTTGGGCGTGACACCCAGCGCCTGGGTCAGCCGCCGCAGCCGCCGCGTGTCCTCGGCGGCGACGACATCGGCTCCGGCCAATTCGTCGGCGAGCCGGGGCGGGGCGTCCGCGATGTCGCCGATGGGGGTACCTGCGAGTACGAGGATTCCAGTCACCTCACCATCCTCCCAGGGGCGGAGGACGCGGACGCATACCGGCCATGCACGGGACTCACACAGAACGGTTCCCTACGATGGCGCGGTGACCAGTACCGCGTCCTCCACGGACACCCGGCAGGGCCAGGCGCCGCACGAGCAGCGGCCGTCCTGGCAGCAGCGGCTGCGCCGCTTCGGCTACCAGGGGCAGCCCAGAAGCGACGCCCGCGACGTCCGTGAACGCCTGGTGCCGCCGTACACCGAGCCCGGCCCGCGCCTGTGGGCGGCGCTCGGCGTCCCGCACACCCTGGCGGGACGGCTGGTGCGCTGGTCGGCCTGGATCGGCCCGCTGCTCGTCACGCTGCTGGCGGGCGTGCTGCGGTTCTGGAACCTGGGCCACCCCAAGGCGGTGATATTCGACGAGACGTACTACGCCAAGGACGCGTGGGGTCTGGTCCACCGCGGGTTCGAGGTCAACTGGGACAAGAACGCCAACGATCTGATCCTGTCGGGCGGGCACGTCACGATCCCGGCGGACGCGGCGTACGTCGTGCACCCGCCGGTCGGCAAGTACGTCATCGGGATCGGCGAGCTGCTGTTCGGCTTCGACCCCTTCGGCTGGCGCTTCATGACGGCGCTGCTCGGCACGCTCTCCGTGCTGATGCTCTGCCGGATCGGCCGCCGGCTGTTCCGCTCCACCTTCCTGGGCTGTCTGGCGGGCGCGCTGATGGCGGTGGACGGCCTGCACTTCGTGATGAGCCGCACGGCGCTGCTCGACGGCGTGCTGATGTTCTTCGTGCTGGCCGCGTTCGGCTGTCTGCTCGTCGACCGCGACAAGGCCCGCGCGAAACTCGCCGCGGCGCTCCCGGTGGACGCCGACGGCCGGGTCCGGCCCGACCGGCACACGGCCGAGACGGCCCGGCTGGGATGGCGCCCCTGGCGCTGGGCGGCGGGTCTGATGCTGGGCCTGGCCATCGGCACGAAGTGGAACGGCCTCTACATCCTGGCCGCGTTCTGCCTGATGGCGGTCCTGTGGGACGTCGCCTCGCGCCGGGTGGCCGGCGCCCGGCACCCGTACTCGGCGGTCCTCAGGCGCGATACGGGCCTCGCGTTCCTCGCCACGGTCCCGGTCGCCGTCGTCACCTACGTCCTGGCCTGGACCGGCTGGATCTTCTCCGCGACCGACGGCTCCGGCGGCTACTACCGCAACTGGGCCGCGACCAGCGGCAAGGGCGGCAGCTGGACCTTCCTGCCCGACTGGCTGCGCAGCCTGTGGCACTACGAGCACCAGGTGTACGAGTTCCACGTCGGCCTGTCCTCGCCGCACACGTACCAGTCCAACCCGTGGAGCTGGCTCGTCCTCGGCCGCCCGGTGTCGTACTTCTACGAGTCCCCGGCGCCCGGCAAGGGCGGCTGCCCGGCCGACGCGGGCGAGAAGTGCGCCAGCGAGGTGCTCGCCCTCGGAACACCGCTGCTGTGGTGGGTCGGCTGCCTCGCAATCCTCTACGTCCTGTGGCGCTGGCTGTTCCGCCGCGACTGGCGCGCGGGCGCCATCGCCTGCGGCATCGCGGCCGGCTACCTGCCCTGGTTCATGTACCAGGAGCGCACGATCTTCTTCTTCTACGCCGTCGTCTTCCTGCCCTTCCTGTGCCTGGCGGTGGCGATGCTCCTCGGCGCGATCATCGGCCCGCCCGGCTCCTCCGACACCCGCCGCGTCGCGGGCGCCACGGGCGCGGGCGTCCTGGTCCTGCTGATCGCCTGGAACTTCATCTACTTCTGGCCGCTGTACACGGGCACCGCCATCCCGATCGACGACTGGCGGTCCAGGATGTGGCTGGATACGTGGGTCTAGCTGCACAGACGTAAGGAAGGGGCCCGGCACTCTGCCGGGCCCCTTTGGTCGTTGTTGGCCACTGGCGGTCGTCGTTGGCCCTCTTCGCACGGCCCCTGGACGGCCCAGCTCCGGGCCGTGCAGCAGACTTACGCCGGCCCCCGTCTTCCCCACGACCTGCGGCCTTCCGCGTACCACCTCTACCTGGGGAGAAGAGACAGACAAGTGGTCCACTCAGACATTCATGGCAGGCGGATGAGCACCGCTTCGGAGTTCGATCGCGCGTGCCTGACAGAGCACTTAGCAGCGCACCGCCCGGCCGCTCCCGACTGCTCAACGCCGTTCTCATCTGCTGTTGTTGATGTTATTTGGTGATGTCAGGTTGGATGGCCCTATGGAACGCGCTGAGGCCGAGCTGCTCATGGATGGTGGGAGCAACGCTGTGGTGCCCCTGCCCGGTCGACAGTTCCCCGGTGTACTGATCCAGGGTGACTCTCTTGACGGGAGGGTATCGTACAAATGGGCGAATTCGAGCAGGATCTTTCGGGACGAGTGGAACAGATTCCAGGGTTGCTGACCGGCCGGGACCTACAGCGCGAGCTGCGACGTAGAGGACTGCTGGAGCTCGAGTTCCCCCCCGTGCGCAACGGTCTCGACTACTTAGAGAGCGTCGTCGAGCACCTAGACGAGAACGAGTCCGACGTAACGCCTCGCGATGTGAAGTACGCCGTACTCCATCTCCAGGCCGCCGTCGAAGTCCTGCTTAAGGCACGTCTGCTCGCCGAACACTGGACCCTGGTCTTCACCCACCCCGGCGAGGCGAAGCGGAAGGAATTGGAAGACGCCAGCCTCAACAGTGTGTCCACCGACAAGGCCATCACTCGGCTGCGGAACATCGTCGGCGTCCCCATCACCGACAAAGAGCAAAAGGCACTCACCAAGCTCACCGAAGACCGGAACAAGCTCCAACACTTTGGCCTGACTCACAATGCCCGCGCCGTCGAGGCCCGCGCTGGTGCCGTACTCGATTTCCTGATCCATTTCATCGAGGGACAGCTCCTGCCCTACCTCGACGAGTCGGAGGCGACGGAGACGGAGCACTCGCTTAATCGTCTGCGCGAGGGACTGAACAACATCAACTCCTACGTGCGTGAACGGATGAACCGGATCGGGGGAGAGCTGAAGGCGGAGGGAGTCGAAAACCGCACCATCGAGTGCGTCTCCTGTGAGGAGATGGCCTTGGTGCTGCAGCCGCGCACCGCCTCAGGGCTCCCGGATGACTGGGGCGGCCGCGCGACGTGCCGTTTCTGCTCAACGTCCTGGCCGCCGGAGGGGCTCCACGTGCACTTCAGCGGGCGCACGCAGGGAGCGCCATGGGAGCAGGCAGACATCTGCCCGACATGCGGCGAGGCGGCGCTCGGCTACAACGTCCGCGTACGCAGCGAAGGGACCAGCCCTGTCTACTTCTGCTTCGCCTGCGCGACGGCCTTCGCGACCCTGGTGCCGTGCGACGGATGCACCCGCGTCGTAGACGGCTCGGGCGTCACCGGTGCCGTCTGGTGCGGCCTGTGCGAGACGCACTTGGAAGAGGAGAGGCACGGAGCGTCGTACGAGAGTCCGGCGGACTACGGGTACGCAGAGGAGGCGGAGGGGTGACCACTGTGGCCGAGCCCCCTGGCCCGCGGTTGCCGAACGCGAGTCCCTGATCGCCCGATGGGCTGAGCGGCACAGGATCGACACGGTCGCCGCCGAGATCACCCGAGTCCACGCCGCCGACACGTACAACAGGGCCTGGCGGGTGTGGATCAGGTCCTGCCAGACGGCCGGACTGCCCGAGGTGGAGCGCGGCGGCCACTGCTCCACCTTCTGGCCCCTGTACACGGGCCAGGCCATCCCGATCGACGACTGGCGGTCGCGGATGTGGCTGGATACCTGGGTCTAGCTGGGCAGAAACACCACGAGGGCGCGGCAGTTTGCCGCGCCCTCGTGGTCGTTGTTGGTCGTTAGCGGTAGTCATTGGCCACCCTCGGACGGCCCGGAGACGGCCCGGCTCATGAAGCCCGGCAGATTTACAGTCTGCGCGCACACTCGAGCATGACCAGGGCAAACCTTCGCCGGAGCACCCATCGCCCCCACGGCTGCCCCACAACTGCAGTGCGTGACCGCACCGCCAGGGCCGCGGTTCAGCCTGAGCTAAGCGCGCGGCAACGGGATGCGCCCCGCTCGCGCGCTGTGGGCGCCATAACTTCGCACCAATCCGTCCGCCTGTACTGAGAAGCCAGACCAAGGCTGCTTCAATACCAAACAGCAGGAGGTAGTGCATGCCAGAACGCAAGATACGAGCTTTCCACTTTCCGAAACGCGAGCCTTGGGGGCGGCATTGTCCGAACAGACAACGGCGCTAATTTCCGCTTTAATCGGAGCAGTTGCCGCGCTACTAGTGGGAGGAATAGCTTTCCTTGCCGCTTTAAGGCAAGTCGCGAAAACCGCTTATACGCAACGCCAACAGGCGTTCTGGCAAATGCGCAGAGACTCCTACGCAGCTTTTCTGGTAGCTCTCTCCAGCCTCACGAAGACCGCAGGTAAATGTTACGCCAGATTGAAGTCCTCTCAACAGGCGGGGGAAGAGATCCTAGCTGCCATGGATGCGGCCCTTATTCAGGCCGTTGATGCTGCCGCCGTTCTGGAGCTGGTAGCTCCGGCGGAGGGTGACCTTCGATTGCGTGCACAAGGTGTTACGTCCGTCGCTATGCTGATCACCACCCAAATCCATCTATGGAACGACACTGTTGATGAAGGGCAGACTAGTGGAAATCAGCAGGAAGACATTTACGAAAACTTCGTTCGCCTGAGTTCATGGCAATCACAACTGCAGGAATCTTTCCGCGAAGACCTCCATCGTGAAATCGAAGGCAAGTGATCTTGCTTTATCCTGTCGAATGTCGTTTTCGATGTCACGCAGAGGTTTTACAGTCCCCTCAAGACCAACCAGCGATCCGGCCCCTGACCTGCGCAAACGCGAAGGTGCTCATGGAGTGCAGGCATCTCCGTCCACGCGTCGTCCATAGGCCTGCCCAACTAGGGTCCTGCTACGACGCGTCGCGCTGAGTTGGAACGGCCATGTGCAGCCGCTGAAGGCCGAGCGGCGGACTCCTCCAAGTTCATCGAACTGGACGCACACACCACTTCGACGTCAGGCCAGAGCTTCCGCATCATGGCGTACGAGCGTCGCTCTTCGTACGGCTTGCTCACGAGCAGGACGGACGAGACCTTGACGCCAGCCTCTGCCAACACCGCCTTCGTGAACTCGATGTTCTCGCCGGTGTTCGTGGCACGCGGTTCCAGGAGTACCGCGGACTCGGGCACTCCCAGCTGCAACGCTCGCTCGCGGTAGTGGACAGCTTCACCGCGCGGCATGCGCGCCGGCTCGTTCAAGCCTGAGCACATCCGCGCCTGGATCGCCGACCTGGAACCCACCGTGCCGGCGGAGTCGCACCGCCGCATCATCATTTGGGGATACGCGGCGGTGCGGCTGCAGCGTCCAGGCAGAATGCTTCCATGGATCAGGGGGTTGCCGCAGTCTTTGCAGGCATAGCAGGACTCGCGGGGGCAGGGATTGGCGGCTTCGCGACCGCATACGGAGCTCGTATCGGAGCGCAGAAGTCCTTCGAAGCCCTACAGTCCCAGGTTGAGCGGCAGTCCACGGCCGAGCATGGACACTGGGTCCGCGAGCAACGCAGGCTCGTCTGCAGCGACCTCCTTGGCACTCTCGACGCCGCACTGCCCATCATGGTGCGGTGCGGCACGCCCGTCCGAGAGGGAATCCCTATAGCGCAGGAACTGCGCACTCAGCTCAGCGAACAGACACTACAGATCGCAACGCACGCGGCACGGGCGTCCCTCTGGGGGCCTGACAATCTGATTGCCGCCGCTCAAAACGTGTCGAACTCTGCAGCTGAGATCTACGGGTGCGTCTGCACATGGGCAGATGCCCTTGAAAGCGGCGAAGCGGAACGGATACGAAGCCAGGCGGCAGCCTTCTTCGATCAAGAAGACCGACTGACGACGGCAAGGCGAGAGTTCGTCTTCCTCGCACGCACGTGCCTAGGAAGGCCACAGCCGGAGCAGTGACGGCTCACAGACGGCCCCGGCCGTACACCGCTCCAGAGTCGCCCCGAAAGCCCGAGGTCAGGGCATTGGGCGTCACCGAGTGAGAGTCTTCATCTACTTCTGGCCCCTGTACACGGGCACCGCCATCCCCATCGACGACTGGCGGTCCAGGATGTGGCTGGATACGCGGGTCTGACCTACGTTTCGGTCAAGAATCGAAAACTCCCACCCCTGTGGTAACCGCTTTCCCCTAGAGTGCTCCCGGGACCGAGCTTTTTGAACGCGTTCAAAGGAGCGTGTGGAGGCTCGACGGGGAGAGGACGGCCTGATGGCCAAGGGGGTCAAGGTCGCTGTCATAGGCGGCGTGTTCGCGGTGATGGTGGGCGGGGCCGGGTACGGCGCCTTCAACATCGTGAGCGCGCTGACCGGCGACGGGGGCACGAGCGGGGTGGCCGCGGAGAAGAAGTCGGGGCCGCCCGGCAAGGACGAGGTCGAGGAGACCAGCGCCAAGTTCTTCGCGGCCTGGGAGAAGGGCGAGGCCGCGCGGGCCGCGGGGTACACGAACAACGACGCGGCCGCCGAGCAGCTGCTCACCGCCTTCGGGGACGACGCGCACATCACCGACGTGAAGATCACGCCCGGCACGGCGCGCGGCACCACCGTGCCGTACACGGTGAAGGCCAAGGTGGCCTACGACGGGAAGTCCGAGCCGCTCGACTACAAGAGCGAGCTGAAGGTCGTGCGCGGACTCACCACCGGGCGGGCCCTGGTCGACTGGCAGCCCGCTGTCGTGCACCCCGGGCTGAAGAAGGACGACACGCTCGTCACGGAGAAGTCGGCCAACCCGCCGATCGAGGCCGTCGGCCGTGACGGCACCGAGCTGACAAAGCAGAAGTACCCCTCCCTCGGCCCGGTCCTGGACGCCCTGCGTGCCAAGTACGGCAAGGAGGCCGGCGGCACCCCCGGCATCGAGCTGGCGATCCGGCACGCCGGCGAGGGCGTCGCCGACACCCCGCTGCTGACCCTCGCCAAGGGCAAGCCGGGCAAGCTGACCACCACGATCAGCCCGAGCGCGCAGGCGGCGGCCGAGAAGGCGGTCAAGCGGTTCGCCCAGTCATCGGTGGTGGCCGTCAAGCCCAGCAGCGGCGAGGTCCTGGCGGTGGCCAACAACCGTACGGACGGCTTCAACGCGGCCTTCGAGGGACAGGCCGCGCCCGGCTCCACCATGAAGATCATGACGGCCGCGATGCTCATCGACAACGGCGTGACCTCGATGAACGGCCCGGCGCCCTGTCCGGACACCGCCGTGTGGCAGGGGCAGACCTTCAAGAACCTCACCGACATGAAGCCCAACGAGGACGCCACGCTCGCCAACAGCTTCATGCGGTCCTGCAACACCGCCTTCATCAAGCTCATCGACGAGAAGCCGCTCACCGACGCCTCGCTGACGCAGGAGGCCGAGCAGCGCTTCGGGCTCGGGCAGGACAACTGGAAGACCGGCATCGTCTCCTTCGACGGCAGCGTCCCCGCGGTGAGCGGACCGGACCGGGCGGCCGGCGCCATCGGGCAGGGCCAGGTCCAGATGAGTCCGCTGAACATGGCCTCGGTGACCGCGACCGCGATCACCGGCAGCTTCCGCCAGCCCTACCTGGTCTCGCCGGAGCTGGACGGCCGGCAGCTCGCGCGGGCCGAGGGCCTGCGGGCGAGCACCGCCGCGCAGCTGAAGCAGATGATGCGGCTCACCGCCACGCAGGGCACCGCCGCGGAGGCCATGCGAGGGCTGGGCGGCGACATCGGCGCCAAGACCGGTTCCGCCGAGGTCGACGGCAACGCCAAGTCCAACAGCTGGTTCACCGGGTTCCGGGGCGACGTCGCGGCGGCGGCCATGACCGAGGAGGGCGGTCACGGCGGTGACGCGGCCGGGCCGATTGTCGCAGCCGTGCTACGAACGGGTGGCTGATCTCACGCGCGCATGACGGGACTCTAGGGTGGTGGGCGTCGTTGGGACAGCTGAGGGCAACGGGGACCCTGGGGATTCGCGGAGGAACGGACAAGCAGTGGGCAACAGAAGGCGCGTCGCCGAGCGACGGAAGACCAGACCCGCCGTGATCGGCGGGGTGATCGCCGTGGTCGTCGGTGGCGCCGGGTTCGGCGCCTACGCGCTGTTCGGCGGCGGCGCGGCCGCCGAGGACGGGAGCCGGGCGGCATCGGACCAGAAGCCCAAGGTGAAGACCGGGCCGCTGTCGGCGACCGAGGTCACCACCACCGCCCGTGCCTTCCTCACCGCCTGGCAGTCCGGGAAGGTTCCGCAGGCCGCCGCGGCCACCGACGAAGCGGCCGCGGCGACGGCCCTGCTCACCGGCTACACCAAGGACGCCCGTATCAAGGACGTCACCCTCACCCCGGGCAAGCCCACCGGTGACAAGGTGCCGTTCTCCGTCAAGGGCACGGTGGCGTACAAGGACACCGAGAAGCCGCTGGCGTACGAGAGCGCGCTGACCGTCGTGCGCCGCACCAGCGACGGAAAGCCGCTGGTGGACTGGCACTCGGCGGTCGTCCACCCGGACCTCAAGGACGGCGACAAGCTGGTCACCGGCGAGGCGGGCACGCCCCCGGTCAAGGCGCTCGACCGGGACGGCGGCGAGCTGACCAAGCAGAAGTACGCCTCGCTCGGCCCGGTGCTGGACGGGCTGCGCGAGAAGTACGGCAAGGAGGCCGGCGGCAAGGCCGGTATCGAGCTGCGGGTCGTGCGCGGGAAGGCCGCCAAGTCGGACGACCTCTCCGACAAGACCCTGCTGGAGCTGAGCGAGGGCACGCCCGGCACGGTGAAGACCACGCTGGACCCCGCCCTCCAGGCGGCGGCCGAGAAGCAGGTCGCGAAGAAGGCCAAGTCGTCGGTGGCCGTCATGCGGGCCTCGACCGGCGAGATCCTGGCCGCCGCCAACGCCTCGCCCGGCTTCAACACCGCCTTCCAGGGCTCGCTCGCGCCCGGCTCCACGATGAAGGTCATCACCGCCTCGCTGCTGCTGGACAAGGGCCTGGCCTCGGCGGACAAGAAGCACCCGTGCCCGAAGTACTTCACGTACGGGCACTGGAAGTTCCAGAACGACGACAAGTTCGAGATCAAGAACGGCACGTTCAAGGCGAGCTTCGCCCGCTCCTGCAACACGGCCTTCATCAGCCAGGCGCCGAAGCTCAAGGACGACGACCTGACCAAGCAGGCCCAGCAGGTCTTCGGCCTGGGGATGAACAACTGGGCGATCGGTGTGCCGTCCTTCGACGGCGCCGTGCCGGTGCAGTCGGCGGCCCAGATGGGGGCCTCGCTGATCGGGCAGGGCGGGGTCCGGATGAACCCGCTGAACATGGCGTCGGTGTCGGCGACGGTCAAGGCCGGCACCTTCCACCAGCCGTATCTGGTCTCCCCGGACGTGGACGAGCGCAAGCTCGCCAAGGCCTCGCGCACCATGTCGTCGGGCACGCTGTCGCAGCTGCGTGAGCTGATGTCGTACACGGCCGCCTACGGCACGGCCGCGGAGGCGATGTCGGGCGTCGGCGGCGATGTCGGCGCGAAGACCGGGTCGGCCGAGGTCGACAACCAGAAGAAGCCGAACGGCTGGTTCACCGCCTACCGAGGCGATCTCGCGGCAGCGGGCGTGGTCCAGCAGGGCGGCCACGGCGGCGAGACGGCCGGGCCGATCGTGGCGGCGCTGCTGAAGATGGGGAGCTGACCCGGAAGGTCAGTGGATGACCGGTTCCGCGGCGGCCATGTACGTCCGCCGCAGGAACCGCAGCAGCGCCTGCCGTTCGAACTGCACCACCAGCACGCCCTCCGGGGAGTGGAACTCGACCACGGCCTGCACCCGGCCGCACGGCCACACCCGCACCTCACCGCTGCCCGCGGGGGCCCGCAGCCCCTCCTCCAGGAGGTCACGGCCGAAGGTCCACTCGCGCGCCCCGGCACCCGGCAGTCTGATGCCCACCGCACGGGGATCCCGGTCCGGGTCGTACCGCAGAGTGACCGGAACCGCCTCCAGCTCATCGATCAACGGTACGGCCGCGTCCGTGACGATATGGGCTCGCGCGTACTGCTCGACTACGGACATCGGACGGCCCCTTCACCGTGGGCAACCTGAGCGGAAACTGTGCGTCCGCTCCCTCTCCAATGTCGCATATTTTCCGGATTACGCCCTTGGGGCCGGACATATCACGGGTGAGATAAGACAAGCGTCACGCTCTTGCAAACCGTTCGCATCAAGCCACATCATCGAATCGTGCATGTACCTGACGGATTCATCGACGCCCCCACCTCCGCCGCCACCGGTGTGATCGCCGCGGGCGCCATCGCCGTGAGCCTGCGCGGAGCGCGGCGCGAACTCGACGAGCGCACCGCCCCGCTGGCCGGCCTCGTCGCGGCGTTCATCTTCGCGGTGCAGATGCTCAACTTCCCCGTCGCGGCCGGGACCAGCGGCCATCTATTGGGGGGCGCGCTCGCCGCGATCCTCGTGGGCCCCTACACGGGGGTCCTGTGCGTCTCCGTCGTCCTGCTGATGCAGGGCCTGCTCTTCGCGGACGGCGGCCTGACCGCGCTCGGCGTGAACATCACCAACATGGCGATCGTCACGACGGTCGTCGCCTACGCCCTCTTCCGCGGCCTGGCGAAGGTGCTCCCCCGCTCCCGCCGGTCGATCACCGCGGCCTCCTTCGTCGCCGCCCTCGTCTCCGTCCCGGCCGCCGCTCTGGCCTTCACGCTCATGTACGCCATCGGCGGCACCACCGACGTGTCGATCGGCAAGGTCGCCACCGCCATGATCGGCGTGCACCTGCTGATCGGCATCGGTGAGGCCGCGATCACCGCGCTGACCGTCGGCGCGGTCCTCGCCGTGCGCCCGGACCTGGTCCACGGGGCCCGCGGCCTCACCCCCAAGCTCAAGCTGCGGGTGAACGGCGAACTGGTCGACGCGCCCGGCGCCGAGCCCGAGCCCGCCCCCGTGGCCGCCCGGACCTCCCACCGCAGGGTGTGGGCCGCGGGCCTGGTCGCCTCCCTCCTGCTGGCCGGACTCGTCAGCTTCTACGCCTCGGCCGATCCGGACGGCCTGGAGAAGGTCGCCACCGACCACGGCATCGACAAGAAGGCCGAGGAGCACGCCGCGGCCGACTCCCCGCTCGCCGACTACGGCGTCAAGGATGTCGATGACGCCCGCCTGTCCGGGGGGCTGGCGGGCGTCATCGGCGTGGGTGTCACGGTCGTCGCGGGCAGCGCGGTCTTCTGGGCGGTACGCCGGCGCCGTTCTGACGACGCGTCCCCGACGGAAACGTCGAACGCGACGAGCAGCACGGGCGTCTGACATGGGTGCGGGTCACGCGCACAAGCTCTACCGGCACGGGCACTCGCCGGTGCACGCCCTGCCGCCGCACACCAAACTCGCCGCCGTGTTCGCGTTCGTGCTGGTCGTGGTGGCGACGCCGCGCGAGGCGATGTGGGCGTTCGGGGGGTACGCCGTACTGCTGGGCGTCGTCGCGTACGTCGCGCGCGTGCCCGCCGGGTTCCTGCTCCGGCGGCTGCTGATCGAGGTGCCGTTCGTCGCGTTCGCGGTGCTCATGCCGTTCGTGGCGGAGGGCGAGCGGGTCGATGTCCTGGGCATGTCCCTGAGCGTCAACGGCCTGTGGGGCGCCTGGAACGTGCTCGCCAAGGGCACGCTCGGCGTCGCCGCCTCCGTACTCCTCGCCGCCACCACCGACCTGCGCGAACTCCTCCTCGGCCTGCAGCGCCTCAAGCTCCCGCCGCTCCTCGTGCAGATCGCGTCGTTCATGATCCGCTACGGCGACGTCATCGCGGACGAGATGCGGCGCATGCGGATCGCCCGGGAGTCCCGCGGCTTCGAGGCGAAGGGCGTCCGGCACTGGGGCGTGCTCGCCAAGTCCGCCGGCGCGCTGTTCATCCGCTCCTACGAGCGCGGCGAACGCGTGCATCTGGCCATGGTCAGCCGCGGCTACGCCGGTGCCATGCCGGTCATCGACGAGGTGACCGCGTCCCGGACGCAGTGGTCGTACGCCCTGGCCCTCCCGGGCGCGGCCCTCGTCGTCTGTCTGCTGGGATGGTCCCTGTGACTGATGTGACCCCTTCACTCGAAGTGGCCGGACTGGCCTTCGCCTATCCCGACGGCCACCAGGCCCTCTTCGGCGTCGACTTCTCGATCGCGCGCGGCGAGCGGGTCGCGCTGCTCGGGCCGAACGGCGCCGGCAAGACGACCCTCGTGCTGCACCTCAACGGCATCCTGACCGGCGGCGCCGGCACGGTGCGGGTCGCCGGGCTGCCCGTGGACAAGCGGCACATGGCCGAGATCCGGCGCCGGGTCGGCATCGTCTTCCAGGATCCGGACGACCAGCTCTTCATGCCGACCGTCCGGGAGGACGTGGCGTTCGGGCCGGCGGCGGCCGGACTGAAGGGGCCGGAGCTGGAGGAGCGCGTGGACCGGGCCCTGGAGCGGGTCGGCATGGCGGAGTTCAAGGAGAGGCCCCCGCACCACCTCTCCTTCGGGCAGCGCCGCCGGGTGGCCGTGGCGACCGTCCTCGCCATGGAGCCGGAGATCCTCGTCCTCGACGAGCCCTCCTCCAACCTCGACCCCGCCTCCCGCCGCGAACTGGCCGACATCCTGCGCTCGCTGGACGTGACGGTCCTGATGGTCACGCACGACCTCCCCTACGCCCTGGAGCTGTGCCCGCGCTCCCTGGTCCTCAGCGAGGGCGTGATCGCGGCGGACGGCCCGACCGGTGAACTGCTCTCCGACGAGGAGCTGATGCGCGCCCACCGGCTGGAGCTGCCGTTCGGCTTCGATCCGCGTTCCGTGCCGGCCGCGGAGGCCCGTCCGTGACAATGGGCGCGTGACGAACGAGGAGACCGAAGGCTCACTGCTGCTGGACGAGCAGCTGTGCTTCGCCCTGTACGCCGCCCAGCGCGCGGTGACGGCCGCGTACCGCCCGCTCCTCGACGCACTCGGCCTCACCTATCCCCAGTACCTCGTGCTGCTGGTCCTGTGGGAGCGCGGCGAGACCACGGTCAAGGAACTGGCCGCGGCCCTGCGCCTCGACTACGGCACGGTCTCGCCGCTGCTGAAGCGGCTGGAGGCGGCGGGTCTGCTGCGGCGCGAACGGTCGGCGCGGGACGAGCGGTCGGTGCTCGTGGCGGTGACCGGGCGCGGGGAGGAACTCCGGGAGCGCGCGACCTGCGTGCCCGGTGCGCTGCTCGCGGCGACGGGCCTGGACGGCACGGAGATCGCACGGCTCCGCGAGGAGCTGTGGCACCTGGCCGGGAAGGCGGAGTCGGCGGCGGACCGGGCCCGCTGATCGCGGGTTACCCCGGGTTGCAACCCCCTGGTGGCGCGGGCCGGTTACTGGCCAGTACCTTGTGCACGATGTGTTTGTGCACACCTGTTTCCGGGGGAGGACAGCATGACTGACGGCCCCGCCGTCGACACCCGCCCGACGAAGATCATGTACGTCGCGGAGGCCACCGCCCACGGCGGCCGTGAGGGCTACGTCACCAGCCAGGACGGCCAGATCGAGCTCAAGGTCGCGATGCCCCCGCAGCTCGGCGGCGACGGCAACGGCACCAACCCGGAACAGCTCTTCGCGGCCGGCTACAGCTCCTGCTTCCACAACGCCCTGATCCTGGTCGGCAACCGCGAGGGCTACGACCTGACCGGCTCCACGGTCGCCGCGAAGGTCGGCATCGGCCCCAACGCCCAGCACGGCTACGGCCTCGCGGTCGCCCTGAGCGTCTCCCTCCCGGTCGTCGACCCCGACCTCGCGACCAAGCTGGTGGACGCGGCCCACGAGATCTGCCCGTACTCGAACGCGACCCGCGGGAACATCGACGTGACGATCCTGCTTGGCTAAGGGGGAGCACCGCAGGACCGCAGCAGGACGAGGAGTTCGGACGTGGACGTGAACGGCACAGTCGCCGAGGGCTTCGAGCCGGTCAGGGAAGCGTTCGTACGGAACTTCGAGACGCTCGGGGAGCGGGGTGCGTCGGTCGCCGTCTACCGGGAGGGGCAGCAGGTCGTCGACCTGTGGGCCGGCACGAAGGACGTCGACGGCACGGCCCCCTGGGAGCACGGCACCGCCCAGGTCGTGCGCTCGGCGACGAAGGGCATAGCCGCCGCCGTACTGCTCCTGCTGCACCAGCGCGGACAGCTGGACCTGGACGCGCCGGTGGGCCACTACTGGCCGGAGTTCAAGGCGCGGGGCAAGGAGGGGGTACTGGTCCGGCACGTCCTGAACCACCGGGCCGGCCTGCCGGTCCTCGACCACCCCCTCACCCCCGAGCAGGCCCTCGACCCGCTGCGGGGCCCCGCGGCGGTCGCCGCCCAGGCCCCCGTGTGGGAGCCCGGCACCGACCACGGCTACCACGCGCTCACCTACGGCTGGATGCTCGACGAACTCGTGCGGCGCGTGACCGGGCAGGGCGCGGGCGAGTGGCTCGCGGCACAGATCACCCGCCCGCTGGGCCTGGACCTCTGGCTCGGCCTGCCCGAGTCGGAGGCCCACCGGGTGGGACGCGCGGGCCGCGTCGAGGGCCCCGAGCCGACCGGGGGCCTGCGCGCCCGCCCGAAGCGCTCGGTCACCGAGGCCTACGAGGACCCGGCCTCCCTCACCCGCCGGGCCTTCGCGGCGATCACGCCGTTCCCGGAACAGAACGACCCCGCCTACCGCGCGGCGGCCCTGCCCGCGACCAACGCCATCGCGACGGCGGACGGACTGGCCCGCTTCTACGCGACGCTGATCGGCGACACGGCCGGCGCCTCACGCCTCTTCACGCCGGAGACGGTCGAACTGGCCCGGGCCGAGGAGGCGGCGGGCCCCGACCGCGTCCTGGTGGTCGGCACCCGCTTCGGCCTCGGCTACATGCTGCACGGCAGCGCCTCGCCCTTCCTGACCCCGGGCTCCTTCGGCCACCCGGGCCGCGGCGGCGCCCTGGGCTTCGCGGACCCGGAGTCCGAGATCGCCTTCGGCTACGTCACGAACGGCTTCCGCAAGACGGTGACGGCGGATCCGCGGGCGCAGGGGCTGGTGCGGGCGGTACGGCAGGCCCTGGGGCTCTGAGGCCCCCGATCAACCGGCTCTAGACATGGATCGGGTGGGAGATCCGCCCGGACGCCTGGTCGATCTCCTCGTGCGCTTTGGTCAGTAGCTGCATGGCGAGTTCGTTGAGCGCCCGGGCCCCGGCGATCTCCTCTCCGACCCTGGGCTGATTGGCGTCGGACCGGTGCCGGTTGGCTGCCCCGTGCGCCCGTACCTCGGTACCGTCGGGCAGCCGCACCAGCGCGACCGCGCGCGTGTGCTGGTCGTCCTCCATGAACTCCATCTCGACGTGCCATCCCGCTCGGGTGTGCATCATGACGATCACCTCCGGAAGACCTAGTTCCAGGGTGCTCCTCACGTGCGGCAAGCGCACCCGTCTCGCCTACCCGGCGTGCAGCATCAACCCGATCCCGACGACGAGCAGCCCGGCCGCCGCGATCCTCGGAACCCCGAACCGCTCCTTGAAGAACACGGCGCCGATCGCCGCGCCCACGATGATCGACGACTCGCGCAGGGCCGCGATGGGCGCGAGTTCGGCCTTGGTCTGGGCCCACAGGACGAGGGCGTAGGCGGCGACGGAGAGGGCGGCCCCGATGAGCCCGGTCACGGCGAACGGCCGCAGCAGGGCGACGGTCCGCCCGCGCCAGCGGCTCACGGCGTACGCGGGGATGACGGCCCCTTGCACGGCCATCAGCCAGGCGATGTACCCGAGCGAGGACCCCGACGCACGCACGCCCAGCCCGTCCACGACGGTGTACACGGCGATCGTCAGCCCGGTCGCCAGGGCCGCCCCGATCGCCGCCCAGTCGGGCCGCCGCCCGCGCAGCCCCCACAGGGCGACGCCGGTCAGCCCCGCGCACGACAGGGCGATACCGGCGGCGGCCCACCCGTCGGGCACCTCGTGTGCGAAGAGCGCCGCGAGCAGGGTCACGACGAGGGGCGCGGTGCCGCGCGCGATGGGATAGGCCTGCCCGAAGTCGCCCAGCCGGAAGGACTTCATCAGCAGCGCGTAGTAGGCGATGTGAATGGCGGCGGACAAGAGCAGATACGGCCACGCCCCGGCCGCCGGGAACGCCACGAACGGCGCGAGCGCCAGCCCGATGACCAGCCCGCCGCCCGAGATCAGCGCGAACCCGGCGAGCTTGTCCGTGATCCTGTGCGCGAGGGCGTTCCAGCTGGCGTGGGTCACGGCGGCGAGCAGCACCGCGGCCGTGACCAGCGGCGTCACGTGGCGCTCTCGCGCACGTCCACCAGAGTCGCGCCGGCGTGGGCGACGAGGTCGGGGGGCGTCATGGGGAACACGGTGTACGGCGTCCCGGCCGCCGCCCACACGGTCTCGTGGTCGAGCAGGGACCGGTCGGCGAGCACGCGCGTCTTCGTCCGGTGCCCGAAGGGCGGCACGCCACCGATGGCATAGCCGGTCGTCTCCCGCACGACATCGACCTTCGCCCGGGTGACCTTGTCCGCGCCGAGCTCCTTCCGCACCAGTTCGAGGTCGACCCGGGAGGCCCCGTCCATGAGCACCAGCACGGGCACCCCGTCCGCCGCGAAGATCAGCGACTTGCAGATCTGGCTCAGCTCACATCCGAGAGCGGCGGCGGCTTCGGCTGCGGTACGGGTGGCTTCCGGAAAGCGCCGGACGAGCGGAACGACCTCGTCGAGCCCGAGCTCCCGCAGGGCCTGGGCGAAGAGGGGATGTGCTCCGGAGTCCTCGGCGTCAGTGGCGGCTGTCGTCGTCATGGGGGCACGCTAGCGGTCCGTGTATCTGGCACGCGAGGGGGTTCAGCGGACCTCGCGCCGCCTAGGCCGGGTCCGCCTTCGTACGGAGGATCTCGCGTGCCTGTTCCGCCGCGCGGGCCGTGCTCTCGCTGACGAAGTCGAGGAAGCGGGCGATGTTCTCGAGGCGGGTGGCGACCGGGGTGCCGGGGCCGAGGACGCCGACGCCCTGCCGTGCGATCTCGACGATCTGGGCGATGGACCGGGCGCTGGCCATCATCGACTGGTACCAGATGTCGTCGTCGACGATGTAGCGCTCGCGGCGGCGTTCGTCGCGTTCCCGGCGGACGAGGCCCTGGCTGTCGAGGAACGCGACCGCTTTGGAGATGGACGCCGGGCTGACCTGGAGGCGCTGGACGAGTTCGGACGCGGTGAGGCTGCCGGTGTCGGTCAGGGTGAGGCAGGCCATCACCCGGGCCGGCATCGTGGTCATGCCCGAGGACATGAGGACGGTGGTGAACATCTCCTCGTACTCACGCACGGCCTCGATGTCGCGCCCGTGGGCCTGCGAGGGCGCCTCGGCCGCCCGGGGCGTGGTCTGCCGGCGCCGGTGGGCGCGGCGTTCGGTGGCGCGGTGGGCCAGGTCGGCGCGGTAGGCGGTGGGACCGCCGTTGCGCATGACCTCGCGTGTGATGGTCGAGGTCGGGCGGTCGACGCGTCGGGCGATCTCCGCGTAGGCGAGGCCGTCGGCCAGTCCCAGCGCGATCTGCTGACGTTCCTGCTGGGTGAGCCTGCCTCCCGGCATCGAAATCTCCTTCGTTCGTCTCAGGTGGCCTTCAGCATAGCGTTCACCTTCATTTCATTGCAACGATAGCGCGAGTGGCGTTGCATTAAACCAGCGACCATTGCAACGAAATTGCTGACCTCACCTGCATTTATGCTCTTCAATCGCAACGAGTGTGTTGCCATAGTCATGAACGCAACGTAGCGTTTCATCCATCAGAAACGACGAGCTCAAGGAGAGCACGATGCAGAAGTTCACCACCCCCGCCCCGATCTCCGCCGTCCTCGACATCCCCGCCGGACGCATCCAGTTCATCGCCGCCGACCGGGCCGACACCACCGTCGAGGTCCGGCCCGCGGTCAGCTCGAACGGCCGCGACGTGAAGGCGGCGGAGCAGATCAGCGTCGAGTACGGCGACGGCGTCCTGCGGATCGAGGCCGCACCGGCGAAGAACCGGATCCTCGGCAACTCCGGGTCCGTCGAGGTGACCGTCCAGTTGCCCGCCGGCTCCCGCGTCGAGGCGAAGGCGGCCAGCTCCGAGTTCCGGGGCGTCGGACGGCTCGGCGATGTCGCCTTCGAGGGCGCGCACGGCTCGGTCAAGCTCGACGAGACCGAGGGCGCCCGCCTCACCCTCCTCGCCGGCGACGTCTCGGTCGGCCGCCTGGGCGGCGCCGCGGAGATCAGCACCCAGAAGGGCGACATCCGGGTCACCGAGGCCATGGGCGGCACGGTCGAGCTGCGCACCGAGCACGGCGAGATCTCGATCGGCGCCGGCCGCGGCGTCTCCGCCTCCCTGGACGCCGGCACCGGCTTCGGCCGGATCCACAACGCGCTGATGAACGCCGACGGAGCCGCCGCCGGTCTGAACATCCGCGCGACCACCGCCTACGGCGACATCACCGCCCGCAGCCTGTAGGGGAGATGAGCGCGGAAAAGCCGGTGAGGGCGCCCGTCCCCACGGAGCCCTCACCGGCCGGTTTCTCCACAGACAGCGGAGCGTCAGGCGCGTACCAGCTCCCGGTCCGTGTCCCCGCGGTCGGTGTCCGAGCGCAGGCCCTCGCCCTCGACGTCCACGTTGGGCAGCACCCGGTCCAGCCACTTGGGCAGCCACCAGGCCTTGCGGCCGAGGAGGGCCAGGACGGCCGGGACGATGGCCATGCGGACGATGAACGCGTCGAAGAAGACCGCGATCGCGAGGCCGAAGCCGATCATCTTGACCATCGACTCGGACGAGCCGATGAAGCCGGCGAAGACCGCCATCATGATGACCGCCGCGGCCGTCACCACCCGGGCGCCGTGCCGGAAGCCCGTCACGATCGCCTGGCCGGCCTTCTCGCCGTGGACGTAGGCCTCCCGCATCCGGGTCACCAGGAACACCTCGTAGTCCATGGCGAGGCCGAAGACCACACCGACCATGAAGATCGGCATCATCGACATGACCGGGCCCGTCTGCTCCACGCCCATCAGGTCCGACAGCCAGCCCCACTGGAAGACCGCGACCACCGCGCCGAGGGCGGCCATCACCGACAGCAGGAAGCCGAGGGCCGCCTTCAGCGGGACCAGGATCGAGCGGAAGACCACGATCAGGAGGAGGAAGGCCAGGCCGACCACCAGGACCAGGTAGGGGATCAGCGCGTCGTTGAGCTTCTCGCTGACGTCGATGTTCATCGCCGTGCTGCCGGTGACCAGGACGTTCGCGCCCGTGTCGGCCTTGATGCCCGTGCCCGCGTCCCGGATGCCGTGCACCAGGTTCTCCGTCGTCACGGAGGACGGCTGGGAGCCCGGGATCACGGTGATGGTGGCCGTGTCGCCGGCCTTGTTGGGCGCCGGCGGTGTCACCGTGACGACGTCCTTGAGGCCCTTGATCTCGTCACCGACGTCACCGAAGACCGCCTGCGGGTCGTCGCTGTCCTTGGCGTCGACGACGACCATCAGCGGGCCGTTGAAGCCCGGGCCGAAGCCCTCCGACAGCAGGTCGTAGGCGCGGCGCTGGGTGGTGGAGGTGGGCTGGGAGCCGTCGTCCGGCAGGCCCAGTTCCAGGCTCGACGCCGGGACGGCCGCCGCGCCGAGGCCGATGACACCGAGCAGCAGGACCGCGACCGGGCGACGTACGACGAAACTCGCCCAGCGCGTGCCCAGGTTGGGGCGCTCCGGCTTCTTCGACGCCCGGCCGAACCGCTTGCCCTTCTCTCCCATGGGCTTCACCTTCCGGCCCGCGTACCCGAGCAGCGCCGGGATCATGGTCAGCGCGATCAGCACCGCGATGGCCACCGTGCCCGCCGCCGCGACGCCCATCTTCGTGAGCATCGGGATGTTGACGACCGACAGACCCACCAGCGCGATCACGACCGTCAGTCCCGCGAAGACCACCGCCGAACCCGCTGTGCCGGTGGCCCGCCCCGCCGCCTCCTCGCGGTCGCGGCCCTCGGCCAGTTCGGCGCGGTAGCGGGAGACGATGAACAGGGCGTAGTCGATGCCGACCGCGAGGCCGATCATCATCGCCAGGGTGGAGGTCGTGGAGCCCAGATCCAGGGCACTGGCCAGTGCCGTGATCGTGGAGACACCGATGCCCACGCCGATGAGCGCCGTCAGCAGCGGCAGACCGGCCGCGACCAGTGAGCCGAAGGTGATGACGAGGACGACCGCGGCGACCGCGATGCCGATGATCTCGCTGCTGCCGGTGTGCGGAACGGTCTGGAGCGCGTCACCGCCGATCTCGACGGTCAGCCCGGCCTTCCGCGCGTCCTGCGCGCTGTCCTGAAGGGCGTCGCGGGAGGAGTCCTCCAGCTCCATGCCGGAGACCTTGTACGACACCTGCGCGTAGGCGATCGTGCCGTCCTTGCTGACGGCCTTCGCCTGGTACGGGTCGGTGACGCGGGTGACCTCGGAGCCGTCGGCCAGTTCCTTGACGGTCTCCCGGACCGTCGCCTTGTTGCCGGGGTCGGTCATCTTCTCGCCGCTCGGCGCCTTGAAGACGACGCGTGCGGTGGCTCCGTCGGCGCTCACACCGGGGAAGCGCTGTTCCAGCAGGTCGAAGGCCTTCTGGGCCTCCGTACCGGGGATGGAGAACGAGCTGTTGCCCGCGGCGGGGGCGCTGGCCGCGCCGACACCGGCGAGGGTCAGCAGGGCCACCCAGATCAGGGCGACGAAGTGCCGCCGCCGGAACGAGAGCCGGCCGAGTTTGTAGAGGAAAGTGGCCACGAGGGCGTACTCCCGGTCAGGTCGTGGGGTATTTCAGGGCAGGGGTGATCAGCCCGACGACGTGAGCGGTGATCGCGTCAGGTGCTGCGGTGGGGATTGCTCAGGTGGTGGTTCAGGTGGTGGGGATGCCGAGGGCGGGGAGGACCACGGCGTCGATGTACGAGATGAGGAAGGCCTGCGTCGGCGGCTGGTCGTCGATCAGCGTGCGGGTGGCGAAGGCGCCCACCAGCATGTGCACGACGTAGTCCAGGGCCGGGCAGTCGGCGCGGATCTCGCCGCGGTCGACCGCCTTGCGCACCACCCGTTGGAACTCCTCCATCTCCGGCTCGATGAGCAGTTCCCTGAAGGCCTGGAGGAGATCCGGGTTGGCGTGCACCGCCATGAACAGACCCCGCATCAGCGCGGCGTTCTGCTGCATGGTGCAGTCGTCCTCACGCGAGGTGAGGGCGTGGAGGTCGCCGCGCAGGGAGCCGGTGTCGACGTCGGCGATGTTGCCCGGCTTGTTGTGCCGGACCGCCTTCGCCACCAGCTCCGGCTTGCCGCCCCACTGGCGGTAGAGCGTCGCCTTGCTGGACCGGGTGCGCGCTGCCACGGCGTCCATGGTGAGGGCGTCGTAGCCGACTTCCCGGAGCAGGTCGAGCACGGCCGCGTACAGCTCGGCCTCCCGCTCGGGGGTGATCCGACTGCGACGCGCGGTGGCGGCCTCAGCCATCTCGCTCACCTTCCTGCTCCGAACCGTGCCTCCGAACGACACGGTTTCGTACGCGACTTCGTACACGACGAATGTAGCGCAGCCACTATGGAAACGAAACCGTTTCGTACGTGTCCTGCGTCACGGGGCCCTGTTTGTCATAACTTGCTGCGTTCCGCCCCCGGGCAAAGCATGGGGACGTGAGCTATCTGCGTCTGCCGCATCTCCATGACGACCTGCTGTGCTTCGTGGCCGAGGACGACCTCTGGCTCGCCCCGCTCGACGCCCCGGGCCGCGCCTGGCGGCTCACCGTCGACCGCACCAAGCTGGGCCACCCCCGCTTCTCCCCCGACGGCCGCCGCCTCGCGTACACGAGCTGGCGCAGCCTGCTGCCCGAGGTGCATCTCGTGCCGGTGGACGGCGGCCCGGGCCGCCGGCTGACCCACTGGGGCAGCGCCGACACCCGGGTCTGCGGCTGGACCCCGGACGGCGAGATCCTGGCCGTGGCCTCGCACGGCGAGCCCTTCTCCTTCTTCACCTGGGGCTACAAGGTCCCCCTCGACGGCGCCCCGGGCCGCAAGCTGCCCTGGGGGCCGGTCGCAGACCTCCAGGTCGCGGACCTGGACGGGGAGCGGAAGACCCTTCTCCTCACCGGCACCCCGCCGCACGAGCCGGCCTCCTGGAAGCGCTACCGGGGCGGGGCCATGGGCCGGCTGTGGCTGCACGGCGAACGGCTGCTCGAAGGCCTCGGCGGCCATCTGCACTCCCCCATGTTCGTCGGCGGCCGGATCGCCTTCCTCTCCGACCACGAGGGCGTCGGCAACCTCTACTCGTGCGCCTACGACGGCTCCGGCCTGCGCCGCCACACCGACCACGACGCCTTCTACGCCCGGCACGCCTCCAGTGACGGGACCCGGGTGGTGTACCAGTGCGCGGGCGACCTGTGGCTGGTCGACGACCTGTCGCCGGACTCCGAGCCGCGGCGGCTGGACGTACGGCTGAGCGGGCCGCGCGCGGGGCGGCGCCCGTACCAGGTGGCGGCGGCCCAGCACATCGACGGGATCTCGGTCGACGAGACCGGCCGGGCCAGCGCGGTCGTCGTACGCGGCAGCCTGTACTGGCTCACCCACCGCGACGGGCCCGCCCGCACCCTCACCGACACCCCGGGCGTCCGGGTGCGGATGCCGGAGATGCTCGGCGCGAGCGGGCGGGTGGCGTATGTGACGGACGCGGAGGGCGAGGACGCGATCGAGATCGCCTCCCTGCCCCGGGCGTCCGGCGACCGCGGGCCGCGGCGGCTGGCCTCGGGCGCCCTGGGCCGGGTGCGCGAGCTGGTCTCCGACCCGGAGGGCGAGCGCCTCGCGGTCGCCTCGCACGACGGGCGGCTGCTGCTCGTGGACGTGACCGAGGACTCCGACGGTGCGGTCACCGAGCTGATCCGGTCGGTCAACGGGCCCGTGCGCGACCTCGCGTTCTCCCCGGACGGGGCGTGGCTGACCTGGTCGCATCCGGGCATCGGGCGGACCCTGCGGCAGATCAAGATGGCCAGGATCAAGGGGGGTTCCGTCATCGACGTCACCAACGGCCGCTTCGAGGACGAGAACCCGGTCTTCACACGCGACGGCCGCTACCTCGCCTTCCTGTCCTGGCGCGGCTTCGACCCCGTCTACGACGTGCACACCGGCGACCTGTCCTTCCCGCTGGGCTGCCGCCCCTACCTCGTGCCGCTGTCCTGCGCGACGCCCTCCCCGTTCGCGGTGAACCCGGAGGGCCGTCCGGCCGCCGGGGGCCTGGACCCGGTGGAGGACGACGAGAACGGCGACGGCGGGGCGGTGACCGTCGAGGCCGAGGGGCTGGAGAGCCGGGTCACGCCCTTCCCGGTGGCCGCCTCCAAGTACTCGGCGCTGCACCCGGTCGCGGGCGGCGGACTGGTGTGGCTGCGCTGGCCGATCTCGGGCGCGCTGGGCGAGACGTTCGCCAACCCGGACGACACCAGCGGTCGGCCGACCCTGGAGCACTTCGGCATCACCAAGGCCAAGAAGTCCGAACTGGTCGGGCATCTCGACTGGTTCGCGGTGAGCGGCGACGGCAGCCGGCTGGTCGTGGTCGACGAGGGCGAGCTGCGCGCGGTACCGGCCACCGAGTCGGGCGACGCCGACTCGACGGTGTGGATCGACGCGCGCCGCATCCTGCACGTGGCCGACCCGGCGGCGGAGTGGCGGCAGGCGTACGAGGAGGCCGGGCGGCTGATCCGGGCGTACTTCTGGGAGCCGGGCATGTGCGGTATCGACTGGGCCGGGGTGCTGGACCAGTACCGCCCGCTGGTCGAACGGGTCGCCTCCCCGGACGAGTTCGCGGACCTGCTGCGCGAGGTGCTGGGCGAGCTGGGCACCTCCCACGCGTACGTCACCGCCGCCCGGCGCAACGAGGGCCCACCCCACTACCAGCGCCGGCAGGGCCTGCTGGGCGCCAACTTCGTACGCCGGGACGGCGGCTGGACGGTCAAGCGGATCCTGGCCGGCGACTCCTCCGACTCCAAGGCCCGCTCCCCGCTGGCCGGCACGGGCATCCGGGAGGGCGCGGTCCTCACCCACGTCGACGGCCGCCCGGTGGATCCGGACGCGGGCCCCTATCCGCTGCTGGCGGGCGCGGGCGCCTCGACGGTGGAGCTGACCTTCACCCCGGCCGGGGACTCGACGCAGGGCCTGGGCCCGCCCCGGCGGGTCGCCGTCGTCCCGCTGGTCGACGAGCGGCCGTTGCGCTACCAGGACTGGGTGGCCAAACGCCGGGCGGTGGTACGGGAGTTGAGCGGCGGGCGCTGCGGCTATCTGCACATCCCGGACATGGGCGGTTCGGGCTGGGCGCAGTTCAACCGCGATCTGCGCATGGAGGTATCCCGGCCGGCCCTGATCGTGGATGTGCGCGGCAACGCCGGCGGCCACATCAGCGAGTTGGTCATCGAGACGCTGAGCCGCACGATCCTGGGCTGGGACCTGACCCGCGACGCCCAGCCCGTGTCGTACACCTCGAACGCGCCGAGGGGCCCGGTGGTGGCCCTGGCGGACGAGGCGACCTCCTCCGACGGCGACATGATCACCGCCGCCTTCAAACTGCTGAAGCTGGGCCCGGTGGTGGGGCAGCGGACCTGGGGCGGTGTCGTCGGCATGACCGGCCGCCACGAGCTGGGGGACGGCACGGTGATCACGGTGCCGATGAACGCGGCCTGGTTCGACGCGTACGGCTGGTCGGTGGAGAACAGGGGCGTCGCCCCCGACATCGACGTCCTGCGCACCCCGCTGGACTGGGCGGAGGGCCGCCACGCCCAGCTGACCGACGCGGTGGAGCTGGCGCTCGGGCTGCTGGAGAGCAACCCTCCGGCGGTGCCGCCGACGTACAGCGACGTACCGGACCGCTCCCGGCCGAAGCTGCCGCCGCGGACCTGAGAAGGACGGGGACGCGAGGAAGGGGTGCCCCGCGCGAGGCACCCCTTCCTTTCAGCACGCGTCGTCAGGCGTCGTAGTCCTGGTCGAAGCGGTCCTCCTGCTCGCGCTCCCGCTCGCGGTCACGCTGCGGGTTCTGCGGGTTCTGCGGGTGCTGCGGGTTCTGCGGGTGCTGCGGCGAGTCCATGTCCTCGTCCCGCCGGCGACCGCGGCCCTGCATCTGCTCGCGGGCCTGGTCGGCCTTCTGACGGGCCTGGTTCTGCCACTGCTCGGACTTCTCCTGGAACTGGTCCTTCATACCCATGTGGGTTCACTCCCGTTGGGGGTGAGGGGATCTGGCCCGATCAGATTCACACGGGTCGTGACCCTGCGCATGTCGATCACTTACGGAGCGTAGTCCGCTGCTGCTCGTCGGCCGCTCCACCCGCCCCGACGAGGCCCGTGCGCATGCCCGTCAGCCGGTCCGCGAACCGCCGCATCTCGCGCTGCCCCACGGTCCCGATGACCCCGGGCAGATAGCCGCGCACGCCCTGCATGCCGCGCAGCCACCACTGCCCGTACACATGGCTCGACCGGCTCTCTATCCCGGCCACGAGCCGGTCCACGGCCGGGCCCAGCGGATAGGTCTTGTTGGACGGCCAGGGCAGCCGCTGCCTCAACTCCCGCATGACGTCGTCCTGGTCGGCCCCGCGCACCATGTCGGTGTCGGTCCACGACAGATACCCGACGCCGACCTTCACACCCCGGTGCCCGACCTCGGCGCGCAGGCTGTGCGCATACGCCTCCACTCCGGACTTGGACGCGCAGTACGCGGTCATCATCGGCGCCGGGGTGATCGCGGCGAGGGACGCGATCTGGAGCAGATACCCCCGGCTCTGGAGCAGCATCGGCAGGAAGGCGCGGCCGGTCACCGCCGAGCCGATCAGATTGACCTCGATCACCCGCCGCCAGGACTCCGGGTCGGAGTCGGCGAAGGGACCGCCGGTGGCGACACCGGCGTTGGCGACGACGATGTCGACCCTCCCGAAGCGCTCCTCGACCTCGCTCGCGACCCGGGCCATCGCCTCGTGGTCGGTGACGTCGGCGTGCCAGTGGTCGCTGTCGCTGTGCAGCCGCCCGGAGACCTCCTTGAGCGCGTCGGGCTCCAGGCCGACCAGCGCCACCTTCACGCCGCGCGCGGAGAGCTTGCGGGCCAGCAGCTCCCCGACGCCACGCGCCGCCCCGGTCACCACGGCGACCTTCCCCTCGAGGCTCACCCTGCTCATGCGCTCTCCTCGGATACGACCTGGACGTGTGCGTGGACGAGTTCCCGTATGCGTTGGCCGACCAGCCCCGGCGCCTCGATGGGCGTCATGTGGCCGATGCCGGGCAGCTCGGTGAGCCCGGTGCACTGCGGCAGCGCGGCGGCCAGGGCCCGGGCCTGCACGGGCGGGGTCAGCCGGTCCGCCGTACCGACGACGACGGCCGTGGGCACGCGCAGCTCACGTACGCCGTGGTCGAGGTCGAGCAGGTCCAGCACCTGCGACCAGGAGTGGCGGACCTTGCGGGGGCAGGCGTGCACGATGCGGGCGCACGCCTCGACCATGTGCGGGGCCGAACCGGCGCCCATCGTCCCGTACTTGAGGATCCGGCGGGCCAGCGGTGTGACCGGTCCGAGCGGCGCCCGGGAGCCGAGGATCCGTCGCGTCAGCCAGGTGCGCGGCCGCCCGGCCCGGATCGGTACGACGGTGGAGGCGGCGACCAGCCGCGAACTGCCCGTGCTGCACAGCAGGACAGCGGCCGCGTGCGCCCGGAAGCCGGCCCGCTCGGAGGCCGCCATCACGGTCATGCCGCCCATGGAGTGCCCGGCGATCACGGCCTGTTCGCCGGGCGCCAGGGTGGCTTCGAGCACGGCCTCCAGGTCGTCGGCGAGCGCCTCGGCACTGCACGCGGGGCTCGCGGGGCTGCGCCCGTGGCCGCGCTGGTCGTAGGCGATGACCCGGTGGTCGGCGGCCAGTTCGCGGATCTGCGCCGCCCAGAAGGCGGTGGAGCAGGTCCAGCCGTGGGCGAGGACGACGGCCGGGGCACCGTCGGGGCCGTGGATCTCGACGTGCAGCCGGGCGCCGTCGGCGGACACGGCGGTCAGTTCGCGCGCGGGGGCGGGCGGGGCGTAGGGCCCGGAGTCGACGTGCAGGAGGCGGCTCACGCGTCCACCCCGGCCTTCTCGGCTTCCTTCCGCGCGGGGACGCGCAGGACGTCGTACTCCGCGAGATCCACCCGTCGTGTCGCCCGCCGGAACTCGCCTGTCGTGCCGGGCCAGATGGTGGTGTTGCGGCCGCTCGCGTCGAGGTACCAGCTGGTGCAGCCGCCGGTGTTCCACACCGTGCGCTTCATGCGCTCCTGCACCCGGTGGTTCCAGGCCTGCACGGCGGCCGGGCGTGCGTCGAGGGCGACCCTGCCCCCGAGGACGTCGAGTTGGCGGACGTAGTCGGCCAGGTAGTTCAGCTGGGACTCGATCATGAGGATCATCGAGGAGTTCCCGAGGCCGGTGTTGGGCCCGATGATCGTCATCCAGTTGGGGAACCCGGCGGCGGAGGCGCCGCGCAGGGCCTCCATACCGCCCTTCCAGGTCTCCGCGAGGGTCCGTCCGTCGGCGCCCACGACCCGGTCCGCGATGGGCATGTCGGTGACGTGGAAGCCGGTGCCGAAGACGATCGCGTCGACCTCGGCCTCACTGCCGTCGGCGGCGACCAGGGTGGATCCGCGGACCTCGGCCAGGCCGCTCGCGACCACGTCCACGTTGGGTTGCGCGAGCGCCGGGTAGTAGTCGCTGGACAGCAGGATCCGCTTGCAGCCGATGCGGTAGTCCGGGGTGAGCTTCGCCCGCAGGGCCGGGTCCTTGATGGAGCGGGCCATGTTGCGCCGGGCCATCTCCTCGACGAGGCCGAGCTGGCCCGGGTGCTTGGTGAACGCCTGCACCTGCAACTCCCGGATGCCCCACAGCAGTCCGCGCCGAAGCTGCGAGGTGAAGGGCAGCTGCCGGTGCAGCCACCTCTCGGTGCCGCTGATGTTCCGGTCCACGCGGGGCATGACCCACGGCGGGGTCCGCTGGAACAGGGTCAGGCGCGAGACGTCGGGCTGGACGGCCGGCACGATCTGGGCGGCCGAGGCCCCGGTCCCCACCATCGCGACGCGCTTGCCGCGCAGGTCGTAGTCGTGGTCCCAGCGGGCCGAGTGGAAGACCTTGCCGGGGAAGGACTCCAGCCCCGGTATCTCCGGCACCTTCGGATCGGACAGCGGCCCGGTCGCCGAGACGACCAGGTCCGCCGACAGGTTCCCGCTGCTGGTCTCGATGTCCCAGCACAGCCGCTCCGCGTTCCAGCTCATCCGCTTCACCTCCGAGTCGAAGCGGATGTGCGGCCGCAGCCGGAACACGTCCGTGACGTGCTCCAGATAGGCGCGGATGTGCTCCTGCCCGGAGAAGGTGCGCGGCCATTCGGGGTTGGGCGCGAAGGAGAACGAGTACAGATGCGAGGGCACGTCGCACCGGCACCCCGGGTAGCTGTTGTCCCGCCAGGTGCCGCCGACGCTGCTCGCCCGCTCCAGGACGACGAAGTCGGTGACGCCCTCGCGGCGCAGCCGCACGGCGGCCCCCAGCCCGCCGAACCCGGACCCGACCACCGCGACCCGTACATGCTCGCGTTCGTGTTCGCGCTCGCCCATGCCGACACCTCCACACACACCACGAGAACCATGCCAGTGAACACTGGCGCAATGGGAGCGTAGGGCAGCGGCGTACTGATGGGTAGGGGGCGGAACGAGGAAGTCACCCGTGGTACGCCTTAAGGTGCCCAGGTGGCCGAGAAGCGTGAATACCGCATGGAAGAGCTGGCCCGCCTGGCCGGGATCACGGTGCGCACCCTGCGCTTCTACCGCGAACGCAAACTGATCCCGCCACCCCGCAGGGATGGCCGTATCGCCTGGTACGACGATCACCACCTGGCCCGGCTGCGCACGATCACGGCCCTGCTGGAACGCGGCCACACCCTCAGCGGCATCGCGGAACTCGCGGAGGCCTTCGACAACGGCCGGGGCGTCGGCGACCTGCTCGGCGTCGGGGGCGCCCCCACCGAGGAGGAGCCGGTCCACCTCACCCCCGAGGAACTCGCCGACCACTTCTCCGGCGAGACCACGCCCGAGAACCTCGCCGCCGCGATGGAACTCGGCTACCTCGGCACCGACGGCGACGAGATCGTCCACATCAGCCGCCGCCTCCTGGACGTCTCCTCGGCCCTGGTCCACGAGGGCATCCCCCTCGCCGACGTCCTCGACGCGGCCAAACAGGTCCGCACCCACGCCGACGCCCTGGCCGAACTCTTCACCGACCTGGTCCTGCGCCACGCCTCCCCCCAGGACCTGCCCCGCCTGCGCCCGCTGGCACGGAGCGTGGTGGAGGCGGAACTGTCGCTGGCGCTGGACCGGCGGATGCGCAGGCCGTCCTAGCGGTCGTACACCACGGTCACGGGCGCGTGATCGGACCACCGCTCCGCGTGCGTGGCGGCCCGCTCGACGAACCCCTTGACCGCCCGCCCGGCGAGCCCGGGCGTGGCCAGGTGGTAGTCGATCCGCCAACCTGTGTCGTTATCGAAGGCCCGCCCCCGATACGACCACCACGAGTACGGCCCCTCGACCTCGGGATGCAGCGCCCGTACGACGTCGACGTAGCCACCGTCGGCCGGGTCGAGCACGCGTCCCAGCCACTCGCGCTCCTCCGGCAGGAACCCGGAGTTCTTCCGGTTCCCGCGCCAGTTCTTGAGGTCGGCCTCCTGGTGGGCGATGTTCCAGTCGCCGCAGACCAGGACCTCGCGGCCCTCGGCCGCGGCACGCTCCCTGAGTCCCTTCAGATGGGCGAGGAACTCGCCCATGAAGCGCATCTTCTCGTCCTGTCGCTCGGTGCCGACCTCACCCGAGGGCAGATACAGGGAGGCGACGGTGACGCCCGGGAGGTCGGCCTCCACGTACCGCCCGCTGCCGTCGAACTCCTCCGACCCGAACCCGACCTGGACCCGGTCGGGCTCGCGGCGGCTGTACAGGGACACCCCGGCCCGCCCCTTGGCGGCGGCCGGCGCGTGTGTCACATGCCACCCCTCGGGCGCCCGCACCTGCTCGGGCAGCTGCCCCGGCTCGGCACGCACCTCCTGCAGGCACAGCACATCGGCGTCGGTCGCCGCCAGCCACTCCACGAAGCCCTTCTTCGCGGCGGCCCGCAGCCCGTTCACATTCACAGAGGTCACTGTCAGCAAAACACTCTCCTCGACATCACAGGCGACCCCATCGGCAGGACCCGTTGTCGGAGGTCACAGTGAGCACCCCGGCACGATACCGGCACACTGGACGGGGTCCAGTTCCGGATCGAACACACTCCCGCCCCCTCATGAGCTGACTTACGGTACACAGCATGCATATACGCCGGGTCCCCTTCGACCACCCCGACGCCACGAAGCTCAACGACCAGGTCCAGGCCGAGTACCACGTCCGCTACGGCGACGGAGGCGACGCCACGGCCATGGCCGCCTCGGACTTCGCACCGCCGAACGGCACCTACCTGATCGCGTACGACGAGCACGACTCCCCCGTCGCCTCGGGCGGCTGGCGCAGCCAGGACGCGAACGACGAGGGCAATCTGGACGGCGACGCCGAGATCAAGCGCATGTACGTGGTCGACGGCATGCGCGGCCGGGGCCTCGCGCGCCGCATCCTGGCCGCCCTGGAGGAGGACGCCCGCGCGGCGGGCCGGACCCGCATGGTCCTGGAGACCGGCACGAAGCAGCCGGAGGCCATAGCCCTGTACACGTCCAGCGGCTACGAGCCGTGCGGGAAGTTCGGCTACTACCGACACTACGAGTCGAGCCGCTGCTTCGCGAAGGGCCTCTGACGCGTGGGGTGCTGAACATACGTCAGAGCCCCGGTCGGGATTCCCGACCGGGGCTCTGAGCTGCGTGGACCTGAGGGGATTTGAACCCCTGGCCCCCTCGATGCGAACGAGGTGCGCTACCGGACTGCGCCACAGGCCCTTGCAACGAGTGAAACTTTAGCACCCCGATCGGCCTGCTTGGAAATCCGTTCCCGAGGGGCGGTCACCTGCGGGTTCGGGGGTTACTCGTTGGCGGCCCGGGGCCGGTCCCCGTCCTCGTACTGGTCGAACAGCGGCGTGCGGCCGCGCTCCCGGGCCCGCCGCGCGGAGGCCGCGCGGCGGGCGTCGGTGCGCCCTTCGTCGTCCGCCCGCTCCTCGGCGTGGGGCTCCGGCTCGCCGGGGAGGTCGGCGTCGTCCTCCAGGTCCGGGGTGACGGCGCTCGACCGTGCCGAACTCCAGGTGTCGGGGGCCCCGAGGTCGACGTCGCTGGTGGCCCGGGGGGCCACCGGTGCGGTGACGTAGGTCGGCAGGGGCACCGGCACCGGCTCCCAGCTGTCGCCCTGCCCGGGGCGCCGCTGCCGCTCGCGCTGCTGGTCGACCCACTCGGCGTGGTCGGTCTGCTCGACGAGCGCGCGCCGGTCGGCCGCGAGGGCGGACAGGCCGGGGTCGGTCACCGGCCCGGGTCCGTCCTCCGGTTCGTCGGCCTCCTGGTCGGCACCGGCGCGCCGGCCGGGCTGGCGCTGCCGCTCCCGCAGCCGCTGGGCCGCGAGCTCGGCCCGGCGGCGGTCCATCTGGTACGTGAAGCGGCGGCGCTCCTGCGAGCGCAGGTACGCGATGTACACGCTGAGCATGACCGCGGGTACGCCGGGCGCCCACAGGAACGCCAGGCCTCCGACCGCGGCGACGATCGCGCCGAGGGTGAAGGCGAGGAACAGCATGGTGGTGGTGCGCCGACGGCGCGCGAGCACCTTCGAGCGCCGGGCACGCGCCGCGGCCGCCTGGGCCTGCGGCGACGGGCGGCGCCGGGCGGCGGGCACACGGCCCTCCCCGCGGGCCGCGGACGCCGCGTTCGGTGCGGGTGCCGGGCGGGCCGGCTGCTCCGCTCGCGCCGGCTGTTCCGGGGCGGGCGACGGTACGGGTGCCTGGGTCTGCGGACGCGTTTTGGACACGGCGAAGGCCCGGACGTCCACCGAGTCGGTGACGGCATCCGGATCGTCGGCGCCCTGCTCCCCCTCCTCGGTGGAGCGCGCCCGCAGGTCCTTGGCGTACCGGCGCTCCATCCCCGCCCGGCCGGAAAGCAGCCGGATGGCGGTGCTGAAGCGTTCCGTCGGACGGGCCTCGTTCAGCTCGTCCTGCCTACGGAGCCACATCGGCACCAAGTAGGCGGCCCAGGCCCCGACAATGACTGCGTAGATGAGGCCGCTGCTGCTCACGTCTCACACCGTAGAGGGGTTTGCGTGAGGCCATCTGCCAATTGAGCCGGTGTGTCGCACGATCTGGCTGATATTTCGAACTTTTTTTGTGACCGATGCGATCAGCAGACCGCCCAGGCCGGGAATTCATTGCCCTGAGACGGTCACTGGCCGATCATTTTCGAACACATATTCAATTTCCGGGGCGGTGCCGGATTCCCGGATTACTCTGCGATCGTGCCCGGTGCCAGCGGCGCAGCAACCCGTCCGGCACCTCTTCCGCCGTGAGCGCGAACACGAGGTGGTCGCGCCAGCCCCCGTCGATGTGGAGATAACGGGGCCTGAGCCCCTCCTCGCGGAATCCGAGTTTCTCCACGACCCGGCGGCTGGGCCCGTTCTCGGGGCGAATGCAGACCTCGATGCGGTGCAGTCCGACGGTGCGGAAACAGTGGTCCACGACGAGCGCCACCGCCGTCGGCATCACCCCGCGCCCGGCCACCGACTCGTCCACCCAGTAACCGATGTGGCCCGAGCACATCGAGCCCCAGGTGATCCCGGCGACGGTCAACTGCCCCACCAGCCGCCCCTGGTACTCGATGACGAAGGGCAGCATCCGGCCCGCGTTCGCCTCCGACCTCAGGTGCCGCACCATCTGGCGGAAGGTCGGGCGGTGCGCGAGCGGCCCGCCGGGCGCGGGCGGCGGAATGGTCGCCTCCCAGGGGCGCAGCCAGTCGCGGTTGCGCCGGTTGACCTCGCGCCATGCCCGCTGGTCGCGCAGCTTTATCGGCCGGAGGACGATGTCGCCGTCCACCAGCTCGACGGGCCAGGATGCGCTGTTCAGCTCGCACCCCCCGTGCCGGGTCTGGGGTGGTCGCCGCCTCGGAGCTGCTCGACGGCGTGGACCAGCAGCGGCTCCAGTACGGCCAGTCCGTCCTTCACACCACCGCTGGAGCCGGGCAGATTGACGATCAGCGTTGTGCCGGCCACTCCGGCCAGGCCCCGGGAGAGCGCCGCGGTCGGCACCTTCTCCCGGCCGAACGCCCGGATGGCCTCGGCGATGCCCGGCACCTCGTGGTCGATCACCCGGCGTGTCGCCTCGGGGGTGCGGTCGGTGGGCGAGATGCCCGTGCCGCCGGTGGTGACGATGACGTCGTAGCCGGTGTCGACCCCGGCGCGCAGGGCCGCCTCCACGGGGTCGCCGTCGGGGACGACCTGCGGTCCGTCGACCTCGAAGCCGAAGCCCTTCAGACCGGCGGAGATCAGCGGGCCGCCCTTGTCCTCGTAGATCCCGGCGGCGGCCCGGTTGGAGGCGGTGACGACGAGAGCGCGATACGTCATGCCCGGCTCCAGTCGCCCGACTTACCGCCCGTCTTCTCTTCCACCCGTACGTCCGTGATGACCGCTCCCTTGTCGACCGCCTTGACCATGTCGATCACGGTGAGCGCGGCGACGGAGACCGCGGTGAGGGCCTCCATCTCCACCCCCGTACGGTCCGTGGTCTTCACGGTGGCCAGGATCTCCACGGCGTCGTCCGCGACCGACAGGTCCAGTTTCACACCGGAGACCGACAAGGGGTGACAGAGCGGGATCAGGTCGGGGGTGCGTTTGGCGCCCATGATTCCGGCGATCCGCGCGGTCGCGAGGGCGTCGCCCTTGGGGACGCCCTCGCCGCGCAGCAGTTCGATCACGCGGGGCGAGACGAGGACGCGTCCGCTGGCGCGGGCGGTGCGCGCGGTCACGTCCTTCTCCGACACGTCGACCATGCGGGCGGCGCCGGCGTCGTCGATGTGCGTCAGTCGGTCCTGCGTAGGGGGATCCTGCGTGCTCATGCTGTGTGGCGCTCCCGGTCCGGGCCTGCTGTGCGCGACACGGTACCCCCAACCAGCGGCTATCGGCCGAGCAGGACCACCTCGACCTCGGCGCCGGGCTCGACGGACTCGGTGTCCTCGGGGACGACGATCAGGGCGTCCGCGTGGGCGAGGGCGGCGACCAGATGGGATCCGGCGCCGCCGACCGGGGTGGCCCGGCCGTCGGCGCAGGTGGCCCGCAGGAACTGGCGGCGGCCCTTCGGCGAGGTCAGCGCCTTGTCGGCGGCCAGGGTGGCCCGGGTCGTCGGCCGGTGGACGTCCCGCAGGCCCATGAGGGTGCGGATCGCGGGGCGGACGAACAGTTCGAAGGAGACGTACGACGACACCGGGTTGCCGGGCAGGGCCAGCAGCGGGGTGTGGTCGGGGCCGATGGAGCCGAAGCCCTGTGGCTTGCCGGGCTGCATGGCGAGCTTGCGGAACTCGATGCCGCTGCCCGCCTCATCCTCGTCGCCCACGTGGGACAGGGCTTCCTTGACGACGTCGTACGCCCCGACGCTGACACCGCCCGTGGTGACCATCAGGTCGGCGCGGACCAACTGGTCCTCGATGGTGGAGCGCAGGGTCTCGGCGTCGTCGGCGACGGCGCCCACGCGGTAGGCGATGGCGCCGGCGTCACGGGCGGCCGCGGTGAGGGCGAAGCTGTTGGAGTCGTAGATCTGACCGGTGCGCAGCCTCGCGTCGGGCTGGACGAGTTCGCTGCCGGTGGAGAGCACCACCACGCGCGGGCGCGGGCGGACGCGTACGGTGCCGCGGCCGATCGCGGCGAGCAGGCCGATCTGGGGCGGGCCGAGGATCGTGCCGGCCCGCAGGGCGCGGTCGCCGGCCTTCACGTCGCTGCCCTGCGCGCGCACATGCGCGCGTGCCTCGGCCGGGCGGTACACCCGCACATGCCCCAAGGCGCCCTCGGGGCCGAGGCTGCGGGCGCGCATGCCGTGCACCGGGCCCTCGCCGAGCCCGCCGTCGGTCCACTCGACGGGCACGACGGTCTCGGCGCCGGGCGGCAGCGGGGCGCCGGTCATGATGCGGGCCGCCTGGCCGGGGCCCACGTGGACCAGCTCGGCCTGGCCCGCCGCCACGTCCCCGACGACCTCCAGGGCCGCCGGGAACTCCTCGCTCACGCCCGCCACGTCCGCGACCCGTACCGCGTAGCCGTCCATGGAGCTGTTGTCGAACGGCGGCAGGGACACCGGCACCGTGATGTCCTCGACCAGGACGCAGCCCTGCGCGTCGAGCAGCTGCAGCTCGATGGGTTCCAGGGGGCGGACGGTGGTGAGGATGTCCTCCAGGTGCTCGGCCACCGACCAGAGGTGGTCGGGGCCCGAGTGGTCCTGGACCGGGGTGCGGGGCGCGGCGCTGCTCAACGTGTTACATCTCCTCGGCTACGTAACTGCGAAGCCAGGTCCGGAAGTCCGGGCCCAGGTCTTCACGTTCGCATGCGAGTCGGACAATGGCACGCAGGTAGTCGCCGCGGTCGCCGGTGTCATAGCGGCGGCCCTTGAAGACGACGCCGTGCACCGGGCCGCCGATCTTCTCGTCGGCCGCGAGCTGCTGGAGGGCGTCCGTGAGCTGGATCTCGCCGCCGCGGCCCGGCTCGGTCCGGCGCAGTATGTCGAAGATGTGCGGGTCGAGGACGTAGCGGCCGATGACCGCGTAGTTCGACGGGGCGTCGGACGGGTCGGGCTTCTCGACGAGGCCGCCGACCTTGACGACGTCACTGTCCTCGGTGGTCTCCACGGCCGCACAGCCGTAGAGGTGGATCTGCTCGGGGGCGACCTCCATGAGCGCGATGACGCTGCCGCCACGCTGCTCCTG
The DNA here is from genome assembly GCF_055594445.1 of Streptomyces sp. NPDC040589. Lineage (NCBI taxonomy): Bacteria > Bacillati > Actinomycetota > Actinomycetes > Kitasatosporales > Streptomycetaceae > Streptomyces > Streptomyces sp. NPDC040589. The sequence continues at coordinate 178,285 of NZ_JBVIWP010000008.1, read as the reverse complement.
GACCTCGACCATGCGCTGGAGCAGGGGGTCGCGGGGGTCGATGAGGTCGTCACCGAGGAGGACGGCGAAGGGCTCGTCGCCCACGTGCGGGGCGGCGCACAGGACGGCGTGGCCGAGGCCCTTGGGGTCGCCCTGGCGGACGTAGTGCATGGTCGCGAGGTCGCTGGACTCCTGGACCTTGGCGAGGCGGCCGGCGTCGCCCTTCTTCTGAAGCGCCGACTCGAGTTCGTAGTTGCGGTCGAAGTGGTCCTCGAGGGGGCGCTTGTTGCGGCCCGTCACCATGAGGACGTCGTCGAGACCCGCGCCGACGGCCTCCTCGACCACGTACTGGATCGCCGGCTTGTCGACGACCGGCAGCATCTCCTTGGGAGTGGCTTTGGTGGCCGGCAGGAACCGGGTGCCGAGGCCTGCTGCGGGAATGACAGCCTTGCTGATCCGAGGGTGCGACTGAGTCATGCCCGCCACCATATCCGGTGCCTTTGGGCGGAATCAGCCGCTCCGTTTCATGGACGCTCATATGAGCGTATTAGCACGATACGGGAGCAACCATTGAGTCACATCGGGCGTCCGGGCGAGCCTGACAAGCGGAGTTTGCGGCGAGAGCTCCTCTCGGTGAGGAACAGGTTGACGGCGGATGACCTGCGGGAAACCTCGGCCGCACTGGCCGCGCGGGCGTCGGAACTGCCGGAGCTGGCGCGGGCCGGCACGGTCGCCGCGTACGTCTCGGTGGGGAGTGAACCGGGGACGCTCGCGCTACTGGACACGCTGCGCGCCCGGGGCGTGCGCGTCCTCCTTCCGGCCCTGCTGGCCGACAACGACCTCGACTGGGGCGTCTACGAAGGCGAGGGCTCGCTCGCGCGTGTCCGGCACGGCGGCGGCCGGATGGAGCTCTTCGAGCCCTCCGGCGAGCGCCTCGGACCGGACGCCGTGACCGGTGCCGACGCCGTACTGCTTCCGGGGCTCGCGGTCGACACGCGCGGGATGCGGCTCGGGCGTGGCGGCGGCTCGTACGACCGTGTCCTGGCGCGGCTGGAGCGGGCGGACGCCCGGCCTTCCCTGGTGGTGCTGCTGTACGACTCCGAGGTGATCGAGCACGTCCCGGAGGAGCCGCACGACCGGCCGGTGCACGCGGTGGTGACTCCCTCGGGGGTGCGGCGGTTCGGGGAGCGGACCGGCTGACACGAGAACGGCCCTCCACGCGCGCGTGGAGGGCCGTTCTCGTGGTGCGGGCGTCAGCGGCTCACGGCTTGAGCACCAGCTTGTCGGTCGTGCCGCCCTCGACCGCCTTGTCCGAGTAGGACCACGGCAGCAGTTCGCCCTCGGCCCACTTGTCCGTCTGGTCGACGTAGTGGGCGCTGTAGGCGTGCCCGGACGCGCCGGAGAGGTTGATCCACTTCGACTTGTCGAGGTCGCCGAGGTTCACGACCATCCGCATCGACGGCACCCAGACGACGCTGTAGCCGGCGGCCGCGTTCCAGCCGGTCGCGTTGACCGTCGCCTCGCCGCCGCCGAGCTCCCACGGCCCGCGGTTGAGGGCGAACTGGACGAACCCGGGGCCCTCGGTGCCGAGGGTCTGGTTGTCCAGGAACAGGCGGTGCAGCCGGCCCCAGCTCCAGCTGTCGATGTCCTTGCCGAGCTTGGCGGTCAGCTCCCAGCGGGCGTCGATCATGGCCCGCCTGAACAGCTGGTCGCGGTTGACGGCCTGGGGGCGGGTGCCCGCCTCGGGCGTCTTCCACCAGTCGCTGTCGGGCTGCTCCATCAGCTTGCGTACCACCTCGAACCAGCGGTCGCCGCCGTCCGGCTGCGCCTGGTCGGGGGCGCGCTGGCCGCACTCGCGGACCTCCTCGGTCTCGTCCGCGGGGCCGGTGGTGTTGACCGGCTTGACCCACAGGCACTGGCCCTTGGGCCGCAGCTCCTTGGGCAGCTTGTTGCCGAAGGCGAGCTTGAGGATGTTGCGCCAGACCGCGTTGAAGTAGGCCGCGGCGGCCGAGTCGGCGTCCTGGGTGTAGTCCCAGCCCTCGAGGAGCTTCTGCGCCTCGCGGACGTCCTTGTTCTCGGGGTCGATCTTCAGCAGCGTGGGCACCAGCAGCCGGGCGATCTCGCTGCTGTTGTCCAGCTGCATCTGGCGCATGTCGTCCGTGGAGACCTTGCCGCCGTTCTTGATCTTCGACTGGATCAGATCGCTTATGCGCTGGCTGCGCGTGCCGTAGCCCCAGTCCTCGGTGAGCGTGTAGGGGTACTTGTCCGGGTCGATCACGGCCTGGTTCGCGGTGACGATGTAGCCGCGCTTTGGATTGTACTCGTACGGCAGCGCGTCCTGGTCGATGTAGCCGGTCCAGCGGTACTTGGGGTCCCAGCCGGGCGCGGGGATCGAGCCGTCGTCGCCCTCCGCGCGCTTGGGGATCCTCCCCGGGAGGGTGTAGCCGATGTTGTCCTGGGTGTCCGCGTAGATCAGGTTCTGCGAGGGCACCTCGAACTGCGCGGCGGCCTTGCGGAACCCGTTCCAGTCCTTCGCCTTGTCCATGGCGAAGACGGCGTCCATGGTGGTGCCCGGCTGGAGCGCGGTCCAGCGCAGCGCGACGCCGTAGCCGTCGCCTCTGTCGGGTGCGGCGGTGTTGACTCCGGCCTTCTTGCCGACCTTCACGAGCTCTTCGTCACGGTCCGACAGCAGGGGCCCGTTGTCGGTCTCGCGGACCACGATCTTCTTGGGCTCGCCGCCGGCGACCTTGATGGTCTCCTCGCGCGTCTGGAAAGGCTTGATCTTGCCGTCGTACTGGTAGCCGTTGCCGGTGATCTTCTCCAGGTAGAGATCCGTGACGTCGACGCCGGAGTTGGTCATGCCCCAGGCGATGTCCTGGTTGTGACCGATTATCACGCCGGGCATGCCCGCGAAGGTGTAGCCGCTGACGTCGTACTGGCACGCGCTGGAGACGCTGCGGCAGTGCAGGCCCATCTGGTACCAGACGGACGGCAGCGAGGGCGAGAGGTGCGGGTCGTTGGCCAGCAGCGGCTTGCCGGTGATGGTGTGCTCTCCGGAGACGACCCAGGAGTTGGAGCCGATGCCGTCGCCGTTCACACCGACGGCCGGTGGGAGGTCGTCCAGGACCTTGGTGAGGCCGGTGAGCTGGCTCTGGAGGCCTTGCGTGCCCGAGCTGCCGGAGGCGGTGCCCCCGGTCCCTGTGGAGGCCCCGGTGCCGGTGGAGCCGCCTGTGCCTGTGGAGCCGCCGGACGTGCCGCTCGTGCCGCCCTGTTCGAAGGTGCCCGTCAGCTCGTTGTACTGGCCCTCCTGGACGATCGCCTTGTTGCGGCCGGACGGGTACTCCGGGTACAGGTCGGCGATCTGCTTCGGGCCGAGGCGGCTGGTCAGCAGGGCGCGGTCGATCTCGTCCTGCATGTTGCCGCGCAGGTCCCAGGCCATCGCCTTCAGCCAGGAGACCGAGTCGACCGGGGTCCAGTTCTGCGGCTTGTAGTCGTTGGTGAAGCCGAGCGCCGCGTACTCCAGGGAGATGTCCTTGCCGTCCTTGCCCTGGAGGTAGGAGTTGACCCCCTTGGCGTACGCCTGGAGGTACTTCTTCGTGGAGGCGGACAGCTTGGTGTCGTACTCCTTCTTGGCGACGCGGTCCCAGCCGAGCGTGCGCAGGAACTCGTCGTTGTCGACCTGGCTCTTGCCGAACATCTCCGACAGCCGCCCGGAGGCCATATGGCGGCGTACGTCCATCTCGTAGAACCGGTCCTGCGCCTGGACGTAGCCCTGCGCCATGAACAGGTCCGCGTCGGAGGAGGCATAGATCTGCGGAATGCCGTAGTTGTCCCGCTTCACCTCGACCGGTCCTGAGAGGCCCTTGAGCGTGAGGGTGCCCTTGGTCTGCGGGAAGGAGGCCCGGACGGTGCTGATGGACCAGTACCCCCCGAAGCCGACGCCCCCGATGAGGGCCAGCACCAGGACGAGCACGATCAGACGGGCTTTGCGCCCCTTTCTCCTGCCGGACTTGCCGGGCTGCTGACCCGTGGAGGCGGTGGTGTTGGGGGGCATCGCTGTCCTTGCTGTCCTAACGCGAGCGGCAGGTTCGGCTGTGCTTTTAACTGAGCGCTGGAGCAACGATAGGCGCAGGGCCCTGCGCCCCTTGACGCGGAGTCGGGAACCGGCACGGACGAACGTTCGATCTCGCCCTCGGAAGCGTCAAGAAATCGTCAAGAGTTAGGTAAGGTAACGAAGTAGTTGGCGCGGTGCGCCACAGCTTCATGTGCGATGTACGTGAGCCCACGCGCGTGTGCGGGTGGGCCAGGGAAGGATTCGGCCGCTGACTGTTCACCACCTCAACCAGCTCTTGCTCGTCTGCTCGCTCGTCCTGCTCGTCGCCGTCGCAGCGGTACGGATCTCCTCGCGCAGCGGGCTCCCCAGCCTGCTCGTCTACCTGGGCATAGGCGTCGCCATGGGCCAGGACGGCGTGGGCGACATCCACTTCGACAACGCCGAACTGACCCAGGTCATCGGATACGCGGCCCTGGTCGTGATCCTGGCCGAGGGCGGTCTGGGCACGAAGTGGAAGGAGATCAAGCTGGCCCTGCCGGCCGCCACGGCACTGGCGCTGGCCGGTGTCGCGGTGAGCGTCGGGGTCACGGCGTCGGCCGCGCACTACCTGATCGGTCTCGAGTGGCGGCAGGCGTTCATCATCGGGGCGGTCGTCTCCTCGACCGACGCGGCGGCCGTCTTCTCCGTGCTGCGCAAAATCCCCCTCCCCGCGCGCGTGACGGGCACCTTGGAGGCGGAGTCCGGCTTCAACGACGCCCCCGTGGTCATCCTCGTGGTCTCCCTGTCCACGGCGGGCCCGGTCGAGCACTGGTACGTCCTGCTGGGCGTGATCCTGCTGGAGCTGGCCATCGGCGCGGCCATCGGGCTCGCGGTGGGCTGGCTGGGCTCCTGGGGGCTGCGGCATGTGGCCCTGCCCGCCTCCGGCCTCTACCCGATCGCCGTCATGGCGATCGCCACGGTGGCGTACGCGGCGGGCGCGCTGGCCCACGGCAGCGGGTTCCTCGCGGTGTACCTCGCCGCGATGGTGATGGGCAACGCGCGGCTGCCGCACTGGCCGGCCACGCGCGGCTTCGCCGACGGGCTCGGCTGGATGGCCCAGATCGGCATGTTCGTCCTGCTCGGCCTGCTGGTCACGCCGCACGAGCTGGGCGACGACATCGTGCCCGCGCTCGCCATCGGGCTGGTGCTGACCATGGTGGCGCGTCCGCTGAGCGTGGTGTTCTGCCTGACGCCGTTCCGGGTGCCGTGGCGAGAGCAGGCCCTGATGTCCTGGGCGGGACTGCGCGGGGCCGTGCCCATCATCCTGGCGACCATCCCCATGGTGGAGGGCGTCGACGCCAGCCGCCGGATCTTCAACATCGTCTTCGTCCTGGTCGTCGTCTACACCCTGGTCCAGGGCCCGACGCTGCCGTGGCTGGGCCGCAAGCTGCACCTGGGCGATGGTTCGGAGGCCGCCGACCTCGGCATCGAGTCGGCCCCGCTGGAGCGGCTGCGCGGGCATCTGCTGTCCGTGGCGATCCCCGAGGGGTCGAAGATGCACGGCGTGGAGGTGGGCGAGCTGCGGCTGCCGCCCGGCGCGGCCGTGACGCTCGTCGTGCGCGCGAACGAATCGTTCGTCCCGCTTCCCACCACGGTGCTGCAACGCGGGGACGAGCTCCTCGTCGTGGCCACGGATCCGGTCCGGGACGCGACGGAGAAGCGGCTGCGGGCGGTGGGCCATGGCGGCAAGCTGGCGGGGTGGCTGGGGACGGACGGGGCGAGTCGTTGAGACGGATGCTCGTACACGGATACCTGTACGATGAACGTCGCACCCAAGATCGAACCAACTCTGTCTGACGCAGAGCTGGCGCGACCGTATGGCGGTCGGGACGTCCCTCCTCACCGGGCCCCGGCATCTACCGCAGTTCCGCGCAAGAGGACAGCTCTCGGCGCCGCCCGCCTGCCGGGCCGCGCTACCAGGCGGCAGAAAGGCACGGGCCGTGGCATCCACGGTCACCTCAAAGAAGTCGAAGAACTCGAAGAACGCGAAGATCTCGCAGAACTCGACGGCTTCCGCCCGCCCCGGATACGGCCGGCTGCTGCGCACCCGCGGCGCCTGGACGTTCCTGCTCCCCGGTTTCGCGGCACGCCAGCCGTTCGCGATGCTGACGATCTCCATCGTGCTGCTGGTGCAGCACACCACCGGTTCCTACGGAGCGGCGGGCGCCGCCGCGGCCGTCACCGGTGTCTCCATGGCCCTGTTCGCGCCCTACAGCGGCCGCCTCGCCGACCGCTACGGACAGCGCTCCGTGCTGATCCCCGGGGTGCTGCTGCACGCGGTCTCCGGGCTGACGCTGACGGCGCTCGCGCTGCTGGACGCCCCGCTGTGGGCGGTGTTCGCGGCGGCCGTCCCGACCGGCGCCTCGGTGCCGCAGGTCGGGCCCATGGTGCGGGCCCGCTGGGGCGTGAAGCTCAAGGACTCGCCCCTGATGACCACCGCGGCGGCCTTCGAGTCCGTCACGGACGAACTGACCTTCGTCGTCGGACCGCTGCTGGCCACCGCCCTGTGCACGGCGATCGACCCGGCCGCCGGACTGGTCACCGAGGCCTCGCTGACGCTGATCGGCGGTCTGCTGTTCGCCGCGCGGAAGAGCACCCAGCCCTCCGTCGAAGGCGGCGGGCACGCGCGCGTGGAGCACGCTTCCGCGCTGCGCGTCCCCGGCGTGCGCGTGCTGACCGTGACCTTCCTGGGCATCGGTGCCGTCTTCGGCGGCATGCAGGTCTCGCTGGCCGCGTTCACCGAGTCGATCGGCGAACCGGGCCTGAACGGCGTCCTCTACGGCGTCTTCGCCGCGGGCAACATGCTCTCCGGCGTCGTCTGCGGCGCGATCGCCTGGAAGGCGGCCCCGCAGCGGCGCCTGGTCATCGGCTACACGGCGCTCGCCCTCACCGCCTCGGGCCTGTGGGCCGCCCACTCGGTACCGGTCCTGGCCGGCCTCGGCCTGCTGGTCGGCATGTGCATCGCGCCCGCCCTGATCACCGGCTACACCCTGGTCGACGGTCTGGTGCCGGCCGGTGCCCGTACCGAGGCCTTCACCTGGCTGACCGGCGCGGTGGCACTGGGCCAGGCGGCGGCCGTCAGCATCGCCGGGCAGCTGGAGGACCGTCTGTGGGGCGGTGCCGGTTTCCTGGTGCCCATGGGCGGCACCGTGCTCGCCCTGGCGACCCTCCTGGCCCTGCGTTCCCGGCTGGCGGGGCGTGCCCACGGGCGGACGGTCGCACGTGGCGTGGGTCACCGCGTGCCGGTGGCAGTGGACTGAGCGGCTGGAATACGTCACTATGGACCGTCGTTAGCACTCATCGAGTGAGAGTGCCAGGAGGAAGACAGTGCCGACCTACCAGTACCAGTGCACCGAGTGCGGCGAGGGCCTCGAGGCGGTGCAGAAGTTCACCGACGACGCCCTCACCGAGTGCCCGAACTGCGCGGGCCGCCTGAAGAAGGTGTTCTCGGCGGTCGGCATCGTCTTCAAGGGCTCCGGCTTCTACCGGAACGACAGCCGCGGCTCCTCGTCGAGCAGCTCCCCGGCGAAGTCGTCGAGTTCCTCCGCGTCGTCCTCCGACTCCGGTTCGGGCTCCGGCTCGAGTTCCGGTTCGAGCTCTTCGTCGAGCTCGTCCTCGAGTTCTTCGTCGGGCACGGGCAGCTCCACCAGCAGCAGCACCACCGCCGCGTAAGGCCTGATACCTACGGGACCCTGCCGCCCCTTCGGGCGACGGGGTCCTCGGCGTTTCCGCGTGCGGTTAGGGTGCGGACATGGCGAACAAGGCGAACGTGGCGGGCCCGGCGGACGTGGCGGGACCGGTGGACGGGCAGGGCGCCGGCATCGGCGTCATCGGCGGCTCCGGGTTCTACTCCTTCCTCGACGACGTGACCGAGGTCCAGGTCGACACCCCGTACGGGCCGCCCAGCGACTCCCTCTTCCTCGGTGCCATCGCCGGCCGGCCGGTCGCCTTCCTGCCGCGGCACGGGCGGGGCCACCACCTGCCGCCGCACCGGATCAACTACCGGGCCAACCTGTGGGCCCTGCGGTCGGTCGGCGTGCGCCAGGTGCTCGCCCCGTGCGCCGTGGGCGGCCTGCGTCCCGAGTACGGGCCGGGCACGCTGCTGGTGCCGGACCAGCTGGTCGACCGCACGAAGTCCCGCGCGAACACGTACTTCGACGGAGAGCCGCTGCCCGACGGGTCGGTGCCGAACGTGGTGCACGTGTCGCTGGCCGACCCCTACTGCTCCGCCGGGCGGGCCGTCGCGCTGAAGGCGGCGCGCGGCCGGGACTGGGAGCCGGTGGACGGCGGCACGCTGGTCGTGGTCGAGGGGCCGCGCTTCTCGACCCGTGCCGAATCGTTGTGGCACCAGGCGCAGGGCTGGTCGGTGGTGGGGATGACCGGGCATCCCGAGGCGGCGCTCGCCCGGGAGCTGGAGCTCTGCTACACGTCCCTGACCCTGGTCACCGACCTCGACGCGGGTGCCGAGAGCGGGGAGGGCGTCTCGCACGACGAGGTGCTGCGGGTGTTCGCGGCGAACGTCGGCAGGTTGCGGGGGGTGCTGTTCGACGCGGTGGCCGGGTTGCCGGGTGAGGACGAGCGGGACTGTCTGTGTGCCGGTGCGCTGGGTGGGATGGATCCGGGGTTCGCGTTGCCGTAGGTGGTGGACGTCTGGTGCGGGCCGTGGCGGTGGGGCGGCGGAACTTGCCGTTCGGGTGAGGGAGTTGTCCACAGGCCGGGGTAGGTCCACAGGCCCGAGCGGGCGGCGGCGGGAAGCCTCATCGTGGGGAGCTCAAGCCGGTCCTCGTCGCAGGTGGTGGTTCCCGTGTCCCTCGCTCCGCTCACGTCCTCTCTTTTCGGCGGCTCCCCCGTCGCCGCGCTCCCGCCCGGCCCCGAGGTGCCCGCGACGCGTGAGGTGCCGCGCTTCGATCCCGTGCGAGTGCGCGGGGGCCGGTACCGGTCGGGCCGGCTCGGGCGGCACCGGCGGCGGGCCCTGGCCGTCGGGCTCGCGGTCACCGCGACCGCGCTGGTGGCGGCGGGGCCGCGCGACGGTGACGGGGCCCGTGGTCAGCCCCGGGCTCAGTCTCCCGCGCACACGGCCTCGGTGTCCGGGGAGCGGTCCGGGCGGACGCGCGGTGCCGCGAGGGCGGGTGCGGCGGGGCCGGTGACGGCCCCGATCCGGATCGCCGACGCGGCGACGGTACGGCTGCTGCGGCCGGGCGACCGGGTCGACGTCATCGCCGCCGAGGGGACGGTGTCGGGCGGCGGCGCCCGTGTGGTCGCGCGCGGGGCCAGGGTGACGAAGGTGCCGGAGCCCCTGGAGGGCGCGACCGACGGCGGGGCACTGGTCGTGCTCTCGGTGCCGCGTGCCACCGCCGCCCGGCTCGCCGGGGCGAGCGCGACGGCACGGTTGGCGGTGACCCTGTGGTGATGCTGTGCACGATCTCGTCAAGGCTCTCGTTCGAGGGACCCAGGTGCTCGGTTCGGCCCAAGCGTGACGTAGGTTGCGGAGCGTTTTGTTCCATAAGCTGCTCGTGCGAGGAAAGGCCCCGAGGTGAGCGAGAAGAAGGAACCAAGCCTCTGGGAGGGCTTCAAGGCCTTCCTGATGCGCGGGAACGTCGTCGATCTGGCTGTGGCGGTGGTGATCGGCGCCGCGTTCACCAACATCGTCAACGCCGTGGTCAAGGGGATCATCAACCCGGTCGTCGGGGCCATCGGGACCAAGAACCTCGACCACTACAGCTCCTGCCTGAGCTCGACGTGCAAGGGCGAGGAGGGCATCCAGATCGCGTGGGGCTCCGTCCTCGGCGCCGCCCTGAGCTTCGTGATCACGGCCGCTGTCGTCTACTTCCTGATGGTCCTGCCCATGGCGAAGTACCTGGCCCGGCAGGAGGCCCGCCGCAAGGCGAAGGAAGGCACGCAGGAGGTCATCGAGGTGACCGAGCTGGAGGTGCTGAAGGAGATCCGGGACGCGCTGGTCGCACAGCGTGGTGCGGGGCACGACCAGCAGGAGCGGTAGCGCCGGCTCAGATGTGGTGGGGCGGCTTCTCGTCGAGGAAGCGCTTGAGGTCGGCCGCGCCACCGCCGGAGTCGGTGCGCTCGCCCCAGCCGCGGTCGGTGTCGTCAAAGGACTGCTGGTCGAGCGGGTCGTCGAAGACCAGTGCCGGCTTCGGCGCGTGCGGCTCGGGATCGGGGGTGCTGCTCATGCGTCCAGGGTACGGTCGCGGAGAAAATCCCCCCGCCTTCTGTTGTGCTGGGAATCATGACGTCCAGCCCCACTCCCCCGCCCGTCCCCTCCGGCCCGCCCGCCGGCCGGGGGCCGCTGCGCAGGCTCAGGGCCCGCGGACGCGACGAGGCGCACCGGACGGCCTCGCCGCTGGAGCTCTTCTTCGACCTGTGCTTCGTCGTGGCCGTCGCCCAGGCGGGCATCCAGCTGGTGCACTCCGTCGCCGAGGGCCATGCGGGCGAGGGGATCCTCGACTACGCGATGGTCTTCTTCGCCGTGTGGTGGGCCTGGATGAACTTCTCGTGGTTCGCCTCGGCGTACGACAACGACGACGTGCTGTACCGGGTCGTCACGCTGGTGCAGATCGCGGGTGTGCTGGTCCTCGCGGCGGGGGTCTCGCAGGCGTTCGAGGAGCACGACTATCTCGTGGTCTGGCTGGGCTACGTGATCATGCGACTGGCCCTGGCGACGCAGTGGCTGCGGGCGGCCCGTGCCGCCGAGGGCCCGGAGCGGACGACTGCCCTGCGCTACGCCGGCGGGGTGCTGCTGTGCCAGGTCGGCTGGCTGGGTCTGCTGCTCCTGCCCGAGGGCGCCCGGCCCTGGTGGTTCCTGGTGATGGCGCTGCTGGAGATGTGCGTGCCGCTCTTCGCGGAGCGGGGGCGTCCCACGTCCTGGCATCCCCGCCATATCGCGGAGCGCTACGGACTGTTCACCATCATCGTGCTCGGCGAGACGATCGCCGCGGCCACGATCGCCGTGAAGTCCGGTATCGACGAGAACGACGCGCTGGGCGAGCTCCTCCCCATCGCGTCGGGCGGGCTGCTGATCATCTTCGCCGCGTGGTGGATCTACTTCGTGGTGCCCATCCACGGCCATCTGCGCTCCAACCGGCAGGCGTTCCTGTGGGGCTACGGCCACTACCTGGTCTTCGCCTCGGCGGCCGCGATCGGGGCCGGACTGGAGGTGGCGGTGGAGCAGACCGTCGGCGAGGCGCACATCTCCACGCTGGCGGCGTCGGCCGCCGTGACCCTGCCGACGGCCCTGTATCTGCTGACCGTGTGGGCCCTGCACTCGCGTCACTTCAAGGCGGGCATCACCCAGCAGCTGGTGCTGCCGACGACGGCACTGCTGGTGATCTGCTGCACGTTCCTGGGTGACTGGGCGGTGCTGGCGGCGGGCTTGGTCTGCGTGCTGTCGGTGGTGGCGGGAGAGACGCTGGCCACGCGCCCGGCGAGGGCCCAGGAGTCGTCGAGCCCGGCCGGCTGAGCGCGCCGTCCGGCCCGGTACGCCCGCGAGGGCCGACGACTGGACAACACTGGGCGCCATGACAGTTGACGCTCTGGTGGACGCTCTGACGGATGTCTCCGGCCTGCGCGTGGGGCACGCGACCCGCGCCGGCGACGGCTGGCTCACCGGCACCACGGTCGTGCTCGCCCCGGAGGGCGGGGCCGTGGCCGCCGTGGACGTGCGGGGCGGTGGCCCCGGCACGAAGGAGACGGACGCGCTCGATCCGCGCAACGTGGTGCGGAAGGTCGAGGCGATCGTGCTGACCGGCGGCAGCGCCTACGGGCTGGACGCGGCCTCGGGGGTGATGGCCTGGCTGGAGGAACGGGGGCGCGGGATCCGGGTCGGGGCGGATCCGGCGCAGGTCGTGCCGGTGGTGCCCGCCGCCTGTGTCTTCGATCTGGGGCGGGGCGGCGACTTCCGGGCCCGGCCGGACGCGGCCACCGGCCGTGCCGCTGTCGAGGCGGCGGCGGCGAGCGGGCTCGGCGCGCGGGTGGCCCAGGGCTGCGTGGGCGCCGGTACGGGGGCGGTGACCGGGGTGGTGAAGGGCGGCATCGGCAGCGCGAGCTCGGTGCTCGGCTCGGGTGTCACGGTGGCCGCGCTGGTGGTGGCCAACGCGGCGGGCTCGACGGTGGATCCGGAAACGGGGGTGCTGTACGGGGAGTTGTTCCAGGGACGGGTGGAGTATCCGGAGGCGGAGGTCCATGAGGCCGCGCGGCGGCGCCTCGCCGAGACGGCCGCGAGGAGCGCGCCTCCGCCGCTCAACACCACGCTCGCGGTGGTCGCCACGGACGCGGATCTGTCGAAGGCGCAGGCGCAGAAGCTGGCCGGCACGGCTCACGACGGCATCGCCCGCGCGGTGCGGCCGGTGCACCTCCTCAACGACGGGGACACGGTGTTCACGCTGGCGACGGGCGACCGCGCCTTGGACGCCGCGAACCCGCTCGCCCTCAACGAGATCCTCGCTGCCGGCGCCGATGTGGTGACCCGGGCGATCGTCCGGGCGGTGCGCGCCGCCGGGTCGGTCGACGGTCCGGGCGGGGCGTGGCCGTCGTACGGGGAGTTGTACGCGGGCCGTTGAGCGGCCGGGCACCGCACAGCGGCTCCACAGCCGTGCCGGACATTGTCCCGGCCATGTAACGGTGATGTCGTTCCTGGCGGTCGGACGGAACCCGAACGGCCGCCGGGCCCCTCTTCCTTCACGTACTGGAGCGGATCACTCACATCACACGAACTGGGAGCAGCCCGTGACAACGCCGGACATTGCTGCGCGGCGCGCACTGGGGGCCTGTGCCGCCCTGATGGTCGGCGCCCTGACGCTCACCGCCTGTGGTGGCAGCGCCACCGCCAAGGACGACGAGAAGGGCGGCAAGGGCACGGGCAACACGTCCGTCGCGAAGATAGCCATCTCGGCGAAGGACGGTTCGACGGGCGCGTCCATCAACTCGACCGGCGTGAAGGTCAGCGACGGGAAGCTGACCGACGTGAAGATGACGGTGACGGGCGGCGGTCAGGCCGTGCCGGGCTCGATCTCCTCCGACGGCAAGGCGTGGAAGCCGAAGGAGCAGCTGGAGCGCGGGACGAAGTACCAGATATCGGCGACCGCGAAGGACTCGGACGGCCGGACCGCCGCCGCCAACTCGATCTTCACGACGGTGTCGTCGTCGAACAGCTTCATCGGGACGTACACGCCGGACAACGGCACCACGGTCGGTGCGGGCATGCCGGTGTCGTTCACCTTCGACAAGGCCATCACCGAGCGGAAGGCCGTACAGTCGCGCATCACGGTCACCTCCAGCAGCGGGCAGAAGGTGGTCGGGCACTGGTTCAACGGGCAGCGCCTCGACTTCCGGCCCGAGGAGTACTGGAAGGCCGGCTCCAAGGTGACGATGAAGATCGACCTGGACGGGGTCGAGGGCGCGAACGGCGTCTACGGCGTGCAGAAGAAGACGGTCACCTTCACCGTCGGGCGCTCGCAGGTGTCCACGGTCGACGTCAACACGCAGACCATGACGGTGGTCCGGGACGGCAAGACCATCAAGACGATCCCGATCTCGGCGGGCAGCCCGGAGCACACCACGTACAACGGGCAGATGGTGATCTCGGAGAAGTTCACGCAGACCCGGATGAACAGCCGGACGGTCGGTCTCGGCGGTGAGTACGACATCCCGGACGTGCCGCACGCGATGCGCCTGACGACGTCCGGCACCTTCATCCACGGCAACTACTGGTACAACAAGGGCAATCCGCCCTTCGGGCGCCAGGGCACCAGCCACGGATGCGTCGGCCTCGCGGACGTCCAGGGCGCCGGGGGCAGCACGCCCGCCAAGTGGTTCTACGACAACTCGCTCATCGGCGACGTGGTGATCGTGAAGAACTCCCCCGACAAGACGGTGTCGCCGGACAACGGGCTCAACGGCTGGAACATGGCATGGAGCCAGTGGGTCGCGGGCAGCGAGTCGTGAGCGACTGAACAGCCGCCCCAACTGGGGTTTTGACGGACCGACCGGGCCGCGCGGGAACTTTTCGCGCGGCCCGCGCGTTTTCCCGGACGTACGTTTTCTCGGTTCCCGGACATGATGTCCGACCGAGGGGCTACGGTATGCACCCACAAGGTGACATGCAGCAACGCCGGGAGAAACCTTGAGCGTTCCGTACGAGACGGCAGCGTACGAACCCCACGACTCGCCCGAGTCTCCGGAGGAGCACCTCGCGCGACTCCTCGGCCGCGCCCTGAACTCCTTCGAGCTACCGGACGAGACGATATGGCGGCTGGACTGCGCCCTGGCCCACGACGGTTCGCTGCACTCCGCGCACCACAGCGCGGGCCTGCACCGGGAGACGTACCGGCACACGTGGCTGCTCGCCGACGGTTCGGCGCTCACGCTCTGGGAGCTCGTCCACAACACCGCCCCGGGCAGCGAACCGCAGCACGAGGTCTATGTGGACGAGGAGGAGCTGCGGGCCGCGACCGCGCGTCTGCCGCTGCCGCCGGACACGCCTGACTTCGAACTGCCGGTGACGGTGCAGCTGTCACCGGTCCCCGTGCCCCGGCATGCCTTTGCCGGCGACGACTCGGCGGACCACGCGCGCCGTTTACTGCGCCGGGCGGAGAACACGGACCGGCCGGGCGCGGACACGGCGGCCCTGCTGGCCACGGCGTCCGGCCACCGGATCACCCAGGCCTTCGGCCGCCCCTGCCGCGCCGGCCGGGCGGGGCTGGGCTTCTCGCTCTACGAGCACGCGTTCCTGCTGCGTGAAGGCGAGGAGCTCTCCCTCTGGGAGGTCGAGCACACGGCGACGCCGGACGGCCGGCACATGTGTGAGGTGTACGTCAGCGAGGACGCGGCGCGTGAGGCGATGGAGCGGCGGGCGGCGCAGCTTTCCTAGACGCCTCGGTCACCTAGACGCCCCGGTCGTCTCCGCCCAACTGGCGCACCAGCTCGCTGAAGGCGTCTCTCTCCTCCGTGGTCAGCTCCACGGACTCCGACCGGGGGCCTGTCTGCCGCTGTTGCGGGAGAGCGGGGAGGGAGTGACCTTCGGGCCACCCGGAGACGTGCTCAGGCATGCGTTCCAGTAGACACCACGGCCCGGGACTTCAGTCCCGGGCCGTGATTTTCGTGATCTATCTCGCAGGTGGCATGAACGGTTCACACGCCACGAAAGGGACGGACCGCGGCGGGTGTCACGCCGCCACCGGCTGCTTGCTCTCCGCCGCCGTGGCCGCGCTGCCCTCGCCGGGAGCCGCGGTGGCGCCCGGGGCCTGCTTGCGCATGCCCTTCAGGACGATCACCAGGGCGGTCGTGACGCAGACGCCCGCGGCGATGGCGACCAGGTAGAGCAGCGGGTTGCCGATCAGCGGGACCACGAAGATACCGCCGTGCGGAGCGCGCAGGGTGGCGCCGAAGGCCATCGACAGGGCACCGGTGATCGCGCCGCCCGCCATGGAGGCCGGGATGACGCGCAGCGGGTCGGCCGCGGCGAACGGGATCGCGCCCTCGGAGATGAAGGAGGCGCCGAGCACCCAGGCGGCCTTGCCGTTCTCGCGCTCGGTCGCGTTGAAGAGCTTGCCGCGCACCGTCGTGGCCAGGGCCATCGCCAGCGGAGGCACCATGCCGGCCGCCATGACCGCCGCCATGATCTTCATCGCGGAGTCGCTGGGGTCGGAGACCGCGATACCGGCCGTGGCGAAGGTGTAGGCGACCTTGTTGACGGGGCCGCCGAGGTCGAAGCACATCATCAGGCCGAGGAGGGTGCCGAGCAGGATGGCGTTGGCGCCGGACAGGCTGTTCAGCCAGTCGGTCATGCCCTTCTGTGCCTCGGCGATGGGCTTGCCGATGACGACGAACATCAGGAACCCGACGATCGCCGAGGAGATCAGCGGGATCACCACCACCGGCATGATGCCGCGCAGCGCCGCCGGGATGTTCACCTTCTGGATCGCGATCACCACGCCACCGGCGATCAGACCGGCCGCGAGGCCCCCGAGGAAACCGGCGTTGATGGTCAGGGCGATCGAGCCGCCGACGAAGCCGGGCACCAGACCGGGCCGGTCGGCCATGCCGTAGGCGATGTAGCCGGCCAGGACCGGGACGAGGAAGCCGAAGGCGACGCCGCCGATCTGGAAGAGCAGGGCCGCCCAGCTGTCGGCCTGCGTCCACAGGAAGTGGTCCATCACCGACGGGGCCTTGTTGACCTTGTAGCCGCCGATCGCGAAGCCGAGGGCGATGAGCAGACCGCCCGCCGCGACGAACGGCACCATGTAACTGACGCCGGACATCAGCCACTTGCGCAGCTTGGTGCCGTAGCCCTCGCCGGAGTCGCCGGTGCGCTCGACGGGCGTGGTGCCCGGGGAGCCGGAGGTGACCTCGCCGCGCGCGGCCTTCTCGCGGACCTCGGCGATGAGTTCGGCGGGGCGGTTGATGCCCGCCTTCACACCGACGTCGACGGTCGGCTTGCCCGCGAAGCGGTCCTTCTCCCGTACGGACACGTCGTGGGCGAAGATCACGCCGTCCGCCGCCGCGATGACCTCCGGGTCGAGCCGGGTGAAACCGGCCGAGCCCTGCGTCTCGACGGTGACCTCGACACCCGCCTCGCGGCCGGCGTTCTCCAGCGACTCCGCCGCCATGTAGGTGTGGGCGATGCCGGTGGGACAGGAGGTGACGGCGACGATGCGGAACGGGCGCTCCTCAGGAGCACCCTCGGAGTCGGCGTCGGTGACCGTGGCGGCGGCGGGAGAGGCCGCTCCCGCCGACGCCACGGTGTCTTCGGAGGCCGTCGGCTCGGACACGTCGGACGAGTCGGCGGCCTCGGGCTCGTCGCCCCGGACCAGCGCCGCCGCGGCCGTCGCGTCGCCGACCGAGCGCAGCGCGTCGGTGAACTCGGTGTTCATCAGCTGCCGGGCCAGCGACGACAGGATCGTCAGATGGGCGTCGTCGGCACCGGCCGGCGCGGCGATCAGGAAGATCAGGTCGGCGGGGCCGTCCGTCGCACCGAAGTCGATGCCGTCGGAGCTGCGCCCGAAGGCGAGCGTCGGCTCGGTGACGTGCTCGCTGCGGCAGTGCGGGATGCCGATGCCGCCGTCGAGGCCGGTCGGCATCTGGGCCTCGCGGGCGGCCACGTCGGCGAGGAAGCCGTCCAGGTCGGTCACCCGGCCCAGGGCCACCATGCGCTCGGCGAGGGCGCGCGCCGCCGCTTCCTTGGTGTCGGCGGACAGGTCGAGATCGACCAGGTCCGCGGTGATCATGTCGCTCATCGCGGGCTCCTTAGCTCGCGTATCGCCCGGTGCGTGGGGTGGGCGGGGGAAGGGACGGGGGTGCTGCGGTGGGGGGTGACGAGAGTGGCGGCGGGGAGTAACGGGGAGGCCCGCCGCTCGGTGTCCGGTTCGTGCGGCTCGAAGTACGTCATGACACCGGCTCCTTCAGCACACGGTCCGCCGGGACCTCCGCCGTGACCGTCACCGCAGCGGGGTCCAGGTCACCCGGCGTCGGCATGACGCTGCCGGGCAGCTGGACGGCCGCCGCGCCATGGGCGACCGCGGAGGCGAGGGCGTCCGGGCCGCTGCCGCCGGCGATCAGGAAGCCGGCGAGGGAGGAGTCACCGGCGCCCACATTGCTGCGGACGGCGTCCACGCGGGCGCTGCCGAACCAGGCGCCCTCGTCGGACACCAGCAGCTGCCCGTCGGCGCCGAGGCTCGCGAGCACGGCCCGGGCGCCCATCGCGCGCAGTTCCTCGGCCGCCTTCACGGCGTCGCCGACGGTGGCGAGGGGGCGGCCGACGGCTCCGGCGAGTTCCTCGGCGTTCGGCTTGACCACGTCGGGCCGTTCGCGCAGCGCCTCCAGCAGCGCGGGCCCGGAGGTGTCCAGGGCGATCCGGGCACCGGCGGCGTGCGTGCGGGCGACCAGCTCGGCGTACCAGGAGGGGGCGAGGCCGCGCGGGAGGCTGCCGCAGCAGGCGATCCAGGCGGCGTCGCCGGACTGCCGCCGTACGGTCTCCAGGAGCAGTTCCCGCTCGGCCTCGGACAGTTCCGGACCCGGTGCGTTGATCTTCGTCAGGACGCCGTCGGCCTCGGCGAGGGCGATGTTGGAGCGGGTGGCCCCGGCGACGGGTACCGGAGCGACCTCGATGCCCTGCTTGTCGAGCAGGTCGGCGACGAGCGCGCCCGGGGCGCCGCCCAGGGGCAGGACCGCGACCGTGCGCTGTCCGGCCGCGGCGACCGCGCGCGAGACGTTCACGCCCTTGCCGCCCGGGTCCATCCGCTCGCCGGTGGCGCGGATGACCTCGCCGCGGTCGAGGGACGGCACCTCGTAGGTGCGGTCCAGTGACGGGTTGGGGGTGACGGTGAGGATCATGCGCGCACTACTTCCGTGCCGCCGCGCTCGATGGCGACGGCGTCTTCGGGGCTCAGCCCGCTGTCGGTGATCAGCAGGTCCACATCGCTCAGGTCGCCGAAGCGGGCGAAGTGCTCCTGGCCGTGCTTGGAGGAGTCGGCGATCAGGACCACCCGGCGGGCGGCGGCCACGGCCGCCCGCTTCACGGCGGCCTCGGCGAGGTCGGGGGTGGTCAGACCGTGTTCGGCGGAGAAGCCGTTGGCGGCCACGAACAGCACGTCGGCGCGGATCTCGCCGTACGCCCTGAGCGCCCAGGCGTCCACGGCGGCGCGCGTACGGTGCCGCACGCGCCCTCCGATGAGGTGGAGCTGGATGCCGGGGTGATCGGCGAGTCGGGCCGCGATGGGCAGGCTGTGCGTGACGACGGTGAGGGAGGCATCCAGCGGGAGGGCGGCGGCCATCTTGGCCACCGTCGTGCCGGCGTCGAGGATCATCGTGCCCTCGCTGGGCAGTTCCGCGAGGGCCGCCTTGGCGATGCGGTCCTTCTCGTCGGCCGCCGCGGTCTCGCGCTCGGCGAGGTCCGGCTCGAAGTCGAGACGCCCGACCGGGATGGCTCCGCCGTGCACCCGGCGGACCAGGCCGGCCCGGTCGAGGGCCGTCAGATCCCGGCGGATCGTCTCCGCCGTCACCTGGAACTCCTCGGCCAGCGACACGACATCCACTCGGCCGCCGTCACGGGCGAGCCGGAGGATCTCCTGCTGCCGCTCCGGTGCGTACATGTCTGTTTCGCCTCCGCCTCGTGCCCGAACGTGTGGTTTCAGCGGGAGGCTACGCCGAGATTTCTGCGAAGTAAACAGGTTCGGGCCTAATCGGGCATGATCGGAAACAGAAACGGGCCCGGCACCCTGTGAGGTGCCGGGCCCGTACGTACCCCGCTGTCAGACCAGCGCCGGTTCCTTCCCCTCCGCCGGCAGCGCCTCACCCTCCACGTGCTGCGCCGGCCGCTTCGGCAGGGCGAACATCAGCAGGAAGATGACGGCCATCACCGCGGCCACCCAACCGAGCGCGTTCTCGAAGGCGTTGGCGAAGGCCGGGCCCACCTGATCCCGGCTCAGGTGGTCGCTGATCGAGCCGAAGAACACGACCGACACCAGCCCGAGCCCGAGCGCGTTGCCCATCTGCTGCACGGTGTTGATGAGGCCGGAGGCCGAGCCGGAGTGCTCGCGCGGCACCTCGGAGAGGATCGCGTCGGTCAGCGGCGCGACGATCAGGCCCATCCCGACGCCCATCACGACCAGGGGGAGAGCCATCTGCCAGGAGGAGATGGCGAGGCCGTAGTGCCCGGACTCCCAGATGTAGAGCAGCACCCCGGCCGCCATCACCAGCGCGCCCCCCTGGAGCACCTTGCGCCCGAAGCGCGGGACCAGCTTCTGCACCGACATCCCGGCGGCCACGGACACCGCGATCGAGAACGGCACCCCGGTCAGCCCGGCCTTGAGCGGGCTCCAGCCCAGCCCGAACTGCATGTACAGCGTCCACACCAGGAAGAAGATGCCGAGCGCGACTCCGAAGACCGTCTGTACGGCGATCCCGGCCGCGAAGCTCTTGACCCGGAACAGCGACAGCTCGACCAGCGGGGAGCCGTCCCGTGCGCTCTTGCGCCTCTCGAACGCCACCAGCGCCGCGAGGACGACGAGCGAACCGGCCATCGAGACGTACCCCCACAGCGGCCAGCCCAGCTCGCGGCCGCGGATGAGCGGGTAGAGCAGCATCAGCAGACCCAGCGTCACGAGCGCGACACCCACCAGGTCCAGCTTGAGGGCCTTCGGCGCCTTGGACTCGGTGATGAACCGGCTGCCGAGGATCAGGCCCGCGACACCCACGGGCAGGTTGATCAGGAAGATCGAACGCCACTCCCACCCGAACAGGTTCCACTCGGTCAGCAGCGCGCCGAGCAGCGGACCGGACACGGCCCCGAGCCCGACCACCGCGCCGAACAGCCCGAAGACCTTGCCCCGTTCGTGCGCCGGGAAGGTCGCGTGCACGATCGACAGCACCTGCGGCACCATCAGCGCCGCCATACCGCCCTGCAGGAACCGCGAGGCCACCAGCATCTCCGGGTTCACCGCGAGCCCGCACAGCGCGGAGGCGACGGTGAAGCCGCCGATGCCGACGAGGAAGATCCGCTTGCGGCCGTGGATGTCCCCGAGCCGTCCGCCGGTGATCAGCCCGGCGGCGAAGGCCAGGGCGTATCCGGCGGTGATCCACTGGATCTCGCTGAAGGACGCGCCCGCCTCCCGCTGGATCGACGGTATGGCGATGTTGACGATCGTGACGTCGACGAGGTCCATGAAAGCCGCGGTCATCACGATCGCGAGGGCGAACCAGCGGCGGCGATCGGTGCCGCCGCCCGTGGAGCCGGGGGTGGTGTCGGTGGAGGTCATGCTTCGAAACTAGGGGGTCACTAGGTCAGATCATGACCTAGTGGTGCGGCATCCTCGTCGGTATGACGACGGACACACCGGCCCGGCTGCTCGCGCTCCTCTCGCTCCTCCAGACGCCCCGCGAATGGCCCGGCGGCGAGCTCGCCGACCGGCTCCGGGTCTCCCGCCGCACGGTCCGGCGGGACATCGACCGGCTGCGCGAACTGGGCTATCCCGTGCAGGCGACCAAGGGGTCCGACGGCGGCTACCGGCTGGTGGCCGGCAAGGCCATGCCGCCGCTCGTGCTCGACGACGAGGAGGCCGTGGCCATCGCGGTCGGGCTCCGCGCCGGGGCGGGCCACGCGGTGGAGGGCCTCGACGAGGCGTCGGTACGGGCGCTGGCCAAGCTGGAGCAGGTGCTGCCGGGCCGGCTGCGCCACCGCGTGACCACCCTGCAGGCCGCGACCATGCCGCTGACCAGCGGGGACGGCCCCAGCATCGCACCCGAGACGCTGACCGTGATGGCCTCGACGGTGGCCGGGCACGAGCGGCTGCGGTTCTCCTACCGGGCCGCCGACGGCACCGAGTCGCGACGCCTGACAGAGCCGTACCGGCTGGTCTCGACGGGCCGCCGCTGGTACCTGGTGGCGTACGACATCGACCGCGACGACTGGCGTACGTTCCGCGTCGACCGGGTGAGCGAACCGTTCGCCACGGGGGCCCGGTTCGTACCGCGCGAGCTGCCGACCGGGAGCGCTGCGGAATTCCTGCGGCAGTCGATGCAACGGCAGCAGCGGACCTACGACTTCGAGGTCACCTTCGCCGCACCGGCCGAGTTCGTCGCCGCCCGGCTGCCGAACTGGCTGGGGGCGCCCGAGCCGTTGGACGACAGCACCTGCCGGCTGCGGGGGTCCACAGGGGACCATGTGCAGTGGGTGGCGTTCCGGCTGGCGATGCTGGAGTGCGACTTCGTGGTGCATGCGCCGGAGGAGCTCGTGAGGGGCGTACGGGAGATGGGGGCCCGGTTGAGCAGGGCGGCGGGGGAACGGGGCGCGACGTGAAGCGCCCGTTACCGGGGCGGCCGCACCGAACGGCCGGATGGAGCAAGCCCGGCTGCACGTTGTCCGTTCACCATCAAGGCTGGCCCTCATGGAGAAGACTCCCAGGGTGATCGTGGAGCCGCCGGACAGCAGGGGCCTTCGCGCAGTCAGCGTGGGTGGCACGACGGTGGGCAGTGCCTGGTCCCCGAGGGATCTGCGCAGGGTTCTCCGCAGACTCGGTTGCCCGGAGGACATCGATCTGGATGACCGGAGAGTCATGGTCTGGCGCGGGGCCGGCAGCGAGACATGGCCCGACCTCACGTGGCGAAGACGCACGGTCACGGCACTCATGATGGCGGGACTCGTCCTGTCCATGGGCCTGCTCACCGCCGTCGGAACACCGGACGCCATGGGGGCACTGACTTTCGCGCAGCGCATCACGGGGTTCCTCTTCATCCTGTCCGGCGCGGTGCAGGGCCTCGCGGCGCTGGCGGCCCTCGACCATGAGGGAAAACGGCAGGTCAGGTACTCCGGGGCCGTGGTACTGGTCGGGGCGCTGATCGCCTTCATCACAGAGAGCATTTTCCTGTTCACCTGGCTCCAGGAAAGAGAACCGACGCTCTATCTACCCGTGTACCTGCTGCTCTTCGCGTGGTCACTTTGGGCACTCTGGCGACTTTTCCAGGAGCAGGTTTGGAGAGTCATTCCCCATCCCAAGGGGTTTGCGACCGGGGTGGCCCTGTCCGGCCTTCTGGCCGCCACGAACTTCGCATACTCCGCCGTCTACCAGCCCACATCCGCTCCCTTCTATGTCACTCTCACGGCAAAGTTCGGAACCCCTCACACCGACCCCGCCCGCCCGTTCATTCATGTGCCTCTC
This sequence comes from Streptomyces sp. NPDC040589, assembly GCF_055594445.1. Lineage (NCBI taxonomy): Bacteria > Bacillati > Actinomycetota > Actinomycetes > Kitasatosporales > Streptomycetaceae > Streptomyces > Streptomyces sp. NPDC040589. The sequence continues at coordinate 155,551 of NZ_JBVIWP010000008.1, read as the reverse complement.
ACGTTCCAGGTGGAGAACACCGGAAAAGTTCCGGCATACATCATCATCGATAAATACCTGGTGTACGGGCGCTCAGCCGACTACTCGAAGGACGACGGAGAGCTAAGGGGCTGGAAGAAGGCTCTGGAAAATGAATCCGACGCAGAGCTCCACGTCGCCGAAACAGACAGCAAGACGCTGAGCGCCGGACAGTTCGCTGGACCGGGCTACTGGCTTCATCCGGGAGAGGAGCACGTCAAGGAAAAAGTAATACAGGTCCCCAGGAGCGTTGAATACGATCTCCTGGAAGCGACCTTGGGCGTGGTGGCTATGCGGATGGATCGCGGGAAGATCAATCTCCTGCAACTACAGCAGGCGCACCCCTCCTGGCACAAGAAGGAGGGGCGATTCTACTGCTCAGAATGCGGCGAGATGATCATCCATCAAGGGGTAGTGCGCCACAACAACAACATCATCAATGTCACCCGCAAACCCCGGTACGTGACCGTACTCTGGTACGGCACAGGGGAGGATTTCAATTACTCGTACGCCATCTCCTCCTACAAATTCAACGGCAGAGAAAAGCCTGATCTGAAAGAATTGAGTAGGGAAATCGCGAGAGAAGAGGACCGGTACGGCGTGGAGTCGCGCTCGACTTCGACCAGAGTATCCGTCGCGGCATTGATGGCGTCGTTGCAGTCGTTGTAGCGGGCCGGGCTGCCGAGTTGCACGAGAGCACAAATGAGCCGAAAATAGCTATAAGTGGTTGTTGTGTCTGCAGGGGCAAATTCCGCACGTCCCACAGTGCATCTGGATGCGCCATGGCCCGAAACATTCGACGACGAGTCTCCCGTTCCAAGGGCTGCACGTACTGTCTGGTTGCGGCACTCTCGCTTTCGGGAGGCGTGGCCGGCGCCACAGCGACGGGAGTCTTCGGCCAAGCCGCGGCCGTGAAGCCGGCCCAGACCCCCAGCCCACCCCCGGAGCCGGGCACACCGGATTCCGGCACGCCGACCGGGCCCGATACGACGCCGACCGGACCCAGTACGGCGCCCGAGCCCAGCTCGCCGTCGGAGCCCGGGACGACGGGATCCGACAAGCAGACCGGGCCGAGCGAGCCGACCGACTCCGGCGAAGCAAGCGACTCCGGCGAAGCGAGCGACTCCGGCACCGCGTCGAAGCCCTCGTCATCGGCCGCCTCCTCGGAAGAAATGAAGCGTCTGGAGCGGCGCACGGCGGCGTTGAAGGTGCCCGAGGAGGTCAGGGAGCAGGTCGAGAAGGAGCTTGCCGGGTTGCTGAGGATGAGCAGGAATCCAGATATCCCGCCCGGCGAGCGGGCCGCCTGCGCGAGGATCGTGTCTCGGCTGACCGACGCGTTGGGGACGCTCCAGGATCCCAAGACACCCCGCAAGCAGCGGATCGCCTACACCCACATCGTGGACAGGGCGACCGAAACGCTGGGCGTGATCCAGGATCCCAGGACGCCCAAGAAGGATCGGTCCGCCTACACGAGAATCGTGGACGGGACGGTCGGAACGCTGGCTGCGACCCAGGATCCCAAGAGGTCCCGCGAGGAGCGGTCCACCTACATGGAGGTCGCTGACGAGGTGGCCGAACGCTACGGGCTGTTCGCGGCCCCGGAAACCGCAGAGGGCTCGGGCTCGGGCGCTCCACCAGCGGCGGACGGCCCGGCCCGTCGGTACTTCTACCTCAAGAGCACGGAGCAGGACGTCAATACGCTGACTCACGCTCGCAGCCGGCCGACATCGCAGGATGATCGCAAGCGGCTTGTACGGGGCATGCAGACCTTGGGGACAACCCATCAAATTCTTCGCGACCAGACCCTTTCGAAGGGGCTGCGGGCACAGCTCGAGGAGAACGTGGAGCAGCTGAGCGAAGCTCTGCTGAAGTCCTACGACCGTTCGGCATCCCGCGACGACCGGGACAAGGCGAAGGGCACGGCAGATGACTTCATCAACAAGCTCGGCGACGACAACGACAAGCACGCGGACAAGCCTCTGCTGGAGATCAGGGACACACCCTTGAACCCTGCGGTCGCCCCGGGAGAGTTCCAGTCCTTCACCATCAAGGTGACCAATCACGGGGATGACGACGTCACCGATGTGACGGTGAAGGGCAAGTTCGCGTCGGCCTCGGGCGGTGCCGAGGGAGGCGTCATCCGCCCCGTGTTGCACGCCCAGCTGATGAGGGATTCGGGTGACAAGACCGACTGTGACCTCACAGCGGGGAACACCGCGGTGAACTGCCCCACGGGCGGTGACACCAAGATCGTGCCGGAGGAGACGGTCACGGTCGCCATCCGTGCGGTGGTGAAGGCGTCGCAGGTGCCTTACGGGGAGAAGGAGAACGTCACCCATGTGAAGTACGAGGAAGGTGCGGAACAGGCCAGCGCCAAGTTCGCCGTCGTCAGGTCTCCGAAGCTGTCCGAGCAGGATCTCGAAGACGAACTGCAGGCCACCCGGCAATGCACCGCGCACTTCGAGTCGTCCGGCGTCTCGAGGAAAGCTCTGACCGTCTTCACCGAGGTGATGGGTGAGGAACTCGGGCAGAGGGCGTCTCCCGCTCAGGCCAGCGCCGAGGGTTACAAGGCCGCTCTCCGCAGAGCGGGACCCGACGAAGCGGTGACGCTCGCGGACATACGCATGTTCGACGTGTCTCTTCGCGACGCCGCGAAGGCCTTCAAGTCGGGAGAGAACTGCTACGGATTCGTCGACAAGGCCCTGTCGGAGGAGTGACCGTACGTCCGGTCAACGGCGTCACCGTCCCTCGTCGAGCCTTCGGCTGTCCCAGGGGAAATCCCGCAGCACCCCCAGATTCCGCAACGCCGCTTCCGCCGGCGTCTCCGGCCCGTCCAGCCCGTCCGCGGAGACGTCTCCGGACGCCCAGCCCTCCATCGCCACACGTACGGCGGCACTCGCGACCGCGGCGGCGAAGCGCAGGTGTGCGGGTACGGCAACGTTGTCGGGGTCGGTTGTCGAGCCATCCCCCGCAGGACCGGCATCGGCCAGCCGCGCGGCGAGCACCTCCCCCAGCATCCGTTCCGACGTCTGGCACACCTCCGCCCACACCCGGCGCAGGGACGGATTCGCCTCGGCGAGGCGCAGGAGTGTGCGCACCCACTCCCAGGAGGACGCCGAGACGCCGACGCCCGGGGTCAGGGTGTGGCGGACGCCCTGTTCCAGGGCCTGGAGCACGCTCGCGTCGGCCGGAGCGGCGCGTACCGCCGCCACCCAGCGCTGGGCGCCGGCCGCGTAGAGCGGGGCGACGGCCTCTTCTTTGGTGGCGAAGTACCGGTAGAAGGTGCGCGGGGCGATACCGGCGGCCTGGGCGATGTCCTCCGCGCGGGTGGCGCGCAGGCCGTGCCGGACGAAGAGGCCCGCCGCCGCCCGGGCGATCTCCATCCGCGTCTCGGCCTTCCGCCGCGCGGTCAGCGAGGCCTGAGGCGGGGTCGGGGTGGTGCTGCTCACGCCCGGCAGGGTATGCCCATGTGACACAATCTGCCATCTGGCGGGCCACCCCGTGGTTCAGGTACGGGGTGCCCCGCCCTCCCAGCACCGCGCGCGAGGCGCCGGCAGGAAAAGAGCCGGACCCCGGCGCCCGGGGGGAGGGGCGCCGAGGCCCGGCCTTGGGAGAGTCCCGGCGCCGGGGGGAGTGCGACGGGACTTGGTTCTTGGGGGCCGAGGGGGTGTGGGCCCCGGGCCCGAACTGGTGGACCCGGAAGTCTTGTTCCCCGAGTCCTTCGGGTTAAGCGGCGATACAACGCCATGTTTGCGCGGTCTTTCGCCACCCGGCGTACGCGGTGTCACGCATCACGCAGCCGGGTGCGAACCGGACGTCACGCCGCCGCGTCGAAACCGGTGCTGCGCGCCAGCTTCTTCAGCTCCAGCAGCGCGTGCTTCTCGATCTGCCGGATGCGCTCGCGGGTCAGTCCGTGTTCCTTGCCGACCTCGGTCAGGGTGCGCTCCCGGCCGTCCTCTATGCCGTAGCGCATCTTGATGATGGAGGCCGTGCGCTGGTCGAGGCGGCCGATGAGGTCGTCGAGCTCCTCACTGCGCAGCAGCGTGAGCACCGACTGCTCGGGCGACACCGCCGAGGTGTCCTCCAGGAGGTCGCCGAACTGGGTCTCGCCCTCGTCGTCCACCGACATGTTCAGCGAGACCGGGTCGCGGGCCCAGTCGAGCACGTCGGTGACGCGCTCCGGCGTCGAGGCCAGCTCGGCGGCGATCTCCGCGGGCTCCGGGTCCCGGCCGTGCTCGCGGTTGAACTCGCGCTGCACACGGCGGATCCGGCCGAGCTCCTCCACGAGGTGGACGGGCAGGCGGATCGTACGGGACTGGTCGGCTATCGAGCGGGTGATGGCCTGGCGGATCCACCACGTCGCGTACGTGGAGAACTTGAAGCCCTTGCGGTAGTCGAACTTCTCGACCGCGCGCACCAGGCCGGCGTTGCCCTCCTGGATCAGGTCCAGCAGCGGCAGACCGCTGCGGGGGTAGCGGCGGGCGACGGCGACGACCAGGCGGAGGTTGGAGCGGATGAAGATGTCCTTGGCCCGCTCCGCGTCGGCTATCAGGGCCTCGAGTTCGTCACGGGTGGCGTCGGCCTTGGTGTCCTCGAACCCTTCGAGGACCTGCCGCGCGAACACACCCGCCTCGATGACCTGCGACAGCTCGACCTCCTTGGCGGCGTCGAGCAGTGGTGTGCGCGCTATTTCGTCGAGATACATGCCGACCAGGTCGCGGTCGGCGATCTCGCCGCCATGGGCGCGAACACTGCTTGCCGCGTCGGCCGTCTCGCCGGTGGCGGACTTACGACGGGCGACGGCACGGGTTGCCATGCGTGCTCCCTTGCGATGGTGAGGTCAGCGGGCGGTCCTTCGGACGCTGGACTCCGTCTCCGGGACTCTCCGGACTCTCCTCGGGTGCCCTGCATCCGATGGAAACAACGACTGGAATCAGGACAGAATTCCCAACCCGCCCCACGATTTTCCTGATCATGCAGTACCCTGTCCGGCCACCTAGGGAGGCACGATGCTGTCAGAACATACAGAGGTGCAGGTCAGGCCGGGAGTCGAGGCCGACCTCGAAGCTCTCACAGCCCTCTACAACCACTATGTACGTGAGACGGCGATCACATTCGATACCGCGATCTTCACTCCGGAAGAGCGCCGCCCTTGGCTGCTCTCCCATCCAGTAGACGGCCCGCATCGCCTGATGGTTGCCACGGGCACCAACTCACAGGAAATTCTGGGCTACGCCACATCAAGCCCTTTCCGGCAGAAGCCCGCTTATGCCACCTCGGTGGAGACGACCGTGTACGTCGCCCCGCACGCCGGCCGCCGCGGCATCGGCACTCTCCTGTACGAGGCCCTCTTCAAGGCCCTGTCCGGCGAGGACCTGCACCGCGCCTACGCCGGCATCAGCCAGCCGAACGAGGCGTCCGGCCGGCTGCACGAGCGCTGCGGATTCCAGTACGTCGGCACGTACCGGGAGGTCGGCCGCAAGTTCGGCCGCTACTGGGACGTGGCCTGGTACGAGAAGCCGCTCTGACACCCGGAGCGCGGACCCCGGGCTCGTCGAGGTCGATTTCAGCCGAACTGCACGGACCGCTTGGCCAGCCCCATCCAGAACCCGTCGATCACCGACTTCTGCACGTCCAGCTCACCGGCCGCGTCGGCGGCGCCCATGGTCACGAACAGCGGGGCGAAGTGCTCGGTGCGCGGGTGGGCGAGCTGCCCAGCGGGCGACGTGTGGAGGAAGTCCAGCAGGGCGTCCACGTCCCGTGCCTCCAGCGCCCGCCGGCCCCAGTCGTCGAACTCCGCCGACCAGCCGGGGATGCCGCCCTGCCGGAGCGCGGCCAGGTTGTGCGTGAAGAAGCCGGAGCCGACGATCAGCACGCCCTCGTCCCGCAGCGGGGCGAGCTTGCGGCCGATCTCCATGAGCCTGACCGGGTCGAGCGTCGGCATGGAGACCTGGAGGACGGGGATGTCGGCCTCCGGGTACATCTCGACCAGCGGGACGTACGCGCCGTGGTCGAGGCCGCGGTCGGGGACGTCCTGGACGGGCACACCGGGGGCGCGCAGCAGCTTTCGTACCGACTCGGCGAGCTCCGGTGCGCCGGGAGCCTGGTACCTCACCCGGTAGTAGTGCTCGGGGAAGCCCCAGAAGTCGTAGACGAGGGGGACGGTCTCGGTGGCGCCGAGGGCGAGCGGGGCCTCCTCCCAGTGGGCGGAGACCATCAGGATCGCCTTGGGGCGCGGCAGTCCGGCGGACCAGGCGGCCAGTTCACCGGGCCAGACCGGGTCGTCGGCCAGCGGCGGGGCGCCGTGACTGAGGTACAGAGCGGGCATGCGCTCCTGGGTGGCGGCGGACATGCTGCGACTCCCTCCAGAATGGTTCCCTGACAAAACTGTACGGGCCATTTGTTTAATCTTCAAGGAGGGGCCACGTAGAGTGGAACACATGAAGGCACCCGCATCCGCACCGACACCAGGCCCAGGCCAGGAGCCCCCGGAACCGCGCTGGCTCACCGACGAGGAGCAGCGCGTCTGGCGCTCGTTCATGGAGGGCGTCACCCTCCTCGACGACCATCTCGACCGTCAGCTCCAGCGCGACGCGGGCATGCCGCACGTCTACTACGGCCTTCTGGTCAAGCTCGCCGACGCACCCCTGAGGCGGCTGCGGATGACCGAGCTCGCCATGCTGGCGAAGATCACCCGCTCCCGCCTCTCGCACGCCATCGCGCGCCTGGAGAAGAACGGCTGGGTGCGCCGCGAGGACTGCCCCGACGACAAGCGGGGCCAGTTCGCCGTACTCACGGAGGAGGGCTTCGAGGTGCTGCGGCAGACCGCCCCGGGCCATGTGGAGGCGGTACGGCAGGCGGTCTTCGACCGGCTCTCCCCGGAACAGCAGAAGTCCCTCGGCGAGATCATGAGGATCGTCGCCGAGGGACTTCAGCCGACCGAAGCGGGTGCGGACCTGCCCTGGCTCCGCTGAGCCGGGGCAGGTCCTGGAATCCATAGGTACGAGGCGTCCCCTTCCTCGTGCCTACGGGTGGCCCGAAGGGGTTGTTGCGGGGGCCGCCGTCAGTGGGCGACGACCGGGATCTGCACCTCGTCCGCCGCGTCCGCGTCCGAGCCGGTCACCGTGGTGCTGCCGGGCCGGCCGGCGTTGACGAAGGTCAGGGCGATCGCGGCGGCCACGACGAGGATGCCGACGGCGAACCAGATGGCGCTCGTGTAGCCCTCGACCATGCCCTCCAGCTGGACCAGCTGCTGCTGGGACCGGCTGGTCGCCCCCACGATGTGGTCGGCGATGTACGACGTCGTCGCCGAGGCGGCGATGGTGTTCAGCAGGGCGGTACCGATGGCGCCGCCCACCTGCTGCGAGGTGTTGACCATCGCGGAGGCGACACCGGAGTCCCGGGGCTCGACGCCCTGGGTGGCCAGGGACATGGCCGGCATGAACGCCGTACCCATGCCGAGCCCGAGCAGCAGCATCGCCGGCAGCAGCAGGGCCGCGTACGAGGAGCCGATCTCCAGCTGGGTCAGCAGCAGCATGCCGAGCGCGGCGACCAGGAAGCCGGGGCCCATCAGCAGGCGCGGCGCGACCCGGGTCATCAGACGGGTGCCGATCTGGGTCGAGCCCGTGATCATGCCCGCGATCATCGGCAGGAAGGCGAACCCGGTCTTGACCGGCGAGTAGCCCTTCACGATCTGCAGGTAGTAGGTCAGGAAGAGGAACAGGCCGAACATCGCGATGATCGCGAGACCGAGGGAGAGGTAGATCCCGCCGCGGTTGCGCTCGGTGATCACGCGCAGCGGCAGCAGCGGGGCCTTGACCTTGGACTCGACGAGCACGAAGGACGCCAGCAGCACGGCCGAGGCGACGAACATGCCGACAGTCACGGAGTCGCTCCAGCCGTCCGACTCGGCGCGGGTGAAGCCGTAGACCAGGGCGACCAGGCCGAGGGTGGACAGGATCACGCCGGGGATGTCGAGCGAGGAGCGGTTGCGGCCGCCCTCCGGCTCACGGATGACGAAGTAGGCACCGGCCGCGGCGACGATGGCGAACGGGATGTTCACGAAGAACGTCCAGCGCCAGTCCAGGTACTCGGTGAGGAAGCCGCCCAGGATCAGACCGACGGCACCGCCGCCACCGGCGATCGCGCCGTAGATGCCGAACGCCTTGGCGCGCTCCTTGGCGTCCGTGAACATCACGGCGAGCAGGGAGAGCGCGGCGGGCGCGAGCAGGGCTCCGAAGACGCCCTGCAGGGCGCGGGCGCCGAACATCATCGCCTCGTTGGTGGCAGCGCCGCCGAGCGCGGAGGCCGCGGCGAAGCCGCCGAGCCCGACGACGAACGCCCACTTGCGGCCCCACAGGTCGGCTATCCGGCCGCCGAACAGGAGCAGACCGCCGAAGGCCAGGGCGTAGGCCGTGACGACCCACTGCCGGTTGCCGTCGGAGATGCCCAGGTCCTGCTGGGCGGAGGGCAGGGCGATGTTCACGATGGTGGCGTCCAGGACGACCATCAGTTGGGCGAGCGCGATGAAGACGAGCGCTTTCCAGCGGCCGGCGTCCGGTTCTCTGGCCGGTGTGCCGAGTGCCTTTGAGGCTGTTTCAGACATGGGGGTACCCACTTCGGGACTTCGTGACGGAAAGTGATGTCGAAAGTGACGTCAGGGACGCCGAGAGACAGCGGATCGTCCACGGGGACGGCCGCAGGGACTGTCGTCTTGGCTACAGACGGATGGGACGCGCTGAACTAATCGGTCAGGGCTGGCGCAGATCCTCCAGGGTCACGGCCGTGCCCGGCAGAACGGAGCGAGCGGGCGCCCGCAGCCCGTCCAGGAACAGCTGAAGATGGCGGTGGACGAAGGGGTCGGCACGGAAGCAGTCCGTCCCGGCCGGGGGCCGGCTGAGCTGGGCCACGGCGATCATGACGTCTCCGACGCCCACGTCGGAGCGGAGCTGCCCGGCCGCCCTGGCACGGTCCATGACCTCGGCGACCTGGCTCTCGACCCGTTCGCGCGCGGCTTCGAGATCCGGGTGGTGCTTGTCGAACGTGCTGGAGACCATCGGGCACAGCGCGCTGATCCGCTCGTCGGCGGCGGCGTGCACGAAGCGCTCCAGCGCCTCGAACGCGTCGCCGGTCTCGGCGAGCGCGAGCTCGGCCGCGGCGGCCGTACGGTCCATGACGGAGCAGACGACCTCGCGGACCAGCGCGTCGCGGTCCGGGAAGTTGCGGTACACCGTGGCGTTGCCCACGCCGGCCCTGCGGGCGATCTCGTCGAGCGGCACCTCGGGGCCGTGCTCGACGAACATCTCCCGGGCGGCGGTGACGATCCGCTCCCGGTTGCGCAGGGCGTCGGCGCGAGGCCGGGGCGCCTTGCGCTGTTCGGGGGTGGCGGTCTGCACGGCGTACTCCTGGATGGGTGAGGTGTGCGGTGTTCGCGATCCGGGGAGCGCGTCCCCGTTTCGCTCTGACACATGGCTAAACGGGGAGTGGGTCCCCGGTATTTCCCGTAGCCGGGATTTTTTCTTTGTGACCTGGATCACAAGTGCTCTGGGGGGGCGCGTGGCGCTACTGATGGGAAACCCACGATCGGTCTCCTCCAACGCGCGCCCCCATCCGCCGCAACGCAGGGTGAGCGAAAGGGTGCAGCCGGAGACCGGCGGCTGCCGTGGCGCGGGAGGTCCCCTGCATGCAGCCGCAGCCTCAGCGACCCCGGCCGGGTGCGGCGGGGTCGCTCGGCCCAGGCCGTACGCACCATTCCGGGTCGGGCCGTACGGGGTCGGCCGGCTCGGGCCGTACGCAGCCGCCCCGCTGTCGGATACCCCGGCCGCCCCGCAGCCGTCTGGCCGCCCTGGCCTGCGTGACCGCCCTGACCTTCTCGGTCAGCACCTCGGCCGGCACGGGCCACCTCACCCCCGGCGCCACGGCGGCGGGAGCCGGACCGATCTCCCTGGCCCGTACCTCCTCCCACGGCCCCTGCCTGATCCGCGGTGCCCGCGAGGTCCAGATGTCCGAGGGCATCCCCACCTCCGACGGCTACACCCGTTCCACCGGCACCGTCCGCGCCCTCACTCTGATGATCGACTTCTCCGACGCCCCCGGTGACGGCGACGCCCTGGACCGCTTCCGGGAGTTCTTCCCGCAGACCCGCGAGTGGTTCCGCACCAGTTCCTACGGCCGCCTCGACTACCGCCCCGAGACCCCGGTCCCGGGGTGGCTGCGGATGCCGAAGTCCTTCCGCGAGTACGGCATAGAGCGTGGCGCCCCCTTCGACCCCGGCTACCGCGCGCTGGTCCAGGATCTCGTGGCCGCGGCCGACCCCAAGGTGGACTTCCGCGCGTACGACCTGGTCAACGTGCTGGTCACCCCGAACGCCGGCCCGTCCGCCCTGGACACGGTCCTGTCCGTCACCTTCGCCGGCAACCCCGAGGCCCCGACAGCCGACGGCACCCCCGTGGCCAACGCCTCGTTCGTCTACTCCCGCCAGGACGACGGTTCCGGCTCCTACGACCGCAACGGCTACCGCGTACTCCCCCACGAGAACGGCCACGTCTTCGGCCTGCCCGACCTGTACACCGCCGAGGGCGGGGGCGCGGTGGGCCACTGGGACATCATGAGCGAGGACTGGGGCGCCAACAACGACTTCCTCGGCTGGCACAAGTGGAAGCTGGGCTGGCTCGACGCGGCCCAGGTGCACTGCGTGGCGACCCCCGGCACCTCGGAGTACACCCTGACCCCGCTGGCCCGCGCCGGCGGCTCCAAGCTGGTCGTCCTCCCCCTGGACAGCGGAACCGGCTACGCCGTGGAACTGCGCACCCGCGCGGGCAACGACGAGACGGTGTGCCGCCCGGGCGTCCTGATCTACAAGGTCGACGCGGAGGTGGACACGGGCATGGGCCCGGTCACGGTGTACGACTCCCGCCGCGACAGCGGCGGCTGCACCCGCGCGCCGAACGTCCACGCGGAACTGTCGGACGCGCCGTTCACGCCCGGGGAGACGTTCCGGGATGCGCGCGAGGGAGTGGAGATCGAGGTGGCGGGGATCGATCTGGGGGGAGGAGGCGGAGGTGAGGGCGGGTATCGCGTGCGGGTGACGAGGGGGTAGCGACGCCAGGGGGAACGCGTCCCGGACTCCGGATTACCGTAGGCCTGCCGCGACCGCCGTACCGGAGAGCCGATGCCAGCGAAGCCCATGAACGACGACCCCGAGGGGTCCGCCCCCTCGGCCGACGAGAACGGGGGGTCGGTGAACGAGGGCGGGACGCCGGCCGAGGCGGACGGGCACGCTGCCGATGCGGGTGGGGCACCTGCCCGGGGGACGGGCGCGTCCAGGGGTTCGACCACACCGGACGAGGCGGTCACGCCGCTGATACGCGGCATCGCGGTACTGCGGGAACTGACCGAGGCGGACGGCACGCTGAGCCTGAGCGGCCTCGAACGGGCCACCCGCCTCGCCCGCTCCACGGTCGACCGCATCACGGCCACGCTCGCCCGCATGGGCTACGTCCGCGTGGACGGCAGGGACGTACACCTCGCTCCCCGGCTGATGGAACTGGGCAACGCCTACCTCGCCGCCCTGCGCCTCCCCGCCCTGCTCGCTTCTCGGGCGGACGCCCTGGCCGACGAACTGGACGAGTCGGTCTCCCTGGCGGTCGCCGACCGCGACGGCATCCGCTTCATCCACCAGGCCACCCGCCGCCGAGCGATGTCCCTGAGCTTCCGCATCGGCGACCTGCTCCCCGCCGAACGCACCGCCCCCGGCCCCCTGTTCGCAACGGAGTGGACGGCCACCGACTGGCAACGCTGGCGCGAACGCCGGGCGGCGGACCCGAGGGACCTCTCCTTCACGGCCGTACCACCCCGCAAGTACGGAGCGGACGCGAGAGACGACGAGATGTTCGTGGGCCGCACGCAGGAGGCGGCCGCGAACGGCTGGGCCTTGGACGACCAGCTGATCGAACCGGGCCTGGTGGCGGTCTCGGTACCGGTCCGCTCCCCCCACACGGCCGGCGACCACCGGCCGCCGGCGTGCGTGGCCAGCGTGGTCAGCCACACGAGCCGCCACACGGCACACAGCCTGCGCACCACCCTGCTGCCGAGACTGCGGGCGGCGGTCACGCGGATGGAGCAGGAGCTGGACCGCACCCCACCCCCGCCCCCCGGCAGGTCACCGTCCGACCTGGCGCTCTGGACGGGCGCGTCGAAACAGCGACTCGGCCGCGACTTCATCGAATCCCTGGCGCGGGGCCTGACGGTCCTCACGGCCTTCGGCGACGGCAGGCCGGAGCTGACGCTCACCCAGGTGGCCCAGGCAACGGGCCTGGCCCGGGCGACGGCCCGCCGCGCACTGATCACCTACGAACACCTGGACCTGGTGACGCAGACGGACGACCGCACCTTCGCCCTGACCCCCCGGGTCCTCTCCCTGGGCTTCCCGCCCCTCTCCCGCACGACTCTCCCCGACATCGCCCACCCCCACCTCGCCGACCTGACGTCCCGCACCCACGAGTCGACGTCCTTGGCGGTGCTCTCCGACTCGGGCGAGGAGATCCAGTTCACGGCGAGGGTGGCGACGGGCCGGGTGATGAGCGTGAACATCACGCTGGGCACCCGCCTGCCGGCGTACGCGACGGCTCTGGGCCGAGTCCTCCTGTCGGACAGGGCCACCACGGACACCCTGACCGCGATCCGCTCCCAGGGCTACGCCCTGGTGGACGAGGAACTGGAAGAGGGCCTCCGCTCCATCGCGGTCCCGATCCGCGACCGTTCCGGAAGAGTCGTGTCCGCCCTGAACACCGCGATGCACGCAAGCCGCCACAGCCTCCGGGAGTGCGTGACGGACCTCCTCCCCGAACTGACGACCACAGCCACCCGCATCGAGTCCGACCTCCACACCGCCGCCCGCTTCGCCCACGTCCCCCTGACCTGACCCCCACGGTTCGCGCCGGCCGGCCTTCGGGCCCCGTGCCACAGGGGAGGCGGAAGCCCGTCCGACCAGGGCACGACGCACTATCGTGAGGGAAGGAAGGCGCCTGATCCGGGTGCGTCCGCGTGAGCCGGTCGGAGGCGACGATGAGCGGGGAACGGCCCGGTCGATCCGAGCAGCACCTGCCCAAGCTGCGGCTGGACGAACTGCTGGACGAGCTGCAGGCGCGGATCGACGCGGCGCGGGGTGCCCAGGATCGTGTGCACAGCCTGCTGGAGGCGGTGCTTTCCGTCGGCCGGGAGCTGGATCTGCCCCAGGTGCTCCGGCATATCGTCGAGGCGGCCGTGGTGCTCGTGGACGCCGAGTACGGGGCCCTGGGAGTCATCGGCGACGACCTCATGCTCTCCGAGTTCCACACCGTCGGTATCAGCGACGAGCGGCGGGCCCGGATCGGGGACCTGCCCAGCGGGCACGGCATCCTGGGCGAGCTGATCCGGCACCCCGAGCCGCTGCGGCTGACGGAGATCTCCGAGCACCCGGCCTCGTACGGCTTCCCGTCGCACCACCCTCCGATGCACTCCTTCCTCGGCGTGCCCATCCGGGTACGTGACCGGGTGTTCGGCAACCTCTACCTCACGGAGAAGCGCAGCGCGGAGGAGTTCGACGCCGAGGACGAGTCGGTGCTCGCCACCCTCGCGGTGGCGGCGGGCGTGGCCATCGAGAACGCCCGCCTGTACGAGGAGACGCGGCTGCGCGAGCGGTGGCTGGGGGCGAGTTCCGAGGTCACGCGGGCCCTGCTGTCGGGCGCTCCGAGCATGGACGTCCTCGAACTGATCGTGGAGCAGGCGCGTCAGATCGCCGACGCCGATGCCGGGCTGATCGCCGAGCGAGTGCCCGAGGAGAACGCACTGCGGCCGCTGCTCGCCGTCGGGCTGGACGCCGAGCGGCGCAGCGGTCTGGTGATGTCCGGCAAGGACGGATTCGTGGCCGCCGTTCTCACCACGGCGGAGCCGGCGGTGAGCGCCGACATCCGGGAGGACCAGCGGACCAGCGGGGACGCGGCGCAGTGGGTCGGGCTCGGACCCGTGGTCGGTGTTCCGCTGGAGGCCGGGGGCAAGGCCCGCGGTGTGTTGCTGCTGGGGCGCGCGGCGGGACGTACGCCGTTCACGGACGCCGACACGCGCCCCCTGCTCGGGTTCGCCGGGCAGGCGGCACTGGCACTGGAGCTGGCCGAGCGGCGCCGGGACGCCGAGCAGATCGCGCTGCTGCGGGACCGTGACCGCATCGCCCGCGACCTGCACGATCTCGCCATCCAGCGACTGTTCGCGGCGGGGATGACGCTACAGAGCGCCCAGCGTTTCATCGACCATCCGGAGGCTGTGGAACGGTTGTCGCGGACGGTGGACGATCTGGACGAGACCATCAAGATCATCCGGTCCACGATCTTCGGGCTGCGGACGCACGGCGGGGCGAGGGAGGGCAGCGGCCTGCGTGGCCGGGTCTCGGACGCGGTGACGGCGGCGGCCTCGTCTCTGGGCTTCGCTCCCGCGGTGCGTGTCGAGGGGCTGGTCGACACGGAGGTACCGGGCGACGTCGCCGATCACACGCTCGCGGTGCTCGGCGAGGCGCTGAGCAACGTGGCCCGGCACTCCGGGGCCCGCTCCGTGGACGTGCACCTGAGGTGTGCCCAGGGCGAGTTGACGCTGACGGTGACCGATGACGGCTGCGGGATACCGGAAGGTGCCGTACGCAGCGGCCTGCGGAACATGGAGGAGCGGGCCGTCGCCCTCGGCGGCGACCTCCGGCTCGGTGAGCGCCCGGAAGGTGGCGGCGCGCGGGTGGTGTGGCGGGTGCCGGTGCGGTCGGCCCGAGGATGACTGTGGCTCGTCGGTGGCCCCGGCTCAGTGTGACGGGTGCTCGCTCGTCACAGGACGCTCCAACTGCGATGCGAGGACCGCGGCCTGAACCCGTCGCTGGACGCCGAGCTTGGCCAGGAGCCGGGAGATGTGGTTCTTGACGGTCTTCTCGGACAGGTAGAGCCTCTTGCCGATCTCGCGGTTGGTGAGCCCGTCCCCGATCAGGGCGAGAATCTCCCGCTCGCGCGGCGACAGGCTCGCCAGCTCGGGTGCGATGGCCGGTTCCTCGGACGGGTCGGCGCGCAGCGAGCGCATCAGCCGGGCCGTGGTTTCCGGGTCCAGCATGGACCGCCCGGAGGCGACCGTGCGAACCGCCGAGATCAGGTCGGAGCCCTTGATCTGCTTGAGGACATAGCCGGACGCCCCGGCCATGATCGCGTCGAGCAGAGCCTCCTCGTCGTCGAACGAGGTCAGCATCAGAGCGGCCAGACCGGGCATCCTGCTGCGCAGTTCGCGGCAGACGGTGATGCCGTCGCCGTCCGGCAGGCGTACGTCGAGGACGGCGACGTCGGGGCGGAGCGCCGGGCCGCGGGCGAGCGCGTGCGCGGCGTTCTCGGCGTCCCCGACCACCGAGATGTCGGGTTCGGCGTCCAGCAGGTCGGCCAGGCCGCGGCGCACGACCTCGTGGTCGTCGAGCAGGAAGACCCGGATCGGGTGCTCTTCGCTGAAGGTGCGCGGCTCGGTCATCTCGACCCCTCGTCGGCCGGAAGGGCGGACTGCGGACCGCCCGTGACCACGATCATTACGTGCGGAGGCCGGATGCACTAGGGCCGACCGGCCCAAGGCATGTCGTGGGACGGAGTACCGCCCGCGCCTGCCGCCTCCACCGTGCGGTAGGGCCCTTCGGCCGCGGCACGGGACCTGTGGCCCCTTCACCGCGACGGCCGGTGGAGGGGACGCTCGAAGCAAGAGCTTCTACTCCGGAGGTGGAGACCATGTCCCGCACCATCACCGTGGGTCTGGACGGCTCGCCCGAGAGCCGCGCCGCCGCCGAGTGGGCTGCCCGTGAGGCGGCGCAGCGCCGCCTGCCGGTGAAACTCCTTCACGTGTGGGAGCCGGCGCCGGAGCCCATCGCGCAGGCCCCGCAGCTGGGTGTCGAGACCCAGCAGGACTGGGGCGAGGAGATTCCCCGCGAATCCGCGGAAGGGCTCGGTCTGCGTCACCCCGGCGTCGAGGTGACCTCCGAGCACCTGGTCGGCCACCCCAGCAAGGTGCTGGGCGATGCCGCCAGGGAGGCCGAACTGCTCGTCCTGGGATCGCGCGGTCTGAGCGGCATCGGCGGGTTCCTGGTGGGTTCGGTCGGCCTGGCCGTGGTGGCGCGTGCCGAGCGGCCCGTGGTCCTGGTCCGGGCCGGTGAGCAGGCGGCCGACGAACACGAGAGGGATCCGGCGGGCATCCCGTCGGCCGCGACGCGGTACCGGCCGGTCGTGGTCGGCATCGACACCGACCACCTCGACGCGTCGGTGATCGACTTCGCCTTCGACGCGGCCGCCCGGCGCGGGACCGCCCTACGGGCCGTGCACGGATGGCAACTGCCCTCGTGGTTCGTCTACGGCCGAGGCTCCGGCGACGTGTACCGGTATGACCAGGTCGTCCGTTCGCAAGCCACCGCGCTCACCGACGCGCTGCGCCTGTGGAGGGACAAGTACCCCTCCGTCGAGGTGGTCGAAGCGTCCCACTCGGGCAGCGCGGCGGCGCAGCTGATCGACGCCTCTCGCCAGGCATCGCTGGTCGTGGTGGGACGGCGGATCCGCCGCAGCCCGTTCGGGACGCACATCGGTTCCGTGACGCATGCCGTGCTGCACCACGCCGCCGCCCCCGTCGCCGTCGTTCCGCACCACTGACGCGTCACCGACCCAGCAGCATGCCGACGGCAGTCGCCGCCCGTTCCGAGTACCCGCCGAGGAGGGATCAGGGCGATGAATCTGCCCGTCATCGTCGGCGGGGACGGCTCCGAGTCCAGTCTGCGGGCGGTGGACTGGGCGACCGACGAGGCCGCGCTGCGCGGGGTACCGCTGCGCGTGTGGTGTACGCGTCCTTGTGGGACCGCTACGAACACGCCGTCTTCGCCGCGGGGCCGGGAAGGACGGAGCAGATCCTCACCGATGTGCTCGTGGTGGCGCCGCCGCACCGCGCACGAGACCGCCGACCACCCGCTGCTCGCCGGTGAACCCGCCCATGCGCACGAGCAGAGCGCCGTCGACGCCCTGGAAACCGGGCTCCACGCACCGGCCGAGGAGTACCCGGCTGCCGAGGTGCGCCGCCGGGCCGTCGAAGGCACCACCCGCACCGTACTGCTCGACGCCTCAGCCGATGCCGCCCTCCTCGTGGTCGGCGCCAGACGTCCCCACGGCCGCATCGGACTCCGGATCGGCCGCGTCACGCACGCCGTTCTGCACCACGCGGCCTGCCCGGTCGCGGTCGTCCCCGAACGAGGTCGCGGTCGTCCCCGAACGGGGTCGCGGTCGTCCCCGAACGGGCCTGACCGCATCGCGGCCGCGGCCCTCGACGCAGCGGGCCATAGGGCCGATCGGCCCCCGGCCGACCCCGGACAGCCCATGCGGCCTCTCCTCGATCCGCCGGATGCTCGAAGCGTCGAGAGGCTCGGAGGAGACCACGATGACGCCCGACGTGCTCGACCGGCCCCCGGTCCACGCGCTGCTCAGGGACGGCACGACCGTGTGCATACGCGCCGTGCGGCAAGAGGACCGCGAGCGGTTGCGGGACCTCCACGAGGAGATGTCCCCCTAGAACCTGCGCCTGCGGTTCTTCGCCGCGAGCCGCCGATCCGCCGCCCTGGCCGCCGCCCTGGCCTGCGCGCCGGCCCGCCCGGGCCACCAGGCCCTGCTCGCCGAGGCGCAGGACCGGGTGCTCGGTCTCGCCGAGTACGACACCGGAGGCGAGGCGGACACGGCCGAGATAGCGGCGCAGGGATCGTCCGTCCCGTTGCCTCCGGCCGTTCCCGTTGCCTCCGGCCGTTGTCGTGGAGGCAGGGGTCCCGCACGGGCGACGGTCACCCCGCCGCCCGAGTCTCCGCTGCGCCCGCGGTCGGGGCACCGGCCACGCCCAGGGGCAGGCACCGAAACACCTCGAAGACGCCCGCCAGCCCCGTGTGCCGCAGAATGCGCCGGAAACCGGCGCTGTCGGAGACCAGGCGCAGCCGACCGTGCCGGGCCAGCACGCGGTTCCGCGCCCGGCACAGGATCCCCAGCCCGGTGCAGTCGATGAAGGCCACCGGACGCAGGTCCAGCACCAGGTCGCAGTGAAGGCCCGCCGTCAGCGCGTCGAGGCGCGCCGTCAGACCCGGTGCCGTGAGCAGGTCCATCTCGCCGCCCAGCGTCACGACGGTGCTCTCGCCGAACGTGCGCTTCGCAGGAGGCGGCGCGGACCTGAGCGGTTTGTCGGACATGGTCCGAGCAAAGCCGGACCGACGGATCCGCGGTAGGGCCGACCGGCCCAATTGCCGGCCGGGGGCGAAGGGCCCTGGGGCTGATTCACCGACCGCCGGCCGCGGAAGAACCCGTCCGGCCACTGGATGGGGCCGACCGGCCCATGCGCCTCCCACCGGCCCGCGCCAAGCTGGAAGCGCGGTGCACTCCCGGCACCGCGCCCGCACCGGAAGGTGGGAACGCCATGAAGGGCTACGTCTTCCACGGCCCCGGACAGTCCGCATGGGAGGACGTCCCGGACCCCGGTATCAAGGAGGCGACCGACGTGATCGTGCGGGTCGACGCCGTCACCATCTGCGGAACGGACCTGCACATCCTCAAAGGCGACGTTCCCGAGGTACGCCCCGGCACGGTGCTGGGGCACGAGGCGGTCGGTGAGATCGTCGACGTCGGCGGCGACGTGCGCACGGTGCGGCCGGGAGACCGGGTGCTGGTCTCCTGCATCACCGCCTGCGGCCGCTGCCGCTACTGCCGCGAGAGCATGTACGGCCAGTGCCGGGGCGGCGGAGGCTGGATCCTGGGGCACCTGATCGACGGCACCCAGGCCGAGTACGTCCGCGTGCCGTACGCCGACCTGTCCGTGCACCCGCTGCCCAGCGCCCTGGACAGCAAGGACGCCGTACTGCTGGCCGACATCTTCCCGACCGGGTACGAGGTGGGTGTGCTCAACGGGCATGTCCGGCCCGGCGACACCGTGGCCGTCGTGGGCGCCGGCCCCGTCGGGCTCGCGGCCATCGCGACCGCCCGGCTGTTCGCACCGGAGCGGATCGTCGCCGTGGATCTTGCCGCCGCCCGGCTGGAGGCAGCCAAGCGGCTCGGCGCTGACGCGGTGGCGGACGCCCGGGAAGTCCCCGAGCAACTGGTCTCGGACCTCACCGACGGGCTGGGCGCGGACGTGGTCGTCGAGGCCGTGGGCGTCCCGGAGACGTTCGAGCTCTGCACGCGCATGGTGCGGCCGGGCGGGCACGTGGCCAACGTCGGCGTGCACGGCAAGCCCGCGACCCTGCACCTGGAAGACCTGTGGATCAAGAACGTCACCATCACCACGGGCCTGGTGGACACCTACTCCACCCCCACGCTGCTCCGGATGGCGGCCGCCGGCCGACTGCCCACCGGGCAGCTGGTCACGCACACCTTCCCGCCGGCCCACATGGAGGAGGCGTACGACGTCTTCGGCCGGGCCGCGGACACCGGCGCGCTCAAGGTCGTGCTGGGCGAGGA
Source organism: Streptomyces sp. NPDC040589 (assembly GCF_055594445.1). Classification (NCBI taxonomy): domain Bacteria; kingdom Bacillati; phylum Actinomycetota; class Actinomycetes; order Kitasatosporales; family Streptomycetaceae; genus Streptomyces; species Streptomyces sp. NPDC040589. Next base: position 136,028 of record NZ_JBVIWP010000008.1, on the reverse strand, counting down.
GCAGCACGAGGAGATCGTCCCCATGGGGGCGGCCTGACGAAGGAGAGAGGTGAAGGGCCATGACCGAACCGGCCTCGTCCCACACTGTGGAAGGGCGCCCGATGGGCGATCTCGGGCGGCGGATCACCCAGCGCCGTACGGAACTCGGCCTGACCCGCCAGGAGACGGCCACTCGGGCGGGCATGGCTCCGGCCTACCTCCAGTACCTGGAGGAGCGGCCGCCCGCGGACCCGGGCGCCGGCACCCTGCTCCGGCTCGCGGGAGCGCTGAAGACCACCGTGTGGCATCTGACCGGCGGCGACACCGAGCTGCCGCCCGGCCTCGGACGGGCCTCCCGTACTCCCCGGTTCACGGAGCTGACCGAGGCGGAGTGCCGCTCCCTGCTCTCGACGCACGGGGTGGGGCGTCTCGCCGTGTCCACGGCCGCCGGCCCGGTCGTCATGCCGGTCAACTACAGCGTCGTCGACGGTGAGATCGTCTTCCGTACGGCCCCCGGCTCGACACCCGCCCAAGCGGCCGGCTACCAGGTGGCCTTCGAGGTCGACCGCATCGACGAGGCGTTCAGCGAGGGCTGGAGCGTGCTGGTACGCGGCCCCGCGAGGGCCGTGACGGATCAGGACGAGGCGGCCCGTCTCGAGGAGCGGGTGTTCAGCACGCCGTGGGCGGGTGGCCGGCGCGAGCTGTGGCTGTGCATCGAGCCCGTCGGCGTCACCGGCCGCCGGATCACGGTCTGACACGACTTCACCCTCCCACGACTTCACCCTCCAGAGAACGGGTACCGCGCTGACCTTCCACCGCTCCATGACCTCGACGATGTGCGGGCTGCCACGCATGGCTGCTCTCCCGGGGACGGTCAGGTCGGTCAGCACCGCGGTGGGAGCGGTGGGACATGGCTCATACCGAACTCCCGCTGCCGTACGGGGCGTACAGGTCGAGCAACCGGACACGCGACGCGTGCAGCCGGTGGGCGACCGCACGGCCGACCCAGACCGCGATCGCCCGGCCGAACTCGGCGTCCTGGGCGCACAACGCCCGCACGGCTTCCGCGTCGAACTCGAAGGCCCGCACCGGGCTCATCGCTTCCCCGCCCAGGTGCCACACGTGCGGCGGGAAGTGCCACGACCAGCCGACCAGTTCGCCCTGTCCCAGGGACTCGACGACAGCGGCCCGCCGGCCCGGGACATGGAGATCGAGCACGACGGTCCCCGTGCGCACGATCCAGAACCGGTCGGCTCTCCGGCCTTCCTCAAACAGGCGTGCACCCGCGTCGAAGGACACCTCGCGGGCGATGCGCATCAGCCGCTCGCGCTGCGCGGCCGGGAGAGCCTCGGCCAGGTTGGTGGTGGAGGTCATCGCTCCGACTCCTTTCCGCCGGCCTTGCTGATATCAGCGTGTGCCGGACCCCTGCGGGGCACCACGGGCCGAACGGGCCCGGCAGGGGCCGGCCGGCCCCTCGTGTCCCGCCTCCACGCCTGCGACGGTGAGAGTGGATCTGCAGGCTGCCCGGTGACGAGGCGGTGGGAACGATGACGATGGAACTGCCACTGGTCGTGGGCGTCGACGGATCGGACGGCAGTCTGACGGCGGTCGACTGGGCGGTCGACGAAGCCGCCCTGCACGGTCTTCCGCTGCGGCTGGTCCATGCCTCCCTCTGGGAGCGATACGAGGGCGTCACGCCGTCGATCGGTTCGGACCGCCCGACGGGGCAGGTGATGGCCGACCACATCGTCGCCTCCGCCGCGGAGCGCGCCGGGCGGCGCAACCCCGATGTGAAGGTGTCCGCCGACGTCATCCTGGCCGAGGCGGCGGACGCGCTCCTGCACGAGGGCAACAACGCCACCGCTCTGATCACCGGGTCGCGGGGCCGCGGCGAGCTGAAGGGACTGCTGCTCGGCTCCGTCGGGCTGGCCGTCGCGGCCCGCGCGCACTGTCCGGTGATCGTGGTGCGGGGAGACAAGGCCGGCCTGGCCGGTACCCACGAGCGGATCCTTCTCGGCGCCAAAGACCCCGCGACGAGCGGGGAAGCCGTTCGGTTCGCCTTTCATGAGGCCGAGGCCCGTGGGTGCGCCCTCGACGTGGTCCGCGCCTGGCGCTGCCCCGCGCGCGAGGCCGACGACACGGCCGCGCTCGCCGAGGCACCTGACCGGTACCACGAGGAGCGGGCCCGCACCGAGCTCGACGAACTGTTGCGTGACGCGATGGCCGAACACCCGGGTGCCCGGGTGCGCCGTACGACGGCGGAGGGACCCGCCCGCAAGGTGCTGGTGCACCTGTCGGCCGCGGCCGACCTCGTGATCGTCGGGGCGCAGCGGCGGCAGGGCCACTTCGGGCTCCAGCTCGGCAGGGTGGCCCACACGCTGCTGCACCACGCCCAGTGCCCCGTGGCCGTCGTACCTCAGCGGGTCTGAGCGCCCCCGCGCCGAAGAGCGCGGCGGGCCCGGCGAAGGGAGAATGGGAGAGCGTCGGGCCTCGCCGCCCCTATCGCAGAGGAGACAGCCTCGTGACGGACCGGAGGCGGGAGCGCGAGGGGACCTGGGAGCACGAGGGGACCTGGGAGTACGAGGGCTACCGTCCCGCGGACGAGCGGCTGAGGGAGTCGCTGTGCACCCTGGGCAACGGCCGCTTCGCCACTCGCGGGGCGCTGCCCGAGTGCGCGGCGGACGACATCCACTATCCGGGCACGTATGTGGCGGGCTGCTACAACCGGCTCACCTCCGAGGTCGCGGGACGCCAGGTCGAGAACGAGGACCTGGTCAACGTCCCCAACTGGCTCCCGCTGCGCTTCCGGCTCGCGGACGGGGAGTGGCTCACCCCCGATACGGGGACCGTCCTGGACCACCGTCAGGCCCTCCACCTGGACTCGGGAGTGCTGGAGCGCCGCACCCGGTACGCCCTCGGTCAGGGGCGAGCGCTGTCCCTACGGCAGCAGCGACTGGTGCACATGGCCGACCCGCACCTCGCGGCGCTGCGCACCGAGTTCACCGCCGAGGACTTCACCGGTGAGCTGGAGGTCGAGGCCGCGCTCGACGGCGGCGTCACCAATGCCGGGGTGCCGCGCTACCGGGACCTGGACGGTCGCCACCTGACCCATGTGCACACCGGCACGGCGGCGCCCGGCACGGTGTGGCTGCGCTGCCGGACCCGCACCTCGGACATCGGGATCGCCCTGGCCGCCCGGCTCACCGCCCCCGCGCCGGTCGCGGACCTGCACCGGCCCTCGCGCACCGTGCAGCGCCTACGGCTGTCCCTGGACCCCGGCCGGACCGCCACCGTCGACAAGTGCGTCGCCCTGCACACCTCGCACGACCCCGCGATCAGCGATCCGCTGCAGGCCGCCGTGGACCGGATCGACGCGGCGCCCGGCTTCGAGCAGCTGCTGGAGTCCCACCGCGGGGCCTGGAACCAGCTGTGGCGGCGGACCGAACTCGATGTCCCCGGGGAAGCGGGCCAGATCCTGCGCCTGCACCTCTTCCACGTGCTCCAGACCCTCTCCCCGCACACCGCCGACCTGGACGTGGGCGTCTCGGCCCGCGGACTGCACGGCGAGGCCTACCGCGGGCACGTCTTCTGGGACGAGCTGTTCGTCCTGCCGTACCTGAACCTGCGCCTCCCCGAGGTGTCCCGCGCCCTGCTCCACTACCGCCACCGGCGCCTGGACCGGGCCCGCGCCGCAGCCCGGGCCATCGGCCGACGCGGCGCGCTGTATCCGTGGCAGAGCGGCAGCGACGGACGCGAGGAGACCCAGCAACTGCACCTCAACCCGCGCTCGGGCCGCTGGCTGCCCGACCACACCCACCTTCAGCACCACGTCGGATCGGCGATCGCCTACAACGTGTGGCAGTACTGCGAGGCCAGCCGCGACGCGGAGTTCCTGCACGCCGAGGGCGCCGAGATGCTGCTGCACATCGCGCGGTTCTGGGCGGACTCGGCCACCTGGGACGAGAACCTCGGACGGCACCGTATCCGGGGCGTGGTCGGCCCCGACGAGTACCACGAGGCCTACCCCGGCGCCGAGCGGCCCGGACTGGACGACAACGCGTACACCAACGTCACGGCCGCCTGGGTGCTCACCCGCACCCTGGAGGTGCTGCGCACACTGCCCGAACCCCGCCGCCGAGAACTGGCCGAATGCACCGCTCTGGACGACGGTGAACCGGACCACTGGGAGGACGTCTCCCGCACGCTCCACGTCCCCTTCCACAACGGTGTCATCAGCCAGTTCGAGGGCTACGGCGACCTGGCGGAACTCGACTGGGACGACTATCGCAAGCGGTACGACGACATTCGGCGCCTGGACCGGATCCTGGAGGCGGAGGGCGACACCGTCAACCGCTACAAGGCGTCGAAGCAGGCCGATGTGCTCATGCTCGGCTATCTGTTCTCGCCGGCCGAACTCCAGGGGCTCTTCGCCCGGTTGGGCCACCCGCTGGACGAGGACACGTGGCGGCGGACGGTCGACTACTACCTCGGCCGCACCAGCCACGGCTCCACCCTCAGCGGCCTGGTCCACGGCTGGGTCCTGGCCCGTTGCCGACGCGCCGAGGCATGGACGTTCTGCCAGGAGGCCCTGCGTGGCGACATCGCCGACCTGCAGGGCGGCACCACCGGCGAGGGCATCCATCTGGGCGCCATGGCCGGCACCCTCGACCTGGTCCAGCGAGGTCTGACCGGCCTGGAGACCCGCTCCGGTGCGCTGTGGCTGGACCCCGTCCCGCTGCCCGAGCTGTCCTCGTACGGCTTCTCCATCAGCTACCAGGGCCACTGGGGCATAGAGCTGCGGCTGACGAGCGGACGACTGGAGATCGCCGTGCCGCCGTCCGACCTCATGCCGATCGACATCGAACTGCCCGACCGCACGGTCAGCGTCCAGCCGGGGGAAACGTGCCGGCTGCTCCTTGCGGACTGAAGCTGGACTCGACTCGCCGTTCCCGCTCCGACGACCGCCGCACTGGCCCCCTTCTCCAGAGCCGGGCTCGGCCTGCCCGATGAGGAGGCTGCGCGCCTTCGGCGCTGCAAGAAACGCACATAAACTGACACAAATCGCACAACAGTCCCGCCATCCTCCTCGTCTGCTCCTGTACCGACGACGCTCGCCGACGCGCATCCGCTACGCTGTCTGTGGTCGGTCTTCGGTACGTCGCGTTGTCTGCTCAGGTGACACTGCGGAGGACGTCGCACCATGTCTGACCAGCGGGCTTGCGATCCTGGCTGAAGATCCACTTCCTGGATGTTCTCCGAGGCTCTCTGCAGGCCCCCGCCTTCGTAGCTCAGGGGATAGAGCACCGCTCTCCTAAAGCGGGTGTCGCAGGTTCGAATCCTGTCGGGGGCACAGACTTAAGGGCCAGCTCAGGAGGGGTTTCCTCCCAGGCTGGCCCTTAGCCGTTTCAGGCGCCGTGCCACACGCGTGCCACTACGTCCGCTCGGCGTCCTCTCCGGAGGAACCTGAGGCCACTCCCCCGCCCCGGATCATGGCCCCGAGCCGATCGGCGATGGCCCGGTCACGGTCGCTGGTCATGTGCTGATAGATCAGCGCTGCCCGAGAGCTGCTGTGCCCCATGCGCGTCATCAGTTCCCGCGTGCTGGCCCCGGCCGTAGAGGCGAGCGTGTTGCCCGTGTGGCGCAGGTCGTGAAAGTGCAGCTCGGCCGTGACGCCCGCGGCTTTCCGGGCCTTGACCCAGTCGTCGCGGAAGTTGCTCCGTCGCAACTGCCCGCCCTGCGGGCCCACAAAGACGTGCCCTTCACGGCCGGGAGCGGCGAACTGCTCCAGGTGGTGCGAGACCGCGTCGAGCAGTTCGGCCGGGAAGGAGACAGAGCGCACGCCAGCCGCAGACTTCGGCGCCTTGTCGAAGAGCCGACCGTCCTGCAATTCGGCCTGGGCACGGCGCACAGTGACGGTCAGCCCCTCCAGGTCGACGTCTCGGCGTCGCAGGGCTGCCAGCTCCCCGAACCGCAGTGTGGTGAAGGCCGCCAGGAGCATGAGCAGCCGGTAGCGGGGCGCGGTGGAATCGGCGATGGCGAAGACCTCCGCCACCGTGAGAACTGGCCGCTCGGGCACGTCGTAGCGGTCCGCGCCCTTGATGCGGCATGGGTTGCGCCGGATCAGCTCGTCGTCCACAGCCGTGTTCATCAGGGCACGCAGCAGTTGGTACGCCTTGACCACCGTCAGCTCCCCGATGCCGGCCGCGAGGAGCTTGCCGCGCCAACTGCGCACCCTGGCCGTCGTCACGTCGGCCACGCTCCCGGCCCCGAAGGTGGGCAGGATGTGCAGCCGCATCACCGACTCGTTCCGCTCGCGGGTGCGGTCAGCGAGCTTCCGGTCTCGCAGCCACGCTGAGGCGTACTCCTCGAGATCCACCGCCCCGCCGTCCGGGTCGGACCACTGCCCGCGCGCTACGTCCGACTCAATGTGTGTCAGAGCGACTTGGGCATCGGTCTTGGACCCGTAGGTCTTCTCCGCCGGGCGCAGCTGCCCTGTCTCCGGGTCGCGACAGCGGACCTGCCAACGACCGGACGGAAGCTGCCTGACCGAACCGAAGCTCCATGGCAACCACCCGCGTCACCTGGACGATCCGACCGGCACTCTTCCTGCCCCTCGCGCACCGCCAGGTCGCCGAACGGCCAGCGTGCGCGTACGAATTCAAGCCCCACAGAACAGTGCCCAGTCCCAGTTGATGCGCGACGTTTTGGTCCCGGTTGATGTTTGACGGTGGGCTAGCCAACGTCTGGTAGGTCGCGGGACCGAGAACCGGCGTGTGCATGCGACTCACGCCTTGGCGGGCCGTCTCGGAGTGCCTGTGACGAGCCACTCAGACGACAAGCCCGAGAGATGGCGGGCGAACAAGAACCCCGTGGCTCGCCACCCTGCCAAGGGCTTAGGCTGCAACGCCCAGATCAGCAGGGAGAGGGATGGGATCGAGACCGCGTTTCGTTCTCTTCGATGAGTTCAGTAAGGAACCCCTGGCCTACTGCGCCGACGTTGCAGGCTTCTTCTACGCGAGCGAACCAGGTAGGCGCACCATCACGCTGAAGCAATGCAGCCCCAGGCCGACCTTCCTCGACGTAGCTGTGCAAGCCCGGGTGGAGCAAGTTGACGTATCGATCGCGATGCTCGACATGCAGGGACAGCCGTTCGCCAGCGAACTGATCTGCGGCCTGGAGGTAGGTGACTTGCGGGACTCCGGCGAGCCGTGCGATGTCCCGATCGTCGGGACCACCTGGAGTGCTCCCACCGTGGCAGCTCGCCCCATTTGGGACCGATGGTGCCAGGGCCGCCCGCAGGCCAAGAATCTCTGGGCAGCGTACGCACCCAATGGCCGCGAGGCCTGGCTCGACCTGGTGTGTAGACAACAGCGACAACCTGGCACCGACGCCCGAAACGGGGTGTATCACCTCGACGGCCGCTACATCAGCAGTCTGACCAGCTTCTACCTGGCCATCGGTGAGGCGATCAATGGGCCCGGTGGCTACTTCGGGGCTGGCTACTTCTGGTTCGAGGAGGCTCTCAAGGGCGGGTATGGCGCCATGCCGCCGTTCACTCTGATCTGGAACGACTGGCAGCGAGCTATGACCCGAATGAGGTTCTCCTACCACCCCGCAGGCGGGTCCCCGAGTGATTGCTTTGAGATGACGGTTGCCCATCTGCGCCATGCTGGCGTCGAGGTCATCCTGCCGTGATCTTCCCTCGCAGATGGCACATGCCAATCCCGGTGCGCGAACAGGGAGAAACGTACGACCAAGCCAATCACGGTCACCGTCAACCATCAGCTGAGATCGGACTGTCAAGCATCTACCGGGACCGGACAGGCCCCAGCAGCCCGACTGAGTTACAACTTTCTCTACGGGTTCAAGGCGGCCCGCCTACGGCGGGCCGCGCGCGCTGGCTGCCCGTGGCCGCCGCCGCTCCTTGTCTCCGCCACCGCTCCGGCGGCCCCCCGCCGCTCAGCGCGCACAACCGCCAGGGCGGACAACCAGACCAGGAAGCAACGCGCCCACTCCGAGCACCAGGACCAGGCCGGGACGCGGCAAGCTCGACCGCGCCACCAGACCGCACCCAGCTCACATCCGCGCGGCCGGTGGAGTCGCAGGACATGTCGGCAACGCTCATGCAAGATCGAGGGCCAGGCCGTGACGTTTGGAAGAAGCGTGGTTGAGGCCGGTGAGTGGTTGCTGGAAGCACACGTGGCGGGTGCTCGTTCGGCTCGCCCGCCGTCATGGCTGACTTTCGGTGGCTCAGGTCAAGGCCCTTCCTCGTTGGACAACATGAAGCCGAGGGCCCGCACCCGCGTCCGAGCACGCCAACTGCCCCGGCTACCACCGGCACCGGGGTCCTGATCAGGGCTTCCGCGACCGGACCACCCGGAATGCTGTCCAGGCTGAGGGGTGGTCCGGTCTCTTGTTGTTGGTCTTGGTTATGCGAGCGTCGCCGGGCGAACCAGGCTCTAGAGGCAGCTCAGGGCCTGACCCACCTCGTAGATGGTCGGCCGGTCTTCGGGAGCATGGCTGAGCATGGCTTCGATCAACTCGCCCAGCTCACCAGGCGCCTTGACGGGACGGCGTCTGCCGTTGGCCACGGCCTCTCTCTGGACGGGGCGGGGAGCGTCGTCCGGGTACTCGACGGCCCGCCAGCCGGTGGCCGAGATGAGCAGGGAGGCGCCGAGGGCGTAGACGTCGGCTTCCGGCGTGGGCTCGGCCTCACCCGTGGCGAGCACGCTGCGCGCGATCTCCGGTGCTTCGTAGTGGACGAGGCAGCCGCGGAACGGGAAGTCGTACCCCTCGGGGACGTGTCCGCCTCGGGCTAGAGCCAGGTCGATCAGATGCGTCCGATCCGGCCCGACGATGAAGTGGGCGGGCTGCACGTCGCCGTGGGCCCAACCTTTGGCGTGCAGTTCGGCCAAGGCCTCGACACAACCCAGCGCCACGCCGGCGCGCGGTGCGACGGACGAGCCTTTGCCACGGCAGGGTTCCCACAGTCGGTACAGGTCCGGCCCTTCATGCCACGGCTGGAAGTTCCACGTCCCGCGCTCCCACTCTCCGTACGCGAAGTCGTCGAAGCCGAGGCGATGCAGCACGGCGCCCTCACGTGCTGGCGCGAGGGCGGTCCAGGGCTGGGCGGGCCAGTCGGCCGTAGCCTCGATCGGATAGCCGACCTTGACGGCGTAGTGACCTCGATGGCTCCGCACATCCCAGACCATGGAGCCCCGGCGGTTCAGGACCAGGCGCTGAGACGTGGGCATGAGTGCGTCGAGCACCACGATCGGCAGTTCAGAGGGTGAGCCGGACAACGTCTGTTCTCCTTCCGGGCGAACGCGGCCGACCACGAGTCGAGGCCGGCCGCGCCGCTGCTGTCTTGCTACGCCTGGCCGTACGGGCGGCCGCAGTCGGAGTCGCACTGGGCAAGGTTCGTGCCGTTCACGGTCCACAGGTCATCGAAGACCGTGAACCCGGCCGTCTTCATGGCGCGTGCCGAAGCGGCGACCTGCTTCCGGTCGCGGGCCCCGCCACCGGGCTTCGGGTTGTGGTGCAGGAAGCGGCCCGCGTACCGGTCGCACAGCTCGGCGTACTCCTTCGTGTGCAGGATGAGCGCGTGCAGGCCCAGGTCCACGTCGTCCGACGGGACCATGGGGACGATGGCGGTGGCTGCGGTGACCACGAAGGCGACCGCCTGGTCCGCGATCCGCTCGGCACGCTCGGGTGACTGCCCGTTGTGGACGACCACGAAGTGGGCGAGGCTCTGGAACAGTTCCTCGCCAGCCACCGCGCGGCCGGTCCTTTGGTCGTTCGCCGTTGCCGTCATGCGAGTACTCCCTTTTTGGGTAGTGGAGCGTGGCACTTACGGAGTTGGGAGGCCGCCCCGAACGGGGGTGGGGGAACCGGGGAATGGGCACCCGTCCGGGGCGGCCGGTCTACTGGCCGACAGCGAGAGCCATGCCGATCACCAGGCCGCATGACCCGCTGATCATGATGATGAAGAGGACTCCCGCGTATCGGCCGATGGCGCGCATCACAGCCCGTCCCTGCTGTTGCCGTTCCTGATGGCCAGGCGTGCGCTCAATTCCTCCCGAGCACTCGGCTGCACCACCATGTCCGGCATGGCGTCCCACTCCCGGCCGCCGCCGATGGGCCGTATCTGCACTCGGCCGCCGAGCTCACCCATGACGATGCCGATACGTCCCTTGGCGGTGTCCTTCGCCAGTTCACCGATGCCTGGTCTGGTCTGCTGGTTGCTCGCCATGCACACGAGCATCGCGATCGGAGGGCCGCCGCTAAAAGGTCAGGCTGATTACCCAACTTGGGTAACATCGCGGGAAGTAGATAACCAGCGACGTTGCGTAGCCCTCGCAGTGTGGGAGCTTGCCGATGCCCGACCCGGACCGGCCGCAGGAACTGCCGGCCAGGCTGCTCACCGATCCCGAGATGATCGATGCGTGTCGGGTCCGGGACTTCGCCAGAGTCTTCCGGCTGGTGAAGGTCAGGGCGGGGATCTACCCCTCGATGATCGCCCGGCGTTGTGACCTGACACCGAGCCGCGTGGGCGAAGTCATCGCGGGCCGACGCCACTTGCAGCACATGGACGTCATCGAGCGAATCTCAGACGGTTTGCGCATCCCGGGAGACATGCTCGGGCTTGCCCGCCGAGCGTGGGAGACGCCTCAGGCCCTCGTGGCCGACGAGCGCGAGGCGCCCCAGATGTCGGAGCCGGAGCAGCAGGCCCCCGCGTCTCTGCCAGGTCCCGATGTGGACAGCATCTTGGCGCTGGCCACGCGAACCAGTCTGAACAAGGCCACGCTTGAAGCCTTCCGCTCTTCGATCGAGGACTACTGGCGCCGGGACGACCAGCACGGCGGCGAAGCACTGCGGCCCGCCATCGTTGGCCAGCTCCGTTATGTCGTCGGACTCTTGAAAGAGAGCCGACCGCCGTCGATCCAGAACGGCCTGTACGGCATCGCGGCCGAGCTGGCACGCCTGACAGGCTGGACCTACTTCGACGCCCGCCAGTACAACCAGGCCCGCGCGTACTTCACCGAGGCCCTGCAACTGGCGAAGGAGATCGACGACCGCCAGTTCATGGCCAACGTCCTCGCCTGCATGAGCTTGCAGGCGACCTACCAGGACAAGCCCGCGGACTCGTTGGCACTCGTGACCGCCGCCCAGGACCAGGCTCGGTCGGCACTCGGCAGCACGCCGCGCGTGATGTCGATGCTGGCCATGCGGGAAGCATTCGCCCATGCCACCCTCGGCAACCGTGATGACACGCACCGGGCGATCGGGGAAGCACACAGTCAGTTCGAGCAGATCGGGGCGAGCGATCCGGACCCCTCATGGGTGACCTACTTCGATGAGCCGAAGCTCATCGTGGACACGGGCATCGCCCACGGCCGACTGGGCGAAGCGGCGACCGCCGAACCCTTGATCGCAGACGCCCTGCGGCGGGAGCACCACACCAACCAGCGAGGCCGCGCGTTCCACTCGTTCTGGCTGGCCCGTACGCAGTTGGACCAGGGCAAGCTTGACCAGGCGTGCCACACCGCCACGCAAGCTCTGGAACCTGCCTCGGCGGTGGCCTCCGAGCGGGTATCAGGGCATCTCAGGGAGTTTTACGACCAGTTGGCCCCTCACAGGCAGGAGCCCGTAGCCCTGGCCTTCGAGGCACGGCTACGGGAACTCCTCCCGCTGGTCAGCGGATCGCTTCGTCCATGAGCAGGTAGAGCAGGCCGACGAGCGATCCACTGCTCACGACCTCGCGGCGGTCTATCATCCCGCGCACCTCTGAGAGAGGGACCCACTCGATGCGGTCGGACTCGTTCTTCTCCGTGGGCGGACCGACGTACGTGGCGCCGTCGATGCGAAAGACGTGATGCTGTGAGTCGGTGATCCCGTTCGCCGGCTCGGCATAGATCAGAGGCTTGATGGGGCCGGGGCGCCAGCCGGTCTCTTCCAGGACTTCGCGGGCAGCAGCTTCTTCCGGGGTCTCGCCGTCCTCGACCAGCCCCATGGGCAGCTCCCAGGCCCACGAGTCCGTGATGAAGCGGTGCCGCCACATCATCAGAACCTCTTGGCGGTCGTTGACCACGGCGGCAACGGCCAGGTGCCGGAGGCGGACGACGTGGTACTCCCACCTACGTCCGTCAGGCTGTTGGACGTCGACCAGACACAGATTCACCCACTTGTTGGTGTAGACCTGTCGCTCACCGTGGGTCTTCCACTCCATACCTGCGGCCCCTCTCGATCGGTCTCCAGGATCTCAGACCGATCAGGGGCAGGGGGCATGTTCCCCTCTTTTCGCGTCACACTGACGAGATGTCCAACGAGGGCCTCGCCAGCCAGGAGCGACGGGCATGCGTCTTGTGTCGGAGCGCGCGGTCAGTGCTGACCCTCCCCTGACCTGCTGTCGGCGGAGCGGAACTCGTAACCATACGGTCCCATTTCTCCCGCAATGAAGAGGACAGGTTGAGTCGGGCTCCAAGCGATGATGTGTGCGCTGGCATCGATACGGGTCATCGCAAGCGCCACTCCGGTGGTTGGGTCCCATACGCGGACTGTCTTGTCCTCGCCAGTAGTCGCAATCCAAGCGCCGCACGGGCTAATAGCCACAGCAGTTACGGCGCCAGCATGCCCGGTGAGTCTGTGCAATTCTACCCCAGTTGTCGCTTCCCAGATGCGCACAGTCGTGTCGTCGCTGCCAGTCGCGAGCCATTTTCCGTCAGGGCTGATCGACACGGAATAAACCGCGCCCGTGTGTCCCTCAAGAACTTGTAGCACACGCCCGTTACATGCATTCCAGATTCGAGCCGTTTGGTCCAAGCTGGTAGTTGCGAGCCAACTCCCGTCTGAGCTGATACTGATTTGCTGCACTAGTCGAGTGTGACCGGTCAAAGTGTGAAGGCGCCTGCCCGTGCCAGCGTCCCAGATGAGAACCTTCTCGTCCTCACACGCAATAACACATTGGCCGTCGGGGGAAATCACTACCTGGCCGAGGGAACCGGTAACGCCTGTCAAAGTATGCTGTTCAGTTCCATTAGTGGGATCCCAAACCCGCACGGTGCCATCTTCTGCGCAGGTAGCGAGCCAGGTACCGTCTGGGCTAATCGCTACGGACCAGACCGTATCCGTATGGCCAACCAAGGCTCGGCGCTCTCGGCCAGTGGTCGAATCCCAGATGTGCACGGTACAGTCGCTGCCCGCAGAGGCGAGCCAGGTAGAGTCTGGACTAATAGCCAAATGCCAAACAGAATCCGGTAGGTCTAGGACGTGGAGTTCTTGACCAGTCTCAGAATTCCAAACACGGACCGTTTCGTCTAGGCTGGCTGTAGCGAGCCACGAGCCATCGGGGCTGACGCCCATCGACCACAATCTGTCGGAGTGGCCACTCGTAGCTTCGATTTGTTGTAGCGCTGTCAAATCCCAGATGCGGACGGTAGTGTCGTGGCTGGCCGTGGCGAGCCAAGTACCGCAAGGACTTATCGATGCTTGCAAACAGGTGTCGGTGTGGCCTCTGAGTATATGCAGCTCTGTGGCGGACGACATGTCGTAGATGCGAATCGAGCCGTTATCGGAACAAGTGAAGAGTCGAGTCCTGTCAGGGCTGATGAGTACCGACCAGGCCGCCCCCCTTCCGTGGCGCAGGACGCTTCTCACCCCTCCGTTAACGGCGTCCCGAATGAGCACTTTTCCATCCCCCCCTGCAGTAGCGATCCAGGTGCCGTCTGAGCTGATCGCTACTTCAAGGACCGAGATGGAATGCCCTTGCAAGACAGAACGCTCTTGCCCTGTTCCCGCATCCCAAATCCTGGTTGTGGTATCGCCGCCTGCTGTGGCGAGCCAGGTGCCGTCTGGGCTAATAGCTACCGAACTCACATGAGAGGTGTGTCCGGTCAGAGTGTGGCGGAGGGTTCCGTCGACGGCATCCCAGATGCGGGCTGTGTGGTCGCTACTGGTTGTGGCGAGCCAGGTGCCGTCTGGGCTTATGGCAATTGAACTCACACTCGCCGTGTGTCCGGTCAGAGTGTGGCGGAGGGTTCCGTCGACGGCATGCCAGATGCGGGCTGTGTGGTCGGTACTGGTTGTGGCGAGCCAGGTGCCGTCTGGGCTGATAGCCACCGAGGTCACCGATGCATCGTGCCCGGTGATAGCTAGCCGCTCTTCCCCAGTGGTTGCATCCCAAGCGCGGGTTGTGCCGTCCGCGCTGGCTGACGCAACCCAAGTGCCGTCTGGGCTGATAGCCACAGAGGTAACCGGCTGGGTGTGGCCGGCCAGAGTGCGACGAAGTGCTCGGTATGGAAGATCAGGAGGTGGCCACTTATCAATGAGGACAGGTGGAGATAGAGGGAGGTGATCTACTTGAGTATTCCAATGAGGAAGTGAGTGCAGCCGACTCCTTAGTACAGCATCGCGGAGATTTGGAGGGTCGGCGTGAGAAAGCAGGTGCCCAGCACGGGTCAAGTCCGCGGCGAGCACACGAGCTGAGGGTGTGTCGACAGATGCTAAATCACGGATAGGAGCGGTGGGCCCCTGCCGGTTCATGCGGCAGCGTACCCACCGCAGGTCGCCAGCCAGTTCCTCCGCCTCTCCTTGACGCCCGGCGTCTAGGAAGTGCTCTATCAGGTGATCATTTAGATAGGAATCCGTTATTTGCCACCATTCTCGGTTCGGTATAGCGCTAGCGACTGCTTCCAGGAAGGTGGCATTCAGTGTCGCCAAGCGATCTCCGAGCTCGGCACGCTGATAGTCGCGAATTACATCGTGAAGCTCAATAGCCCCGCCATCGGTGGCGGTATCAATGGAGATGAGGGAAAGATCGGACATTTGCTTGACTAGGTGGCGAGTTTTCGCCTCATCCATTCCAGCGGTTGCTTTCCATAAAACCGCTAGGAGGCGCATTGGAATCTTCTCGTCTTCGGCAAATATGCCTAGTTCGACAAAGCGCTCGTCCGCTGAGGGCAACAAGGTGATTGAGGCCTGGATACTTGCTCGCACTGCCCGATTTCGACGCTCAGGATCGTCTAGGTTCAAGGTGTCGTCATGGTCGGCTCCAGCGGGACCAAAAGTTTGAAGCCGTTTATGGATTTGCTGCGCAGCTTCTCCGCAATCGATTCCGGTTGCTGCTAGTGTTGCAATATATTGATTAACCATGCGCAACAGTAGCGCCCATCGGCCGGTGACCTTTAGTAGCGCATCCAAGGCGGGGTCGGGAATTGGATGATCTAGGCCATGGCACAATACTGAGCGAGACTGTTCTTCGGACATCCGGTCAACGGTGATCTGCTCTGCGTGAGGCGGCAATGCGTCAGGATTGCGTGTCGTTACCAACCGGACGCAACGATCCTCGGCCCCCCGCAAGAAAGGGCTGAGCTGTTCGAATTCCCAAACGTCGTCAATTACTAGCAGCGTACGAGGGCGACGAGTCAGCAATCGGCCAAGATGTTCACCCATTTGTGCAGGGTCAGCCTCTGGTCCGGGATCTACTGGCTCGCCGGTTACGGCCTGCGTTACGGCAGCTACTTTGGCGGCTATTGCCGCCCGACCGCGAACATCCCGACCCACGGTCACAAAGTAAATGTGTTCCCCGAAGGCTTTCTGTGCACCAGGGTGCGCGCAGACCAGCTTTGCAAGAGTCGTCTTCCCGAATCCACCAGCGCCCTTCAGTGCTGTCGTTAGGGCGACCGCTGAGCTGTTTCCGCGCTGACACACGGCTGCGACTGCCCGCTCTAGTTCATCTCGGTGAACGACCCAGGAATCTAGCGCAGGAGCCTTCGGTTGTAAGACCGTGGCTTCCTTTGGGCCAGTTCTAGGCATGACGAGGGAGACGACGAAGGCGGTAACGCCAACCACTCCACCGAAGACGCTTGCGATGGGGTCGGCTTTTCCCCATCCGTCACTGACTGTCACAAGGAGCAGCCATGCGATGGCAGCCACTCCCAATGCGATGACGATCGCCAGAACCCAACGCGCCCTGTTGCTCATAGCAGATGATCCTGCGTCCCACGCGGCGCGAGTGCACCTGGTTTGGCCAACTCGTCGCCGAAGAGTGGGCGACAACATGGCAGCGCCAGCTGAGGCCCGGACACTTGGCGAGGGCGCTGTATCTCGTGTTTTGACGGCAGTCATGACGGCAACGACGACACACGCTCGCTCTTGATCACCAGCTTGGGCGATCGAAAACATGGGCTATCGACATCGCGTCAGGCGCCCTGCCCGATCCTACGGATCAGAAGGCCCGCGAAAGGTGGCGGTGCGCGGTCGGCTCTGGCAGGTCATCCGCTGGCCATCGACGAAGCCCGACCGTCGGCTAGGTCCCGAACGATTCTCCGGGCCGCCCCCAGACAGGCCGGGGATGCAACCATTCCCTACAGAACTGGAACCCCCGGAAGCCGACCGCGCGCTTGAGACCCTAAGGGTCTGCACTGACAACGGCCCTGTGCGTGGCTGGCTGTTGAGCGGTGAGTGTTTAACTGCGTGACAACGCCAGCGGACAACGGCGGATGAGCGCGAACGTCTGCGGACCGTCAGTGCAGGTGAGGGGCGCATCGGCTCAAGGCAGAGTCGCTGAACAAGTTGCTTCGGGACGAAGAGGTCCGGGGTTCAAGTCCCGCGCGGCACGAATCGCGTGGCTCAGCGAGGCGCGTACGCGACGCGCTCGAAGGGCCAGTCGCGGGCCAGCCAGTCGCTGACGACGAGATAGACCTCGGCATCGAGCGAAGCATGGTCCGCCCGGACCCAGGAGCGGACGTCCGTCACACCAGGCTCCTGACGTGAGCCGTATACGTAGACACAGCCGATGACTTCATCCCCCGGGACCGACAGGACGGTGTAGGTGAAGCCGACGCGCCGGTCGAAGTCCTCCGCGTGCTGACGCAGGTCGTCGAGGTTGGCCTCCAGGGTCATGCCCTCTGGCGGCGGCCAGGAGCGGCCGGCGAAGTCGGGATTGGCCCGGATGTGGGCGATGCTGGAGGTCCAGGCGGCGTGGTCGGCAACATTGTGTTGAGGGCCGAGGGGCTCCAGGCGGAAGCGGTCAGTGGCAGGCGGGTCCGGCAGGGCGAAACTGGGGGCCACGAGGAGCTGGTCAGGTGAGGTCATCGCGGGAGGGTATCTCGGACCCCTACTGATCTATCGCAATTTTTGGAAGGCAGCACCGACAGCCGTCGTGACGACCCCTGACATCCAAGCCTGACATCAACGTCTCCGGACAAGCGTGGACCTACGCACGCCGAAACGGTCGTCGCGACAACGGCCTACGGCACCAGGACTGGCCTCCGATCGAACTCCTAAAGCGGGTGTCGCAGGTTCGAATCCTGCCGGGGCACCAGCGCAAAGGCCCCGGACCGATCATGGTCCGGGGCCTTTGACATGCGCTTCTGACATCAACGCGGGCGGTCGACGGCTCCCCTCGCTTCGGCTACCAGCGAATGGTCTGGCCTTCCGGGGTAACGGTGACGGTGAACTCTTCCAGCTCCGGTGCGCCGGCGGCGTACCAGCGGCCGAGCTGTTCTTCCACGCGGTCCCACAGCCCCTCCGGCCCGCCTTGCCGGACGAGCCACCGACCGCCGTCCTCGTACACCGCGGCCCACGAACCGGAGTCGACGTCGACCAGGACGTTCTCGGTGCGCCCGTCCCGCTGCATCGTCAGCCGTTGGGCGCCCGGTACGGCGAGCTGTGTGACGAAGCGTGCGCTCCAGTTGTTCAGCACGTCGGCCCCGGTGACGGTCTCGCGTTCCTTGCCGTCGTCGAGGTCGGGGAGCATGCCGAGCGAGGGCGGCAGCTGCGGCCGGGCGAGCATGAAGGAGATCTGCCCCCCGAGCAGTTGGCCGTGGGCCACCCCGTCTTCGCCGACAGTAAGCCGGGCCAACTCCGAGGCATACAGCCACCCGCACAGGGTGGCCAGGACGACTCCGCCCGGTGCGGTCTGCTCGATCCAGGCGTGCGGCACCTCCAGCACCCCGCAGGTGGCGACCAGCCGGTCGTACGGGGCCCCGTCCTTGTGCCCGGCGAGGCCGTCACCGACAACCAACTCGGGGAAGTAACCGCAGGAACCCAGGGCAGCATTCGCCCTGCTGGACACCTCCGCGTCCACCTCCACCGACGTCACCAAGTCTTCTCCGAGTCGGTGGCACAGCAGCCCGGTCGAGTAACCGGTGCCGGTGCCGATCTCAAGCACCCGGTTGCCGTCGTCGACTTGGAGCTCCTCCAGCATCCGCACGACCAGGCTCGGCATGGTGCTGGACGACGTGGGGGTGCGCATGATCTCACCGCGGATGTCGCCCGGCACGACGGTCCCGGCGATCTGAGTGACCAGAGACTCATCCGCATAGCAGCGCTCGAGCCAGCCGGCGGTGCCGGGCAAGACTGGCCGCCAGGCGGTCGGTGCGGAGCCTTTGACCAGATCGAAGAAGCCGCCGCGCAGGAACTCATGGCGGGGCACGGTTTCGACAGCCGCGCGCCACGGCGAGGTACGCAGGAAGCCGCCATCGGCGAGTCGACCCGCCAGCGCACGGCGATGGGCTGCGGAGTCCACGAGGGTCATCAGCGCATCTTCCTTTCCAGCAGGTCGGCCATGGCCGCGAGCATCGGCAAGCCGGTCTCCGGTTCCAGCCAGTACCACTGCCCGGACGGGTTGCACTCCAGGAACCACCATTGCCCCTCACGGTCGATGGCGAAGTCGAAAGCGCCGAAGACGAGGCCGAAGCGGGCCAGGTATGCGTGCAGGGTGTCGACGATGCCGGGCGGTGGGCTGACCACGGTGTAGCGCAGACGGCTGTAGTCGGTGCGCCAGTCCAACAGGTCCGAGTCGATGCGGACAGGGAACACCTGGTCACCGATGACAGTCACGCGTACGTCCGCGGTCTTCTCGATCCGCTGCTGGAACAGGTGCGCGGTGCCGGAGACGGCCTCATCGATGTCATCGGCCGCCACCTCGGCGACCTCCACGGTGCAGGAAACCCCGTCGATGCGGTACAGCGGCGCCGACAGAGGCTTGTAGATCACGGGTGCGTGCTGCTTGATGAACGATCGCGCGGCATCCGGGTCCGAGGTGATGACCGTCGGCGGGAGATGGAACCCCGCAGCCGCAGCGGCGGCCAGGCCGGACGGTTTGAACTCGGCGTCCCCAATGCGGTGCGGGTGGTTGACGTACAGGCAGCCGGGAAGCGACGCGAGGACTCCCCCCAGGCCGTAGCGGGCCTGAGCGACCGCGAACCGGGCGTCCTGCTCGTCCGGGTGCGGGAAGGTGAAGCCTGAAGGCCGGCGGTAGTACAGGGAACGGACCTGTGTCAGGTCGGCGATCCGTGACGGCGTGGACAGCGTTCCTTCCACGCCGTTCGACGTGATCGTGGCCGTGACCGACAGGGCGTGAGGGAAGTCCCCCGAGTCGAACCGCACGACCGGGACACCCCGGTCGTGCAGCTCACCGATCACCACGTCGGCCGTGGGGTCGTCCAGATTGGTGACGACCAGCACCGGACCGAGATCGCTCACTGGTCGGTGTCGTTCCCGGTGTCCTGGTCACCGCCGCCGCTGCCACCGCCGCCGGAGCCGTCTGACGGGTTACCGGTGTTGGTCGCCGGATTCGTGCCACTGCTGGTGCCGTGCTTCCCCATCTCCAGCACATGGCCGTCGGCGTCGAAGTAGCGAGCCGTCTGGGTGGTTCGGTCGAGCTCGACGCGGGCGTAGCCCGACGCCATCGCCGGATACGGAGCCATGCGCCGCACACCCCAAGGTGACGGTGTGGCCGCGCCGGACGGCAGAGGCGTCCCGGTCGGGAGCCGATCGGAGTGAGTAAACAAGAGTTCTTCCTCTCTTCTTCGGTTGCTTGACGAGCCAGCCCCGGCGCTCGACCTGTCCTGGGTTGGGGCCGGGGCGGGACTCTCCTTGGGTCAGGCGCCACGGCGCGCGTCCCGGCATTCCCTGCTCAGCCGTACGGCTTCCGGGCACGTCAGCCGAAGGTTCGCGGCCTGGTCATCAGTGGCCGTGCACGTCGGGCACGTCATGCAGTGGTCCGCCAAGCGCTCGAACGCGGCTGCCCAGGGGGCGTCGACGGACGACGGATACTCGCGGCCGCTCATGCCTCCGGCTCCGCGGGCATGCAGTGCGGTCCGGCGGCGATCAAGCGGGCGACCTCGACGGGCGAGCACAGCGCCGAGGGCAAGTCCATGGGCGCCGACCAGTAGGTGGCGCGGGGACGAGTCCATTGCACGGCGTCCACCCTCGGCACGCCGAGGTAGCTGCCGCAGCCCAGGCAGTCAACGTCCATGGCCCGCCAGTCGTCGAGCGCCTGGTGCCAGGTTCTGGGCATTCTCGCGGGGACCAGGGCGTAGTACCGGCGGAAGCGCGGATCGCAGATGACCGGGCCGCCGTCGAGGGTCTCGCGCAGGAACTGGTCCAGCTTGGGGGCCTCGGTGATGCCAGTCAGGGCGACGAGGAGGCGGCCGGGGATCCGCACAGCGGAGAACAGGGTGCCCAGCGGCAGCAGCGTCACCTGGTGCTGGTCCCATTCCAGCCGGGCGCGGTCACGGCTCGGTGCCGGAAGGGTTGCCAGCAGCCAGTGCTCCGAGGCCAACCGCCGGTCAGCGGTGGGGTGAATGAGCACACCGGGCGCAGCCTCGATCGGTCGTAAGGCCAGATGGCTGTGATCGCTGTTCATGCTCGCGTCTCCCCTGTCGCATGTGGTCCGCCTCACACATGGGACGGTAGGGCGCGGTACAACAGAGCTGGGCACGCAAAGTGCGTGCCTTGTACGGGGGCACTGGGATGGACACTTCAGGCATCGGCCGGCGCATTGCCTACTGGCGAGCCGAGCGCGGCTACACCCAGTCGGACTTCGGTCACCTCATGGGCCAGACGAAGCGCTGGGTGCAGGACATCGAAGGCGGCAAGCGCCAACAGGACCCGCGGCTTTCGGTACTGGTGCGCGCGACCGAGATCCTCCGCGTCCCCCTGGAGCAGCTCTTGACCGACACTGCGCCCCAGCAGCCCGCAGACAGCACCCCGCCCGCTGACGTCCTCCGCGTCATCGACGCCCTGTACGGCCCCGACCGCGACGACGACGTGCCCCCGCGCCATGTTCTGCAACGCCGCCTCGACTATTGCTGCGTGGCCTTCCAGGCCTGCCACTACGCTGCGCTCTCCCGGGACCTGCCCGCACTGATCGGGGATGCCGGGCGGGCGGTGCACACGGCGCCGGTCGGCGAGCAGGGTGAGGCGCACGCGCTGCTTTCCCGCGTGTACCAGCTCGTCACCTCGTACCTGCATAAGTACGGTGCGGCGACGGCGATCCCGGCGGCGCTCGCCGCTGACCGGGCGCTGGTCGCCGCCGAGCGGTCCGGTGATCCGGTGCAGATGGGCGCGGCTGCCCGGCGGGTCGCGAAGAGCCTCGTCTACCAGCAGCGTCCGGCTGCGGCGGTCGAGTTCGCGACAGCAGCCGCGCGGCGCCTGGCCGACGGGCTCACCGACCGCGGGGCGCTCGGCCTGTCCACCCTCGGAATGCTGTACCTGTCCGCCGCACTCGCCGAGTCCTCGCAGGAGCGGACCCCCGGGCGCGTCGCAGCGGCGGGCGGGTATGTGGCCGAGGCCGGGGACGTAGCCGCGCGGCAGGGCGCCGACCTGGACGAGGACTACACCCAGTTCGGGCCGACGAACGTCACCTTGCACCGGATGGACGTGCTGCTCCGCTTCGCGGACGGATGGTCCGCGCTCGAAGCCGCAGAGGATGCGAGGCCCGAAGCGCTCGCGGGGATGACCCGGGAGCGGCAGGCCGGGCACCGGGTCGCCATCGCGCGCGCCTCGCTGCTGACCCGACGCAAGGGCGCCGCCGCAGCAGCCCTGCTCCAGGCCGACGAGTTGGCGCCCGAGGAGGTGCGCGGACGCCCGGAGACGGTGAACCTCGTCAAGGACGTCGTTCGCGTTACCCGGGACCCCGGACCGGCCTTGCGCACGCTCGCCGAGCATTGTGGACTGCGGGCATGACCCAAGTGCTCTACCTCATCGCCTGCGCCGCTGGCCCGACCCAGCACATTGACGACGGCGTCCGCGCCGCGCAGGACGACGGCTGGGACGTATGCCTGATCCTCACCCCGTCCGCAGCGACCTGGTGGGAGCCGCGCGTGGAGGAACTCGTCGAGCTGACCGGGCACCCGGTTCGGTCGCGGTACAAGCTGCCGTGGGAGAAGGACGCCCTACCGAAGGCCGACGCAATGCTGGTAGCGCCGATGTCGTGCACCACGTTGAACAAGTGGGGGGCCGGCATCTCGGACACTGTCGCCATCGGTATCCCGTCGGAAGCGGTGCACATGGGCGTGCCAGTCGTAGCGATGCCCTACTTCAACCAGGCTCAGGGCGCGCAGCCAGCGGTGGCACGGTCGATTGCTGTCCTGCGCGAGCAGGGCATTCTGTTCCTCGATGGCGCGGACGGATACCAGTCGCACCCTCCGAAGCGGGGGAATCCCCAGGCGTTTCCATGGGGGAAGGCGCTCGCTGGCGTTCGGCGACAGACCGGCGATCGCTGAACAGCGGACGTGACGAAACGCCCCCTCCCGCCCGAAGGCGAGAGTGGGAAAGAGCTCTTAAGGGAACTGACGGCGGAGTTCTCCCCGTCACGGAAGCCCGTACGGCCTCTGTACCTCATGCCCATACCCCATCCGATGGACGACCACGGCCACTGTCAACCATCAGCCGGGACCGAAGTGTCAAGCATCTACCGGGACCGGACAGGCCCCAGCAGCCCGACTGAGTTACAACTTCCATGGCGTCCAGGTCGTTCGTACAGTGGCGCGCTCCACCTGGACGCCATGAGCCACGCCCGCTCCACGGTGTGTGGGTCGACGGCGGACGGGATGGGAGCTGGGGAGAGTGGTGGGTGAGGAAATGTGGGCGGCTAATTAGTCGCGCTTGGGCCAGATCGGGCCCTGGTCGGTCCAGATGACGCCCTTGTTGCGGCACAGGCAGAAGGGGTGGCCGATCGGGTCGGTGTAGACCTGCCAGCCGTAGCCGTTGGGGCCGATGAAGTCCTGCCTCAGCGTCGCGCCGAGGTCGAGGACGCGGCGCTGCTCGGACTCGATCTCGTCCACTTCGAAGTCGAGGTGGAACTGCTTGGGGTGCTCGCTGTCGGGCCACTGCGGAGCGCGGTAGTCGTCCACCCGGATGAATGCCAGCTCGATCTCGCCGAACTGGATGCCAGCCCAGTTCTCGGAGCTGCCTTCCTTGATCGGACGGCCCGTCACCTCGGAGTAGAAAGCCGCCAGCTTCATCGTGTCCGGGCAGTCGATAATGAAATCGGTGAGTCGCAGCATCCCGCGATCTTGGCACAAGCTCACACCCGACTTCGAGACAGGCTCTGCGTTGGGTTTGTCAAGTGCGCCCCTCATCGCTGACATCAACGGCCGACATCAACAGGGGCGAACGGCAGCGGTCAGCGCCGAACACCGACGGACGATCCATCGAGGCCCAGAGCGAGTTGGCCGACGTGCATGACCCCACATGATCGACCTGATAAGGATGAGGCCACAGGTTCAAACCCTGTTAGCCCTACCAGCCAGAAGACCCCCGGGCCAATGGTCCTGGGGTCTTCTGACACCCGCGATGTACACGACGCCGTTGATCATCACCCAGGGGGCGTCAAGTCGTTCGTACGTGGCGCGCTCGACCTTGGCGCCCCTGAAGCACGCCCGCTCCACGGTGTGTGGGTCGCAGGCGGACAGGATGGAAGCTCCGAAGATGTGTCGCTCGGGCGAACCAGCGCTCCCGCCTTACGCCTTATCCCCAACGAGCACAACGATCACCACTACGATCAGGATCAGGATTGCCGCACCCCACCAGTCCTGCGGCCTCCTTCCCGGAAGCGGCGGACGGTCACGTTCTCCCGCCCCGAGCATCAGCCCACATTGCCGACAGAAGCGCAGACCGGGCCCCCAGACCTTCCACTCGGCCGCACATCTCGCGCATCGAACTATCCGACCCTGATCCACCATCCTGAGAGGCTAGAGCGTCTCAACCGGACGCGGTTGCAGATTCCGCCCTTCATGAGGGCGTGCCCTATGCGTGCCCGTAGCAGCATCGTCGGCGAAGATCCTCAGGCGATGGCTAGAGTGGCGCCATGCTGCAGCTCCCGCCCGGCCGTCTCGAGGACGAAGTCACGAGCAGGGAGGATCTGGTGGCCTTCATCGCCCAGCTCCGGGACGACTTCGTGAAGGGGGCGAGCAGTGGGAGAACGCCACCTTGGACCGCTTCTTGGATGCGCTGGCTGCCTGGATCAGGGCCTCCCCCGGTTGGTACAGGAACTCCGACCAGGAAATGCCCCCCAACGGCGACTGGACTCTCTTCGCTCGTGCCCTGAGTGCCGCAATCGTCTACGAGTAGGCGTCCACGCCCTGCGCTGCACCAGATCGATCCTCGGCACCGCACCACAAGCGCACCAGATGGGGCGGGGAACACCGGGGAACCACGGCGAAAGCACAGAGCCCAGCGGGACCAAACATCCACCACTCGCCCAGGTCAGCACCCAAGCCAGCCCCAAATGACCGCAGCTTCCCAAGCTATGGCTCCTGGGTGAGACTCAGTAGCTCTCGCAAGCAGTTGCCCCACAGTCGCACCCTGCATGCACAGGCTCTGCCAGACTCGCTTCAGGGGGCGTTGCGCTGGGGTGACACGGCAGGGACGAGCGTGCGGAAACCCGGCCGGATGGACGGCTACTGCCATCTGCACGGTGGTGGAGGTCGACGAAGCCGAAGCCCACGTGTCTCTGCTCCTCCCCGACTTCCGCGCACGCCGGCGCGTCAGGAACCGCAGCCACAGGGCCGGCGGAGAGGCTGGTTCTGGTGGCTGAGGTGGCTCTTCATGGGTTGGTTCGAGGCGCTGCGTAACGCGGTAAGCCGACGCCCATAACGGTGCTGGCTGGGCCGTCCCTGGGCCGTCCGAGGCCGCTCGACAGTGGCCAATGACGACCAACGACGACCACCAGGCGCACGAGCCCACCGCTCCTGAGCAGCAAAAACCCAGCTCACCAAGATCCCCGGCAAGACCCAGGGCAACAAGAAGCCCAGGCCCGCCGGTAACGTTCGATGCCGGTCACCACGGGTGAGGGGCAGCAAGTGACGCAGGGCAGTAACTCGAACTATCAGGTGGGCAACATACTCCGGGTGTCGTGTACGCCGACCCCGGCGCGGGTTACTGAGGTATCGAGGTTCTATGTGTCGATCGAGTGGCCATGGGGAGAAGCCGATCCTGACTCGCAGTACGGCTGGAACGGCCGATTCGCCCTTCCTGTCGAACCCGACGGCTGGGAGTGGTCACTCTTCCGAACGGAACAGGACCCACGAACCCTGAAGCCGCACGACACATGCCTCGTCGGCATCCCTGAGACACTGGTGCGCGTCATCGATGTCGGGCACTACGACCCGCCAATGGATACCGGCCGGCTGCCTCGGCCACACACCTTGCTGATCGTGCTTCCTGTCGATCGCCCCAGCGTCGCAGGGGGCAGCGAAGACGAAGGGGACACGATCGAGCTGGACTCCGCTGCGCCTATCGCGATTGAAGGAGTCTCTACAAACGGATCCTGCTAGGTCGTCCTCGACGAGGTTTGCAGCAGGTCGCGAGACCAACCCCGTTGGTCTCGCACGTGAATCCCTGTGCCAGAAGAACTGTGCCAGATCGTACGGTGAACCACGGGGAACACCGGGGAGCCAATCGGCCGCCCACCAGGCACCGACACTCCTCCGCCGCAGGTCAGCCCCGGAGCAAGCCGCAAGGGCCTTAGCTTCCCAAGCTGAGAGCGCGAGTTCGATTCTCGTCACCCGCTCCACGAAGAAGGCCCAGGTCAGAGACCTGGGCCCTTTGCTGTCCGCTGTGATCACTGGCCGCGTGCCAGATTCATGCCAGAAGGTGTCTCGGCCGTCTTCCGGGCAGCCTCTTCCCGGGCTTTCCGGACGGTGGCATCGAGGCCGGCGGCGACCTCCTCCTGGCGCTCCTCGTCGGAGTGCTGATAGATCAGCGCGGCCTTCTCGGACGAGTGTCCGGCGCGCACCATGGTGTCCTTCAGGGTGGCGCCCGACCGAGTGGAGAGCGTGGGCCCGGTGTACCGCAGGTCGTAGAACCGGAAGCCCTCCGGCATGCCGACGACCTCCCGGGCCTTCCGCCACTTCCGCCCGAAGGTGCTGCGCCAGAAGGGAGCCCCCTTCTCACCGACGAAGAGCAGCCCGTCCGGCCCCGGCTCGGCGTAGGACTCCAGATGCCAGCGAAGCTCCCGGCGGGTGCTTCTCCTGGCACGGGTGCCGGGCGGAGTGACTCGGGTTGCACCTTCCGTAGCGGCATGTGGTCCGGTGGACTCACGTCCCGCCCCACTGAGGAAGGCCCCTGCTCATGTATTCGTCCTTCATCCCGCCGCGCCGGGTCAAGATCGGTGACGCGGCGGCCTTCGTCGGCACCACACCGCGGGCGATCCGTCACTACCACGAGATCGGCCTGCTCCCCGAGCCCGTGCGGGGCGGCGACGACCGCCGCCGCTACGGCTACGAAGACATGATCCGGCTGCTGTGGATCCGCAAGATGGCCGACGCCGGGATCGCCCTGGACGACATCCGTGACGCCTTCGCCGACACGGCTTCCGCCGGTGCCGACAGCGACGACGGCATCGCGAGCATCCTGGAACGGCTGGAGGAAACCCTCGTCGCCCAGGAAGCAGAACTGCGGCGGCAACGGACTGCCGTGCAGCGCATGCGTACCGAGGGCAGCAGGATGGGTCTGCTCTCCGACTTCGTCACCAGCCGCCTCAAGAGCCTGCCCGAGGGCTCCCTGCGCCAGGCGGACCTGGACAGCCTGCTTGTCACCGAGCGGATCTTCGGCCCGCTCGGTGCGGCCGTCCAGGCCACCCGTTTCATCGCCCTGGCCACTCACCCAGATCTGCGGGAGGACTCCGACCGTATTGATGCCGCCGAGGAGGCACTCGATGACACGATCGCTGTCGATGACCCCCGCGTGGCCCGGGTGGCTGCCGAACGGCACGCCTTCGAAAAGGCGCTGCAAGCCGTTATCGAGGATTCCGGCCTGGCGGAGAGCGACGACGCGCTCTTCGAGTCCTGGGACACTTTGCACCCCGCTACCGCTGATGAGGGTGAGGACGAGGCCGGCCAAAGCTCTGGCAGGGGGCAAGAGTCCATGAGCGCATTCGAAGCCACAGGAAAGATGCCCTACGACTTCTCCCCGGCCCGCCTGCGCTGCATGGAATTGGCCGAAGAACTCGCCGCCCACGAGTCACCCGCTTCCTAGAACACGGCCTAGGTGCCGCTTGACCGCAGCGCGAGATGCGCAGCGGGGCGGCACGGACGACCTACTCGGGCGCACCGTTGCTCGAAATCCGGAGGAAGCCAACCGCGGTTGAGTAAACGCGGGTGGGCAGGGAACGCGGTGATCGCAGCGAGAGCGAAGGCGAGCGAAGCCCACGGCGTCTGCACTCGAACCGTCGTCTGGTAACCGCGAGTGTCGATGAAGCTCGTCTGGAACACGTCAGGAGCCGCGAGCTCGATGGAGCTCAACGCCCGCCAGTCAAGGTCTAGTTCGGCAGCATGCGCAAAGTGGAGCCTCTGCAGCGTGAGGGTGACTTCGCCGGTACCGTCCACCACCCACCGTGGCTGAGCATCACGCGCTGCCTGACGACGTCGGGCGGAGTTCCCGATGGCAGAGCCCACCAAGGAGCCGACCACAAAGCCAGGGCTGCCGAAGGCAACCATGTTGGTGTGCGTGTATCTCCCGCTACCGAGGGGCCTCCAGGTCAGGCGTTGACCCGGCCCTACTGCGAGTGCACGATCACCGTGCTGCAGTCGCGCGGTCGTGGCCACGATGGGCCGGCGGGCCGCTTGTCCTTCGAGGACATCGGCGAGGATGTCGCATGAGTGCCAGAGGTACTCATCGACCGGCGACCATGACGGTTGACCAGAGTTCTCTGGCGGCGGTGCAAAGGGGTTAGCCACTGTCGCTCCAGCCTCCCGTCAGGAGTCAAGGACTACCGTGCGCGATCAAGCCTACTCAGATCGTTCTGCCTGTCGGCCCGCCAACTGCCCACTCACGTAACGGCGACTGCACCATAAGCGCACCAGAACGGGCGGGGAACCACGGTGAAGGCACTACAGCTCAACGAGGCCGCAGCTCAGCCGTTCGCCCAAGTCAGCGCTGAATTAGGCTCTAAAGCGGTGTCGCAGGTTCGAATCCTGCCGGAGGCGCCAGGCAAAAGGCCCCGGACCGATCATGGTCCGGGGCCTTTGACATCTGCTTCTGACATCGACGCGGGCGGTCACTCGCAACCGCCCCTGAAGAAGAACGCGGGGCACCCTCCCGACAAGCAGAGGGCACCCCCGTCAACTCGGCCAGAGCCAAGCGCGGCGTCCGCGGCCGCTACTGGGGCACGACCGCGTCCTTGGCGTTCTCCGGGCGCCTGCGCTCCCGGACCAGTGCGATCGCGATCACCAGAGCGGCCACGAGCAAGGAGAGCAGTACCTGGCTGCGTCCGCCGCCCTCCTTGTCGTCGGTGAGCATGTAGACGAGGACGAACGAGATCATCGCGATCGTCACCCACGTCAGATACGGGAACAGCCACATCCGGACGACGAGCTTCTCCGGGTTCTCGCGCAGGATGATCCCCCGCATCCGCAGCTGCGAGAAGCAGATGACCAGCCACACGAAGAGCGCGACCGCACCCGAGGAGTTCAGCAGGAACTGGAACACCGTGTCGGGCCACAGGTAGTTGAAGGCGACCGCCACGAAGCCGAAGGCCACGGAGGCCAGGATCGCGGGCTGCGGGACACCTCGCGCGTTCGTCCGTACGAAGGACCGCGGGGCGTCGCCGCGCTGCCCGAGGGAGAAGGCCATACGGGAGGCGGTGTAGAGGCCGGAGTTGAGACAGGACAGCACGGCGGTCAGCACGATGAAGTTCATGATCTCGCCGGCGTGCGGGATGCCGATCGAGTCCAGGGCCGCGACGTACGACCCCTTCTTCTCGATCGCGGGGTCGTTCCACGGCAGCAGGGCGACCACGACGAGGATCGAGCCGATGTAGAAGACGCCGACCCGCCAGATCACGCTCCGGGTGGCCTTCGCGACCGCCCGCCGCGCGTCCGGGGACTCGGCGGCGGCGAGGGTGACGATCTCGCTCCCCATGAAGGAGAAGACGACCAGCAGGATGCCGGTGAGGATCGCTCCGGAGCCGTTCGGCAGGAAGCCGCCGTGTTCGGTGAGGTTGCCGAAGCCCGTCGCGGCATGGTCGGTGCCGGGCAGCACACCGAAGATCGCCAGGACGCCCAGGAGGATGAAGCCCGCGATGGCGACGACCTTGATGCCGGCGAACCAGAACTCGAACTCGCCGAAGGAACCGACCGAGATCAGGTTGGTGGCGGTGAGGACCACCATCACGATCAGCGCCCAGGCCCACTGCGGCACGGCCGGCACCCACCCTTCCAGGATCACGGCACCCGCCGTCGCCTCCACGGCGAGCACGACGACCCAGAAGAACCAGTACAGCCAGCCGATCGAGAACCCGGCCCAGCGGCCCAGCGCCCGGTCCGCGTAAGCGGAGAAGGAGCCGGAGGTCGGGTAGGCCGCGGCCATCTCGCCGAGCATCCGCATCACGAACACGACCAGGGCCGCGACCAGCGCGTACGACAGCAGGATGCCGGGCCCTGCGGCGGCGATACCGGAGGCGGAGCCCACGAAGAGGCCTGCGCCGATCACACCACCGATGGCGATCATGGACAGATGGCGGTTCTTGAGACCGGCCTTCAGGCCTGCCTGCTCCGGGGACGACTGGCCGTCGGCAGGTGGGGCGGTGTCAGGGGCCGGAGCATCTGGGGGACGTGTGGTCATGTCGACATCCATCCGTCGAGGGGTCGGGAAGCCGTGTGGGGAGTGGCTGCCGTGGTTGCTGGGGCACTTCCTCACCGGTCACCGGTTCGCAGATCACCGAGGGAGGCGATGGCCTTGAGGATCCCGAAAGCGTTCAGGGTGCGGCTCGCGGTATCCGGATGCCGTGCAGGTGATGGGGTGGTCACCGCACGTCCGCGCCGCGCTCCGCCTCCTCATGAGAGGCGGCCCGTTTCACTTACGGGAGGAGATTTGCGCCAGCGTATGAGGGGGCGTGGGGCAGCAGGCTTGTCCAGTAGGACGAATTCATCGCCGATGGCTGTACGGCCCGCCGATGCGGAGGGGGAGCGGGATCAGATGCCGGGCGGCAGCCGCAACTGGAGCATGGCAAGCAGACGCTGGTCAGGACGGCTCAGGTCGAGACCGGTCAGCTCCTCGGCCCGGCGAAGGCGGTAGCGCAGCGTGTTGGGGTGCACATGCAGCTGGGCGGCGGCCGCCCGTACGTCACCGAAGGAATTCAGGTAGGTCAGAAGGGTCTCCGCCAGGCGGCCCTGGTGCCGGCTGTCGTGGGCGACAAGGGCGGTCAGCCGTGGATCCCGTATCTCGGGATGGCCGGAAAGCAGCGTCAGCACTTCACTGACCAGTACTTCCGCCTGGATGTCCGGCAACGCGGCGACCGCGGTGGGGACGTCGGCTCCCAGCATGGCATCGAGGATGCGGTCGGCCTCCCGGCGCGACTCCGTGACGTCGCCGAGCGTGGACACCACGCAACCGACCGAGCCACGCAGTGGCAGGCCCAGGTGCCGGCGTACGGCGTCGGTGATCTCCTGACCCCAGCCGCGCAGCGTGTCTATGTCGATGCTGCGCGGCAACTGGGGCAGGAGCACGTAGATGCGGGGATCGACCTGCGTGACCAGCGCGCTGCGATGCCGGGCGGCTATGTGCACGGAGACCAGGTTGGTGACTTCGGCGTGGGTCAGCTCCGGTGCGGCGACGGCCTCCGCGCTTCCGTACGAGAAGCCCAGGACGGCGGCCGGGCGGGTCGCGTCGAATCCCAGGTGGGTGGCGAGCGGCTGTGGCCCGGTGTTCCCCTCCAGAAGTCCGGCCAGCAGGGTCCGGGTGAACGTCAGGTTCTCCGAGTGCTCCCGGCGGCGGCGCACCAGATGGAGCACGGCGACCCGGGCGGCACCCAGCAGTGCCTGGCCCGAGCGTTCGGACAGCGGTGTCGAGCCCTCCTGCACCCAGATGGTCCCCAGCTGCCGGTCCCCGGACCGGATGGCCACCGCGAGCCGACGGCGGATCCCCAGCTCGGGGTGACTGTCGATGCTGATCACCTCGTCGCTGGAGTGCAGGTGCTGGAACACACCCCACTCGCGCAGCTTCGCCAGATACGCCTCCGGTCCCTGCCAGCCGAGGATGGAGCGCCGCCGCAGGTCATCGATCTCGTCGGAGTCGGTGGAGCGGGAGTACGCCAGCACCCGGTTGGCGGCGTCCTCGATGCTGACGATGCCGCTGGTGAGGATGGCGGTGGTCTGGGCGAGCGAGAACAGGTCGCTCTCCTCGGCTTCGCCGGAGTGGCCCGGCGGCGCGTCGTCGAGGGCGGCGCGGGCCAGCGCATGCACCTGTTCCCAGCGTGCTTCGCTGCGCAACGAGAGCAGGGCGACCCCGGCCTCGGTGGCGGTCTCGCTGAGGGCCGCGGCCTGGCCGGGGCCCTCCGTTTTGACCACGACGCCGGCGGCTCCGTCGCGCCCGGCGGCCCGCAGCGCGGGATAAGCGGCTCGGCCACGGGCACCGATGACGAGTACCAGCTCGCCCGGCTGAGTGGTCGGCGGCTCCTCGGGATCGAGCAGGGCAACGCCGCGGATCTCGACGTCCAATCCGGCGGGAGCGGCCTGCACCTCCACCAGCGAATCGCCCAGAGCCATGAGCAACTCGCGCAGGCTGATGCTCGCGGGAAGCGGAGTTACCGCGGCCGGATCCATGATCGTCGCCTTCACTGGGAGCCACGCCGGAGCCCTGATGCTATCTGTCCGGCGACAAGCACCGCACTGGAGCTGTTTGTGGACCGCGGCGCGTGCGACGGCACGATGCCTTTCGAGCTGGATCAGGAACACGTGGTTCGTTCGTGGGACTCGGTCAGGCCGCTCACCGCATCCGCCCGCGCCTGAGCGATGCGTGCGCGGATGGCCAGGCAGCAGCCGTCTCGAGCCGGATCAGGAATGATGCCCGCACCTCTGACCTGCACAGACAGCAGTGGGCGGCAGGGCAGACGAGGCTGGTGGCCGACGACAGCCGCTCACAGCTGCGGCTGAGCGCGCCGGTCGAAGACGGTGATCATTCGCGGGTCAGGCCCATCTCGCCCGCGCGCAGTCCGGCACCAGGCAGCACACGGCAGAGAGTGGATCCACCGCGCCGCCGTGATCTCGGACTGAGTGCCCACACTCCGAGTATGACAGTCGTTATAAGCGGGTGTAACCTCGAAATCTATAACGCCCGTCATAGGAGGACGCAGTGACGATCATTACCGTGAACGCCCCCAAGGGACGCCTCGGCCTCGAGCAGCGACGTGAGCTGGCCGAGACACTGACGGACGCGGTACTGGTGCCCGAGGTGGGACGGGCCGCCCCGGCCGCCCGCGTCGGGTTCCAGGTGCACTTCGTCGAGCGCGAGCCGGACATGATGGCCATCGGCGGACGGCTGCTTTCGGACGCCGGTCAGGAACTCGATGTGATGGTGATCGACATCGCGGTCATGGACGCCGCCTGGCAGCCGGACGTACGCGGCCAGGTCATCGAGCGCGTCCTGGCCGCGCTGGCGGAGTCCTGCGGACTGGAGAAGCCGTCACCGACGTGGTGGGTCAACTTCCGCGTGATCGACGAGGGCAGCTGGGGCTCGTCCGGGGGCGTGCTGTCCGTCCTCCCGCTCCTTGAGAGCGGTGTGTTCACGGAGGAGAGGGCCAAAGCCGTCCGCGCCGCGCTGGGCGCCTGAAGTCCGACGGCGACGGGCTTCCGGCACGCGTGGAGCCCTGTCCCCGTCGGTCAGCCCTTGATCGCGGCGCGGACGAGGGCCTGCAACTGCTCCGCGGTGTGGTCCAGCGGCTGAGTGCTGCGCTTGGCGCGGCACATGGCCACGGTCCCCTCGACCGCCGCGACGATCAGCGTCGCGAGCTGTGCCGCCTGCTCGGGCTCGGCGCCGTGCTCGCGCAGCGAGGCCGCCAGCAGGCCCTCCCATTCCTCGAAGACGTCGGCGGCGGCCGCCAGCGCGGTGGGCGTCTCGTCGGCGGGCGGCTCCTCGATGGAGACGGCGAGGACCGGGCAGCCCGCCCGGAAGTCACTGTCCACGACGATCTTGCGCCACAGGTCGAGGAAGGCCCGCAGCCCGGCGACCGGGCCCGCCTCCAACTCCCCGCGCAGCCTGCGGGCGACCCACTCGCCCGTGTGGCGGACGGCCTCGGTCGCCAACTGCTGCTTGCCCTCGGGGAAGTAGTGGTACGTCGAGCCGAGCGGCGCCCTGGCGTGCTTGGCCGTCTCACGGATGCTCGTCGCGTTCAGACCGCGCCGGCTGATCATGTCGGCCGCGCCGGCCACGATCCGCTCGCGCGCAGTCGGGCTGTGCTTGGTCACGTACGCGGTCCCTTCCGACCCCACTGGCTATAACGGACGTCATAGTCTAGCGTGACCGCCACCTATAACGACTGTCATAGAAAGGCACGTCCATGCCGCTGATCCAGCTCACGGCCCCGGCCGCCGCCCTGACCGAAGAAGGCCGCCGGTCCGTCCAGCGCGACCTCGCCGGCGTACTGCTGCGCTGGGAGGGCGCACCCGACACACCCTTCTTCCGCGCCCAGGCGTGGAGCTACCTCGTCGAACTGCCCGAAGGCGCCCAGACCACCGCCGAGGACGACGCGCCGCGCTTCCTCGTGGAGGTCACCGTCCCGCAGGGCGCCCTGTCCGAGCGCCGCAAGGCCGGCCTGGTCGAGGAGGCAACGCAGACCGTCCTGGCCGCCGCCGGACTCACCCCGGACGACGCCCTGCGGGTGTGGGTGCTGGTGCATGAGCAGCCCGACGGCACCTGGGGCGCGGGCGGCTCCGTCATCCGCCACGCCGACCTCGTCGCCCTGGCGAAGGGGCAGAGCACCGATGCGTGAACTGACCTATGCCGCCAAGCGCACCGTCGAGTGGCGCGAGGCGCCCGACCCCGCGCTTCACTCCGACCGGGAGGCGATCGTCGCCCCGGTGGCGGCCACGCCCTGCGATGTGGACTCCTCGATCCTCGCCGGACACGGCTTCATCGATCCGCCCTTCGCCCTCGGCCACGAGTGCGTCGCCCGGGTCGTGGAGACCGGCGACGCCGTCACCGCCGTAGCCCCCGGTGACCTGGTCGTCGTCCCCTGGTCCATCAACTGCGGCACCTGTGACCGCTGCCGGGCCGGGCTGACCGCGCACTGCACCGC
Source organism: Streptomyces sp. NPDC040589 (assembly GCF_055594445.1). NCBI lineage: Bacteria > Bacillati > Actinomycetota > Actinomycetes > Kitasatosporales > Streptomycetaceae > Streptomyces > Streptomyces sp. NPDC040589. The sequence continues at coordinate 101,743 of NZ_JBVIWP010000008.1, read as the reverse complement.
CGTCCCCTACATGGCGATGTACGGCGCGCCGATCGGCGGCAGTTGGGGAGGACTCTTCTCCGACCTGGTCCGCGTGCCCTACGCCGACGCCATGCTCGTCCCGCTCCCGGCCGGCCTCGACCCGGTCGCCATGGCCTCCGCCAGCGACAACTGGTCCCTGGCCTGGCGCCTGGTCGCCCCCCACCTCAAGGCCCGTCCCGGAGCCCGGGTCCTGGTCGTCGCCCGCGGCAGCATCGGCCTGTACGTGTGCGACATCGCCCGCGCGCTCGGTGCCTCCGAGGTGCTCTACGTCGACCCCGACCCCGAACACCGCACTCTGGCCCGTACTTTCGGCGCCGCCACCGCCGAGACCCTGGAGCCGGTCCCGCAGAGCTTCGACATCGCCGTGGAGGCCACCGGCCGCGTCGAGCAGCTCGCCCTCGCCCTCAAGTGCCTGACGCCGGAAGGGATCTGCGAGAGCGCGGGCAACCACTTCCGGCCCGGCGAGCTGCCCCTGCTCGACATGTACCTCACCGGTGTCACCCTGCGTATCGCCCGCGACAGCGTGCGCGCGCACATCCCCGACGCCCTCGCACTCGCCGCCTCCGGCACGGTCGCCCCGCAGAAGGTGGTCTCCCACGTCATCGACTGGGAGGACCTGCCGGACGCGCTGCCGGAGAAGCTCCTCAAGCCGGTCTTCGTCCGGGCCGATGAGTGACCGCACCCGGCCCGCACCCCACCAGCCCACCACACCGAGATACCCGATGCACACTTCCCCCACCGACACACCACCCACCGGCACTGCCACCGAACCCACGCGAGCGACAGCCGAGGAACTGGAACACCATAAGGCGGCCATCGCCCGCCTCGGCCACGAACTGCGCGCCCTGGTGGAAGCCACCGTCCGCACCACCGCCTCCCCGGACGCCCTGCACCGCGTGGCGGACGGGGTACGCCAGGTCACCGGCCAGTTGGCTGGGCGACGGCGGTCGCGAGGGGAGATCCCCGAGGTGGACGAGTTCCCCGCGGGAGCGCGGATGTACAGCCCTGTCACCGGGGCCGGGAGCCCGCTGGCCCCGCCCGTGCAGGTGACGCCCACCGATGACGGCCTGGTGGGCCACTGCACGCTCGGCATCGCCCACGAAGGCCCGCCCGGCTACGGCCACGGCGGCATGAGCGCCATGCTCCTGGACGAACTCATGGGGCGCGCCTGCGCGGCAGCCGGGATGCCCGGCCTGACGGTCTCTCTCCAGATGCGCTACCACCGCCCGGTCCCACTGGAAACGCCCCTGCGGATCCTCGCCCGCGTCACCGGCACGGACGACCGCAAGATCTTCGTGAGCGGATCGATAGCCGCCCAGACAGACCCTGACGCGAACCTCGTCACTTCCGACGGGGTCTTCATCGCTCCCGAACCTCACCGCGCTCGCACCCTGTTCCCGGGGCTGCGAGCCGAACCGTCCTGATCGGGTACCGCGACAGCGTGGCGGAGAAAAGGGCACTGTTTCCTGGTATGTCATGAGTGGATGACCGAGCCGTCTGCCGCCGCACGCCTCCGCCGGATCGCACGTCGACGGGCCGCCAGGGATCGTCGACGGCACCGGAGCCACTCCATCGGGCCGGGCGGCGACAGTGGTATCAGCCGACTGACGTGGCTGGCACTCGTGGCGTCCATGCTGCCGGGACTGGCCGCGCTCGTGGCCCTGCTGTTCACGTGGATGTCGGTCGGGCAGACCAACAAGGATCTGCAGATCGCCGAGCAGGGGCAGATCACCAACCGGTTCAACGCCGCGATCACCAACCTGGGATCGGAATCGCTGGATGTGCGCCTAGGGGGTATCTACGCCCTGCAACGCATCATGCAGGACTCCTCTCGAGATCAGCGCACGGTCGTCTCGGTGTTGTCCGCGTTCGTACGCCGGCACGCTGCCGTTCCGGTCAGTGGCTTCAAGCCGGCAGAGGAGTACAGACCCCCTGCCGACGTAGCGGCTGTGGTTTCCGTGCTGGGCAACCGGTCCGCCGGCCGGGAGGCGACCGAAGACGGGAAGCCGCTGTACCGAGTTGATCTGAGCAGTGTGGATCTGCGCGGTCTGGAGCGCGAAGTGGGGCTCACGGAAGGCGGCATGCCCAGACGCGGCAACTTCCGCTTCGCGAACTTCACCGGCGCGGATCTCCGAGACGCGGGCCTCGAGAATTTCGACCTCTCAGGAGCGTCCCTCGACAACGCGAACATGTCCGGCGTGAAGCTGCTGAACGCGGACCTGCGGCACGCGTTTCTCGGGGAGGCCGATCTGTCCGACGCGCGCTTGGGCGCGGCCGACATGACCGGCGCGGATCTCGGCGGAGCGAGCCTTCGCGGCGCGCACCTGAGCAGGGCCGAGGAAACCAACGAGACCCGTGAGGCCGAGTCGAGCGCCACCTTGACCCGCGCGCACCTGATCGGCGCGGACCTGCGCACCGCGGACCTGCGCGGCGTGATCCTGATCGACGCGGACTTGACCGACGCGGACCTGACCGACGCCGACCTGCGCGGCGCGGACCTGAGCAACGCGGACCTGAGCAACGCGGACTTGACCGGGGCGAGGATGTCGGGCGCGAACCTGTCGGGCGCGATCCTCGAGGGCGCACGCGGAGCGCCTGGAGGCTTTCCCGGGCCGACCGAGGTTCCCGGGGGCCGGACCCTGGGCCTTCAGGCCGCCTCGGCCGGGACCCGTCCGGTCCTGATGGCGTCGACCAGGGCCTGGTGGTCCTTCTCGTTCTGGTCCGCGTACAGCTCGGCGAACGTGACCAGCGCGCGGTCGAAGGCGTCGCCGCCGCCCAGGTAGGCGGCGATCGCGATGCGGTCGCCGGAACGGGCGTGGGCGCGGGCCAGGGTGGCACCGCAGAGGCCGCCGAAGAGGGCCATCCTCCTGGGCGACATGTCCTCGGCGACGACGATGCCCTTCCAGTCCCGCAACTGGCGTACGTAGAAGTCCCGTCGCCTGCCGTCGATGCCCTGGACGCGTTCCCAGCCCAGGAAGATGTCACTGGTGGCCTGCATGAGCCGCTGGCCGGCGACGACGCGCTCGCCCTGGTTGCGGAAGTCGCTGCCGCCGATGTAGGGCGCCAGCACCGACTCGTCGGCCTCCTTGGCCTGGAGGAACAGGGGATCCTCGTCGTCCCTGCCGAGCAGGAGGACGATCCAGCAGCGGGTCCCCACACTGCCCACACCGACCACCTTGCGGGCCATGTCGGCGACGCGGTAGCCCCGCAGCAGGAACCGGCGGTCCGTCTGCAGGGTCTGGCCGTAGTGCTCTATCAGGCGGGTGATCTCCGTCTCCAGCGCGCCGCGTTCGGCGTCCGGCAGCAGGTCCTGGAGCCGTGTCAGCAGTGGTGGATCGGGTGCGATCTGCCGCCGCCCGTCGACGACGTGCGTCAGCTTGTCGAAGACCTGCACCGTGTCATGCGCACGGGCCCGCTCCTGGGCGTGCTCCCAGCGACCGCGTTGCCCGGAGGTGAGCGTCCGGCCGAGCTGCCCCTCCAGCTCGTCGGCCTCGTAACGGGTGTACCACACGTCGAGATTGCCCATTCCGGCGAAGCTCCGCATGCGTTCGCGGTAGGCCCCCACTGCCGCGCGCACCACCGTCGCCCGCTCCTTGGCGCTGAAGCCGTTCGCCCGGCCCGCGATGACGAAGCTGGCGGACAACCGCTTGACGTCCCACTCCCACGGACCGGGCAGCGTCTCGTCGAAGTCGTTGATGTCGAACATCAGCCGCCGCTCCGGGGACGCCAGCAGCCGGAAGTTCAGCATGTGCGCGTCGCCGCAGCACTGCACCCTGATACCGGTGCGGGGCGTCTCCGCGAGGTCCGCGGCCATGATGGCGGCGGCCCCGCGGTAGAAGCGGAACGGCGCCTCGCTCATCCTGCCGTAGCGGATCGGTACGAGTTCCGGCACCCGCCTCGCCGACTGGTGCCCGATGATCTCCACCGGGTCCGTGCGCTTGGGCGGGGGCTTGAACTCGCCGTGGCTGGAGCGGGGTACGTCCACGCGTGCGGCCTTGCCGCGGGCGACCCGCTCCTGCGGGGTGAGGTGCCGTGTCTCGTCACCGGAATGGTGGTTCTCGGTCATCGCGGACACGCTCCCTCATCTGGTGGCCGACGCGCAGCGCGTCGGCGGCTCGGCGGCCACAGAGGTCGTGGGTCGTCCAGCATGACGTCGATGAATGGGCATATTCACCCATTTGCCTCAGGCTATCCTCGTACGGTTCCCCCAGCTACCTGGGCCCGATCGTCGCGCGAGCCGTACTCACCTACGTGTCACGCTTGACCACGCACAGCGCCCAGATGACGAAGGCGTACAGCGCGATCAGGGTGATCGACCACACCGGGTAGTACGGGATGGACAGGAAGCTGACGATGAGCAGCAGCCCTGCGATCCCCACCCCGATGACCCTCGCCCACACGGCGGCCGAGAACAGTCCCATGCTCACCAGGACGGCCACGGCTCCGAGGATCAGGTGGATCCAGCCCCAGCTGGTCAGGTCGAACTTGAAGACGTAGTTCGGGGTGGTGACGAAGACGTCGTCATCCGCGATCCCCATGATGCCCCGGAAGATGCCGAGGACACCGCCGATGAAGAGCATCACCGCGGCGAAGGTCACCAGACCGCCCGCGGCCGCACTGGACGATCCCGATCGATGGGGAGTAGCAGTCGTCGCCATGGCCATCCCTCGATTCATCCCGGGGGCCGCAGGCTCGCGGCCCTGCTCGTCCATGCTGCGCCGTTCGGGCGAACGGGGCCATTTCGGGCCGGTGAGGCGCCGAGGTCTCCGAGCCGCGTCTCAGCTGTCTCCGTCCGGCAGCCGGCGCAGTCCCGCTCGCGGAGCGGGGTGGGCGCGGCATGTTGCACGGCGTCTGGGGAATGGGTCACCGCACGTCGCGACAAGCGGCGAAGTGGACCTCCCCCATGCCTGGTTCGAGGAGGGCCGACAGCCGAGTCGCCTCCTCGACCGTCACGGTTCTGCCGGGCCCCGGACCTGTCCCGGGCCCCAGTTCGCCTCGCTCGATCCGCCCGCCGTCCTCATCGGTGAGACCGTGGCCGTGCGGGGTGTGGAAGTGCACCGTCGTTTCTTCGGGGACGGTGATCGTCCCGGCGCCTCCGGTCTGATCGTGGGCACCGTGACCGCCGAGGACCGTGCCGCCGTCGCCCCGTCCTGGTGTCTGATGTGCGTGGCGGTTTCCCGCCGGGTCATCGATCCTGGCTCGTTGCGCCGTGTGCTGAACCCTGCGCGGCGTGCGGAGCTGCTGGACACCGCGCTGGCCGTCCGGGCGGAAGAACCCGACGCGGACGGCTGGCTGCGGCTGAAGGTGACCTTCCAGGACGCACGTCACGCCGAATGGGCGCTGTGGCAGCTCGGCACGGACGCGGAAGCCCTGGCCCCGCAGTCGTTGCGCTCCTCCCTGCGCCAGTCGTTGCGCTCCCCCCCTGCGCCACCGCGATGGCCACCCGCTACGGAGACTCGGGGAAGAGCTGAACACCTGGCGCGGCGACAGGAGACTCAGCCTCGGGCCTCACTGCGGGCGGCGTGGTGGTCGGGCCCGGGTCCTCCGGCGCGGCTCGGCGCGGCTCAGGGCTTCTTCGTAGCCGACCGCGTCGTGTTCTTGGTCTTGCTCGTGCTCGCGCGCTTGGTGGTCCGAGCGGCCTCGGTGGGCGGCTTCTTCCGCTTCGGGGTTGTGGTCGGCCATGTGAGTTCGATTTCCAGCTCGATCTCCCCGTTGTCGATCTCGACCTCCATCTCGCTGCGGAGGTCGTCGGGGATGCGCAGGCTCAGCGTTCCGGGGCCGAGTTCCAGGTCGGCATCGCCACCTTTCCTCAGGGCGGCTGCGAGTGCCGTGAGCTGGTCGGCCGCCTCCAGGCGTGACAGCGAGCGCTTCTGCTCAAACTTGAGATCTGTCATGCGTGTCTCCGATCCGGCACAAAAGGCTGGACAACGTCCATTCTGGTGCCATGTGCGGGATGGGACATCCTCAAGGCCGGGCGAAGCGCCGGAACGCGCTGTGACCTGGGCGCCGGCCGTGTAGGCCATGTCTCCCGAGACGTCGTACGCCTGCGGCTCGAACACGTACGACGTGCAGTCGGAGAAGCTCACGCATCGCGCGCTCCGCCCCGTACCGGGCGGTCCTGACCCCCGCCAGAAGTCGTAGCGGTCGGTCATGCCTTCATCGTGCGCCTGCTGATCGGGGGCCCACTCGGCGGCGCTTCCCGTACGCGACGGTCAGTACGGCCAGCAGCGGGCCCCAGAGGATCAGGGGCGCGTAGCAGGCGTAGAACCAGGCCGTCTCCCAGCCGCCGGTCTCACCGGGGGAGTTGGCGGGCAGGGCGTCGCCGCGGATCGTGGTGCCCAGGATCTGGGTGACGAGGGTCAGGGCGGTACCGAGCGTGAGGATCGTGGCGCCGGTGGCTGACGCGATGACCGTTGCCTTGGCCGGTACCTGACGGCCCCGGAGGAGCGGTATCCAGCGCGGGAACACCTCGCCCCAGGGGGCGATCAGCCCGATCGCCGTGAACGCGAGGGCTTCGGAGAGGAGGGACAGGAAGACGATGTACGCCTGCTCGCCGGGTCCGATCCCGTCGTCCAGTACGGCGGGCAGGCGCCAGATGCCGGAGGGCAGGACGGTCAACGGTACGGCGTAGGCGAGTAGTTGTATGGGGCGAGGGACTCCGGCCGTGGGCTGGTGGGCCGCCTGCCATGCGGTGCGGAGTCGCCCGGGGCGGGGCGCTGTCGGGTTCTCGGCGTTCGGGAGCGGCTGCATGCGCGGTCCTCGGTTCGGGTGGGCTGGTGGCCGGCCGGGTTCCGTCACGAGCGTCGCAGTCGCGGGGGCCGCCGAGGATCGGCCCGTGGGTCCGACTCGGCCCCGCCGTGCGGGGGACGGGGCATGCGCCCAGAGGATGGTGGCGGGGTGCCGGATCCGCTCTGAGGCCGATCCCTTCGGGTTCAGTCCGTGCCGAGGCCGTCGATCAGGCGGTTGAGGAAGCGGGTGAAGGTGGCCTCGGGGGTCAGGGGGCGGGCGGGGGCCGAGAGGGCCTCGGCGAGTTCCGGGTGGTGGCCGTCCGCGGCGACGGTCGCGAGGTAGCGGGCCTCGGCCGCGGCGCGGTCGGGGGAGCCGGCGGCTGCCGCCTGGGTGAGTTCGTGGGTGACGTGTCCGGCGACGAAGGCCGTGAGCTGGGCGAAGACCTCCAATTTGGCCGCGCCGTCCAGGCCCGTGGGGCGCAGGGCGGTGAGGGCGTGTTCCAGGAAGGCCAGGGTGTTGGGGCCGAGGCTGCGGCGGGTGGACAGGGCGGTGGGCAGCCAGGGGTGGCGCAGCATGTTGGCGCGCTGGAGGTGGGCGATGGTCTTCAGGTCGGCGCGCCAGTCGCCGGTGAGAGCGGCCGATGGGGTCAGTTCGCCGCTGACGTGGTCGACCATGAGCTCCAGCAGGGTGTCCTTGTCGGGGGCGTAGCTGTAGAGCGACATGACTCCGGCGCCGACCTGCGCGGCGACGCGCCGCATGGTGACCGCTTCGAGGCCCTCCGCGTCCGCCAGGGCCACCGCGGCCGTCGTGATCGCTTCCCGGCTGAAGGCAGGCCTGCGGCCCCTGCGGGCGCGGGGCTGGGCCTGGGCCTGGGGCTGCTGGTGGTTCAGCCACAGCTGGTGCGGGTCGCGTCCCGGGGTTCCGGACCCGTCCTCACGCGTCACGGTCTTCGTACTCCTGTCACTGAGGGCCGCTGTCGTCGTCATCCAAGCATCCTCTATTCTCGTACAACGTACGGAAAATCGAGGAGGGGACCGACCATGGCTTCACGCACCCACGATCCCGCGGCGAAACCGGCCTGGACGCCGTCCGCACGGAAGCCGCCGCTGTCCTCTCGGATGATGCGGGCGATCTGGCGCGGGCTTCCGGAGAAGCGGTACGACGTCGGGTGGGAGCCGGGGCTGGAGGTGCCGGCCGCCGATGGCAGTCCGTTGGTCACGGACCACTACTTCCCCCGTACGGACACGGACGGCGATCTCCCCACCCTGCTGGTGCGCTCGCCGTACGGCAGGGGTCTGCCCTGGTCCCCGCAGTACGGCATGCTCTTCGCCGAGCAGGGCTTCCATGTGATCCTGCAGAGCTGCCGCGGCACCGGCGGCTCGGGCGGTGTGTTCGATCTGTGGCACAACGAGGCCGCCGACGGCCAGGCCACGGTGGCCTGGCTGCGCGAACAGCCCTGGTTCAACGGGACGCTGGGGACCATCGGCCCCAGCTACCTGGGGTACGTGCAGTGGGCGCTCGCCCTGGACCCGCCGCCGGAGCTGAAGGCGATGGTGGTGCAGGTCGGGCTGCACGACCCGTACGCCCTGTTCTACGCGGACGGCGCCCTGCGGCTGGAGAACGCCCTGCTCGTGGGGCTGGGCATGACGTACCAGCACCAGGGGATCCTGCCGGTCGCCAAGGCGACGCTGCGGCTGCAGCGCCGTATGCGCGACATCGTGACCGCGCGGCCGCTGCGCGGGGCGCATGCCTCTGCCCTCGGGGACGTGCCGTGGCTGGACGACGTGATGACGCACCCGGACGCCGGGGACCCGTACTGGGACGGCGCGTCCCTGGCGCGGGCGGCCGAGGGGCTGAGCGTCCCCACGAGTCTGGTCTCCGGGTGGCACGACGCCCTGGCCGACCAGACCTTCGAGCAGTACGCCCGGCTGCGTGCGGCGGGATGCGACACCGCCCTGCTGGTCGGCCCCTGGACGCATACCTCCGCCATGCAGCAGGGCTGGCCCGAGGTCTTCGCCGAGAGCCTCGCGTGGCTGCGCGCGCACCTGTGCGGCGATCCTTCCGGGCTGCGTCCCACGCGGGTGCGTGCGCACGTCGGCGGCGAGGACGTATGGCGGGACCTCGACGACTGGCCGTCCCTCTCCTCCCCCGTCACCACCTCATGGGTCGCCGCGGCGGACGGGCACCTGGACCGGCGAGCTCTTACGGCTCCCACCGACGGTGCGGAGTCCGCGCCCCTGGCGTCCCTTCGCCACGACCCGGCCGACCCGACGCCGTCCATCGGCGGTCCCCTGCTGTCCCGGACGGCCGGTGCCCGCGACAACAGTGCTCTGGAGGAGCGGGAGGACGTCCTGACGTTCACCAGCCCCCCGCTGGCCGAGCCCGTGGACGTCCTCGGTCCCGTCTCCGCGCGGCTGAGGGTCTCCACGGACACCGGGTACGCCGATGTCTTCAGCCGCCTGTGTGACGTGGACGCGCAAGGGCGCTCCATCAACGTCTGCGACGGGCTGGCCCAGGTGGAGACGGCGGGGGAAGGGCCCTCGGAGGTCACCGTGCGGATGAGCTCCACCGCCTACCGCTTCCCGGCCGGGCACCGGATTCGCTGGCAGATCAGCGGGGGTGCGCATCCGCGGTACGCCCGCAATCCCGGGACCGGCAAGTCGGCGGTGGAGGCCGTCGACTTCACGGCGACACGCGTCACGCTGCACGACGGCTCCGTGCTGTTGCTCCCCGACGGGTCGGGGGCTGTGTGAACACCCGGGCACACGGACAGGCCGCTCGCATGTGAGTGCGAGGATGGCAGACATGTTCGTACAGCTCCTCGCGGCGGTCGGCGTGCTTGCCGTCCTGACGATGGTTCCCGGGCCGGACATGGCGGTCGTGACCAAGCGGGCGGTGGCCTGCGGCTGGTGGGACGGGCTGCGGACGGTCGGCGGCATCACGGCCGGACTGCTGGTGTGGGGTGTACTCACCGTGGTCGGACTGGCGGCCGTCCTGGCGGCGTCCGCCACGGCCTACACCGTCGTCAAGCTGGTCGGGGCCGCGTATCTCGTCGCCCTCGGGGTCCAGTCGCTGCTGGGCAGTCGGAAGAAGCGGACGCCTGAACAAGGGGGAGCGGCGCCGGCCGGGAACCCTTGGCGGACGGGGCTGGTCAGCAACGTCTTCAACCCCAAGATCGCCGTCTTCTACACCGGCCTGCTGCCGACACTCGCGCCCACCGGTGTGTCTCCCCACGCCGGTATGGCACTTCTGGTTCTGCTGCACGCGGGGCTCACCGTCCTGTGGCTCAGTGGCTATGTCGCGCTGCTGTCCAGGGCCCGCGCCTTCTTCGAACGGCCCGCCGTGCGCCGGGCCATGGACCGGGTGACCGGAGTCGTCCTGATCGGCTTCGGCGTCAAGGTCGCGGGGACGCAGCCCTGAGGGTCGGGTCGGTCGGCTCCACCGGTGTCAGCGGCCATCGGAGAGCGCCGTGCCGTCGTCGCTGACGCGCAAGTCCTCCCGCATGCGCGCCCGGAGCAGAGCCAGGGCGTCGTCGTAGCTTCGGCGTCCCTCCAGATACGCCGGCTCGGTGGCCGGCACTCCCTCCATCACCCGGTCACGGAGGTCGCGCAGCCGGCGGAAGGCGTCCTCCGAGGCGTCCACGACGCGGCTGGGCGCGCTGATGGTCATCTGGTACCTGAGTCCGATGCACGGCCCGAACGCCTCGCGGGCGGTGGTGCGGCGCGTCGGGATTTCCATGTCCGGGTCCCGGGCCACGTTGCCGCAGGCGTGACGGGCCTCTGACAGGCGGGCCAGGTACTCCCCGTACAGGGTGCGCCGGGCTTGCGACGCTCGATCCGCCCGCTCGCGCCTCCACCGTTGCCGGTCCAGGAGCATCGCGGAGCCGGTGGCGATCGCCGCGCCGACTATGGTGCTGATCAGGGTGAGCCACTGCATGGAGCGACCGTAGCCACCCGTGAACGTCTCAACGGGCCCGTTCCGCCAGCCACCCCGCCATCGCCCGCACCCCGATGCCGATGGCCCGCTCGTCCGGGGCGAAGTCGGGGAAGTGTGGGTAGCTGGTGGTGACGGGGGTGCCCGGGGTGCGGACGCCGAGGAAGGTGTAGGTGCCGGGGACGCGGTCCAGGTAGAGGGCGTAGTCCTCGCCGCTGAAGGGCGGGAACGCGGCATGGAGGGTGGTGACGGAGTCACGGCCCAGCCGGCGGCGCAGGTGGTGGGCCAGGGCGCGGCCGTCCGGTTCCGGGCAGCGCAGGGCGGGGAACGGCTCGGCGGGGAACCGGACTTCGGTCCCCGGGTAGGGCTCGGCCAGTCGGTGGATGTCCTCGCGTACCTCCGTGTACCGCTCCTCCGGCCAACAGCGGTAGGACACACTCACCTTGGCCTCCTGTGCCGAGGCCCGGACGGCCACGAAGCGGGCCAGCGGGCCGTCGGGGGTCTGGGCGTCGGTGATCATCCGCTCGATGTCCGCGGGTGTCTGAGGGGGCGTCACCGTGGCGAGCGCGCCGATCTCTGCGGCCAGTCGCCGCGCGGCGCCGGGTGCGTCCGGGCCCTGGAGGGTAACCTCCGCCTTGTCCTGGCCCGGCATCCCGTAGCCCGGGGTCACGGCGAACCGACCGACGGGGAAGGGCCCGCAGTGCAGCGCGTGGATCTCCTCGACGCCGGTGCGCTCCAGCACGCCCGCCTCGATCAGGGCGCGGGCTCCGGAAAGGCTCTCCTCGGCGGGCTGGAAGAGGAACACCACCGTGCCGCCCAGGTGCTGCCGCAGCCGTGCCAGGACCTTCGCGACGCCGAGGGCGACGGTGGTGTGGACGTCGTGCCCGCAGAGGTGGGCCGTGTCCCGGCCGCCCCCGACGATGTCCTTGGGCGGTACCGCGTCCATGTCCGCCCGGTACGCGACCGTCCGGCCGGGACGCCCGCCGCGCAGGACGCCGACCACACCGTGACCGCCCACTTTGGTGGTGACGGCCAGCCCGGCCGCCCGCAGCTCCCGGGCGACCACACCGGCGGTACGACGCTCCTCCCCCGGCAGCTCGGGGTGCCGGTGGATGTCCCGCCTGAGCCGGATCAACCCGTCCTCCAGACGCGCCACCTCGGCGTCCACCGGTCCTTGTCCCCCCGGCCCCATCCGCCCACCGGCGGCGGCCGTCCCCGCGGTACCCCACACCGTTCCCGCGCCGGCTGCCGCCGCCATGCCGGCCAGCAGCGTGCGTCGCGCGAGTGCGTTCTTCGTAGGACGCTTCACTGTTCCCGTTCCCCCTGGGTGATCGTCGAGTGGTCGCCCGGCGAGCGGGAGACGCGTCCGTACACGATCACCGCAAGCGCAGGCCGTCGCCCATCCGGTGAGCCACCGCTCGCGGGTGGGGAAGACCCCCGCCCCCTCCCTTCGTGCGCCGGGAATTCCGTTGCCCGGCCCCGGGGGCGTTCGGCACCATTCCGGCATGACCACCTCTCCCCACGCCGACGGCCGGGCCGGGATCGACGCCGCCTTGGTGAGGCGGTTGATCGCCTCGCAGTTCCCGCGGTGGAGCCGGCTGAGCGTGGTGCCGGTCGAGGTCGACGGCTGGGACAACCGGACCTACCGGCTCGGCGGGACGATGACCGTGCGGCTGCCCACCGATGAGGCGTACGTCCCCGCGATCGCCAAGGAAGACCGCTGGCTTCCGGTGCTCGCGCCGTCGCTGCCCGTCCCCGTTCCGCCGATCGTGGCCCGGGGAGAGCCCGGGGAGGGCTATCCCTTCGACTGGTCGATCCGCGGCTGGCTGGACGGTGACCTGGCCCGCCCCGAACGCATCGACGACATGCCGCGCTTCGCGGAGTCGGTGGCCGGGTTCGTGCGCGCGCTGCAGGGCGTCGACGCCACGGGCGGACCAGCCGCCGGAGCGCACAGCTTCTACCGGGGAGCGCCGCCGGCCCACTACGACGGCGAGACCCGCAGGGCCCTGTCAGCCCTCGCCGGGCGGATCGACACCGATCGGGCGGCCGAGGTGTGGGACACGGCGGTGCGGGCGACCTGGGAGGGCTCGCCGGTCTGGTTCCACGGAGACATCGCCGCCAACAACCTGCTGGTCAAGGACGGCCGGTTGACCGCCGTCATCGACTTCGGCACCTCCGGCGTCGGCGACCCGGCCTGCGACCTGGTGATCGCCTGGACGATGTTCTCCGGCGACAGCCGCGAGGCGTTCCGCCGTGCCGTGGGCCAGGACGATCCGGCCTGGGCCCGGGCCCGCGGGTGGGCCCTGTGGAAGGCTCTGATCTGCCTGGCGCAGAACATCGACACGGATATCGATGCCGATGTGGACACCGATGCCGGGCAGGCCGCCGTCCATCGTCGTGTCATCGACGACGTGCTGGCCGATCACGATCGCTCGGCCTGAGCGGCCACGGCCGCCCCAGGCCCCCAGGCCCCCCGGACCCCGGGACCCCCGGCCCCCGGGACCACATCGGGAATACCCACGAGTACGCCACCTACCGGCATCGACAACGGGCAGGATTCAAGTCGAGTGACCGACCGGCCGGGGGGGGGAGCCTGCCATGCCGTACAGCTCCGCGGAGTGGCCCGCGCGCAGTCTGCTGGGGGCGGTGCCGCCGGAAGCGCGCGGTGAGTTGCTCGAACTGGGCGTGCCGGCGCGGTTCGAGGCCGGGAAGGTGCTGCTGAGCGAGGGCGCCCGGGACCGGCATGTGCTGGTGCTGCTGTCCGGCTTCGCCAAGGTGACGGCACGGGTGGAGAACGGCGAGGAGTCCCTGCTCGCGGTTCGGGTCGGCGGGGACAGTGTCGGTGAGATGGCCGCGTTCGACGGTGCGCCGCGCTCTGCCACCGTGACGGCGTGCGGTCCGCTCACCGCGCGGCTGGTGCAACCGGGGCCGCTGCACGCCCTGTTGGTCCGGCGTCCGGAGGTGCATCTGGCGCTCACCGGGATCATCGCCCAACGGCTGCGCTGGGCCAACCGCAGGCGTCTCGACTTCAAGGGCTACCCGGCGAAGGTACGGCTGGCCCGGCTCCTCGTGGAACTCGCCACCTCCTACGGCCGTCCCGGCCAGGGCGGCATGGTGCTCGGCTGCCGGCTGACCCAGCCCGAGCTGGCCGCGCTCACCGGCGCCGCCGAGACCACCGTCCACAAGGGGCTGGCGGAGCTGCGCCGGGACGGGCTGCTGGAGACGGGGTACGGATCCACCGTCATCCGCGACCTGGAACGGCTCAGGGAGATCGGGGACCTCGCTCCCGAAGACTGACCGGACCTCGCTCCGAAGACAGACCCGCCGGGCCGCGCACGTCAGTTCAGCACCGGCCGCAGGACGACCAGCAGGCCCGCGCTCACCCCCATCACCGCCGTACACCCCACCGCCGCCGTCACGCACCGGTACTTGCGCACCGCCACCTGGGACAGGAACCGGATCGTCTGGGACAGCTCCTTGCGCTCCCGGTCCGGGTCGTCGTCGCCACCGTCGCGGGCGGGCAGGATGTCGGGGCCCGAGGCGAGGTGGACGAAGCTGTAGCGGTTGGCGCCGGCGGGGCGCAGCACCCGGGGGCGCAGGGTGGCGGCCAGGAAGCCCGCGCCGCCGAACATCGCGCAGAGGAACAGGGCGAGCAGGGTGGCCGCGAGTATGCCCGCCGGGCCGCCCGCGGACGCGGAGCGCAGGGCCGGAGGGGACCAGTAGCCGGCCGTGCCGACGAGGGCGGCCTGGGCGGCGGCGAGGATCCCGGCCTTGGTGTCGGCGTGCTGGTGGGTGGTCTGCAAGGCGGTGAACATGAACTGCGCGGGACGGCTGTCGGGGCGGGTACCGGTGGACGACGGCATGCTGCTCCTTCTGGGGCCGACGGTCTGTTCCATGCCTCCAGTACGCCCCGGAACCGGTCACGGAACCCGGGATTTCTGCGGGATTGGGGACGTCGATCGGCCACCGTCCGCACCAACTTCCCGAACCCGTCCGTAACGTGCGGCCACCGCTGTATGTTTCCGCACCTTTCCGCATCCCGTATTTCGACGGGGTTCGCGGCGGACGGCGCGTGTAGGACTGGCCTACCGGCGTCCGCGCGAGGGGAGCGGACGCCGGTGTCCGCCGGAGTGCGCCCCCGGATCCGATCGCGGGGTGCGGCTCCACTTCAGTGAGCGGGGAGTTCAGGCATGGGAACGTTCGGTCGCAGACTGCTGCTGGCGGTCGACGCGAAGGGATACGGCGGCGTCGACGTGGTGACGCAGCGCGAGTGGCAGGAGGCGATCCGGCGGCTGCTCCGGGAGGCGGCCGGCGAGGCCGGGCTCGACTGGGAGCAGTGGACGACTCAGGTCGGCGGGGACTCGGTGTTCGCGGTCCTGCCGAAGGGGGCGTCGGAGCCGGACCTCGTGGACCCGTTCATGCGCCATCTGGAGGCCGGTCTGCGCACCTTCAACCGCAACCGGCGCGACGAGGCCCGGCTGCGCCTGCGGGCCGCCGTGCACTTCGGCACCGCCTCGCCCGCGGCCAACGGCTTCGAGGGCCGCGCCCCGGTCGAGATCGGCCGGATGCTGGACAGCCGCGTGCTGAAGGCGGCCCTCGCCGCGGCGCCGGCCGCGCAGCTGGCGCTCGCGGTCTCCGCGACCGTCTTCAACGACGTGATCGGCGAGGCGTACACGACGATCCAGCCGCGGGAGTTCCGCGAGGTGCGCGTCGCGGAGAAGGAGTACGCGGGGCGGGCGTGGATCCGGGTCCCGGGGTACGACGTGACGGCCCTGGACCTCGGGGAGACCGAACCCGGCGCAGAAGGGGGCACGGGGGGCGCGGCGACTGTCGACACGCGCCCCTTGAGCGCCCCAACTGCTCCTGGTGACACGGTAGTTCAGGTCATAACCGGAACCGTCCATGCCCAGGGTGCCGTCTTCGGGATCTCCAAGTGACCTGAGTGACGGCCGAGGATGAACGAGGAACACGAGGAACACAGCGAGCAGCGCGCCCAGGACGCACCAGAGGCGCACCACGCGGACGATCCGCAGCCCCAGACCCAGAATCAGAACCAGCCCGACATGCCCGAGGAGACGGCGGCCCCCACCACCCCTGCCACCTCTTCGGAGCAGGTCCACCACAACAACGTCAACCAGTACTTCTACGGAGAACTCGACGCCTCCGGCGCCCAGTTCGGCATCGGCACCGCCGGCTCCGACAACGCCCGGCGCCGCGCCGTGGGCCGTCTCGACGCGGGCGAGGCGGACGCGATCCTGGCGCCCTACGTCAAGCCCGCCTGCTTCGAGCAGGCCGTGCTCGCCCTCGAACAGGACGGGGTCGTGGTCCTGGTCGCGCCGCCGGGGACGGGCAAGCGGTCCGGGGCGGTGGCGCTCGTCGACGCCCTCGCGGAGGAGTCGGAGTACGTCGTGCTCTCCCCCGGCCGCAGCCTGGACGACCTCGCGAGCGGCAAGGTCGCCTTCGAGAAGGGCGTCGGCTACGTCCTGCTCGACCGGATGAGCGAGGACAGCTCCCAGACGGCGGACTTCGACTGGCGGCGGGTGCGCGACACCGTCCGCGAGCACGACGCCCACCTGGTCGTCACCACCGTGCGCCCGGTCGAGAGCGGTGTCGTCGAGTCCGTACGGCACGTGCCCTGGCAGCTCCCGGACCTCACCGCCGTACTGCGCTTGCGGCTGGTGCGGGCCGGGTGCGCGCAGGACGCCGTGGAGCGGGCCGTGTCGCTGATGCCCGGCGGGTGCCGGATCGCTGAGGTCGCGGTGGCCGCCGAGCGGATCGCGTGCGGCGCGGCGCCCGACGAGGTCTGGCAGGACTACGGCAGCAGCGCGGCGCAGCCCGTGCGCGACTGGTTCGACCGGGACCGTACGCCGCAGGAGTGGGCCGAGGTCACCACACTGGCCTTCGTCAACGGCGCCGGCTACCGCGACTTCGAGACCTGCCAGGAGCGGCTGGAGGGCTGGGTGGCCCCGGCGTTCCCGGAACCCGTCACCGAGGAGGAGCAGGCCGCGGCGGCCCGGCGTGCCGTCGACCGCCGGCTGTCGCTGTCCCGCAACGACCTGGTCGCCGTGGAGCAGCGGAAGAACGGCGCGCTCACCCGTACCGCCCTGGTCTTCCCCCACCCCCAGTACCGGCAGTGGGCGCTGGAGGAGCTGTGGACCAAGCGCTCCACGCCGTACTGGAACGGCGTACGGGACTGGCTCACCGAACTCGTCGCCGCCCAGCCGGGGCTCGGGCTCCAGCTGTCCGTCGCGCAGGGGCTCGCGCTGCTCACCCGGCCCGCCTTCGACGAGGTCGCCGACAACTACCTGCACCCGTGGGCGGGCGGTGCGGCCGGTCCCGCCGGGCAGTCGACGGCCGTGCTGGTGCTGCAGTGCATGTGCCTGGACGAGAGCCTCGCCTCGACCGCGCTGGGCGTGGCCCGGGGCTGGGCCCGCTCCTACGACCCGGTGCTGCGGTCGACCGCGGCGGCGGCGTTCAGCGGGGCGCTCGGCGTGCGCTTCCCCACGGACGCGGTCACCAACCTGCTCCGGATGGTCCGCGGGGGCGTCCGGTCCGTGGACGCGGCGTTCGCGCTGGCCGGTCTGGTCGCCGTCCTCGCGGAGTGCGGGCAGGACACGGGCGCGGTGTTCCGGCCGCTCGCGTACCGGCTGCGGGCCCAGCGCGAGACGCTGACCGGGCAGCCCAAGGAGAACATCCTGGACGCCACGCTGATCGTCCTGCGGGCCCGTGACGCGCGGACCGGGCGGCTGGTGTGCGCGTCGCTGATGGAGCGGGACGACCGGCAGACCGCCACCATCGGCGAGCTGTGGGCGGGTGTCCTGGACAACCTGCCGCGCCGGGGCCGGGCCCTGGCGGCCCTGAACACCACCCTGCGCGAGCTGCCGGCGGTGTCAGAACGGCCCGAGCGGGTGGCCGAACGCTTCGGCCGGTCCCTGGGCGACGCCCTGACCGCGGACGAGGGCCCGCCGCTGGCCGCGGCCCTGCGGCAGATCGCCGCCCGCGCCGACGAGGCGGCCACGCTTCCCGGCGGCGCCCTCGTCGAGATCTTCCTTACCGCCGTACTGAGCACGGAGGACTGACAGCCATGGCTGAGAAATACCCACTCGTCGAGCAGCGGGAGTACGGGCGGCCGGACCGGCGCGGCGGCATCTGGCGGAAGCGGGTGGCGCGCGCAGACGACGAGTTGCCCAGGGTCGCCGCCCACCATGTGCGGGTGTTCCGGGTCGGCGAGGAGTACGTCGAGGACCACGGGCAGCTGCGCGCCGACGACCCGGTGGTGACCGGGGCCAGCTCGGTCACGGTCGTGGACCGGCGGATCGAGGTGCCCGTCGTCGTGGAGACGCGGATCCCGTCGGCCGAGGCGGGCGACTTCACCGTACGGGCCTGCTTCTACTGCACGGTCACCGACCCGAGCGCGGTCGTGCGCGACGGCGTCACCGACGTGGAGGCGCTGCTGCTCGCCCATCTGCGCGAGGTGCCGGGGCTCACCGAGGACGGCAGCGACCTGCCCGTCGTCGACACGGCCGCAGTCCGCGCCCGGATCGACGCCCGGCTGACCGCGTACCACGAGATGCGGCCGTCCCTCGTGTCCGGGATCCGGGCCCGGCACGGGGCGATCGAGGTCCTGACGCCCGAGGAGATGTCGGCGCACGTCGAGGAGATGGAGCGGGCCCGCCGGGATCGCACGCGCCGGCGTCACCAGGAGGAGATGGAGCAGCAGGCGGCCCTGGACCGGGCCCTGCGCGAAGCCGAACTGGAACTGAAGCACGAGGAGATCCGCAACCTCCAGGCGATGCGCAAGGAGCGCAACCGGCAGGAGGAGGAGACGCTGCGCACGGGCTACGAGCGCGGCGCCGGTGCCGAGCAGCAGGACTACGAGCTGGAGATCGAGCGCCGGCGCAACCGTTTCACCCGGGCCGAGATCGAGGACGACATCAAGCTGATCGGCGCGGACCCGGTCGCCGCCGACTATCTCGCCTGGCGCAACGGCGACATCAGCGCCGACGAGCTGTCCAAGCGGCTGCACGCGGCCGAGGAGCGCTGGGACTCGCGCAAGGACGACCGGCTCCGGCTCGACCGGGACTACGAGATGACGCGCCGCGGCCTGGACCGGGAGGACCTGCGCTGGCAGGTCGAACGCGAGGACCGGCGCCACGAGCTGACCCGCAACGAGGAGCGGGAGGAGACCGCCGCGCAGCGTCACGAGGCCTCCCGGCGCTGGGACCTGGAGCACGAGGACCGGCTGCGACAGCGCCACGAGAAGCGCGAGGACACCAAGGAGATCCAGCGGGACCAGCACGAGTTGGCGAAACAGCAGCTCACGGTCCGGGCCACGCTGGGCAAACAGGCCATCGACCGAGGCCTGTTCGACAGCACCATGTACGACGCGGGTGCCTTCATCAACAGCGTCGGCGACGTCCCGCCCGCCCAGACCCCGTCTCAGGGGGAGCTGAAGGGCGGCGTGAAGGGCGAGCTGCGCCGGGCGCCCGGGCGCACCGCCGAAGCCACGCCCGCTCCGGCCGACGGTGATGACGCCGACGACTTCGACCCGGCGAACCAGGAGGGGAGCCTTGGCAACTGACACCCCGCTCCGCCCGGCCGACAGCGCGGCGTACGACGAGAACCGGAGCCAGTCGCGCCCGGCGCCGCCCGCCTCCGGATGGACACCCCGGCTGCGCCGGCTGATCGGCATCGACGAACCGCTGCTGGACTGGGTGCCGGAGGAGCGCGCCCGTTACACCTGGTACGGCGCGCTCGTCGTCAACACGGCCCTGCTGGGCGCGCTCTCCATGGTCCTGGCGCTCTCCAGCTTCCGTTCCGACCTGCCCCTGGCCGCGGTCATCGGCGTCGCCGTCGTCTGGTTCTGGGTCGTCCTGGCCCTGGACAGCTGGCTGGTCTCCAGCACCCACGGCACGACGGTCCGCAAGTGGACGCTGCTGGTGCGCTTCTTCCTCTCGGTGCTGCTCGGCCTGTTCATCGCCGAGCCGATCCTCTTCCAGATCTTCGACAAGGAGATCCGCCAGTCGATAGCCGTCGGCAACGAGCAGAAGGTCGCCGACTACCGAGGCATGCTCGTCTCCTGCAATCCCACGGACGGCGCCTCCACCACCGACCGCCGCGAGTGCGCCCGCTACCAGCTGAAGGTGGCCGGCTCCCCCGCGGAACTGGCCCGCCAGATCAAGAGCAACGGCGACCGCGTCAAGACCCTGAGCACCCAGGTCGCCGGCATCAACAAGACCCTCAGCGCCAAGCAGTCCACCGAACAGCGCCTGTGCGGGCCGAAGTACTGGATCTGGCGGGGCGGTGTCCGGGACGTCACCATCACCTGCGAGCGGGCCCGCGAGGCGACCTCGGAGTACGAGAGGAACAGCAAGGTCAAGACGTACGAGAAACAGCTGGAGGGCCTGGTCGCCCAGGGGCAGAAGCTGGCCGCCCGGAAGGACGGGGCCGCCGACGACTACCAGCCGCTGCTGCAGAAGGCCGTCGACGACAAGACCCGGCAGCGGGCCGCCGATCTGGACACCGACGGCATCCTCACCCGGGCGGCCGGCCTCAAGGAGGTCGCCGAGTCGGACGGCTTCGCCCTCTTCCTGACGATCGTGCTGCACCTGCTCCTGCTCTGCCTGGACGCGATGCCCGTCCTGGCCAAGGTCCTCAGCGGCGCCACGACCTACGACACCCTCCTCGGCGCCCGCCACCGGGCGAGCCGCAAGCTGTACGCCGAGGAACTCCAGGTCCAGCACACCTGCGCCCGCATGGAGCACGACGTCCAGCGGCACCGGGTGGAGTGGGACACGGCTGACCGCATGCGCCGCCTGGAGCAGGAACACCAGCGGGCCCAGGCCGAGCGGGCCGCGCAGGAACGGGCGGAGCTGGAGGCGAGGATGGGGCGGATCATGCGGACGCGAGGGGCATGAGGGGCATGAGGACCACTTGATCCGGAAACAGTCCGAAAGATTCGAGTAGCGGAATTCTGCATTCCGGCTGGGATGGCGCCCCTTCTCCCGTCGCTCTTGGCCCATCCCAGCCCCAACCCGCCCTCGAACAGCGGATATGCACCACGGCGCCCTCGCTCGGGCCGACGAACCTTTCGCAACAAGCACCGAAACTATTGACAGTTGACAGGGTCCGGCCAACACTCCCGGGTGACAGAGCACCCCCGTCCACCCCACGAGGACGATGGAGGAAGCACCCCCATGAGCAACGCACTCAGCCGCTTACGGCTGCTCATCAGCGGTGTCTGCACGATGCTGCTGGTCGCGGGGGCCGTCCTGGCCCTGCCGGGCACCGCCCACGCCGACACGGTCGTCACGAGGAACCAGACCGGCACGCACGACGGCTACTACTACTCGTTCTGGACCGACAGCCAGGGCACGGTCTCCATGAACCTGTCCGCCGGCGGCAGTTACAGCACGTCATGGCGGAACACCGGCAACTTCGTCGCCGGCAAGGGCTGGGCCACCGGCGCCCGCCGCAGCGTGACCTACTCCGGCACCTTCAACCCGTCCGGCAACTCGTACCTGACCCTCTACGGCTGGACGGCGAACCCGCTCATCGAGTACTACATCGTCGACAACTGGGGCACGTACCGGCCGACGGGAACGTACAAGGGCACCGTCACCAGCGACGGCGGCACGTACGACATCTACAAGACCACGCGCTACAACGCCCCGTCCGTCGAGGGCACGAAGACCTTCGACCAGTACTGGAGCGTGCGGCAGTCGAAACGGACGGGCGGCACCATCACCACCGGCAACCACTTCGACGCGTGGGGCCGGGCCGGGATGCCCCTGGGCAACTTCAAGTACTACATGATCATGGCGACCGAGGGTTACCAGAGCAGCGGCAGCTCCAGCATCACGGTGCGCTGACGATGGCAGCCACAGCGCGCGTCGCGCTGCTCACCGCCCTCCTGACGGCAACGGCCGCGTTGACCACCACCGCTCCGGCACAGGCCGCCGCCTGCAACGGATACGTCGGCCTCACCTTCGACGACGGCCCCTCCGGCAACACGACGAGACTGCTCAACGCCCTCCGGCAGAACGGGCTGCGGGCCACGATGTTCAACCAGGGCCAGTACGCCGCCGCCAACCCGTCCCTGGTCCGGGCCCAGGTGTCCGCCGGCATGTGGGTCGGCAACCACAGCTACACCCACCCGCACCTGACCCAGCTCAGCCAGGCGCAGATCGACTCGGAGATCTCCCGGACCCAGCAGGCCGTCGCGGGCGCGGGAGGCGGCACCCCGAAACTGTTCCGCCCGCCCTACGGCGAGACCAACGCGACGGTGAAGTCGATCGCGGCCCGGCACGGGCTGACCGAGATCATCTGGCACGTCGACTCACAGGACTGGAACGGCGCGAGCACCGACGCGATCGTCCAGGCCGCCGGCCGTCTCACCAACGGCCAGATCATCCTCATGCACGACTGGTCCGCCAACACCCTCGCGGCCGTCCCCCGCATCGCCCAGGGCCTGACGGCCCGGGGCCTGTGCGCGGGGATGATCTCCCCACAGACGGGGCGTGCCGTGGCACCCGGCTGAGGGACGCTCGGAAACGGCGCGATGGCGGGTCCGGGCCATCGCGCCACTCTGGCGGCAGGCCCACGTACTTGAGTACGCGTGCTCATGACTGAGCCGCCCCGACCCCGTGACCATGGACGCATGAAGAATCGGGGAACGCTTTCCGCAGGGGTCGCGCTCGCTCTCGGGGTGCCTGTCGCTGCTTGGGGGCTGATGGGGCAGCAGAACTACGACGGGCTGCCGGCGAGTGAGCTCGACTACGCCTACCAGCCGTGGGGCATCGGGGACGGTGTCGCGGCGGTCGTCGGCGGGCTCGCGCTGGTGCTGGCGGGGGCCGGGGCCGCGGTGCTCGTGCGGGCGGCGCGGCGTGGGGCGCTGGACCGGCGCTGGTGGGGGGTGCTCGGGCCGCTCGTGATCGTCGGGCTCATGGCCGGTGTGGGCTGGCGGATCCTGACCGCGGGCGTGGTCGGCGCCAACATCGGAGCCGGGATGCTGATCATCTTCGGTACGCCGGTCGCCGCCGGTCTGCTGCTGTGGGCCCTGGGACGGGGCGTGTGGCTGGCGACGCGGGGGCACGGGGGCGGCAGCGGCGGGTCCGGGCGTCTGGGCGGGGTCTCGCCGCGCGGCGTGTGACCCGGCCAGGACGGATGGCCGAAACGCCATGGTGGTGAGTGGCGGGGAGCGGACAACTTCACTGTCCGGCCAGGTGGTTCGCCTAGGTTGGTGAACCGGTCCCCCTTCCCCACCCCCAGGAGGCCTGCCGTGCTCGACGACAGCCTGCGTGCCCGTATCGACACCTCCAAGCCGCACTCGGCCCGCTTCTGGAACTACTTCGTCGGCGGCAAGGACAACTACGAGGTCGACCGCGAGATCGGCGACCAGATCAAGTCGATCTTTCCGGGCCTGGTCGACGTGGCGGTCACGAGCCGCCGCTTCCTGGGACGGGCCGTCCGGCATCTGGCCGAGGAGCAGGGCGTCCGGCAGTTCCTGGACATAGGCACCGGGTTGCCGACCGCCGACAACACGCACGAGGTCGCCCAGCGCGTCGCACCGGACGCCCGGATCGTGTACGTCGACAACGACCCCATCGTGCTGGCCCACGCCAACGCGCTGCTCACCAGCACGCCCGAGGGCGTCACCGCGTATCTGGACGCCGACCTGTACGACCCCGAGGCCGTCCTGGAGGCCGCGGCGGGCACGCTCGACCTCTCCCGGCCGGTCGGGCTGATGATCCTCAACACGCTGGGGCATGTCGCCGACTACGAGCAGGCGCGTGAGCTGGTGCGGCGGCTGATGGCCGGGTTGCCGGCCGGCAGCCACCTGGTGATCAGCGACAGCACGGCCACGAGTGAGGGCATGATCGCGGCGTCGGAGGCGTACAACTCGAGTGGGGCGGTGCCGTATTACGTCCGTCCGGTTGCCGAGATCGCCGGGTTCTTCGATGGTCTTGAGTTGGTGAGGCCGGGGGTGGTGCGGGTGCCGGAGTGGCGGCCTGAGCTGTCCGGCGGGGCCGGTGTCGATACGGCTGTGGACGCGTACTGCGGCGTGGGGCGCAAGCCGTAGCCGGTGCGTGGTCGGGTGCCGCGGTGTGGGGGCTGGTCGCGCAGTTCCCCGCGCCCCTGAAGACAGGGGCGTTCGCCCATCCGTGGTTTATCACCTCAGCCACCTACAGTCCCCGGACGATAATCAGGGAATGATCACCCCACCCCCCGTCCCCGAACCGCGCGACCGTCTGGTCGGGGATCTTCTGGTGGTGGGTGAGGAGTACTCGCTCGTTCTCGCGGGCGGGTACGCGGTGCTGGCGCACGGGCTCGTGGAGCGGGCCGGGCCGGATGTGGACGTGGCGACCGAGCACCCCGCCGGGATGGACGCCATCGCCGGCACCGTCCGGGCCGGGCTGGTGGCGCGCGGCTGGCTCGTGCGGACCCGGGAGACCGAGCCGCTGTCCGCCCAGTTCCTCGTCACGGACGCGGCGACCGAGGAGGAGTACGACGTCGGCGTCCACAAAGAGGTGCTGTGGCGCCCGCCCGTGCCGACGGAGCTCGGGCCCGCGCTCTCCCTCGAAGACCTCGTCGGCACCCGGGTGCGGGACCTGGCCGACCGGGGACTTGCCCGCGACCTGGTCGACGTACACGCCGCCTCGGCCCGCTGGAGCCACCCCGAACTCGAGGAACTCGGCCGCCGCCACGCCCCCGACACCTTCGACCTCACCGACCTCCAGGCCCGGCTGACCGGCACGGACTGGATCGACGACCGGGCGTTCACCGTCCACGGTCTCGAGGTCTCCGCCGTCGCCGGACTGCGCCGCTGGGCGCAGGAGTGGGCCGACGACATCGCGGAACGGCTCATCGAAGGAGAGGCCCCGGACGAGGAGTGACCGGTACGCCACCGAACCGGCCGAGCCGGTCCTACCGCTCGGTACCCTGACCCGATGGGGAACGGGGCAGGCGGGCAGGTGGGTGTCGTCGCCGCGCTGGTGCGGGCGGCGTTCCTGGTGGACGGTGTCTACGCGGAGGCCAGCCGGGCGTACGGGCTGACGCCCCAGCAGGGACAGCTGCTGTGCGTGCTGATGCCGCAGCCGTACGGGATGGGGGAGCTCGGGGAGACGCTCGGGCTGGCGAAGTCGAGCCTGACCGGGCTGGTGGACCGGACGGTGCGCCGGGGGCTGGTGCGGCGGGAGGCCGACCCGAGGGACGGCCGGGCCGTGCGGGTGGGGCTGACGGAGGAAGGGGCCTCGCTCGCCGAGAAGTTCTACGCCGAGACCGTACGCCGGATGGAGGCCCTGCCGGCCGGGCTCAACGGCGTCGAGCGGGAACGGCTGGCCGTGCTGCTGTCGCGGGTCGTGGTCGACAACGAGGTTCCCGAGGTGTTCGCGGAGGCGGACGGCTTCGGCGTCGAGTAGCCGGGCGCGGAGCAGCCGTACGGGCGGCAGTCACGACTCGCGGGCCACGGCCGGCACCGCCCGCTCCTCGCGCCGCCCCGCCGCCATCAGGGACAGCGTCACTCCCGTCGACACCGTGGCCATCGCCGTCATCGCCACCGCCGGGGAGGTCAGTTGGGCCACGGAGCCCGCGAGCGCCGCGGCCACGCCCTGCATCGTCAGCATGCCCGCCGAGTGCAGGCCCAGCGCATGGCCCGTCAGGGCGTCGGGGGTCAGGGCCACCAGGCGCTCCTGCTGCACGAGGCTCGCGCCGAAGCCGACGGAGGCCAGTGTGACCGCGGCAGCCGCCAGGGGGAGCCTCGGGTGCAGCAGGAAAGGCACGTACGGGACGGCCAGGAGCAGCAGGAGCGGGAATCCGAGGCGGGGGCGCGGGCGCGGCGGGAGCAGGCGGCCCACCAGGACGTCACCGGCCAGCATGCCCAGCGCGGCGCAGGCGAACAGGGTGCCCGCGGACCCGGGTGCGTAGGAGACGTAGAGGGATTCGCAGCCGACGATCAGGCCGTTGGGGATCCAGAGGGCCAGATAGACCTGGCGGCGGGGCGCTGACGACCACAGCAGCGCGTTGGCGCGCCAGGTCGCCGCGACCGAGGGGCGGCCCGTCGTACGGGGCGCGCGGCGGGTCAGGCCGAGGCGGACGACCACGGCGGCCATGGCGTACAGCGCGGCGGCCACCAGCAGGGACACCCGTGGGGACAGCAGCGCCACCAGGGCGCCGCCGGTCGCGTAGCCGGCGATCTGCATGAGGCCGCTCATCATGTTGAAGACCGAGCGGCCGAGCAGATAGCCGTCCTTGGAGAGGATCTCGTTCAGCAGGCCCCAGCGCACTCCCCCGCCCACCGACTCCGCCAGCCCCTTGGCCAGGACGATCACGAAGAGCGCCCAGACCGGCAGGCCGGGCAGGGCCAGGGCGGCCGTGGCCGCCGCGAAGAGCAGGGGCAGGGCGGTCAGGGCCGCGCGCGGGGGCAGGCGGTCGGCCGCCGAGAGCAGGAACGTCGCGCCCAGTACCTGCACCAGCGACGAGCCGAACATGCTCACTGCGGACAGCAGGGGCGACTCGGTCGCCCGGTACACCAGGGTGCCCAGGGCCAGGCCGCCCATCGTCTGGGCCACCGTCTGGGCCGACGCGGCCAGGAAGAACGGGGTGAACTCGGGGGTGCGGAACAGATCGCGGTAACTGCGCATGCGCGGAGTCTGTGGCGGCCCGCACGGGGTGGTTATTGTTTCGCGCGGGTGCGAAACGTCGGGGGTGCGCGATGGGCTGGTGGCAGATCAATGCCGACACCCTGGCCGGGAGCCGGTTCGTGCTCTCCCCGCTCGCCGAGACCTTCGCCTGCCTCCAGTTGCTGCACCGGGGCACACCCGCACACCCCGGCGAACAGGCCTGGCTGCGCGACCATCTGCCCGGCTACCGGGCCCGCCTGGCCGCCGACCCCGTGACCGCGCTGCTC
The DNA here is from genome assembly GCF_055594445.1 of Streptomyces sp. NPDC040589. Classification (NCBI taxonomy): domain Bacteria; kingdom Bacillati; phylum Actinomycetota; class Actinomycetes; order Kitasatosporales; family Streptomycetaceae; genus Streptomyces; species Streptomyces sp. NPDC040589. Next base: position 75,153 of record NZ_JBVIWP010000008.1, on the reverse strand, counting down.
GTCCGGGCCGGACTGGGCCGTTCCTGGATCGCCGACTTCCTCACGCCCACCCCGAGGAGCCGGGAGACCTTCGAGGAAGGGGTGGCACGGGTGCGGGCCGCCCGTCCCGACGAGGCCCGGGCCAACCTGCGGATCTCCCTCGCCGGCCCGCTTCCCGCGGCCCTGGACCGGGACGACCTCCCCGAGCGCGCGGCCGGCCTTCTGTCCTCTGTCTGGACCGGGACCGTACGGCCGGACTGGGACCGGCGCCGGCGGGTGCTGGAGGCGGACGTGACCGCCCGGACCGCGCAGGTGAGCCGGGGCGGCTGGGCGGCGGCGCTGGACACGCTGCGACCGGGCCGGACCCGGTGGCTGGGCGACAACCGGCTCCAGGTGAATCCGCACGAGTACCCGCCCCGCGAGATCTCGGGCGCCGAGCTGCTCTTCGTGCCGGTCACCCCGAAGACCGGCTGGGTGTCCTGGGAGGAGCCCGACCGGTACGCGGTGGTCTACGCGTGCGCGGGCGCGCTCGCCGACCCCGGTGGCACACCCGTGCCCGCGAGCCTCGGCGCGCTGCTCGGCACCGCCCGCGCCGGTGTGCTGGTCCGGCTCGGCTCGCCCCTGAGCACCAGCCAGCTGGTCGCCGTGACCGGGCAGGGGCTCGGCTCGGTGGGACGGCATCTGCGGGTGCTGCTGGACGCCGGCCTGGTGGAGCGGCGGCGGGCGGGCAGGTCGGTGCTGTACTCGCGGACGGCGGCGGGGCAGGTCCTGGTGGACGCCGTGGAGGCCGGGAACCGGGCCGGCACCCGCCGGAGCTAGGCTCCGGGCATGACGACTACCAACGGTTCCTCTCCCCTCGACGTCCAGATCGGTGCACTGCAGGGCGGTTCCGCCGACCTGTCCCAGTACGCGGGCAAGGCCGTGCTCGTGGTGAACGTCGCCTCCAAGTGCGGCCTGACCCCGCAGTACACGGGGCTCGAGAAGCTCCAGGAGCAGTACGCGGAGCGCGGCTTCACCGTCCTCGGCGTGCCCTGCAACCAGTTCCTCGGGCAGGAGCCCGGCAGCGCCGAGGAGATCGCCGAGTTCTGCTCGGCGACGTACGGCGTGACCTTCCCGCTGACCGAGAAGGTCGACGTCAACGGTGACGACCGGCACCCGCTGTACGACCGTCTGACCGGCTTCGCCGACGCCGAGGGGCACAGCGGCGACATCCGCTGGAACTTCGAGAAGTTCCTCATCGGCCGGGACGGCCAGGTCGTCGCCCGCTTCTCGCCGCAGACCGAGCCGGAGTCGGCCGAGGTCGTGACGGCGGTGGAGGCCCAGCTGGGCTGAGACCCGACCGGTTGACCTTGCCCCTGGGGCAGGCCCGAATGTCCTCGTCGCCGGGCGGAAGAGCCGCCCGGTGACGGAGGATGCCGTGGTGGACGTACCGGACCGGGAACTGCTCACCATCGGGGTGTTCGCCGCGCGCGCCCGGCTCTCGGCCAAGGCCCTGCGGCTGTACGACCGGCTGGGGCTGCTGGCCCCGGCGCACGTCGACGAGGCCACCGGCTACCGCTACTACCGTGCCGGGCAGGTCGAACAGGCCCGGCTCGTGGCCATGCTGCGGCAGCTGGACATGCCGCTCGCCCGGATCGCCGAGGTGGTCGCGGCGGGCGACGGGCCCACGGCGGCCGCTCTGCTCGGCACGTACTGGGCGGACGTCGAGGCACGGGTCGCGGGGCAGCGGACGCTCGCCGAGTACCTCCGTGGACGACTGTCGGGGAGGAGCTCCGAGATGTACCGGAAGTTCGCGGTCGAGACGGTGGACGTGCCCGCGCAGGTGGTGATCACCGAGACCCGGCATGTGCTGGCGGGCGAGCTGCCCGCGTGGATCGGGGCGTCGCTGGGCCGGCTGGAGTCGGCGGCGCGGGAGTGCGGCGGCGTCACGGCGGCGCCGTTCGTCGTCTACCACTCCGAGGTGTCGATGGAGAGCGACGGCCCCGCCGAGTCCTGCGTACCCGTGGCAGACGAGGCGGCGGCCCGGGCGTGGGTCGAGAGGCACGGCCGGACCTGGGGGACGAAGGTGGCGGTGCACCCCGCCCAGCGGCTGGCCTACACCCGGATCACCAAGGCGCAGGTGGCCCATCCGCAGATCATGGCGGCCTTCGAGGCGGTGGAGGAGTGGATCGCCCGGGAGGGCCTGGAACAGGCGGGCCCGTGCCGGGAGGTGTACTTCGCCGACTGGGAGGCGACGGGGGCACAGGATCCGGTGTGTGACGTGGCGTTCCCGGTGAGCTGAGGCCTCTGGGGAGCCGGGCACGAGCGGAGCCCTCTCGGCAAGGACGGCGATGCTGGTCGAGAGGGCTCTGTCGGTGGTGCTTGTGCTGTTGTCGTTCGCGAGGTCAGGCCTTGACCGAGGTCACGAAGGCGTTCCACGCGTCGGCGGGAAACGCCAGCTTGGGACCCTCGGGGATCTTGGTGTCCCCGAGCTCCAGGGCCTCGTCGACGGTCGACCTGACCATCACGCACGCGCCGTTGTTGTTGGTGTAGGAGGACGTCGTCCACGTTTCCGTGGTGCCCAGACGAATTGCCATGTTCGCTCCGTAGCCAGTTGCGTTTACGCCAACCCGTGCTGGTGGGTGGCGTGATCGACGCTACTCGCCAACATCCTCGTACGGAGCAGCCATTCACTCGACCGGATGGCATATTCCAGGGGAGACTTCCAGTCAGGCGTGTCAGAGGTGTACGATCCCGCGCTTTGCCTGCTGGAAGCCTCGCCCGAAGCCTTCGCCCGACGGCGGATCAGCGCGCGTACTCCTTCGCCACCCGCTCGATGAGCTGCCGCGACTGGTCCACGTTCAGCGACTGGGCGCGCAGATGCTCGTACATCACCGTGTACTTCTGCACGTCGAGCGGCTTCTCCAGGTACAGGTCGCTGGTGACGCCCTCGATGTACACCACGCTCGAGTCGGCCGCGTCGGCGAACTCCAGGATCGAGTACTGGCCGTTGATGCCGGCGTGCGCGCCGACCTCGAACGGCAGGACCTGCACGGTGATGTGGGGCAGCTGGGACATCTCGACGAGGTGCTCCAGCTGCTCGCGCATCACCGGGCGGCTCCCGACGATCCGGTGCAGGGACGCCTCGTCCAGCACCACCCACAGCCGCAGCGGGTCCGTCTCGGCGGTGATACGGCCCTGCCGGCGCAGCCGGACCTCGACGCGCTTGTCGTTGTCCGCCTCCGACGCCTCGGGCGAGCCGCCCCGGATGATGGCCTCGGCGTACGCGCGGGTCTGCAACAGGCCGGTGACGATCTGCGGTTCGTAGACCCTGAGCGACTCGGCGTCCGTCTCCAGGCCGATGTAGACGCTGTAGGGGATGTCCCCGAAGGCGTGCCACCAGCCCTGCTGCCGCGAGTCCTTGGCCATCTGCATCAGCGAGTCGACGATGCGCTGGTCCTCGACCTCGTAGACCCCGCACAGATCGCGCACGTCACGCTGGCTGATGCTGCGCCGGCCGTTCTCCAGCCTGCTGATCTTCGACTGCGACACCAGCAGCCGCTCGGCGACCTCTTCGGCCGTCATGCCCTTGAGCTCGCGGAGCCTGCGGAGCTCCTGGCCCAGCCGGCGCCGTCTGACGGTGGGATTGACATTGGACGCCACGGGACGTGCACCTCCGGCTGCGTGCCTCTACTTTGCGTATCTGCTGTTGAGCAGACTGCCACCAAGGTGCTTCCTACCGCTGGGAAACGGTGGATATGCGACGGGTACACGCCAGTTCGGACAGGCACGCCGAGCGGGGCGGGGAGAGTGTGTGCTCTCCCCGCCCCGCTCGGACAGCGGCTCCCGTGACCGGGTCGTGGGTGCGGCGTCGTGCCGGTGGTGCGGCGCGGCTCAGTGGGCCGGGACGCGGGCCATGCTTGCGCGGTGCGGCTGCATAGGAACACCGCGGGCGGGTTCCGCTGCGGGCCTGGCTCCGCCGGCGGCCTGACGGCCGGGCGGTGCCGGGTTGCGGCGCGGCTGCGCGGCCACGCCGTTCTGGACGTCCATCACCGCGTGCGCGACGAGACCGCCCATGGGGTCGTGCCTGATCAGGTCCCGCAGCCGGGACCGGGACGAACGTCCCTCGTTCCCCGGATACAGGTGCTTGCCGAGGCCGACCGCGTGTGCCAGGGCGGCGAGCGCGGCGGTCCGCGGGTCCGGCGGTACGCCGGTGCGGATCGCGGAATCCAGCCTGGCCTTGATCTCCCGGCTGATTTCGGTGTCCGTCGCCTGGTAACGAGTCGTCGGCAGCACTCCGCACATCTGGCCCGCCACGGCATGCACCATGCCGCACCGCTCCAGATGCGAGAGGTAGGTCTGGCGGAGCCCCAGTCGCGGCCCGCCAATCCAGTGGACGGCCCGCACGGGAGCGCCACGCCTTCGCAGCAACTCCAATGCGCAGTCCAGTGTTGGATCTCCAGTCGGCCGTGGTGCCACCACGGCGATACGATCCCCGTCTGGGGCTATCCGTCCGGCCAGCGCCAGCTCTACTAGCTGTGCTCCGGCCAGACCGAGGTCGAGCGACTGCGGCTGTGCAGTGGTACCCGTGGTCGGGTCCAATGCCAGCAGCAGAAGCTCCTCCGGAAGTGTTCTGCGGCTCCTGCCCATCCATGCCTCCCCGCGTGGATGACAGACAGGGTGACCCCTCTCACATTGGTCTGTCGAGGGTGCGTGACCGGTTCGTAGTGGAACCAGTAGGTATGTCGTTCTCGTCTACCGGATGGGTTCGACCCGTACACAGGACACTGGTACATGGTTCGGACAGCGCCGGGGAGCGGTGTCACGGCGGCGGTTCACGGTTCGTTACGCGTACGCGGGGAGTGCGGCGCGAGGAGGAGGCATCGGTGGCGGGCGAGTCCCCCGACAGGTCGAAGAAGCGCGAGTCGTCGGCACAACGGACGTCGGGGAGCGCGAGTCCGGTTCCGGAAGCCAGGAGCGAGGCGTCCGCGGAAGCCCGGGACCCGCGCCTCGCGGTGGCCCGGGACGCGGAGAAGTCCTCGGCACGCGGCGGCGTCGACACGGCGACCCGCGTGTTCTCCGTCCGCACGTCGGACGAGCCGACGGACACGCCGCCCGAGGCCTCCGGCCCCAAGGAGCCCGCGGACGCGACGGGTGACGCCGAGGAGGGCGACGGCGACGCGGGGGCCGAGGGCGCGGCAGGCGACGCCGAGCGGGGTGACAGCGACGCGGCGGGTGATGCCGCGGACGGCGACAGCGACGCGGGCGCCGAGGGCGCGGCAGGCAACGCCGAGCCCGGCGACAGCCACGCGGATGCCGCGGGTACGGCGGGCGACGCCGAGCGGGGCGAGAGCGACGCGGCGGGTGACGCCGAGGCCGACGCGGGCGCGGCGGCTGATGAGGCCCGGGAGCCTGCGGAGGGTGCCGCCGAGGCTTCCGGCTCCGCCGAGGGCAGTGAGTCCTCCGGCTCCGGTCAGGGTGACGACACCGCGGGCAGTGACGGGCGGCTGCGGGACGCGGTGGCCGCGTGGGTCGCGTCGGCGGACACGGACGAGGGCAAGGAGCCCGCAGAGAGCTCCGAGAAGGACTCCACGGACGACCGGGAGGCCGCCGAGGGCACGGACGAGCCCACGAAGGCCGAGACGGACGACCAGGAGGCCGAGAGCGCGGACGAGCCCGCGGAGGCCGACGCGGACGCCCGGGAGGGCCAGGAGGCCGCCGAGAGCGCGGGCGAGAGCCCGGGCGAGCCTACGGACGCCCCTGGGGCCCAGGAAGCCGTAGAGGAGGCGTCCGAGGGCGCCGAGGCGAGCCAGGACGAGGACGAGGCGGACCGTTCCGCCACCGCCGACAGCACGGACGCGGACACCCCCGAGGCAGAGGCCAAGGCCGACGCCGACGCCGACGCCGCCAGCGAGCCGGGCACCGCCGGGTCCGGGGCCGGAACGAAGCCCGACGAGGGCGGCAGCACGGCGGCCACCGACGACGAGGCCGACAAGCCCAACGACCCGCGCACCTCCGACGACGCCGAGTCCGAGTCGAAGGCGGACAGCACGACGGCCACCGACGACAAGGCCGACAAGCCCAACGACCCGCGCACCTCCGACGACTCCAAGTCCTCCCCGAAGACCGACAGCACGACGGCCACCGACGACAAGGCCGACAAGGCCGACAAGCCCAACGACCCGCGCACCTCCGACGACTCCGAGGACGGTTCCCCCGAAGCCAAGAAGACCGGCGACGAAGGCGAAGGCACCGGCGAGGGCCGGAAGTCGGACGACGACGGCGAGGACGGCGGCGACAGCCCCGCCGAACCCGTCGTCGATCAGCCCACCGCTGTCTTCAAGGCGCCGCGGCCGGCGGTCGACCAGCCGACCACGATGCTGAAGATCGGGGGCGCGACCAAGGACAAGGGCGCTCCCGAGAAGGACGCCGAGCGGACCAGTAAGTTCGTCGCGCTCAAGCCGCTGGACGACCCGGCGACACGGAAGCCGACCGCACCGGCCACCTCCGCACCCGCACCCGCACCCGCACCCGCCCAAACCACCGCCCCCGTCCCCACCGTCAGCCCCGAGCGGACCACGCAGCAGCCGTTGCCGCCGCGGCCGCCGCTCGACATGCTGGCCGAGCTGACGAACACCCCGCCGCCCCCGGACACCCCGCTGCGGACGGCCGTACGGCGGGTGAAGATCTGGACGCCGCTGGCGCTGCTGCTCGTGATCGTCTTCGCGGTCGTGCAGAACGTGCGCCCGCTGCCGACGCCCACGCTCCAGCTCACCGCGAAGGACAGCTACACCTTCGAGGGCGGCAAGGTCGACATCCCCTGGCCGGCCGACGGCCAGGCCGCGCTGGACGTGCAGGGCATCGGTACGTTCGGCTCGTCCGGCGAGCAGAAGCCCGTGCCGATCGCGAGTGTCGCCAAGGTCATGACCGCCTATGTGATCCTGCGTGAGCACCCGCTGAAGAGCGGCGAGGACGGGCCGAAGATCGGGATCGACCAGGCGGCCGAGGACCAGTCCGACGCCGGCCAGGAGTCGACCGTCGATGTGACGAAGGGCGACAAGATCACTCAGCGGGAGGCTCTGGAGAGCATCCTGATCGCGTCCGCGAACAACGTGGCGCGACTGCTCGCCCGCTGGGACGCGGGGTCCGAGAAGGCGTTCGTGCAGAAGATGAACGACGCCGCCAAGGACCTCGGCATGAAGAACTCGACGTACACCGACCCGTCGGGCCTGAACAACACGACCGTGTCCACGGCCGTGGACCAGGTGAAGCTCGCCCGGGCCGCCATGGAGCAGCCCGCGTTCCGCGAGGTCGCGGCGATGATGTCGTACGTCGACTACAAGGGCACCAAGCACGACAACTGGAACCGCCTGGTCGGCTACAACGACGTCACCGGCATCAAGACCGGCACCACCACCTCGGCACTCGGCAACCTCGTCTTCGCGGCGAAGAAGGACGTCGACGGCGAGACCCACCGGGTCATCGGCGCCGTCGTGCGCCAGCCCGCCGGCGGTCCGGACAACACGATCCTGGGCGCCGCGCTGCACGAGGGCGACAAGCTGATCCGGGCCGCGCAGGGCGCGCTGGAGTCGGCGACGATCCTGAAGAAGGGCGACATCGTCGGGTACGCCGACGACGGTCTCGGCGGCCGTACGCCGGTCGCCGTCACCGAGGACGTCACGGCCGTCGGCTGGGCGGGCCTGTCCGTCAAGCTGACGTTCGCCCCGGACGAGCTGCCGCACACGGCCAAGGCCGGCAAGAAGGTGGGCACGCTCACCGTCGGTGACGGCAGCAGCAGCGCGGTCAAGGTTCCGGTCGCCCTCCAGGAGGACCTCGTGGAGCCGGGCTTCGCGGACAAGCTCACGCGCATCGGCTGAGCCGGGGCACCCACCCGCACCACCGCACCCCGCCGGTCGCGGCCCGTCCGGGCTCCGCCCGGCGGGGTGCGTGCTAGCGTCCCGAATCGGGGCAGGTCGCCGTCCGCGGCGGCGCGGTCACGAACCGAGGGTGAACGGTACGCGGCCGGGAAGCAGAAGCTGAGAACAGAAGACGGGACACGGGGAGTGCCTTTCAGTGGCCACTGCGGAGCCGACACGCACCGAGAACGCCGATCCGGACCCGGGATCCGGCCCGCGAATAGGCATGCCCGAGACGCGGGAAGCCGACGCACGGGACGCTGACGCACGGGGCGCTGACGGCACGACCGGCCGTGAGCGCGACAACCGGCTGCGGACCGCCGTACTGACACTGCGTGAGCGCATGCTGCGCCACCCGGTCCTGTCCATCACCGGCCTCGCCGGAGTGCTCCACGTCGTCTGGTTCTTCACGTTCGCGAACAGCGGCGGCGACCTCGCCGCGCAGGACGCGTGGGCCGAGTTCGTCGGCCGGCACCCGGATTCGGCGTACAACCTCGCCTGGTACGGCGGGATGCACCCGGTGTCCTACAGCATCGTGTCGCCGTATCTGATGTCGGTGCTCGGCGTGCGGACGACGATGATGATCGCGGGGACGGTGTCGGCCGGGCTGCTGACGCTGCTCCTCCTGCGCAGCCGGTCCGTCCGCAACCCCCTGTGGGCGTCCATGGCGGGCGTGTTCGGGCTGTTCTGCAACGCGGTCTCCGGGCGGGTGACGTTCGGCCTCGGCATGATGTTCGCGCTCGGCGCGGTCGCCGTCGTGTTCTGCTGGCCGTACAGGTGGCGTTACAAGCGCTGGGCGAAGGCCCTGTGCGCGGCGCCGCTGGCCGCGCTGGCCACCATGGCGTCGCCCGTCGCGGGTCTGTTCGTGGGCCTGGTGGCGGTCGCGCTGTTCCTGCAGAAGCGGCGGCCGGGCGCGTGGGCGCTGGGGCTGGCGCCGAGTGCGGTGGTGGGCGTGTCGGCGTTGCTGTTCCCGTTCTCGGGGACCCAGCCGATGATATTCGGCTCGGTGATCCTGCCGGTCGCGTTCTCGATCCTCGTCTTCGTCCTCGTCCCTGAGGACTGGAAGACGGTCCGGCTGACGGCCGCGGTCTACGGACTGAGCGTCGTGCTGGTGTGGCTGGTCAGCTCCCAGATCGGTTCGAACATCACGCGTCTGGCGATGCTGTTCGCCGGGGTCGGGCTGGTCACCGCGCTGCCGTTCACGGTGCCGCGCAGCCGCAGGTGGTACGCGGTCGTCGTCGCGTTCGTCGGTTTCACCGTGTGGATCGGCTTCAAGTCGGTCGACGACATCATCCACACGGCCCCGGAGGCGTCCTGGTCGCGTGAGCTGGCTCCGCTGGTCAACGAGTTGCAGGAGGTGGGCGCCGAGAAGGGCCGGGTGGAGGTCGTCCCCGCCCGCTCCCACCGCGAGGCCTCCGCCCTCGCCCCGTACGTCAACCTGGCCCGCGGCTGGCTCCGGCAGGCCGACATGGAACGCAACCCCCTCTTCTACGACGACACGCTCAACTCCGCGAACTACCACGAGTGGCTGAAACGCTGGGCGGTCCACTACGTCGTCCTGCCGAAGGGTGAGCCGGACGGCGACGGCGGCCAGCGGGAACGGGCACTGGTGCAGCGCGGCCTGCCTTATCTGAACCAGGTCTGGGGCGATGCCAACTGGCAGCTGTTCAAGGTGACCGACCCCACCCCGCTGGCAGCGCCGAACACAGTGGTCGACCGGGCCGAGCAGGGCGAGATGATCCTTCAGGTGAAGAAGGCGGGCCGGGTCCTGGTCCGGATCCCGTACACGCCGTGGCTGAGCATCGTCGACGCGGAGGGCAAGAGTCTGAAGCCGCCGCGGGAGACGGCGGAGTCCAGTAACCGCCCCGAGGGCGAGCCCAAGACGTACGTCAACGTCAACGGCTGCCTCACAGAGACGGAGGAGGACGCGCACGGCGACAAGTGGACGGAGCTGCTCGCGCCGAAGGCGGGCACGTACCGGCTTGCGGCGCCGTATCAGTTCCCCCGGGGGACTCCGTGCCCGCAGGAGCTGCGCTGATCGCCTGAGTTCTCAGCGGAGCCGGTCCACGTAGGTGTCGGTGCCCGGCAGGGTCGGTACGAACGGTGCCACCAGCTCCACCCTGCCGAGCCCCGCCTCCGCCACCACCGTGTCGAGGCCCGTGAAGCGGTCCTCCCAGCACTCCCTGGGGTCGGCCTGGAGGAACCACAGCAGGGTCAGTCGGGTGTCGACGCCCTCGACCTGCTTGACGTAGGTCATGCGGTCGCCGGGGAGCGGGGTCGGGCGGAAGACCGTCACCATCGCCGCCGGGGAGCCCGCGAGGCGCTTCGGCAGGTGGCGGGAGCGCAGCCACTCCAGCAGCTCGGCGCGCTGCTCGGGGGTGTCGGCCTCGACGACCTGGAGGACCAGGCCGGCGTAGGGGTGGTCGAGGGCGTGCTGGTCCCTCGGGCCGGCCGCGCCGTCCCGGTACACGGTCGCCTCGTGGTCCTGGAACGCGGTGAGGACGTGGGTGCGGTCCTGGTAGACGCGGCCGTCGCGGTTGAGGCGCTTGTTGATGGCGACCGTCCAGCGCATGTGGTCGTCGTAGCGGCCCGCGGTGATCCAGTACGTGGAGAGGTAGCAGCCCGTGGTGACGGGCTGGGCGATCGCCGACTTCTCGGGGTAGCGCAGGAGTTGCAGGTCCCGGGTCGCCACCCAGCGGCGGCCCGCGTACATCCAGGGCATGGCCATCGCGCCGGCGTAGTAGTGGTCGTCCTCGTACCAGCGGTTGTAGGCGTACTCGTGGCCCGGGTGCGGTTCGACCATGGTGATCAGGGCGTGGCCGGGGTGGGTGCCGTAGGGGCCGACGGCGGCCAGTTCGGCGTACAGCTCGCTGCGGGTGTCGTCGCTCATGCCCTTCCCCTTCGTCGGTGACAGGCCCATACTCTGACGCTCCGTCAGATAAAGCGCCAGGGGTCCGGCTTCGGGGAGGTCCTGCCATGTCATTGCTCGCGGGGAAGACGGTCGTGGTGTCGGGGGTCGGGGCCGGGCTGGGGTGGCAGGTCGCGGCGGCCGTGGTGCGGGACGGCGGGCGGGCCGTGCTCGGCGCCCGGACGGAGGCGAACCTGGCGAAGGCGGCCGCCGAGATCGATCCCGGCGGGGCGCACACCGCCTACCGGGTCGTCGACATCACCGACGAGGCGCGGTGCGAGGCGCTGGCGGGGCTGGCGGCGGAGCGGTTCGGGCGGATCGACGCGGTCGTGCATGTGGCCGCGCTGGACAGCTACTTCGGCGGTGTCGAGGACGCGGACTTCGAGAGCTGGCGTTCGGTGCTGGACGTGAACCTGCTGGGCACACTGCGGATGACCCGGGCCTGCCTGCCGTCGCTCAAACAAGGCGGCGGATCCGTCGTGTTCGTCGGGACGCAATCGGCGGTGGCGGCTCCGTCCCAGGTGCGGCAGGCGGCGTACGCGGCCTCGAAGGGGGCGCTGACGAGCGCGATGTACTCGCTGGCACGGGAGCTGGGGCCGCACCGGATCCGGGTCAACACCGTGCTGCCGGGCTGGATGTGGGGGCCGCCGGTGCAGGCGTACGTGCGGTTCACGGCACAGACGGAGGGCGTGTCCGAGGCGACGGTCCTGGAGCGGCTGACCGGGCGGATGGCGCTGCCCGAACTGGCGACGGACTCGGATGTGGCCGACGCGGCGGTGTTCCTGGCGTCGGACCGGGCCCGGTCGATCACCGGGCAGTCATTGCTGGTCAACGCTGGGGAGTTGATGCGATGAGTTCACGTAGATGAATCGAGACCATCACGCCGAACATTTTTACCCCTCCTTGACCTGACCGTCACTTGTCGTGTTCACGCAGCAGCGCCCACGATGAGCGCCGGGCTGATCGCTGGGCTGACCCCTGGGAGGGCGCACATGAACGGTCTCGACTGGGCCGTGCTCATCGGCTATTTCGCCGTGATGGTCGCGATCGGCGTCTGGTCGCACAAACGCGTGGACAACGTCAGCGACTTCTTCACCGCAGGCGGCAAGATGCCGTGGTGGCTCTCCGGCATCTCGCACCACATGTCGGGCTACAGCGCGGTGATGTTCACCGGGTACGCGGGCATCGCCTACACCTACGGCGTCACCTCCTTCGTCACCTGGTCCTTCCCGATCGCCCTCGGCATCGCCATCGGGTCCAAACTCTTCGCACCGCGCATCAACCGGTTACGCTCCCGCCTCCATGTGGCCTCCCCGCTGGAGTACCTGAAGAACCGCTACGACCTGAAGACCCAGCAGGCGCTGGCCTGGTCCGGCATGCTGCTGAAGATCGTCGACGTGGGTGCGAAGTGGGCGGCGATCGCGACGCTGCTGTCCGTCTTCACCGGGATCTCCCTCAACCAGGGCATCCTCATCACCGGCGGCATCACGGCGGTCTACTGCACGATCGGCGGCCTGTGGGCGGACGCGCTCACCGAACTCGGCCAGTTCATCATCCAGTTGCTGGCCGGCATCGCGATGTTCGTCGCGGTGTTCGTACGACTCGACGACCACGGTGGCTTCTTCGGGGTCTGGGACTCCCCCGAACTCCAGGGCCACGAGAAACCGCTGGTCGGCCCGTACGGCACGGTCTTCCTGCTCGCGTTCCTCTTCATCAAGCTCTTCGAGTACAACGGCGGCATGCTCAACCAGGCCCAGCGCTACATGGCCACGCCGAACGCGAAGGAGGCCGAGCGCTCCGCGCGGCTCTCGGCGATCCTGTGGCTGGTCTGGCCGCTGGTGCTGTTCTTCCCGATGTGGATGTCGCCGCTGCTGGTCGAGTCGCAGAAGCAGGACGGCTCCGACTCCTACGCCCTGATGACCGAACAGCTCCTGCCCCACGGCCTGCTGGGCCTGGTCATCGTCGGCTTCTTCTCGCACACCATGGCCATGTGCTCCTCGGACGCCAACGCCATCGCGGCGGTGTTCACCCGGGACTGCGCGCCGGTGATCTGGGCCAGGGCGCGGACGTGGAACCAGAGCCAGGGACTGCGGGTCGCCCGGATCGCGACGGTCGTCTTCCTCGGCCTGTCCATGGCGGCGGCGACGCAGGTCAACTCCCCCGCGTTCAAGGACATCATCACCGTCGTCATCAAGTGGGTGGCCGGTCTGATGGGCCCGATGGCCATCCCGATGATGCTGGGCCTGCTGCGCGCGTTCCGCCGCTCCGGGCCGACGGCGGCGCTCACCAGCTGGTCGATGGGCCTGCTCGCGTTCTGGCTGGTGAACTACCCGATCCACTGGAACGTCGAGGGCGGCGTGCCGCTCCAGTACCAGGTGTCGATCCCGCTGGCGGTCTCCCTGGTCCTCTACATCCTCGTCGGCTACATCAGGCCGGAGGACACCCCGGAGCGGCTGGCGATCATCGAGCGGATCAACACGGACGGCGACGGGGCCGCCGCGGCTGCCGTACCCGCGCCGGCGGGCGGTGTCGAGGACACCGCCACGCGCACGACCGTGAAGGACTGACGGCCTCTCCCGCGAGCCGCGATGCGGACGTACGCCTCCGCCCAGAGGGGCGGAGGCGTACGGTGCGATGTGCTCAGTCGTCCTCGTCCAGCGCGCCGGTGACCTTGCGCAGGTCGACGAACTTGAAGTCGGTGTTGTCGCGGACCTCCCCGTCCGCGTCCGTCTCGTCCGGGGTGTTGTGCCCGTCCTGCACCACGAGCAGGCCGTTCGGGTAGCGGGAGCCGAGGGGCGCGTTCAGTACGGCGGCGCCGTCGCACTCCTCGGAGCCGTCGACGGTGCCGGCGGTGATCCGGAAGCCGCTCTCGTACTCGTTGTCGTCGGAGACCTCGCGGTCGTACGCGGCGAAGGTGTCGTCGCCCTGGCTGGAGGCGAGCAGGTAGCCGTCGCCGGAGCCCTCGTCGAGGATGGTCAGGCCCTCGACGTCGGCGGACAGGTGCGTGCCGCCGTAGCCGGGGTCCGCGCCCGCGACACACTCCTCGGTCGCCTCGTCGTAGGTGGCGGGGACGCCGTACTCCCGGACCTTGTCGATCAGCTTCGGCTTGCCGCCGAGGTCGGCGGGGAGCCGCCAGATGCCGACGTCCTCCTGGCCGGCATAGAGCACCTTGTTCGCCGGGTCCACGACCATGCCCTCGACCTGCGGGAGATCGCCGGGGTCGGTGCAGGGGGTCCAGGACCGGCCGTCGGGGAGCGTGAAGGAGGCGGGCAGGTCATAGGTGCGCACCTGCCGGTAGGAGACCGCTCCGCTGGAGGTCGCCTTCAGCTCCAGCAGGGCGAGCCGGGTGCGGCTGCGCCGGCTGACCACGGCGTAGGAGCGGCCGGTGGCCTTGTCCTTCCAGGTGGCCAGGCCGTAGGGGGTGGCCTGGTCGTTGACCTCGTCCTCGGTCTTGGAGAAGACCAGCGGGGCGTGGGGGTCGGTGACGTCGGTCAGCGGCCGGGCCGCCCCCGGGGTGATGCGGTAGATCCGCAGGTGGTCGCGGCCCCGGTCGCTGACGACGGCGACGTCGGCGCGGCCGGTCGGCAGCGGGAACCCGGAGATCAGGTCCACGTTGTTGAAGCGGCCCGGCTTGGCGCCGGGAGCCGGGGCGGGCGGCGCGGGGATCGACTGCACCTCCTTGCCGGCCAGGTCGTACACGCGCAGGCCGCCTTCCTTGGCGGTGGCGATCACCAGGCTGGCGTCGGGGTCGGCGGCGCTGCGCCAGATCGCCGGGTCGTCGGCGTCGGCGTTGCCGCCGGCGTCGTCGCCGTGGAGGGCCGGGGTCTCGGTGGTGGCGGTCACCTCCGGAAGCCCGGAGTCGGCGGCCCGGGCCGAGGTGGGCAGAACCGCCATGGCCGTCAGGGCCGCGGCGACCGCGGCCGTCTGTGTCCCGCGCAGGTTGCGCACAGTGCCTCCACGAAGGGGGGATGAACGGACGAGACCCGGTGGAGCAGCCACGGAGAGGTGATCCCCGCGTCGGGCCGTGTGGATCCTGTGGACCGAAGGTGACGGAACGACCACTGTACGGTGACGTGCTCATGCCATGGGAGTGAGCAATGGGAAGGGGGCATGGACCTGGGGTGTCCTACGCGCCGCGCGGGTACCGGGCCAGCCAGCCCGGGGACGAGCCCGCCGGACCGTGCAGGGCCGGCCCCTGGGTCATCTCCATGGCGAAGTCGTCGGCCAGTTCCAGGATCGTGGGGCGGCCCTCCAGTTCGGCCAGCCAGGCCGGAGGGAGGGCCGTCTCGCCGTGCAGGGCGCCGAGCAGGCCGCCGGTCAGCGCGCCGGTGGCGGCGGAGGGGCCGTCGTGGTTGACGGCGAGGCACAGCCCGTGCCGGACGTCGGCGGCGACGAGGGCGCAGTACACGGCGGCGCCGACGAGGCTCTCCGCCGTACCGGCCCCGCACAGCTCGCTCACGCGCTCCGGGCCGGGCATCCCCTGCCGTACGGCGCCCAGCGCGTGCTGGAGGGCGTCCGACACGGGCTGGTGCCCGGGCCGGGCGGCCAGCATCGCGAAGGCCCGCTGCACGGCAGCGTCGAGGCTCTCGCCGAGGGCGAGGGCATGCACGATCACGGCGTACGCACCCGCCGCGAGCGAAGCCGTGGGGTGCCCGTGGGTCTGCGCCGCGCACTCGACGGCGAGCTGCGCGACGAGCTGCGGCTCCCAGCCCACGAGCAGTCCGAACGGGGCGGACCGGGTGGCGGCCTCGGGCCCGGCCTCACCGGGGTTCTTGGGTGTCTCCGGGGTGCCCATGATCTCGTCGCCGAGCCCCAGCAACAGCGAGCGGTGGGGATCCCGCCGCGCGTACAGCCACTCCTCCCGCGCGAGCCAGCCGTCGTCCTTGCGGCGCTCGTCGGGCCCCCAGTCCCGCTGGGTGGCGGCCCAGCGCAGATACGCCCGGTGCACATCGGTGGGCGGATGCCAGGCTCCGGTGTCCCGGCGCACCTGGGCCCGGATCAGTCCGTCCACGGAGAACAGGGTGAGCTGCGTGATGTGCGTGACAGCACCGCGTCTGCCGTAGGCGGGGGCCAGATCGACCAGCCCCTCAGCCCCGTGCGCCTCCCTGATCCCGTCGACCACCAGCCCGTCCACGGGCGTGCCCAGCGCGTCCCCCACAGCCACGCCGAGCAGCGTCCCGCGCACCCTGCTGCGGAAGTCCTGCTGCTCCGTACGGCCCCAGACGGCGCCGGCAGTCGCACCCACCTTGACCTCCCAGGGACCGTCCATACGTACGACAGCTAGGCACTGTAATCGAACGGGGACGGTGGGTTCAGTGGGTGGAATGGCGCCTTCACGGCCGGCTTACGGACCGTCGCTCTGAGCACCCGAGGTATCGGACAGGTGTGCGAGGATCCCCGGATGAACGATCTACGCGTCCGCCCGGCCGCCGAGGCCGACCTGCCCACCCTCGTCCGCCTCCGCGACGACGCGGCCCGCTGGATGCTGACCCGCGGCATCACCGGGCAGTGGCAGCCGGGAGAGCTCGACGAGTCCCACTTCCGCCGGGTCATGACCCAGGGCGAGGTCTGGCTCGCGGAGGCCGACGGGCGCGTCGCCGGCGCCTGGGAACTGTGGTGGGAGGACGAGGCCGCCTGGGGCCCGCAGCCGCCCGTGGCCGGGTACGTGCACCGCCTCATGGTGAACCGGAGCGCCTCCCCGCCCGGGACGGGACGGCTGCTGCTGGAGGCCGCGGAACACCGCGTGTCCGCTGCGGGCCGAACCCACGTACGCCTGGACTGCCTGGCCGGCAACACCCAGCTCACCGCGTACTACCGCGACGCGGGTTACCGGATAGTGGGCCACAAGGAGGGCAAGCCCCAGCCGGGCGGAACGCCCAAGTCCTTCACGCTGCTGGAGAAGGAGCTCGGGTTGTAGTCCCAGGACCAGTCCGCCACAGGCCTGCCTCTGCCTCTGCGGCCTCCCGGATGGCGCGGATCTCGGCGATGGCGTCGGAGGGGTCCTCTTCGCCGACGTCCACGATCCGTTCCAGCTCCCGCAGCCGCTCAGCCCGCGCGGGGTGTCGTTCGATCGCGACGAAGACCGCCCAGGAGTGCACGAAGGCGCGCAGGGGGGCGAGGCTCTGGGTCTGCTGTGCGTTGGTGGTGGCCTCGAAGAGGTGCCGCGTGAGCGTAGGCAGCCGACCCGGGGCGATCCGGGCGACGGCATCACGCAGCGCGTCCGGGGCCAGCTGAGACATGGGGATCAGCGGTCGCATGCCTAGGCCGCGTCCCGCTCGGCAGGGCGGCAGTCGCGGCACCGGCCGCCGGGACGCACTGCCCGGAAGGCTCGTTCGCAGCCGTCGCAGGTTTGGAGCGGGGCCGGGCGGGGGGTGGGTGCCGGGTGGGGTGGGGCCGTGGGGAGGGGCGGTGGGAGGAGGGTGGTCAGGCGGTGGGCGACGAAGGCCGCCGGGTGCTTGATCGGGTCGTGGGGCAGGCCCGACGTCAGGGTCCGTTCCACCGCCGCGGCGGGGACGCCCCGCTCCAGCCAGGCCGACACCTGCGGGGCCAGACGATGCACGTCGCGCTCGCTCAGCAGCAGGCGGGAGTCGGCCGCACGCAGGCCGGTGAGGAGGTCGGCGGCGGTGCGGTGGGGCTTCGGGGCCGGGGATTCCGTCCGGGGCGGAGGGGAGGCCGGGCGGTGCTCCAGGATCGTCGTCCGGGGCTTGTTGTACGAGACCGTGCGGGTTACGACTCGGCCGGATTGAAGACGCTCCCTGGCGCGCGTCAGGTAGCCGTGGGTCTCCAGCTCGCGGAGGGCTGCGGCGATCCGGATCTCGCCCTCCTGGAACTTGGCCGTCAGTGCCTTGATGCCGATCGGGGTTCCGGCGGGCAGCGACTGGATGTGGACGGCCAGGCCGATGGCCGTCAGGGACAGGTCCGGGTGCTGGGCCAGGTGGTTGCCGACCACCGTGAAGTTGTCCTCGTGGCGTTCCGTCACGTGCTGGACACCGGAAGTGCCGGACTGCGCGCGTGCGGGCGCGCTAGGGTGCTGGTCAGTCATCGGGAAGGTCCGTTCTTCCTAGGTGATCAGGCCCTCGCAGTGGGATGGCAGTCCCGGCGGGGGCCGTATTCGTTTGTGGGGTTGTCTGCGCTGACGCTGCACCATCGACTGCCTTCCACGCCAGTTGAGTTGGCGATGTTCACCCCTGCGGGTGAGCTGCGGGGGCGGTGGGGGTGGGTTGGTTCTTTGCCCGGTTCTTTGGTTCTTGGCGTCGGGAGCAGCCGGGTCATGACGGGCCGCGATCCGGCTCCTCGAAGTCGTGGAAGAAGGCGGTGGCGTCGCCGTAATAAGAGGGCATCTCCGTACCGTGGTCGGCGTCCTCCGTAATCCCCAGGTCTCGGCGCATCGCCTCTCTCATGGCGGCTATCAAAGGCCAGAGGCCGTGTTGGGCCTCGACGGCCGACCGCAGGGTTTCACCGGGTCGCGGGTTTCCCTGCTCCAGGCGTTTGACCTGGCCATAGACCCTGTTCAGGGCCCCGTTCACCTCCCGGGCCGGGGTGATCACCGCGTCCGGCGCGATCATCAGGGCCTCGGACCAGCGGTCGCGGTAGGAGTCCTTGGCGGACTCCAGCGCCTGAATGTCCTCGCCACCGGGCGTACGGTCCCGGAGCCCGTACAGATGGCGGCTCAGGGCCGTGCAGAACTGTCTCGCGTCCCGGTGCTGCTCCGAATAGCAGCGCCGCCGGAGTTCACGGTTCTCCCGCGCCTCCTGAATCGCCTGAGCGATCTCCAACTCACGCCGCTTGGCCTTCTCGGCACCGCGTTGAGTGAGCAGGGCTCCCCCCAGAGTTCCCGCCACTCCGGCCACGGCTATCAAGACCGCCCCCACGTCCATCACGTCACCCTAGATCCCAGACTCAGTTCGGCCCACACCGTCTTGGCGTGAGCCGGTGCCTCCTCCACTCCCCAACGGCTCGCGTACACCGCGACGATCCGCAGGCCCCGGCCGAACTCCGCGTCCTCCGCCACCGGTTCCGGGTCTCGCGGGATCCGGTCGCCCCGGGCGTCGGTGACCTCGACGCGGAGCGTGCGGTCGGCGTGCAGCTTCAGGCCGAGCCGGAAGTCCCTGCCGCGGACGCGGCCGTGCAGCACGGCGTTGGACGCCAGCTCGGCCACCACCTGCGCGGCAGCGTCGTAAGGCTCGCCCCACTCGTCGAGTTGGCGTTCGGCGAGCAGGCGAGCCAGCCGAGCGCCTCTTCGGGTGGCGGACAGCTGGATCGCGAAGTGGCGGGTGAGGAGCGGGATCTGCGTGGGGGATTTCTGACTCATGTCACCCAGCGTGGCCGTTCGTCCCTACTCTGAACAGCAACGACCCCGGTACGGAGCGTGGCTGTCCGGACACCTCGGGGGGTCGTACGGCTGGTACGTCAGGAGGGGAAGGCGTGGAGGACGAGGAGGCGGCGGCCGTGCTCAGGACGGTCGGGCGGCAGATCAGGATGTGGCGCGAGGCCGCCGGGCTGAAGCAGGCGGAGTTGGGGGCGGCCATCGGGTACGGGGAGGAGATGGTCTCGTCCGTCGAGCGGGCCCGGCGCGTTCCCAAGCCGGACTTTCTCGACAAGGCCGATGAGGTGCTCGGCGCGGGCGGCAAGCTCTCCGCGATGAAGGAGGACGTGGAGAAGGCCCGGTATCCGAAGAAGGTGAGGGACCTGGCGAAGCTGGAGGACGAGGCCGTCGAGCTCGGCGCCTACGACAACCATCAGATCCACGGGCTTCTCCAGATCCCGGAGTACGCCCAGGCGCTGTACGCCATGAGGCGGCCGGCCTTCACGGAGGACGAGATCGAGCGGCACGTCGCGGCGCGTATGGCGCGGAAGGCCGTGTTCGATCGCGTGCCGCGAGCGCTCATCACGTTTGTCCAGGAAGAGTCCACGCTGCGGAGGCCGATCGGAGGCAGAATGGTGCTGCGCCGACAGCTCGAACATCTGTTGGAGATCGGCAAGTTGAGGCACGTGTCGATCCAGGTCATGCCGACGGATCGGGAGGACCACGCGGGCATGGCGGGCCCGTTCCGAGTGCTGAAGCTCCAGGAGGGCAAGACGCTGGGACACTTCGAGGCCCAGCTGCACAATCGCGTGATCAGCGACACCCGGGACGCCCAAATCCTCGACATGCGCTATGGAATGATCCGGGCGCAGGCCCTCTCGCCCCGAGAGTCCCTGGCCTTCATCGAGAAAGTTCTGGGAGAAGAGACGTGACCGCTGAACTCGCCTGGTTCAAGAGCAGCTACAGCAGCAATGACGGTCCGGATTGCGTAGAGGCCGCCATATCCCACCCCACCATCCACATCCGCGACTCCAAGAACGAGGACGGCGCCCGTCTGGCCTTCACCAGCGGCACCTGGTCCGAGTTCCTGGAGTTCGCGGCGGGACGCTAACCGACCCGCTGCATCGCCTTCCGGTGCCGTTCCGCCATCGCCGCCCCGGACTCTCGGCGGGCCATCCTGCGCAGGACGGAGGGTGCGAGGAGCAGACCGGCGACCGCCCACGCACCCAGCACGCCCGCCGTCTCCAAGTGCCGCCAGGATGTGCCGATCTCGACGGCGACCGCGTCGGCCGGCAGCAGCGCGGACCGGAGACCGAGGCCGAGCCAGTACACGGGGAAGATCTGCCCGACGGTCTGCAGCCACTCGGGCAGTTCCGACAGCGGGAAGTAGATACCGGAGATCACGACGAGTCCCATCACCGGGAGCATCAGCAACCCGATGGTGCGCGGACTGCTGACGAGTGAGCCGATGACGGCGCCGATCGGCAGGGTCGCCAGGAGACCCAGCGGGATCGCCCACACCAGCGCCAGCAACGCTCCGCCGCCCTGCCGGGCGACTCCGTCCACCAGGAGCAGGCCGACGGCGAAGGGGAGGGCCATGGAGGCCAAGGCCGTACCCGACACCATAATGATCTTGCCGACCAGGTGACCGACCATGCCGTTGGGCACGGCCTTGGCCCGCAGCAGCGTGCCGTCCTCACGTTCGGTCGCGAGCAGCTGTGCCGTGGTCATCATCCCGGTGAACGCGAGCGTCATGCCCAGCATGCTCGGCAGCATGAACGCGCCGGTCGAGATGCCGGCGCCCTTCAGCGGATCGTCCTTGAGCAGGAAGAGCGGCACCATGAGCAGGATCGTCCAGAGCACGTAGCCGAACACGTCCTGGCCGGTGGTGAAGGTCTGCCGGAGTTCCGTCCAGCCGCGCCGGACTCCTGCTCCGGCCGCGTGCCACACCGGGCTCATCGGGATGCCTCCAGCTCTCGCACCATCGTCAGGTAGGTGTCCTCCAGGCTCGCCCGGCGCACTTCCAGCCCGCCGACCGCCTCGCCGTGCTCCTCGAACAGCTCACGGACGAACCGGGTGGGCTCTGCCGTCGCCTTCTCGAAGGGCCGTCCGTCCAGCGTCCAGCGCACGGTGGCCTCCGCCGACGCCTGCCGGGACAGCTCCTCGGCCGAACCGTCGGCCACGATCCGGCCACCGGCCAGAATCAGGATCCGGTCGGCGAGCTTCTCCGCCTCGGCGAGGTCGTGCGTGGTCATCAGGACGGTCGTGTTCTCGTCCGCGAGCCCGCGCACCAGGCCGTGGAACTCGTTCCGGGCCTCCGGGTCAAGACCGGCCGTCGGCTCGTCGAGGAACAGCAGCTCGGGTCGGCCGACGATGCCGATGGCCACGTCGAGACGCCTGCGCTGACCGCCGGACAGAGTCCCGACCCGCTTGTCCGCGTGCTCGGTGAGCCCCACCGCGGCCAGGAGTTCGTCAGCGTCCCAGGGGCGCTGGATGGTGGCGGTGGAGTAGGGCACGTAGTACGAGCCGAGATGGGCCAGCAGTTCGCGCACGCGCCACTTGCCATGGTCTCGCCAGGACTGCAGCACGATGCCGAGGCGTGCCCGCCACTGTTCGTCCCCGTGAGCCGGATCGGTGCCGAGGACGGTCACGTCACCGTCCGAACGCATCCGGAAGCCTTCGAGGACCTCGATCGTGGTCGTCTTGCCGGCGCCGTTCGGGCCGAGCAGCACGATCACTTCGCCTCGCCGGGCCCTGAAGCCAACGCCCTTCAGCACGTCATGGCTGCCGCGGTAGCGCATGCGCAGATCGCGTACGGCGATGACGGCGTCGCTGTCAGGTGGTGGGCTGCCGCTCCCGGCCTCACTCCCGGCCTCGGGCTCGGTTAAAGCGTGAGCATCCGTCATCTGCGTTTTCCCCCGGGCGACTTGCGTGTGCGGAGCAGCCTCGGACGGGCCCTCCCTTGACTAACACATTACCGAACGTTCATACGGGTGCGGGACCAAGCGCGCACGGAGCAGAGCCGGTTCGCGGTGTCGCGTCCGCCCCGGCGTCCGGGGAGAATGATCGGCATGGCCACCTCCCCAACTTCACGCGGCGTGCTGCCTCTTGCCGCCATGCTGCTCACCGCCACCATCGCCCTCTACATGACGCTCGTCGCCTTCGGGAACATCACCGACTTCGGCACCAACCAGCAGTTCGTCCGGCATGTGCTGGCCATGGACACCACGTTCAAGGACGAGGACCTGATGTGGCGGGCCATCACGAGCGAGGCCCTTCAGGACGCCGCGTACATCGCGATCATCGCGTGGGAGACGGTCGCCGCGTTCGTCCTCATAGCCGGGAGCTGGCTGTGGGCCAGGCGTGATCAGCGGCGGGCCCGGCAGCTGTCGACGTACGGGCTGCTGATGGTGATGCTGCTGTTCGGGGCCGGGTTCATCGGGATCGGCGGCGAGTGGTTCTCGATGTGGCAGTCCGAGAACTGGAACGGGCTGGACGCGGCGACCCGTGTCTTCCTGTTCAGCGGTGTCGTGCTGATCGTCAACCAGATGTCGGACCGGGGGACGCAGACTCCCGCTACTTGACCACGGCCACGGTCGTACCGACCGTGCCGAACGCCCACAGTGCCGTGCCGTCCGCCTTCCGCATCCGGACTCCGCCCGTCTTGGTGCCGGAGGCGGAGGGCGGCGGTGAGGCGCCGTCGACCGCGTTGGAGAAGGCGACGGAGACGCCGGACTTCGCGGCGAAGTACATGATGTGCTCGATCTGGACGCCGTCCGAGCCGGTCGTGCCCTCATTGCGCGACGACACCGTGTACGAGCCGGGGTCGGGGCTGACCGTGCCCGGCCACACGGTGAACGTACGGCGGCGCCCCTCGCTCGCGTCGACCAGCCACACCCGCTTCTCGCCGAGGGAGTAGACGATGCGGCGGCCGGTGCCGGAGCCGTCGGGCACCCGGGTCGGTGCGGACGCGGTGGGGGTGGGCCGCACGCCCGCCGAGGCCGCGCTGCTCGGCTTGGCCGACGTGGCGGTGGGGTGCGGGCCCCGGTCCGCCTGTACGGCCAGGACCGTCACCGCGGCTATCGCTCCCACGGTCAGCCCGGTCGTCCAGGCCCACGAAGGAAGTCGGGCAGGCACGGGCACGCATCTCCTCGGTCACGGGACCCCGCACGGACATCGGGGTTCCGATCATCGTACTGCGCGCATGGCCCTTTCCCGGCGGCCTCAGGGGGTCTTGCGGACCGGTACCGGACCGGTTCCGGCGCCATGGGCGGTGTGGAGCGGCGCGCGGGCGGGGGCCGGGTAGGAGAGGTGCACGAGCCGTGACTGTTCCTGCCGCATGTGCATGAGCGACTCGAGGATGTAGCCCACGAGCAGGACGAGGGCCGCGATGGTCATGATGGCGGCGGCGAGGATCGCCGTGGGGACACGGGGCACCGTGCCCGTCTCGATGAAGTCGGCGATGACGGGGATGCCGAGGATGACCGAGACCAGGGCCAGCACACCCGCGATCACGGTGTGGACGAGCGAGGGGCGCTCGCGCCGCGCCAAATCGAGGATGACCCGCAGGATGCGCCAGCCGTCCCGGTAGGTGCGCAGTTTGCTCTCGCCGCCGGCGGGCCGGACCCGGTAGTCCACGACGACCTCGGCGGTGGGGAGGCGGAGGTGGAGGGCGTGGATGGTCATCTCGGTCTCGGTCTCGAACTCGCGGGCCAGCGCCGGGAAGGACTTCACGAAGCGCCGCGAGAAGACCCGGTAGCCGCTGAGCATGTCGGTCACGTCGTTGCCGAACAGGGACCGTACGGACCCGGTGAGCAGCTTGTTGCCGACCGCGTGTCCCGCCCGGTAGGCCCCGTCGACCGTCACCCGGCGGGCGCCCACTACCTGGTCGTAGGGCCCCTCGAAGAGCAGGTCCACCAGGTCCCGGGCGCGGGCGGCGTCGTAGGTGTCGTCGCCGTCGATGAGGAGCAGGGCATCGGCGTCGACGTCGGCGAAGGCGCGCCGGATGACATTGCCCTTGCCCTTGCGGGACTCCTCCCGGACGATCGCGCCCGCGCCCCGGGCGATCTCCACCGTGCGGTCGGTGGAGGCGTTGTCGTACACGTAGACGACGGCCTCGGGGAGGGCCGCCCGCAGGTCGCGGACCACCTTGCCGATGGCGGCCTCCTCGTTGTGACACGGCACGACACACGCGATCGTCGGTTCCACGGCCGCTCCCTCCTCGGATCTCGGGCCGAATGCTCACACAATAGGAAATATTGCGATATGAGCGTGGCTGTGCGGTGAGGGCGCGCCGGGTCGTTACTCTCACCGTGTGCCGGTCCTCGCATCTGCCGCGCTGCGTGCGCGGGACGCTGTCAAGGGCATCTGGCGCGAGGCCGCCAAGTTCGGTGTCGTCGGGGCCCTGGCCTTCGTCGTCGACAACGGCGGTTACAACCTGCTCGTCTTCGGTGTGCCCGGCGGCGCGCAGGGCGGAGTGCTGCGGACCGCGCCCGTCCAGGCGTCCGTTTTGGCGACGACGGCGGCCGCGCTCTTCAGCTGGGTCGGCAACCGCTACTGGACCTATCGCCACCAGCACCGCGAGAAGGTGACCCGCGAACTCCTCCTGTTCCTCGTGGCGAACGGCGTCGGGCTGCTCATCACGGCCGGCACGGTCTTCGCCTCCCGGGAACTGCTCGGGCTCGACTCGGCGCTCAGCGACAACACCGCCCGGATCTTCGGCTGGGTGCTCGCGACCCTGTTCCGCTTCTACGCCTACCGGCGCTACGTCTTCGTCACACCCTGAGAAGCTAATATCCGACATATGAGACGAAAGCCGCTGGTGCAGCACTGGGTCTGGGTTCTGGCCGCCGTCGCCGCGTGCTGCTGCCTGGCCACGGTCCTCGTCTTCGCCCCCGGCTATCTGAGTCCCGACAGCCTCGACCAGCTCCGCCAGGCCGAGGGCAAGCTGCCCCTGACGGACTGGCACCCGCCCGTGCTGAGCCTGGTGTGGCGGGCACTCATCGCCGTCACCGGCTCGATCGCGTCGATGCTCGTCCTGCAGTCCCTCGTCTTCTGGGGCGCACTGGGAGTGCTGTCCTGGTGCGTGTGGGGGCTGACCGGTAGCCGTGGCGGCTCACTCGCCGTGCTCGGCCTCGGACTGGCGCCCTTCGTGCTGACGTTCGTCGGGGTGATCTGGAAGGACGTCCACGCGGCGTTCGCGCTGCTCGCCGCGTGCGCGGTCGCGTTCACCGGGCTGCGGCTGCGACCGCGGGACAGCGGCCTTCGCCGTCCCGCCCTGCGGTGGGGGCTGCTCGCTCTGGGCGTGCTGTTCCTCGCGTACGCCATGCTGGTGCGCAAGAACGCCTTCTTCGCCGCCATCCCCGTCTTCGTCCTGCTGGTCCTCGCGCTGTGGGGCTCACCCGGACGCCGTACGTGGGTGACGTGCACGGCGGCACTCGTGGCCGCCCTGGTCGTGCCGGCCGCCGCCATCTCCCTGTTCGCCCGGCCCCTGGAGACGAAACAGGGCACACAGATCATGCTCGACGACCTGGTCCACGTCCTGCGGGTGGACGAACTCCGGTCGGCGGACGTGTCACCCGGCCTCAGGGACCGGCTCGTCGCCTCCGCCGAGGAGTGCCGGCGCGTCGGCGCCCTGTCGGACGCCTACTGGGCCTGCTACGCGCGCCCGGCGGACGGGCTGCGCGGGGACTCGGGCGAGATCACGTCCCTGTGGCTGGACGAGATGAGCGGGCATGTGCCGGGGTATCTCCAGTACCGGCTGCGGCTCTTCGCGAGTCTGCTGTTCGACACCGGCTACGTCTACAAGGCGGGGATCACCCGCAACGACCTGGGCGTCGAGGTGGCGCACCCCCGCCTGGAGGACATGCTCAGCACGTACGTACGCGGCATGGCGAGTGACCTGCCGTGGCTGTTCCGCGGCTGGTTCTGGCTCGCCGTGGCACTGGTGCTGGCCGTCCGCCCGGGCAAGGGCGTGTTCTGCCTGCCGGTCCGGGCGCTGGGCATCAGCTCGGCGGCCTACATCCTCGGCTATCTGCCGATCATGCCCGCGACGGACTTCCGCTACCTCTACTGGCCGGTGATCGCCTGCTCCCTGGGGCTGGCCCTGCTGTGGCTGGGCCGGGGCACGGCTCCCCCGCCGCCGAAGAGCCCCGGTGCCGCAGCCGACCGTGCCGTGACGGCACATCAGCCGGCGGACACCGGGGGTCGGTAGAGCGTCAGTCCAGTACCGGCAGCAGCTCCGGCAGATGCCCGTCCGACGCCTGGGCCGCCTGCTGTCGCTCCTCGGAGATGTCCCCGTAGAGGGTGTTCCGGGGCTTCGACGGGCGGCCCGCGGCGTCGGCCACCGCGATGAGGTCCTTGACCGACTTGTACGAGCCGTACGACGAGCCCGCCATGCGGGAGATCGTCTCCTCCATGAGCGTGCCGCCCAGGTCGTTCGCGCCGGAGCGGAGCATCTCGGCGGCGCCCTCGGTGCCGAGCTTCACCCAGCTGGTCTGGATGTTGGGGATGTACGGGTGCAGCAGCAGCCGGGCCATGGCCGTGACCGCGCGGTTGTCCCGCATGGTCGGGCCCGGGCGGGCGATCCCCGCCAGGTAGACCGGCGCGTTGGTGTGCACGAACGGCAGCGTCACGAACTCGGTGAAGCCGCCCGTGCGCTGCTGGATGCCCGCGAGGGTGCGCAGGTGCCCGAGCCAGTGCCGGGGCTGGTCGACATGGCCGTACATCATCGTCGAGGACGACCGGATGCCCAGCTCGTGGGCCGTCGTCACGACGTCGATCCAGTCCGCGGCGGGCAGTTTGCCCTTGGTGAGGATCCAGCGGACCTCGTCGTCGAGGATCTCGGCGGCCGTGCCCGGGATGGTGTCCAGGCCCGCTTCCTTGGCGGCGGTCAGCCACTCGCGGATGGACATGCCGGTGCGGGTCGCGCCGTTGACGACCTCCATCGGCGAGAAGGCGTGCACATGCATGCCCGGGACGCGTTCCTTCACCGCCCGCGCGATGTCGAAGTACGCCGTGCCGGGCAGGTCCGGGTGGATGCCGCCCTGCATGCAGACCTCCACCGCGCCGACGTCCCAGGCCTGCTGCGCCCGGTCGGCGACCTGGTCGAGGGAGAGGGTGTAGGCGTCGGCGTCCGTGCGGCGCTGGGCGAAGGCGCAGAAGCGGCAGCCCGTGTAGCAGACGTTGGTGAAGTTGATGTTGCGGGTGACGATGTAGGTGACGTCGTCACCGACGGCCGACTTCCGTACGTCGTCGGCGACCCGGGCGAGGGCGTCCAGCGCCGGTCCGTCCGCGTGCAGCAGGGCCAGCGCCTCGTCGTCGGTGAGCTTCGTGGGGTCGTCGGCGGCCGTGCGCAGGGCCTCGCGCACGTCCGTGTCGATGCGCTGCGGCGCCATGCCCGGGACGGCGGCCTCGCGCAGGGCGCCCCAGTCGCCGTACACCTCGTCGAAGTCGTCCCGGCGGTCGGAGGTACGGCCCTCGGTGTCGATCGTGGAGTGCAGGTCGGTGCGGCCGGACGCCGTGAAGACCTCCTCCGGCTCCTGCCACGGCAGGCCCTTCGGAAGGGCGTCGGGGCGGGCCAGCCCGGTCTCCGGGTCGGCCAGCGCGGCCACGTGTGGGCGCAGCCGCGGGTCCAGCCAGGGCTCGCCGCGCCGCACGAACTCCGGGTACACGCAGAGCCGTTCCCGCAGCTCGAAGCCGGCCGCCCGGGACTTCTCGGCGAGCTGCTCGATCTGCGGCCAGGGGCGCTCGGGGTTGACGTGGTCGATGGTCAGCGGGGAGACCCCGCCCCAGTCGTCGATACCGGCGCCGATCAGCCGCTCGTACTCGTCGTCGACGAGGTTGGGCGGGGCCTGGATGCAGCCCGACGGGCCCATGAGCAGCCGGGCGACGGCCACCGTGGCGACCAGCTCGTCCAGTTCGGCGTCCGGCATGCCGCGCATGGCGGTGTCCGGCTTGGCGCGGAAGTTCTGGATGATGAGTTCCTGGATGCCGTGGTAGGCCCGGGTCACCTTCCGCAGCGCGAACAGCGACTCGGCGCGCTCCTCGTAGGTCTCCCCGATGCCTATGAGGACCCCGGAGGTGAAGGGGACGGAGGACCGCCCGGCGTCCTCCAGGACGCGCAGGCGCACGGCGGGCTCCTTGTCGGGAGAGCCGTGGTGGGGACCGCCCGGCTCGGACCAGAGCCGGGTCGCGGTCGTCTCCAGCATCATGCCCATGCTGGGGGCCACCGGCTTCAGGCGCTGGAAGTCGGTCCAGCTCATGACGCCCGGGTTGAGGTGGGGCAGCAGGCCGGTCTCCTCCAGGATCCGGATGGAGATGGCCCGTACGTAGGCGAGGGTGTCGTCGTAGCCGTGCGCGTCGAGCCACTCGCGCGCCTCGGGCCAGCGGTCCTCGGGCTTGTCGCCGAGGGTGATGAGGGCTTCCTTGCAGCCGAGGGCGGCGCCCTTGCGGGCGATGTCCAGGACCTCGTCCGGGGACATGAACATCCCGTGGCCCTCGCGGCGCAGCTTGCCGGGGACGGTGACGAAGGTGCAGTAGTGGCACTTGTCCCGGCACAGCCGGGTCAGGGGGATGAACACGCTCTTCGAGTACGTGATGACGCCGGGCCGGCCGGCCGCCTCCAGGCCGGCGTCCCGGACCCGGGCGGCCGAGGCCGACAGGTCCTCCAGCTGCCCGCCCCGGGCCTGGAGCAGCACCGCCGCCTCGGCGACATCGAGGGAGACGCCGTCCCTGGCCCGTTTCAGGGCGCGACGCATGGAGTTCTCGGTGGGGCCCGTTCCGGAGGTCGCGGAAGTCGTCATCCTTCGAGCATACGAGTGCGCTGATCAACCCGGGCGAGCCACGTCAGTGGAAGGCCAGCCACCCGATGCCCAGGGCGGACGTGAGCCCGGCGCCGGCTATGGCGGCCGGCCTGTTGCGGTGCAGCGCGAACCAGACCAGCGCGGCGGTCACGAGCACGGCCAGGGTGCCGATCGCGGCACGCGACAACCCTTGGCTGTAGCCGTACTCGTTGAAGTGCCGGACGAGCCAGGCCAACCAGGCAATCCTCATGACGCTTCCCCCCATGGCAGCTGGAAACCGGGCGGGTCACACCTGTCGGCCGCGATGGTCGGTCGCGCACCGGTGCTCGCCCACCCGGCTCTTTCGCCCGCAGCTTACTGATCGTTCCGGGCGCGCGGCCGGGGCCTGCCGTCAGGCGGCCCAGACAAGCCAGCGCTGGGAAGGACCGCCGGTGCACAGCGCCGTGGAGACGCGGTCGTTCGCCCCGCGCGCGAGGCACTTGTGGTTCACGTTGTTCTGGATCAGCGCGCCCCCGGGTGACGATGTGTCGACGGACCACAGCGCCGCCTCGTCGGCGGCGGCACAGGGCTTCATGGTCAGCTCGCCGTTGCGCAGCGTGAGACACAGCTTCGTGGCCACCTGCCGGAGCGCGGTGAGCCGGATCTCGTCGTTCCAGTGCCACTTCTGGTAGTCGGTGCCGTTGCAGTTGAAGACGTACGGGCCGTAGTCGGCCCGGAAGTCCAGGCACGCCCCTGCCGGTGCCTGGTTCTCGAAGGCGCTGGTCCTCGGTGCCGCGCTCGCCGGTGCGCTGCTCAGGCCCAAGGCGAGCCCGACGACCGCTCCCACGGCGGCCAGTCTGGTCAGATTCATGAGTCCCCCTCTGCTCGGCCGGTTCCGCCCAGGTGGTACCCGGATGCGGCCTCGGCGAGGCCGGAGTGACCACACCTGTACATCTGTTCCACAAGCGGCGAACCCACCTCCCTGAAGGGGGAGTTGTCAGAGGTACTCCTGGTACGCGTCCAGCGCCTTCAGCACCTCGGCCTCCCCCGCCGGCGGCAGCTGCACCACGACCTCCTCGATGCCGAGGCCGGCGTAGTGGGCGAGCTTGCCCGGGGTCGGGTGGACGGCGTACGGGACGACCTGGAGGGCCTCGGGGTCACGGCCCGCTTCGGTCCAGGCCGTGCGCAGCCGGGGCAGGGATTCGGAGAGGCCGCGGCCGCCGATGGGCAGCCAGCCGTCCGCGTACTCGCAGATGTGGGCGAACAGCTTGGGCCCGGCGGCCCCGCCGAGCAGCGTGCGCGGGCCCACGACCGGGCCGCGCGGCTTCTGCACGGGCTTGGGGTGCGCGTGACTGGCCCGGACACCGCCGAACTCCCCCTCGTACGCGACCGGTTCCTCCGACCACAGCGCCCGCATCAGGGCCATCCGGTCCCGGCCCAGCTCGCGCCGGGTGTGCCACCGTACGCCGTGGTCGGCGGCCTCCTCGACGTTCCAGCCGAAGCCGAGCCCGAGGGTGAACCGGCCGCCGGACAGATGGTCCAGGGTCGCGACCTGCTTGGCCAGGTCGATCGGATCGTGCTGGGCGACGAGCGTGATGCCCGTGCCGAGACCGAGCCGCTCGGTGACGGCGGCGGCCTGGCCGAGCGCCACGAACGGGTCGAAGGTACGGCCGTACTCGCGCGGCAGCTCGCCGCCCGCCGGGTACGGGGTGGTCCGCTCGACGGGGATGTGCGTGTGCTCGGGCAGATACAGCCCGGCGAAACCGCGGCCCTCCAGCTCCCGGGCGAGCCGGGTCGGGGTGATCGTCTCGTCGGTGAGGAAGATCGTTACGGCGATGCGCATGACCCATCTGTACCCGAGGGACAACCAGGCGTCCATACCGACCGGTCGGGCTTTCAGGTGACCGTCGCGAGTGCCGCATAGCCGATGCCGGTCTCGGCGGTGGCCCACAGGGCAGCGGCGGCGGTGCTGTAGGGCGCGATGCGGTGGTAGGGCAGGCGGGTGGCGCCCGCGAGGTGGGGGGTGAGGGTGCGGACCACCGGGAGGAAGCGGGCCAGGAAGACGGCTCCGCCACCGCGGCGGTCCATCTGGGTCTCGGCCTGCCGCCAGGCGGCGGCCGGGATGCGGCTGCCCAGGTTCCCCGTGCGCAGGCGGTCGCCCAGCAGGGCTCCGGTGCGGTGGGCCAGGAAGTCACCGGTCACCGCCGCGGCCGTGGTGACACCGATGACCAGGGGCAGGCTCAGAGGTCCGGTGCGGGCCAGCGCCCCCGCCGCGAGCAACAGGCCGAGGCTGGGGACGAAGGCGCCGAGCAGCAGGACGGACTCGGCCAGGACCGCGGCGGCCAGCACCGCGTAGGCGGCGGTGGCGGGGAGGTGACCGAGGAGGTCCGACGGGACGGTCACCGGCCGGTTCCGGTGACGGCATGCGGCTCGCCCCGCTCTTCCCGCCCGGCACGGCACGGCTTGCGCAACTGCCAGACCCGAGCCGGCGGAAGGTTCGCCCACACCGACCAGCGGCCGGTGGCGTACCGGCGCTGGTAGGCGGCCATGACCTCCTCGACGGCACGGTGCCTGCGGGTCTGCGCGCGGGAGGACAGCAGGGTGCGGGCGGACCGGGTGCCCAGGTAGGCGAAGTAGGTCAGGGTGCCGCCGGGGTGCAGCAGCTCCAGGTAGCGGGCCATGATCGCTTCGACGCCGTCGGGGGTGAAGTTGGTCAGGGGCAGGCCGGAGACGATCACGTCGTAGCACTGTTCGCCCGGGAGGTCCTCGACGTAGGAGCGGTGGACGCGGACCCGCTCGGGCTCGCCGGCCAGGTGCGGGTGGGTGTCGACGAGCCGGCGCAGCCGGTCGGCGAAGCGCGGGTTGGCCTCGACGACGTCCAGGCGGCTGCCCGGGGTCAGTTGGGGTATCAGGGCGCGGGTGACCGCGCCGGTCCCGGCGCCCGCCTCCAGTACGGTCAGCGGCCCCGGGGCCAGGGTGCGCACCGGGTCGGTCAGCACACGGGCGAGGGCCTTGCCGCTGGGGGCGACGGCGCCGGTGGTGCGCGGATCGCGGGCGGCTTCGGTGAGGAACGTCCAGTCCATGGTTCGTAGAGCCATGGTTTTGACGCTAGGAACCGGGCCGCGCCCGGAGATCATGCGTTGTGCGGCCGTCTTCCCCTACGAAAGTAGGGGGTGGAAGGGGACTGAGGTCGTACGGCGGGCGGACCGTGGCCGCCTAGGATCCGATGGGTGAAACGGAGAGATGGCTTCCGGTGGGGCACCCTCGGGCGCTGGTGCCTGGTTGTGCCGCTGACCGCCCTCGCCGTGCTGAACAGCGCCAACACGGCCGGCGGCCGGTATCTGATCCCGGCCACCGTCGCGGCGGTGCTGTGCGGGGCGGCCCTGCTGGTGCCGCGGCTGCCCTGGTACGCCGCGGCCGGGCTCACCACCGTGGCGACCGGGCTGTGGGGGTGGCCTCTGCTGGTGCTGCTGCTCGTCGCGCTGTTCGACCTGGCGTCGCAGCGGCGTGCCTGGGCGGCGCTGGGCTGTGCCGCGACCGCGCTGGTCGCCAACCTGCTCATCCCTCCCGCGGTCTCACTGTGGACCCCGCAGCGGTACGGCTCCACCCTGTTCGTGCCGCTGGCCCTGGTGGGCGGGCTGTGGGTGGGCAACCGG
This sequence comes from Streptomyces sp. NPDC040589, assembly GCF_055594445.1. Lineage (NCBI taxonomy): Bacteria > Bacillati > Actinomycetota > Actinomycetes > Kitasatosporales > Streptomycetaceae > Streptomyces > Streptomyces sp. NPDC040589. The sequence goes on along the minus strand of NZ_JBVIWP010000008.1, from coordinate 42,628 downwards.
CGCCGGCTGCTGCGGGCGCTGGGCGACCAGGTCGAGCATCTGCGGATCGAGCGGGCGCTCCGCGAGGAGGCGGCCCGGTCCGCCGAGCGGTCCCGGATCGCCGCGGAGATGCACGACGTACTGGCACACCGCCTGAGCCTGATCGCCCTGCACACGGGTGTCCTGACGACCAGGAGCGAGCCGCTGCCCGAGCCGGTCGTGGAACGCCTGACCCTGCTGCGTACCGCCTCCACCGAGGCCCTGGCCGACCTCCGCGACGTCCTCGGCGCCCTGCGCGATCCCGGGGCCGAGCCCGTCGAAGCCGCTCCCGTCCCCGTCCTGCGCGATGTGGACGAGCTGGTCGAGCAGGCTCGGGCAGCGGGGCAACAGGCCGAGCTGGAGAGGGACGGGCTGCCCGAGGAGGCTCCCGCCGCGCACCGGCTGGCCGTCTACCGTCTCGTCCAGGAGGCGTTGACGAACGCCCGTAAGCACGCCGGAGGTGCCCCGGTGCGCGTCCGCGTCACCTACCGGCGGCCCGCCACCACGGTGGAGGTCACCAACACCCCCGGCAGCTCGGCCGGACCCGCCGTCGCGTCCGGTTTCGGGCTGGTCGGGCTGCGCGAGCGGGTCACCGCCCTCGGCGGCGACCTGTATGCCGGGCCGAGCGGCGCCGGCAGCTGGCGGCTGGCCGCCCGCATCCCCCACCCCACCTCTGTCGAGCAGAACGGCATCCCCACATGATCCGCGTCCTGATCGCCGACGACGACGCCCTGGTCCGCCTGGGCCTGGCCGACCTCCTCGACGGGGACCCGGGCATCGAGGTCGTCGCCCAGGCCTCCGACGGCCTGCACGCCGTCGAGCAGGCCACCGCGCACCGCGCCGACGTCGCCCTCGTCGACGTACGCATGCCCCGCATGGACGGCATCACGGCCACCGCCCGGCTGCGCGCCCTACCCCACCCACCGAGGGTGATCACGCTGACGACCTTCGACCTCGACGAGTACGTCTACGACGCCCTCGCGGCCGGGGCCGACGGCTTCCTCCTGAAGGACACCGACCCGGCCGAGATCCTGCGCGCCGTCCGCCTCGTCGCCGCCGGCTCGGCGATGCTCCACCCCAGCGCCGCCCGCCGCCTCATCGACCGCTACCACCGGACGGGCGGGCCGCGGGCGACCGCCGCCCGGGCCGGCCTCGACCGGCTCACACCCCGGGAACGCGACGTGCTGGCCCTGCTCGCCCAGGGCGAGACCAACGCCGACATCGCCGCCCGGCTCGGCATGCGCGAGAGCACCGTCAAGGCCCACGTCAGCCGCATCCTCACCGCGCTGGAGGTCACCAACCGGGTACAGGCGGCCCTGCTGGCCCGCGACGCCGGCCTCACCGCCTGAAGTCCCCGCCCCACGCGGCCTGTTCCGCTGCTGCCCGCCGCCGTATCCCCTTCCCTTGCCCGCGAGTTCACGGCTCAATACAACGGTTGCACGCACCACCCCTGCACCACCCATGCCTTGTCACCGACGACACCTTGGGAGCAGCAGCATGTGCGAGGACAACCACGGCGGGCTCGCCCGACGCGCTCTGTTCGTGACGGGAGCCGCCGCCGCGCTTACGTTGGGAAGCGTGAGCTTCGCTTCAGCGGCCGACGGGGACCAGGAGACCAGAACGGTGCGGGGCACCCTGCCGCCCGGCTCCCCCGACTTCGTGTACGTGCCCGTCGAGGTCCCGGCCGGGGTCCGGGAGATCAAGGTCGCCTACACCTACGACCGGCCGGCCGTCCCGGCCGGGACCACGGGCAACGCCCTCGACATCGGCGTCTTCGACGACCGCGGCACCGAGCTCGGCGGCCGGGGCTTCCGGGGCTGGTCGGGCGGGGCGCGCACCGAGTTCTTCCTCCGCGCCGACGACGCGACGCCCGGCTACCTCCCGGGCCCGGTGCGCGAGGGCACCTGGCACATCGCGCTCGGCCCGTACACGGTCGCCCCGCAGGGCCTGTCCTACGAGATCACGATCACGCTGACGTACGGCGAGCCGGGCGAGGCCGCCCGGCCGGTGTATCCGCCGGAGCGGGCCAAGGGGCGGGGGCGTGCCTGGTACCGGGGCGACTGCCACCTCCACTCCTGGTACTCCGACGGCCGCCGCACCCCCGCCGAGATCGGGGCGCTGGCGCGGGCGGCGGGGCTGGACTTCATCAACTCCTCCGACCACAACACGCACTCGGCGCACGCGCACTGGGCGGATGTGGCCGGGGACGACCTGCTGGTCATGCTGGGCGAGGAGATCACCACACGGAACGGGCACGTGGTGGCGCTCGGAACCGACCCGGGCACCTTCGTCGACTGGCGCTACCGTGCCCGCGACAACCGCTTCGGCCGCTTCTCCCGGCAGATCCGCCGCGCCGGCGGCCTGGTCGTCCCGGCCCATCCGCACGCGACCTGCGTCGGCTGCAACTGGAAGTTCGGCTTCGGCGAGGCGGACGCGGTGGAGGTGTGGAACGGCCCCTACACGCCCGACGACGAGGTGACGCTGGCCGACTGGGACAGCATGCTGGTGGCGTCCGTGCGGGGCGAACGCGGCTGGATCCCGGCGATGGGCAGCAGCGACGCCCACCGCGACCCGGACCCCGTCGGCAGCCCCCAGACGGTCGTCCTCGCCGACGACCTGACCCGTCAGGCGATCCAGGAGGGCATCCGGGCGGGACGGTCGTACATCGCCGAGTCCGCCAGGCTCGCGCTGTCGTTCCGGGCGTCCGGGGGCCGCGGCGAACACGCGGGCATCGGCGAACGTCTCGCCGTCGGCCGCGACACCCCGGTCACCGTCCGCCTGGAGGTCACCGGCGCCCCGCGCTGCACGGTCCGCTTCGTCACCGACCAGGGCGTACTGCACACGAGCGCGCCGCTGCCGGTGGCGGGCGCGGGGGTCGTCGAGTGGCGCACGACGCCGTCGTACGCGGCCTACGTACGGGCCGAGGTGCGCCACGAGGCGGCGGCGGGGCCGGTGCCGGGGCCGCTGGCGGCGTTCACGAACCCGATTTTCCTGGGGCGTTGACACGGCGCACCACGTACTCGAACAGGTCGGGGCTCCAGCGGCTCATCATTGCCTCGAGCAGGTCTTCGACTCTGGCTCCCAGTTCCTTCAGCAGCCGGTCGAACAGGGAGAGGTCGCCGTCGGCCCCGAAGTACATCATCACGGCGACCGCTCCCACCAACCTGTCGTCGGCCTCCTCGACGAGGAACCCGAACAGGTCGCGGAGCGCCCGTTCGTCCAGTTCTCGCAGGCCCCGGTGGAACCGCTGGGCCACGGGGGCCGCGGGCCTGAGCTTCGGGCTGTCCTGGCGGCTGACCCGCACCATGACGGTCCCGGCCATGTCGCTCAGACCGGCTCCGATCAGCCCCGCCATCACGTGGAACGGGAAGCCCGGGTCGACGGCGATGCGATAGGGCGCGGCCACCGCACCGATGGTGAGGTGGAGCCCGCCGCCGGACGGCTCCCCGCCCGTCAGGGCCGCGGTGATCAGGCCCAGGGCCTCGGCCGGTGTGGTCGCGCGCCGCACCGCCGCGGCCAGCATCCGGTCGCTCAGCGAGCCGCTGGGCCCCTCGAGGTCCGACACCTCCCGGTAGTAGCCGGCGACATTGCTCTCCGTGATGCGGGACGCCACCGCCGTCACCCACGCGTCCTGGACCGTCGTTTCGCCCAGCACCGCTCCCGGCGGGCCCGAGGCTTTGGCCAGCAGCTCCGCGGCGATCCGCAGGACGTCCCGGGCCGGGCGCAGGCGGCCGACGTCGGAGACAAGAGCGCTCACATGCTCCCGGTCCTTCCTCTGCGCCAGCCACGCCATGAGGTCCAGCACCTCGTCCATCGGCCGCGACCACGCCGCCTCCGTCAGATCACGCGACGCCTCGGGAAAGTTCTCCTCTTCCCACATCCGCAGCAACTGGCCCTTGAACACCTCCAGCGGGATCGCACCCGCCGCCCCGCGCTCCGCCAGTTCCTCCTCCAGGCGCAGGACACGCTCCCGCAGCTCGCGGCTGTGCTCCTCCGCCTCGGAACGGAGTCGCTCAGCCTCCTGAAGGTCCCTCTTCAGCTGCTCGATCTCGCGTAACAGCACCTCACGCGACGCCGACAGGGATGCCTGCTCCCTGCTCAGCTCGCCCCGTGCACCGGCGGCATCGGCCCGCTCGGCACTCCAGTCCAGCTGGAGCTGCGCCAGATCCCTGGCGGCGTCATGGGCCTGCGCCTCCCGCTGCTGCAACAGAAGGTGCAGGGCCTCGACATTGCGGTTCGCCCGCTCGGTGTCACGCCGGGATCTCGCCAACTCCCCGCGCAGACTCTCCAGTCGGAACTCGGAGGGGTCGGTCTCCTTCAGCGCTGTGAGCCACTTGGCGTGGATCGCGTCCCTCGCCGCGGGCGTGACGGAACCACCGCGTTCGGCCTCGACCTCGGAGATCAGCTGCTCGATGAAGTGCTTGGTGGGCATCCGCCGGCCGCCGAAGGCGCGCGAGACCACCGACGGATCGAGGCTGATCCGTTTCGCGTACTGCCGCTGGCTGATGCCCAGCGTGTTGAACAGGTCCTTCAACATGGTGCCGAGCTCGGCAAGTTCGGGCACCTCACCGCGTTCGATCTCCGATGAATTCCCGGAATTGCGGGCCACGACGGTCAAGGCGTCCCCCCGAAGTGTTGACTCGGTCCTGGCACCATGGTGCGCCTTTCGCAACGTACCCGACAGGACGGAGGGTTCCGGCATCGATCGCTCGTCGGCTCGAAGCCGCGACTCGAAGGGAACCCCCACATGCCTACCCGCTGGACCGGTCTCCTCGTCGGCGCCCGCTGGGCGCAACGTGTCCTGCTCGTCCTGGGCGCGCTCGTACCCGTGCTCGTCGTGACCCTGGCGTTCGTGCCCGCCTTGCTCGTCCTGCCCTTCCTCCGGTCGCGTACGGCGCACGCGCTCACGATGGTCGGCCGGCTGGCGGCCTGGACCCGTGCGCTTCTGGTGGCGAGCCGGGAGCGGTGATCAGATGGACACCCTGCCCTCAGCCACGTACGAAGGAGTCCACTGACGATGCCCCGCCTCGCCGACATCAGGTTCCGTGGCGCCACGGCCTTCCAGCGCCGGATCAATCCGCTGCTGCGCCGCCTCCCCCTCCAGACGGTCATCGAGACGACGGGCCGCGTCTCCGGGCTGCCCCGGCAGACGCCGGTGGGCGGGCGGCGCGTCGGGGACGCCTTCTGGCTGGTGTCGGAGTTCGGTGAGCGGTCGCAGTACGTCCGCAACATCCAGGCCGATCCGCGGGTGCGGGTGCGGATCCGGGGGCGGTGGTACGCGGGGACAGCTCAACTGGTGCCGGACGACGATCCGGTGGCGCGGCTGCGGCGGCTGCCCCGCTTCAACGGCCTGGGCGTGCGGGCCTTCGGGACGAATCTCCTGACGGTGCGGGTGGACCTGGACAGCTGAGAGGCGTCAGCCCGGCCACACGATCGCCTGCACCTCGCTGTACGCGTGCAGGGCGTAGGAGCCGACGTCCCTGCCGACCCCGCTCTTCTTGAAGCCGCCGAAGGGGGCCTCCATGTTGCGGCCGACGGTGTTGACCCCGACCCCGCCGGCCCGCAGCCGCCGCGCCACCCGGAAGGCTCGGGCCACGTCCCCCGACCAGACGTAGTCGATGAGGCCGTAGTCGGTGTCGTTGGCCAGTTCCACACCCTCCTCCTCGTCGTCGAAGGGGATGACGACCACCACCGGGCCGAAGATCTCCTCGCGGGCCACGCGCATGTCGTTGGTGCAGTCGGCGAGGAGTGTCGGGGTGATGTAGAAGCCCGGTGTGAGGGCGGGGCGTTCGCCGCCCGTGACGACCACCGCGCCTTCCTTGCGGCCCAGTTCGACGTACGACTCCACGCGGTCCCGGTGTGCCGCCGAGATCACCGGACCCACCACCGTGTCCCGCTCCCTCGGGTCGCCGACCTTCAACCGGCCCGCATAGGCGGCCAGTTGCTCGACCAGACGGTCGTACACCCCACGCTGGGCCAGCACCCGCGTCGGTGCCGTGCAGATCTGGCCGCTGTAGAAGGAGAAGGTGGTCCCGATCCCGGCAACGGCCGACGCGAGGTCCGCGTCGTCGAAGACGACCGCCGCCCCCTTCCCACCCAGCTCCATCAACTGCCGTTTCATACCGCGCCCGCACACCTCGGCGATGCGCTGCCCGACCGCCGTCGAGCCGGTGAAGCTGACCATGTCGACGTCCGGCGACTCCACGGCCGCCTCACCGACCTCCGTACGGGATCCGCTGACCACGTTCACCACGCCCGGCGGCACGCCCGCCGCCTCCAGCGCCTCCGCCATCCGGTAGACCGACAGCGGGTCCTGCGGGGCGGGTTTCACCACCACCGTGTTGCCCATGGCCAGGGCCGGGGCGATCTTGCCGGCCGGGTTGGCCCAGGGGTTGTTGTACGAGGTGACGCAGGTGACGACCCCGACGGGCTGGCGGACGGCCAGGGCGCCCATCACACCCGCCCTGCCCATCGGCCCGGCCTCGTTGATCTGGGGCGGGATCGCCCACTCGGCGGGCTCCACGCGCGCGTAGCGCCGGAAGCGGGCGGCGGCGACCCCGACCTGCATGGCACGTGCGGTGGCCGTGGTCGCACCCGTCTCCGCCCGGGCCAGCTCCGCGTACTCCCCGATGCGGCCGGCGATGATCCGCGCCGCCCGGCCGAGGACCGCGGCCCGTTCCTCCGGCGAGGTCCGTGACCAGGGCCCGAAGGCCTCGCGGGCCGCGGCACAGGCCGCGAGCACCTGATCCCGCGAGGCCTCGGGCGCCCACCCGACGCTCTCCTCGGTCGCCGGGTCGATCACCTCGTAGTGCCCGCCGTCCGGCCGCACCCAGGAGCCGCCGACAAACAACGCCTGGTGTGAAGTGGCCCGTGTCGCCCCTCGTGTCGTCACCCCTGTCGCCCCCGTGCGATCGCCTCTGTCGTCTCCCGCGCCGTCGCCTCTGTCGTCGCCTCTGCCGTCTCCCGCACCGTCGCCCCTGTCGGCCCCCATGCGGCCTCCCGCGTCATCACCCGTACCGCCGCCCCGGTCGCCCCCGTGCGGGCTCCCGCCTCATCACCCGTACCGCCGCCCGTGCCATCACCCGTACCGTCACCTGGTGCTCACCGTCTCCGTGTCCCGACCGGAACGCAGCACGCGCCCCGGTACCGCACCCGTCACCACGTCGTCCCGGATCGCCTCGACGCCGTTGACCCACACGGCCCGTACGCCGAGCGCCCGGGAGTCCAGCCGCGGGCTGTCACCCGGCAGGTCGTGCACCAGGGTGGCCGGGCCCGCGTCGATGCGGTCCGGGTCGAACAGGACCAGGTCCGCATGCCAGCCCTCCCGCACCTGCCCCCGCTCCCGCAGGCCGAAGAGCCGGGCCGGGTCGTCGGTCAGCATCCTCACCGCCTGCTCCAGACCGACCAGCTTCCGGCCCCGCAGGCAGTCCCCGAGGAACCGGGTCGTGTACGGCGCCCCGCACATCCGGTCCAGATGGGCGCCCGCGTCGGAACCGCCGAGCAGCACGTCCTCGTGCTGCCAGGTCTCCGCCCTGAGCGCCCAGGACGCCGGGTCGTTGTCGGTCGGCATCGGCCACAGGACCGTACGCAGCCCGTCGGCGGCGCAGATCTCCACCAGGCACTCGAAGGGCTCCTGGCCGCGCTCCTCGGCGATGTCCTTCACCACGCGCCCGGTCAGCCCGGCGTTCGCGTCGCTGTAGGTGTCGCCGATGACGTACCGCCCGAAGTTGGAGAGCCGCCGGAAGACACCCGCCTCCTTCGACTGAGCGCGGCGCAGCAGCTCCGCCCGTACGGCCGGATCGCGCAGCTTCTCGATCCGCTCGGGCACGGGCAGCGCGAGCACCGGCCCCCACCCGGGGATCAGGTTCAGCGCGCAGAACGTACCCAGAGACATGTTCATCGGCGTGAGGATCGGCATGGTCAGCGCCACGACCCGGCCGCCCGCCTTCCGGGCCTGCTCGCTCGCGAGAAGCTGCCGGGGCACGCGCTCGGGAACAGACGCGTCGACCGTCAGCACGTTCCAGTTCAGCGGCCGCCCCGCCACCGCGCTCATCTCCACGAACAGATCGATCTCGGCGTCGCTGAACTGATCCAGACAGCCCGCGACGATCGCCTCGATCTGCGTCCCCTCGTGCTCACCGACGGCCCGCGACAGCGCGAGCAGTTCGGCCGGCCCGGCATGCCGGGAGGCCACCGGCTGCCCGTCGCCGTCGGAGTGGCTGGTCGACTGGGTGGTGGAGAACCCCCAGGCGCCGGCGTCCATGGCCTCGCGCAGCAACCGCACCATGTCGGCGAGCTGCTCCGCACTCGGCTGCCCGCCCACCGCCTGTGGCCCCATCACATACCGCCGCAGCGCACAGTGCCCCACCATGAAACCGGCGTTGACCGCGATCCGCCCCTCCAGGGCATCCAGATACTCCCCGAAGGAACGCCAACTCCACGGTGTCCCCTCCTCCAACGCCACCAGCGCCATGCCCTCGACCTTCGACATCATGCGGCGCGTGTAGTCGGCGTCCTCGGGGCGGGCAGGGTTCAGCGGCGCGAGCGTGAATCCGCAGTTCCCGCCCGCGACCGTGGTGACGCCGTGATTGAGCGAGGGCGTGGCGTACGGGTCCCAGAAGAGCTGGGCGTCGTAGTGGGTGTGGGGATCGACGAAGCCGGGCGCGAGGACGAGACCGGCAGCGTCTTCGGTGGTGCGGGCTTCCTCGGTGACCTGACCGATGACGGCGATACGGCCGTCGCGAATGCCGACATCGGCGGTGTACGCCGGGGCGCCCGTCCCGTCCACGACGGTCACACCCTGGATGACGTGATCGAGCATGAGCTACTCAACTCCCTTAGGTTCGTTGCCCCTAAGGGGCGCGGGGAACTGCGCGACGAGCCACGACGCACCCGCACCCGCCAACGGCGATCAGGCAGCACCCCGGAACCGCGAAGTCCGATGCACAGGATCCGTATCGATCTTCGGAATCACGTGCTCCCCGACCAACCGGATCGTCTGCAACGTCTCCTCCTTCGGCACCCCCACCGGCAACCCGAAACTCAACTGATCCGCCCCGGCCCGCTCCCACCGCTCACACTGCCGCAGCACCTCGTCCGGATCCCCGCAGATCAGCAGCTCCTCCTCGATGAGCACCTCCACGAACTCCTCGGTGTACGCCGGCAGCGTCTCGGGCCACACCGGAAACCCCTCGGGCCGGGGAAACGTGTCGTGGTACCGGAACACCAGCGAGGGCAGATAGTGCAGCCCCCCGCTCGCCGCGATCCGCACAGCCTCCGCATGGGTCGGCGCACAGATCGCCGTGGTCGTCACCATCACGTTGTCGTTCACGAAGTCACCCACCGGCTCCGCGTCCACGATCGCCGTCTTGTACTGCTCCAGCACCCACTCCATGTCGGAGACCTTCTGCACGCTGAAGCCGAGCACGCCGAGCCCCTTCTTCGCGGCCATGGCGTACGAGGGCGGCGACCCGGCCGCGTACCACATCGCCGGGTGGGACTTCCCGTACGGCTTCGGCAGGATCTTCCTCGGCGGCAGCGACCAGTGCTTGCCGTGGAAGCCGGCGTACTCGTCCTGGAGCCACATCTTCGGGAACTCGGCGATGGTCTCTTCCCAGAGTTCCTTGGTGTGGTTCATGTCGGTGATCCCCGGCAGGAACCCGAGGATCTCGTGCGATCCGGCGCCCCGCCCGCTGCCGAACTCGAAGCGTCCCTCGCTGAGATGGTCGAGCATGGCGACCTTCTCGGCGACCTTCACCGGGTGGTTGACCGGGGCGAGCGGGTTGAAGATCCCCGAGCCGAGATGGATCCGCTCGGTGGCGTGCGCCAGGTAGCCGAGGAAGACGTCGTTGGCGGAGAGGTGCGAGTACTCCTCCAGGAAGTGGTGCTCGGAGGCCCAGGCGTACTTGAAGCCCGACTTGTCCGCCTGGATGACGTACTCGGTCTCCTCCATCAGCGCCTTGTGTTCGGCGAGCGGGTCGGTCTCGGCCCGCTTGCCCACGTATCCCTGTACGAAGAGCCCGAATTCCACGGAGATCCACCGCCCCACGGTCACTTCTGACGAATCGTCAGATTCATGGCTCCGACTGTTCCACCGGCCCTCGGGAGCGTCAATAGCTGACGCCCCGTCAGCTCAGTCGGCGTGGTCAGATGACGCTGACGCCCGCCAGCCATCCCCCGTCGATCACGAACGGCTGCCCGGTGATGTACGACGAGTCCTGAGAGGTCAGGAACAGGGCGAGCCTGGCCACCTCCTCCGGCTGCCCGACCCGCCCCAGCGGCACGAGCTTGCGGTAGAGCCGGTCGAGGCCCTTCGCCGTCTCCTTCAGATCGGCGCCCGGGTCCAGCCGGGCCGGGTTGGACATCGCCGTGTCGATGGCGCCCGGGCACACGGCGTTGACGCGGATCCCCCGCCCGGCCAGCTCCAGCGCGGCGACCCGGGTCAGCCCGACCACGGCGTGCTTGGTCGCCGCGTAGGAGCCCACCGCGGCCATACCGGTCAGGCCGGTGTAGGAGGCGGTGTTGACGATCGTGCCCCCGTCGGCCATCTCCGGGGCGACCGCCCTGATGCCGAGGAAACAGCCCACCTGGTTGACCTGGACGACCTGCATGAACTCGTCGAGGGGCGTGTCGAGGAGGGAGTTGAAGCGCAGGATGCCGGCGTTGTTGACGAGCCCGTCGACATGGCCGTAGGCGTCCTTGGCGGTGGCGACGGCGGCTTGCCAGTCCTCCTCCCGGCCCACGTCGAGATGGACGTACCGGGCGCCGATCTCCTTCGCGAGGGCCTCGCCCTGGCCGTCGAGGACATCCGCGACGACCACCCGCGCCCCCTCGGCCCTGAACAGCCGGGCCTCCTGCTCGCCCTGGCCGCGCGCGGCGCCGGTGACGATGACGACCCGTCCGTCGAGCTTGCCCGTGGGCTCACCCATGAGAGATGTGGACACGTGGACACCCTTCCTGACGCATCGTCATGCGGGTTCGGAGGATGCCCATGGTCGTATCTGACGATCCATCAGACAAGAGCCGGGGGATCGCGGGGTGTGTCGCGACGCACACGTCAAGCAACTGGCCGGTAGGGACATTTGACTCTGTCGGCTCTTCCGGCCCGAGCCAATAATCCCTTCTCGGTAAGGCAAAGAAGCCACCAAGGACGGAGCAAGACATGGGCAAGAGGGCCCTGAAGAGCAAGAAGGTCCGACTCATCGCCATCGGGTCCGCGCTCGCCACCGGTGCCGGGGTCCTGGCGCTGCTGCCGTCGGCGAACGCGGCCGAGGAGAAGACGCCGGAGCAGATCATGGGGATGTGCGAGAGGTCTGCGGTGATCGACGGTGTGAAGCGGTCGACCAGCGATTTTGGAGGCGGTCTGGGAGACGGATTCCAGGCCGACAACTGCGAGTTCGCCGAGACGAAGTTCGAGACCTTCGACGGCCCCAAGGAGAAGGCCTCGATCGACTTCCCGAACTGCGAGCCGAACGCCACCGAACCGGCGAAGGTCAGCATCACCTGGAAGGCCACCGTGGGCCAGGGCGAGGGCAAGTACACCGCGACACAACAGGGCGCCGGCGGAGGCCTCTTCGGCTTTCTGAGCGGATCCTGGCTCAAGCACAAGGGAACGACCGACCTGACGATCAAGTCGGTGACCGCCGGCGACACGGAGACGAGGGAAGTCCCGGTCGGCAAGGTCCTGCACATGGAGTTCACGCCGAAGATGCAGCGCATGACGGGCGAATGGCGCGTGCGGATCGACGCCGACCCGGGGAGCTTCGCCGTCAATCCCAGCCCCGAGCAGAACTTCGCGGCGCCCGAGGTCATCGAGGGACCCGTCGTCCTGGCCGGAGCCGCCGGCGCCCCCGGAATCGCGGACGGGGTGGCCAAGCCCGTCCTGACGGACTGCTGAGGACTCCCGATCCCCACTGTCATCGGGTTGCCGACAGCCCGGCCGCCCGTGGCAGACGAACCTCGTCCCCCTCACTTCCCCCCAAGGAGACGCACCATGACACGCACCGGCCGCAAGGGACATCACCGGAGCAAGAAGAAGCGCATCGCCCTCATGCTGGCCCCGGTGGTGGCCGTCGCGGTTGCCGTTCCGCTGATGAACCAGGCGGGTGCCGCCACCCCCTCCGAGGTGTCCAAGGACTGCGCGGAGGACTCCGCGAAACTGGAGAACTGTGAATTCGTCGATGTCCAGGTCAAGAGGAACAGCCTGGGCGCGAACAAGCGCGTTTCCACCGTGACGGACAACTGCGGATCCACGACCGCCGCCACGAAGGACTTCAGCGTGTCCGCCTCGGTGACGAGGTCCATCACTCTTGAGGACGGGTTCACGGCCGCCGCGGACTCGAAGCTGGGGAACTCGTTCTTCGAGATCGGCGCCAAGTTCAACACGACGGAATTCAGCATCAAGCGCGACGACACGGGAACCGGATTCGACTTCTCCAGGACCGACACCGTGAAGGCCGACCACCTCGGCTTCTTCATGTGGTCGGAGAAGCGCACCGATGTGAGCGGCTTCCTCAAGGCCACGTACAAAGAGGCGCAGGACGGCCAGAAGGTGTTCTTCTCCCCCAGCGAGGGCGGCACGAGCGTGCACGTCTTCTATCCGCAACTCCTGAAGAACGGCACCCCTGACGGCCGCCTCTGGCTGCGCAACGTGAAGTGCGGAACTCCCGAGGCCGGCGGAATCCAGAACTCGTCGAACAGCCTCAGGGCGGAACCCGGCTTCGAAGAGGGCGGCCCGAACGTCGCGGACGTCGAGATCCCACTGTCGGAGATACCTGCGCCGTAGCGGAAACAGGAGCCGCCACCGGAGCGCCGACCGTAACGGCAGCACCGGCACCGGCACCGGCACCGGCCCTGCGAACGGCAACGGCAACAAGGCACAACCGGCCCCCGCGCTGCACGCGGGGGCTTCATCGTCGGTGCCCGGAGCGCCGCGTCAGCGTGCGGTCGACCCCAGCTGGTCGCCGGGCGTGGCCCCCAGCCACCGCAGCGCGGCGTCCGTGCCGCCACGGGCGTCGAGCTTGGCGTAGATGTTGCTGAGGTTGTTGCGGACGGTCTTCTCGGTCAGCCGTAATCTGAGGCCGATCTCCTGGGCGCCGAGACCGGTCGAGAGGAGTTCCATGATCTCCCGCTCCCGCGGCGAGAGCAGCGAGCGCAGCCGCTCCGCCTCCCCGCCGCCGGGCATCCGCTGGGCCGCGTCCCGCAGGGCGGCGCACGCGCTCGGCGAGAGGTAGGTGGAGCCGACCATGGCGGCCATGACCGCCGAGGACAGCATGTCGGTGCAGTACTCGCCCTCGACCAGATAGCCCGCTCCGCCCCGGAACACCTCGACCACCGTGTCGGGGTCCTGCCGGGGGCTGACGACGATCACCGGGACGCTCATGGCGCCCGTGGCCTTCAGGAGCCCCGCGTAGGCGGTCGACGGATCCTCGCAGCGCAGGACGACGACGTCCACCGCACCCTTCAACGGACGCTCGAGGAGCGCGTGGAAGGGCGGGGACACGGGCAGCGCCCGGCCCACGTACGGATCGTCGGGGTCCGGCCAGTCGTCGTGCGGCCAGTCGCCCTCCGCGCAGGCCAGGGCGACGGACAGCCTGCGGAACGGATCTGCTCGAACGGTGGTACTCGCGTCCTTGGAAGATCGGACGTGCCGGGGGGATCGCACTTCGCGTGTCCTTCCGCCGAAGCCATGACGCCCTTACGTACGTGGCCGGGACGAAAGTTGTTCGAAGTTTCAAGAATGAATTGTCTGGCTGTCAGACAGGTCTCCGCGATGCCGTACTCCTGCTTCAGGGGCACGGCACTCCCCCGGCGCTCTTACAACAGGGGAGCCACCTCCGTCCCGAACGCGCCCATCTGATGGGTCAGTTCACTGCGGCTACGGCTCCGGAACCGCACCTGGATCTGGTGCACGCCCATCGCCCGGTAGGCCCGCAGCGACTCGGCGAGCTCCTGCGGACCGCCGGAGAGGGTCCTGCGGCCCACGTCCCAGCGGGGCGCGCCCACGTAGAGCGGCTCGGTGATGGCGCCCACGGTGAACGGCCCCCGCACACCGGCCTGTTCGCGCAGCTCCCGGATCCGTGCGATCTGCCCGGGCAGCCGGTCCCTCGGATCGCCCTGCGGCAGCCAGCCGTCGCCCTTGAGCGCGGCCCGTCGTACGGCGGCGGGCGAGGAGCCGCCGACCCACAGGGGGACGCGGTCCTGCGCCGGGCGGGGCCGCTGACCGAGTCCCTCGAAGTCGTACAGCTTGCCGTGGTGCTCGGGGAACTCGTCGGGTCCGAGGGCGGCGCGCAGGGCGTCGAGGCACTCGTCGAGCACGGCCCCGCGCTGGTGGAAGTCCACGCCCAGGGCCTCGAACTCCTCCTGGACGTGCCCGGCGCCGACCCCGAGGACCAGCCGGCCTCCGCTGAGGTGGTCGAGCGTGGCGTACTGCTTGGCGGTGAGCAGGGGGTGCCGCAGCCCGACGATCGCGACATGGCTGAGCAGCCGGACGCGTTCGGTGGTGGCGGCCAGGAAGGAGAGCGTGGCGACGGGGTCGTACCAGATGGTGCTCATCGCGGCGGCCAGCCGGCGCGGGATGCCGACGTGGTCGCAGCTCGCGAGGTAGTCGAAGCCGGACCGGTCGGCGGCGCGGGCGATCTCCAGCAGGTCCTCGGGACCGGCCTCCGCCTCCCAGGGCTCGGCGTAGAGGGTGCTCTGGGACTGGACGGGAAGCTGCATCCCGTACCGCAGGCTCACCGCGCACCACCGCCGCCGCCCGGGCCCGGCCACAGGCCCTCGTCCGTGAGCCCGAGCAGCTCGATGGCGTTGCCCCGCACGATGCGCTCCACGACCTCCGGCGCCAGGTGCCCCATCTGCGCCTCGCCGACCTCGCGGGACTTGGGCCAGGTGCTGTCGGAGTGCGGGTAGTCGGTCTCGTAGAGCACGTTCCCGACGCCGATGGAGTCGAGGTTCTTCAACCCGAAGGCGTCGTCGAAGAAGCAGCCGTAGACATGCTCGGCGAAGAGTTCGGACGGCGGCCGGTGCACCTTGTCGGCGACGCCGCCCCAGGCCCGGTTCTCCTCCCACACCACGTCGGCCCGCTCCAGGATGTAGGGGATCCAGCCGATCTGCCCCTCGGCGTACATGACCTTGAGGCCCGGGAACCGCTCGAACTTGCCGCTCATCAGCCAGTCGACCATCGAGAAGCAGCAGTTGGCGTAGGTGATGGTGGAGCCGACGGCGGGCGGGGCGTCGGCGGAGGTCGACGGCATACGGCTGGAGGAGCCGATGTGCATGGCGATGACCGTGCCGGTCTCGGCGCACGCGGCGAGGAAGGGGTCCCAGGCGTCGGTGTGGATGGAGGGCAGCCCGAGGTGCGGCGGTATCTCGGAGAACGCGACGGCACGGGCCCCGCGCGCGGCGTTGCGCCGGACCTCGGCCGCCGCCAGCTCGGCGTCCCACAGGGGGATGAGGGGCAGAGGGATGAGCCGCCCGTGCGCGTCCGGGCCGCACCACTCCTCCAGCGTCCAGTCGTTGTAGGCCCGGACGCAGAGCAGGCCCAGTTCGTGGTCCTTGGCCTCGGTGAACGTCTGGCCGCAGAAACGCGGGAAGGTCGGGAAGCACAGGGCGGACTGGACGTGGTTGACATCCATGTCGGCGAGCCGGGCCGGGACGTCGTGGGAACCGGGCCTCATCTGCTCGTACGTGATGACTTCGAGGCGTATCTCGTCCCTGTCGTACCCCACGGCGGTGTCGAGGCGGGTCAGAGGACGGCGGAGGTCTTCATAGACCCACCAGTCACCGACCGGGCCGTCGTCGCCGGGCCGCCCCATCACGGGCTTGAAGCGCCCGCCGAGGAAGGTCATCTCCTTCACGGGCGCACGGACGACACGGGGTCCGACGTCCCGGTACTTCTCCGGAAGCCGGTCCTGCCAGACGGTCGCGGGCTCCACGGTGTGGTCGTCCACGGAGATGATCAGCGGAAACGAGCTGTCGTGGGTGTCCATGGCGCTCACGGTAGCGCCGATCTGACGGATCGTCAGCTATGTGACGGGCGACGGCCCCAAGGCGGTCAGGGCCGCCCGGATCCCCGCGATCATTCGGTCGGGCTCCCGGAACACGTCCTGGGCGGTGAAGCGCGGCAGACTGCGCACCTCGGGGCACTGGAGGACCTGATCGGCGGGAGACGAGCCCGCGGCAACCGGATGAACGGTTTTGGACATGCATCGGCCGCGACGGCTCCCCCTCCGCGCCGCCGCGGCCGAACCCCGTGTGGGAGTGGCTTACTTCGTCGGCTTGAAGGGCTCCGACGTGGCGTGCATGTCCTTCGTCTCGAGCGGCTCGTCGGTGGCGTGCAGGTCCTGCTTCTTCACCGCGCCCTCGTCCGTGGCGTGCAGGTCCTCCGTCGACACCTCGCCGGCCTTCGCGTCCGTCGCGTGCAGGTCCTGCGGCTTGAGCTCGTCGCCCATGATCGTCAACTCTCCTTGGCGTGGGTCGAGTACTGAGGTCCGCGGGCCCGCCCGGTCACTCCCCCGAGGGTGACCGGGCGGGCCCGCCTGGGCCGTTCACCCTAATGTTGAGGTGCCAGGCCCAGTGCGGTGACCCGTCTGCCCCCCGACGCGACGGATCGACTTCGTCAATCATGGCGTGCGGCGATAAACGAACGATGAACGCGACCGGCCGGCCCCGGGAGCTGTCGTCAGGCCGCCTGCACCGGGGACAGCAACGCGCGCACCTCGGCGGCCTCGGGCGAGCCCAGCTCCTCGTAGATCCCGGCCGCCTCCTGCCAGCAGACCTGGGCCCTGCCCGTCTGCCCGATGCCGCTGAGCGCGCGGCCGAGGACGGTGAGGACGTTGCCCCGCCGCCACTCCCCGCCGATGCCGCGGAGCACGGTGAGGGCCCTCTCGGCGTGCGAGGCGGCCTGCGCGGGTCGTCGGGCGGCGAGATCCAGCTCGGCCAGCCGGAACAGGCTCATGCCCTCCCAGAGGCGCTGCCTGCTGTCGCGGAACACCTCCACCGCTTCCTGGAGCCGGTCGGCCGCGTTGCCCAGCTCACCGCTCTGGGTGAGGGCGAGGCCGAGGGCGTAGCGGGCGTTGGCCCCGCGCAGGGAGTTGCCCATGGCGTCGTAGATGGCGATGCCCTCCTGGGCCAGCGCGACCGCGCTCTGGGTCCGCCCGGTCGCGAGATGGATCCGGGACAGGTTGCACAGCGCGGCGGCCTCGCCGGGCCGGTTGTCCAGGGCCCGGAAGTGCTCGATGGCCCGGGAGAGGTGTTCCTCGCCGTCCTCGTGCCGGTTCTGGTACAGCGCGATGATGCCGCGCGCGTTGCGGGCCCAACAGACGGGCAGCAGGTCGTCGGCCTCTTGGGCGAGGAGGATGGCCCGTTCCGCCTCCTGGTCCGCCCGCTCGAAACGGCCGCTCACATGGTGGACGCTGACGAGCGTCGTCAGCGCCCGGGCCTCCGCCCGCCCGAGGCCGTGCAGCCGGGCCGCCTCCAGGAGCGCCGTGGCCGTCGCCTCGTACTCCCGGGAGTTGGCGCCCGACTCGGAGAGGTCGTGCGCGGCCCACAGCAGATCGATCGCCCGGGGGAGCGTCTCCGGCTGCCCCGCGGACTGCCGTACGCACGCGAGGACACAGATGGCCTCCGCGTACAGCCAGTCCTGCGCCGCGTGCCGGTTGTCGAACCGCAGCCCCGGATAGGCGGTCGGCTCCAGATGGTCCACCAGCCGGTCACCGGGCCGCTCGATCGCGTACACCCCGGCCGCGGACGACAGATAGAAGTCCAGCAGCCGCGACACCGCCGCCGTGCGCTCGCTCGGCGGCCACTCGTCGCGCTCCGCGCACGCACGCGCGTAGAGCCGTACGAGATCGTGGAAGCGGTAGCGGCCGGGGGCCGCCGACTCCAGCAGGGACGTGTCGACGAGGGACTCCAGGAGGTCCTCCGTGTCCTCGACGCCCAGGTCCAGGACCGCGGCCGCGGCCGGGAGGGACATGTCCGGGCCGTCGGCGAGTCCCAGCAGGCGGAAGGCGCGGGCCTGGGCGGGCTCCAGCTGGCCGTAGCCCAGCTCGAAGGTGGCCTTCACGGCCAGGTCGCCGGCCTGGAGTTCGTCCAGGCGGCGGCGTTCGTCGGCGAGCTTCGCCGCGAGCACCGACACCGTCCAGGTGCGGCGGGCCGCCAGACGGGACGCCGCGATGCGGATCGCCAGCGGCAGGAAGCCGCAGGCCGCCACCACGTCCAGGGCGGCCTTCCGCTCGGACGCCACCCGCTCCTCGCCCACGATCTTCGTGAACAGCGCCAGCGCCTCGTCCGGGGACATCACGTCCAGGTCGATCAGGTGGGCGCCCGCCAGGTCCACCATCCGCACCCGGGAGGTGACCAGCGCGGCGCAGCCGTCCGTGCCGGGCAGCAGGGGGCGTACCTGGGCGGCGTCGCGGGCGTTGTCCAGCAGCACCAGGACGCGGCGGCCGGCCAGGACCGAGCGGTACAGCGCCGCGCGCTCCTCCAGGGAGTCGGGGATCGCCGAGTCGGCGGTGCCGAGGGCGCGCAGGAAGGAGCCGAGGACCGTCTCCGGGTCCGCCGAGCGGGCGCCCGCGCCCTGGAGGTCGACGTACAGCTGCCCGTCCGGGAAGGCCGTGCGTGCCAGGTGGGCCACGTGCACGGCGAGGGTCGTCTTGCCCACGCCGCCGATCCCTGCCAGGGCCGAGACCGCCATGACCCGGCCCTCGGCGGCGGTCAGGATGTCGCCGAGCTCGCGGACGAAGGCGGAGCGGCCGGTGAAGTCCGGCACCGTCGCCGGCAACTGGGCCGGGCGCACCGGGACGGAGGCGGGCTCGGCGGCCGGGGAGGAGGGCTCGGCGAGGCCCGGGTCGGCCTGGAGGATGCGCTGCTGCAGCTCGCTCAGGCCGGGGCGTGGGTCCACGCCCAGTTCGTCGGCGAGCAGGCGCCGGGTGTCGGCGTACACCGCGAGGGCCTCCGCCTGACGGCCGCTGCGGTACAGCGCCAGCATCAGCAGCTCGCGGAGCCGCTCGCGCAGGGGATGGTCGGCGGTGAGGGCCGTGAGCTCCGAGACGGCCTCCGCGTGGCAGCCCTGCTCCAGGTCCATGTCCAGGCGGGACTCGACGAGCTGGAGCCGCCACTCCTCCAGACGGACGCGCTGCGCCTCGGCGTACGGGCCCGGCACGCCCGCCAGGGTCTCCCCGTCCCACAGGGCGAGGGAGCGCCGCAGGGTGTCGCGGGCGTGACAGAGGTCGCCCGCCGACCGGGCCTTCTCCGCCTCGGTCGCGAGGTCCTGGGCGACGGCCAGGTCGAGGGCGCCGTCGGCGAGGCCGCGTACGGCGTAGCCGCCGGACTCGCTGACCAGGACGCCCGGGTCCAGCACCTTGCGCAGGCGGGAGGCGTACGTCCGCAGCGCCGCCAGGGCCTGCGAGGGCGGTTCCTCGCCCCACAGGGCGTCGATCAGCTCCGCCGCCGTGGCCGTACGGCCCTCACGCAGCAGCAGGGCGGCGAGCAGGGCGCGTTGCTGGGGGGAGCCGGTGGTGATCGGCTCGTCGCCGCGCGAGGCGCGCACCGGTCCGAGCACGCTGAAGCGCAGCGTCGTCGAGGCCACCGGTTCCGCCGACTTCGGTGACTTCGGTGAGGAGTCGGTACGCCGCTGCTCCGGTACGCGCGGCACACCGTCCGGTACACCGTCCATGCAGTCCCCCTAGACATCCTGAGCAACCACGCCAGTTTGCCTTGTGCAGGGCGGATACGTCAGCCGTGGGGGGCACCGATCACAGGGCGACGCACGGGAGTCCACAAGGTCCGCACACTCTCTCCGCAAGCGGCAGCGACGCCACTCGCTGCCGGGGCTTCGATGACCTCCCGAACCCTCGAGGTTCCCTTACAACGCGACGACTCGCACGCTCGCCCCGCACAGCTTTCCCATGTCGTCCTCATCGGACGTGAAGAGCACCACGCCCCCGGCCTGCCGCCCTGCGATCACCGCCAGGGCCGCGTCGATCGCGTACTTGTGGCCGTGCAGCCCCGTGTCCTGGAGCAGCGTGACAGCGGCGTCGGCGACGTCCCGCGTCACGGGTTCCACGACGACACGCGACATGGCCCACGCCCAGGCCGCACGCTGCACGCGGCCGTGGTAGGCCTCGATCAGCGTCATGGAGCTGGTCACGACGCGGATGCCGGAGCGGTGGGCGTCCTTGAGTCGCGCGAGCATCGCCCGATCACCCAGTACGGCTCGTGACAACGCCTCGCAGTCCAGCACGTAACAGGACGGCAGCATCAGCTCGCCTTCCGGTGCTGCTGCCCGGCCGGAGCACCCTGCTCCGTGAAGTGGCGCTCGAACTCCCTGCGCTCAGCCTCTGCCGACGCCAGCTCGCCGTCGGTGACGGAGCCGTGTTCCTCCTCCAGCCGGGCCACCAGCTCACCGAGGCGGTCCCGCTCACGCTGACGCTCTATGGCCCGCGTGACATAGGCACTGAAGCCGCCGGATCCGACATCCTGCCGGATCTCCTCGGCGAGCTCCTCGGGCAGCGTGACGGTGTACTTCTTCGTTGCCATACCACTTACCATACCGCTCCGGGGCGTCTCCGTCCTGGCGGAGGTCCGTGCGGCCCCGGCCATCGGGTGTCAGTCCGGACATGGACTGCGGCAGCGCGCGATAGTGGGTCCGGCAGATCAGCACCAGTCGGATCGATCGTGGAGGCGGCCGTATGCCCGGCGAGCAACCCCAGTTGTACGAGACCCTCGACGAGCGGTTCCGGACCGGCAGGTGTCAGGCCGGGGACTCGAGGCTGGAGGCGTTGTACGAGGGGTGCCGGTGGGCCGAGGGGCCCGTGTACGTGCCCGCCGGGCGGTATCTGCTCTGGAGCGACATTCCCAACGACCGGCTGCTGCGGTGGGACGAGACCACCGGGGCCGTCGGCGTCTTCCGCTCCCCCGCCGGGTACCCCAACGGCAACACCCTCGACGGGCAGGGCCGGCTCATCACCTGTGAGCAGGGCAATCGGCGGGTGACCCGGACCGAGCACGACGGGTCGGTCACCGTGATCGCCGAGCGGTTCCGGGGGAAGCGGCTCAACAGCCCGAACGACGCCGTCGTGAAGTCCGACGGGTCGGTGTGGTTCTCCGACCCCGAGTTCGGGATCGCCACCGACTACGAGGGCCATCGGGGCGAGAGCGAGATCGGCGCCCGGAACGTCTACCGCGTCGACCCGGGCAGCGGTGAGGTGCGGCTGGTGGCCGAAGGGTTCCAGGGGCCCAACGGGCTCGTGTTCGACCCCGGCGAGCACCGGCTGTACGTGTCGGACAGCCTCGCCAACCACATCCGCGTCTTCGACGTCCAGGACGACGGGACCCTCACCGGCGGGGACGTCTTCGCCGAGTGCGCGAACGGCAGCTTCGACAACATCCGGTTCGATGACGAGGGGCGGCTCTGGGCCGGCGCCATGCACGGCGGCGTGCACTGCTACGACCCCGACGGCACCCTCCTCGGCCGCGTCCTGGTCCCCGGCACCGTCGCCAACATCCGGTTCGGCGGCGCCCGGCGGAACCGGATGTTCATCGCCGCCGACACCACCCTCTACTCCCTCGTCATGTCCGTGACCGGGACCCCGCCCCTGCCGCCGGCCGGACCCTGAGCCCGCAGCGCCCCCTTCAGGACCTTCCCGCTCGCGTTCCGCGGCAGTTCCGCCACGAACTCCACCGCCCGCGGGACCTTGTAGTTCGCCATCTCCCGGCGTGACCAGGCGATCAGGTCGTCGCCCGTGACCAACGCGCCCGGCCGGCGGACGACATACGCCCTGCCGACCTCCCCGAGCCGGGCGTCCGGTACGCCGATCACGGCCACGTCCGCCACGTCCGGGTGGAGGCCCAACAACTGCTCTATCTCGGCGGGGTAGGCGTTGAAGCCGCCGACGATGAACATGTCCTTGAGGCGGTCGGTGATGCGCAGGTTGCCCTCGATGTCCAGGACGCCGACATCGCCCGTGCGCAGCCAGCCGTCCTCCGAGAGCACCTCGGCGGTGGCCGGGGCGTCCTCGTAGTAGCCGGTCATGACGTTGAAGCCGCGGACCAGGACCTCGCCCGGCGCGCCGGGGCCCAGCGACCCGCCCCCCTCGGGGTCGACGACCCGTACCTCCGTGCCGGGGATCGCCCGGCCCGACGTCGACGCGATCACCGTCGGGTCGTCGCCACGCCGGCACATCGTGACGAC
Source organism: Streptomyces sp. NPDC040589 (assembly GCF_055594445.1). Classification (NCBI taxonomy): domain Bacteria; kingdom Bacillati; phylum Actinomycetota; class Actinomycetes; order Kitasatosporales; family Streptomycetaceae; genus Streptomyces; species Streptomyces sp. NPDC040589. Next base: position 20,421 of record NZ_JBVIWP010000008.1, on the reverse strand, counting down.
GCCGCCCGCTTCGGAGAGGCCGTACGCGGTCAGGACCGTGCCGATGCCGAGTTCCGCGCGCAGGCGCTCGACGAGCCGCAGCGGCACCACCGCCGCCCCGGTCACCACCAGGCGCAGGGCAGAGAGGTCGTGTGCGTCGCGGGCCGGGTGGTCCAGGAGGGACTGGAGGAGCGTCGGCGGGCCCGGCAACACCGACACCCGTTCCGCGGCGATGTTGGCCAGGACCGTGTTCACGCCGAACACCGGCTGGGGGATCATCGTCGCGCCCCGCATCAGGCAGGCGATGACCCCGGCCTTGTAGCCGAAGGTGTGGAAGAAGGGGTTGACGATGAGGTACCGGTCGCCTTCGGTCAGACCCGCCAGCTCACTCCAGATGTCGTACGCCCGCAGCGTCTGGGCGTGGGTGATGACCGCGCCCTTGGGACGGCCCGTGGTGCCCGAGGTGAAGATGATGTCCGAGGGACTGGCTCCGGCGACCGCGTCCGCCCTCGCGCGCACGTCCGCCGACCCCACCCCCTCCCCGCTGGCCAGGAAGTCCTTCCAGGCGAGGAAGTCGGCGGGGGCGTCCTCGGAGAGTACGACCACGCGTTCCAGGGCGGGCAGGCCGGGCAGCGGGCCGGTGCCCGGGCCCTCTCCCGCCGCTCGGCGCAGCGAGGCCACGTACGAGGTGCCGAGGAACGTGCCCGTCACGAACAGCAGCCGCGCCCCGCCGCGCCGCAGGACGTCCGCCGCCTCGGCGCCCTTGAAGCGGGTGTTGAGCGGGACGAGGACCCCTCCCGCCGACACCGCGCCCAAAGCCGCGACGATCCAGTCGAGGGTGTTCGGCGCCCAGACGCCGACCCGGTCGCCCGGCCCGACCCCGTTCGCCAGGCAGGCCGCCGCCGCGCGCTCCACGCGTGCGCCCAGTTCCGCGTAGGTGATCCGGGTGCGGCCCTCGACGACCGCCTCGACGTCCGCGTACCGCTCGGCCGCCGACCGGACCAGGTCCGGAACGCTCTCCCATGCCGTATCCGCTCGCACCGCACGCCTCCAGCAGTAGCCGGACCTCACCGCTGACCTCATAGCTGACTGCCCGTCAGATTAGCTGTAATCTGACGACCTGTCAGCGACCGTCCGTCGTTCGGGCCCGGAGGTGCGCGCACCATGCCAGCAGGATCGGGGAGCCTCAAGGACGCCACCGCCATCGTCGGGATAGGCCAGACCCCCTTCGCCAAGCAACTCCCCGAAGACGAACGCACCTTGGCCTGCCGGGCCGTGCTGGCCGCGCTCGACGACGCCGGGATCGCGCCCGGCGAGGTCGACGCCCTCGCCTCCTACACCATGGAGGAGACCGACGAGGTCGAGCTGGCCAAGGCCTGCGGCTTCGGGGACCTCACCTTCTTCAGCAAGGTCGGCTTCGGGGGCGGCGGTTCGTGCGCCACCGTCGCCCATCTCGCCACGGCCGTCGCGGCCGGGCAGGCGAACGTCGGGGTCGCCTGGCGGTCGCGCAAGCGGGGCAGCGGGCCCCGGCCCTGGACCAACACCACCGTCCAGCTCCCGACTCCGGCCCAGTGGACCCGGCCGTACGGGCTGCTCAGGCCCGTCGACGAGATCGCCATGCTCGCCCGGCGCTATATGCACGAGTACGGGGCCACCCGTGACCACCTGTTCAACGTCGCCCTGGCCTGCCGCAACCGCGCCAACCAGAACCCCGCCGCGATCATGTACGACCGGCCCCTCACCCGCGAGATGTACATGACGTCCCGCTGGGTCAGCGAGCCGCTCTGCCTCTTCGACAACTGCCTGGAGACGGACGGGGCGTTGGCCTGTGTCGTCGTCTCCGCCGAGCGGGCCCGGGACTGCCGGCGCAAGCCCGTCTACGTCCACTCCGCCGCCCAGTCGCTCCCCGCCCAGCACCACGGCATGGTCAACTACTGGAACGACGACCCCCTCACCGGCCCCGCCTGGAGCGCCGCCCGGCATCTGTGGAAGCACTCCGACCTGGCCCCCGAGGACGTGGACGTCGCCCAGATCTACGACGCCTTCACTCCCCTGGTCCTGCTCTCCCTGGAGGGCTACGGCTTCTGCGGGCGCGGTGAGGGCGGGGCGTTCACCGAGGGCGGGGCGCTGGAGACCGGCGGGCCGCTGCCCGTGAACACCGGCGGGGGCGGGCTGTCCGAGGCCTATGTGCACGGCTTCAACCTCATCAACGAAGGGGTGAAGCAGCTGCGCGGGACCAGTACCGCTCAGGTGCCGGACGCCTCCGTCTGTCTGGTCACGGCGGGCGAAGGCGTGCCGACCTCCGCCCTTCTGCTGAGGAGTTGAGATGCTGCGTCCCGTCACCGACCCCGACGGCGCCCCCTTCTGGGAGTACGCCGCCCGGGGCGAGCTGCGCGTCCAGGCCTGCGCCCGATGCGGCGAACTCCGCTTCCCGCCCCGGCCGTGCTGCCCGCACTGCCAGTCCTTCGCGTCCGAGTGGCGCCTCGTCTCGGGTGGCGGCCGCATCTGGTCGTACGTCGTTCCGCATCCGCCGCTGCTGCCCGGCTACGCGGAGCTGGCGCCGTACAACGTGGTCGTCGTCGAGCTGGACGAGGCGCCGCGCGTCCGGCTCGTCGGCAATCTGGTCGCGGAGCCCGGCGCGGCGATCGACTCCGTGCCCGCCGGACGGCTCCGCATCGGTGCCCGGGTGCGGGTCCTCTTCGACGACGGCCTGCCGCGGTGGGTCCTGGAGCGGTCATGAGCAGTGTGCTCGTCAGCGCGGACAAGGACAGCGGGGTAGCCGTCGTCACCCTGAACCGGCCTGGCCGGCTCAACGCGATCGACCTGGAGATGGCGGACCGACTCGCCGACGTCTGGCGGGAGTTGCGGTTCGACGACACCGTGCGGGCCATCGTGCTCACGGGGGCCGGGGAGCGTGCCTTCTGCACCGGCATCGACCGGGACGCCGTGGTGCCGCAGCCGAACTCGCCGTTCGCGCAGGACGATCCGCTGCTCGGGATCGGGCCGAAGGCGAACGACCTGTGGAAGCCGGTCGTAGCCGCCGTGCGCGGGATGGCCTGCGGGGGTGCCTTCTATCTGCTCGGCGAGGCGGAGTTCATCGTCGCCGACACCACCGCCTCCTTCTTCGACCCGCACACCACCTACGGCATGGTCAGCGCCTACGAGTCCGTCCTCATGACGCAGCGCATGCCGTACGGGGAGGTCGCGCGGATGGTGCTGACGGGGACGGCTGAGCGGATCTCGGCGCGGCGGGCGTACGAGGTCGGGCTGGTGTCCGAACTCGCCCCGGAGGGCGGGGCGCCGGCGGCCGCGATCGCGTGTGCGGCCGTGATCGCCGGGCATCCGACGGAGGCCGTGCAGGGCACGGTGCGGGCGTTGTGGGCGGCGGGTGCGGCGGGGCGGGAGCAGGGGTTCGCACAGGCGCCGCACCTCATCGCGCTCGGGAACATGGCGGGTGAGCGGCAGGACCGGCTGTTCGCCGGCCGAGGGCGTGCGTACCGGTTGCGGTAGTAAAAGTCGTTTACTCATACACGCGTATGCTCGAACCGTGGTTGAGCATCGGATGATCGACGTGAACGGCATACAACTGCACATCGCGGAGCAGGGCGAGGGCCCGCTCGTGGTGCTGCTGCACGGTTTCCCGGAGTCCTGGCACTCCTGGCGGCACCAGTTCGGTCCGCTGGCCGAGGCCGGTTTCCGGGTGGTCGCGCCCGACCAGCGCGGGTACGGCGGCAGTGACCGCCCCGAGGACGTGTCCGCGTACAGCATCCTCCACCTGGTGGGCGATGTGGTCGGGCTCATCCACGCGCTGGGCGAGGAGCGGGCGTTCGTCGTCGGGCACGACTGGGGGGCGCCGGTGGCCTGGCACACCGCGCTGCTGCGGCCCGACGTGATGCGCGGGGTGGCGGGGCTGAGCGTGCCGCCGCCCTTCCGTGGTGCGCAGCCGCCGCTCAAGACCATGCGGGAGCGGTTCGGCGGGCACTTCTACTGGAACTACTTCGAGGAGCCCGGCGTCGCGGACGCCGAGTTCGCCGCCGACACCCGCACCGCCCTGCGCAAGCTCCTGTACTCCGCCTCCGGTGACGCGCCGGACGCCGGCCGTCCCGAGCAGGCCCTGGTCGAGGATCTGGGGCGCGGCTGGCTCGCGGACGCCCCGAACCCCGAGGTGCTGCCCGACTGGCTCACCGAGGCGGACCTCGACACCCTCACCGAGAGCTTCGAGCCGGGCTTCACGGGCGCGCTGAACTGGTACCGCAACCTGGACCGCAACTGGGAGCTGACCGCCCCGTGGCAGGGCGCGGTCGTGTCCCCGCCCGCGCTGTACGTGTACGGCGACCGCGACCTGGTCCCGGCCTTCCCGGGCACGCCCGAACTGATCGAGGCCCTGCCCCGGTTGATGCCGAACCTGCGGCGCGATCCGGTCGTGCTGCCGGGCTGCGGCCACTGGACGCAGCAGGAGCGGCCCGCCGAGGTGAACAAGGTACTGATCGACTTCCTGACGGAACTGCGGGACTGAGCCCCGGTCCCGTCGGTCGTTCCCGTCAGTCGTCGACGAGGGCCTGGCGGTCGACCTCGCAGTGGTCGACCGAGTCGGCCAGGCCCGTGCCGCCGCCCACCTGGACGTCGACGGTGGCCTTGCCGTTCGCGGGGACGGTGACGTCCCCGTACCGGTCGATGACGGTGATGCCCTGCGCGTCCTCGAAGGTGACCGAGACGGAGAAGTCGGCCTCGCGGCCGTTGGGGTTGCCGACCTCGACGGTCGCGTACGGCCGGGCCGGGGTCGCGCAGCTCACCAGCTTCGCCGTGCCGTCGCGCAGCGCCTTGCGGCTGCCGGATCCGGCGGAGGACGTCGGCGTGGAGCCGTGGTTCGGCCTGCGGGTGTAGGAGCTGCCGCCGCTGCTCCCGTAGGAGTCGTCGTCCGAGTCGTAGGACCCGCCGCCGTACCCGCCGCCCGACGTCGACGACCTCGAACTGTCGTGGTCCTGGCTGGAGCTGCTGCACCCGCCCCCGCCGCTGCCGCCGCCGTGACCGTGGCCGCCGCCGCGGCCCCGGCCGGTCGAGAAGCCGGTCAGTGCCAGGACCACCAGGACCAGCACCGCTGTGAACTTGAGCCCGCGCCCCCGTATCCGCATGGCCGGGAGCCTAGTGATCGCCTGTCACGGTCATGTCACCGCGTGGCGACCGGTGCGTACCCGGCGTAGCGTCTTGGGTGGTGAGAGCGGTGATCGGATCGCTCCCCGGAGCGACGGCCGCCGTCCGGAACCCTTCCGTGCGCCGGTACGACGGCCGTCCCGGACGCGTCACGCGGTGCGTGCCGTGCCCGTGCCCTTCTCCGCGTCCAGCGCGTACACACAGCGGTCCTTGCTGCACGCGTACACCACCCCGTCCTGGACGACCGGGGAGCCGGTGATCTCGCCGCCGGTGGCGAGCTTCCAGCGCAGCCGGCCGTCGTCGGCCTTGAGGGTGTAGAGGAGATGGTCGGTGGAGCCGAAGTGGATGCGGCCCTCGGCCACCGAGGGGGCGCCCACGATGTCGCCGCCCGCCTGGAAGCGCCACTTGGGCGTGCCGGTGACCGCGTCGAGGGTGTAGAGGCCCTTGCCGCTGCCCACGTGGACATGGCCGGCGGCGACCAGGACTGGCTCGACGGAGGCGCGGGACTCGGTGGCGATGCGCCAGCGGTCGCGGCCGTCGGTGGCGTCGAGGGCGTAGACCGTGCCGAGGTAGTCGGCGAGGTAGATGCCGCCGCCGGTGACGGCCGGGCCGGGGACGAAGGTGGGCGGGGAGAGGAAGACCGCCGGGGCCTCGAAGTGCCACTTCACATGGCCGGCGGCCACGTCGAGGGCCAGGACGCGGGTGCCGGCGCAGACGTACACGTATCCGTCGGTCGACGGAGTGACCCGGACCGGGACGCCGCCGCAGGAGGCCGCGTCGCCGATCGGGTACGACCAGCGCTCGTCGCCGGTACGGGCGTCCAGGGCGCGCAGCCGGGCGTCCTGCCACACGTAGACCGTGCCGTCGTGCAGGGCGGGTCCGGCCTCGGGCGACTCGAAGTCGGTCTGGCAGCCGGTGACCTCCCAGAGCTTCTGGCCGGTCGAGGCCTCCCAGCCCTGGACGCCGCCGCCGCGGGTGCCGGTGACGACGGTGCCGCGGCCGGCCTGGAGCGCGTAGACCCAGGCGTCCGTCTGCAGGCGCCACAGGTCGGCGCCCTCACGGGCGTCCAGGGCGAACAGCGTGGGCCCGTCGGAGGCGTGGATACGGCCCTCCGCGACGGCCATGGACCAGGCGACGTCCCGGGTCTTGAAGCGGCGGCGGCCGGTGCCCACGTCCAGGGCGTGCACCTCGAAGGAGGTGACGTAGACGAGGTCGCCGTCGACGGAGGGGGTGCCCCAGACGTCGTTGGACATGCGGAAGCGCCAGGGCCGCCAGCCGCTCGCCTCGGGCGGCGCGACCGGGGCCGGGGGCGCGGCGACGGCGGGGCCCACGGCGGGGTCCGTGCCGTTGACGCCGGGGCGGGGCTTGGACCAGGAGGCGGTGAGGGCGGCCTCCGGAGGGGGTGCCTTGACGGCGGCGGCACGGACGTCGGCGACGCGCGGGCCCGGGCCGATGGGCACCTGGGCGCCGGCCAGCCGGACGGGGCCGGTGTCGGGGCCGCCGCCCACGGGAGCCACCACGGACGCGGCCACGGAGGCGGGCGCCGGGACGACGGGGTCGTGCGAGGGCGGGGGCGGGATGGGCGCGGGGCCGGGGGCCGGGCCCGGGGCGGGGCGTCCGCCGCCGCTGCGGCCGGCGGGAGCGGGCTTGCCGGCCGGGCGGCCGTTGCGGCGGGACTCGATCAGGCCCACGGCCCGCTCGGGCAGCCACGCGGAGGCGGTGCCGCTGTCGTCGGAGCCGGAGCCGAAGAGGTGGGGAGCGAGCTGGGCCTGGAGGTCGGCCGGGTTGGGGCGGCCCGTCGCCTCCATCTGCATACAGGACTCGATGAGCGGACGCAGCTCGTCCGGGAGACCCTCCAGGTCCGGGCCCTCGCGCAGCAGCATGAAGACCGTCTCGACCGGGTTGGCGCCGTGGAAGGGCGGGTGCCCGGTGGCGGCGAAGACCAGCATGGAGCCGAGGGAGAAGACGTCGGAGGCACCCGTGACGCTGCGGGAGTCCTTGGCCTGCTCGGGGGACATGTAGGCGGGTGTGCCGACGGCGACGTTCGTCATCGTCAAACGTGTGTTCGATACACCGGAGGCGATACCGAAGTCGATCACCCGGGGGCCGTCCTCGACGACGAGGACGTTGGAGGGCTTGAGGTCGCGGTGCACGAGCCCGGCGCCGTGGATGGACTGGAGTGCCTCGGCCACGCCCGCCGCGAGCCAGCGCACCGCCTGGGCCGGGAGCGGCCCGCAGTCGTTCACTATCTCCTCGAGGGAGGGCGCGGGGACGTAGGCGGTGGCCAGCCAGGGCACGGCGGCGCGCGGGTCGGCGTCCACGACCGCGGCCGTGTAGAAGCCGGAGACCGCCCGGGCCGCCTCCACCTCACGCGTGAAGCGGACCCGGAACAGCTGGTCCTCGGCCAGCTCCGTGCGGACGGTCTTGATCGCCACACGCCGGCCCGACGCCGAGCGCGCGAGATAGACCAGCCCCATGCCGCCGGCACCCAGCCGTCCCAGCACCTCGAACGGCCCGATCCGCCGCGGATCGTGCTGCGTCAGCTGATCCACCACTCTGCCTGCCACCTCCCCGTACGAGCCGCGCCAAGCCACATGTTCCACGCGACCCCGTGCAGCGTCTCACCACCGCACCGCCATGGCGGCACGCACCCCGATTCTTCCTGGCCGGAGCCGTGGTGGCGAACCCGGCGACGATTGGGGTGTCTCCGTACATACAGGGGCAATAGATGACCATATGGCGCCTGGTCAGGAGCCTGGCGTGCGGTGCAGCAGCGCGAAGGACGCCCCCTGGTCGTCCGTGACGACGGCGACCGTGCCGTACGAGGTCTCGAACGGCGGGACCTGGACCCGGCCGCCGAGCCGGGTGACGTCCTCCAGCGCGGCCGGTACGTCCTCGACGGCGAAGTGGACGAGGAAGTGGGGCGGCATCTCGGCCGCGAAACGGTCGGAGACGGCGGCGCGGCCGAAGTCGGGCTCGGCGTCCGGCCCGAACAGGGCCTCCTGGAAGAGATCGCCGTAGAAGTCGTCGGCCGCCTCGGTGTCCCGCGCGTACAGCTCGGCCCAGGCGAAGGTGCCCGGCTCGTGCCGCTTGCCGAAGCCGGGGTGCTCGTCCGGCTGCCACAGGGCGAAGACGGCCCCCTCCGGGTCGGTGACCAGGGCGGTGACGCCCAGGTCACCGGCCGGCACCGGCGCCGAGACGACCTGTCCGCCGGCCGACCGGATGCGCCGGGCCAGCGCCGGGGCGTCCGGGGTCGCGAAGTACACCGTCCAGACGGTGGGCAGCCGGCCGTCCACCTTGCGGACCAGGGCGGCCACGGGTTCGCCGTCCTTCAGCGCCTCGGCGAAGGAGCCGTACCACTCGTCCTCGAAGGTCCACCCGAAAAGTTCACCGTAGAACCGCTTGCCCGCCTCGACGTCGCGAAGCTGCGCGTCCACCCAGCAGGGGACGCCCTCTGCGTACACCGATGCCCTGTTTTCGGCCATGCCGCCAACGTAACCGCGACGGCCGCACCCCGCAGACCAGGCACACCAGCCTCCGCACTCCCTTACACCCCATTTGCAGTCGGCCGAATCGCGCCTCGATCCCGCCTCGGTAAGCTGACGTCATGACAGGACAAGTGCGTACCGTCGACGGCCGCGTGGCCGGCCGGCGTGGGCAGGCGACCCGGCAGAAGCTGCTCGACTGCCTCAGCGAGATGCTCAGCTCCTCCCCGTACCGGGATGTCAAAGTCATCGATGTCGCCCGGAAGGCGGGCACTTCGCCCGCGACCTTCTACCAGTACTTCCCGGACGTCGAGGGCGCCGTCCTGGAGATCGCCGAACAAATGGCGACCGAGGGCGCCGCGTTGACCCAGCTCCTGGAGGGCCGCTCCTGGGCCGGCAAGGCCGGCTGGCAGACGGCGCAGGAACTCGTCGACGGGTTCCTGGAGTTCTGGCGCAAGAACGACGCGATCCTCCGGGTCGTCGATCTCGGAGCCGCCGAGGGCGACAAGCGCTTCTACAAGCTCCGGATGAAGATCCTCAACTCGGTGAACAACTCCCTCTCGGACGCCGTCGCCGAGCTCCAGGCCAAGGGGAGGGTCGACAAGGACGTGAACCCCGCGGCCGTCGCGGGCTCGCTGGTCGCGATGCTCGCGGCCGTGGCCTCGCACCAGAAGGGCTTCACCTCCTGGGGCGTGAAGCAGGCGGAACTGAAGCCGAACCTGGCGCTCTTGGTGCACCTGGGCGTCACCGGCAGAAAGCCGACGAAGTAGCGGCCGCCCCGGCGCCTTCGGCCCTTTCCTTTGCTCCTTCTGTTCACAAGTCCTGTCTGGCAGGCGGCGGTCCACCCGGTGGGCCGCCGCCTGTCGCGCTTTCCGGTTCTAGCTCCGTACGATCCTGAAGAGCCGTATCTCCCGCTCCACCCGGGCCTGGTACGCGGCGTACGGCGGCCAGAACTCCAGCACCGCCTTCCATGCCGCCGCCCGTTCCTCCCCCTCCAGCAGCCGGGCCGTGACCGGGATGTCCTGGCCCTTCCAGCTGATCTCGGCTCTCGGATGGGCCAGCAGATTGTGGCTCCAGGCGGGGTGCCCCGAGCGCCCGAAGTTGGACCCGACCAGGACCCAGCCGCGCTCTCCGTCGCCCTCCGGCATGCAGGCCAGCGGCGTACGCCGGGCCAGCCCGCTGCGGGCCCCGGTGGAGGTCAGCACCACGCCCGGCAGCAGCTGCGCGCTGAGCAGCACCTTTCCGCGGGTGAGCCGGTGCACGGCCCGGTCCAGGGCCGGGAACACATGCGGGGCCACCCGAGCGAACCCGGGGGTGGAGGACACCTTCTGCACGAACCGCACGCCTCTCATCGGCCGGCCTCCTCGAAGACATGCGCCGCGTCGGCGGCCCGCGTCCGCAGCCGGTGCACCGGCCCGAACAGCAGCTCGTCGCCCGCGGCACGCTTGAAGTACAGATGCGTGTCGTGCTCCCAGGTGAATCCGATGCCGCCGTGCAGCTGGATCCCCTCGGCGGCGGCCCCGCGCAGGGCCTGCAGCGCCTGGGCGAGGGCGAGCCCGCCCGCCTTCTCGCCGTCGGCGGCGGCGCCGGCCCAGGCCGCGTAGTACGCCGCCGAGCGGGCCGCCTGCACCTGGACGTAGGCGTCGGCCAGCCGGTGCTTGACGGCCTGGTAGGAGCCGACCGGCCGCCCGAACTGCTCGCGCTGCCCCACGTACTCCACGGTCCGCTCCAGCACCCGGTCGGCGGCCCCCACGGCCTCGGCGGCGAGACAGACGGCGGCGGTGTCGCCGAGCCGGGCGAGGGCGGTGAGGACGTCGTCGCCGTCACGCCCCAGCAACTCGGCTCGCACATGCCGGAGTTGAACGCGCGCCTGCGGACGGGTCGCGTCCAGCGCGGTCTGCCGTACGCGGGTGAGACCGTCGGCGTCCGCCCGCACGAGGAAGAGCAGGACGCGGGAACGGGCGAACCCCCCGGCGTGCGCGGCGACCAGGAGCAGCCCCGCGCTGTGCCCGTCGAGGACCTGCCCGACCTCCCCGTACAGCCGCCAGCCGCCCTCCGTCCGCCGGGCCTGTACTCCCCCGGCCCGTCCGCCGCCGGCCCACACCCCGTGCCGGTCGTGGCCGGTGAGCGCGAGGGCGGTGGTGAGGGCGGGGCCCGGTACGGCGAGGGCGGCGGTGAGGGCGCCGGAGGCGATCCGCGGGAGGAGGTCCGCCCGCTGGGCGTCGGTGCCGAGGGCGAGGAGCAGCGGGGCCGCGAGGACGGCCGTGGCGAGCAGGGGCGAGGGGGCGAGCGCCCGGCCCGTCTCCTCACAGGCGAGGGCCAGCTCGGTGACCGAGCAGCCGACACCGCCGTAGGCCTCGGGGAGGGCCAGCCCGGGCAGGCCTAGCTGGTCGGCGAGGGCGGTCCACAGGGCCGGGTCGTGTCCGGCCGGGGTGTCGAGGGCGGCCCGCAGCTCCCCGGGACCGCACCGCTTGTGGAGCAGCTCGCGCAGGGTGCGGCGGATCTCGTCCTGTTCGGCGGTGAGGCGGGCGTCCATGGGGGTACCTCCGCATCTGACGGTGCGTCATATTAGGGCGCCGGGGCGGGGATGCCCAGAGTCCCGGCGCTCCCGCCGAGGGCCTTATCTGATGTACCGTCAGATTCATGGTTGCCCGGAGGAAAGTGGCCGTCGTCGGCGTGGCCCTCTCGGACTGCGGCCGCGTGGACGACGCGACCCCCTACGCCCTGCACGCCCAGGCGGCCCGCCGCGCCCTGGCCGACTCGGGCCTGGACCGCTCGCTGGTCGACGGCTTCGCCTCGGCGGGCCTGGGCACGCTGGCCCCCGTCGAGGTCGCCGAGTACCTGGGACTGCGGCCCACCTGGGTCGACTCCACCTCCGTCGGCGGCTCCACCTGGGAGGTCATGGCGGCCCACGCGGCGGACGCGATCGCGGCCGGGCACGCGCGCGTGGTGCTGCTCGCCTACGGCTCGACGGCCCGCGCGGACGTCAGGGCCGGCCGCCGCACCGGGACGTTGTCCTTCGGCACCCGCGGCCCCCTGCAGTTCGAGGCACCCTACGGCCACACCCTGATCGCCAAGTACGCCATGGCGGCCCGCCGCCACATGATCGAGTACGGCACGACGATCGAGCAGCTCGCGGAGGTGGCGGTCCAGGCCCGGGCCAACGCGGCCCTGAACCCGGAGGCGATGTTCCGCACGCCCATCACTTCGGACGAGATCGCCTCCGGCCCGATGATCGCGGACCCCTTCACCAAGCTGCACTGCTGTGTCCGTTCCGACGGCGGGGCGGCGGTGCTGCTGGCGGCGGAGGAGTACGTACGGGACTGCCGCAGGCCGCCGGTGTGGGTGCTGGGGAGCGGGGAGTCCGTGTCGCACTCGGCGATGTCCGAGTGGCCGGACTTCACGGTGTCGCCGGCGGCGGTGAGCGGACGGCTGGCCTTCGAACGAGCGGGCGTACGGCCCTCGGAGATCGACTTCGCCGAGATCTACGACGCGTTCACCTACATGACCCTGGTGACGCTGGAGGACCTCGGCTTCTGCGCGAAGGGCGAGGGCGGGGCGTTCGTGGAGAAGGGCAGGCTGCGGGTCGAGGGCGGCGAGCTGCCGGTGAACACCGACGGAGGCGGTCTTTCGGCCCAGCACCCGGGGATGCGGGGGCTGTTCCTGCTGGTGGAGGCGGTACGGCAGCTGCGGGGCGAGTGCGGCGACCGGCAGGTGCGGCGGAGCGACGGCTCCCTGCCGCGACTGACGGTGGCGTCCGGGACGGGGGGCTGGTTCTGCTCGTCGGGGACGGTGGTGCTGGGGGCGGGGTGAGGTGAGGGGAACACTGATGCCGGGGCCGGTGTTGGCTTGGGGAAGAAGGATCTGAGCGAGCCGCTGGAGGAGACCGGAATGGCCCTGACCCGCGAAGAGCGCGAACAGTTCCTGGCCGAGCCGCATGTCGCCGCGCTCGCGGTCGACGCGGGGGCGGGCCGCGCCCCGCTCACGGTGCCGATCTGGTACCAGTACGAGCCCGGTGGCGACATCTGGATCATGACCGGCCTCGATTCCCGTAAGAACGAGCTGATCAGCACGGCGGGCCGGTTCTCGCTGATGGTCGACCGGCTCGAACCCACGATCCGGTACGTGTCGGTCGAGGGCCCGGTCGTCGACACGGCCCCCGCGACCCTGGACCGGCTCCGGGAGCTCTCGGCGCGCTACCTGCCGGCCGACAAGGTCGACGGCTATGTCGACTTCGCCTGGAAGAACCACGGAGAGCAGCTGGTGCTGCGGATGCGGCCGGAGCGGTGGGTGTCGTCGGACCTCGGGCAGGTGTGACAAGCACCCACGAGCGCCCCCGGGTGACAATCGGCCCATGGCACCCGATCTTCACGAGCTGCTGAGGTCACTGCGGGTCTGGGACCCGCAGTCCACCCATCTGCCCCCCTTCGACCCGACAGCCGCCCCCGCGACGCCGCTGCCGCTCTTCACCGAGTGGTTCGCGGCGGCGGTGGCGGCCGGGCAGAGCGAGCCGCACACCATGTCCCTGGCGACCTCGGACGAGTCGGGCCTGCCCGACGTACGGATCGTCATGCTGCACGGCGCGGACGAGACCGGCTGGTCCTTCGCGTCCCACGCCGGCAGCCGCAAGGGCCGGCACCTCGCCGCCCGCCCGTACGCCGCGCTCAGCTTCTACTGGCCGGTGCTGGGCCGCCAGGTCCGGGTACGCGGCCCGGTGACGGCCGCCCCGTCCGCCGACGCCCAGGGCGACCTCCACGCCCGCTCGACGGGCGCCCTGGCAGCCGCGCTGACCGGCCGCCAGAGCGAGCTCCTGGACTCGGTGGAGGAGCTGACCCGGGCCTCCGAGACGGCCTGGGAACGGGCCCGGACCGAGCCGGAGGCTCCCGTACCGTCCTGGACCCTGTACCGGCTGCGGCCGGAGGAGGTGGAGTTCTTCCAGGGCGACGGGGAGCGGCGGCACGTACGGCTGCGCTACCGGCGTGGGGAGGAAGAGGGGTGGCTGCGGGAGCTGCTCTGGCCGTGAGGTGCGTCAGTTGAAGTCGTACACCGCGAAGTCCGCCACCGGCCGGTAGCCGATGCGCTGGTACAGGCCGTTGCTGGTCGGGTTCGCCAGGTCGGTGAAGAGCAGCACCTCCTGTGCTCCGGAGGCGAGGGCGGTGCGGCTGATCTCGGCCGTGGCCGCGCCCGCGTACCCGCGGCCGCGGAGGTGGGGCGGGGTGTAGACGGAGGCGACGCGGATCTGGCCGGCGATCCGCGGGGTCACGCAGGCCATGGCGACGGGCGTGCCGTCCGGGGTCTCCCAGAAGGTGACGCCGCCCTGTTCGACGCGGGCATCCACCCACTCGTCGGCCTCGTGGATGGTGCCCATGCCGATCGCGGCGCTGAACTCCGTGTGCCAGCGGACGAGCAGGGCGCGGTCCGCCTCGACGGCGATCCGGGAGCTGCCGGGCGGTGCGGGGTCGGGCGCGGTCAGGGCGCCGATCCGGTAGAGCCGCTGGCGCTGGCGGAGCGTGGCCGTGGCGCCGGTGTGCCGCTGCCAGGCCTCGGTGAAGGCGGCGGCGGTGTCGCGGTCGGCGTTCACTCCGGGCAGCCGCTGCCCGAGAGCGGCCAGTCGCGCCGCGAGCGTGTCGGCTTCCTCGGGGGTGAGGGCGGTGAGGTTCAGCCAGTGGGGCGGAGTACGGAAGAACGACGCCCGGACGGCGCCGTCCCGCTCCAGTACGCCGAACTCCGGCAGTCCGTCGCCGTAGACGTGCGCTCCGCGGGTGCGCAGCGTCTCCGTGACGGTCAACGGTACGGTGTGCAGGGCGGGTTGGGAGCGGAGGAAGGATCCCGCTCGAGCCAGGAAGTCGTCGAGGTCCTGGGTGAAGTACCAGTCGTCGGTGCGCATGCCCCATGGTGCGGCCCGCGCCCCCTCCGGCACCTCCGATTTACGCCCGGGCCCCTCGGTCCGCGTCAGCCTCCGGTTCCGGATCCGTCGCCAGCCGCGCGTGCAGATGGGCGTCCCGGAACGCGTCGTGCCGGTCCTCCTGGAAGATCGCCCCGCGCAGGGTTCCCTCGTACGCGAAACCGCACCTCCCCGCTATCCGGCACGACACGTCGTGGCCGACCGCGTGGTCCAGCTCCAGCCGGTGCAGACCGAGTTCGGCGAAGGCCCAGCGGGTGGCGAGCAGCAGGGCCCGGGTGGCGACGCCCCGGCCGCGGGCCTCGGGGAGCACCCAGTAGCCGACGCGGGCGGTCTTCATGTGGTACTTGATCTCGTTGACGCCGATGTGCCCGAGGGCCGTCTCGCTGCGCGCGTCCGCGACCCGGAACGACATCGACGTGCCCTCCGCCGCGCTGTGCGCCCGCGCGAGCAGCGACTCCCGGGCACTCGCCTGGTCCGTGACCGGCCTCAGCGGGGTGTTCCAGCGCCGGAACTCCGGGTCCCGCAGGCCGCACAGCCATGTCTCGACGTCGGCACCGGACGTGGCGTCCCAGGGGCGGAGACGGAGGCCGTGGCCGTGGAGTTCGGGGAGAGCAGCCGAGGACTGGTCGCGTATGGGGGCCATGGGGGTATTCAAGCCGGTGGGGCGGAAGGGGTCACCTCTCTTTGTGATGCCGAAGTGGGCTCCTCCTGGCTGGAGGAGCCCACTTCGGGGGACGGGTGAGGGGTGAACAACAGTCGCATTTTTTATCAGTAGTTATCTGCCCTCATCAGCTTTTGTCTTGATCGTGTGAAGCTTTCCGAGTGGGCGGCGCGCAACGGCGTGCACTACCAGACTGCGTGGGCGTGGGCGAAAGAGGGCCGTATGCCGGTCCCTGTCATGCGGACGCCGTCCGGTATGTGGCTGGTCGAAGAGTCCTCTCCCGAGGTCGCTGGGCGGACGGTGGCGTACTGCCGTGTCTCGTCCGGTGACCAGAGGGCGGATCTCGATCGGCAGGTCTCCCGCGTCGTCCAGGGAGCCAACGGGCTGGGGCTCGCCGTCGCCGAGGTTGTGACCGAGGTCGGATCCGGGCTGAACGGGAAGCGGCGAAAGCTGCACCGTGTTCTGTCGGACCCGGCCGTTGTCGTCATCGTGGTGGAGCATCGCGACCGGCTGGCCCGCTTCGGCGTCGAGTATCTGGAATCGGCGTTGTCGGCTTCCGGCCGGCGCCTGGTGGTGCTCGATCCGCAGGAGACGACCAGCGACCTGGTCCGGGACATCACCGAAGTCCTCACCTCGATGTGCGCCCGGTTGTACGGGCAGCGGGCGGCGAAGAACCGTGCCGCCCGCGCTATCGCCGAGGCCACCGCCCCGGCGGCGGAGACGACCGGGTGAGCGGGGCGGAGCCGGCCGGGAGCGGGAAGAAGAAGCGCCGGGGGTTCGAGGCGCGGCCCGGCTTCCACGTTGTGGGCCACAGGCTCGCCCTCGACCCCAACGTGTCCGCCCTGCGGGCTCTGGCCTCGCGTTGTGGGGCGGCGCGGGTCGCCTACGACTGGGCGGTGCGGCATGTACTGGCGAGTTGGTCGCAGCGTGCGGCGGAGGAAACCTACGGCGTCCCCGAAGCAGAGCGCGTTCCGTGGCGGTCGTGGTCGCTGCCGTCGTTGCGGAAGGCGTTCAACGAGGCCAAACACACCGACCCGTTCCTGCGGGAGTGGTGGGCGGAGAACTCGAAGGAGGCCTACAACAC
This sequence comes from Streptomyces sp. NPDC040589, assembly GCF_055594445.1. NCBI lineage: Bacteria > Bacillati > Actinomycetota > Actinomycetes > Kitasatosporales > Streptomycetaceae > Streptomyces > Streptomyces sp. NPDC040589. The sequence goes on along the minus strand of NZ_JBVIWP010000008.1, from coordinate 4,156 downwards.
CGGCCTCGCGAACGCTGCCGCCGCGTTCGACAACTACGCCAGGTCCCGGCGCGGCGAGCGCAAGGGAGCTCGGATGGGCAGGCCCCGTTTCAAGTCGAAGCGAAAGGCCCGTGCGGCGTGCAAGTTCACCACCGGCACCATCCGTCTCGATGACCGGCGGCATATCGTCCTGCCCCGCCTCGGCCGGATCCGCCTCCACGAGGACGTCCAGCCTCTCGTGGACGCGATCGCCGAAGGCGGGACGCGGATTCTGTCGGTGACGGTGCGGTTCGAGCGGGGCCGCTGGTTCGCGGTCCTGCAGACCGAGGAACGCCACACCATCACCCCTGCCACCCGGCCCGGCACGGCGGTCGGGATCGACCTCGGCGTGAAGACTCTCCTCGTCATGGCGGACTCGGCCGGCGAGGTCCGCGAGGTCGCGAACCCCAAGTACTACGACCAGGCCCTCACACAGCTCCGGAAGGCCTCCCGGACCGTTTCCCGCCGACGCGGCCCGGACCGGCGCACCGGACAGGCCCCGTCCCGCCGCTGGGAGAAGGCCAACGCGGTCCGCAACCGGGTGCACCACCGGGTGGCGAACCTGCGGGAGAACCATCTCCACCAGGCCACCGCGCGTATCCCCGCCGAGTACGGCACCGTCGTGATCGAGGACCTCAACGTGAAAGGCATGGTCCGCAATCGGCGTCTGTCCCGCCGTGTCTCCGACGCGGCGTTCGGGGAACTGCGGCGCCAGCTCACCTACAAGACCCAGCGCCACGGTGGACGTCTGATCGTCGCCGACCGCTGGATGCCCTCCTCGAAGACCTGCTCCCGCTGCGGTGCGGTGAAAGCCAAGCTGCCCCTCGGTGTGCGTGTCTTCGAGTGCGACGCCTGCGGATTCGTCCTGGACCGGGACGCGAACGCAGGCCACAACCTGGCCGCCCTCGCGGCGGCCAACCGTGAAACGGGTACCGGAGTGGCCGGAGACCCGGGCCCCACCCTGGCGGTGGTGCCGAAGCCTCGTGGAGCCAAGCAGAAGACCCGCACCGCCCGGACCCGCAAGGGGACGGGCACGCGGGCGGCTGGCGCAACACCCCGCCAGGGGACGGAAACGAGAGATCGTCGACAGGGCACCAGACGCGAGCAACTCGCACTCTGGTGACACCGTCACGAACCTTCCGGGCGGAAACGCCCGGAATGCTGAGAGTCACTGAGACTCAAAGCAACGGCTATTCCGTGCGCAGGCCCTCCGGGCGCATCATCCGCAGCAGCGGCGGCAGGCTGAGCAGCGTGACCACGCCGACCACGGCCGCGCCCACGCCGGTCATGGTCAGGACGCTCTCCCAGTCCATGGCCACCGGTGTATCGGTCATCTTCAGCAGCACCGAGCCGAGAGTGACACCCACCGTCGTGGCCAGTACGAGGCCGAGTCCGACCGGGAGGGCCGTCTGCCACAGCACCGACAGACTCAGGGTGCGGCGCCGGGTGCCGAAGGCGACCAGCGCGGAGAGCAGCTTCCTGCGCTCGCGCAGCTGCTCCAGCTGGGAGACCAGCAGACTCGCGCCGATCAGTGCCAGCACGAAGGCGGAGCCGACGAACAGGCCGGTGCGGATGGAGGCGTACTTGGTGTCCTCCTCGGTCGCCACCCAGGTGTAGGTGCTTGCCAGGGGGTCGATCCGGGCGGCGACGTTGCGTATGTACTCCCGTGAGTCCGGCACCGACGGGTCCAGACGCAGGTAGACCCCGTCCGAGACCAACGCGGGCGCGGCCTCGGCGGGCAGGGCCGCGGGGGTGACCAGCACGCTGTTGGACTCCACCAGTGAGTCCTTGCGCGCGTCCACCACCCGCACGTTCGCCGGAACGGTCCAGGGCGCCTCCATGCCGCGTTCGCTCGTCGCCTCGCCGTACGACGGGTCGAGGTAGAGCTTCCGTCCGGGCTTGAACAGGGCGATTTCGTCGGCGTTGCTGGGGTCTTCGTAGTGGCTCCTCGTCCGCGTGACGAATACGTCGCCGTCCTTGCAGGAGGGCAGCGTGGCGAGTTCGCGCAGGGCGGTGCAGTTGCCCACGGTCATGCCGCTGGTGAGCTCCGGGTCGCGACGCGTATCCCCGTACTCCAGGTTGGCCAGGGCCACCGCCGCCCGTACCCCCTTGGTGCCGGTGAACTCGCGCTCGACACCGGACAGCGGCTCGCGGTCGCTGAACTCGACCTGTATGCCGATCCGGCCGGGGTCCTGACCGGTGGCCTTGGTGTACTGGCTCTCCGTTCCCGTGAACAGCATCTGCAGGGCGATGGCTCCGGCCACGGCGACGGCGATGCCGTTGACCATGCGTGCGGCGGTTCCGCTGCTCAGCTGCAACCGTCGTACCGCGAGCTGCCAGGACAGCGCGCCCTTGCCGAGGCGGACGACGACCGCCTCCACGACCCAGGGGAGCAGCGCGGTGATGCCGATCAGCAGCAGCAGCACGCCGCCGATGACGTAGTACTGGTTGAAGTCGCCGTTCTCACGGCCCTTGCCGATCATCGGGTAGAGCATCGCGAGGCCGGCCAGCGGCGGCAGCAGCCGCCACCACAGCCGGCGGCGGCGCTGCCTGGCCGCGCGCACGACGCCGAGCGGTTCCACCACCACACCACGCATCGCGAGCAGCGTGACGAGTACGGCGGCGACCGGGACCGCCACCGCGACCAGAGCGGCGAGCGCGGGGGAGGGATCGAGGTAACTGGGCCAGACGCTCACGCCCAGCAACTCGGTGGAGCCCAGCGTCTGACGGCCGAGGAGGAAGAAGCCGGTGCCGACGACCAGGCCGAGCAGGGCTCCGGCGAGTGCTTCGCCCGCCGCGATCCGCCGGGTCATGTGGCTGTCGGAGCCGACCAGGCGCAGCGCGGCCAGCCGGCGGTCGCGGCGCTCGCCGCCGAAGCGGACGGCGGCGGCGATGAACACGGCGACCGGGGTCAGCAGCACCACGAACACGACCAGGATCATGAGCAGCAGCACCGGGTCGGTCTCTTCGGGTGCCACGTCCGCGTCCGGTCTGCCGTATCCGGTCAGCCGGTGCACGGGGGAGAACTCCGTGACCTTCAGCCCCGAGGCGCCCGCGTAGTAGGCCAGTTCGTGGGAGCCGATGAGTCCGCTCTCGCCGATCGTGCCGGTGATCCTGTAGGGCAGCCGCTCCCGCAGCAGCTCGGCGTCGTCCGAGGCGAGCAGGTCCTTGAGCGCGGGGGAGACGACCATCTCGCCGTCGCCCGGGAAGCTGTCGACTCCTGGGGGCAGCGGCGCCCGCTTGCCCTCCGGCTCGATGAGCCGGCCGCGGACGTAGTCGTCGTGCCAGGTGGTGTCGGTGCCGGCGATCAGGAAGGTGTTGTCGGCCTTCGGCGGGGCCTTGCCGGAGTACACGAACGTGCTGTCGTAGCGGGCGTCTTCCACCTTGCCGCGGGCGGCGAACACGTTGGGCAGGGCGGTGCACAGCAGGAGCAGTGCCACGCCGAGGCCGACGCCGACGGCGGTGAGCGTCATCCGGACCCAGCCCTCGCGTCCGCCGGTGAGGGCGAAGCGGGCCCCCATGGCCAGGTCGGTGCCCCACTGGCGAGGACTCATACGGCGCGCTCCATGGCGCGGGACCTGCCGTCGCGGACGACGATCTCGCGGTCGGAGTAGGCGGCCACGCGTGTCTCGTGAGTGACGAGGACGACGGCGGCGTTGGTCGAGCGGGCCGCTTCGGTCAGCAGTTCCATCACGCGTTCGCCGTTGAAGGAGTCGAGCGCGCCGGTGGGCTCGTCGGCGAACAGCAGGTGCGGTCCGGTGACCAGCGCGCGGGCCACGGCGACGCGCTGGCCCTGGCCGCCGGAGACCTCGCCGGGGCGCTTGGTCTTGAGGTCGTCGACCTCCAGGCGCTGCATCCAGCCGAGCGCGGCACGCTCGGCGTCCTTGCGGGAGGAGCCGTTCAGCCGCAGCGGCAGGGCGACGTTCTCCACACAGGTCAGCTCGGGCACCAGCTGGCCGAACTGGAACACGAACCCGAAATCGGAGCGGCGCAGCGCGCTGCGCTGGGCATCGCTCATCTTCGTCAGTTCACGCCCGTTGTAGGTGATCGACCCGGAGTCGGGCGGCACGATTCCGGCGAGGCAGTGCAGCAGCGTGGACTTGCCGGACCCGGAGGGGCCCATGATGGCGACGACCTC
>NZ_JBVIWP010000007.1:0-424309 GCF_055594445.1 Streptomyces sp. NPDC040589 | reverse complement strand
CCGGTACCGGGGCGTCGACATCGAGGACCTCGTCGGGCATGTCTCCTTCGGCAACGTCTGGGGCCTGCTCGTCGACGGCGCCTTCAACCCCGGCCCGCGCCCGCCTCCTGGAGCAGGTGCGTGCGCTGGTGTCCGAGGCGAACGCCCTCGGCCTGTCGGAGGACGAGGTGGTCGGGCTCGTACGCAGCGGCCTCGGCCTCAGGGGGAGCGAGGCCTGACCCCGTACCGAGCGCTGCCCCCCGGTACCGAGCGCTGCCCCCCGGTACCGAGCGCTGCCCCCCCCGGTACCGAGCGCTGCCCCCCGTACCGAGCCCTGCCCCCGTTCCCGCTCACCGGCGCGGCTCCCAGCGGAACAGGCGGGAAGCGAGCGGGATGGCGACGACGACCCAGCTCGGTGTGGGCGCCAGCAGGAGGAGGGAGTCCGCGACGGGGACGCCGCCGTTCCATGCGTTGAGGACGAGTTCGGTGGCCAGCGCCTCGGCTGTCCCGCTGCTCAGCGTGCGGACTCAGCGGTGAGGTCGCCGGACCGCGGGGGAACAGGGGAACGCCTGCGCCGGCTGAACGTCACCACGATGGTCACGGTGAACGCCTCCGTCGGGACCCTGCTGGTGGTGGTCGACGCCCGGACGTGGTGGGACGCCGTCATGCTGAGCCTGGGCGTGGCCGCGGCGCTGGTCGCCTCCGCGCGCTGGACGGCGAGCGGCATTCCGCGGGTCGTCCTCCCGTGCCTGATCATCACCGCGACGGTGTGGATCGCCGGGGTGCTGTTCGTGGGCGGCCATACGGCGTTCTACGGCATCTCCGTCCTGGGCCCGCTGTACGCGCCCAAGCTGCCGCGCCACCGCGTCGTGGCCGCCGTCGGGCTGATCGCGTTCGTCGCCGCCCTGGGCGCGGCCCGGCTGCTGGTCGCGCCGGCGGTGTGCCGGAGGACCTGCTCCTGGGGCGTCAGCAGCGGCCCGGTACGCTGCCGAGGCGTGCGGGGAAACCGCCCCTCGCAGCCCGATGCTCCCGAAGGCCCGACCCTGATGCGACCGCACCGCCCGCGAGGACTCGCCTCCCCGGCGTCCGGCGTGCTGCGTGGGCTCAGGGCGGGTGTGCTCGCCGTGCTGTGTGTGCTGCTGCCGCTGGCCGGGCACGTGCTGGCGCAGTGCCACGCTCCTCGGTGGATCATCGTGGCCGGGATGGCCGCGGTCGCCGTGCCGGGCGCGACGGTGCTGACGCGGCGGAGGCTGACGGACACCCAGGTGCTGGCGGTGCTCGCCGCCGCGCAACTGGCCAGTCACGCCGCGTACTCCCTGCCCGGCGCGTGTGCGGCGGTGGCGCGACAGAGCGGCTCCGGTGACGGCTTGTCCCGGCTGGTCGAACACGACGCGGTCGCCGGGCCGTCGCCCGGGGTGGTGCTGGCCGGCCATGCGGTCGTGCTCCTGCTCGCCGCCCGTCTGCTGGGCCTCACCGAACGGCTGCTGTGGCGGAGCAGGACGCTCTGGACGGTCGTACGACGTCTGCTGCTGTTCCTGTGGCCGCTGCTGAGCGGCCGTCACGGAAACGGCCCGCGGGTCGCGGTGCGCGAGAGCGCGGCTCCGCCGGTGTCGGCGCTGCTGGTGCGGCTGAACGAGGGCAGGGCGCCCCCGCGTCACCGGCGCGGTCCGTTCGTCCTGCCCCTGCCCCTGCTCCGGCCGATGACGCTCGGTGGTCCCTGCCTGCCCTGACGGGCACGAGGCGGGACGGCCGCCAGGCGGGCCAGGGCCGTCGGAAGGACGCCACGCGGCCTCGTCGTACCCGCCGCTGCCGTAGCGGTCCTGGCCGCGATCGCTGGGGGAGCGGCCCTGGGCCACCGGCGACATTCCCGCCCTGGTCACCACGATCATCCTGGGCGGCCAGTGGGTCCGCTCCTACCGGCACGCCGCGCGGACCGGCGGATCGACCGCGGTGACGGAAGCGACCCGCTCGCCGCCCACAACCCCTGCCTGGCCCGCCCGCACCACCACGACCACTTCCCCCCTGAGGAATCATGAAGAAACCGTACAAACACCTGATCGTCGCGGCTGTCCTCGTGGCCGGTTTCGCCGCGGCCCTCGGCTCCTACCTGCTGCTCAGGCCCGACGACGGCGGCGGCGCGGGGGCGGACGTGCGGCCCGCGGCCGAGGCGCTGCCCGTCCGGGCCTCCAGCCACCGGCTGACCGAGCCGGAGCGCAGCGAGCTCACGATCGTCGAGTTCCTCGACTTCGAGTGTGAGGCGTGCGGGGCGTACTACCCGGTCGTGGAGCGGCTGCGTGAGGAGTACGGCGACCGGGTCACCTTCGTCGCCCGCTACTTCCCCATGCCCGGACACCGCAACGCCGAGCCGGCCGCACGCGCCGCCGAGGCCGCCGCCCGCCAGGGCAGGTTCGAGGCGATGTACACCAAGCTCTTCACCACGCAGAAGGAGTGGGGCGAGTCGCGGGAGTGGAAGGCGCCCGTCTTCCGCGGCTACGCCGAGGAACTCGGCTTGGACATGAAGAAGTTCGATGCCGACTTCTCCGACCCGGAGACGGCCGGACGCATCCAGGCCGACCAGCGCGACGGCCTCGGCCTCGGCGTCCAGGGCACCCCGACCTTCCTCGTCGACGGGACCAGGATCCAACCTCCCGCTTCCTACGAGGAGTTCAAGGCGCTGATCGAGGACAGGCTCGGCGACTGACCCTGCCCCGGCACCCTGGGAAACCGCTTAACATCACCGTGATGACGAGCAGGACGCCGCTGACGCGGCGCAGACCCCGCGGAGCGTGGTGGACCACGTGGGCCCGGGTCCTCTGTCCTGCCCTCGCCGTCCTGCTCGCGGCGGTGGTGATGTGCCTGGGGTACGCGGAACACGGCGGCGTCGACGGCGGCCACCGGGCCGGGCATCACGCCATCACGGCCGTGCACCTGGACGACTGCCCCACCGGCGACGCGTGCTGCGCACCGGCCGCACACCAGGCGGCGGGGGTACTCGCGACCCCCGTGCAACCGATGCCGGCGCTTCTGCCCCGCATGCCGGATCTCCCCAGGTGGCAGGGCGACACCGCGCTCCTCGCCCAGCCGCCTCCCGCGAGCGGCGCTCCCGACCTTCACGTCCTTCAGGTGCTGCGGACCTGAGCCGGATGCCATGACGCCGTGCGCGCCCACGCGAGCGCACGGCGACCCGGGACATCCATGCCGGCCCCGCACCGACCGCCGTACGGCGCGAAGGAAGAAGGACATCCAGCCATGAGCAAGACCAGCAAGAAGGCCGCCGCCGTTTCCCGCAAGGCCCGCATCGAGGAGATGCGCCGCGCCGAGAGATCCCGCGAGCGCCGCAACCGCGTCATCACCATCACGCTCAGCACGGTCATCGTCGCCGGGCTGGCCGGCTTCGGCGCCTACGCCCTCAACAAGGCCGACGAGAAGGACGAGCAGCAGGCCGCCGCCGCGAAGAAGCCCGTACGCGGCGAGCGGAAATGGGACGCGAAGAAACTCGGCCGCGAGCACGTCCAGGCCGCCGTCGACTACCCGATGAACCCGCCCGTCGGCGGCGACCACAACCAGGCGTGGATGACCTGCGACGGCACCGTCTACACCAAGGCCATAGGTAAGGAGAACGCCGTCCACTCCCTCGAACACGGGGCGGTCTGGGTGACGTACAACGACAAGGCCGCCGACGCCGACATCAGGGCGCTCGGTGACAAGGTCTCCAGGACCCCCTACACGCTGATGAGTCCGGTCGACGACCAGTCCGGGACGATCATGCTCTCGGCCTGGGGCTACCAGCTCACCGTGGACAAGGCGTCGGACCTGCGGGTCGAGCAGTTCCTGACCAAGTACGTTCAGGGCTCGCAGACGCCCGAGCCGGGCGCCGCCTGCACGAACGGACTGACCCAGTAGGTGCGCGTGCGGGTGAACTGGCGGGCATCCAGCCCTGTATGCAGCAAGTGAGGGAGGATCAGCCGACGATGTCGAGCTGAACCTCGCCGCCGAGGGCGAAGTCCTGCGCGGTCAGGCTCTCGATGAGGGCCTGCAGCGTCTGCGCGAGACGGTGACGGCAGGCCGCCGACGCGGCCTGTGCGTCGCCCCGCGTGATCGCCTTGAGCATGGCGCGGTGCTCCTCCAGCGACGTCAGTCAGCATGCGCCGGGGGCCGCTGTGCGACAGATGCCGCAGCCGTGCGGTCTGGCTGCGCGGGTCGCCGATCGTGCGGGCGGGGTCGGGGTCGCGGCACGCCGCGATGACCCGCCTCATCGAACCGCTCGGTCAGATCGTAGGAACCCTGGTAGCCCCGCTCCTGCTCGGCCGCGTTCAGCGCCCGGAAGGAGGTGTCGAACTCGTCCAGCTGCTCCGAGAGTTCCCGGAGCGGCGCGAGGGTCTGCTCACGGGCCGTGCCCGCCGTGGTGACCGAAGCGGCCGCCTCCGGCTCCAGCAGCATCCGGAAGTCGAACAGGGCGCGCACCCCGCCCAGCGAGAGATCCCCGCCACGCGTGCCACCTCGCCCGGCACGAAGTCGACGAGCCCCTCACGGGCCAGCCGCCGGATCGCCTCGCGCACCGGGGTGCGGGACGCTCCCAGCTCCTCCCCGAGCTGGATCTCGCTCAGCTTCGCCTCGGGGCGCAGGCGCAGCGACTGATGTCACCCCTCAGCCGCTCGTACACCGCTTCGCTCTCGCCGGTCGCCCGGACTATGACACTCCCTCGTCGCCAGACCGCACATCGCGCTGTATACAGCCTGTGGGGGCGAGGGCCGGTCATCGGGCGACGTAGCCGCCGTCGACGGGAAGGGCGACGCCGACGACGAAGCCGCCTCCGAACCCCGGTGGGCGCAGCCCGCCCGCCACATGCGCCAGGACAGATAGGTCCTGCCTATACGGGGCATCGATTTTTGGTCGTGGACCCCCTGAGCTGCGCCCCGGTTCACTGTGGCGCAAGCTGGCGCGGACCGATCGGGCTCGGTGCCGCGCGATCAGGGAGGCTGCAATGACGCATACCCCGGGCAACGAGCGAGCCGAGCAAGCCGTGCGCATCGCGGCGACGCCGTGGTACCGGCAGTTGTACGTACAGGTGCTGGTGGCGATCGTGATCGGCATCGTGCTGGGCTGGCGATGGCCGGATCTCGCCACTGACATGGAGCCGATCGGTACGACGTTCATCACCGCGATGAAGATGCTGATCGGCCCGATCGTGTTCCTGACGATCATCGGCGGCATCGCCGGGGTCGCCGACCTGAAGAAGGTCGGCCGTACCGGCATCAAGGCGCTGACCTACTTCCAGGTCGGCACGATCGTCGCCCTGCTGACCGGCCTGGTGGCGATCAACATCTTCCGGCTCGGCGACGGTGTGCACGCCGACCCGTCGACGCTCACGGCCTCGGGCGACGCGAGCCAGTACATCGACCAGGGCGAACACCAGCACTGGTGGGAGTTCCTCACCAACATCGTGCCGGACAGCTTCTTCGGCCCGTTCGTCGAGGGCGACATCCTCCAGGTGATCTTCCTGGCCGTCGTCTTCGGTATCGCGCTGAAGATGGTGGGGAAGACGGGCGAGCCGATCATCGCGGCCGTGGGACGGCTGACCGAGGTCGTCTTCAAGGTCCTGTCGTTCGTCATGAAGGCCGCGCCGCTGGGCGCCTTCGGCGCGATGTCGTACGCCATCGGGAAGTTCGGCCTGTCCACGCTGACCAGCCTCGGCTCGCTGATCCTCCTCTTCTACGTCACCTCCGCCCTGTTCGTCGTGGTCGTGCTCGGCGGAGTGCTCGCGCTGTACGTGCGGCTGAACATCTTCCAGCTCTTCCGCTACTTCAAGGAGGAGTTCTGGCTGATCCTCGGCACCTCGACCGCCGAGCCCGCGCTGCCCGGGCTGATGCGCAAGCTGCAGTTCATGGGGGCCGAGCGGTCCACGGTCGGTCTGGTCGTGCCGACCGGCTACAGCTTCAACCTCGACGGCGCGGCCATCTACCTCTCGCTGGCCACCCTCTACATCGCCCAGGCCACCGACACGTCCCTCTCCCTCGGTCAGCAACTCGGGCTGCTGGCCGTCATGCTGCTGACGTCCAAGGGCGCGGCGGGTGTCGCGGGCGGCGGCTTCATCGCACTCACCGCGACGCTGTCGACGGTCGGTTCCGTCCCGGCCGCGGGCATCATGCTCATCTTCGGCATCGACAAGTTCATGTCGGAGTGCCGGGCGCTGGTGAACTTCTTCGGCAACGCCGTCGCCACCCTGTTCGTCGCCAAGTGGGAGAACGGCCTCGACCTGGCCAGGGCTCGCGAGGTCCTCGCCGGCAAGGCGGGAGAGCCACCGGCGACCTCCGAGTCTGAAAACAAGTCCAAGTCCGAGTCCGAGGAGACCGGCCGGGCAGGTGCGCCCCGCCCCGTCCAGCCTGCCCCCGACCAGCCCGGCCCCGTCGAACCCGCCGAGGTGACGCCCTGATGGCGTCCGTCCTGATCGCCCCGGACAAGTTCAAGGGCTCCCTCAGCGCCGACGAGGTGGCCCTCGCTCTGGAGCGCGGGTTGCTGGCGGCGGCCCCGGGCACACGGGTCGACCGGCTGCCGTTGGCGGACGGCGGCGAGGGAAGCGTGGCCGCCGCCTGTGCGGGCCGGTTCGATCCCAGAAGCATCACGGTGTCCGGCCCGACCGGGCAGCCCGTCACCGCAGGCGTCGCGGTACACGGCCGTACCGTCCTCGTCGAAGCCGCGGCCGTCTGCGGACTCGGCGTCCTGCCGGGCGGACGGAAGGCGCCGCTCACGGCCACGAGCCACGGCGTCGGCGAAGCGATCCGGTACGCGCTGGAGGGCACCGCCGACACCATCGTCCTCGCGCTCGGCGGCGTCGCGACCACCGACGGCGGCGCGGGCCTGTTGCGGTCCCTGGGCGCGGTGCTCGCCCGCGCGGACGGCACCTCGATCGGCCCGGGTGGTCGCGGACTGGCCGACCTCCACACCGTCGACATCACCGAAGCCCGTGCCGCCCTGAAAGACATCGACCTCGTTCTCGCCACCGACGTGGACAACCCGCTGCTCGGGCCGACGGGCGCGGCCGCCGTCTACGGACCGCAGAAGGGGGCGAGCGCGGCAGAAGCCCGGGAACTGGACGACGCCCTCGCCGGGTTCGTACGCCGGCTGGCGGCGGCGGGCGTCCCGGACGCCGCACGACTCGCGGAGACGCAAGGCGCCGGAGCCGCCGGCGGGCTCGGCTACGCCGGGATGCTGCTGGGCGGGCGCGTGTGCTCCGGGGCGGACTACTTCCTCACCCTGCTCGGGGCCGACGAGCCGCTCGCCGCGAGCGACTTCGTCGTCACCGGTGAGGGCAGCCTCGACGAGCAGTCCCTGTCGGGCAAGCTGCCGGTCGCGCTCGCCCGGCGGGCGCGCCGGTACGGCACGGAGGTGCACGCGGTGGCCGGCCGCTGCACGCTGCCCGCCGAGCGGACCGCCACCCACTTCCGTTCCGTCCAGGCCCTGACGGACCTCACCGACCAGGACTGCGCGCACGACAGCGACTTGTCCGCGCGGCTGCTCGAGCGGTGCGGGCGAGCACTCGCCGAGCGCCGGTTCGGACGGGAGGGACGGGAGGGACGGGAGGGACGGGAGGGAACGGAAACCGCCAGGTAGGCTCGCCTGTCGCACCAGGACGGAGCGAGGAGGCACCGTGGACGCCCGGCAACTGGAGTACTTCCTCGCCATCGTCGAGCACGGCGGCTTCAGCAAGGCCGCCGCCGCCCTGCACGTCGCCCAGCCCTCGCTGTCCCAGGCGATGGCGAACCTGGAGGCCGACCTCGGGGTGGCCCTCTTCCACCGGGTGGGCCGGGGTGTCGTGCTGAGCGAGGCCGGTCAGGAGCTGCTGGAGCCGAGCAGGCGCGTGCTGCGCGATCTGGCCGCCGTACGGGACACCGCCGCCGCGCTCGCCGGGCTGCACGGCGGCACGGTCGAGGTCGCCACCATGCCCTCGCCCGGCATCGAACCGCTGACGACCCTCGTCCACCGCTTCGCCGAGCTGCATCCGTCGGTGACGGTGAGCACCCAGGCCGCCTTCACCCCCGACGAGGTGCTGTCCCTGGTCCGCAGCGGGGCGTGCGAACTGGGGCTGCTGGGCAGCGCCACCCCGGTGCAGCCGGCCGGGCTGGACGTCCTGCACGTCGAGGACCAGCCGTTCGTGGTCGTCGCCGCCCCGGGCGGGGCGATCGAGGATGACGTCACCATCCGGCCCGGGGACCTCGCCGGGCAGAAACTCATCGCCTCCCGCACCGGCAGCCTGATGCGCAGCATCGTGGACGACGTCACCGCGGGCGGCACCGGCACGGAGATCGTGACGGTCGTGGACCACCGCACCTCGATCCTGCCGCTGGTCCTCACCGGGGTGGGCGTCGCGGTCCTGCCGTCCTCCTGGACCCGGCTGGCCCGCCGCTGCGGTGCCGTGGTCGCGCCCATCGAGCCGACCGCTCACCTCCACGTGGCGATGGTCAGCCTGCCCGCGCACCTCACGCCGGCCGCGCGCGCCTTCCTCGCCCTCACCGAATCGCTCGCCCGGCGCCGGGCGGCACACGGCAGCGGCGGGCGGCTCGCGATCCCTGACGCGTGACCGATCGGCGGCGCCTATACGTCGCATCGGAAGCAGGTCTTGGACGCCGTACGACCGCCCTGTGTTGACTCGCAACCGATCCCGTCACAGCGAGCCAGCGAGCCAGCGACCCGGAGGCACCCATGACCACCGCACCCCGCACGTTCCGTATCGCCGCCATTCCCGCCGACGGCGTGGGCAAGGAGGTCGTCGCCGCCGGGCGGACCGTCCTGGACGCCCTGGCCGCGGACTCCGGCGGAGCCTTCGCGTTCGAGTGGGAGGAGTTCCCCTGGGGCTGCGGGTACTACGAGCGCACCGGCCGGATGATGGACGAGGACGGGCTCGACCGGCTCAAGGACTTCGACGCCATCTACTTCGGCGCCGTCGGCTGGCCCACCGTCCCCGACCACATCAGCCTGTGGGGCCTGCGCCTGAGGATCTGCCAGAGCTTCGACCAGTGGGCCAACGTCCGCCCCGTGCACTTCCTGCCGGGCGTCGTCAGCCCCCTGCGCAAGGCCGACGACACCGAGCTGGACTGGGTCGTCGTCCGCGAGAACAGCGAGGGCGAGTACGCCGGGCTCGGCGGGCGCAACCTCGGCGGTCGCGGGCCCGGCGGCGAAGTCGCCGTGCAGTCGGCCCTGTTCACCGAGGTCGGCTGCGAACGCGTCATGCGCTTCGCCTTCGACCTGGCCCGCACGCGCAGCCGTCGCAAGGTGTCGTCGGTGACGAAAAGCAACGCCCAGCAGTACGGCATGGTCCTGTGGGACGACGTGTTCCGGCGGGTCGCCGCCGACTACCCGGACGTGGAGACCGAGAGCGTCCTGGTCGACGCCATGTCCGCGAAGTTCGTCCTGCGCCCCGAGGACCTGTCGGTGGTCGTCGCGTCGAACCTGAACGCCGACATCCTCTCCGACCTCGGCAGCGCCCTGGCCGGCAGCCTGGGCCTCGCGGCCAGCGCCAACCTCAACCCGGAGCGCCGCTTCCCGAGCATGTTCGAGCCGGTGCACGGCTCCGCCCCGGACATCGCGGGCCAGGGCCTGGCCAACCCCATCGGCGCGGTCGGCAGCGCGGCCCTGATGCTGGAGCACTTCGGCCTGCCGGACCAGGCGGCCCGGCTGAACAAGGCGATCGAGGCGACCACGGCCGCGGGCATCCTCACCCGCGACGTCGGCGGTACCGCGGCCACGGAGGACGTGACCAAGGCCCTCATTGATGCCCTGACCATCTGAGTCGGCTCGAATCACCCGTAATCGCGAGACTCATCCGCATCGCTCCGCTAGCATGTTCGAGCTTGTGACGAGCGCCCTCATAGTCCTTCTTCACCGGAAAACAGACTAAAAAATTGATACCCATGGCATCGCGGTTGTTTGCGCGAATAAGCAGCAGAACGACGTTCGCCGCATGGCGTCAACCGCGAGTGCTGCTATGGGCCGTGGCGGGGGTGGTCACCCTCGGCTTCCTCATCGCGCTGGAGATCGCAGCGCGTCGCTACGGAGTGCCGGGGCCGATCACCTGCCAGGTGCAAGAGGTGATACTCCCTCCCAAATCGGGCTGGTTGCTGTATGCCTGCCTGGCCATGGCGCTGATCGTCCTCAACCGGCGGCAGCGGTACATCGCGGTCGGCGTCGCGGTCGGCATCGACGCCGTCTTCCAGCTGGTGCGGTGGGCGATCGGCGCCCCCTTCCTTGCCGACGGCCACCCCTTCGGCAACGGCGCGTTGTGGGTGATCCTGGGCATCGCGATCATGGCCGTCACCCGCCGCACCGGCGCGGAGCGTGTTCTGCTGCTGAAGGGCGTCGGGCTCGGCCTGCTGCTGGTGGCCGGCCGTAAGACCGGAGACACCTGGCTGCTCATCACGTCGAAGACCCAGCCGACGGTTCTCGACCAGTACCTGGCGTCCGCCGATCACGCGCTCGGCAACCCGTCGTGGCTGGTGGGCCGTATCGTCACGGCGACCGGTCCGGTCGGTACCGGGCTGCTCGACGTCGTCTACGCGCAGCTCGCGGTGGGCGCGGTCGTCGTCGCGCTGTACCAGCTGCGCAACGTGGCGGCCGAGCGCCGCTTCCCGAAGCATCATCTGGTGCGCACGTTCCTGGTGATCGGCCTCCTCGGGCCGGGCATCTACATGATCTTCCCGGTGGTCGGGCCGGTCTACGCCTACGGTGCCGACGGCGGACACTGGGCGCTGGCCAACCTGTGGCCCGACCTGCCGCCGCCGATCGGCGCCCCGCAGTCGATGCCGTTCGACGGGATCACCCCGCGCAACTGCATGCCCAGCCTGCACACGGCATGGGCCACCGCGATCTACCTCCACTCCCGCCGGGGCCCGCGCGTGCTGCGCTACGGCGGCACGTTCTGGCTGATCGCCACCCTCGCCGCGACGCTGGGCTTCGGCTACCACTACGGCGTGGACCTCGTCGCCGGCGTGGTGTTCACGCTCACCATCGAGGCAGGTCTGCGCGCGCAGGCACGCGGCTGGGACCGGTCGGGAATCCAACTGGTCGCCTACGGCACGACGGTGTTCGGCGCGCTCCTGGTCTCCTATCGCTATCTGCCGGTGGAGATGGCCGCGCATCCGCGGATATTCGGACCGCTTCTCCTGCTGGCGATGGCCTCGGTGATCTACGGCTACATGCGGACCACCAGGGTGTGGGAGCCGAAGACAGCCCCGGCGCCCCAGCCGGAGCCGCAACCCGAAATGGCCTGACCTCGGCGGCGAGGGGCCGCCGGCCAAGAGGGCCGTCATCCGGCCGAGCGCACCGGTGCGCGGCCTGCGCGGACGGCCCTGGCGGCACGACCAGCTCATGGCGACCTGCCGCAGAGCCGGATTCACCCCGGAGGCACGGCACGTCGCCAACTCCATCCCGACCCAGCCAGCGATGGTGGCCTGCGGTCTCGGCGTCACCCTCGTGCCGAACGTGGCGGTCCGCTCGATCCAGGGCCCGATCGCCTGCCGGCCCCTCAGCGACACCGCCGACCTCGCCGCACTCTCCCCGGTCTCACGGGACGGCGGGCACGAGCCGCCGGTGGAGGAGTTCCTGCGCCACTCCGCCGGCTCAGGTGCCGCCCAGGTCGGCGGCGAGTTCGTCCCGCCAGTGGAGGGAGACCCGCCGCTCGAGGACCGCCTCGGCGGCGACGGGCAAGGGGAGCCGGAGGAAGGCCCGTAGCGCGTGGGCCGCGTCGCTGCGCGCGACCCACGCGGTGAGGTCCTCCTCGGACACGGGTCCGCTGTCGCCGCCGGACAGCATCGTCCTGGTCGCGTGGACCTCCGCGGCCAGGGTCCGCATCCGCACGGCCAGGGGATCGTCCTGGTCGCAGTCGACCGGCAGGCCGTGCCGGATCCGGTCGAGGGCCTCGGTCACCTCCGGGTGGGCGTCGAGGTGCGTCTCGGCCGCCAGCCGGGCCAGCTGGGCCGCGACGGCGGTGCGCAGTCGCCCCGGCGGGGTGCGCTCCACCAGCCCGGCCAGGTCGAAGTCCCGTACGCACGGCCAGGGTTCACGCTCCCGCGGGTCCTCCAGGAGGGGCAGCACCAGAGCGCTGGTCAGCTCCGTCGGCCCCTCCTCGTCCGGGTCGTAGGCGATCCCGAACTCCTCTTCCAGGACGGCCAGGAAGTCGGTGTAGGCGGCGGTGGATCCGGGCCAGAGGTCCACACCGAGGCGCCGCGCCCACGGTCCGCCGACGTGATTCCCCTCCCGTGGTGACATGACGCGCCGGGTGTCCTCCTCCGGGCACGGCACGCCGTCCTCCGCGAAGGTGAGAGCGACCTCGGGTCCCCGCCTGGTCAGGACCACCACCCGCGTGCCGGCGGACAGAGCACGCAGCACCTCGGGCCGGGCGAACTGCGCGGCACCGCCCTCGATCGTGGCGTACGCCCAGCCGCCGACAGCGCCCGCACGGACCAGGGGCCGGTGCGCGGCCCACGCCGACTCCACCGCCCGCCGGGCCTGCCGGCGGTCGCGCGGCCGGACGGTGGCGTGAATCGCGCCGAGCCGGCGCAGCGTCTCGGCCGCTGTCAGACCCGCGGCGAACGCCACGTCCGGCTGGTCCGGGAGCGGTTCGGGACGCGGACGGCCGGTGCGGACGAAGAAGAGCCGTTGTGTCCCTCTCTCGCTGCCGCCCTGCGCGGGTGCCGGCACGCCGCTCTCGGCGTGGTCCGGGAAGACCGGGCTCTGAGGGAAGGGCGGGTCCGACTCCGGCTCGGCGAGCGCACTGGCGTGACTGAGCGGGGAGACCGGGTCGGAGGGCACGGTTCTCTCCTCCTCCCACAGCAGCTTTCCGGCCACGGCGAGGGGGATACGGCCGAAGAACGGCAGGCCCTGCTCCAGAGCATCCGCGAAGTCCGCCAGAACGTGGCGCAGCGACGGCCAGTGCGCGGACGAGAACGAGCCCTCGTCGAAAGAGCGGCCCACTTGGCCGCTGTGGGGTCCGGGACGGCAGGAGAGGAACAGGCTGTCCGAGGATCTCCCGGCGATGCCCAGGGTGATGGGCAGCCCGTCCGCACGGTCCTCCGCCGCGATGCCTCGGAGGAAGGTCGTGCTCCGCACGATGTCCGCGACCCCGGACAGCGGCCCGTGATACGTCAACTGCAGAGCGGCGTCGCCGGGTTCCACCCCGCCATGGCACCGCAGTGAAGCCACCAGGTCGGGAGGGAACTCCACCCCGAGCGTGTTCTCGGCCGCCTCGATGTCGGCCTGGGTCGCCGGAGGACGCAGGGTGGCGTGAGTGAGGGGAGCGTGCCGGGTCAGCCAGGTGTCTAAGCGGACCCAGGACTCCTCGGCGGAGGGGATGCTCATGGCAGCGGACCCTACGCCGGGCCACTGACAGTGCCCCTGCCCCGCCTGCCGCGGCAGGGTCGTAATCCCGCCGAATTTGTGTGCGGGGGTACGGCGAGGTGAGCGAGGAGGCAAGCGGCGGAACAATGGTGAGTGAGGGCCTGGCGAGTTTCCAGGGCAGATTCGGGCGAAGCGTTCCGCAGGCACGCTCCGCCGCCGGGCCCGCAGTCTTCGGACCGGTGCGAGCGCGCCGAAACGGAGGACCGACGCATGGCCACACCACTCACCGCCGCCCGGCTCGTCGCCGCGTTGAAGGCCGAGGGCTGCGCCGTCCACGAGGTCGGCGGCTGGCGCACCAACAACCGCAATCACAAGGGCCCCTGGGGCCCCGTACACGGCGTGATGATCCACCACACCGTCACCGGGCCGAGCACGGACGTCGTCGAGTTGATCTACCACGGCCACAGCGCCCTGCCCGGTCCGCTCGCCACCGGGTGCATCACCAAGGACGGTGTCGTCCACCTGACCGGCAACGGCCGGGCCAACCACGCCGGCGGCGGTGACGGTGACGTCCTGAACGCCGTCATAGGCGAGTCGTACGGCACATACCCGCCGGCGACGCACGAGCACGACGGCTCGGCCGGCGCGGTCGACGGCAACGCCCGGTTCTACGGCTGGGAGTGCGAGAACAAGGGCGACGGCAAGGACCCGTGGCCCGGCGAACAGTACGTCGCCATGGTCAAGGCCACCGCCGCGGTCTGCCGTGCGCACGGCTGGGGCCACAAGAGCGCGATCGGGCACCTGGAATGGAGCGACTGGAAGGTCGACCCGCGCGGATTCGACATGGCCGACTTCCGCCGTGATGTCGCCGACGCCCTGGCCCTCCCGGCGGGCCGGTGGGAAGGAGAGGACCCCATGCCCCAGTACGTCAACTTAGGTGTCGCCGGGGAGTACGCCCTCGCGCCCGGCGCCTGGGACTCGGTCGAGTTCACCGAGGAGTGGACCGACGAGACCGGCCACCACGCCACCGGCGGCAGCGTGTTCGCCCGTGGCCCGGCCCGGTTCAGCGGAACCGTCAGCCTCCAGATCGACGGTCTGCCGGCGGGTGCGGTCGTGCAGGCGCGCATGTCGGAGTACGAGGGCGACGAGCACCGCGCGGACCACCCGATCCACGAGATCACCGGGACCGGGGGCGGTTCCTTCGTGGTCCTGCCGCTGACGAAGCGGCTCGCGTCGGGGCGCAGTATGCGGGTGCGGCTGCTGAGCCAGGCCGCTGTGCCCGTCACCGTCGCGAACGCGGTGCTGACCGTGCTCGTGTGGAAGGAGACCTGAGGCCGGCGCTCTCTACTGAACCGTCGGCAGACCCGGGCCCGTGCAGCGCACGTCCGCCGACGGCACCGTTCCGCGCACCAGATAGGCCGCCACGGTGTCGTCCACGCACGCGTTGCCGCGGCTCGCGAACACGCCGTGGGAGTAGTCGTTGTCGAGGGTGACCAGGCGTGCGCCGGGCAGCAGGCGCCGTAGACCGCGGGCCCCCTCGACGGGCGTGACGGGGTCGTGCGCGGAGGCGACGAGGAGGACCGGCGGCGCGTCCGGACTTCCGAGCGGGGCGCGGTGGCCGGGCCGGTGGTGCCAGTAGGCACAGGCGTTCGCCTCCATGCCCGTCAGGACCGGCTGCGGGTCGAGACGGCGGGTACGGCGGATGTCCGTGACGATGTCGCGGGGGCCGGGGCCCGGCCCGTCGGCGCACTTGACGACCCGGTTGGCCGCCTCGTAATTGCGGGAGTCCGGGCCGTCGAAGGCGGAGGCCGGGCGCAGCCCGTCCGGGGCGCCGTCGGCCAGGTAGCCGCGCAGACCGTCGGCGAGGCCCTCCCAGCGTTCGGTGCGGCCCAGCGCACGGTACACCGCGCGGTCGAACTCCGCCGGACCGAAGCCCGCCACCGGCCGCGCGGCGAGTCCCCGGCGCACCCGCAGATACGCCTCCCGCACCGCACCCGGTGTCCCTCCCAGGCCGAATCGCTCGCCGTGGGCCGCCGCCCAGGCGAAGAACGTCCCGCGCTGACGCAGCAGCGCCCGGCTCTGGAGCACATCGAAGTCGTACCAGTCCCACGGCCCGACCACACTGTCCAGCACCATCCGCCCGACGCGGTGCGGGAAGCGGGCGGTGTACGCCGCGCCGAGCCGGCTGCCGTAGGAGACGCCGAGGAAGCTCGTCCGCGGTTCGCCGAGGGCTCCGCGTATCGCGTCCATGTCGTACGCGGTCTGCTCGGTGGACAGATGGGGCAGCAGGCGGTCCGCGTGCGTCGCGCAGTCGTCGGCCAGCGTGCGCAGGGACGCCAGATACGCCCGCTCCGCCGGGGCCCCGGCCGGCACCGGGTCGTCGCCCGGGCTGTCGAAGAGGCCGCCCATCGGGCCGCAGGAGACCGGGGTGCTCTTTCCGACGCCGCGCGGGTCGAAGCCGACCACGTCGTACGCACGCCGCACGCTCTCGGGGAGTTTGGCCCGCTTCGTGACCGCGTAGGGGAGTCCGGAGCCGCCCGGGCCGCCCGGGTTGACCAGCAGGATGCCGCGTCGTTCGGAGGGGGTTCCCGAGGCGCGGACCCGTGAGACGGCCACCTCGATGCGCGGCCCTCGGGGATGGCGCCAATCCAGCGGCACGGCGAGTCGCCCGCACTCGACGCGCTCCGGCCCGGCCGGCCGGGGGATGGAGCCGGGGCAGTCGGTGAAGCGGAGCGGGGAGCGCGGCTCGGCCGCCCGGACAGGGGCGGCGGGGAGCAGGGCGGTGGCGGCCGCTAGGGCGCACAGCAGTGCGGTGCGGCGTGCGGGACGGGTCAAGGGGTCTCCAGAAGATCTTCGCCCGATCAGATGACAATGAAAATGATTATCGATAACGTTCTGGCGGGCAACCCCCGGCACCCTCCTCCCGGAGGGCTCGCCGGGCTGCCCGCACGCCTCTGACTCACTGCAAGAAAGGGGGAGTTGTGGCTCATCTGTTGGTGGTCGAGAGCTGGGTCGGGTCCATGAGCCGACTGCTGCCGCGGGCGATCCGGGAGAACGGGCACGCGTTCACGTTCCTCACCCGTGACCTGCACCACTACCTGCGCTCGGCCCCGGAGGGAACGGCCCATCCGCTGCTCGGCGCCCGCAACGTCATCACCGCCGACACCAACGACATCGAGGCGCTGTTGCCCGAGGTCGAGCGGCTGCACGGGGTGCTCGGCTTCGACGGGGTCGTCACGTCCTGCGACTACTACCTGCCGGCCGTGGCACGGATCGCGGAACGTCTCGGGTTGCCCGGCCCCGGGCACGAGGCGGTCCGCAACGCCTGCCGCAAGGACACCACACGCCGCGTCCTCGGCGACGCGGGAGTGCCGGGGCCGCGCTTCGCCGTCCGGGAGGAGTGGGCCGACATCGCGCGGGCCGCGCGGGACATCGGCTACCCGCTGGTCGTCAAGCCCGTCGACCTGTGCGCGGGCATGTTCGTGCGCCGCGTGGACGACGAGGCCCGACTCGCCGCCGCCTGCCGGGCCCTGGCCGACTTCCCGGTCAACGCGCGCGGACAGCGGCGGACGCCCGTGGTGCTGCTCGAAGAGCTGCTGGACGGTCCCGAGGTGAGCGTCGAGACGGTGTCGTACGCGGGCGCGGTCCATGTGGTGGGCGTGACCGACAAGAGCGTCGGTGGGGCGCCCGCCTTCGTCGAGACCGGGCACATGTTCCCCGCCGACCTGACGACGGCCGACGCCGAGGCCGCCGAACAGACCGCGCTGGCCGCCCTCAAGGCCCTCGGCCTGACCGACGGGGTCGTGGCGCACACGGAGATCAAACTGACCTCGGCCGGGCCGCGCGTGGTCGAGGTGAACCCCCGGCCCGCCGGGAACCGCATCACCGAGCTCATCCGGCACGTCACCGGGATCGACCTCGCCGCCGCCTTCGTGGACGTCGCCCTGGGCCGCGAACCCGACCTGCGGCACACGGACACCGGGCTGCGCAGCGCGGCCGTCGGCTTCCTGGTGCCGGGCTCCTCGGGCACCCTCGAAGCGCTGGACGGCGTGAGCGTGTGCGACCTGCCCGGTGTGCTGGAGGTGCAACTCGCCGAACCCGGCAAGGCGGTGAAGGCGGCGGGCAGCAACAACGAGTACCTGGGGCACGTCATGGCCGGCGACGCCGACGGACTCGGCGCCCGCGCACGCGTCGAGACCCTGCTGGACGGGCTGCGGGCGGGACTGGTGATCCGATGACCGCGCTCACCGGCACCCGCACCTCGTGCGACGACCTCCTGGGACTGGTCAGCCTGGTCCGCGCGGGGGCCCTCGGGCCCGACCCGGGCACGCTGCGCGTCGCCGTCGCCTTCACCACCCGGCAGGCCGTCCGGCACGCCGGACGGGGCACCGGCTACCGCAACGAGGTGCTCAGCCTGCGCCTCGCCGAGGCGGTCGGCTCATGCGCGGTCGAACCCGGGGCGCTGCCCGACAGCGCGGTCGAGGAGTGTGTGGGGGCGGACGTGGCCCGGCTGCTGGAGCATCCGCTGCCGGCGGTGCGGGTGGCGGCCCTCGACGCCTATCTGATGCACGTCCTGCCGCACACCCCGGCGAACGGCGCCCGCCCCGTCCCCCTGACCGCCGGTTCGTCACTGGAGAAGTCCCGGGCCCGGGCGAAGACCGTCGTCGGCCTGCTCGACCTGCCGGCCGGTGCCACCGTGCTCGTGGTGGGAGTGGTCAACTCCCTTCTGGAGGCGCTGCGTTCGCGCGGCCTGCGCTACATCCCGTGTGACCTCAAGGGCGGCGCGACCGAGTGGGACGAGCCGGTCGTCGCCGACGCGCTCGCCGCGGCCGGCCGGTGTGACGCGCTGCTCGTCTCCGGCATGACCCTGGGCAACGGCACCTTCGAACCGCTGCGGCGGCACGCGCTGGCGCAGCGCAAGCAGCTGGTGATGTTCGCCCAGACCGGGAGCGCCGTGCTGCCGCGCTTCCTCGGGCAGGGCGTCAGCGCGGTGTGCGCGGAGCCGTACCCGTTCTTCTGGCTCGACGGCGGACCCGGTGTCCTGCACCGTTACGACGGCTCCTGTCCGGGAGGCGGGCGATGACCGCGACCGCGCTCCGCCCGGCCGCGCGACGGGAACTGCTCTCCCTGGTCGGCCGTACCCCGCTGGCCCGCATCACCGCCGACCTGCCCGGCCCGCACCCCGGCTTCTGGGCCAAGCTCGAAGGGCTCGCCGCGGGCGGCATGAAGGCACGGGCCGCCGTGTCGATGCTGCTGGGCGCCCGTGAGCGCGGCGAACTGCTGCCCGGCGCCCCGGTGGTGGAGTCCACCTCCGGCACCCTCGGCATCGGGCTCGCCTTCGCCGGACAGGCTCTCGGCCATCCCGTCGTGCTGGTCGGCGACCGGGAACTGGAGCCGTCCATGCGCCAGTTGCTGCGCTCCCACGGAGTGCGGCTGGAGATCGCCGACCGCCCGGCCGAGCGGGGCGGCTGGCAGGCCGCGCGTCTGGCCCGGCTGCGGGAACTGCTGGCCGAACTGCCCGGCGCCTACTGGCCCGACCAGTACAACAACCCCGACAACACCGCCGGTTACGCCTCCCTGGCCGCCGAACTCGCCGTCGAACTCGACCATCTGGACATCCTGGTGTGCAGCGTCGGCACCGGCGGCCACAGCGCGGGCATCATCGGCCCACTGCGCCGCCACTGGCCCGCCCTGCGGCTCATCGGCGTCGACGCCACCGGCTCCACCATCTTCGGCCAGCCCGCCCGGCCCCGGCTGATGCGCGGCCTGGGCAGCAGCATCCACCCGCGCAACGTCGCCTACGACGCCTTCGACGAGGTCCACTGGGTCGGCCCGAACGAGGCCGTCGACAGCTGTCGCCGACTGGCCCGGGGCGCCTTCGTCAGCGGCGGCTGGTCCACCGGCGCCGCGGCCCGGGTCGCCGCCTGGGCCGCCCGCGTCCACCCCGGGGCGGTCGTCGCCACCGTCTTCCCCGACGGCCCGCACCGCTACCTCGGCACGGTCTACGACGACGACTTCACCGCCGCCCACGGCCTCGACCCGGACGCCGCGGCCACCCGGCCCGTCGAGATACCGCACCCCTGTGCGGCGGAGGCCGCCGGCTGGGTCCGCTGCACCCGCGTCAGCGACCCGCTCGCCGCCCCCGCCCTGAAGAAAGAGAGCCCGTGAAGTCCAGCCTGCGCACCGTACGCCTCGCACTCGCCGAGCCGCTGCGCATCTCCCGTTCCACCATGACCGCGCGCGACGCCGTATGGCTCACCGTCGAACACGACGGAGTGCGCGGCCACGGCGAGGCCGTCACCAGCGTCTACTACGGGCTCGGCACCGAGACGCTCGTACGGCTCCTCACGGCCGTGGACCTGAGCCGTTTCGCCGATCCGGAGAGCGCCCTGGAGGCCCTGCCGGCGGGGGAGCTGACCGCGAGTGACGCGCCGCCCGCGGTCACCGCCGCCGTCGAGTCGGCGCTGCTCGACCTGGCCGGCAAGCGCGCGGGCGTCCCCGTGCACCGCCTCCTCGGGACCACCGCCCCGCCCGTCGCCGCGACCGCCCGCACCATCGGCATCACGGCCCTGGCCCGTGCGGCGGCCGAGGCCCGGCGCCTCGCCGCGAGCGGCTTCGAGGTCATCAAGGTCAAGGCGGGCGCCCCCGACCCCGAGGACGACATCGAGCGCGTGCGCGTCATCCGCGACGCCGCTCCCCGGGCCCGGCTGCTCCTCGACCCCAACGGCGCCTGGTCCGTGGCGCGGGCGGACGCCCTGCTGCCGCGCTTCGCCGACCTCGGCGTGGCAGCCGTCGAGCAGCCCGTTCCGCCCGGCGACCCGGACACCCTGGGCGCCCTCGCGGAGCGCGCGCCGCTGCCCGTCATCGCCGACGAGGACGCCGTGACCCTGGAGGACGTCCACCGCCTCGCCGGACGCGTCCAGGGCGTCAACGTCAAGCTCGCCAAGTGCGGCGGCGTACAGGCGGCCCTGCGCATCGCCGAGTCGATCGAGGGCAGCGGCACCGATCTGATGCTCGGCTGCCTGACCGCCAGCACCCTCGGACTCGCCCCCGCCGTCCACCTCGCCGACCGGGCCCGCTGGGCCGACCTCGACGGGCATCTGCTGCTCGCCCACGACCCCTGGACCGGGATCGGCGGCGCCGACGGCGTCGTCCGCACCAGCGGCCTCGCCGGCCTGGGCGTCGAGGAGGTGGCGGTCC
The DNA here is from genome assembly GCF_055594445.1 of Streptomyces sp. NPDC040589. Classification (NCBI taxonomy): domain Bacteria; kingdom Bacillati; phylum Actinomycetota; class Actinomycetes; order Kitasatosporales; family Streptomycetaceae; genus Streptomyces; species Streptomyces sp. NPDC040589. The sequence continues at coordinate 403,801 of NZ_JBVIWP010000007.1, read as the reverse complement.
GTGCGGACGTGGCATGAGATGCGGCGCTTCCCGCTCGCCGTGCGGCTCCTGCTGGTCAACCAGCTCGGCGTCAACACCGGCTTCTACCTGCTCATCCCCTACCTCGCCACCCACCTCACCGAGAACCTCGGCCTGTCGGCGGCGGTCGTCGGCATCGTCCTCGGGGTCCGCAACCTCAGCCAGCAGGGCCTGTTCATCATCGGCGGCTCCGCCTCCGACCGGCTCGGCGCACGTGGCGTCATCATCGCGGGCTGTGCCCTGCGCACCCTCGGGTTCGCGCTGTTCGCGCTCGGCGACGGGCTGACGGTGCTGCTCGCCGCGTCCGTGCTGAGCGGGCTCGCGGGGGCGCTGTTCAACCCGGCCGTGCGGGCGTATCTCGCGCAGGAGGCCGGGGAGCGCAAGGCGGAGGCGTTCGCGCTGTTCAACGTGTTCGCCACGACCGGCGCGCTCGTCGGCCCGCTGCTGGGCAGCGCCCTGCTCCTCGTCGACTTCCGCACGTCCGCGCTCACCGCGGCGGGGATCTTCGCCGTCCTCACCGTGGCGCAGGCCCTCGTCCTGCCCGCGCGGAAGGTCGAGCCGAGCGGCGGCGGCGTCCTCGGGGACTGGCGCGAAGTGCTCGGCAACCGCGCCTTCGTCGCCTTCGCACTCGCCATGGTCGGCATGTTCACCCTGGAGAACCAGCTGTATCTGCTGCTGCCCGACGGCGCCAGGAAGGCGACCGGCTGGGACGGAGCGGCGGGCATCGTCTTCCTCGTCGGCACGGTCGCCAACCTGGCGCTCCAGCTGAGGATCACCAAGCGTCTCAAGTCCCAGGGGAACAGGGCGCGTTGGATAGCCGTCGGGCTCGCGGTGATGGGGCTCGCCTTCCTGCCGCCGACCCTCACGGCAGGTGCCGTGCCCGTCCTGGCGGGCGCGCTGCTGCTGTACCTCGGCATCATGATCGCGCAGCCGTTCGTGATGGAGCTGATCCCGCGCTTCGGCCGGCCCGAGCTGACCGGCACGTACTTCGGGATCTTCTACGTCGTCTCGGGCGTCGCCGCCGCCCTCGGCAACACGGCCGTCGGCTGGGCCATGGACACGGGCGAGCGCGGCGGGCATTCCTGGCTGCCGTGGGTCTGCTGTGCGCTGTTCGGGCTGGCCTCGGCGGGCGCGGTGGCGTGGCTGTACCGCCGCGGGGCGCTGCCGGAGCCCGCGGACCCGGTGCGCGAGCGGAGCACCGTATGAGCGACTTCCGCGGCGGCGAGCCCGGCAACCTCCTCACCGACCGCCCCGAGCTGTACGAGGCCCGCTTCCCCGACCCCGAACGGCTGGCCGCCCGGTGGACGGAGGACTGCCTGCGCCGCCACGGGGCCGGACCGCGCGTCCTGGACCTGGGCTGCGGTACCGGCCGCGACGCCGCCGCCCTGCACCGGTCCGGCCGGACCGTGACCGGCGCCGACCTCTCCGAGGCGATGCTCGCCCACGCCCGCGACCGCCATCCCGGCCCCGCGTACGTCCGGGCCGACCTGCACGGCTTCGACCTGGGCCACGACGCCTTCGACGCGGTCGTCTGCCTGGACAGCTCCCTGCTGTACTGCCACACCAACGACCAGCTCGACGGCTTCCTCGCCTCCTGCCGCCACGCCCTCACACCGGGCGGGCTGCTGGTCGCCGAGATGCGCAACGGCGCGTACTTCCTCGGCCGCACCGACCTGCTCGACCGGCCCGCCGTCGACGAGTTCGCCTGGCAGGGCACGGCCTACCGGTCGAACACCACGCTGACCGTCGATCGCACCGCCCAACTGCTCCGCCGTACCCGCGTCTGGACCACGGACGACGGCTCCCCGCCCGCCGCACAGCACTCCGCCTGGCGACTGCTGTTCCCGCAGGAGCTACGGCGCTTCCTCACCGCGCACGACTTCGAGGTGCTCGAACTGCACGACGGCCCCGGCCCGCGCACCGAACCCCGTTGGCGGCAGGGCGAGTTGCCCGGCACCGCCACCGACGGGGACCGGCTGCACGTCGTCGCGCGCCGCCACACCCCCTGACCCGAAGACACGAAGGACCAGCCATGCACGACGAACACTTTCCCGGCCTGCGCCGACGCGGCTTCCTCGCCGCCACCACCGGTGCCGCCGCCCTCGCCCTCGCCGGCTGCGGCGGCGGCACGGAGGACAAGACGGACAGCGGCAGGGGGGAGACGCCCAAGCGCGGCGGACGGCTGCGCGCCGCCTTCGCCGGCGGCGGCGCGAGCGAGACCCTCGACCCGCACCTGGCCAACCTGTTCGCCGACGTCGCCCGCGCCAAGGCCCTCTACGACAAGCTCGCCGACTACGACGCCGATCTCTCCGCCAGTCCCCGCCTCGCCGCCAAGTGGGAGTCGAACAAGACCCTCGACCGCTGGCAGATCACCCTGCGCGAGGCCGCCTTCCACGACGGCAGGCCGGTCACCGCCAAGGACGTCCTCTACAGCTACCGCCGGATCGCCGACCCCAAGCAGGCGTTCCGCGCCAAGGCCTCTCTGGAACCCATCGACCTCGACGCCAGCCGCGCCACCGGCGAGCGGACCGTCGAGTTCGTCCTCAAGCGCCCCACGGCCGAATTCCCCAATGTCCTGGCCGCGTTCGGCGCCTACATCGTCCCCGAGAACGCCACCGGCACCGACTTCGACCGGCGGCCGATCGGCTCCGGCCCCTTCCGCTTCGTCTCCTTCGCGCCCGGCCGCTCCGCCGTCTTCCGCCGCCACGAGGACTACTGGGACGGTGCCCCGCACCTCGACGAACTCGAATTCGTGGTCGCCAACGAGGAGTCCGCGCGCGTCAACGCCCTCCTCGCGGGCCAGGTCGAGTACGCGCACGAACTCAACCCCACCACCGCCCGCGCCCACGAGGGCCGGGGGCAGATCGAGATCGTCCGGCTGCGCAACAGCGCCATGCAGGCGTTCTGTATGAAGACCGACCGGCCGCCCTTCGACGACCGGCGGGTACGCGAGGCGTTCTTCCTCATCGCCGACCGGAAGGAACTCGTCGACGGCGCCCTGTCCGGCGCGGGCGAGGCCGGCAACGACCTGTTCGGCAAGGGCTACGAGTACTACGCCGACGGTCTGCCCCAGCGCGAGCAGGACCTCGACCGCGCCCGCGCCCTGCTGAAGCGGGCCGGCGCCGAGAAACTGAAGGTCACCCTGGACACCTCGGCCGTCGCCGCCGGTTTCACCGAGGCGGCCGGCATCTTCCGCGACCAGGCCGCCAAGGCCGGCGTCACGATCGATGTGCGGATGGGCAGCAAGGACTCCTACTGGAGCGACATCCTCGACGGCGGCACCCTGTGCTGCTACCGCTCCGGTGCCATGCCCATCGAGGCCCACATCTCCCAGAGGCTGCTCACCGACTCCACGACCAACGCCACCCGGTGGCGCCACAAGGACTTCGACGCCCTCTACCAGCAGGCGCAGTCCACCCGCGACAAGACCGAGCGGTCCGCCGTCTACGAACGGATGCAGCGCCGGCTGTACGCCGAGGGCGGCTTCCTCGTCTGGGGCTTCGCCGACTGGATCCTCGGAACGGCTCGCAAGGTCAGGGGAGTCGAGACCAAGGCTCCGGCCAACACCCTCGACTGGGCCCGCTTCGACAAGGTGTGGCTCGCGTGAAAGCGAGCGGCCTGGGCTCGTTCGTCGTCCGGCGGCTGCTCCTCGGCCTCGCCCAGACCGTGGCCGTGGTGCTGCTGGTCTTCGCGCTCACCGAGGCCCTCCCGGGCGACGCCGCCGTGGCCCTCGCGGGCGACCAGCCCGACCCCGCGCGCATCGCGGCGATCCGCGAGACCCTGGAGCTGGACCGGCCCGCGTACGCACGGCTGGCGGACTGGGCGGCGGGCCTCCCGCGGGGCGACTTCGGCACCTCCCTGACCTCCGGCCGCCCCGTCGCCGACTACATCGCCGACGGCTTCGGCCCGAGCCTGCTGCTGGCCGCGCTCACCGTCGCCCTGCTCGTCCCGCTCGGCTTCGGTCTCGGCGTACTCGCCGCCCGCCACGAGGGGCGGCTGATCGACCGGCTGGTCAGCTCGGTGACACTCGCCGTGTACGCCGTGCCCGAATTCGCCCTCGGGGTGCTGCTGGTGACGGTCGTCGCGCTGAAACTGGCCTGGCTGCCGCCGACGGCGGTGGGCTACGGCACGGACCTGCTCGGTCACCCGGCCGTGCTCGTCCTGCCGGTGCTGGTCCTGCTGTCCCGCCCGGTCTGCTCCCTGTCCCGCCTGGTCCGGGCCGGCATGGTCGACGCCCTCGCCTCGCCCTACGCCGCCCACGCCCGCCGCTACGGCGTCCCCGGCGCCCGTGTCCGCTACGCCCACGCCCTGCCCAACGCCCTGGCCCCGGCCGCCCAGCAACTCGCCCGCACCGTCGACTGGCTGCTGTGCGGGGTCATCGTCGTGGAGGCGCTCTTCGTGATCCCCGGCCTCGGAACCGTCCTCCTCAACGCCGTCGCCGAGCGGGACGTGCCGGTGGTGCAGGGGCTGGCGGTGGTGTTCGGCGTGCTGACCGTCGTACTGAATCTGGGCGCGGACGTGGTGGCGTACCGGCTGACGCCGCGGGCGGGGGTGGCGGCGTGAGGGCCCCGCGCCGCATGCTGCTCGGCCTCGCCGTCGTCGCCGTCCCGCTGCTTCTCGCCCTCCTGGGGCCTCTGTTCGCCGGCGATCCCGGCCCCCGCGCCGTCTCCTTCACCTTTGGCGGCGGCCACTGGCTCGGCACCGACTTCGTCGGCCGGGATGTCTGGCAGCAGGTGCTGCACGGCGGCCGTACGGTCGTGCTGACCGCGCTCGCCGCGACCGCCCTCGCCTACCTCGTCGCCCTGCCGGTCGGACTCGCCGCCGCGGTCACCCACGCACGGTGGCTTGAGGAGCTGCTGATGCGGCCGCTGGACGTGCTGCTCGCCGTACCCTCGCTGCTGCTGATCCTGCTCGTGGCGTCCGTGTTCTCGCCGGGCGCGGCCGGCCTCGCGCTGCTCGTCGCGCTGGTGAACGTGCCCGACGCCGCCCGGATCGTACGGGCCGCGGCGGCCGAGGCGGCGGCCCGGCCCGCTGTGGAGGCGCTGCGCATGCAGGGCGAGTCGTGGTGGCGCGTCGCCGTCGGCTACGTCGGCCGTTCCGCCCTGCGCACCCTGGCCGCCGACGCCGGTGTCCGGCTGACCGGCGTGCTGTACCTGGTGTCGACGGCCGCGTTCCTCGGCGTGGGCGTCGCCCCGGACGCCGCCGACTGGGCGGTCATGGTCGACCGCAACCGCACGGGCCTGTTCATCCAGCCCTGGGCCGTGGTCGTGCCCGCCCTGCTGATCGTCGCCCTGACGACGGGCACCAACCTGCTCTTCGACGCCGCACTGGACAAGAAAGGGCGACGCCCGTGAGCCATCAGACCTACCTGGTCGCCGAGATCCGTGACCTGCGCGTCGAGATCGCCGGCCGGGCCATCGTCGACGGGGTGGACCTGCGCGTGCTCCCCGGCCGGGTGACCGCCCTGGTCGGCGCCTCCGGGAGCGGCAAGACCACCACCGGCCTCGCACTGCTGGGGGAGTATCCGCCCGGCGCCCAGATCACCGGGGAGGTGCGCCGGTCCGGGGACGGCCCGGTCGGGTACGTGCCCCAGCATCCCGCCGCCGTCCTCAACCCGGCCCGCCGCGTCAGCGCCCTGCTCGACGACATCGCCCGCGCCCAGGTACGCCACCTGCCCCGCGCGCAGCGCCGCACGGCGGCCCGGGAACGGGTGCTCGAAGCCCTGACGGAGGCCCAACTCCGGGACCCCGAAGTCATGTTGAGCCGCTACCCCCACCAGCTCTCCGGCGGCCAGCAGCAACGCGTCGTCCTCGCCCAGGCCCTCCTCCTCGGCGCCCGCGTCATCGTCGCCGACGAACCCACCACCGGCCAGGACGCGCTGACCAAGAGCGGCATCGTCGACCAGCTGGCGGCGGTCGCGGCCCGCGGCATCGCGGTCGTCCTGCTCAGCCACGACCTGGACGTGGTCCGCGCGCTCGCGGACGAGGTCCTCGTCCTGAGCACGGGCCGCGTCGTCGAGTCGGGCCCCGCCCAACGCCTGTGGCACGCACCCCGCCACGAATGGACCCGCCGCCTCCTCGCAGAACACGTCCCGGCTCTCGCCGGCGAGGCCGGCGCTGACTTGGCGCAGAACGGCCTCGCCTCCGTCCGTGGCCCCGCCTCGCGCGTACGCGATCTGGCTGCCCGGGCGCAGGACGACGACAGCCTGGCCCCTGTCCGTGCCCCCGCCTCGCCGACGCCCGAGCGCCCTGCCCGGGCGCAGGACGACGACAGCCCCGCCTCCGCCCGTCGCCCCGCCCTGCCGGAACCCGCCCGCCCCCGAGCCGAGGACACACCCGACCTGGTCCCTCCCCCCGTCCTGCGCGTAAGCCACCTCACCGCCCGCCACCACGGCGGCACCCGCCGAGGCACCACCACCGTCCTGCGCGCCCCGCACCTCGACCTGCACCCCGGCGAATGCCTCGCCGTCGTCGGCCGTTCGGGCAGCGGCAAGACCACCCTCGCCCGCTGCCTGGCCGGACTCCACCAGGACCACGACGGTGAGATCCTGCTCGACGGGACCGCGCTGCCGCGCAGCCTGCGGCAGCGCAGTCGTGCGCAACTGGCGGCCGTGCAGTACGTCTTCCAGGACGCCCGGGCCGCCTTCGACGAGCACCGGCCCGTCCTCGCCCAGGTCGCCCGTACCGCCGTCCGGCTGCGCGGCACCGACGAGAAGACGGCCACGGACGAGGCCCTGACCACACTCGCGAGCCTCGGGCTCCCGGACGGTCTCGTCCGCCGCCGCCCCGGCGAGCTCTCCGGCGGTGAACTCCAGCGCGCCGCCCTCGCCCGCGCCCTCCTCGCCCGCCCCCGGGTCCTGGTCTGCGACGAGATCACCTCCGGCCTCGACACCGTCACCCGGCGCGGCATCCTCGACCTGCTCACCGCACTGGTCCGCGACCGCGACGACCCAGGTCGTGTCCGCAAAGGCCCGCCTGCCCCGCGACGCCTGGCACGCCCTCTCGCCGCACCGGCCGGACCCCCAAGTACATCCAGTACGAGGGGCTCCGCCCGGCACGCCGAGAGCACGCACCAGACGCCGCAGGGCCCGCCCTCCGGGCGGACGACGGGACTTCACGGACCCGACCTCGCCCTCGTGCTCATCACCCACGACCTGGACACGGCGGCACTCGCCCACCGCATCGCCGTCCTGGACGCGGGCGAAGTCGTCGAACAGGGCCCGGCCCGAAGGATCCTGACCGAGCCGCGGCACCCTTTCACCGCCGCCCTCGCGGAGACGATCGCCCGTCTCGGTACGTATACCCGGGCATGAACCGAAGCGAGTCACACCCGTTACGAGTTGAACGAGGGCACGGCCCTGTGATTAGGGTGCGGACGATGTTCTGCGCAGACACCACTCCCTTACTCCACGCAAGACGAGGCACTGCCGCTTCGAGTCGCTGGGGGAGGGCCCGTGAGTGACACGGTGACAACGGCCCGCCCGGCGGCCGAACAAGCCCGGGCCACTCGGACCAAAGAGCAGGACGTGCCGGCCCGACCGGCCCGGCAGCGGGACGCGTTCTTCGACAACGCCAAGTACCTGGCGATCGTGCTGGTGGCCGTGGGGCACGCCTGGGAGCCGTTGCGGCCGGGCAGCAGGGCCGTCACCGCGCTCTACATGCTCGTCTACGCCTTCCACATGCCGGCGTTCATCATCATCTCCGGCTACTTCTCGCGCACCTTCGACGGAAGCCCGGGGAAGCTGAAGCGCCTGGTCACCGGCGTCGTCGTCCCGTACGTCGTGTTCGAGACGGCGTACACCCTGTTCACCCGCTGGACCAGCCAGGACCCGGACCGGCCGATCAGCCTGCTGGATCCGCTGTACCTGACCTGGTTCCTCGCGGCGCTGTTCATCTGGCGGCTGACGACGCCGCTCTGGCGTCATGTGCGGTGGCCGCTGCCGCTGGCCTTCGTCATCGCGATGCTGGCGACGCTCTCGCCGTCCCTCGGCAACGACCTCGACCTGCAACGCACCCTGCAGTTCCTGCCGTATTTCGTCTTCGGGCTGCTGCTGCGGCCGGAGCACTTCCGGCTGGTGCGCCGGCGCAAGGTGCGCATCCTCGCCGTGCCGGTCGCCGTCTGCGCCCTCGCCGTGGCGTACTGGGCGGTTCCGCGGATGAACTACGCCTGGTTCTTCCATGCCGACAGCGCCCGGGCCCTGGCCGCGCCCTTCTGGTACGGGCCCCTGATGACCCTGGCCGCCTTCGGCTGCTCGGTCGTCCTGGTCGTCTGTTTCCTCGCCTGGGTGCCGGGGCGCCGGATGTGGTTCACCGTGCTGGGCGCGGGCACGCTGTGCGGCTATCTGCTGCACGGCTTCGTCGCGCAGGCCGCCAAGTACTGGGGCTGGTACGAACCGGCCTGGGTCCAGGGGCCCGTCGGCGCGCTCACGGCCACCCTGGTGGCCGCCGCGGTCATGACCGCGCTGTGCACGCCGTCCGTACGGCGTCTGTTCCGCTGCGTGACGGAACCGGGGATGGAGGGGGCCTTCCGCCGAGCGGCGGGGTGAGCGTCGAGCCCGCACGCTGGAGAGACAGCACACTTCTCCGCGAGGGAGCACGGGCATGGCGAAGCGCCGCGGTGAGGGCGGGAAGCCGAAGAAAGGCGACAAGGTCACCTGGAGCAGTCACGGCAGCCGGACCGAGGGCGAGGTGGAGAAGGAGATCACCGAGCGGACCCGGGCAGCGGGCCGCACCGTCGACGCCTCGTCCGACGATCCGCAGTACCAGGTGCGCAGCGACAAGTCCGGCAGGTCCGCCGTGCACAAGCCGTCCGCGCTCAAGAGGAAGCAGTGAGCCGGCGCGGACGGCGAGGAGCGCCGGGCAGCAGCAGGGCGGGGCGAGTCCACCGGGCACGCCTCCGGCACCTGGCTCGGCGGCCCTCCGGCGACGTGGAGGACTGCCGGTGGCGCCCCTCACTCATGAACTGGGGCCACGGCCCGCCGGCGTGAGGCCGTTCAGCGCCTCCGTCATCTGGTGCTGCGTCTCTTCGGCCACCACGCGGGCCTCCTCGACGACGTCACCGCGTTCGCGGATGAGGCTCTCGTAGATCGGAAGTTCTTCGGTCCGGATCGAGTCGGGTTTCACAGGGTTGGTCCTATCGCTTTACAGCCGGGTCTGAGGGGCCCGTGTAAGTCTGCGTCATGACCCTCTGCGGTGTTACCCACCCCCGTCATGCTCATATTCCCGTCACGTGCTTCGCGAATTCCCCAACATTGTGACCATGGACAGCGCGAAGGGCCCCGGGAGTCGCGCCCGGGGCCCTTCGCGGGAGGTTCGTCAGAGCGAGGTCGTGTGAACGCCCGCGTTGGCGCCCGCCGCGCCCTCCGTCGACAGCGCCGCCTGCAGGTTCCCGCAGACCTCGGCGGTCAGCGGCCCGACCAGGCCGGCGGAGAGGCCGCCCGCGAGGCCCGCGGAGGCAGCGCCGCCCGCGTTGCCGCCGGAGACCTGCTCCAGGTCCGCGTCGGAGAGCTCGGCGATGTCGACCCGGGGGGTGAGGTTCATGGGGGTGTTTCCCTTCGCGTGAATGTGCGCAATGGCGGAGCGGCGCGGGTGATCGCGGGATTCCGGGGACCGGGATCCCGCATCCGCGGTGCCGCCGTGCGCAGGATCAAAACATTCCGCTGAGCGGAGGGCCAGCCGCATGCCGTCGCCGCACCCGGCATTTCGGTGACCACCTTCACCGCCATGACCACGGGGTCGCTGAATTGCGCCCACTCCTTCACACATCCTGTCGCCCGTCGGCACGCAGGTGTATTGCGCCCCGAATTCCGAAGCGGGCACTTCGGCGTCAATTTCCCATGCCGCAAGACGGACTTGGCGCCGGGCGCACCGCCCCGCGGCGTCCTGGCGGGCGGTGTGCAGATGTGCTGGATGTTCGGTCCCGCCCAGGTCCCGCCCCGTCAGGTCGCGCCGTCAGACCGCCTCGGCCGGCTGCATCAGACGGGCCAGCAGGTCGTCCAGGGTGACCAGTCCGGTGAGACCGCCGGCGGGGTCGCGGACGACGGCCAGGGACGACCGGCGGCGGCGCAGCACCTCGATCGCGTCCGCGACCGTGGTCGCCTCCGTCAGCTCGGGCACCGGACGGGCCAGTTCGCGCGCGGTCGTGGCACGCCCCCGGGCCCGGGCGACCAGCGCGTCACGGGCGTGGACCGAGCCGAGGACGACGCCGTTCTCCCGGACGAGCAGCCGGGTGCGGTCGTGCTCGGCGGCGAAACGCAACAGCGCGTCGACGTCCGCGCCGCCCTCGGCCCAGGTGATCTCCGCGGCCGGGATCCGCAGCGCCGCGACCGGCGTCTCCGGCTCGGTCAGTGAACGGGTCAGCAGCTCCGAGTCGGTCGCGCTGATCAGGCCCAGCCGCTCGGACTCCTCCACCAGGTGCGTCAGCTGCTCCCGGTCGTGCACCGAGGCCAGCTCGTCGCGCGGGGCCACCCGGCACAGCCGTACCAGCGCGTTGCTCACCGCGTTGAGCAGCCGGATCAGCGGGCGCACGGCCCGCACCACGGCCCGGAAGGGCGGGGAGAGCAGCATCGCCGAGCGCTCGGGGTGGGCGATCGCCCAGGACTTGGGCGCCATCTCGCCGACCACCATGTGCAGGAACACCACCACGACCATCGCCACGGCGAAGGCCACGCCGTAGCTCACGGCACTGGGCAGGCCCAGCTTGTGCAGCAGCGGGTCGAATTCGTGCGAGATCGCCGGCTTGGACACCGAGCCCAGGCCCAGCGTGCACACGGTGATACCCAGCTGGGCGCCGGCCAGCATCAGCGACAGCTCGCGAATACCGGCCAGTGCCGCCCCGGCGCCACGCCGCCCCTCGGCCGCCGCCTTCTCCATGCGGTGCCGTTTGGCGGCGACCAGCGCGAACTCGGCCGCCACGAAGAAGCCGCTGCCGATCAGCAGCAGCACGGTCACGAAGACCGCCATGGGGAAACTCACGCCATCTCCTCGGCTTCCACGAGCGGACTGATCCGCACCCGGTCGGCCACGTGCCGGTCGAGCGTGCGGACGTCGATCACGGCCCGGCCGCCCTCGGGCAGCTCGACCGTGACGTGGTCGCCGACCGTCGGGAAGCGGCCGAGCCGGTCCACGACCAGGCCGGCCACGGTGTCGTAGTCGTCGTCCTCCGGCAGCCGGACACCGGTGGCCTCGGCCACCTCGTCCAGCCGGCGCCCGGCGTCCACGAGCCAGCCGTCGCCGTCCGCGACGGCGAGCACCGTGACGGTGTCGGACTCGTCCGCGATGTCACCGACCAGTTCCTCTGCGATGTCCTCGTAGGTGACGATGCCCGCCACGCCGCCGTGCTCGTCGAGGACGACCGCGAACTCGTCGTCCTGCTCCCGCATCCGCGTCACCGCGTCGGGCAGCGCGAGCGTGTCCGGCAGCAGCAGGGGCCGCCGGGCCACCTCACCGGCGGTCGCGCCGGCGATGCGGGCGGCGGGCAGCGCCATCAGCTCGCGCACGCCCAGCACACCGGCGATGTCGTCCGGGTGGTCGCCGAGGACGGGGTAGTTGGAGTGGCCGTGCCCGGCGATCAGACCGATCGCCTCCTCGGCACCGGCGTCCTTGCGGACGAAGACGGCGTCGGCGCGCGGCACCATCACCTCGTCGAGGGAGCGCTCGGAGAACTCCAGCGCGTGGTCCAGCAGCGCGGCGGTGTCCTTCGGCAGCGCGCCCCGCTCGTGGGACTCGCCGATCAGATGGCCCAGCTCCTCCAGCGTGGCGCCGTGGTGCAGTTCCTCGACCGGCTCGATACCGGCCTTGCGCAGCAGCTTGTTCGCCGCGTTGTCGAAGACGCGCACGACCGGGCCGACGACCTTCAGATACGCAAGCGTGGACGGGGCCAGCGCCTTCGCCAGCCGCTCGGGCACCGCGATCGCGAGGTTCTTCGGGGCCAGCTCGCCCAGCACCATCTGCACGACCGTGGCCAGCACGAAGGCGAGGACGACGGCGATACCGCTGACGGCCGCGTCGGGCAGGCCGATCCCGGACAGGGCGGGCCTCAGCAGCGCGGACACCGACGGCTCGGCGATGAAGCCGACGACCAGGCCGGTGACGGTGATGCCGAGCTGCGCGCCCGACAGCATGAACGACAGCCGCTCCAGCACCTTCAGGGCCCGGGCGGCCTTGCGGTCCCCGGCCTCGGCCGCACGCGCGAGGGCGAGCCGGTCGGCGGAGACGTAGGCGAACTCCTGGGCCACGAAGTAGCCGGTGCCGGCGGTCAGCACGAACACGGCGAGCAGGCCCAGCAGGGCCTCGGCGGCACTCATCAAACACCACCCCGCCGTGTGCCGCGATCACTGATGCCGTGGCGGGATGGTCGGGGACTGTGCCCCGGAGGGTCCGTCGGTCTGGCGGACAAGAACTCGCTCCTCATGTGTGGTGTGTACTCGGGTCAACGACCATCGTCGCGCCCGTGTTCCCGAATTCTACGACGGTGTAGAGAACACTGCCCCGCTCCGGGTGCCCCTCACTCCGGGTGGGACTCCTCCGCGAGATCCGGCACCAGCCCGCACAGCGCCGCGCGCTGGTCCGGGCCCATGAAGCGGGCGAGCGACTGGGTGACCGTCTCGGCGAGCGCTCCGGAGGCCTCGGCCAGAAGGCCCCGGGCCTTGTCCGTCAGGGTGACCTCGATGCCGCGCTTGTCCCCGCACACCGACCCGCGGGTGACAAGGCCGGCGTGCTGAAGGCAGGCGATCTGGTAGGTGAGGCGGGTCTTGGGGCGGCCCAGCAGTTCCGCGACGCGCGTCATGCGCAGGCCGCCCTCGGGCTGCTCGGCGAGCAGGCACAGGATCAGGAACTCGTCGTGCGAGATGTCCAGCTTCTCCTTCACGACCGCCCGCAGCCGCTGCTCCACCGCTCCCGTCGCGGCGAGCAGCAGCATCCAGGCGCGCAGCTCGGGGGGCAGCAGCCCGTTGCCCTCGGCGGAGGGACATCCGGGCAGGTCGGCGGGGTGCTCCTCGGGGTCGGCCATGCCGCCCAGTCTACGTGTCGTCCAAATTTGGAGCAGAGGGTTGTTCAAATTTGGACCAGCCGCTAACGTGCACTCATTGCAGTCATCCAAATTTGGACCATACGAGTGGGAGAAGGATCATGACCGTCGCCGTGGAAACCGGACTGTGGCAGCTCGACGCGACCGCCTCGACCGTCGGCATCCGGCACAAGACCATGTGGGGCCTGGTCACCGTGAAGGGCGGCTTCGGCGCGCTGAGCGGCACGGGCGAGGTCCGGCCCGACGGGTCCGCCGTCGGCACCCTGACCTTCGACGTCGCCTCCCTCGACACCGGGAACGCCAAGCGCGACACCCATCTGAGGTCCGCCGACTTCTTCGACGCGGACCACCACCCCGAGATCACCTTCGCGGCCCGCAGCGCCGAGCTCCGCGACGGCGACCAGGTGCACGTCGTCGGCCAGCTGACCGTGCGCGGCATCAGCAGGCCGCTGTCCCTCACCGCGCGCCTGGCGGACGGGGACGCCACCGGGCTCACCCTGGACACCGAGTTCAGCGTGGACCGGGACCAGTTCGGCCTGGGCTGGAACCAGCTGGGCATGATCCGCGGCCGGACCACGGTCACCGCCGCCCTCCGGTTCGTCCGCGCCACGGGCTGACAGCACTCAGGCCGTCCTCCGTGGGTCAGTACACGTCCCGCACATACCGCTTGTCCGCCGCGAGCTGCTTCACGTACGCGGCGGCCTCCGCCTCGCTCAGCCCGCCGTGCGTCACCGCGATGTCCCTGAGCGCCCGGTCCACGTCCTTGGCCATGCGCGAGGCGTCGCCGCAGACGTAGAAGCGCGCCCCCTCGCACAGCCAGTGCCACAGCTCGGGCCCGTGCTCGCGCATCCGGTCCTGCACGTACACCTTGTTGCGCTGGTCACGGGAGAAGGCGGTGTCCAGCCGGGTGAGGGTGCCCTCGTCGAGCAGCGCGGTCAGCTCGTCCTCGTAGTAGAAGTCCGTCGCGCGGTGCTGCTCGCCGAAGAACAGCCAGTTGGGAGCCCGGTGGCCGAGCGCCCGCCGCTCCTGGAGGAAACCGACGAACGGCGCGACACCGGTGCCCGGGCCGACCATGACCATCGGCGTCGAGGCGTCGCCCGGGGGCCGGAAGTGCGGCGAGCGCTGCACGAACACCGGTACCTCCGTGTCCGCTTCGGCATCCGCGAGGAAGGGCGAGCAGACCCCGCCGCGCGCCCGGCCGTGCAGGTTCTCGTACCGCACCACGGACACCGTCAGCGAAACCCGCCCGGCGTCGACCAGCGGGCTGGACGATATGGAGTACAGCCGCGGCTGAAGCCCCCGCAGCACCCCGGCCCACTCCTCGGCACTCGCCCGCACCGCGTACTCGGCGACCACGTCCACGGCCTGCCGGCCCCAGCTCCACTGCGCCAGCCCGTCCTTGTTGTCGGGCCGCAGCAGCCTGCGCAACTCGTGCTTGTCCCGGGCGCGTTCGGCGACGAAGCGCAGCAGGTCGGGCGTGATCCGCGTGATGTCGAAGTGCCGGTGCAGGGCCTCGGCGAACGGCACCTCGCCAACGCCCTTGACCTGCACGGCTGTTGTCCCGTCCAGGCCGGTCACCGCCAGCCACTCGTCCACGAGGGCGGGCGCGTTGACCGGCCGGACGCCGAGCGCGTCCCCGGCCTCGTACGCCAGGTCCGTCCCGCTCGTGTCGAAGGTGAACCGGCGGACCTCCTTGCCCGCGCCGGGCCGGCTGAGCAACTCGTTGCCGACGAGCCGGGCGGCGGTGGCGGCGGGCTTGGACTTGGTCCTCGGCTGCTCAGCCGGGTCCGAGGCCGGGGCCGAGGTCGGGGCCGAGGCCGTGCTCGTGCCGCCCAGCGCCGAGAGCACCTGGTCGAGCCACTCCCCGGCGGAGGGCTCGTAGTCCGGCTCGCAGTCCGTACGCGGGGCCAGCCGCACCCCGCCCAGCTCGTCGAGCCGCGCGTCCAGCCGCCGCCCGTGCCCGCAGAAGTCGTCGTAGGAGGAGTCGCCGAAGGCGAGCACGGCGTACCGCACCCCGTCCAGGCGCGGGGCCCCGGCGTCGGCGAGCGCGTCCCAGAGGCCGCTGCCGTTGTCGGGAGCGTCGCCGTCCCCGAAGGTGCTGGTGATGAAGAGCAGATCGGCCGTGCGGGCGAGCGTTCCGACATCGGCCTCGTCCATCCCGACGAGGCGCGCGCGATGCCCGGTCGCGGTCAGCCGCTCGGCGGTGGCGGAGGCGAACTCCTCGGCGTTCCCGGTCTGCGAGGCCCACAGCACGACGATCTCGCGCCCGGCGGGTTCCTGCGGCGCGGCGGTCGCGGTCCCGGAGGCCCGGGAGTACATGCCGGCGAGGACCCCGTTGACCCACAGGGCGTGCTCGGCGGAGAAGGGCGCGTCGGGCGGCAGCACCGGGACACCGCCGAGGGTGCCCGAGCCGAGCCCGGCGAGGAAACCGGTGAGGTACCGGCGTTCCTGGGCGGAGAGGACCGGCGGAGGGGAGGGTTCCAGGCCGAAGGGATCGGCGGCGCCCGGGGTCACCTCCGTCGGCACGAGCGCCTCGGCGGGCGGTGCCGGTGCCGGTGCGGCCACCTTCGCGAGCGAAACCGCGCACACCTTGAACTCCGGCTGGAACGACAGCGGATCGACCGCGTCGCTCGTCACCGCGTTGATGCTCAGATACTCGCCGAACAGGTCGTTCCAGTGGAACGGCGCGAAGCAGCACCCCGGCCGCACCCGGTCCGTCACCACCGCGGGCAGCACGGCCCGCCCGCGCCGCGAGGCGACCTCGACCAGATCGCCCTCCGCGACGCCCAGCGCGCCCGCGTCCTCGGGATGGAGCTCCACGAAGGGCCCGGAGTTCAGCTTGTTGAGCTTCGCGACCTTCCCGGTCTTGGTGAGCGTGTGCCACTGGTGCTGCACCCGCCCGGTGTTGAGCACGAACGGATAGTCGTCGTCCGGCGTCTCGGCGGCGGGCAGATGCGGGCGCGCGAAGAAGACCCCCCGCCCGGAGGCCGTCGGAAAACGGAGCCCGTCGTCACCGACGTACCGGATGGGATTGCGCTCCGGCCCGTCCTCCCGCGCGGCCGGCCACTGCACGGGCGTCTCGCGCAGCCGCTCGTAGGACACCCCGCGCAGGTCCCACCCGGTCTTCGGGTTCCAGAACCGCCGGATCTCCTCGAAGACCTGCTCGGCGCTGTCGTACGAGAACCCCTTCTCGTACCCCATCGCGCACGCCACCTTCGCGATGATCCGCCAGTCGGCCATCGCCTCCCCGGGCGGGTCCGCGGCCGGCTGTGTCAGCGTGAGGTTGCGCTCGCTGTTGACGAAGACGCCCTCCGCCTCGGTCCACATCGCGCCCGGCAGGACGACGTCGGCGTACGCGTTCGTCTCGGTGTCGGTGAACACGTCCTGCGTGACGACGAACTCGGCGGCCTCCAGACCCTCGATGACCGTACGGCGGTTGGCGACCGAGGCGACCGGGTTGGTGCAGATGATCCAGCAGGCCTTGATCTCCCCGTCGGCCATCTTCCGGAACATCTCGACGGTGCCCTTGCCGACTCCGTCCTTCCGCAGGGTCCCCGGCGGCAGCTCCCACACGTCCTCGGTGAACGCCCGCTCCTCGTCCACGAGCACCGACCGCTGCCCCGGCAGCCCCGGGCCCATGTACCCCATCTCGCGCCCGCCCATGGCGTTGGGCTGACCGGTGAGGGAGAACGGCCCGGCGCCCGGACGGCAGATCGCCCCCGTCGCCAGATGCAGATTGACCAGGGCGTTGGTGTTCCAGGTGCCGTGCGTGGACTGGTTGAGCCCCATGGTCCAGCAGCTCATCCACCGCTTGCCCGCCTCGCCGACCATCCGGGCGGCGGTGCGCAGATCGTCCTCCGCGATCCCGGTGATCTCCGCGACCGCGGCCGGGGCGTAGTCGGCGAGAAACCCGGGCAGGGCCTCCCAGCCCTCGGTGTGCTCGGCCATGAACGCGGGGTCGGTGTGCCCGCCCTCGTGCAGCAGCTGCAGCAGACCGTTCAGCAGCGCGAGGTCGGTCCCCGGCTTGACCTGCAGGAACAGATCGGCCTTGGCGGCGGTCGCGGTCCGCCGGGGATCGACGACGATCAGCTTGGCGCCCGCCTTGACCCGCTCCATCATCCGCAGGAAGAGGATCGGATGGCAGTCGGCCATGTTCGACCCGATGACGAGAAAGGCATCCGCCTGATCGAAGTCCTCGTACGACCCGGGCGGCCCGTCCGCCCCCAGCGACAGCTTGTAGCCGGTGCCCGCGCTCGCCATGCACAGCCGCGAGTTCGACTCGATCCCGTTCGTCCGCACGAACCCCTTGGCCAGCTTGTTCGCCAGGTACTGCGCCTCCAGGCTCATCTGCCCGGAGACGTAGAAGGCGACCGCGTCCGGCCCGTGCTCGTCGACGATCGCCCGCAGCCGCGCCGCTGTCTCGGCGATCGCGCCGGCCACCGGCGCCGGGACCGCCTCCTCGCCCCGGTCGTCCCGCACCAGCGCGCTGGTCAGCCGCCCGGGAGCGGCGAGCATGTCGGCCGTGGTCGCGCCCTTGGTGCAGAGCCGCCCCGCGTTCGCCGGATGCGCCTTGTCACCGGACGCCTTGAAGATCGTGCGCCGGCCGTCCGGTCCCGCCCCGACATCGAGGACGAGGCCGCAGCCCACACCGCAGTAGGAGCAGACGGTGCGCACCTGCTGCGTCTCCTGCTGCGGCCGGGGGATCGTGGTCATGCCGTCGACGGTACGAAGGCCCCGTTACGCAGGTGTCACATTGCTTGATCACGAGGAGTTACGCCCGTCACACAACCGCCTTCCGGCCGTTGTGAGGTGCATTGAGGTCGCGGAGCGTGTCGCTGTTGGGCCGAACGGGTGACTCTGCGCAAGAATTGCCCGATGCAGACAGTCAGCGCGAGCCAGGACGGAGCATGCCGGTGAACAGCCACGATGTCACCGACGAACAGTGGGAGGGGCTCGCCCAGGTCGTGCCGCTGCGGGGCCGGGACGCCTGGCCGTCCTCCGTCGGCCACCGTTCCATACCCGAGGCCGAGACGGAGACGCGCCGCCGCTTCGTCGTCCTGCGGGTGAACGTCTTCGCCGACGCCCGTGACGTCGCCGAGAGGCTGATGGCGGGGGTGCCCGTGTTGCTCGACCTGACCGGCGCGGAGACGGAGGTCGCCAAGCGCGTCCTCGACTTCAGCACGGGCGTCGTCTTCGGCCTGGCGAGCGGGATGCACCGCGTGGACCGCAACGTGTTCCTGCTGACACCGGCGGGCACCGAGGTGACCGGGCTGATGGAGGGGGCCGGGCTTCCCGGGGTGTGACGGCGGCTCGATCGGTGTGACGGTAGCTCGATCGTAGGAACGCCCCGGAGACGGAACGGTTCGTCCCGTCGCCGGAGCCCTACGGTCCGGATATGACCCAGCCCCCCGCACCCACACCCGCCACATCCTCCGCACCTCCCGCGGGTCTCACGCACCCCGACCGCCCCCGCCTCACCGAACTGCGCCTGGCCGCGTTCACCACCCACCGCCGCGCCGCCTTCCCGCTCGGGCCGCTCACCCTTCTCGCCGGCCCCAGCGGCTGCGGCAAGACCAGCGCGCTGCGGGCGTACGAGGCCCTGGCCCGGCTCGGCGGCGGCGCCGGGCTCGGCGAGGCGTTCCCGGACCCCGTCGCCTGTGTGCCGGAGCGGGCCCGGCCCGACGCGCAGCGCCGCCGCGGCTTCCGCATCGGCTGCACGGCCGACGGCCCCGCGGGCCCGGTCCGGCTCGACGTGGCCGTGCAGGCCGAGCCCGAACTGCGCGTCGTGGGCGAACGGTTGACGGCCGACGGCCTTGTCCTCCTGGAGACCGCCCTGCGCGACCCCGGCAAGCGCACCGTGCAGGCCGCCTGGCACACGGCCGGGCCCACGCCCGTGACCCGCGGTCCGCTGCCGGACGACCGGCTCGGCACGGCCCTGCTGCCGCTGCGCGTGGCCGGCAAGACACCCGGCCAGCGCAGGGTGCTGGCCGCCGCCGAGCAGATGGTGGTCGCCCTGCGCTCCGTCTTCGCCTGCGACCCCCAGCCCGCCAGGATGCGCGCCCCCGTACCGTCCGGGTCCGGCCGGCTGCTCCGCGGCTGCGGCAATCTGGCCGACGTGCTGGAACGCACCCGCACCGAGTGCGGACGGCGGCACGCGCTGTTCGTGGCGGCGGTACGCGCCGGCTGCGCCGGGCCGGTCGCGGGCGTCCTCGCCCGGGCTGAGGAGGGAACGGGAGCGGTCCGTGCGACGCTCGACCGGGGCGACGGCGTCCTGACGGACCTGCGGCGGCTCGGCGACGGCGAACTGCGCTACGTGGCTCTCGCGTTGGTCCTGCTCACCGGACCGGGTGTGCTGGAGGTCGACCCGGCCGGCGAGGTGCCCGCCGCACTCCAGACCCTCACCGTCCTCGCCGACGGCTTCGACCGGGGCCTGGACGGACGGCAGCGGCTGGAACTGCTGCGACTGGCGGCCCGGATGTGCGAGCGGGGGCACATCCGTCTCATCGGCACGGTCAGTGACGCCTCGTGGGCCGCCGGGACGGCGGGTGTCACGGTGGTACACCTGGACCGTGACTGATCACCTGGACGTGGCCGAACTGCAACGCCGCCTGGCCGATTTCGCGGCCGCGCGGAACTGGCAGCAGTACCACACCCCCAAGAACCTGGTCGCCGCGCTCAGCGTGGAGGCCTCCGAACTGGTCGAGATCTTCCAGTGGTTGACCCCTGAGGAGTCGGCCCGCGTCATGGCCGACCCCGACACCGCGCCCCGCGTCACCGACGAGGTCGCCGACGTGCTCGCGTATCTGCTGCAGCTGTGCGAGGTGCTCGGCATCGACCCGCTGGCGGCGCTGGACGCGAAGATCGACCGGAACGAGCGGAGGTTCCCGGTCGAGGAGTAGCAAAGTCCGTTTGTACGCTACGTAACCAAAATGCGGCTCGAATCCGAATTGTTGTCCGCAATTTTCCGTCTTCCTCTGGCTTTTGGTCTCACGCCCCTTCACTCTGGGTAGTGAACTAGGGAGTTCGGGCAGGCGTACGCGCGGGAGCGCGTCGGGACAGACGGGGGCAGCGCATGGACGCGGTGCGGCTCATCGTGACGAGCAGGCGGTCCCTGGCCGCGGGTGGCAGCGTGCGGGAGATCCTGGCCGAGGTGTGGCAGGCGCAGGCCCTCGCACAGGCGATAGGCAGCCGCCTCGCGGTCGCCGGACCGCCCGAACTGCGCGGCGAGGCATTGGGATTGACGGAGTTGGCGGGCCGAGGCTGCGGCGTCCTCGACCCGCCCGAACTGGCCCCCGGTGAGCTGCGGGCGGGCCAGCTCACCGAGTTGGGCGACGCCCGCCACACCCTGATGTTCCTCGGCGGCCTCCTCGGCGAGGTCGGCATAGCCTTGGTCGGCCTCGCCTGCGCCGCGGACGACGAGGGCACGTACTGGCAGTGCATGGAGGCCATCGACGCGGCGGACGAGTCCCGCGACCGAGTCCTCGAAATGCTCCGCAGACTCGCGGACCGCGAGCAGGTGGTACCGGAGAGGGAGGCGGGCTAGCTCAGGGGCCGCTGGAGCGCCGACTGCGGGCCGGCGGGGGTGTTCGCGCAGTTCCCCGCGCCGCCCCTGTGGCAACGCCCTCAAGGGGCGCGGGGAACTGCGCGACCGGCCACAACGGCGCCGCAGCCGACGAGCCCCACCCCCGAGCAACTACCCGGCGCCGACCCCGGACGGCGCCGCCCCCGCCCCGCCCCCCCCGGCAGAAGCCCCCTGACGGACGCCGCCCCCACCCTGACCACCCCCACCCCACCCCTCAGCCCGCAGAACCCTCCTCGCCCGCCCCCCGGCCGGCATCCCCCGCTGCCTGAAGATCCGCGTCCAACGCCGACAGGTCCGCGTTCAACGCCGCCATCAGCTCCTCCATCTGCTGCAACAGCCCTTTCGGCTGCCCGGTCCCGCCCTGCTGCGGCACGGTCTCTTCGGACATGACGGCCTCCTCGGCCCATGGCCCCCGGGGAGGCCGACGCGGGTGACGCCCCGGCGGTCGCGGGCCGGTGCGGAAGCCGGGGGCTCCGGCTCCGCCCGAGCCAACGATCACCATCGGGGCCGGTCACTGGCCGGGTCAGGCGGCACCCGCGGTATTCACGTAATTTCACCCGACCGGGGACAACGCGGGACGGGGGACCGACCGTGGCGCCCCGCACCCCGGCGTGCAGGATGGAAGCATGGATCTCCGCATCTTCACCGAGCCCCAGCAGGGGGCCACCTATGACACGTTGCTCGCCGTCGCCAAGGCCACCGAGGACCTCGGCTTCGACGCCTTTTTCCGCTCAGACCACTATCTCCGCATGGGCGACGGCGACGGCCTGCCCGGCCCCACCGACGCCTGGCTGACCCTGGCCGGACTCGCCCGGGAGACCAAGCGCATCCGGCTCGGCACCCTGATGACCGCCGGCACCTTCCGGCTGCCCGGTGTGCTCGCCATCCAGGTCGCGCAGGTCGACCAGATGTCCGGCGGCCGCGTCGAGCTCGGCCTCGGCACCGGCTGGTTCGAGGAGGAGCACAAGGCCTACGGCATCCCGTTCCCCAAGGAGAAGTTCTCCCGCCTCGAGGAACAGCTGGAGATCGTCACCGGCCTCTGGGCGACGGACCTCGGCAAGACCTTCGACTTCCACGGCACCCACTACGACCTCACGAACTCTCCCGCGCTGCCCAAGCCCGCGCAGAAGAAGATCCCCGTGCTCGTCGGCGGCCACGGCGCCACCCGCACCCCGCGGCTGGCCGCGCGGTACGCCGACGAGTTCAACATCCCCTTCGCCTCCATAGAGGACAGCGAGCGCCAGTTCGGCCGGGTGCGCGCCGCCGCCGAGGAGGCCGGCCGCGACGGCGGCGATCTGACCTACTCCAACGCCCTCGTCGTCTGCGTCGGCCGGGACGAGGCCGAGGTCGCCCGCCGCGCCGCCGCGATCGGCCGCGAGGCCGACGAGCTGAAGCTCAACGGCCTGGCCGGCTCCCCGTCCGAGGTCGTGGACAAGATCGGCCGCTACGCCGAGATCGGCGCCCAGCGGATCTACCTCCAGATCCTCGACCTGGACGACCTCGACCACCTGGAGCTGATCTCCTCGCAGGTGCAGTCGCAGCTGTCGTAAGGCCGGCGTCGCAGCTGTCGTGGGTCCGGCACGGTACGTCGGCCGTCCGGCGGATCGGGCCGTGGAGCGTGATCCGCCGGGCCTCGGTCAGGGCTTGCGGGCGACCGCCACGTAGAGGGGGATCTCCTCGCCTCCGCCGTCCACTCCGCGCGGTTCGCCGAGTTCGGGGTGCCACCGCGCGGCCAGGACCACACCGGGGTCCACCAGCTCAAGGCCGGTGAAGAACTCCGAGAACTCTTTGAGGCTGCGCACCTGTGCCGCCGTACCGCCCTTGCGGTACACCTCGACGACCCGCTCCCAGGTCTCCGGGTCGAAGTCGCCGGTCGCGTGGGACAGCGTCAGGTGGCTTCCGGGTGCCAGCGGTTCGAGGAGTTCTCGTACGAGCCGGAGGGGCTCGTCCTCGTCGCCCACCAGGTGCAGGAGTGCCACCAGGGAGAGGGCGATCGGCCGGCTGAAGTCGAGGGTCTCGCGGGCCGTCGCGATGATCTTTCCGGGGTTTCGCACATCGGCCTGGACATAGGCGGTCCTCCCCTCCGGCGCGCTGTGCAGCAGGGCCTCGGCGTGCCGGAGAACGATCGGGTCGTTGTCCGCGTAGACCACCCGAGCGTCGGGGGCGACCCCCTGGACGATCTGGTGCAGGTTCGGCTCGGTCGGGATGCCGGTCCCGATGTCGAGGAACTGGCGGATGCCCCGCTCGGCCAGCAACCGGGAGGCGCGGTGCATGAAGGCGCGATTGGTCCGCGCCATCGCGCTCACGGCGGGGAAGTGCGAGGTCACCTGCTCGGCCGCCGCCACGTCGACCGGATAGTTGTCCTTCCCGCCGAGGAAGTAGTCGTACATCCGCGCCGCATGGGGCTTGCTGGTGTCGATGGTGCCCACAGTCGCACATCCTCCCTCGAACGCCCGGTCGACCGGAGGCTAGCGAAAATTCCCGGGTCCCGTCGGCGCCCTCTCTGTACGGTGGCCGTATCCGCAGTTCAGGCCACTGATCAAAGGTCGACCTACCGTGTTTCTGACCATCACCACGACCGGCACCCCGGAGCGCCCCGCCACCGATCTCGGCTACCTGCTGCACAAGCACCCCGAGAAGGCGCAGGCGTTCTCCACCTCCTACGGCACGGCCCACGTCCTCTACCCCGAGGCGGACGCCGGGCGCTGCACGGCGGCCCTGTTGCTGGAGGTGGACGCGGTGGCACTGGTCAGGCGGGGCAAGGGCAAGGGCCGGGGCGGCGCCCCGGACGCGGCACTCGCGCAGTACGTCAACGACCGCCCCTACGCGGCCTCCTCCCTTCTCGCCGTGGCACTGAGCAGCGTCTTCTCCAGCGCGATGAAGGGCGTCTGCAACGCCCGGCCCGAACTGCCCGCCGTACCCCGGCCGTTGCGTATCGAGGTGCCGGCGCTGCCCGCGCGCGGCGGCCCCGGGCTGGTGCGGCGGCTCTTCGAGCCGCTGGGCTGGACGGTCACCGCCGAACCCGTGCCGCTGGACACCGAGTTCCCGCAGTGGGGCGACTCCCGCTACGTCCGACTCGAACTGGAGTCCACGGACCGCACCCTCGCCGAGGCCCTGCGCCACCTCTACGTCCTGCTCCCGGTCCTGGACGACGCCAAGCACTACTGGGTCGCCCCCGACGAGGTCGACAAGCTGCTGCGCGCCGGTGAGGGCTGGCTGCCCGGCCACCCGGAGCAGAAGCTGATCACCAGCCGCTATCTCTCGCGCCGCTGGTCGCTGACCCGTGCCGCGACGGAGCGGCTGGAGCTGGTACGGCTGGCCGAGACGGACGACAGCGAGGTCGAGGAGATCGACAACGCGGTCGGGGCGGAGACCGAGACCGAGGAGCGGCCGACCCCGCTGGCCGTGCAGCGCCGGGAGGCCGTCACCGTCGCGCTCAAGGCGTCCGGGGCCGCCCGTGTCCTGGATCTCGGCTGCGGTCAGGGCCAGTTGGTGCAGGCACTCCTCAAGGACCCGGCGTTCACCGAGATCGTGGGCGTGGACGTGTCGATGCGGGCGCTCACCATCGCCTCCCGGCGGCTCAAGCTGGACCGCATGGGGGAGCGGCAGGCCGCGCGCGTCCAGCTCTTCCAGGGCTCGCTCGCCTACACCGACCAGCGGATCAAGGGCTACGACGCCGCCGTGCTCAGCGAGGTCGTCGAGCACCTCGACCTGCCCCGGCTGCCGGCCCTGGAGTACGCGGTGTTCGGCTCGGCCCGCCCGCGCACCGTCCTCGTGACGACCCCGAACGTCGAGTACAACGTGCGCTGGGAGAGCCTCCCGGCCGGCCACGTCCGCCATCGCGACCACCGCTTCGAATGGACCCGGGCGGAGTTCCGGGCCTGGGCGGAGGCGGTCGCCGAACGGCACGGCTACACGGCCGAGTTCCTCCCCGTCGGCCCCGACGACCCCGAGGTGGGGCCGCCCACCCAGATGGCCGTGTTCACCCTGACCACCCCGAAGGAGGCGAAGGCGGCATGACCGACGTACGCGAGGGGCGGGTCCTGCCCGTCACCGACCTCTCCCTGGTGGTGCTCGTCGGCGCCTCCGGCTCCGGCAAGTCCACGTTCGCCCGCAGGCACTTCAAGCCCACGGAGATCATCTCGTCCGACTTCTGCCGCGGCCTCGTCTCGGACGACGAGAACGACCAGAGCGCCACCAAGGACGCCTTCGACGTCCTGCACTACATCGCGGGCAAGCGCCTGGCCGCCGGCCGCCGCACGATCGTGGACGCGACCAGCGTGCAGTCCGACGCCCGCCGCCAGCTGATCGACCTGGCCCGGGAGTACGACGTCCTGCCGATAGCCATCGTGCTCGACGTGCCCGAGGAGGTGTGCGCCGAGCGCAACGCGGGCCGCACCGACCGCGCGGACATGCCCCGCCGGGTCATCCACCGCCACACCCGCGAACTGCGCCGCTCGCTCAGGCACCTGGAGCGCGAGGGCTTCCGCAAGGTGCACGTCCTGCGCGGCGTCGACGAGGTCGAGCACGCCACGATCGTCACCGAGAAGCGCTTCAACGACCTGGCCCACCTCACCGGCCCCTTCGACATCGTCGGCGACATCCACGGCTGTGCCGCCGAACTGGAGGCGCTGCTCGGCAAGCTGGGCTACACCGACGGAGTCCACCCCGAGGGCCGTACCGCCGTCTTCGTCGGCGACCTGGTCGACCGCGGCCCCGACAGCCCGGGCGTGCTGCGCCGCGTCATGGCGATGGTGAAGTCCGGCAACGCCCTGTGCGTGCCCGGCAACCACGAGAACAAGTACGGCCGCCACCTGCGCGGCCGCAAGGTCCAGCACACCCACGGCCTCGCAGAGACCATCGAGCAGATGGCGGGCGAGAGCGAGGAGTTCGTCGCCGAGGTACGGGAGTTCCTCGACGGCCTCGTCAGCCACTACGTCCTCGACGGCGGCCGGCTGGTCGTCTGCCACGCCGGGCTGCCCGAGAAGTACCACGGCCGCACCTCCGGCCGGGTCCGCAGCCACGCCCTGTACGGCGACACGACGGGGGAGACCGACGAGTTCGGGCTGCCGGTGCGCTACCCGTGGGCGGAGGACTACCGAGGCCGGGCGGCGGTCGTCTACGGCCACACGCCCGTCCCGGAGGCCACCTGGCTCAACAACACCATCTGCCTGGACACCGGCGCCGTCTTCGGCGGCAAGCTCACCGCGCTGCGCTGGCCGGAGCGCGAGCTGGTCGAGGTAGCGGCGGAGCGCGTCTGGTACGAGCCGCTGAGGCCGCTGCGTACCGAGGCACCCGGCGGGCACGACGGCCGCCCGCTGGACCTGGCGGACGTGCACGGCCGCCGGATCGTGGAGACCCGGCACCAGGGCCGGATCTCGATCCGCGAGGAGAACGCGGCCGCGGCCCTCGAGGTCATGAGCCGCTTCGCGGTGGACCCGCGGCTGCTGCCGTACCTCCCGCCGACGATGGCACCGACGGCGACCAGCAAGGTCGACGGCTACCTCGAACACCCGGTGGAGGCCTTCGCGCAGTACGCGGCGGACGGTGTCGAGCGGGTCGTGTGCGAGGAGAAGCACATGGGGTCGCGGGCGGTGGCCCTGGTGTGCCGGGACGCGGAGACGGCCCGCAAGCGCTTCGGGGTGGACGGCTCCACCGGGTCCCTCTACACCCGCACCGGCCGCCCGTTCCTCGACGACGACTCCCTCACCGCGGAGGTCCTCGACCGCGTGCGTACGGCGATCGGCGAGGCCGGCCTCTGGGACGAACTGGCGACCGACTGGCTGCTGCTGGACGCCGAGCTGATGCCCTGGTCGCTCAAGGCGTCCGGGCTGCTGCGGTCGCAGTACGCCGCCGTGGGTGCCGCCTCCGGCGCGGTGCTCCCCGGCGCGCTGGCGGCGCTGGAGGGCACGGCCGCACGCGGCGTGGACGTGGCCGGCCTGCTGGCCCGCACCCGCGAACGGTCCGCCGACGCCGCCGCGTTCACCGCGGCCTACCGCCGCTACTGCTGGCCCACGGACGGCCTGGACGGCGTCCACCTGGCACCGTTCCAGATCCTCGCGGTCCAGGGCCGCAGCCTCGCCGCCCTGCCCCACGACGAGCAGCTCGCCCTGCTCGACCGGCTCGTCGAGCACGACGGCAGCGGCCTGCTCCGGACCACCCGGCGGCTGTACGTCGACACGGCCGACCCCGAGTCCGTCCGGGCCGGTGTCGACTGGTGGCTGGAGATGACCGGCCGGGGCGGCGAGGGCATGGTCGTCAAGCCGATCGGCGCACTCGTCCGCGACCCCCAGGGCCGCCTCGTCCAGCCCGGCATCAAGTGCCGCGGCCGCGAGTACCTGCGGATCATCTACGGCCCCGAGTACACCCGCCCCGAGAACCTGGCCCGCCTGCGCTCGCGGTTCCTCAACCACAAGCGGTCCCTGGCGATCCGCGAATACGCCCTGGGCCTGGAGGCCCTGGACCGGCTGGCCGACGGTGAGCCGCTGTGGCGGGTGCATGAGGCGGTCTTCGGGGTGCTGGCGCTGGAGTCGGAGCCGGTGGACCCGAGGCTGTGAGCCGGAAGCCGATCGATTTCGGCCAGGCTTGTCCCGACTGGGGCGATCCTGGCCGGACGTCATCGTTCCCGTCCCATTCGTCCCTGGTTAACCGCTGGTTGCCGTGCTAACTTCGCTGGTCGATCAGGCAGGTATACCGGCTCAGGGGGAAAGTCGGTGGAAACACACGCGGGGTTCGGCGAACCCGAGGGCGGGTCCGGGCGTGCGGACGGCTTACGGCTGCTGCTGGGGATGACCAACGCCCTGTGCGGCCTGGGCTGCATGGAGGACGCGCAGGGGCGGCTGCACTTCGGTGCCGTCCTGGGAGACCTGCTGGGGCGTCAGATCGACCTGCGCGGCGTCAAATTGCGCGAGGACGTGGTACTGCTGACGCGCGCCGCGCTGAACATGCCGGGCGGAGAACGCGTACTGGTCGAGGTGGTGCGGATCCTCGAAGGAGACATGGCGGGCGACGAACTCGACCAGCTGCTCGACCAGTGGCTCGCGCCCGCCCCGCCCCCCGCCCTCCAAGGCCCCCTCTCCCGGGACGACGAGACCAGCGCCCGCGCCGTCCTCGCCAAGGGCGAACTCCCCGCCGCCCGGCTGCGCGACGCCCTGGTCGAGGAGCTCAACGGCCTCGACCTGCCCACCGGACTCGCCCCGGAACAGCTCTTCGCGCACCTCCTGGACCGGAACGTGCAGCCGGACGGACTGCCCCCCGCCGTCCTGCTGATCGACCACGCCGCCCGGTTCGCCGCCACCCCCGGGCACCGCTCCGTCCTGTCCGGCTGGGCCGACGACTGGGCTCGCCGCGCCGGCCTGACCGGACCGGTGGAGGAACGCCGGAAGGCCCGCGGCACGACGGAGAGCGATCCGGACATCCCGCGCTGCCTGGTCGTCGCCGTCGAACCGGCACGGGACGGTTCCGGCGAGATCGTCGTCCGTCCCTGGCTCAACACCGTCCCCGGCCGCTGGGACCCGCAGCCTGGCGAACCCGCCACGACCACCCTCGACGAGCTCGGCACGGCCGTCCAGTGCGCGTTACGGCAGGGTGCCCGCCTCTGGTCGGCGCCCCGCGAACCCGACCCGGGCGGACGCCGGCAGCCACCGCCGTACATCGAGTTCGTCCTTCCGTACGACCTCCTCAACCACGATGTGGCCGGTCTGACCTTCCGGGTCGGTGACGGTCAGCCGCTGCCGCTCAGCCTGAAGTACGGGGTGCACCTGCGCAGCCTGGAGCGGATGCGCACGGACGACGCCCTGGTCCGGGACCAGTGGCAGGAGCGTTGGCGAACCCTGCGCGAGCACGGCGTCCTGGTGCACGGCTGGCGCGAACCGGACGGCGGCCGGCTCGGCGCGTGGCAGGCCGGGCTCGCCGGGGAACCAAGACATACGGCGGTGGTGCTCGACGCCCCCGCCGACGTCCTGGCACTGGAGGCCCTCAAGGCCGCCATAGCGGAAGGAGTGGGACTCGCGATCTGGGACCGCAGAGGCGTCTTCCGCGAGGAGCGCCGGGAAGTGGTGACCGCCCTGTTCGCCGCGGCGCCCACCCCGGCGAGGATCCCGGTGGCCGTTCACCTCCTGCGCAGGAACGCCGAGAGCGAGGGCCGGGGCCCCGGCGAGCTGCTCGGCCGGCACATCGGCTTTTTCTGGGACGATCCGACACGTCCCGTCGACTTCCAGCCCACCGACCCAGGCGATCTCGCCAGCGAGGAGGCATCCGCATGAGCGCGCAGGAGCAGACGGTCCCGAACGGCTGGCGGATCTTCCACGGCACGGGCAGTGCCCCCGCCGTCCCGCCCGACCTGCCCGCGCCGCCGCCCTGGCGCCGCTTCCGGGGCGACCCGCCCCGGCCCGTACCGGCGGCCGACCCCCAGGCCGCGCTGCGCCGACTGGGCCCCGGCGACGTCACCCCGCAGCTGGGCGAGGAAGAGATCGACGTCGTCAACGCCGCGCTGCTGCTGCGCCGGCCCCTGCTGATCACCGGCCCGCCCGGCGTCGGAAAGTCCACCCTCGCCTACCTCATCTCCCGCGAACTCGGCCTCGGCCGGGTCCTGGAATGGAACATCGTCAGCCGCACCACCCTGCGCGAGGGTCTCTACGCCCACGACGCCATGGGCCGCGCCCAGGCCATCGCCGCCTGGCGGGCCGGCCTGCGGCACGCCGCGTCCCTGGAACCGGATGACGCCGACCCGGTTACGGACGTCAACACCGCGCTTCCTCAAAAACCTCGCCAACTTCCCCCGGTTCTGGGCGACTTCGTCACTCTCGGCGCCCTGGGGACCGCGCTGCTGCCCTACGATCGTCCCCGTGTGCTTCTCGTCGACGAGCTCGACAAGAGCGACATCGACCTGCCGAACGACCTGTTGCACGTCCTGGAGAACGGAAGCTATGACGTCCCCGAGCTGGTACGCGACGCCGCGGACAGCGCACGCGTCCACACCAGCGACCCCGGGGGCCGCGCGGAGGTGCGCGACGGGCGGGTCGAGTGCCGGGAGTTCCCGGTCGTGGTGATCACCAGTAACGGAGAACGCGAATTCCCCGCGGCCTTCCGCCGGCGCTGTCTGCCGCTGGAGATGCGCACGCCCACCCGGGAGCAACTTCTGGCCATGGTCGAAGGGCACCTCGGAACGCGCCCGCAGGGCACGGAAGACCTCGTCGACCTGTTCGTTCAGCGGGTCCAGGCCGGCGGTTCCCACTCCCTGGACCAGTTGCTCAACGCTGTCCAGATGACGACGGCGGGTGGTTTCCAGGCGGATGGTGACGGGCGTAAGCTCGTGGAAATGCTCCTGCGCGACCTCGCGAAGGGCCGCTGAATTGAAGGGCTATCCCAGGGAGCACGCATCCGGGCTCGGCGACGGATTTCCCGTTTCGGGGTCGTCGCCTCCTTCGGCGTTGCCCGAGTCCGCCGACCAGGCAGCAGAGCACGGAGCGCCGGTCCCGGCCGCCCTGGAACAGCCCGTCACGCGCTGGCAGGACGTCGCCGACGCGGTCTGGCTCGCCGCGCACTGGAACCGCCACGGCGGCCCGGCCGCGTCCGTCCCGGAGCCCGCGCAGGGCCGGGCGGCCGCATCCACGGCCCCGCCGCCCGCCCGCCCGCGGGAAGCGGAGGCCGCGGACCAGCCGGACACCCCACCGGCCGACCAGTCCCGGCCCTCCGGCGCCACCCCTGACGCCGCACGCGTCCCGCGCCCGCCCGCCACCGCAGGCGTGCCGGCCACTCCCGAGGGCCTCGGCGACCGGTCGCGGCCGGGGACCGGCGCCGCCCTGCCCGGAGAACCGGGCGCCGCGGCCCGTCTGTTACCCGACGCCGAGGGCCGTTTCACCCTGCGCCTCGGGCAGCCGCTGCTGCCCGCCGACGACCGCCCGCAGCAGGCCCCGGGCCGCACCACCGCCCGCTTCGCCCGCGCCCTGCACCAGCTGGCCCGCCGCGTGCCGTCGCGCGACACCCTCGAGCTCGACGAGGAGACCACCGCCGAGCAGGGGATCATCGACGGCATGTGGATGCCGTTCCTGCGTCCCGCCCGTACGGCCGCCTTCGACCTGGTCCTGCTGGTCGACGACGCGCCCACCCTGCGGATCTGGGAGGAGTCCACCGCCCGCCTCGCCGAGGCCGCGGAGCACAGCGGCGCCTTCCGGGCCGTACGAACGGTCCGGGTGAACGTGCCGCGCACCGGGACCGCCACCCTGCGCTGGAGCGCCGGCCGGGCCGCCGCCGACCCCGCAGAACTCCTCGACGGGCGCGGCGACCGCGTCTTCCTCGTGGTCACCGACGGACTCGCCCACGGCTGGGCCGCGCCCGCCGCCGACGACCTGCTCGCCCGGCTCGCCCACGCCGGCCCCACGGCCCTGGTGCACCTGCTCCCGCCGCATCTGCGCCACCGCGCCTCGCTCTACCCGTATCCGGCCGTTCTGGAGGCCGGCGGATTCGGCGCCGCCAACGACGGGCTCGAGCACTGGGCTCCGCCCGGCGGCCCCGACCCCCTGCGACCGCTGCCCGACGCGGGCGACGGCTCCGTGCCCGTCCCCGTGCTCTCCCTGAAGCCCGCCTCGCTCGCGGCCTGGGCCGACCTCGTCACCGGGGAACGCGGAGTGCGCCGTGCCCTGCCCGTCGTCCTGGCCGGCACCCTCACCAAGGGATCGCCCGCGCCAGGCCTGCGCGCCCCCCGCTTCCCGCGCGCCGCCAAAGCCGCCGTACGCCGATTCTTCACGCTGGCCACCCCCGCCGCTCGTCGGCTTGCCACCCAACTCGCCGCCATTCCCTTCGAGTTCGACCTCGTCGAACAGCTGCGGCGGCGCACCATGCCGGAGACCGGCCCGGACCACCTCGCCGAGATCCTGATGGGCGGGCTGATCGACTGGGACAGCGGCGGCGAGGGGCGCCCCGAGTTCGCCGACGGAGTCCGCGAGGAACTGCTCGCCACCACCACCCGCAGCCAACTCGCCCACACCGTCAGCGTGGTGGGCGAGCTGCCCGGCGCGGGCGCCCGGGGTGTCGCGCTGCGTGCCGCCCTGCGAGACCCGATGGGCACCACGCTGCCCGACCCGTCGGAGCGAGGCTGGGTGCGCAGCGAGCTGGCCGTGATGCGCGCGCTCTCGGGGCCGTACTCCGAGCGGGCCCGCCGAATCGAGCCCGGTCTGTCCAGGGCCCGGGGGCCCGGTGACGCCGAACGAGTGAGTCCGGGAATGTCCGGAGCTGCAACTTCTGAGGTGAACCGCGCGGCTCCTGGGGGATTGTCCGACGGAACGGGAAGTGTGCCACCGTCGACCGCCCCCCAAGAAGCTGGAGAACCACCCGTGCCACCCCTGGTATCCGACGCCATCCCACAAGAACCCCCGGAGGCTGAGCCCCCCATGCCGAGCACCACGACCGGAACGCCCGCCGCCCTCCTGGTGAACGTGCCTCTGCGTAACACGTCGTTCGTCGGCCGGCAGGCGCTGCTGAGTGCCGTGGAGGAGCAGCTGGGGGCTCAGGACACGGCGGCGGTGCTCCCCAACGCCCTGCATGGCCTCGGTGGCGTCGGCAAGTCCCAGCTGGCACTCGAGTACGTCTACACCCACCAGCACGACTATCGGGTGATCTGCTGGATCCCCGCCGAGCGAGAAAGCCTCATTCTCGCCGCGTTGGCCCAGTTGGCGGCACAGCTGGGCGTCGCCCCCACCGGTCAGGACAGCCTCGGCGCCCCCGCCGCCAACACGGCGGTGCCGGCCGTGCTGGAGGCGCTGAGCACCGGAACGCCGTACGACAGCTGGCTGCTCGTCTTCGACAACGCCGAGGACGTCGACACGGTGCGCCAGTACTTCCCGGCCAACGGACCGGGCAAGGTCATCGTCACGTCCCGGAACCGGGCCTGGGAGAGGGTGGCCACGTCGCTGCCGGTCAACGTGTTCGAGCGAGAGGAGTCGGTCGAGCTGCTTCAGAGGCGCTCGCCCGACCTGTCCATCGAGGACGCCGGGCGGCTCGCCGAGGCACTGGGCGACCTGCCGCTCGCGGTCGAGCAGGCGGGAGCCTGGCGCGCGGTGACCGGCATGCAGGTCGACGAGTACCTCGATCTGCTCGCGCAGCGCAGCCCCGAGATCCTCGAACTCGACCCGGCTCCCGACTATCCGGTCTCCGTCGCCGCCGCATGGGACATCTCGCTGGAGCGGATCAAGGAGAACAACCCCGGCGCCCGGCAGCTGCTCGACATCTGCGCCAGCATGGCCCCCGAGCCCATCCCGAGGGCGATGCTGCGCGGCAGCCGCGGCGTCAACGTCACACCCGAGGTCGATCCCCTGTTGAGGGAATCGATCAAACTCAACCGCGCCGTCCGCGACCTGAGCCAGTTCTCCCTGGTCCGGGTGGACCCGCGTTCCGACACCCTCCAGATGCACCGCCTGCTGCAGACGGTGCTCCTGGCCAAGCTGAGCGTCGATGAGCGGGAGCGGATGCGCGACGCCGCGCATCAGCTGCTGTCGGCCGCCAAGCCCGGCCCCTCCGGCTCGTCACTGGAATGGCGTGCGTATCAGGCGCTGCTGCCCCACGTGCTCACCTCACAGGCCGTGACGAGCACCGACACCTATGTGCGGGAGCTGGTCTTCGACACGGTGTGGTTCCTCTACTACTGGGGAGACCACGTGGGCGCCGCCGACTTCGCCCGCCAGGCCTGGAGCGCCTGGATCGGATCCTCGGGCGAGGAGGACCTCCACGTCCTCCGGATGACGAAGAGCCTCGGATTCCTGTTGCGGCAGAACGGCCAGGTCCCCGAGTCCATCCCGCTCACCGAGAAGGCCCTGGAGATCTCGCGCCGCACCGATGTCGACTCGGAGAACCTGATCGACTCGCTGTGCGAGATGGCGGACGCCCGCGGCTACCAGGGTGGATTCGAGGAAGCCCGGGCGCTGACGCAGGAGGCCACCGAGCTGGCCCGGTCCCTGTTCGGCCCGGACGATCCGATGACGCTGCGTGCCACCCACGCCTGGGGAGTCGCTCTGCGGTTGTGCGGCCGGTTCAGGGACGCGCTGCCGCTGGACCAGGAGAACGCCCAGCAGCGTGAGCTGCTGTTCGGCCCCGCCAGCTTCTTCACCCTCAACACCCTCAACGCGCTCTCCATCGACATGCGCGAGAGCGGGGACTATCCCGGCGCCCGCGATTTCCAGGAGGACGCGTATCGCCGAGCGCGCACCGAACTCGGTGAGGAACATCCGCTCACCTTGCGCATCGCCCGCAATCTCGCGGTCTGCCGACGCCGGGACGGGGCCCACGAAGAGGCGGCCAAGCTCTCGGACGAGACGCTGCGGCGCTTCGTCGCCCGCTACGGAAAGGACCACTTCGACGCCGTGTCGTCGGCGACCAACGTTTCCGTCGACCGGCGCCTGAACGGTGACCTCGACGGCTCCCGGGAGCTGGCGGAGGAGACGCTGCGGCGATTCGAGCAGCGCCTCGGTGAGAGCCACGCGTACACCCTCCTGACCAAGGCGAACCTGGCCGCCACCCTGCGTGCCCTCGGCGCACTGGACCAGGCTCAGGAGCTGGAGGACGACGCGGCGAGCCGGCTGGCCGCAGGTGTGGGCCCCCGGCACATCACCGCGCTGACCGTCGCCATCGGTCAGGCCAACACGGCCTACGCACGCGTCGACTTCGAGCGGGCGCACGAGATCGACCAGGCCAATCTGCCGCTGCTCGCCGAGATCGCCGGCGAGGAGCACCCGTTGACGCTGGCTTGCATGGCCAACCTCGGCCTCGACCTGCGCGGCCTGGGCCGCAGGGCGGAGGCCGACGAGCTGCAGCGCAAGGCGACGGACGGCTTCGCTCGCGTGGTTCGTGCCGACCACCCGTGGCATGTGGCCGCACGCCAGGGCCGCCGTATCGAGTGCGACATGGCGCCGATGCCGCTGTAGACCACTGCCTCGGCCGGGGCGGCACCCGCGTGCCGCCCCGGACCGGTCAGCCCGCGTCCGCCACCGGTGTGGGGGGTGCGCCGTCCGAGGGGTGACGGGACACCGGGCCGTCGCTGGCGTGGTCCGGGAGGGCCAGGTGCACGGGCACGACCTCGGCGGGGCCCGGGGCGTGGGTCGGCTCGTGGTCCGACAGGCGGCGGACCAGGATCAGCAGGGGCTGGGTGAGCAGCGTCGTGGCCAGGGCCATGAAGACCAGCACCGTGTAGAGGGGCTTGCTCACCAGACCCGCCTGGAAACCGGCGTTGAGGGCGATCAGCTCCGTGAGGCCGCGGGCGCTCAGCAGCACACCGACGGTCCGTGCGTCGTCCCGGTCCAGTCCGCCCATCCGGGCCGCCACCACGCCGCTGCCGACCTTCGTGGTGACCGCCAGCACCGTCACCACCAGCAGCGTGATCCACCCGGTGGCATTCATGCTGTTGAGGGTGACGGACTGTCCGGAGAAGACGAAGAAGTAGGGCACCAGCAGCGAGCTGACGACATGCAGCGGCCGCAGCAGATCAGGGTCGAGGGTGCCGCCTTGCTCACGCGGGCAGACGATCCCCGCGAGCAGCGCACCGCAGATGGCGTGCAGCCCGAGGTACTGCGTCACGGACGCCGACGCACAGGCGAAGCCGATGAGCAGAGCCAGCCGCAACGACGGCTCCATCCGGGTCCGCCACAGCACCCGGCGCAGCACGGGCCGGGCCGCCACCAGCATGAGCACGGCGAAACCGGCCGCGATGACGGCCCGCCACTGCCAGCCCAGCGCGTGCTCACCGCTGTCGCTGTCCAGCATCGTCCCGGCCAGCACCGTCCAGCCGATCACATCGAGCAGCCCTGCCGCGGACACCGCGAGGACGCCAGGCACCGTGTCGGCCAGGTTGTTCTCCCGCACGATGGCCGTCAGGACCGGTACGGCGGTTATCGACAGGGCGACCCCGGCGAAGAGCACCATGCCGGTGGTGAGCGGGGGCATGTCCAGGGCCCGCAACTGCTCCCGGAACAGCAGCGCACAGCCACTGCCCACGATCATCGGGACCACGAACGCCGCCAGCGCCACCGTCACGACCGTGCGCGCCCGGTCGCCCAGGATCTTCAGATCCAGCTCGTACCCCACCGCGAACAGGAAGACCACCAGGGCGAACTGCGCGAGCCCGGTCAGCGCGGTGCCGATCTCCTGGGGGAACAGCATCCGGTAGGCATCCGGCGCCGTACTGCCGAGCAACGAAGGACCGAGGGCGATGCCCGCTGTCAGCTGCCCGACGATGTACGGCTGCCTCAGCCGCTGGGCCACCCAGCCGGCGCCATGGCCGACCGCGAGGATCAGGGCCGAGGCGAACAGGAAATGCGTGACCACCGCGTCAGCGTTCACTGCGTCCCCCTGTGTCCAGTTTTCATGGCCGGTGGTTCGGCCGCAGGCGGGTCCTCGCACGTGTGCTCGACCCCCAACCTCCTTATGATACTGGTAAGTTGACGGCGTATCGGCAGTCGTACACAACTCTGTACCGGTGTCACGGGGGGCACATGGCGACGGTCGTCTTCATTCATGGAACAGGGGTGCGCGAACCAGGCTTCTCGAAGCTTGCGGGGCGCGTGGCGGCCGGACTGACCGCCCTGCGCGACGGACTACGCATCGTGCCGTACTACTGGGGTGGCACGCACGGCGCCACGCTCGCGGCGGGCGGGGTCAGCCTTCCCGCCGAGCCGGGCGGCACGGCCCGGGGCCTGGCGGAGGGTGACTCCGACGACGCGTCGCCCGCCGCATGGGCCGCCCTCTACGCCGACCCGTACGCCGAACTCGTGCTCGCCGCGGCCGGTGCGCCGCAGGCCGTCGAGCGTGCGCCCGGTTCCCTCCCCCCTGACCAGGCGATACGGGCGCGGCTCACCGCCCTCGCGGCCCAAGGCGACGCTCCAGCCGCCGAGCTGGGTCCAGGCCTGGCCCGCGCCGCCACCGACCTTGCCGCCCATCCACTGCTCGCTCCGGCTGCCGTTGCCCTCGCCGCCGACGATCTCGCCGCCCTCGCCGCCCGCAGTCTCACGGCCCGGGTCATCGCCGACGCTCTGGACTCCGACGCCCCGTTGGTTCCGGTCGGCGACAGCCGTGACGGCGTCGCCGACCGGCTCGGCGTGGCACTCGGTGCACAGCCCCGGGGCACGGAACGCGGGGTGCGCTCCCTGGTGCTGCGGGTCGCGGGTACGGCGGCATCCCGTGCCGTGGTGCGCCGCCGCCGCGCCCTCACCGAGGCCGCCCACCCCGCCGCCGGTGACATCCTGCGTTACCTCAGCCGCGGCGAGGCGGTCCGCGCCGAGCTGCGTGACCTGGTGACGGGCCTCGAACCGCCCGTCACCCTCGTCGGCCACAGCCTGGGCGGCATCATCGCCCTGGACACCCTGGTCTCCGCCCGGCTGCCGCAGGTCCGGCTCTTGGTGACGGCGGGATCCCAGGGGCCGTTCCTCTACGAGTCCGGATCCCTGCCCTCCCTCGAACACCCCGCACCCCTGCCGTCGCACGTACCGGACTGGTTGAACCTGTACGACCCCCGCGACCTGCTCTCCTATCTGGGCGCGGGCCTGTTCCCCGGACGGGTCACGGACGTGGCGGTCGACAGCCGTCAGCCCTTCCCGGCCTCGCACAGCGCCTATTGGACGAACCCCGAGGTCTACCGGCACATCGTGGAACGGCTGCCGTGAACCCCGCCCGGGTACATGCGCTGATCGTCGGTGTCGAGCGGTACGACGCCGGGACCGGCTGGGACCTGCCCGGGCCGGCACGGGACGCCGTCGCCTTCCACCGGCTGTTGCGGGAAGCCGGGGTGCCGGAGGACCAGCTCCGGCTGCACCTCGCCCCGTTGCCGCCGTACGTTCCCGAGGTCGCCTGCCGACCCGCCGATCACGCGACTCTGCGCCGCGTCCTCGTCCGCGAACTGCCCCTGGCCCAGGGGGATGTCCTCTGGGTCTGGTGGGGCGGGCACGGCGTCCTCGACCGGGCCGGGCGCCTGCGGCTGTTCTGCTCGGACGCCAGTACCGCCGACAAGCTGGGGATCGACCTGGACTCCGCCCTCGATCGGTACGCCGGGGACGCCGTACCGGCCTTCGGCGATCAGCTGTGGATCGTGGACGCCTGCGAGACCTTCGAAGAGGACCTGGCCTTCCGGGAGCAGCTGCCGCCGGACGCTCTGCCGGTAGGGCGGCGCAACCTCGCCCATCGGCAGACGCTGCTGCGGGCGGCCGGGCGCGGGCGGGTCGCCGCCAACGACCCGGAGCGCGGTACGGGGCTCTTTTCCGAGATCCTGCTCGGGCTGTTGGCCGAGCAGACGGCCGTCCTGCCCGCCACGCCCGATCCGGAGGAACTGTTTCCGGCCGTACGAGCACGTATCGCGGCCCTCAGGGAAGCGGGACGTACTCTCCAGTATCCGGAGATTCGGCTCCAGAGCCCCGAGCGCACCGAGATCGTGGCGTCGGCCGTACCGTCGCCCGAGAAGCGTCGGGCTTCACCGTTGCAACGGGCCGTGGACGCCCTCCTCGCCTATCCGCTGATGAGGGACCCCACCGAACGGCAGACGATGGTCGCCTCGTTGGACCCCCGTGTCACTGCCACGCTGTCCCGTCACCATAAGGCCCGCACCGATGTCGTCGGCATCCTCAACAGGCTGGCCCAGGTCCGGCCGGAGACACTGTGGGAACTGTTCGACGCCGTGGTCTCCCTAGATGACGATCCGGACCTCAAGGGCGAACTGGACGCTGCGTTAAGGGAATTCGAGGCCTCGGCGATACGTCCGCGTGATCGGAAATGATCGAGTGGCGTGATCGTACGGTTTTCGACCCGGGCAGGAATGGCCATGATGGAAAAGGAGACGGGCACGGGGCATCGCGTGCCACCGTGCGAGAAGGGGGAGCACCTTGGATCAGCCGCCCGCTCTGTGCCACGCCGGAGCCGCCGTCCGTGAGCATGCCACCGCTGCGGGTACCGACGTCTGGGAGTCGGATCTTGCCGACCTGACGGGGCTGCCCCTGACCGCCCTGGACGGTGTCGCCCCGCTGGGACCCTCCGCCCGGCTGCTCGGGGAGGTACTGCGCGCACGCGGCAGTATCAGAGGAGGGAACGAGGGGACCGCCCGGGCCGAATAGCCCTCCAGTCCCCGACGGCAGGCGGCCAGGGAGGCCTCGCAGACCGCCGGGGCCCTGCTTCCTGACCCCGACCGGAGGTCCCGCATGCCCAGCGAGCCGCGTCACGCCCCGTTCCGCATGCCCGAACGGCTCTTCGCGGAACTGGCCGGGGGAGGGGGGTCCGCCGAGGCCGTCGCCTTTCTCGAACGGGCGGAGCGGGCGCGGAGGCTGCTGCTTCTGCGGACCCTGCTGGACCGACTCGGCACGCTGCGGACGCCGCTGAGCCCGGCCGCCGAGGCCTGGGACGTCCTCAAGGAGGCCGCCGCCGCGGCACCCGGGCCGGTCGACCGGCTGCTGCTCGCCCCGGCGACCGGCGGCTGGCTCGCCCATGTGCTGCGCCGGCTGCACGGCACCGCGTCGGGCCCGCCGCTGTGGGCGGAGGCCGGGCATCTGTGCGCCCTGGCCGTCGCGGCGGCGCTGCGTGCCGGTACGCGGGCGGACCTCAGGGTGCCCCTCGCCGACGGCGGACTGTCGCTGCCGGGGCTGGGGCTGGCCCGACTCGCCGGAGCGGAAGGCGGGTTGACGGTCGCCCGCGCCCGGACGAGCGGGGGCGAGCTGACGCTGTCCGGCCCGGGCCGCGACGGCGGCACCGTCGCCGTGACGATCAGCCCGGCGACACAACCCCTGCCGAGACCGACACCGACGGCGCCGGACACCGCCCCCGCCTGGTCACCCCTGCGCACCCTCACCCACCCCACCCCCGCCGGAACCGTCGCCATCCCCCTCGATGACCTCGACCCCTACCGCGACCTGGACGACCCCTTGCCGCCCGCACGGCTCGACGCCGACGAAGCCGAGGCCTGGCAGCGGCTGTTCGAGGAGGCCGTCGCGCTGCTCGCCGCACCGGGCGGCGAAGGGCCGGGCCGGTTCGACCCCGGCGCGATACGGGCCGTGGTGCCCTGGGGGCGTACCGGCACCCTGCCGCCCGCCCCGCCGACCGTCCCGGTGTCCGCCTCCAGCGGTGACTCGTTCGGGGCCATGGTGATCGCCCGTCCGTCGTCCACCGTGGCGCTCGCCGAGACCCTCGTCCACGAGTTCCAGCACAGCAAACTGGCCGCCCTCCTGCACCTCTTCCCGCTGCTCGACGACGACCGGGAGGAGCGCTACTACGCCCCCTGGCGGCCCGACCCGCGGCATCTCACCGGTCTGCTGCACGGGGCGTACGCCTTCACCGGTGTCGCGGGCTTCTGGCGGGACCGCATGGCCGTGGCGCGGGACGACGGGGCGGCCGACATCGCCGGGTACCACTTCGCGCTGCGCCGCCTGCAGAGCCGGCTCGTCGTGCGCACCCTGCTGGTGGAGGGGCGTCTCACCCCGCAGGGCCGGGCCCTCGTGTCGGGGCTCGCCCGCACGCTCGACGGCTGGCTGCGCGAGCCGGTCCCGTACGCCGCGCTCACCCGGGCCCGGACGGCCGCGGCACTGCACCGCACCGAGTGGCGCCTGCGCAACGTCGCCCCGCCCTCCTCCGGCTCCGAAGGCCCCCGCTTCCGCCCCGACCGCATCTCCTGGCCCGACGTCCGCACCCATGCCTTCGCCGCCCGCCCCGTCGCCCCGGACACCGCCGACGAGCAGCTCGCCGCCGGGGACGCCGCGGCCGCGCTCGCCCGGTACGCCGACCAGCTGGCCACCGATCCCGCCGAACCGCACGCCCTGGCCGGCTGGATCGTCGCGCGCGCCGTGCTCGACCCGGGGCGGACGACCCGGCGGATGCTGGCGCGGCCGGAACTGCTCCAGCCGCTGCCCAGCGGATGACCGTGCCGGTTGTCGTCACGGAGACGCAAACAAGAGTTCGTGGAAACGCGCGAGCAGCGCGTCAACGGGCGCCGCGATGGTCAGGATGGAGGCATGGCATACCACGTCCACTCCGAGGCCGGGCGGCTGCGCCGCGTCATCCTGCACCGGCCCGATCTCGAGCTCAAAAGGCTCACCCCCAGCAACAAGACCTCGCTGCTCTTCGACGACGTGCTGTGGGTGCGCAGGGCCCGCGCCGAGCACGACGGATTCGCCGACGTGCTGCGCGACCGGGGCGTCGCCGTCCACCTCTTCGGTGACCTCCTGGCCGAGACCCTTCAGGTCCCGGCGGCCAGAACCCTCGTCCTGGACCGGGTCTTCGACGAGAAGGAGTACGGCCCCCTGGCCACCGACCACCTCAGAGCCGCCTTCGAGAACCTGCCCGCGCGGGAACTGGCCGAGCTCCTGGTCGGCGGCATGACGAAACGCGAGTTCCTGGACGGGCACCCCGAGCCGACCTCGGTCCGCTTCCACGTCATGGACCTGGACGACTTCCTGCTGGACCCCCTGCCCAACCACCTCTTCACCCGCGACACGTCCGCCTGGATCTACGACGGCGTCTCCATCAACGCCATGCGCTGGCCCGCCCGGCAGCGCGAGACCGTGCACTTCGAGGCGATCTACCGGCACCACCCGCTGTTCCGGGACGAGACCTTCCACGTGTGGTCCGAGGGGCAGGCCGACTACCCGTCGACCATCGAGGGCGGGGATGTCCTGGTCATCGGCAACGGGGCCGTCCTCATCGGGATGAGCGAGCGCACCACACCGCAAGCCGTAGAGATGCTCGCGCACAAGCTGTTCGCCGCCGGTTCCGCGGAGACGATCGTGGCGCTCGACATGCCCAAGCGGCGTGCCTTCATGCACCTCGACACCGTGATGACGATGGTCGACGGCGACACCTTCACCCAGTACGCGGGCCTGGGCATGCTCCGCTCGTACACCATCGAGCCGGGCGTCGGCGAGAAGGAGCTGAAGGTCACCGACCATCCGGCGGAGCACATGCACCGCGCGATCGCCGCCGCGCTCGGCCTGAACGAGATCCGGGTGCTGACCGCCACCCAGGACGTGCACGCGGCCGAGCGCGAGCAGTGGGACGACGGCTGCAACGTCCTGGCCGTCGAACCGGGCGTCGTGGTCGCCTACGAACGGAACGCCACCACCAACACCCACCTGCGCAAGCAGGGCATCGAGGTGATAGAGATCCCGGGCAGCGAGCTGGGGCGGGGGAGGGGCGGGCCGCGCTGCATGAGCTGTCCCGTGGAACGGGAGCCCGTGTAGGCGGCGCCGGCAGAGGCCACGCGGACCGACCCCGTATAGGCATGCTGAGCTTCGTATAGTATTCCAGGAGTCTGTGTCCCCGTATCCCTGGAGCGCCCCCATGGCGACAGCCCCGAGCGCCCTCGCCGGCCGCCACTTCCTCAAGGAGCTGGACTTCACCGAGGAGGAGTTCCGCGGTCTGGTCGAGCTGGCCGCCGAGCTGAAGGCCGCCAAGAAGGCCGGGACCGAGACCCAGCACCTGCGGGGCCGGAACATCGCGCTGATCTTCGAGAAGACCTCCACCCGCACCCGCTGCGCGTTCGAGGTCGCGGCCGCCGACCAGGGCGCCTCGACCACGTACCTCGATCCGTCCGGCTCGCAGATCGGCCACAAGGAGTCGGTCAGGGACACCGCGCGGGTGCTGGGCCGGATGTACGACGGGATCGAGTACCGGGGCGACAGTCAGCAGAAGGTCGAGGAACTGGCGGCACACGCCGGGGTGCCGGTCTTCAACGGGCTCACGGACGACTGGCACCCCACCCAGATGCTGGCCGACGTGCTGACCATGACCGAGCACTGCGCCAAGCCGCTGAACGAGATCTCCTTCGCCTACCTGGGCGACGCCCGCTTCAACATGGGCAACTCCTACCTGGTCACCGGCGCCCTGCTCGGCATGGACGTGCGTCTGGTCGCGCCGAAGGCCTACTGGCCGGCCGAGGAGGTCGTCGACCGGGCCCGCGCGCTCGCCGAGAACAGCGGCGCCCGCATCACGCTCACCGAGACCCTGGACGACGGCGTCCGTGGCGCCGACTTCGTCGCCACGGACGTCTGGGTCTCCATGGGCGAGCCGAAGGAGGTCTGGGACGAGCGCATCACCGCCCTCGGCCCGTACGCCGTGACCATGGACGTCCTGCGCGCCACCGGCAACCCGGACGTGAAGTTCCTGCACTGCCTGCCGGCCTTCCACGACCTGGGCACCAAGGTCGGCCGCGAGATCCACACCTCGCACGGCCTGGCGTACCTGGAGGTCTCCGACGAGGTCTTCGAGTCGGCCCACTCGGTGGTCTTCGACGAGGCGGAGAACCGGATGCACACCATCAAGGCGGTCCTGGTGGCGACCCTGGCCTGAACAGGCCTTACGCCGACCGGCGCCGCTGAGCCGGTACGGCCGGCAGCCTGAACCAGACCGCCTTGCCCGACTCGGTCGGCCGGTGCCCGCACGACGAGCTCAGGGTGCGGATCAGCAGCAGCCCGCGCCCGTGCTCCTGCCAGGGGTCGGGCGGTCCGCCGGCCGGGCGGGTGAGGTCGCCGGGCGGGGCCGGGTCGGTGTCGTGCACCTCGACCTGACATCCCGACGGCATCAGCTCCACGACCAGCTCTATCGGTGCCTCGCCGGGGGTGTGCTCCACCGCGTTGGCCACCAGCTCCGCCGTGAGCAGCTCCGCCGTGTCGCAGTCGGCCCCGTGCTCCAGCTCGGCCAGCGCCGTACGGACCAGGGCACGGGCCACGGGCACGGCCGCGACGGTGTGCGGCAGCGCGATGCGCCAGGAGGCGGGGGCTGAGGGGAGTTCGTACACGGCGGGTCCGTTCATGGAGCAGGACATCCTGCTTTCAACCTGATGAATGGTACGGCGCCGCTCTTCAGGGGCGTCCGAGGGGCCATCGTCGGGGGCACCTTCGCCCCCTTGCCGGACGGCTTACCCAGGTGAACGCGGTG
This sequence comes from Streptomyces sp. NPDC040589, assembly GCF_055594445.1. Lineage (NCBI taxonomy): Bacteria > Bacillati > Actinomycetota > Actinomycetes > Kitasatosporales > Streptomycetaceae > Streptomyces > Streptomyces sp. NPDC040589. Next base: position 360,288 of record NZ_JBVIWP010000007.1, on the reverse strand, counting down.
CCGCGCGCGGCTGCTCCCGCCGTTACGCCGGTGTGGATGATCTGTGACGGATGTGACCGGCCCGGGTCACCCCGGATCCACACAGAAGTCCTACCCGAACGGTCTATCGCGCACTCATGACGACAGTCACGGATGAGTGATAGCTTCGTGGGGTAGAGCTCAGTGAGACAGTGCCCGCCCGAGGAGGCCGCACGTCATGAGTCCCTTCACCGGCTCCGCCGCCCGCACCCCCCGCTGGGAGCACCTGCGCGTCGATCTCACCGACGGCGTCGCCACCGTCACCCTGGCCCGCCCCGAGAAACTCAACGCGCTCACCTTCGGCGCCTACGCCGATCTGCGCGACCTGCTCGCGGAGCTGTCCCGGGAGCGGTCCGTGCGGGCCCTGGTGCTGGCCGGAGAGGGACGCGGCTTCTGCTCCGGCGGCGACGTCGACGAGATCATCGGCGCCACCCTCGGCATGGACACCGCCCGGCTCCTGGACTTCAACCGCATGACCGGCCAGGTGGTGCGCGCCATCCGGGAGTGCCCCTTCCCGGTGATCGCGGCGGTGCACGGTGTGGCGGCGGGCGCCGGAGCGGTGCTCGCCCTGGCGGCGGACTTCCGCGTCGCCGACCCCTCGGCCCGCTTCGCCTTCCTCTTCACCCGGGTCGGCCTCTCCGGCGGCGACATGGGCGCGGCCTACCTCCTGCCCAGGGTCGTGGGCCTGGGCCACGCGACCCGCCTCCTGATGCTGGGCGATCCGGTGCGGGCCCCCGAGGCCGAGCGCATCGGCCTGATCAGCGAACTGACGGAGGAGGGCGCCGCCGACGAGGCCGCACGGCAACTGGCCCACCGCCTGGCGGACGGCCCGGCCCTGGCCTTCGCCCAGACCAAGGCCCTCCTCACGGCCGAGCTGGACATGCCCTTGGCGGCATCAGTGGAACTGGACGCCTCGACCCAGGCCCTCCTGATGACCGGAGAGGACTACGCGGAGTTCCACGCGGCGTTCACAGAAAAACGCCCCCCGAAATGGAGCGGACGGTGACCGCGGCACCCTCAGGAGCGCGGGGAACCGCGCGACAAGCCGCAACCGGCCCGCACCCGCCCAACGACACAAGCCACCCCCTACGCGTGGCGGTCATCGGCGGAGGTCCGGGAGGCCTCTACGCCGCCGCCCTCCTCAAACGCCTCGACCCCACCCGAGACATCACCGTCTGGGAACGCAACGCCCCCGACGACACCTTCGGCTTCGGCGTCGTCCTCTCCGACGAAACCCTCGGCGGCATAGAACACGCCGACCCCCAGGTCTACGAGGCCCTCCAGAGGGACTTCATCCGCTGGGACGACATCGACATCACCCACCGCACCACCCGCCAGACCTCCGGAGGCCACGGTTTCGCAGCCCTGGGTCGCAAACGGCTCCTCGAAATCCTCCACACCCGCTGCCGCGACCTCGGCGTAACCCTCCGCTTCCACACCGACGCCCCGAAAGACCTCCCGCAGACCCACGACCTGGTCATCGCCGCGGACGGCATCCACAGCACCACCCGCGAGACCTACGCGGACGTCTTCCACCCCCAGGTCACCACACACCACTGCCGCTACATCTGGCTCGCCACCGACTTCCCCTTCGACTCCTTCCGCTTCGACATCGCCGAGACCGAACACGGCGTGATGCAACTGCACGGCTACCCCTATGCCCGCCCGTCGCCCGACCACCACCCCTCAACGAGGCCCTCCGGGCCGCGGAATCAATCCGGCGCCTCCACCGTGATCATCGAGATGCGCGAGGAGGTCTGGCGGAGGGCCGGTTTCGACGAGCTCGACGAGACCGAGTCGATCGAACGCTGCGGCAAGATCTTCGCGGAAGCACTCCGCGGCCACCCCCTGCGGTCCAACAACTCTGCGTGGACGACCTTCCGCACGGTCGTCAACGACCGCTGGTCGCACGGCAACGTCGTCCTGCTCGGCGACGCCGCCCACACCGCCCACTTCTCCATCGGCTCCGGCACCAAGCTCGCCGTCGAGGACGCCCTGGCCCTGGCCGCCTGCCTGGAGGAGCGGGAGTCGCTGGAGGAGGCCCTGGCCGCGTACGAGGCGGAGCGGCGGCCCGTGGTCGCGTCCACGCAGCGCGCGGCCCGCGCCAGCCTGGAGTGGTTCGAGAACCTCGGCCTGTACCTGGACCAGCCGCCCCGGCAGTTCGCCTTCAACCTGCTCACCCGCAGCCGCCGCGTCACCCACGACAACCTCCGGCTGCGCGACGCGGACTTCACGGAGGCGGTGGAGCGCGAGTTCGGCTGTCCGCCCGGTACGCCCCCGATGTTCACCCCGTTCCGGCTGCGCGGTCTGACCCTGCGCAACCGGGTCGTCGTCTCGCCCATGGACATGTACTCGGCGGTCGACGGCGTGCCCGGCGACTTCCACCTGGTCCATCTGGGCGCGCGGGCGCTGGGCGGGGCCGGGCTGGTGATGACCGAGATGGTGTGCGTCAGCGAGGAGGGCCGGATCACGCCCGGCTGCGCCGGCCTCTACACCGGCCGGCAGGCCGAGGCGTGGCGGCGTGTCACGGACTTCGTGCACGCCCAGGCGCCCGGCACCGCGATCGGCGTGCAGCTCGGCCACAGCGGCCGCAAGGGCTCCACGAAGCTGATGTGGGAGGGCATGGACGAGCCCCTTCAGGAGGGCAACTGGCCGCTCGTGGCCGCCTCCGCGCTCCCGTACAAGCCGTACAGCCAGACCCCGCGCGCGCTGTCCCGCGCCCAGCTCACCGACATCCGTGAGCAGTTCACGGCAGCCGCCTGCCGCGCCGCCCGGGCCGGCTTCGACCTGCTCGAACTGCACTGCGCCCACGGCTACCTGCTCTCCGGTTTCCTCTCCCCGCTGACCAACCGGCGTACCGACGCCTACGGCGGCTCGCCGGAGAAGCGGCTCCGTTTCCCGCTGGAGGTGTTCGACGCCGTACGGAACGTGTGGCCGGGGGAGCGGCCCCTGACCGTGCGCATCTCCGCCACCGACTGGGCCGAGGGCGGGACCACGGCCGAGGACGCCGTCGAGATCGCCCGGGCCTTCGCCGCGCACGGCGCCGACGCGATCGACGTGTCGACGGGGCAGGTCGTGGCGGACGAGCGGCCGGAGTACGGGCGGTCGTACCAGACGCCGTTCGCGGACCGTATCCGTCGCGCCACCGGTGTCCCGGTGATCGCGGTCGGCGCGATCTCCTCCTGGGACGACGTCAACTCCCTGATCCTGGCGGGCCGCACGGACCTGTGCGCCCTGGCCCGCCCGCACCTCTACGACCCGCACTGGACCCTGCACGCGGCGGCCGAACAGGGCTACACGGGCCCGGGCGTCGCCTGGCCGGCCCCGTACCGCGCGGGCAGCCGCCGTCCCCAGACGGGCCGCACGGACGCGCCGAAGCCGCGGCTGAGCCTGTGAGGTGACGGGGGACCGCTCAGGTGAACTCCGTCTCCTTCGCCGCGTTGATCCGGGCGCTCATGTTGCGCTCCATCATCTCCAGGGCGGCGGACGCCAGATGAGGGTGGATGGAGGCGACGGCGTCCCTGGGCACCGTGACCTCCAGGTGGCGGATGTGCGCGTCGAGGGCGGAGTAGAGGACGCACTGCTCGGTGACCTGTCCGGTCAGCACGACGTGTCCGACGCCCAGGCTCCACAGGAGGTAGGACAGGGGCGTCTCGAAGAAGACCGAATGGCGGGCCTTCACCACGAAGAGCGATTCGTCGTCCGGTCGTATCGGCTCGATCAGGTCGGCGTGCGGCCTGGCCAGCGCGCTCTCCACGAGCTCTCCGTGGTGTGATCGCCACAGTCCGAAGTTGTCGTTCGCGTAGATCACCGGCACGTCCGCCTCGCGGGCCCGGCCGATCAGCTCGGCGATGACGGGCACGACCCGTTCGGCGGACGGCACGAGCAGCTCGGAGTCCTCGTGGTCGTACGTGTTGATCATGTCGACCACGATCAGAGCCGGCCGCACAGGGCCTGCCCGCCGTTCCATCGTGTCTCCCGATGAGCGTGTGGTGCGGGTTCCGGGAACGCGCTGGCGAGTACCCGGTGGCCTGGTGGGCCTAACAAGGGGCCGCGGTCACACCCCCACGAACCCCGCCCCCGCGTCCCGCAGCCGCTCGTGCAGCCCCCGGAACACCGCCGAGGAGCGCTCCCCGGGCCAGTCCCGGGGGAGCAGCGCGGACGGCAGGCCGGGGTCGATGTAGGGGAGGTGGCGCCAGGAGTCCAGGGCGAGGAGGTAGTCGCGGTAGGCCTCCTCGGGCGGGGTGTCCTCGCGCTTCTCCCAGCCATGCAGGACGGGCGCGTGGCGGTCGAGGAACGCCTCGTGCTGCTTGGCGATGGCGGCCAGGTCCCACCAGCGGGTGACGGCCTCGGCGGTCGGCGCGAAGCCGAGGTGGCCGCCGCGGAAGAAGTCGACGTACCCGTCGAGCCGCAGCCGCTGGAGGGTGTGCCGGGACTCCTCGTACAGCCGCGCGGGCGCGATCCACACGCCCGGAGCCGCCGTGCCGAAACCGAGGCCGGCCAGCCGGGAGCGCAGCACGTGCCGCTTCTGCCGCTCCGACTCCGGCACGGAGAACACGGCGAGCACCCAGCCCTCGTCCTCGGGCGGAGCCGTGGCGTAGACGCGCCGGTCGCCGTCGTCGAGCAACTGCCTCGCGTCCGGTGAGAGTTCGTACCCGGCCGCACCCTGAGCGGTGCGGGCGGGCACGAGCAGTCCCCGTCTCTTGAGCCGCGACACCGAGGAGCGTACGGACGGGGCGTCCACACCGACCGCGGCCAGTAGCCGGATCAGTTCGGCTACCGGCACGGGGCCCGGTACGAAGCGGCCGTACGCGCCGTAGAGCGTGACGATGAGAGACCGTGGTGCATGCTGGTCGGACACGTTGATCATCTTAGGTCGTACGGATCAATCCTGGTCGCCTGCGGTGCCGCCGTCCGGGACTCCCGCGCCGCGCAGCCGGAACCGCTGGAGCTTGCCGGTGGCGGTGCGCGGCAGCGCGTCCAGGAAGACGATCTCGCGCGGGCACTTGTACGGCGCCAGCTCGCTCTTCACGAAGGCGCGCAGCGCCCCGGCGTCCCGTTCCGCGCCCTCCTTGAGGACGGCGTAGGCCACCACGACCTGCCCGCGCGCCTCGTCGGGCCGTCCCACGACCGCCGCCTCCAGCACGCCCGGGTGCCGCAGCAGCGCGTCCTCGACCTCGGGTCCGGCGATGTTGTACCCGGCCGAGATGATCATGTCGTCGGCGCGGGCGACGTACCGGAAGTAGCCGTCGGGTTCGCGGACGTAGGTGTCGCCCGTGAGGTTCCAGCCGCCGCGCACGTACTCCCGCTGCCTCGGGTCGGCGAGATACCGGCAGCCGACCGGTCCGCGCACGGCGAGCAGCCCCGGCTGCCCGTCGGGCACCGGCCGGCCGTCCGCGTCCTGCACGCGCGCGTGCCAGCCCGGTACGGGAACGCCCGTCGCCCCGGGCCGGATCCGTTCGTCGGCCGCGGAGATGAAGATGTGCAGCAGCTCGGTGGCGCCGATGCCGTTGATGACGCGCACGCCGGTGCGTTCGTGCCACGCCCGCCAGGTGGCCGCGGGCAGGTTCTCGCCGGCCGAGACGCAGCGGCGCAGGGACGAGACGTCGTGGCCGTCGAGCTCGTCGAGCATCGCGCGGTAGGCCGTGGGCGCGGTGAACAGGACGGAGACCCGGTGCCGGGCGATGGCGGGCAGCAGCTGTTTGGGGCCGGCCTGCTCCAGCAGCAGGGCGCTCGCCCCGGCCCGCAGCGGGAAGATCACCAGCCCGCCCAGCCCGAAGGTGAAGCCCAGGGGCGGACTGCCGGTGAAGACGTCGTCGGCGCGGGGCCTGAGCACATGCCGGGAGAAGGTGTCGGCGATCGCCAGCACGTCCCGGTGGAAGTGCATACAGCCCTTGGGGCGGCCGGTGGTGCCGGAGGTGAAGGCGATCAGCGCCACGTCATCGGCCGCCGTCCGGGCGGCCCCGTACGGCGTGCCGGGCGCCGGGCGGTTGAGCAGGTCGTCCGGGGCGTCACCGCCGTACGTCGTGATCCGCAGGTCGGGGATGTCGGCCTTGGCGAGGTCGTCGACGGCCCGGATGTCGCACAGCGCGTGCCGGACCCGGGCGATCTCGCACATCGTGCCCAGCTCGTGCGGGCGCTGCTGGGCGAGCACCGTGACCGCCACGGCCCCCGCCTTCAGCACGGCCAGCCAGCAGGCGGCGAGCCACGGTGTGGTGGGGCCGCGCAGCAGCACCCGGTTGCCGGGGACGACGCCGAGGTCACCGGTGAGCAGATGCGCGATGCGGTCGACCCGGGCGCGCAGCTCGCCGTACGTCCATGGCTCACCGGTGGGGGTGAGGAACGCGGGCCGGTCGTCGTCAGGGCCGTGGAGCAGTTCGGCGGCGCAGTTGAGCCGTTCGGGATAGCGCAGCTCCGGCAGGTCGAAACGGAGCTCGGGCCAGTGGTCCCGGGGTGGCAGATGGTCGCGGGCGAAGGTGTCGACGTGCGCCGTGTCCGGTGGATTCATACGGTTCGCCCCCTTGGCGTGGTGGGCTCGCCCCTGGAGCGTATCGTGTTGGTGACGACAGTCAACGGTCCGCGATAGCCTCGGAGTGGCCCAGCCGGGAAGCAGGGTGGCGGAGAAGGGACCGGCAATGACCGCATTCTCGCTCGAACCGGCACAACTCGCCTGGTGCGCCGAGCTGCGCGCCCTGGCCGCCGAGCGGCTCCGCCCGCTGGCCGAGAAGGGGGAACCGGGTCATGTGAACCGCGCCCTGGTCGCCGAACTCGGCCGACTGGGCCTGCTCGAACGGCTCTTCACGTCCGGCGCCCTCGATCTGTGCCTGATGCGCGAGTCCCTGGCCCACGGCTGCACGGAGGCCGAGACGGCCCTCGCCCTCCAGGGCCTCGGCGCCCACCCGGTCCACGCCCACGGCACCGGGCCCCAGCGCGCCCGCTGGCTCCCCCGGGTGGCCGACGGCACGGCGGTCGCGGCGTTCGCGCTGAGCGAGCCCGGGGCGGGGTCGGACGCGGCGGCGCTGGCCCTGCGAGCCGAGCGGGACGGCCCGGCCCGTTGGCGCCTGACCGGCGAGAAGTGCTGGATCTCCAACGCCCCCGAGGCCGACTTCTACACCGTCTTCGCCCGTACGTCCCCCGATGCCGGGGCCCGGGGCGTCACGGCCTTCCTGGTGCCCGCCGACCGCCCGGGGCTGACCGGCACCGGCCTCGACATGCTCTCCCCGCACCCCATCGGCGCCCTCCACTTCGACGCCGTACCGGTGACGGCCGCGGACGTGCTCGGCGAGGTGGACCGGGGGTTCCGGGTCGCGATGGGGACGCTCAATCTGTTCCGCCCCAGCGTCGGCGCCTTCGCGGTCGGCATGGCCCGGGCCGCCCTCGACGCGACCCTCGCCCACACCGCCGGGCGGGACGCCTTCGGCGGCAAGCTGAAGGACCTCCAGACCGTCTCCCACCAGGTCGCCGAGATGGCCCTGCGCACGGAGGCGGCCCGCCTGATGGTCTACGCGGCGGCGACGGCGTACGACGAGGACGCCCCGGACGTGCCCCAGCGTGCAGCCATGGCGAAACTGCTCGCCACCGAGACCGCGCAGTACGTCGTCGACACGGCCGTCCAGTTGCACGGCGCCCGGGCGCTGCAACGCGGGCACCTGCTCGAACACCTCTACCGCGAGGTGCGCGCGCCGCGCGTCTACGAGGGGGCCAGCGAGGTGCAACGCGGCATCATCGCCAAGGAGTTGTACGCCACGTTGTACGTCCACCAGGAGGCCCGGTGACCACCGAGCGCGTCAACCCGCCCGACCTGTCCCCGCCCACCGGCTTCTCCCACGCCGTCGTGGCCTCCGGGTCGAGGGTGGTGTTCCTGGCGGGCCAGACCGCCCTCGACACCGACGGCAAAGTGGTGGGGCGGACCCTGCCGGAACAGTTCGCGAAGGCGCTGACGAACCTGCTGGCCGCTCTCACCGCGGCCGGCGGCACACCGTCCGACCTCGCCCGCGTCACCGTCTACGCCACGGACGTCGCCGCGTACCGCGCCCACGCCCCCGAACTGGGCCGGCTGTGGCGCGAGGCGGCCGGGCGCGACTACCCCGCCATGGCCGTCGTCGAGGTCGTCCGGCTGTGGGACGAAGAGGCGATGGTCGAACTCGACGGCTTCGCGGTGCTGCCGTAGGTCCGCTCTCAGGCCGCGACGGTCAGCCCCGCCGTCACCCGGTGCGGCTCCACCACACGTCCGTCCGGCAGCAGCTCACCGGTGTCGTCGAAGACGATCGCCCCGTCGCACAGCAGGCTCCAGCCCTGCTCGGGGTGGGCGGCGACGACATGGGTCGCGGCGGAGTCGGTCGCGGGGCACTGGGTCTGGTGGGCACACATGGCGCACCTCCACGTCGGTAGGGCCATCCGGAGGATTCGTATGACTCTTACGTACAGACCATGCTCCCGACTCGAACACATCGGAACGGCCCTCCGGGAAGCGTGACACGCCCCGGACATTCCCCGGACCGTTCCACGACGGTCGGTGCGGACTCACCACCGAAGGAGTGAGGGGCGCGGACGTGGACCCGCGTGCCGGGTACGAGTGGAACAAAAAACCACTCCTCTCGGGAGGTTCTTCCCCATGCGTGTACGTCCCCTGCTCGGCGCGACGGCCGGTGCCGCGCTGCTCCTGCTCACCGGTGCCACCGCGGCACCCGCCACCGCGTCCGCCGCGGCCCCGTACGAGGCCGTGACGGTCGACGCGGTGGGCCGGATCACCGCCGACGGCACCGTCACCCTCTCCGGCACCTACCGCTGCCGGAGCGCCGTCGGCCCGGTCTTCGTCAGCTCCTCCGTGAGCCAGGGCGCCTCCACCACCCGCTACGGCATCGGCGGCACCCGGGCCGTGTGCGACGGCGTGAAGCACCGCTGGATGAACACGGGCCGGCCCGCTCCGGGCGCGCTCGCGCCCGGAGCGGCCCACGTCGAGGCCACCCTGATGGAACTGCGCACCTTCAGCGGCCTGCCGCTGCCCAGCTTCCACGCGGTCCACGGCCGGGACATCACCCTGACCCGGCCCTGAGCACGAGCCGGTGACCTGGGCCTCCCGCACCGCGGTGGTGCGCGGAGGCCCTCCCTGACTGTTTAATTGCGAAGTCTGTGCAAGAACTTGACTACAGCAACAACGGGGTGAGGTCATATGTCGACCCGTCGGATACGAGGAGCCGCCGTCACGGCGGCACTGGCCGCGGCGGTCACCGCCTGCTCGGCCCCCGGCAGCGGCGGTCAGAGTGACGCCAAGTCCGGATCCGTCGTCATCGGGGTGGCTTCCGAGCCGGACACCCTCAGCCCGCTGCTCGGCTACGGCAAGGACGGCAACTCCAAGATCTTCGACGGGCTGCTCGCCCGCGACGCCGACCTGAAGCTGAAGCCCGCCCTGGCGACGGCGCTCCCCGAGATCGCCGACGGCGGCCGCACCTACACCTACACGCTGCGCGACGGGGTGGAGTTCAGCGACGGCGAGCCGCTGACGGCCGCCGACGTCGTCTACACGTACCGCACCGTCCTCGACGCCAAGACCAACAACACCTTCAAGAGCGAGCTGGACGCCGTCAAGGAGGTCCGGGCGAGCGGCGACGACAAGGTCGTCTTCACCCTCAAGTACCCCTACGCCGCCTTCGCCGCCCGCACCGTGCTGCCCATCGTCCCCGAGCACCTCGCCGGCGAGCAGGACCCCAACACCGGCTCCTTCAACACCGAGCCGGTCGGCACCGGCCCGTACGTCCTCTCCAAGTGGAGCAAGGGCGAGAAGCTCACCTTCAAGGCCAACCCCCGCTACTGGGGCGGCAAGCCGAAGGTGAAGACCTTCACCATGGCGGTCATCGCCGACGACGACGTACGCGCCACCCGGCTGCGCTCCGGCGACCTCGACGGCGCGGTCCTCCCGCCCAACCTCGCCGCCACGTTCAAGAGCGACGACGGCAAGCGCACGTACGACGCCAGGTCCTACGACTTCCGGGCCGTCACCCTCCCCACCCCGAACAAGGTCACCGGCGACCGCGCCGTCCGGCAGGCCCTCGACGCAGCCGTGGACCGCGAGGCCATGGTCGGCAAGATCCTCGACGGCGCCGGCCGCCCGGCGTACGGGCCGCTGCCCGTCGACGACCCCGCCTTCACCAAGGCCGTCGAGCGCGCCCAGGACCTCGGCAAGGCCAGGAGGATCCTGGACGAGGCCGGCTGGAAGCCCGCCGGGGACGGCATCCGAGCCAAGGACGGACAGCGGGCGTCCTTCACCCTCCTCTACCCCTCCGGCGACAAGGTCCGCCAGGACCACGCCCTCGCCTACGCCTCCGACGCCAGGAAGGCCGGCATCGAGGTGAAGGCGGAGAGCGCCACCTGGGAGGTCATCGAGCCGCGCATGAAGGACACCGCCGTCCTCGCGGGCTTCGGCAGCACCGGCGACCCCGACTTCGGCCTGTACACCCTGCTGCACTCCTCCCTCGCCGGTGACGGCTTCAACAACATGGCCCGTTATGACAACCCGGCCGTGGACCGCGCCCTCGACAACGGCCGCCGCAGCCAGGACCCGGCGGAGCGCGAGGCCGCCTACGACAAGCTCCAGCGCGCCCTGGTGCAGGACCCCGGCTACACCTTCCTCACCCACATCGACCACCTCTACGTCCTGGCCGACCGCTGGGACGGCCTGAGCACCCAGCTGGAGCCGCACGAGCACGGCTTCGCCAGCGGCCCCTGGTGGAACATCGAGGACTGGCAGCCGAAGCGGTGAACCGACTCCCCTGGGGAGCGATGGCACGACTGGCGGGACGCCGGGCGCTGTTCGCCGTCCCCGTCCTGCTCGTCGTCACCTTCGGCGTGTTCGCCATCGCCGCCGCCTCCCCGTTCGACCCCGTCAAGGCCTACGCCGGCACCGCCGCGCTCGGCGCCGACCAGCAGACCCTGGACCGGCTGCGCGAGAACCTCGGCGCGGACCAGCCCTTCGCCGCCCGCTGGTGGCAGTGGCTGACCTCCGCGCTCACCGGCGACCTCGGCCACTCCAGCGTGCTGCGCCAGCCGGTCGCCCAGGTGATCGGCGAACGGCTCGTGTGGTCCTCGCTGCTGTGCGCGGTCGCCTTCGCCGCCGCCGTGCTGATGGGCACTCTCCTCGGCGTGCTCGCCGCCCGCCGGCCCGGCTCGCTCCTCGACCGGACCGTCACCTCCCTCGCCTACACCCTGGAGGCGGCCCCGGTCTTCTGGATCGCCCTGCTCGCCGTCTGGCTGTTCGCCCTCCAGTGGGACGTCCTCCCGGCGGGCGGCCTGACGGACACCGCCAGCGAACAGGTCACGGCGGGACAGGTCGCCAGCCACCTCGTCCTGCCGGCCGGGGTCCTCGCTGTCTCCCAACTGCCCTGGTTCACGCTCTACGTCCGCCAGGGCGTCGCCGACGCCCTGGCGGAGGACCCGGTACGCGGCGCCCGCGCACGCGGCCTGAGCGAACGCACCGTCCTGCTCGGCCACGCCCTGCGCTCCGGAGTGCTGCCGGTGCTCACCCTGATCGGCTCCCGCGTGCCCGAACTCATCACCGGGGCCCTGCTGGTGGAGAGCGTCTTCAGCTGGCCGGGCATCGCCGCAGCCACCGTCGAGGCGGCGACCGCCGTCGACTTCCCGCTGCTCGCCGCCCTGACGACCCTGGCCACCGCCGCCGTCCTCGCCGGGAACCTGCTCGCCGACCTGCTCTACGGACTGTTCGACCCGAGGGTGAAGCTCAGTGACATGTGACGCACCGGCGCCCGCCGGCGCCCCGGCCGAGACCGAGTGGCGCTCGCACGGCCCGAAACGCCGCTCCACCCGCACCCTGCGTGTGCGCACCTCCGCCGTACTGGTGGGCGCGACCGTCCTCGCCGTGCTGCTCGTACCCCCGCTGGTCCAGCTCGACCAGCAGGCCGTCGACCTGGCGGCCAAGCTCCGGCCGCCGTCCTGGTCCCACCCCTTCGGCACCGACGACGTCGGCCGCGACCTGCTGCTGCGCTGCGTCTACGGCCTGCGCGTCTCGCTGCTCGTCGGGGTGGCGGCGGCGCTGACGGCGACGGTGGTCGGTACCGCCGTGGGCGCGGCGGCGGGTGCCCTGGGCGGCTGGGCCGATCGCGCCCTGATGCGGGTGGTCGACGCGTTCTCCTCCGTGCCGCATCTGCTGCTCGGCATCTTCATCGTCGCGATGTTCCGCCCCGGTGTCTGGCCGGTGGTCATCTCGGTCGCGTTGACCCACTGGCTGTCCACCGCGCGGATCGTCCGCGCCGAGGTGCTGTCCCTGCGGTCCAGGCCGTACGTCGACGCCGCCGTCTCCGGCGGGGCGTCCCGGTGGCGGGTGACGGTACGGCATCTGCTGCCCGCCGTCCTTCCCCAAGCCGCCCTCGCCGCCGTGCTGATGGTGCCGCACGCCATGTGGCACGAGTCGGCGCTGTCCTTCCTCGGACTCGGGCTGCCCACCCACACGGCGAGCCTCGGCACCCTGATCCAGACGGCCCGCGGCTCCCTGCTCGCCGGACAGTGGTGGCCGACCCTGTTCCCGGGCCTGTTCCTCATCGTCCCCACCCTCGCGATCGCCGGCCTCGCCGGAGCCTGGCGGGAGCGGATCCATCCCCGCCACCGATCGGAGCTGATGCTGTGAGCACCGGAGTCGAGACCGGCCCGGACGAAGTCGCCGCGGTGCCGACCGGAGACGGGCCCGTGCTGTCGGTGCGCGGCCTCTCCGTGCGGTTCCTCATGCCCGGCGGACGACGTGTCGCCGCCGTCACCGACGCCCGGTTCGACGTGGCGGCCGGTGAGTGCCTGGCCCTGATCGGGGAGAGCGGCTGCGGCAAGTCCGTGCTGGTCTCCGCCCTGCTCGGCCTGCTCCCCGGCAACGCGCAGACCGCCGGGGCGGCTCACCTCGGCGACCTGGACCTGCTCGCGGCCGGCGAGCGGACCCTCGCCCGTACCGTACGGGGCCGGCTCATCGGCCTCGTACCGCAGAGCCCGGCCGCCCACCTCACCCCCGTGCGCACCGTCCGCTCCCAACTGGAGGAGACCGTCGCCGCGTTGACCGCGACCCGGGGCCGCGCCGCCCTGCGCGCCGCCGCCGAGGCCGCCGCCGAACGGGCCGCGTTCCCCGCGGACCACCTCGACCGCCACCCCCACCAGCTCTCCGGAGGCCTGGCGCAGCGCGCCGCCACCGCCCTCGCCCTCGTCGGCGACGCGCCCCTGCTGCTCGCCGACGAACCGACCACCGGGCTCGACCGCGACCTGGTGGACCGTACGGTCGGCGAACTGCGGCGGCACGTCGACGAGCCGGGGGAGGCGGGCGGCCGGGGACGGGGCTTGCTGATGATCACCCATGACCTGGCGGCCGCCGAGCGCATCGCCGACCGGGTCGCCGTGATGTACGCGGGCCGGATCGTCGAACTGGCCGCCGCCGCGGACTTCTTCGGCTCACCGGGGCCCCGCCACCCCTACAGCCGCGGCCTGCTCCAGGCCCTCCCCGACCGCGCCTTCACGGCCATCCCCGGCATGCCGCCCGAACTCGGCGACCTCCCCGACGGCTGCGCCTTCGCCGCCCGCTGCGACCGGGCCACCGGCACCTGTGCCGCCCCGCCGCCCCCGGGCGCGGTCGCCTGCCACCACCCGCACATGCCGGAGGACGTCCGTGCTTGAACTGCGCTCCATCACCGCCGGATACACCAGGAACGCGCCGGTGGTCCGGGACGTCTCCCTGACCGTGGCAGCCGGCGAGTCCGTCGGCCTGCTGGGCCCGAGCGGCTGCGGCAAGTCCACCCTGGCGCGGGTCGCGGCCCTGCTGCACCGGCCCGACTCCGGAACCCTCGTCCTCGACGGCGACCCCGTACGGCACTGGCGCCACCGCGCGCCGCGCGCCCTGCGCACCGCCTTCGGGGTCGTCTTCCAGCAGGCCCGACTCTCCGCCGACCCCCGGCTGCCGCTCACCGACCTGATCGCCGAACCCTTGCGCGCCACCGGCCGGAGCAGGGAAATCCCCGACCGTGTGGCCGAGTTGGCCCCCGCCGTCGGCCTCACCCCTGACCTGCTGACCCGACGGCCGCACGAGGTCAGCGACGGCCAGCTGCAACGCGCCTGCCTCGCCCGCGCCCTCGTACTGCGCCCGCGCCTGCTGGTGTGCGACGAGATGACCGCCATGCTCGACGCCTCCACCGCCGCCGCCCTGGTCTCGGCCGTCGAGGACTACCGGGCCGCGACCGGCGCCGCCCTGCTGGCCGTCGGCCACGACCGCACGCTGCTCGGGCGCTGGTGCGACCGCACGGCCGACTGGGACAACCTGTCCTGAGAAGCGCTACCGCGGCGTTCTGTCACGGTTCAGTGATCGTCCCAGTGCCCCTCGTGGCCGGCGTGACGGTGACCGTCGTGCACGTAGTCGGTGTGGTCGCCGTGCCGCACGGCCAGATGGCCGCAGTCGTCGCCGTGCTGGTGGTCGTGGTTCTGGTGCACCGTGTGGCCGCCGTTCGCGCACTCGTCGATGTGACCCTCGTGCATCCGGTGGATGTGGCCGTCATGGGCGTAGTCCGTGTGGTCCCCGTGGGCGAAGGCGACGTGCCCGCAGTCGTCGCCGTGGGCGTGCGGGTGGTCCTCGTGCGTGATGTGCTCGGCGGTGGTCATGGGGGTGGCTCCTCAGGTGTGGGCGCTACGGCCCCTGGCCCTTCGGCGGGGCTGCGGTTCGGCGGCAGGACTGTATGGCGATTTCTGCGTACATTGTCCGAGCACTCGCCGCCGTCCGCCATCTGACGGAGCGCGAAGGGGCCATGCGGGCCCTAGCGCACCGCGACGACCACGCAACTGTCCCCGTACTGCCAGACCAGCCCCGCTGTGCCGAACCCCGCCTGCCGCAACAGCTCCAGATGGGCCGAGAGGGGCAGCTCCGCGGGGCGGCCGGTGTCGAGAGGCTCCTCCCGGCGGCGGCGCTCCGCGAGGAGGTCGGTCAGCTCGGGGTCGCGGGAGAGGGCGGTCCACCAGGAGCCCCAGTCCTCATGGGCGAACACCCGCTGCCGGTGGGCCCGGCACTGCCCGACATGGGCGGCGATCCCGGCCGGGCCCGTGTCGTCCTGGGGGAGATGGTCGCCGTTGACGAGGACGCCCCCGGGTCGCAGCAGCGAGGCGAGCTGCCGGTAGGTGCGCAGCAGTGTGTCGCGGTCGAGGTAGTGCAGGGCCGTCGTGGAGACGGCCGCGTCCAGGGGCCGGTCCAGTCCCAGTGTCCCGGTCCAGCCGGGCGCGCCGATCTCCGCGTCGACGTAGCGGGCCGCGTCCGGGTGGTGGGTCCGGCCCAGTTCCAGCAGGACGGGGTCCCGGTCCACGGCCACGATCTCCGCGTCCGGCAGCCGCCGGACCAGCCGGGCCGCCAGGGAGCCGGGCCCGCACCCCAGGTCGACGACGAGCGGCCGGCCCTCGCGCCCCGCCGTGACGTGCTCGACGACATCGGCGATCACCGTGAACCGCTCCTCGCGGTCGACGGCGTACCGCTGCTGCTGGAGCTCCCAGCGCTCCACCCATCGCTCCGCCGTCGCCAGACTCAGCCCCATCCGGACGCGCCACCTTGCCGTTTCGCACCTGACTCCTGCCGGCCCGAGCCTACAGGTGGAAACGGTTCCCATTACGCCCAGTCGGCGGAGTCACTGGAGTGACGCAAGGACGGTCAACAGCCGGTCGATCTCCTCAACGGTGTTGTACACATGCAGACTCACCCGCACCGAACCGGTCTTCTCGCCCGCGTCGCCCTGGCAGTGGTGGTCGGAGCGGACCATGAAACCGTGGCTGAAGAGGATGAAGCCCAGGTCGCCCGAGTCGATGGCGCGGTGCCGCAGGGTCACGATGCTCTGGCGCCGCTGCACGGTCGAGTCGGCCGCCAGGCTGAGCGGGCAGCCGAGGATCTCGTAGGCGTCCAGGCGGCGCAGCCCGTCGGTGAGCCGGGCCGCCAGGGCGACGGTCCACCGCTCGATGCGCTCCACACCGGCGGCGTCCAGCCAGTCCAGGGCCGCTTCGAGCGAGGCGATGCCCACGGTGTTCGGCGTGCCGCTCCACCCGCCGGGTGTGAACGCCGGGCCGCGCGCCTGCCGGGCCCACACCGCGCCCGACCCCGGCAGGGCCAGCGCCTTGTGCCCGGAGAAGACCACGAAGTCGACGTCCGACTCGGCCACGGACACCGGCAGATGCCCGACGCTCTGGGCCGCGTCCAGACAGATGACCGCGTCCGGGCCGACCGCCTCGCGGATGCGGTGCACATTCATGTCGCCGCCGTACACGTGGTGGACGTGGGTCGTGGCGACGAACCGGGTGCGCGGCCCGGCCCGTTCGGCCAGCGCGGTGTGGTCGTAGTCCCCGGAACCGCTCTGGTACGGCATCGGCAGCACCCGGACGCGCACGCCCTCCCGGGCGAGCAGCCGCTGGGCCTCCAGCCAGGGCGTGATGTTGGCCTGGTGGTCGGCGTCGGGTACGACGATCTCGTCGCCGTCGCGCAGGAACCCCGGCAGCCAGTCGCGGGCGATCGTCCGCAGTCCCTCGGTCGTGCCGCTCGTGAAGTGGACGGCGGACCGCTCCGGCCGGCCGTCCCCGAGGAACCGGGCGACGCGCTCGCGGGTCCGCTCGACCAGCTCCGTGGTCCGGTTGGCCCAGGTGTAGGTGCCGCGCGCGGAGTTGGCGTTGCTGGTGGTGAGGTACGTCTGCACGGCGTCCAGGACGGCCTGCGGCTTCTGGGCCGTGGCCGCGCTGTCCAGGTACGCCAGCTCCGGATGTCCGGTGACGATGGGGAACTGGGCGCGCAGCGTCTGCTGCCACTGGTACAGGTCCTCGCGGCTGATCGGTGCGGTCATGGCCGTCAGTCCCGCACCAGGGGCGCGCCCGCGTCCCGCCAGGCGATGATGCCGCCGGCCAGGCTGCGCACGTCGGCATGCCCCATCCGGGCCAGCAGCGCCGCGTACCGCGCGGACTGCTCACCCACCGGACACGCCAGCAGCACCGGCCGGCTCCGGCTGAACGGCAGTCCGCCCCGCAGGAGTTCGGCGAACAGCTCGTCGACGATGTTGACCGACCCGTCGATGTGCAGCGCCGCGTACGCGAACGGGCTGCGCAGGTCGACCACGAGCGGCCGGTCGGTGTCGATCCAGCGCCGGGCGTCGGCCACGGTGACCGACGGCGCTCCGCGCACCTCGGCCTCGGTCAGATCGGCCACCGAGTTCCTCCGGGCCGGCCGGCCCAGCAGATCGGGCCGCCGCTGACGGACGTAGCTCAGATAGCTCTCGACGCGGTCGCAGACGATGAACACCGCCGTCCGGCGTTCGCTCAACTCCTCGTCGAGAGCGCGCAGGTGACGCACAGCGCCGAAGTAGGCCGCGCCTCCGGTGGGCCCGCCCAGAATGCCGCAGCGGCGGTTCAGGGTCAGCATCCCCTCGATGGCCTCGTCGGCGCTCACCGACTCCATCGTGTCGTAGGTCTCCGGGTCGAACAGGCCGACCTCCTGCACCTCGTCGATCGTGCGGATGCCTGGGATGAAGTCGGACTTGGCCGCGACCAGCCCGACCACCCGCACCGAGGGGTCCTCCTCCCGCAGCGCGCGGGCCACGCCCGTGGAGGAACCGGCCGTGCCCACACACGCGACGAACCAGTCCGGCACCCGGCCGTCCAGGTCCTTGACGATCTCCGGGCCGGTCCCGGTCAGATGGGCCTCGGTGTTGCGCGGGTTGAAGTACTGGTCGGTGTGCAGATAGGCGCTGCCGGAGGCGGACAGCGTCCGGTGGAAGAGGGTCAGCGGATCGTCCGTCGCGGTCGGGTCCAGACACTCGCTCTGCCCCGGCAGCTCCTCGATCTCCGCGCCGAGCAGCAGCAGGAGGTCCTTGATCTCCGGTACGCGCATCCGGTTGGTGACGCTCTTGAAGCCCAGTCCGTGCATGCCCGCGACGACCGCCAGCGCCTTCGCCGTGTTGCCGCTGGACAACTCCACGACCTGGCTGCCGTGTTCGACGGCCTCGGAGAGCAGCGGGCGGGCCATGCTCCAGGCCGCCCGGTCCTTGACCGAGCCCCAGGGGTTGAGCATCTCCAGTTTGGCGAACAGGTCGATGTTCCGCAGTCCGTGCACGGCCGGGTCCAGCCGCACCAGCGGGGTGTTGCCTATCGCCTCCGTGATGCTGTCGTACCTCACTGGGCTCCCCCCGAGGGCGTGATGGGCCAGAACTGGTCGTCGAGGCACCAGCGCCACCCGTCGCCGTCCTGCCAGGCGGCGACCTTGCGGGCGGCGGGCTGGTGCTGGGCGCGGGTGGCGTGGAAGTCCATGGCGTACCCGGCGGTGTTGGCGAACGCCAGCAGGTCGCCGGGGGCCGGACGGCGGGGCAGGAACACCGTGCGCCGGGTGATCAGGTCGGTCTCCAGGCACAGGCTGCCGAAGAGGTGGACGGCGACGGGCCCCTCGCCCGGCCCCGCCCCGCTTCCGGGGACCACGACCGGGTCCATCAGCACTCCGTGGTCCTCCAGGGCGATGTCGTCCGCCTTCGCGGCCAGCCGCACGAGCAGTTCCCCGCCGGCCTCCTGCTCGCGGACCTCCAGCACCTTCGCCAGTGTCAGCCCGCACTGGTCCAGCAGGGCCCGGCCGGGCTCGGTGTGCAGGTCGTACAGGTGCTCCAGCAGCAGTCCGGCCAGCGGACGGCCGCCCAGGGAGGCGGCGGGCTGGGCCAGCAGCTCGTCCAGGTAGGCCGCGCCGGCGACGGACCGGTGGGCCGGGTAGAGGCCGAGCGTGCCGCGCAGGGTGCCGGACTCGTTCCGCAGCCCGTAGCCGTGCCCGCCCCAGGTCAGAGGCGGGCGTCGGCCCAGGACGGCGGACGTCAGCGCCGTCGTGTACGCCTCCCACTGCTCCCGCTCGGCGAGGTAGCTGATCCCGAACCCGCCGCCGACGTCCACGGCCCGGGGCCGCAGCCCCCGGCTCCGGCACGCCTCCAGGGCCGCCAGACACCCTTCGAGGGCGGTCGCCTTCTCCGCGACGCTCGTCGTGTCCAGATGGAAGGCCGCCCCGGTGAGGTCGACCGCGTCGCCGTGCCGCTCGACCGCCTCCAGCAGCGCCTCCAACTCCCGTACGGGCGTACCGAACCGGCTGCGCCGGCTGAGCACTCTCACGCCCGACGTCTCGAACCCCGACAGCCGCAGCAGCACCCGCACCGGGGCGAGCGCGTGCTTGCGCACCAGCGCGCCGAGCTGGTCCAGCTCGGCCACGCCGTCGACGCTGACCGTGACCCCCGCACGGGCCGCGAGCCACAGGAACTCGGGATTCTTCGGCCCGGTGGCCGTGATCCGGTCGGCGGAGAAACCGGCACCGAGCGCGTGCTGTAACTCGCCCAGCGACGCGACGTCCACACCCGCGTCCGTGGCGGCCAGACGGCGCAGCAGCGCGCTGGACCGGTTGGCCTTGTGGGCGTAGAACACCTGGCCCGACAGGTGATGCGCGCGGTACACGGACCGGAAGCGCTCCAGATTCTCGGCGATCTGGTCCGGCACCACCACGTGCAGCGGTGAGCCGAGCGCGTCGGTGAGCGAGTGCAACGTCCCGGTCGCCGCCATGAGCGACCTCAGCCGTGGTTCCAGCCGCGGTTCGAGAAACAAGGGCCGGCCGTCCATGCGCGCTCCCTCCCCTGAAGCCGCTGCGCCCGGCATCCGGGCACGTCGGACACTCCCCGCGTTTCGCCGTATAGCCCCTATCCATTCTTCGGTCGCTTTACGCCCCGAAAGGCCCGGGCCTGTCCGGTCGCCGGCGTGAAGCGGATCACGGACTTCTTCAGCTTGTCCTGATCCGCCCTCACGGCCCTAGCCGAGGCCGACGGCGCGGAAGGGGCGGGCGCGGCCGTGGAAGCCCAGCATGTCGTCACCGGCCGGCCATACCGTGCCCGTGCCGCCCCGCGATCCGCTCGATCCCCTGTAGCGCGTCGGTGACATCCGGGACGAATCCGTAGCGGGTGGGCAGGGCAACGTAGGCGGGCCGTGGCGGGTCGTACGTGTGCAAGGGCTGAAGCCCGCGCATTCGACAGGCAAGACCAGGGGGAAACATGGGGGAGACCATGCAGATTCGCGCCCGAGGTATCCGTACCACCGTGGCCGCGCTGGCGGCCGTCGCCGGTGTCGCCGCAGTCGCCGTACCGGCCGCTGCCGTCACCGCACCGGCCTCCGCCACACCCCGGTTCCTGGAGCCGGCCGAACTGCCGCCGCACCCGACCTCGCCCTGGTACGCCGGTCCCGTCACGGCCGGTCAGCCGGACCCGCTGCCGGTGTGCGTCGGCGAGGCCCTGCCGTCCATCGCCACCCACCGCTCCTACGGGACCGAGTTCGACACCAACGCCCAGCAGATCACGGTCGTGGAGCGCGACGAACGGCGAGCCAAGGACTTCGCGGCGCTCCTGCGCAAGGCCATCGCCGGCTGCGCGAAGAAGCTGATGGAGCAGGACCCCGACCTGACGGCGACCCAGAAGTCCTACGGCCGCCTGAACGTCGAGGAGGGCGCCCACGTCTACGGCCTCCACACCGCCTCGGCGTGGGGTTCCTCCGACATCGGCCTGTTCTCGGTCGGCCGCGACGGCAGGACCGTGACGGTCGTCCTCTGGGGCCAGATGGGCAACTTCCAGCACGCCCAGGTGGCGGACTTCAAGAAGACGACCGTCACGGCGGTCAACAAGCTGTACTGACCGCCCCGGCGGCCTCAGATGTCCCGGAACGTCTCGATCTGCGCCCCGATCGAGTTCAGCCGCTCCGCCAGGTCCTCGTAACCCCGGTTGATGACGTACACGTTGCGCAGCACCGACGTGCCCTCGGCCGCCATCATCGCCAGGAGGACGACCACGGCGGGGCGCAGGGCGGGTGGGCACATCATCTCGGCGGCGCGCCAGCGGGTCGGGCCCTCGACCAGGACGCGGTGGGGGTCGAGGAGCTGGAGCCGGCCGCCGAGGCGGTTCAGGTCGGTCAGGTAGATCGCGCGGTTGTCGTAGACCCAGTCGTGGATCAGGGTCTGGCCCTGGGCGACCGCCGCGATGGCCGCGAAGAACGGGACGTTGTCGATGTTCAGGCCGGGGAACGGCATGGGGTGGATCTTGTCGATCGGCGCCTCCAGCTTGGAGGGCCGGACGGTGAGGTCCACCAGCCGGGTGCGGCCGTTGTCGGCGAAGTACTCGGGCGTGCGGTCGTGGTCGAGGCCCATCTCCTCGAGCACGGCCAGCTCGATCTCGAGGAACTCGATCGGCACCCGGCGCACCGTCAGATGCGACTCGGTGACGACAGCCGCGGCGACCAGGCTCATCGCCTCGACCGGGTCCTCGGAGGGGGAGTAGTCCACGTCGACGTCGATGGTGGGCACGCCGTGCACGGTGAGCGTGGTCGTGCCGATGCCGTCGACCTTGACGCCCAGCGCCTCCAGGAAGAAGCACAGGTCCTGGACCATGTAGTTGGAGGAGGCGTTGCGGATGACGGTGGTGCCGTCGTGCCGGGCGGCGGCGAGCAGCGCGTTCTCGGTGACCGTGTCGCCGCGCTCGGTCAGCACGATCGGGCGGTCGGGGCGGACCGAGCGGTCCACCATGGCGTGGTACTGGCCCTCGGTCGCGGCGATGTCGAGACCGAACCGGCGCAGCGCGATCATGTGCGGCTCGACCGTGCGCGTGCCGAGGTCGCAGCCGCCGGCGTACGGCAGCTTGAAGTGGTCCATGCGGTGCAGCAGCGGGCCGAGGAACATGATGATCGAGCGGGTGCGGCGGGCCGCGTCCGCGTCGATCGCCGCCAGGTCCAGCTCGGCCGACGGCACGATCTCCAGGTCGACACCGTCGTTGATCCACCGGGTGCGGACGCCGATGGAGCCCAGCACCTCGAGGAGGCGGTAGACCTCCTCGATGCGGGCGACGCGGCGCAGCACTGTGCGCCCCTGGTTGAGCAGTGAGGCGCACAGCAGCGCCACGCACGCGTTCTTGCTCGTCTTCACGTCGATGGCGCCGGACAGCCGGCGCCCGCCGACCACCCGCAGATGCATCGGACCGGCGTAGCCGAGCGACACGATCTCGCTGTCGAGGGCCTCCCCGATGCGCGCGATCATCTCAAGGCTGATGTTCTGGTTGCCGCGCTCGATCCGGTTGACGGCGCTCTGGCTGGTACCGAGCGCCTCGGCAAGCTGCGACTGCGTCCAGCCCCGGTGCTGCCGGGCGTCACGGATGAGCTTGCCGATGCGTACGAGGTAGTCGTCTGCCATGTGGTTGAGGTTATCTCAGATATGAGATGGCGCCCGACAGGTGGGTCCATTCGGGTGACGGGGCGTCAATCCCGCCCGGCGGGCTCAGTGTCGCCGCGCCTTCGTGGTGCGCCGCCATCCGAAAGGTCCGGGCAAATCCATCGATGTCGTACGACGTCCCGTACTGCTGCGGGTGTACCGCGGGCCGTTCTTCCCGCCGCCGGTGGTGATGGACCAGGAGCGCTTGTTGATGTTCAGTCGCACCCCCGGGAGGATCCGGAAACTCTTGCGGAACGTGAGCGGCATGCCTGTCTCCTTCCGTTCGTGGCGTGGATACCTGGTTCGGATACCCCGGGAAGGGAGGTGCATGACCGCATGACGGGTGCCGGGGCATGACCATCCGGCCCTCGTGTATTAGAGTTATCTCGACATCGAGATATCTGCCGAGGTGACACCGCAGCCGCGCGGCACCACCGGTCCGGCGGTAAGGGCTACCTAACTTAGCCTTACCTTAGCGGATCGGCCAAGTAGTCGTGGCGGCAGGATCGTGGTGGTACGCGCACATCAATGAAGGAGACTGTCGTGTCGGCGAACAGCTTCGACGCCCGCAGCACGCTGCAGGTGGGCGACGAGTCGTACGAGATCTTCCGGCTGGACAAGGTCGAGGGCGCCGCGCGCCTCCCTTACAGCCTGAAGGTGCTGCTGGAGAACCTCCTCCGCACCGAGGACGGCGCGAACATCACCGCCGACCACATCCGCGCCCTTGGTGGCTGGGACTCGCAGGCCCAGCCGGCCCAGGAGATCCAGTTCACGCCGGCCCGCGTGATCATGCAGGACTTCACCGGCGTTCCCTGTGTCGTGGACCTCGCGACCATGCGTGAGGCCGTCAAGGAGCTGGGCGGCGACCCGGCGAAGATCAACCCCCTGGCCCCGGCCGAGCTGGTCATCGACCACTCCGTCATCGCCGACAAGTTCGGCACGAACGACGCCTTCAAGCAGAACGTCGAGCTGGAGTACGGCCGCAACAAGGAGCGCTACCAGTTCCTGCGCTGGGGCCAGACCGCGTTCGACGAGTTCAAGGTCGTCCCGCCCGGCACCGGCATCGTCCACCAGGTGAACATCGAGCACCTGGCGCGCACGGTCATGGTCCGCAACGGCCAGGCGTACCCCGACACCCTCGTCGGCACCGACTCGCACACCACCATGGTCAACGGCCTGGGCGTCCTCGGCTGGGGCGTCGGCGGCATCGAGGCCGAGGCCGCCATGCTCGGCCAGCCGGTCTCCATGCTCATCCCGCGCGTCGTCGGCTTCAAGCTGACCGGCGAGCTGAAGCCGGGCACCACCGCCACCGACCTGGTCCTCACGATCACCGAGATGCTGCGCAAGCACGGCGTCGTCGGCAAGTTCGTCGAGTTCTACGGCGAGGGCGTGGCCGCCACGTCGCTCGCCAACCGCGCCACCATCGGCAACATGTCGCCGGAGTTCGGCTCCACCGCCGCGATCTTCCCGATCGACGGCGAGACCCTGAACTACCTGCGCCTGACCGGCCGCTCCGAGCAGCAGGTCGCGCTCGTCGAGGCGTACGCCAAGGAGCAGGGCCTCTGGCTCGACCCGGCCGCCGAGCCCGACTTCTCCGAGAAGCTCGAGCTCGACCTGTCGACGGTCGTCCCGTCCATCGCCGGTCCGAAGCGCCCGCAGGACCGTATCGTCCTGGCCAACGCCGCGCAGCAGTTCGCGCTCGACGTACGTAACTACGTCGAGGACGACGACGAGGCGGGCAAGGAGTCCTTCCCGGCCTCCGACGCCCCGGCCACCACCAACGGCGTACCGACCCGTCCGACCACGGTCACCGCCCCCGACGGTTCCACGTACGAGATCGACCACGGTGCGGTGACGGTCGCGGCCATCACCTCCTGCACCAACACCTCGAACCCGTACGTGATGGTCGCCGCCGCGCTCGTCGCGAAGAAGGCCGTGGAGAAGGGCCTGACCCGCAAGCCGTGGGTCAAGACCACCCTCGCCCCGGGCTCGAAGGTCGTCACCGACTACTTCGACAAGGCGGGGCTCACTCCCTACCTCGACAAGGTCGGCTTCAACCTCGTCGGCTACGGCTGCACCACCTGCATCGGCAACTCCGGCCCGCTGCCGGAGGAGGTCTCCAAGGCCGTCAACGAGCACGACCTCGCGGTCACCTCGGTCCTCTCCGGCAACCGGAACTTCGAGGGCCGTATCAACCCCGACGTCAAGATGAACTACCTGGCGTCCCCGCCGCTGGTCGTCGCGTACGCCATCGCGGGCTCCATGAAGGTGAACATCACCAAGGACGCGCTGGGCACCGACCAGGACGGCAAGCCGGTCTACCTCGAGGACATCTGGCCGACCGAGGCCGAGGTCAACGACGTCGTGGCGAACGCCATCGGCGAGGACATGTTCAACAAGTCCTACCAGGACGTCTTCGCGGGCGACGCCCAGTGGCAGGCGCTGCCGATCCCGACCGGCAACACCTTCGAGTGGGACGCCGAGTCGACCTACGTCCGCAAGCCCCCGTACTTCGAGGGCATGACGATGGAGACCACCCCGGTCTCCGACATCTCCGGCGCCCGCGTGCTCGCCAAGCTGGGCGACTCGGTGACCACGGACCACATCTCGCCCGCCGGTGCCATCAAGGCCGACACCCCGGCCGGCAAGTACCTCACCGAGCACGGCATCGAGCGGCGTGACTTCAACTCCTACGGCTCGCGCCGAGGCAACCACGAGGTCATGATCCGCGGTACCTTCGCCAACATCCGCCTGCGCAACCAGATCGCGCCGGGCACGGAGGGCGGCTACACCCGGGACTTCACGCAGGACGGCGGCCCGGTCGCCTTCATCTACGACGCCTCGCGCAACTACATCGAGCAGGGCACCCCGCTGGTCATCCTGGCCGGCAAGGAGTACGGCTCCGGTTCGTCCCGCGACTGGGCCGCCAAGGGCACCGCGCTCCTCGGCGTCAAGGCCGTCGTCGCCGAGTCCTACGAGCGCATCCACCGCTCCAACCTCATCGGCATGGGAGTCATCCCGCTGCAGTACCCGGAGGGCCAGTCCGCCGAGACCCTCGGCCTGACCGGCGAGGAGTCCTTCTCCATCGCCGGCATCACCGAGCTGAACGACGGCACCACCCCCCGTACGGTCAAGGTCACCACCGACACCGGTGTGGAGTTCGACGCGGTCGTCCGCATCGACACCCCCGGTGAGGCGGACTACTACCGCAACGGTGGCATCCTGCAGTACGTGCTGCGCAGCCTGATCCGCAAGTAAGCGGACCGGTAGGGCAGTTCGAGGCAGTTCGAGGGCCGCGTTCCCGGGTGACCGGGGGCGCGGCCCGCGCCGTTCCTGCGGGGACATCGCCGGTGCTCAGCCTGAACACAGGGTTCCCCCAGCGGACCGGGACAGGATCGGTACATGTCTGGCACCCCCGGGTCCCTGCGCACCCGGCTCCTCGTCCGCATCGGCGCCGCCCTGGTCGCCGTCTGCGCCGCGATGGCGCTCGCCGCCGTCCTCGCCCAGCGGGCCCTGCTGCTGGACCATCTCGACGGCCGGGTCATGGACGCCGCCGAACACGGCCTGGCCGCGGCCTCGCTCCGGCCCGGCGACGACCGGGACCTGCCGTTCCCCGCCGGGAACGGCCACCCCGACGGGCTGCTCGCGGCCCGGCTCGACGCGCACGGCGCGGTCACCGCCGCGGCGGTCACCCGCCAGGACCGCGAGCCGCTGACCCTCACCGCCGGTCAGCGCGCCGCCCTGCGCGGCCTCGCCCCCGACGGCACACCCCACACCCGGACCGTTCCCGGCCTCGGCACCTACCGGGTCACGGGGCTGGACGCGAGCGGGGTCCGGATCCTCGCCGGGCTGCCCATGGACGACGTGCGGGACGTGCTGAATCGCCTGGCCGTGGTCGAGGCGGTCGTCGGGGCCGCCGGGCTCGCCGTGGCGGGCTGCGTCTGCGCCGTGGTCGTACGGCGTCAGCTGCGCCCCCTCGGCCGGGTCGCCGCCACCGCCGCCGCTCTCGCCCGGGCGCCGCTCGGCCACGACCGGCTCACCGGCCTGCCCCGGGTGGCCGGGGCGGACACCGACCCCGGCAGCGAGGCCGGGCAGGTCGGCGCCGCGCTCAACCGCATGATCGACCAGGTCGAGAGCGACCGCGCCGCCCGCCGCCGCGACGAGGAACGGATGCGCCGCTTTCTCGCCGACGCCGGCCATGAACTCCGTACCCCGCTCGCGTCGATCGTCGGATACGCCGAGCTCATGAACCGTGGCACCGGCCCGGTCGAGCCGATGCTGGCCTGGCGCCGGGTCTCCGCCGAGTCGGCGCGCATGACGGGCCTGGTCGAGGACCTCCTGCTGCTGGCCCGGCTGGACGAGGGCCGCCCCCCGCGGTCCGCCGAGGTGGACCTGGTGGCCCTGGTCGCCGAGGCCGTCCGGGAGGCGCGGGCGGCGGACCCGGAGCGCACCTGGCGGCTTGCGCTGCACCTCGACGCGCCGGCGCTGGTCGTCGGCGACGAGACGGGGCTGGGCAAGGCCGTGGCGAACCTGCTCGCCAACGCCCGCGCGCACACGCCGCCCGGCACCACGGTCGTGGCCGCGGTGGAGGCCACCGCCGAGCGCCGCGTCATCCGCGTCCGCGACGACGGCCCCGGCATCCCGACGCACCTCCTCGCCTCGGTCTTCGACCGCTTCACCCGCGCCGACGCCTCCCGCTCGCGCCGCGGCCCGGGCGACGCCGGGTCCGGCCTCGGCCTGGCCGTCGTCGAGGCGATCGCGTCGGCGCACGGCGGGCGCACCGCCGTGCGCAGCGCGCCGGGGCACACCGAGTTCACCGTCGAGCTGCCTCCCGCCACGGAGACGGATGGTGAACCGCCCTTGCCCGCCGAGGTGTCGGGGCTCTCCGAGCGGCGCTGACCGACGGCTCACTCGCCCCGGTACTTCGCCGCCGCGGCCTGGGCGAGGTCCTGCGCCTTGTCCAGGGCGGTGTCCACCGACTGCTGGCCGGCGATGGCCGAGGCGATCTGCTGGGAGACCGCCGTACCGAGCACGGCGAACTCGGGGATGCCCAGGAAGCCGATGCCGGTGTAGGGGCGGGGGCCGACGCCGGGGCTCTTCGGGTCGGCGGAGTCCGTCGCCGCGGAGTACTCCTGCCGGTACCAGGCGCCGGCCGCCTGCTGGTACTCGGGATTGGAGTAGAGCGACTTGCGGTTCCCGGCGGGCGCCGAGGTCCAGCCCATTTCCTGGCCGACCTGCTCCTGGTACTCCTTGGAGGAGGCCCAGGAGATGAACTCCCAGGCGGCGTCCTTGTCGTCGGAGGCCTTCTGGACGCCCCACGCCCAGGTCCACAGCCAGCCGGCCCTGTCGGTCCTGTCGTGCGGGGCCGGGACATAGCCCACCTTGCCCTTGACCGAGGATCCGTCGGCCTCGATCGACGAGGCCAGCGACGTGGCGTCGTACATCATGGCGCACTTGCCCTCGACGAAGCGGTCCAGGATCTCCATCACGCCCATCCGGTCGGCGCCGGGCTGGCCGTGGGAGCGGACCAGGTCGACGTAGAAGCCGACGGCCTTCTTGAACTCGGGTGACGTCAGGCGCGCGTTCCAGTCCATGTCGTACCAGGCGCCGCCGAAGGTGTTGACGACCGTGTTGATCGGGGCGAGGTTCTGGCCCCAGCCGGGCAGGCCGCGCAGACAGATGCCGCTGGTGCCGTCGGTGCCGTCGATCCGGGCGGCGAGGTCGGCGACCTGCTTCCAGGTCGGGTTCGGCGGCATGAGCAGCCCGTCCTTGCGGAAGAGGTCCTTGCGGTACATCAGGAAGGAGCCCTCGCCGTAGAAGGGCTCGGCGTAGACCTTGCCGTCCCGCCCGGTCAGCGACGCCACCAGGTTGGGGAAGACGTCCGCCTGGTCGAAGTCCTCGTCCGCCTCCACATAGGAGTCCAGCGGGGCGAGCCAGCCGTTGTCCGCGTAGATCGGCACCTCGTAGGCGCTGAGGCTCGCCACGTCGTAGTTGCCGGCCTGGGTCGCGAACTCGCGGTTCATCCGCTCCCGCGCCTCGTTCTCCGGCAGCAGGGTGTAGTCGACCGTGATGCCCGTCTCCGCGGTGAAGTGCTCCTTGGTGAGCTTCTTGAGGGTCTGCACCTGGGGCGCGTCCATCGCGAGCACCGTGAGGTCGGCCTGCTCGCCGCGGGGCGGGTCCGTGTCACCGCACCCGGCGAGAACCAGGCCGAGGACGGCCGTGGCTGCCATGGCCATCCGGAAGAGGCGGCTGCGTTTCATGACATTTCGGCCCTTACCCACCTTTCTCTTGGTTAGGCACATGGGAAAAAATAATGATTTATGGACGTTCCCGGCGAGGTTCCCCACGTCTGGACAGCGCGTCGGCCGCCACGGCGGCCAGCAGCACCGCACCGGTGATCATGAACTGCACGGCGTCCTCGACCCCCAGCAGCCCCATGCCCGAGGCGATCGACTGGATGACCAGCACCCCGAGCAGCACCGACCAGGGCGAGCCGCGCCCGCCGAACAGACTCGTACCGCCGATGACGGCCGCCGCGATCGCGTTGATCAGCAGCATCCCGGAACCGGCGGCACGGGCCGTCGTGGGGCTCGCCGAGGTCAGCTCCGATGCCACGAACAGCCCGCCGAACGCGGCCAGCGTCCCCGACACCATGAACATCGCGACCCGCACCCGCGCCACCCCGATGCCCGCCCGCCGCGCCGCCTCGACCCCGCCGCCGAGCGCGTACACCCGCCGCCCGTAGCGGGTGCGGCGCAGCACGTAGTCCGAGACGACCAGGACCACCAGGAAGATCAGCAGCGCGAGCGGCAGCCCCTGGAACCGGTTGAGGGTGTAGGCCGCGGCGAAGGCGATCCCCGCGAGAAGACCGGTGCGCAGCCAGATGTCGCCCGTCGGCCGGTGCGGCATCCCGGCGGCCAGGTGGCGGGCGCGCTTGCGCCGGGCGGCCAGGAAGTACCCGGCCGTGCCGAGCGCCGCCACCGTGTAGGCCGCCGCGGGGTCCTCGAAGTGGCGGCTGGTCAGGGAGGCGACCAGGCCCTCCTCGTCGATGTTGATCGTGCCGCTCGCGCCCAGCAGGTAGAGCGTCAGGCCGTTCCAGATCAGCAGGCCCGCCAGCGTCACGACGAACGCGGGCACGCCCAGCGAGGCGAAGAAGAACCCGTGGAAGGCGCCCACGGCCATGCCCACCGCCACCGCCACGATCACCGCGAGCCACTCCGGCATCCCGTGGTTCACGTTCAGCACGGCGAACGAGGCCCCCGCCAGGCCGCTGACGGAGCCGACCGACAGATCGATCTCGCGGATCAGCAGCACGAACACGATGCCGACGGCGACCAGACCGGTCCCGACGATGCTCACGCCGAGGTTGGACAGATTCCGCGGCGAGAGGAACTTGTCGTCCAGCCCCTGGAAGACGCACCAGATCACGATCAGCCCGGCGATGACCAGCAGCGGCCCGCGCTCACCGCCCCGCACACTGCCGCGCACCTCCAGGGCGTACTCGCGCAGATTGCCGGACCAGCCCCGGGTGCGCTGCGCACGGTCGGGCGCGACCGGACCGGCGCTGCCCGGCCCCCCGTCCCGGTGCTGCTCGCCCCGGCTCACGGCCACGCCTCCTCGTCGCCCTTCGAACGATGCGCCACGGCGTTGTCCGCAGCCCCGGTGACGGAGGAGATGATCTGCTCCTGCGTCACGGTGCTCACGTCGAACAGACCGTTGTTGCGCCCGAGCCGCAGCACCGCGACCCGGTCCGCGACGGCCTTGATGTCGCCCATGTTGTGGCTGATGAGGATGATCGCCATACCGTGGTCGCGCACCTCCTCGATGAGGTCGAGCAGATGGCTGGTCTGCTCCACGCCCAGAGCGGCGGTGGGCTCGTCGAGCAGCAGGACCTTGGGCGCTCCCATGAGCGAGCGGGAGATCGCGACGGCCTGCCGCTGACCGGCGGACAGCGCCGCGACCGGCACCCGCACATCGGGGATCCGGATCGACAGGGCGCGCATCAGGTCACGGGAGCGGCGCTCCATCTCCACCTCGTCGAGGACTCCGACCCGGTCGATCTCACGGCCGAGGAAGAGATTGCCTACGACGTCCAGGTTGTCGCACATGGCGAGGTCCTGGTAGACGGTCGCGATGCCCAGGGCGTGGGCGTCGTGCGGGCGTTTGATCTGCACGACCCGCCCCTCCCACTCGATGACGCCCCGGTCGGCGGGGTTGACCCCGGAGATCACCTTGATCAGCGTGGACTTGCCGGCGCCGTTGTCGCCCGCCAGGGCCACGACCTCACCGGCCCGGACCTGAAGGTCGACGTCCACGAGCGCCTGCACGCCGCCGAACCGCTTGGTTATGCCGCGCAACGCCAGAACAGGGGGATGGGCCACGGCGAATCACGTCCCTCACCGGGTGAGCCCGATCCGGTCGCAGGCCGGCCGGAGCTTCGGGGTGCAGATCTGGTCGATCGTGTAGACGCCGTCCCGGACGAGCGTCCGCCCGATCGTCTCGGCCGTCACGGCGGTCGGGGTGAGCAGCACCGCCGGGATGTTCTTCGTGGTCGGGCTGTCCACGCTCTGTGTGACGAGGGCGTCGAGGTCGTTGTCGCGCGCCAGGGCCACGGCCATCGCCGCCGCCGCCTCGGTCTCCAGCCGGAAGGGCTTGTAGACGGTCATGTACTGCTCGCCCTCGACGATGCGCCGCACGGCGTCGAGA
This sequence comes from Streptomyces sp. NPDC040589, assembly GCF_055594445.1. Lineage (NCBI taxonomy): Bacteria > Bacillati > Actinomycetota > Actinomycetes > Kitasatosporales > Streptomycetaceae > Streptomyces > Streptomyces sp. NPDC040589. Next base: position 329,318 of record NZ_JBVIWP010000007.1, on the reverse strand, counting down.
TCGGCGTCCTGGCCGGTGACCGGGGGCAGCGGCGCGATACGGGCGCTCTTGAGCGCCGCGATGACACCGGCGGCGATCGAGTCGTTGGCCGCCAGCACCCCGTCGATCTGGTTCGGGCCGAGGTCGCTGATCGCGGCGGCCATGTGGTCGTGCGCGTTCTCCGTGCGCCACCCCAGGGTGTTGTACGACTTGAGGATCCGCACCTTGTCCCGGAGGACGGACCGGGACCCGCCCTCGTACCAGGCGGCGTTGGGGCTGGAGGGATCGCCGTTCATCATGACGATGCCGCCGCCGTCGGCCCTGGCTCCCATGCCCCTCAGCAGGGCCTCGCCCTGGAGCCGGCCGACCTGACCGCCGTTGAAACTGACGAAACCCGAGATCGGGCCCTCGGCGAGCCGGTCGTAGGCGACCACGGGGATGCCCGCGCGGTCCGCCGCCCGGACCGATGAGCGCAGGGCCTTGGGATCCACGACGTCCAGGATCAGGGCCGAGACCCCCCTGGTGATCATGGAGTTCATCTGCTGCCGCTGGCTCGCCGCGTCGTTCTCGGCGTTGGCGTACATCACCGTGCACTCGGGGCACAGCTCCTTCACCCGCTTCTCGATCAGGGGCTTGTCCGACTGCTCCCAACGGGGCACCGCGCGGCTCGGCAGCAGCAGGCCGAGGGTCAGACCGTCGTCGCCCTGTTCGCCGTTCTCGGTGCAGCCGGCCAGGGACGTGGCCAGGACACCGGCCATCAGGGCGACGAGCACACGCCATCTGCGCCCTCTCACGGCGGACCTCCTTCGTCGGGCCGTGTTGGGCCCTGGCCGGGGGGTCGGCCGGGGTTGGGGTTCCGGTCCGGGTTCCGGCTCGGGGTCGGGGTCGGCTCCGGGGTGTGGACGTTGTGTTTGTTCGGGTCGGGCTCGGGGGCGGGGTCGCGGCCACCAGGTCGGCTCGGGGGCAGGTCCGGGGCCTGATCCTGGTCCCTGTTCCGGCTACGGTCTCGGCGGTCCGGGTCCGGGTCCGGGTCCGGGTTCGGGTCCTGGGTCTGGTCCCGGTTCTTGCTGCGGCCGTGGTCTCGGTGGCTCGGGTTTGGGCCCTGGCTCTGGTCCCGGTCCCTGTTCTGGCCGTGGTCTCGGGGCTGTGGGTTCGGGTCCTGGGTCTGGTCCCGGCCTTTGCTGCGGCCGTGGTCTCGGCGGTCTGGGTCCTGGGTCTGGTCCCGGTCCTGGCTCCGGCCGTGGTCTCGGAGGCCTGGGGTCGGGTCCGGGGCTTGGTCCCGGTCCTCGCTCCGGCCATGGCCTCGGCGGCCCGGGTCCAGGTCCGGGGCTTGGGTCCGGTCCCTGTTCCGGCCAAGGATTCGGCGGGTCGAGGGCGGGTCCGGAGTGCGGTTTCGGCCCTTGTTCCGGTCGCGGTTTCGGCCCATGCCCCAGCTCCGGTCGCGGACCAGGCCCCAGCCGCGCTCCCAGGTCCGGCCCGGCTCCGGCACGCGCTCCGGCTCGACCCGCGGCGGTTGCGTCCCCTGCTCGGGCTCCGGTTCTGGTTCCTCTTCCGGATCCGGCCGGGACACGACGATCTCGCTCCACACCTGCTTGCCGCCGCCGACCGGCACCGAACCCCAGGCCGTCGACATCGCCTCGACCAGGAAGAGCCCGCGTCCGCCCGTCGCCTCCCAGTCCACCACCACAGGCTTGGCGGGCGCGCGCGGCGAGGAGTCGTTCACGGTCACCCGCAGCCGGTCCGCGGCCAGGGTCAGGTCCACCCGGACCGCGCCCTGGGTGTGCACCAGCGCGTTGGTGACCAGCTCCGACACCACCAGCAGCACCGTGTCGGCCTCGGCCACGACGTCCCACGAGCGCAGCGTGCGCGCGCTGAACCGGCGGGCGTGCATGACCGCGTCCGGCAGCCGCCACACCACCCAGCCCGCCCGCACCGGCCGGACCCGCATCCCGTCGTAGCGCAGCAGCAGCAACGCCACGTCGTCCTCACGGCGGCCGGCGTCGCCCAGCAGTTCGTCGGCCATCCGCCCCGGGTCGGAGGGGTCGGCCGCGGCGAGTGCCTCGCGCACGAGCCGCATGCCCTCGTCCACCTGCAGATCGGCCGACTCCACCAGGCCGTCCGTCACCAGCGCGAGCACCGAGCCCGGGGCCAGGGCGAGTGCCGTCAGGGGGAACTCCGCGTCCGCGAGGACGCCCAGCGGGAGCCCGCCCTCCACCGCGATCTCCTCGGTGCCGCCGTCGGGAAGACGCACCAGCGGGGACAGATGCCCAGCCCGCACGAACAGCGCGTTGCCCTCCTCCATGTCCAGTTCGACATAGCAGCAGGTGGCGAACAGGTCGGTCTCCATGCCGACGAGCAGCCGGTTGGCGTGTCCGACGACCACGTCCGGAGGGTGGCCCTCCACGGCGTAGGCCCGGACCGCGGTACGCATCTGGCCCATGATCGTCGCGGCCCCGGCGCTGTGCCCCTGTACGTCACCGATGACCAGGGCCACCTTGCTCTCCGACAGCGCGATCACGTCGTACCAGTCGCCGCCCACCTGGAGCCCGCGCCGGGCGGGCAGATAGCGGGCCACGGCGGTGCCGCCGGGCAGCCGGGGGAGCCGGCGCGGCAGCAGGCTGCGCTGCAGCATCGTCGCGAGCTCCTGCTCGGCGTCGTAGGCGTGCGCGCGTTTCAGGGCCTGCCCCACCAGCCCCGCGGTCGCCGTCAGCAGGGCCCGCTCCTCGGGGGCGAACTCGTGCGGGGTGTCCCAGCCGACCAGGCACACCCCGGTCACCCTGCTCTTGGCCGGCAGCGGCAGGACCGCGAGCCCGCCGGGGCCGATCCCCTGAAGCCCGGGTTCCAGTACGGCACCCGCCGGCCACAGGCTCATCCGCCCGTCCCGCAGCGCCGCCTGGAGCGTGGGCAGGGCGGCGACCGGCGCGTCGGGCCACTCCGAGCGCCACTCGGCACGCCACAGGTCCGGCCAGGCGCCGGCACTCGGCGGATCGAGCACGGTGACCGCCAGCCGGTCCTCCAGCAGCTCGGCGAGCGCCACCCGGTCGGCGTCCAGCGGCTCGCGCAGCGCGGCGACCACCACGCGGCTGACGTCCCGGACCGTCACGGCGTCGTCGAGCGCGGCCGTCAGCCACTGGATCCGGGCGACGTCGCTGGCGCTCCGGCGCAGCACGGGGGCGGCGGTCACCACGCCGAGCACGCGTTCCGGAGCGCCGTCGGGGCCCTTCCGCACGCGGGAGTTCAGGCGCAGCCAGCACAGTTCGCCGGTGGGCCGGCGGATCCGGAACTCCAGTTCCCGGCGTCCAGGAGTCTGCGCGGACGGTTCGATCACCGACATCAGGGCGGGGACGTCCTCCGGGACGCTGCACGAGAGCAGGGTGTCGGTCTTGCCGTCGAAGCCGTTGTCGGGGATGCCGACGAGTTCGAGCAGGGCCTGGTCCGTCTCGACCAGGCCGGTGCCCGGAGCCAGGGCGAAGGAACCTACGCCCATGGCGCGCAGCGCCGAATCCAGCAGGGGCGAGGGGGCGCACCGGTCGGCCTCGCCCCGGAGCCGCCCGGCGACCGCCTCGGCATACCGCTCCAGAAACTCCCGCTGCTCGGCCCCGAAGCCCTCCCCGGCCTCTCCCACCACGACAAGACATCCCAGCCACCCACCCGCGGCCCCCAGCGGCAACGCCCCGAGCGGCGCGGCGGAGGCTCCGCCTTCCTCCCGGCCGGCGAACACCACATCCCCGAGCCACAACGCCCGCCCACTCCGAAAGGCCTTGGCGATGGCCACCCCTCCGTGCTCCGCCCCTGCGGGGCCACCGGGGGAGGACTCGGGTGGCGTACTCGGCGCGGGGGCGTGGGGCGGGGCAGTCGGGCCGCTCGGCCCCGGCTCAGTCGGGTCAGGCCCCGGACCCGCACCCCCGACCCCGGTCACGCCACCTCCGACCCCGGTCACGCCGCCCCCGACCCCGGTCACGCCACCTCCGACCCCGGTCACGCCACCCCCCGCCACCGGCGAACCTCCGCCCCCCTCCGAAACCGGCACCCGCCCCGGCAGCCCGAACCGCTCCGGCTCGTCGCCGGCCGATTCCACGGAGCGGAGTTCCGTACCGTCCTCGCTCCGTACGTACACCGCCGCCAGTGCCACCCCGGCGAACGCCAGGATCCGCTCCCGCGCGGCGAGCTCCGGCTCGGGACGAGGCGGGCCGGTGCCCCCGTTCCCCGGCGCCCGAAGACCGGGGACCGTGGCCCGGGCATCGCCGTAATGGGGCATGTCCGCATCCACCTCCCGTCCGTGCCGCGGCCACCGGCAGGTGGGAGTCCCCGGAACTCAGGCGACGACGACACGGCGGATCCACGCCGCGCATGAGCGGCAGGACACCCACACAACAGAATCGCACACCTGGATAACTGCGACATATAGGGCAGGCGGCCCGGCCCGTTCGACGCACCCCGCGATTTCCGGCCACTCGTACCCTTCCGTACCGCCGCCCGGCTACCGTTGCGGCGCATGACCCACACCGAGATCGAGATCACGCCGGAACTGATTCGGGAGCTGCTGTGCGACCAGCACCCCGACCTGGCCGATCGCCCCCTGCGGCTCGGCGCGCGCGGCTGGGACAACCAGCTCTGGCGCCTCGGTGACGACCTGGCCGTGCGGCTGCCCTGGGCGACGGGTTCCGTGGACGCGCTGCTGCGCAAAGAGCACACCTGGCTCCCCGTACTCGCCCCGACCCTGCCCCTGGAGGTTCCGGTCCCACAGCGTCTCGGTGAGCCCTCCGACCGCTTTCCGCACGCCTGGATCGTCACTACCTGGGTGCAGGGCGCTCCCGCCGACCGCGCCCCCGCCACCCGCGCCGCGGAATCGGCCGAGGCCCTGGCCGCCTTCCTGACGGCTCTGCACCGCCCCGCCCCCGAGGACGCACCTGTGGGCCGGAGCCGCGGCGGGCCGTTGTCCGAGCACGCCGAGGGGTTCGCCCACCAACTCGCCACGGCCACGGAGCTGGGCCTGGTCGAGGACCCGGAGCCGGTCCGCGCGATCCTGGACGACGCCCTCGCCGCGCCCGACTGGACGGGCCCCGCGGTCTGGCTCCACGCCGACCTGCACGCGGCCAACGTCCTCACCGCCGACGGCACCTTCTGCGGTGTGATCGACTTCGGCGACCTCTGCGCAGGCGACCCGGCCTGCGATCTCGCCGCCGCCTGGAACCTGCTGCCGGACGGCGCGGCCGACCGCTTCTTCGACCTCTACCGCCCGGCCGCCGACCTCGCGACCTGGCGCCGCGCCCGGGGCTGGGCCGTCGCGCGCGCTCTGGTCTGCATGATCATCGGAGATGCCGGAGTCCACGGCCGCCCCGGCGGCAAGCCGACGTGGGGGCCACCGGCCGAGGCCGCTCTGCAGCGCATCCTGGCCACGGCCGACCACCTGTGACCCGGGCGGATGCCCGTCACCGGATGCCCGTCACCGGATGCCCGTCACCGGATGCCGTCACCAGGTGACGGGCCCGGCGACCGAGGCTCACCGGTCACCGGGCTCGCCCGGAGTGACGGTTCAGCCCACCCGGCAGGGCAGGCTCGTCGTACTGTCAGCGCCCGGAGCGGTGGCGGTGTAGCCGAAGGTGGTGCTCCTGCCCGGCGCGAGGGAGCCGTTCCAGCCGGCGTTGTGGACCATCACCGACTGGCCGTTGTAGGTCGCGTTGCCGCTCCACAAGCTCTCGATCTTGTGGCCGGCGGGGAGGTTCCAGTCGACCATCCAGCCGAGCATCGGGACGGTGCCGGTGTTGGTGACGGTCACCTCGGACTGGTAGCCGCCGTTCCAGCTGCCGGTCGTCTTGCGGGTGGCCGTGCACGTGCCGGGCACCGGCTCGGACGGGTTGCCCGGCTCCTTGATGCCGGTCACCTCGCCGTTGCCGCCGTCGAAGACGATGTCGGAGCAGGAGTAGAAGGTCTCCTGGCTGTCGGAGCGCTGCCAGACCATGTAGATGATGTGGCGGCCCGACTTGTTGGCGGGGAGCTTGCCGGTCCAGGAGTAGTTGGCCTCGACCGTGCCGGGGGAGCCGTTCAGCGGCGGGTGGTCGACGCTCAGGAACGGCCGTTCCTCCATGTCGTTCCAGGTGAGCGTCTTGGCCGGGTCGAAGCCGTCCTTGGTGATGTAGACGTAGAACCAACCCGGGTGCGCCGCCCAGGCGTTGTACGAGAAGTCGACCGTCGCGCCCGAGGTGAGGTGCGTGAGCGGCCAGTCCTTGCTGGGCGTGTTGAACCCGGTGAAGTTGGTGTTGCCGCCGCTGCACAGCTCGCCGTCCGGCACGAAGCCCCGGGTGCGGCCGGCGCCGTCCGAGCGGAGCACCGAGAACCAGTTGTAGAACGGCGTGGTGCCGCTGGTCTGCTGGGCGGACCGGCAGGCCGGGTTGACCGGCTTGATCTCACCGGTGTCGGTCAGACCGTCCTGCCAGCACAGGAAGGTACGGCTGCCGGGCTTCATGGGCGTGCCGTGGGCCTCCGCCTCACCACCGGCCGTCATGACCAGACCGAGGGCCGGGACCGTGACGAGCAGGGAGAGCAGAACGAGGAAGAGGGACCTGGCCCGGGTGGGGAGCGTTGATCGGCGCATCGGGAGCCTTCCCGGCTCTTTTGTCAGGATCATGACAGCATCATCCGTTCCTTGGGGTACGGGCCTGCGGATGCGTGTGTGGGGATGCGTGTGCGATGCGCGGGGTGGGAGCGACTTCAGGGCGGGTTCCGGTCCACCGTTATGGGAGCGCTCCCACCCCGCCTGTTGCGGAAGTTAGCGCCGAGAGGCGCGGATGTAAACGGTTGTCGCACCCGGACTGCCGGTCAGGGGCCTTCTGGTGGCCGCCGGCCCCGGCGCAGAACACGCTGGGCCGCCTGCCGCAGGGCCGCGACGAGCGGCTCGTCCCGGCGGCTCGGCAGCCAGCCCAGCGCTGCCGTCCAGGGTTCGAGGTCGGTGACGTCGACGTACGACACACCGCGGCGCGGGTAGAGCCAGCGGGTCGTGTCCGGCGGCAGCTGGATGCCCTGCCCCATGGCGATCAGCGGCAGGGCGCTCTCGTAGTCGACGATGGCGTGCGGGCTGAACCGCACCGGGGTGCCGTCCGGGCGAGGGTCGGCGGACCAGAAGTCCCGGAACACCTTCGGGACCTGCTCCGACCAGCCGATGCGGGGCTGGTCGGCGAGGTCCGCGAGGGTCAGCGCGTCCCGGGCGGCAAGAGGGTGACAACCGGCCATCGCGACGCAACGCGGCCCGCCGGCCAGTGCCAGGGTCTGGACGCCGTCGGGCACGGGCAGAAACAGGAACGCCGCGTCGACCTCGCCCCGCAGTATCGCCGGGCCGGCGTCGAAGCCCATGCGTACGACGTCGACCTCCACCTGCGGGAAGTTCTCCCGCAGTTCCTTCAAGACGGCCGGGATCGGGTCCATCGAGGTGATCGCCTCAAAGGAGCCGATCACGATCCGGCCCGCGGCCGCGTTGGCCTGGGTCTCCGCCGTACGGCGCAGCTCCTCGGCCGCCTCCACCACGCTCCGGGCCCGCCCCACGAGTGCCTCACCCGCCGCGCTCAACGCGACCCTGCGCGTCGTCCGGTCCACCACGGCGACACCCAACCGCTCCTCCAGAGCGGTGATGTGCCGCGAAAACGTCGGCTGCGCCATGAACGCCCGCCGCGCCGCCCGCCCGAAGTGCAACTCCTCGGCGAGGAGCAGGAACAGCTGCAACTGCTGGATGCTCGGATACCTCACGTCGCTCCTGGTGCGGCCATGTCTTTGAGGCTATCAACGACTTGAGCGCGACCGACCTCTCGAGGGCGCGGGGCTGCTTCGGTGTGTGGCTGCGCCGCGTGGGCGCGACCAGCCATAACGATCGCGCACACGGCCACCAGAGCCGTGCGCGCAGGCTCGAACCCTCGGTGGTGCTCATGCCGTTGCCTCCGTGGGGCGTCGCTGGTGGCCGAGGCGGGCCGTGGATGCGCGAGCCCGAGCCTGTCGGTACGCGTCGTGCAACTGGTCGTGTGTCTCGCGGGGGAGGTCGGCGTTCGCGTTCTCGCCATCCATGGCTCAGCAGGTCTCGCAGCTGACGCAGTGGTTCACGAAACGCACGAACGCGGTCTGCTCGGGGGTCTCGGCCATTCTCGTGCTTACGATCTCGTAGTTCGCACAGGGCGCCCAGGACGCGGGCGAGCCTCCGGGCGTACATCACGCTTCCGCTCAGCAGGGCAAAGCTCAGCTCGAGGGCTCGGAGCTCGGCGCGAGCCTCGCGGACGCGGACCAGGGCGCCGCAGCGGGTCACGCTGTTCCTCGGCAGCCGCCCGGCCGCCTGCTCGGCAGCGGGCATCGCTTCCCACACCAGGGCGTGGAAGCGGCGGCCGGGCCCACTGGCCGCTCGTCAGATCACCATGCCCCACGAGGCGTGATCATCCACGACCAAGATCCGCTTCCGTGGCAGACCCCAGGCCCCGGCCGACGGCCGAAGGAGTCAGCCGCTCCCTGGGGTGCGGCAGGGGGGCATCCGGGAGCGCAGGAGCGGAGCGGATGAGCTGGGCATGCTTGCACTACCCCTCAACTGGTGGTTTGGCCTGGGAAGTTGAGCAGGGAACTGAATGCGTCCCTAGCGTGGTTCGTGCCGTGGTCTGCGGGCTGCGGTGCGGCGTCGCTTCCCGCGGCACCGCAGCAGTGACAGGCAAGGGGAACTGAATGGCGAACTTCCAGACTGGTGAGATTCCCCCCGGCTTCGCGTTCACTGAGAGCGGCGGGCTCATCCACTACAAGTACGGCATCGTCCTGGCGGTCCCGGCGGCCAACCAGGCCGGCTGGTCGGGCGACATATGGATCAGCTTCGGCTCCGCCTGGGGGGATGCAAAGATCAAGGTGAACTGGCACGACGGCTCCAACTGGAGCGCCGCCGTGGACCTGAACGTCACGCAGGCAGGCGGCCGGGTCCACAACGGCGCGAAGCTCCCGACGAGTACGCAGAAGATCGCCATCGGCCGCGTCAGGAAGAGCGCGAGCGACACCGAGGACGACATCCCGGTCAGCTGGCTGCTCCAAGTGGCCGAGGCGTGACCCAGGCAGCCCCCTGGAACTCCCGATGCCCGGTCCGGCCCAGCAGGCCGGACCGGGCATCGGGCATGGTGGCCGTGGCCTTGCCGGGCGTGATACCTGGCCGACTCGGCCTGTGGCGGGAGCCCGCGCGCCGCCGTCACCGGCGGGCGTCAGCCGGCGCGAGCAGGCCGGCCACCTCGGCGACGGCATCGGGGCGTGATCATCCGCCACCAAGATCCACTTCCGCAACAGACCCCAGGCTCTGCCCGCCGGGCCACTGGTGAAGGTCGATGAACGCGCGTCAGCCGCTACGGCTGCGTGCGTTCCTCCTGTGCGAGCGGACGAGGAACGTCACCGACCAGCTCGACGCGGCGTACGCCCAGCCGACCACGTCACCCAGGTCTCAAGGCGCCCCCGAACCGACACCGCCCCCTACGCCGCATCCCCGACCACCCCCGCCACCCACCCCAGCTGACGCCGCACATGCACCGCATCCCCACCCTCATGCCCATTGAACGGATACGCGTGGATCTCCTTGCGTGCCTCCGTCTCCACCCCCGCCTCTGCCTCCGCCCCCGCCAACTCCCCATACAGATTGAACGCCCCGTACACCCCACTCGGCGGACACACCGTGTCCCGCAACCCCACCCCGAAGTGGGCGGCAGCCGAGGCCCGGCGGGCGAAGGAGGTCCCCTCCACGTACGACAGCGTGCGATACGCCTCGCGCTCGGCGCCCCGATGGACGGACAGATACGCGGCGATCTCCCCGTAGGGCCCCGCATCCGTGAGGTCCAGCGCCCGCCGGATCCCGCACAGCAGGGGAGCCGTGACCAGCAACGCCGCCAGGTCGGGAACGAGCCCCGCGACGGCCAACGCCACCCCGCCGCCCTGACTGTTGCCGGCCGCGATGATCCGCCCGGCGTCCACTCCGGGCAACGCCCGGACCGCCGAGACCGCCCGCACCGCGTCGGTGATCAGGCGCCGGTAGTGATAGTCCTCGGGCGTGAGCAGCCCGCGCACGGCCGGCCCGGGCCCGCCCGGCGCCGCGGCGTGCGGATCCGGGGTGTCGCCACCGCACCCGTACTGGTCGCCCTGGCCGCGGTTGTCCATGAGCAGATGCGCGTACCCGGCGTTCACCCATGTCAGACGCTCATGCGGAAGGCCGCGCCCGCGCCCGTACCCGGCGAACTCGACCACGGCGGGCAGGGGTTCGTCGACGCCGGCGGGACGGCTGAACCACGCCCGCACGGGGTCGCCCGCGAAGCCCCGGAACGTCACGTCCCAGGTCCGTGTCAGCCGGAGGCCCGTCTCCACCGGCCGCGCCGACACCAGCGGATCCGCCTGCCCGGCCTCCTTCAGTGTGCTCAGCCAGAACGCGTCGAAGTCGGCGGGCTCCTCCACGTCCGGGCGATGGCGCTCCAGTTCCGTCAGCGGCAGGTCGAACGCGGGCACGGCGGCACCTCGCAGGAGTCGGTGGTCATCCAGAAACTTGCGACGGACAACGGGCGGTAGCCCCTGGGGTCTACCCAGGTTCGACAGCGTTCCAACGCGGCACAGACGCCCCACCTGACTGCCGCAGCACCCATTGACAGCGCTTTCTGGTGCCCTTAAGTTGCCGCGAAGTTACCGGTAAGAGCTCGAAAGTTTCGGTTCCGCGTCCCTTGCCCACGGGAGGCCCGAGCAATGAGCACGTCCACCACGTCGGCCCCGCCGGGCACCCAGGACCCGCCTCCGGCACGGGCCGCGCCCCGACGCGGCACACGGGTTTCCGCCCGGACCGGCTGGCGGCGGGCGCTGCGCCGCGACTGGCAGTTGTACTCGCTGGCGATCCTGCCGCTGCTGTTCTTCCTGGTCTTCCGCTATCTGCCGATGATCGGCAACGTGATCGCCTTCCGTCGCTTCGAGCCCGGAGGGTCGATCTTCGGCGAGGAGTGGGTGGGGCTGCGCTATGTGGAGATGTTCCTCAGCGACCCCACCTTCTGGCAGGTGTTCCGGAACACGCTGTGGATGGGCGGGCTCACGCTGCTGTTCTGCTTCCCGGTCCCGATCGTGCTGGCGCTGCTGCTCAACGAGGTGCGCCGGCGCTCCCTGAAGCGGTTCGTGCAGTCGGTGTCGTACCTTCCGCACTTCCTGTCGATCGTGATCGTCGCGGGCATCACCATGCAGATGCTGGCCAGTGACGGCCCCGTCAACCACGTCCTCGGCTGGCTGGGCCACGAACCGATCCGCTTCATCCAGGAACCCGAGTGGTTCCGCACCATCTACGTCGGCTCGGAGATCTGGCAGACCGCCGGCTGGGGCACGATCCTCTACCTCGCCGCGCTCACCACGATCGACGAGGACCTGTACGAGGCGGCGCGCATCGACGGTGCCAACCGCTGGCAGCAGATCTGGCACGTCACCCTGCCCGGCATCCGGCCCACCATGGTCACGCTGCTGATCCTCAACATCGGCACGTTCATGGTGGTCGGCTTCGAGAAGGTGCTGCTGCTGTACAACCCGCTGACGTATCCGACCGCCGACGTGATCTCGACGTATGTCTACCGGGCCGGTGTGGAGTCCAACAGCTTCAGTTACGCCGCCGCCATCGGACTGTTCGAGGCGATCATCGGCCTGGTCCTCATCACGTCCGCCAACCAGCTCTCGCGTCGCACAGTGGGGACGAGCCTGTGGTGAAGCCGAGTCGTTCCTACCGGGTCTTCCAGGGCGTCAACGGAGTGGTCCTCACCCTGGTCGTCCTGGTGACGCTGTATCCCTTCACCAACATCCTGGCGCGGTCCTTCAGCGGGGAGCGGCAGATCCGGGCCGGTGAGGTGACCCTGCTGCCCAAGGGGTTCAACCTCACCACGTACAAGATCGTGTTCCAGGACGAGATGTTCTGGCGGAACTACGGCAACACCGTGCTGTACACGGTCGTCGCGACGGCCGTGGCCATGGTGCTGACGACGTGTTACGCCTATGTGCTGTCGAAGAGGAACCTCAAGGGCCGGGGCGTGCTCGTCGGTGTCGCCGTGTTCACCATGTTCTTCACCGGCGGCCTGATCCCGAACTACATCCTGGTCACCAGCCTCGGCCTGAAGAACAGTGTCTGGGCGATCGCCCTGCCGAACGCGATCAGCGTCTTCAACCTGCTGGTGATGAAGGCCTTCTTCGAGAACCTGCCGACCGAGCTGGAGGAGGCCGCGCAGATCGACGGCCTGAGCACGTACGGCATTCTGCTCAGGATCGTCCTGCCGCTGTCCAAGGCGGTCGTGGCGACGATGGTGCTCTTCTACTCGGTGTCCTTCTGGAACTCCTGGTTCAGCGCCTTCCTCTATATGGACCGGACCGATCTGATGCCGGTCACCGTCTACCTCCGCAACCTCATCCAGGGCGCCACGGGCGGCGGCAACGCGGGCGCGGGCACCGAGCAGCTCAGCCAGGTCGCCGCGAACATCCAGTCGGTGACCATCGTCCTCACCGCCCTGCCGATCCTCTGCGTGTACCCCTTCGTCCAGCGCTACTTCGTCTCGGGCGTGATGCTCGGCGCGGTCAAGGGCTGACGCCGCCTCCGCGACACCGCCGCCTCCTCAACTCGCTTACGGAACAAAGGAGTCTCCGTGCAGAACGCAGGACAGCTCTCGCGGCGCCAGATCCTCGCCGCCGCCGGCTTCATCGGGCTCGCCACGGTCACCGGCTGCGGCAGCGGCGAGGACGGAGGCGACTCCAAGGACCTGTCCAAGAAGCAGAACGGCGCGATGAAGAACTACCGGGCCGGGCAGCAGTTCAAGGCGGCCAAGCCGCTGTCCTTCTCGATGCTGCACAACAACAACCCGGTCTACCCGACGAAGGACGGCTGGCTGTTCTGGAAGGAGCTCACCAAGCGCACCGGGGTCACCCTCAAGCCGGTCGACGTCCCGCTGGCCGACTACGAGAAGAAGCGCAGTGTCCTCATCGGGGCCGGGGACGCCCCGTTCCTGATCCCGAAGACGTACCACCCCTCGGAGGTCGCCTTCGTCTCGTCGGGCGCGATCCTCGCGGTCAGCGAGTACGTCGATCTGATGCCCAACTTCCGCGACAAGGTGCGCAAGTGGAAGCTGGAGCCCGAGCTCGACTCGATCCGCCAGTCCGACGGCAAGTACTACCTGCTGCCCGGCCTGCACGAGAAGGCCAAGTCCGGCTACTCGCTGTCCTTGCGCACGGACGTCCTCGACAAGCACGGGCTGAGCCTGCCCACCACCTGGGACGAGGTGTACGACGTCCTCAAGGCGCTCAAGGAGGAGTACCCCGGCAAGTACCCGTTCTCCGACCGCTGGAGCACCAACACCCCGTTCCCCTGCGGAGCGCTGTTCAGCTACCTGGGCCAGGCCTTCGGTGTCAAAGCCGGCTGGACGTACGACAACATCAGCTTCGACCACAAGGCGCAGAAGTACGTCTTCACCGGCGCCCAGGACGCCTACCGCCAGATGGTCGAGTACCTGCGCAAGCTCGTCGCCGAGAAGCTCATGGACCCCGAGAGCTTCAGCCAGACCGACGACCAGGCCGTGCAGAAGCTCCTTGCCGAGAAGACCTACGTGATGAGCGCCAACCCCCAGGAACTGGTGCAGAACTACCGCTACAACCTGGAGAAGCAGGTCAAGGGCGCGAAGATCGAGATGATCCCGGTGCCCGTCGGGCCCGCCGGTCCCGTGGTGCTGGGCGGCAGCCGCCTGGAGAACGGCGTCATGGTCTCCAGCAAGGCCCTCAAGAGCGACAGCTTCGTCGCGATGATGCAGTTCCTCGACTGGCTCTGGTACTCGGACGAGGGCCAGAAGTTCTGCAAGTGGGGCGTCGAGGGCGTCACCTACACCGGCTCCGGCGGCGGCTACGAGCTGAAGCCCGGCATCTCCCTCATGGGCTCCGACCCGGAGGCCCCGAAGGACCTCCAGAAGGACTACGGCTTCTTCAACGGCGTCTTCACCTACGGCGGTAGCTGGGCCCTCGTCTCCTCGTCGTTCAGCCCGGACGAGAAGAAGTTCCAGGACGCCATGGCCCAGCGCGAGCAACTGCCCATCGACCCGGCCCACCCGCTCCAGTCCTTCGAGCAGGAACAGGCGACCCTCTGGGACACCCCGCTCAAGGACACCGTCATCCAGAACACCCTCCAGTTCGTCCTCGGCAAGCGCCCGCTGTCCCAGTGGAACGCCTACCTCTCCGAGCTGAAGTCGAAGAACATGCAGCAGCTCGTCGACCTGCACAACAAGGCGTACGAGCGGTTCAAGAAGGAGAACGGGTGATCCTCCGCGTCCCCGATGCGCCGAGCGGCCGACTGACCGACGCCTGGCGGCAGTGCGTCGGCACCGGCCGTCTCGACCTCGCCCTGCGCGGCGACTACCAGGAGTCGCTGAAGGTCCTGCAGCGCGACATCGGCTTCCGGTACATCCGGGGCCACGGGCTGCTCAGCGACGGCATGGCGGTGCACCGGCCCTACGAGTGGCGGGGCCGCCGGCACGTCCGGCACTCCTTCACCCACGTCGACCAGGTCCTCGACGCCTACCTCGCCCTCGGCATCCGTCCCTTCCTCGAACTCGGCTTCATGCCGGGCGAGCTGGCCTCGGGCGAGCAGACCGTGTTCTGGTGGCGCGGCAACGTCACGCCGCCCCGCTCCCACCAGGAGTGGGCCGACCTGGTCCGCGCCCTGCTCACCCACCTCGTCGACCGCTACGGTCTCGACGAGGTCCGCACCTGGCCCGTCGAGGTGTGGAACGAGCCCAACCTGCGCGACTTCTGGCAGGACGCGGACGAGAAGGCCTACCACCGGCTGTACGAGGTGACCGCGCGCGCCGTGAAGGAGGTGGACGCCGGGATCCAGGTCGGCGGGCCGGCGATCTCGCCCGGCGCGGACGAGTGGCTGGAGCGGTTCGCCGAGTTCACCGACCGCCACGACGTGCCGCTGGACTTCGTCTCCCGGCACGCCTACAGCTCGGGCCCCGCCCAGCACGTGCCGTTCGGCGTCCACCAGACCCTGGCACCCGCGTCCGGGCTGCTCGACCAGTTCGCCACGCCGAGGCGGCGGCTGGCGGGGACCCGGTACGCTGAACTCCCTGTGCACATCACCGAGTTCAACTCGTCCTACCGGCCCGACAACCCGGTGCACGACACCGCCTTCCACGCCGCCTACCTCGCCCCGGTCGTGGCGAACGGCGGTGAGCACGCCGACTCCTTCTCGTACTGGACGTTCAGCGACGTCTTCGAGGAGGCCGGGGTGCCGACCGCCCTGTTCCACGGCGGGTTCGGACTGCTCACCCACCGGCAGGTGCGCAAGCCGACGTACCACCTCTACGCGTTCATGGCCCGGATGGGACCCGACGTGCTCGCGCGCGGCGACGACCACCTGGTCACCCGGCATGCCGACGGCCGGGTCACCGTGCTGGCCTGGGCGCCCGTCGACCCGACCGGCGAGACACCCGGCTCCGACCGGCACACCCTGCGCCTGTCCCCGCCGGTGCCCGGAGGCGAGGTGTTCGTCCGCCGTTCCTCCGTGGACGAGGAGCGGGGCAACGCGTACACGGCCTGGCGGCACCTGGGCAGCCCGCTCTCACCGAAACCCGGACAGCTCGACGTCCTGCACGAGGCCGCCGAGCCCGCGCGCACCCACCAGCGCCTGACCAGCGAGGACGGCCGCGTCGACCTCCCGCTCACCCTGAGCCGCCACGAGGTCACCCTCGTCGAGCTCACGCCCGTCGTCGACGAGACCCCGCCCTGGTGGGACGACCGGCGCCTGCTCGGCCGGGAGGTGACGGCATGAGCACCGTCCGCACCTCCGACTTCGGCACGGGCGCCCTCTCCCGTGCCTCCGCCCTGATCCACACCGTCCTGACCGTCGAGGCGCTGCTGCTCCTCACCGCCTCCCCGGGCCTGGCAGGCCTGCTCCTGCTCGGCCCCGACCCGGCCAACCTCCCGCTCGCGGCCCTGTGCCTGCTGCCCCTCGGCCCGGCCCTGTCCGCCGCGCTCTACGCCCTCCACCACCGCAGCCGCGACCTCACCGCACTGCACCCGGCCCGCGCCTTCCTGCGCGGCTGGCGGCTCAACGCCGTACCGGCCCTGAAGCTGTGGACGCCCCTGCTGGCCTGGCTGACGGTCATCACCTTCACCCTCACCCACTTCTCCGCCACCGGCCTGCCCGGCTGGTGGGCGCTGCTGCTCGCGGCGATCGGAGCGGGCGCCCTCCTCTGGGGCGCGCACGCCCTCGTCCTCACCTCGCTCTTCGTCTTCCGCGCCCGGGACACCGCCCGCCTCGCCGGGTACTTCCTGTTCCGGCACGGCCGCGCCACCCTCGCCGCGGCCTCCCTGATGATCCTGACGGCCGCGCTGACCGCCCTGCTGACCGAGGCCCTGCCCGCCCTGCTGGCCGCCCCGCTGCTGCTGTCCCTGCTGCACGGCAGCCGCACGGTGATCACCGAGACCCAGGAGGAGTTCACGGCATGACCGCGCCCCGCACCCCGAAGATCCCGTACGGCGGCGACTACAACCCCGAGCAGTGGCCCGAGGACGTCCGGGACGACGACCACCGCCTGTTCACCCGGGCCGGCATCGACACGCTCACCGTCGGCGTCTTCACCTGGTCCCTGACCCAACCGGCCCCGGACAGCTACGACTTCACGGTCCTGGACCGGATCCTGGACCGGGCCGCCGCCGAGGGCCGCCAGATCTGCCTGGCCACCGGCACGGCCGCCCTTCCGCCCTGGCTCGCCAAGCGGCACCCCGAGGTCAACCGCACCGACTTCGAGGGCCGCCGCCACCGCTACGGCCAGCGCCACAACTTCTGCCCCAGCTCACCGGCGTACCGCGAGCACGCCACCGCGATGGCCTCGCGCCTCGCCGAACGGTACGCGCACCACCCGGCCCTGCTCGCCTGGCACATCAACAACGAGTACGGCGGCGTCTGTTACTGCGAGCTGTGCGCCGAGGCGTTCCGGGAGTGGCTGCGCGAACGGCACGGCACCCTCGAGTCCCTCAACGACGCCTGGTGGACCACCTTCTGGTCGCACCGCTACACCGACTGGGACCAGATCGAGCCGCCCAACGCCCTCACCGAGCACTGGCGGGGCCCCGACCACACCGCGTTCCAGGGCATCACCCTCGACTACTTCCGCTTCACCACCGACGCCCTCCTCGGCTGCTTCCTGGCCGAGAAGGAGGTGATCCGCGCCCACGACCCCGACACGCCCGTCACCACCAACTTCATGGGCGCCTTTCGCCCCCTCGACTACCACCGCTGGGCGCCCCACCTCGACTTCGCCTCCTGGGACAGCTACCCGCCCCTCGACGCCCCGCCGACCCGGCCCGCCCTCGCCCACGACCTGATGCGCGGCCTGAAGGACGGCGCCCCCTTCTGGCTGATGGAACACACGCCGTCGACCACCGCCTGCCGTGACGTCAACCCGCTCCGACGCCCCGGCGAACTCCGCCTCGCCACCTTCCAAGCCCTCGCCCACGGCGCCGACGCCGCTCTCTACTTCCAGATGCGCGCCTCACGCGGCGCCTGCGAGAAGTACCACGGGGCGGTCATCGGCCACGCGGGCCGCGACGACACCCGCGTCTTCCGCGAAGTCGCCGAACTGGGACGGGAGCTGGAGGTCCTGGGCGACCGGACACTGGGAGCCCGCACCCCGGCCCGCACCGCCCTGCTCTTCGACTGGGACAGCTGGTGGGCCCTGGAGATCTCCGACGGCCCGTCCCGGCTGGTCAAGTACCAGGACATGGTCCACGCCTACTACCGGGCCGCCCGCGAGGCCGGCGCCGATGTGGACGTGATCCCGCAGACGGCCGACCTCACGCCCTACGACGTGGTGCTCGCCCCCGCGCTGTACATGATCAAGGGGGACCTGGCGGCCCGCCTCGAAGCCGTGGCCGCACGCGGCGGCACGGTCCTGACCACCTTCCTCTCCGGCCGCGTCGACGAACACGACCGCGCCTTCCTCACCGACGTCCCCGGCCCGCTCGCGCCCCTCATGGGCGTCCGGGTCGACGAATGGGACGCCCGGCCGCCGGAGTTCACCCAGACCGTCCCCGAGCTGGCGACAGAGGCACGACTCGTCTTCGAGATCGTGCTCCCGCGCGGCGCCGAGCCGGTCGCCACCTACGGCACCGACTTCTACGCGGGCACCCCGGCCGTGACCCGCAACCGCTTCGGCGGGGGCGAGGGCTGGTACGTCGCCACCGCCCTCGACCAGCCGGGCGTCGACGCCGTCGTCCGCCGGATCCTGAACCGCCACGACCTGCTCGGCCCCTACGCCGGCCACCCGGCGGTCGAGACGGCCACCCGTGTCGCCCCCGACGGCACCCGCCTGCTCTTCCTCCTCAACCACGCCCCCGAACCGGCCCACCTCACCGCCCACGCCACCGCCAACGACCTGCTCACCGGCAAGCGCGTGGACCAGGGCGAACCCCTGGTCCTCGACCCCCTGGGTGTGGCGATCCTTCAGTAGACCCGCCGCCCTCGCTCGTCCGGCACCCCGGACTTGCGCAGGAAGTAGCTGTTGATCTGGTCGCGCCACTCGCGGGCGCCGCGGAGCTGCTCCTCGTACCGCTCCGCCACCCGCGCGTGGCGCGCGGGATCCACCAGCCCGGCCAGCGAGGCCCACACCGCCTGGGCCTCCTCGACCTCCTCCACGCCCTCGAAGTGCGTGTCGTAGATGTGCTGTATCACCGTCTTGCCGCTGTGCAGGGTGTGCCCGTACGACACGTGGTGGAAGAACAGCAGCAGCTCGTCGGGGCAGGTGTCCGGCGACTCGTACAGCTCGGCCCACGGCTTGGCGTACTGCCCGGCGTACCCGGTGCCGGTCGCCACGCTGCGGTCGACGCCGATGCCGTCCCGGTCGGCGAAGTGGTAGGTCCCCCACGGGCTGTACTCGTACCCGTCCACGTTCGGCCCGTAGTGGTGCCCGGGCTGCACCATGAAGCCCACGCCGAGGGGAGCGGTGTACTTCTCGTACGTCCGCCACGAGCCGTCGAGCACGGCGTGCAGCCCTTCCGCCGGCCCCGGCCCGAAGGTGAGCCCGATCCACTCGTCGAGCACCTCGCCCGGCTCGGCGTCCGGCCGCCAGGCCAGCCGTCCGAAGGTGTAGAGGTTCGCCTGGGCGAGGGGATGCCCGGCCCAGAACGGGTCGTCGCCGGCGTTGGACACGGCGATCAGCCCGCCCCGCGCCAACTCGCCTACAAAGGACCCCTGTTCAGCCGGGAACCGCAGCACCTCGCTCCACATCGGCCCCAGCCAGCAGACGTGCCGCTGCTGCCCGGTGTACTCCTGGGTGACCTGCAGTTCCACCGCCAGCCGGGTGCCGGGCATCGCCCCGATCAGCGGCGAGACCGGCTCGCGCACCTGGAAGTCGATCGGCCCGTGCTTCACCTGGAGCACGGCGTTGGCCGCGAACGCCCCGTCCAGCGGCACGAAGTGGTCGTACGCGGCCCGGGCCCGGTCCGTCCTCCGGTCCCGCCAGTCCTGGCAGTGGTCGTAGACGAACGCCCTCCAGTGCACGGTGCCGCCGTACGGTTCCAGGGCGGCGGCCAGCAGGTTCGCCCCGTCGGCGTGGCTGCGGCCGTAGGCGAACGGCCCCGGCTGGCCCTCCGAGTCGGCCTTCACCACGTACCCGCCGA
The DNA here is from genome assembly GCF_055594445.1 of Streptomyces sp. NPDC040589. Lineage (NCBI taxonomy): Bacteria > Bacillati > Actinomycetota > Actinomycetes > Kitasatosporales > Streptomycetaceae > Streptomyces > Streptomyces sp. NPDC040589. The sequence goes on along the minus strand of NZ_JBVIWP010000007.1, from coordinate 309,683 downwards.
AGTCGGGTATCGCCGCGTACACCGCTCCCGTGGCCTCGGCCCACCAGCCGCGCACGGTCCCGTCCAGCGGATCGGCCGTGGGCAGCCCGCCCAGCACCACGGGCGCGGCGAAGGACACGGACAGGTGGGTGCGGATCCCGTAGGGCCGCAGCGCATCGGCGATCGCGGCGACCTCGCCGATCCGGTCGGTCAGCAGACGCGCCTCGGTCTCGTGCACGTTGACGTTGTTGACGGCGACCGCGTTGATCCCGCAGGCCGCCAGCAGCCTGCCGTACGCCCGCACCCGCTCCAGGTCCCCGCGCAACCGCCCGTCCTCCCAGAACAGCGAGCCGCCCGCGTACCCGCGCTCCACCTGGCCCATGACCGGGTGCACGGCGACGTTGTCCCAGTGGTCGAGCATGCGCAGGGCGAGCGCGGGGTGATGGGTCTCCCGCGCCCGCTCGCCGGAGAACGCCGCTTCCCCGAGCCGCACGACATGGAACAGGCCGTACAGCAGCCCGCGGCCGCCGCAGGCGGTGACGGTCGTCGTGCCGGCCTCCCGGGTGACCGTGAAGTCCTCGTCACCGAGGTCATGGACGCCGAGGTCGAGGACCAGGTCGTACGCGTCGCCCTTTGGCTCGGCGTCGCGCACGACCCGGCCCCCGAACAGCCGGCAGGCCTGAGCCACCTCCCCGTGCACCGTCTCCACCAGCTGGCCCGATCCTCGGATCAGCGTCCGCCGGCCGCCGATCGCCCGGAATGCCGCGGGCGGCAGCCAGGCCGGGTCGACACCCTCGGGCAGGACGGGCACGGGAAGCGGCATGAGACCCCCAACTCGATTGCTCAGGAGAGCAGTTCGACCTCCGCCAGCGTGCCCTCGCCGTCGAGGACCAGGCGGTATTTCTCGTACGTACCCGGTGACCTCACCGTGAACGCGCGGGTCTGCCTGTCCCAGGCGAAGGACTCGTCGGAGCGCCGGTCCAGCGTCCGCCAGGTCGTGCCGTCGGAGGAGCCCTGGAGTGTCCAGCCGGCCGGTGCCTTCGACCGGTCCGTCGACGAGGTCAGCGTGTACTGGACGGCCTCGGCGCCCTCCGGGACCGGCAGGTCCACTGACGTCACCGCCGCGTCCGTCGCCGACGTGTCGTCGAACAGGGCACCCTCGCCCTTCAGCAGGTCCGCGCGGGGCGCCGGCACGTTGTCGTCCCGGGTGATCGACACGGGCGCGGCGTGCTTGCCCGTGCCCCAGGACGACGGCCGCGGGCCCATGTCGAACTCCAGGACACCGCCCTTGGCGACCACCGAGTGCGGCAGGGAGGTCTTGGACCAGGTCCGGCCGTTGACCTTCAGCCCCTGCACGTACACGTTCCTCGCGCTGTTCCGCGGCGCCTTCACCACCAGCTCGCGCCCGTTCTCCAGGTGCACGGTGGCCTTCTTGAACAGCGGTGAGCCGATCGCGTACTCGCCGCTGCCCATCACCAGCGGGTAGAAGCCGAGCGCGGAGAAGAGGTACCAGGCCGACTGCTCGCCGTTGTCCTCGTCGCCGTGGTAGCCCTGGCCGATCTCACTGCCCGTGTACAGGCGCGACAGCACCTCGCGGACGTTCTTCTGCGCCTTCCAGGGCTGCCCGGCCGCGTCGTACATGTAGATCGCGTGGTGGGCGACCTGGTTGGAGTGCCCGTACATGCCCATCCGCACGTCCCGCGCCTCCGTCATCTCGTGGATGACACCGCCGTAGGAGCCGACGAACTCGGGGGACGCCGTCTCGGGCGTGGAGAAGTAGGCGTCGAGCTTGTCGGCGAGACCCTTCCGGCCGCCGTACAGGTTCGCCAGACCCCGGCTGTCCTGTGGGGCGGTAAATGCGTATCCGTACCCGTTTGTCTCGGTGTAGTCGTGGCCCCAGACCCGCGGGTCGTACTTCGAGGACTCGACCCGCCAGTCGCCCTTGGCGTCCCGGCCCTGGAAGAAGCCGGCCTTCGTGTCGAAGAGATTCACATAGTCCTGGGCGCGGTTCAGAAAGTACTCCGACTCCTCCTTGTAGCGCCGCTCGCCGGTCTCCTCGTAGAGCTTTCGGCCCATGCGGGAGATGCCGTAGTCGTTGAGGTAGCCCTCCAGTGCCCAGGACAGGCCCTCGTGTGTCTCGGTGCTGGTGTAGCCGAGGAAGGGGGAGGTGGTCATGCCCTTGCGGCCGACGCCCGGGTTCGGGGGGACGACCGTCGCGTTCTTCACGGCCGCGTCGTACGCCGCCTTGGCGTCGAAGTCGACGCCCTTGACGTAGGCGTCCGCGAACGCCACGTCCGAGGACGTGCCCGTCATGAGGTCCGCGTAGCCGGGGGAGGACCAGCGCGAGGTCCAGCCGCCGTCCTTGTACTGCTGCGCGAACCCGTCGACCAGCTGGCCCGCCCTGCTCGGCGTGAGGAAGGAGTAGGCCGGCCAGGTCGTCCGGTAGGTGTCCCAGAAGCCGTTGTTGACGTACACCTTGCCGTCGACGATCTTCGCGCCGGTGTGGGTCGGGGTGTCCGGGTTCGGCATGGGGGAGAAGGGCGAGGCGTACTGGTGCCTGCCGCCGACCTTCTCGAAACCGGAGTTCGGGTACAGGTACAGCCGGTACAGGCTGGAGTACAGGGTCGTCAGCTGGTCCGGTGTCGCGCCCTCGACCTCCACCTTGCCGAGCAGCCGGTCCCACTGCCGCTGGGCACTCCTCTTCACGGCCTCGAAGGACGTGCCGTCCGGGATCTCCTGGCGGAGGTTGTCCTTCGCCTGGTCGACGCTGATCAGCGAGGTCGCCAGGCGCAGGGTGACGGTCCGGTCGTCGGCCTTGAAGCGCAGGTGGCCCTTCACGCCGGACGACGAGCCCTCGGTCACCGGCTTGTCGAACGTGCCGTAGACGAACAGCCGGGTCGCTCCCGTCGACAGCCCGGACTTCACGTCCGAGTAGCCAGTGACGATCCCGTTCTCCTTGTCGAGGGTCAGGCCCGCCTGGTCGGTGACGTTGTCGAAGAGGACGCTCGCGTCGTCGCCGGGGTAGGTGAAGCGCAGGGCCGCAGCGTGGTCGGTCGGCGCCATCTCGGCCTTCAGGCCGTTCTCGAACCGCACCCCGTAGTAGTAGGGCCGCGCGGTCTCGTTCTCGTGCCGGAAGGCCAGCTCGCGGGCCTCCCGGCCGAGGTCAGGGGTGCCGGTGGCGAGGGACGGCATCACCTGGAAGGTCTGCCGGTCGCCCATCCAGGGGCTCGGCTCGTGACTCGCGCTGAACGCCTGGATCGTCGGCAGGTTGTCCGCGTTGTTCGCTCGTGCGTAGTCGTACAGCCAGCTCAGCGAGCCCGCGTTGGTCACCGGCGTCCAGAAGTTGAAGCCGTGCGGCACCGCCGTCGCCGGGAAGTTGTTGCCCCGCGAGAAGCCGCCGCTGGAGTTGGTGCCGCGGGTCGTCACCGCGTAGTCCGACAGATGCGCCTTCGGTCGCTCGGGGGCGACGGAGTCGAGGGTCACGTCGTCCAGCCAGCCCCGGAACCTCGCCGGCCCCTCGGGGGAGCCGTACGCCACCAGGATCCGGTCCACGGTCTTCCCGGCCGCCACCGACCCGATCCGCGAGGCCACGTCGTTCCACTGGTTGACGTAGAGGACCTTCGCCTCGCCCTGCCCCCGCGGGGTCAGCGGGAAGCCGTGCTGGTCGGTGGCGCGCAGCTCGCTCAGATGGGTGCCGTCGGTGAAGGCGAGGTCGACGGCCACGTTCGTCGCGTCGTAGTCGAGGTCGCCGTCCGCCATCGACGGGAAGATCCGGTAGGCCAGCTCCGTGTTCCGGCCGACGGCCACGTTCACGTCGAAGACCTTGTTGTACGAGTAGGCCCGCCCCTCGGCGGTGTGCCGGCCGGCGTAGCGCAGGGCCCGTTTCCCGGTGAACCCGGCGCCCGCCTTGGCGGTGGGGGAGCCGCTCGGGCCGCGGTCGACGAGGGAGAGCATGTCCTGCGGGACGGGACCTTCGCCGCCGCCCGTGGACAGCTGGAGGTCGGCGAGCTGGAGGATGTCGCCGCCGTTGTTGCCGGTGATGTCGAGCCGGAAGTGCCGGTACTCGGCCGGGGCGGATTCCGCCAGGTCGTACGTCTTCGTCTGGAAGCGCTCGGAGAAGGACTCGCCGGAGCGGGTGTCGAGGGTCTTCCAGTCCTTGCCGTCGGCGGAGCCCTTCAGAGTCCAGTCCTTCGGGTCGCGCTCGTCGTGGTCGTTGGCCGACGTCAGTGCATAACGCACCAGTTTGACTGGTTTGTCCAGGTCGAACTCGGCCCAGCCGGTGGGCTCGAAGGTGAGCCACTTGGTGCTCGGCTCGCCGTCGACGAGGTTCTCCTTCACCTCACCCCCGCCCGTGTTCTCGTCACCGGCCCGGACGTCGGTGACATGGTCGGTCACATTGCCCGGTATGCCGCTGCTGTAGCCGCCGTCGACACCCGAGGCCCGCTTGCCGCCGTCGGGTGCGGTGTCGACGGTGTTCAACCAGTCCGGAACCGGGTCGTCCGACTCGAAGGAGGAAGCGAACCTCCGGTCGGGGGTCTCGGGGGCTTGGGGCAGAGCGACCGCAACGCCCTGTGAGCTCAGGGCCAAAGTGAAGGCGGTCGCCGACACGACCGCCGAACCCCATCTGTGCCGAGCTTTCCGCTGTATCAACGGGTACCCTCCCTGCGCAGTGGACAACGTTGTCAGCTTCGATGCGCAAGGACCAGTAGTTGCCCAAGTGGTGGGGAGTGTCAAGGGTGTTGGTTGTGGCATTCGGGGGCGACGGCCGGGATATTTCCGCCGAGGAGCACACGGACCGCTCGACTTTCCGCGAGGTCTCAACTCGGATAAGACCCACGGCCAACCCTGTGTTCGATCTTGATCCGCTGACAGGAAGTGGACTATACCTGTCGGACGATTCACACCATCCGCACATCACCACCCGCACTTTCCTGCACGACCCAGCGTGACCCGATCGCGGTGCCGGGGAGGATCCGGTTCACCGCCTGAGTCCTGGAGAAGGCGAGGACTTGAGCATGGGATCCACTTCCGCCGAGAACCACGGCACCGAGGGTGTCGGCCGCCGTGATCTGATCAAGAGGTCCGCCGCGCTCGGGCTGATCTCCGTACCGACGATGAGCTTCCTGTCCGCCTGCGCCAGCGGCGGCGGCGACGACAGCGGCGACAAGGCCAAGGCCGGCAAGAAGACCGCGAAGAACCCGCTCGGTGTCAACGACACGGCGGGCATGGAATTCGTCCTGTTCGACGGCGGCTTCGGCAAGGAGTACGCCGAGGACGCGGTGAAGATCTACGAGAAGAACTTCCCCAAGGTGAAGGTGAAGTTCTCCGCCACCCAGAAGATCCAGTCCACGCTCCAGCCCCGCTTCAACCAGGGCACCCCGCCGGACCTCATCGACAACTCCGGCGCCGAGCAGATGGACATGGGCGTCCTGGCCGGAAAGAAGCAGCTCACCGACCTCACCCCGCTGCTGGACGCGCCCTCCTACGACGACCCGGCCAAGAAGGTCCGCGACACGCTGCGCCCCGGCATCGTGGAGATGGGCCAGCTCGACGGCGACCCGGTCTGGATCATGTACTACGCCTACACGGTGTACGGCGTCTGGTACTCGCAGAAGGCATTGGACTCGCTCGACGCCACCTATCCCGAGACCTGGGACCAGATGCTCGCGGTGTGCGAGAAGGCCAAGAAGAAGGGCATGGCGGGCTGGACGTACGCGGGCAAGTACCCGTACTACCTCCCCTTCTCGCTCTACCCGATGATCGGCAAGGTCGGCGGCGCCGAGGTCCTCGACGCCATCGACAACCTGGAGCCGAACGCCTGGAAGCACCCGGCCGTCAAGGCCTGCTTCGAGGCCTACTACGAGCTCTTCAAGAAGGGCTACGTCCTCAAGGGCACCCCCGGTCTGGACCACATCCAGTCGCAGACCGCCTGGGCCCAGGGCAAGGCGCTGTTCATCCCGAACGGCTCCTGGGTGGAGAACGAGTCGGCGAACGTCATCCCGAAGGACTTCAACCTGGCGGTCTCCGCGCCCACCGGTATCGACTCCTCCGACAAGATGCCCTTCGGCACCATCTGGGCCTCCGGCGGCGAGCCCTTCATCGTCCCGGCCAAGGCGAAGAACGCCGAGGGCGGCATGGAGCAGCTGCGCATCATGCTCAGCGAGGCGTCCTCGAAGAACTTCACCAGCAAGGTCAAGTCGCTCACCGCGTTCAACGGCGGCACTGACGGCATCACCCTCACCCCGGGCCTCAAGTCGGGGGTCGCGGCGCTGGAGAAGGCCGGCGACAACGTGCTGAATCCGCGGATGCAGGACTGGTACGTGCAGCTCCAGAAGGAGAAGATCGGGGTCTCCGGCCTCGGCGAGATGATGGCCGGCCGGCTCACTCCGGCCGAAGCCATCAAGAAGATCCAGGCCTACGCGGACGAGACCGCCAAGGACAGTTCGATCAAGCACTACAAGCACCAGTAACGGCACCGGAAACTCATTTCCGCAACGGCACCGGAGTGGCGATGCAGCACGGCAAGTACCGGTTCATCGTGGGCTTCCTCGCGTTGCCCCTCGGCCTGTACGCGCTCTTCGTGGTCTGGCCGTTCATCCAGTCCATCTATTACTCGTTCACGGACTGGACCGGCCTGAGTCCCGAATTCAAGATGGTCGGCTTCGACAACTACAGCCGGCTGCTCGACGACGAGATCTTCTGGAAGTCGTTGCAGCACAGTCTGCTGTTCGCGCTTCTGCTGCCGGTCGTGACGATCAGCCTGGCGCTGTTCTTCGCCTTCATGATCAATGTCGGCGGCCGGAAGAGGAGGAACGGACCGGTGGTCACCGGCGTCCGGGGCTCCTCGTTCTACAAGATCGTCTATTTCTTTCCGCAGGTGCTGTCCATCGCCATCGTCGCGCTGCTGTTCGCGTTCGCGTACAACCCGGACAGCGGCGCGATCAACTCGATCCTGCGCGGGATCGGTCTCGACGACGTCCAGCCGCTGTGGCTGGGCGATCCCGACCTCGCGCTGTGGGCCGTGATGGCGGTGCTCGTCTGGTCCACGGTCGGCTTCTTCGTGGTGCTCTTCTCCGCCGGCATGGCCTCCATCCCGGCGGAGATGTACGAGGCGGCCCTGCTGGACGGGGCGGGCCGTGCCACGACCTTCTTCCGCGTCACCCTGCCGCTGCTGTGGGACACCGTGCAGTCCGGCTGGGTCTACATGGGCATCCTCGCCCTGGGCGCCGAGTCCTTCGCGGTCGTGCAGATCATGACGACCGGGCCGGGCGGCCCCGACTACTCGACCACCGTCATGGTCCTGTACGTGTACCAGAAGGCGTTCCGTGACGGGCAGGCCGCCTACGCCACCACCATCGGTGTCGCCCTGCTCGTCGTCACGCTGGCCTTCGCCGCCGTGGTGATGCGGCTGGGCCGTCGCGAGCGGCTGGAGTACTGATGAAGACGACGCAGACCCCCGCGCCCGTGCCGGCCGAGTCCGGCGCGCCCGTCACCAAGGAGGACATCCCGCCGGGCCCGCCGCCGAAGGCGAAGAAGGAAGGCACGGTCCTCAACGTCTTCTCCCACGGCGTCCTGGTCATCTGGGCGTTCATGGTGGTGATGCCGCTGCTGTGGGCGGTGATGACGTCCTTCAAGGACGACCGGTCCATCTTCTCCTCGCCCTGGTCGCTGCCGGACACGCTGCACTTCGACAACTGGTCGCGGGCGTGGACCGAGGCCAACATGAGCGACTACTTCCTCAACACCGTCCTGGTGGTGGGTGGTTCGCTCACCGGAACCCTGGTGCTCGGCTCGATGGCGGCCTACGTCCTGGCCCGCTTCGACTTCCCGGGCAACCGCTTCATCTACTTCCTGTTCATCGGCGGCATGAGCTTCCCGATCATGCTCGCGCTGGTCCCGCTCTTCTACGTCGTGAACAACATGGGCCTGCTGAACACCATCCACGGGCTGATCCTGGTCTACATCGCCTACTCGCTGCCGTTCACGGTGTTCTTCCTGACGGCGTTCTTCCGGACCCTGCCGACGTCCATCGCGGAGGCGGCCTTCGTCGACGGCGCCTCCCACAGCCGCACGTTCTTCCAGATCATGCTGCCCATGGCCAAGCCGGGCCTGGTCAGCGTCGGCATCTTCAACTTCCTGGGCCAGTGGAACCAGTACATGCTTCCCACGGTCCTCAACACGGACCCGGACAAGCGCGTCCTCACCCAGGGCCTCGTGCAGCTCGCGGTCAGCCAGGGCTACAAGGGCGACTGGTCGGGTCTCTTCGCGGGCCTGGTGATGGCGATGCTGCCGGTGCTCGCCGCGTACATCGTCTTCCAGCGGCAGGTGGTGCAGGGGCTGACGGCCGGCGCGCTCAAATAACCCTGCGCGTTCGCTCGCGTACACGCCGCTCCCGGTCCCGGGGGCGGCGTGCGGGCGTGTGTCCATGGACCCGGAAACGGTTCAACCTCTTGACGGGAGGCGACCCGAACGGCTCAGCTTAGAGTTCACTAGTTGGACATGGACGGGGTCTCATCGAAGCGGCCCCGCGCGCAGGAGGTCGTCGTGGAGACTCCGGGGTCGCAGTCGTCGCTGCACCGAGCCAACCTGGAGCGGGTCGTACGTGCCGTGCGTCTGGCGGGCTCCCTCACCCAGGCAGAGATCGCGCGGACGACGGGCCTGTCCGCGGCGACGGTCTCCAACATCGTCCGGGAGTTGAAGGACGGCGGCACCGTCGAGGTCACGCCGACATCGGCAGGGGGGCGCCGGGCCCGCAGCGTGTCGCTCAGCGGGGACGCCGGGATCGTCATAGGAGTCGACTTCGGGCACACCCACCTGCGCGTCGCGATCGGGAACCTCGCCCACCAGGTGCTCGCCGAGGAGTCCGAGCCGCTGGACGTGGACGCCTCCTCGACGCAGGGCTTCGACCGGGCGGAACAACTGGTCAGCCGGCTGATCGAGGCCACCGGGGTCGACCGGTCCAAGATCGCCGGGGTCGGTCTAGGCGTGCCCGGCCCCATCGACGTCGAGTCGGGGACCCTCGGCTCGACCGCCATCCTGCCCGGCTGGACCGGCACCAAGCCCGCCGAGGAGCTGCGGGGGCGGCTCGGTGTGCCGGTGCACGTGGACAACGACGCCAACCTCGGCGCCCTCGGCGAGATGGTCTGGGGCAGCGGCCGCGGGGTGCGCGACCTGGCGTACATCAAGGTCGCCAGCGGTGTCGGCGCCGGTCTGGTGATCAACGGGAAGATCTACCGGGGGCCCGGCGGTACAGCCGGGGAAATCGGACATATCACTCTCGACGAGTCCGGCCCCGTCTGCCGTTGCGGAAACCGCGGCTGCCTGGAGACCTTCGCGGCCGCGCGCTATGTGCTCCCGCTCCTGCAGTCCAGTCACGGCACCGACCTGACGATGGAAGGCGTCGTGCGCCTCGCACGGGACGGGGACCCGGGCTGCCGTCGGGTGGTCGCCGACGTCGGCCGCCACATCGGCAGCGGAGTGGCCAACCTCTGCAATCTGCTGAACCCGAGCCGCGTGGTCCTCGGCGGTGATCTCGCCGAGGCCGGTGAGCTGGTGCTCGGGCCGATCCGGGAGTCCGTCGGGCGCTACGCGATCCCCAGTGCCGCCCGGCAGTTGTCCGTGCTCCCGGGCGCCCTCGGCGGCCGTGCGGAGGTCCTCGGAGCGCTCGCTCTCGCCCTCAGCGAGATGGGCGATTCGACGCTTCTGGACGGAACTGCCCCTGGAGTGCTGCAGGCAGCCGCGCCCGCCTTCACTTAGAGAACGGATGGCACCGTTGCCATCTCGTTAAGGATTTACTTCTTGACGTCGCACGTGTGGCCGAGTTGACTTCCAGCCACCTCGGCCGCAATGTCGCGGCCTCGTCAGGGAGGTTTCTGAAGTGAACACGCGTATGCGTCGCGCCGCTGTTGCGATTGCCGCCGGTGCGATGGCCGTTTCGCTTGCTGCCTGTGGCAGCGCCAAGGAGTCCGGCGACAACGCCGATTCCAGTGGGTCCGGGTCCGCCAAGAAGGGCGACGACATCAAGGTCGGTCTGCTCCTTCCGGAGAACGCGACCGCCCGCTACGAGAAGTTCGACCGGGTGCTCATCGAGAAGAAGGTCAAGGAACTCACGAGCGGCAAGGGCGAGGTCGTCTACGCCAACGCCAAGCAGGACGCCGCCACGCAGAACCAGCAGGTCGACACCATGGTGACCAACAAGGTCGACGTGCTGATCGTGGACGCGGTGGACTCCAAGGCCATCGCCGGCTCGGTGAAGAAGGCCAAGGACGCCGGCATCCCCGTCGTCGCCTACGACCGCCTGGCCGAGGGCCCGATCGACGCCTACACCTCGTTCGACAACGTCACCGTCGGCAAGACCCAGGGCGAGGCCCTGCTGAAGGCCCTGGGCGACAAGGCCAAGGACGGCCAGATCGTCATGATGAACGGGTCGTCCACCGACCCCAACGCCGCCCTGTTCAAGAAGGGCGCCCACTCCGTCCTCGACGGCAAGGTGAAGGTCGGCCGCGAGTACGACACCAAGGAGTGGAAGCCGGAGAACGCCAACGCCAACATGGAGGGCGCCATCTCCGCCCTCGGCAAGGACAAGATCGTCGGCGTCTACTCCGCCAACGACGGCATGGCGGGCGGCATCATCACGGCCCTGAAGGCCGCCGGCATCGCCGACGTCCCGGTCACCGGCCAGGACGCCGAACTCTCCGGCGTGCAGCGCATCGTGACCGGCGAGCAGTACATGAGCGTCTACAAGCCCTACCCGCAGGAGGCCGACGTCGCCGCCGAGATGGCCGTCGCGCTCGCCCAGGGCAAGTCGCTCGACTCCATCGCCAAGGACAAGGTCGACAGCCCGACCACCAAGGCCGTCCCCTCCGTCCTCGTCCCGGTCGTCTCCCTGACCAAGGACAACATCAAGGACACCGTCATCAAGGACGGCATCTACACGGTGAGCGAGATCTGCACCGGCAAGTACAAGGCCGCGTGCGACAAGATCGGCCTCAAGTAGTCACCCCGAGTTCCTCCGGCGCCCCGCACACCAGCCCCGCAAGCTACGCGGGGCGCCGGAGTGATCGCTCCTCCCACACTTCTGCACAACCTCCCGCTGGTCAGGCGGCGAAGGAGATGGTTCACGTGTCCGCTACGCCCGTGCTGGCGTTGCGCGGGGTCTCCAAGCGATTCGGTGCCGTACAGGCGCTCACCGACGTAGAGCTTGAGGTCCATGCCGGTGAGGTGGTCGCCCTGGTCGGCGACAACGGCGCCGGAAAGTCCACGCTGGTCAAGACGATCGCCGGCGTGCACCCCATCGATGAGGGCGTCATCGAATGGGACGGCAGGTCCGTCCAGATCAACAAGCCGCACGACGCCCAGAACCTGGGCATCGCGACCGTCTACCAGGACCTCGCGCTGTGCGACAACATCGACGTCGTCGGCAACCTCTACCTGGGCCGGGAGATCCGCAAGCGCGGCGTCCTGGACGAGGTGGAGATGGAGCGCCGCTCCCGCGAGCTGCTCGACACGCTGTCGATCCGCATCCCCAGCGTCCGCATCCCGATCGCCTCGCTCTCCGGCGGCCAGCGCCAGACGGTGGCCATCGCGCGGTCCATGCTCGGCGAGCCGAAGCTGGTCATCCTCGACGAGCCCACCGCCGCCCTCGGCGTCGAGCAGACCGCGCAGGTCCTCGACCTCGTCGAGCGGCTGCGCGAGCGCGGCCACGCCGTCATCCTCATCAGCCACAACATGGCCGACGTCAAGGCCGTCGCGGACAAGGTCGCCGTGCTGCGCCTCGGTCGCAACAACGGCATCTTCGAGGTCAAGTCGACCTCGCAGGAAGAGATCATCTCCGCCATTACGGGCGCCACCGAAAACGCCGTGACCCGCCGTGCGGCGCGCACGAACGGGGAGGTTTCCAAGTGAGTATCGACAAGACCTCCGCGACTCCGGGAGCCCCCGAGGACCACGTGGTGGAGAACCCCGAGGCGGCCAAGGCCGCCACCACGGTGGTCGACCCCCGGCTGCTGGTGCGCGAGCAGGGTCTCGCGGGGTACGTCACCGAGTTCAAGCGGAAGATGAAGTCCGGTGACCTGGGCTCCATCCCGGTGGTCGTCGGCCTGGCCATCATCTGGATCATCTTCCAGAGCCTGAACTCCAACTTCCTCACCGCGGGCAACCTGTCCGACATGTCCGTCGCCATGGTCGGCACCGGCATGATCGCCGTCGGCATCGTGTTCGTGCTGCTGCTCGGTGAGATCGACCTGTCGGTCGGCTCGGTCAGCGGTGTGGCGGGCGCGAGCTTCGCCGTGCTCAACGTCACCAACGGCATGAACGAGTGGCTCGCCTTCGCGCTGGCCATCGTCACCGGCGCGGTCGCCGGCGCGCTGCACGGCTTCTTCTTCGCGAAGATCGGCGTCCCCGCGTTCGCCGTCACGCTGGCCGGCCTGCTGTTCTGGAACGGCTTCATGCTCCAGATCCTGGGCGACAACGGCACGATCAACCTCGACCCTGACGGGGTCGTGGCCCAGCTGACCAGCTACTACTTCTCCGACGTGGCCGCCGCCTACGGTCTGGCCGCGGTGGTGACCGTCGGGTACTTCCTCAGCTCCTTCCTCGGCAACCGGCGGCGTGAGGCCGCGGGCGTGCCGTCGCGGCCGCTGAGCGAGACGGTGGTGCGGACGGTACTGCTCGCGGTTCTGACCTTCGCCGTCGCGATCGTCTTCAACCAGTACAAGGGCCTGCCGCTGGCCGTGGTGATCTTCATCGTGGTGCTCCTGGTCACGGACTTCGTGCTGCGGCGTACGGCGTACGGGCGGAAGGTGTTCGCGCTCGGCGGCAGCGTCGAAGCGTCGCGGCGGGCCGGTATCAACGTGGAGCTGGTCCGGATCTCGGTGTTCGCCATCTCCGGGACGTTCGCCGCGGTGGGCGGTCTGTTCATCGCGTCGAAGATCGCCGCGGCGAACCAGGGCGCGGGCGGCGGTGACCTGCTGATGAACGCGATCGCCGCCGCGGTGATCGGCGGTACGTCGCTGTTCGGCGGTCGCGGGCGGACGTGGAACGCGCTGCTCGGTGTGCTGGTGATCGTGTCGATCCAGTACGGGCTCGCCCTGGAGGGCATCGCCTCTCCGGTGCAGTACATGATCACCGGTGGTGTGCTGTTGGCCACGGTCGTGATCGACGCGGTGACGCGCAAGACGCAGAAGACCGCGGGCCGCGCGTAACGCCGACCGACCCCCTGTGCCCGGCATCGAGAGGTGCCGGGCACAGTTGTGTCGTAGGTGTGGCACAACTTGGGTACAGCCGAAAGCGTGATGTATGCCCCAAGGCCTCGGCGCAGCCCTCAGGAGCGGAACATTAGACTCGACACGCCCGGCAACAGCTCGATCAGCTCTACTGCAAGGAGGCACGGGTGCCGCTGCTGACCCGTATCAGGGGACCGCGCGATCTGGACCGGCTCAACCTGGAGGAGCTGAACCAGCTGGCGGAGGAGATCAGGAGCTTCCTCGTCGAAGCGGTCTCCAAGACCGGCGGTCACCTCGGCCCCAATCTCGGCGTGGTGGAGCTCACCATCGCCCTGCACCGGGTCTTCGACTCGCCCAGGGACAAGGTGCTCTGGGACACCGGCCACCAGTCCTACGTCCACAAGCTGCTCACCGGCCGTCAGGACTTCTCCAAGCTCAAGATGAAGGGCGGCCTCTCCGGCTACCCCTCGCAGGCCGAGTCCGAGCACGACGTCATCGAGAACTCGCACGCCTCGACCGTCCTCGGCTGGGCCGACGGCATCGCCAAGGCCAACCAGATCATGGACCGCGACGACCACGTGGTCGCCGTGATCGGTGACGGCGCCCTGACCGGCGGCATGGCCTGGGAGGCGCTGAACAACATCGCCGACGCCAAGGACCGCCCGCTCGTCATCGTCGTCAACGACAACGAGCGGTCCTACGCGCCGACCATCGGCGGTCTCGCCAACCACCTCGCGACGCTGCGGACGACGGACGGCTACGAGCGCTTCCTCGCCCGCACCAAGGAGGTCCTGGAGCGCACCCCTGTCGTCGGCCAGGCGCTCTACGGCACCCTGCACGGCGCCAAGAAGGGCCTGAAGGACTTCATCGCCCCGCAGGGCATGTTCGAGGACCTCGGCCTGAAATACGTCGGCCCGATCGACGGGCACGACCTCGAGGCCCTGGAGTCCGCGCTCGCCAAGGCCAAGCGGTTCGGCGGCCCGGTCATCGTGCACTGCCTCACCGAGAAGGGCCGCGGCTACCAGCCCGCCCTCCAGGACGAGGCCGACCGCTTCCACGCCGTCGGCAAGATCCACCCCGACACGGGCCTGCCGATCAAGACCTCCGGCGCCGACTGGACCTCCGTCTTCGGCGACGAGATGGTCGAACTCGGCAAGGAGCGCGAGGACATCGTCGCCATCACGGCCGCGATGCTCCAGCCGGTGGGCCTGGAGAAGTTCGCCAAGCGCTTCCCCGACCGGGTCTACGACGTCGGCATCGCCGAGCAGCACGGCGCCGTGTCGGCGGCCGGCCTGGCGACGGGCGGAGTGCACCCGGTGTTCGCCGTGTACGCCACCTTCCTCAACCGCGCCTTCGACCAGGTGCTGATGGACGTGGCCCTGCACAAGTGCGGTGTCACCTTCGTGCTGGACCGGGCCGGTGTCACCGGCACCGACGGGGCCTCCCACAACGGCATGTGGGACATGTCGATCCTCCAGGTCGTGCCGGGGCTGCGGCTCGCCGCGCCGCGTGACGCCGACCAGGTCCGCGCCCAGCTGCGCGAGGCCGTCGCGGTCGACGACGCGCCGACCGTGGTCCGCTTCTCCAAGGGCGCCGTCGGTCCCGCCGTACCCGCCGTCGGCCGCGTCGGCGGCATGGACGTGCTGCGTGAGCCCGGCACCGACCGGCCGGACGTGCTGCTGGTCTCCGTCGGAGCCCTCGCCCCGATGTGCCTGGAGATCGCCGGGCTGCTCGACAAGCAGGGCATCTCCGCCACCGTCGTCGACCCGCGCTGGGTCAAGCCCGTCGACGAGGCCATGGCCCCGCTCGCCGAGCGGCACCGCGTGGTCGTCACCGTCGAGGACAACAGCCGGGTCGGGGGTGTGGGATCGGCGATCGCGCAGGCCCTGCGCGACGCGGGTGTGGATGTGCCGCTGCGTGACTTCGGCATCCCGCCGCGCTTCCTCGACCACGCCACGCGTGCCGAGATCCTCGCCGAGATCGGCCTCACCGCGCCGGACATCGCCCGGCAGGTGACCGGGCTGGTCGCCAAGCTGGACGGGCGGTACGAGGGCGGTGCCGTGGAGTCCGTGGAATCCGTGCGCGACTGACACGGCCGAACGGGTTCGGATGGGCCGGTTTCCCCACCATGAGGGTGGTGTAACCGGCCCATTGGCGTGAATGCGTCCGTGCCGGGGCATACGGATGGTGCCACCTCTCGATCATGTCGAGGACGACAAGCGTGGGAGGTATCCCGTGAGCAGCACCCTCTTCCGGACGAAGAAGGTCGAGCAGTCCATCCTCGACACCGAGGAGCCAGAGCACGCGCTCAAGAAGTCCTTGTCCGCGCTGGATCTGACCGTTTTCGGCGTCGGCGTGATCATCGGCACCGGCATCTTCGTACTCACCGGCACTGTCGCCAAGGACAACGCGGGGCCCGCGACGGCCCTGGCGTTCGTCGCGGCCGGCGTCGCCTGCGCCCTGGCCGCACTCTGTTACGCCGAGTTCGCGTCCACGGTCCCGGTCGCCGGGTCCGCCTACACGTTCTCGTACGCCTCCCTCGGTGAACTGCCCGCCTGGATCATCGGCTGGGACCTCGTTCTGGAGTTCGCGCTCGGTACGGCGGTGGTGGCCGTCGGCTGGTCGGGCTACATCCAGTCGCTGATGGAGAACGCGGGCTGGACGATGCCCGCGGTACTGGGCAGCCGGGAGGGCGCCGACGCCTTCGGCTTCGACATCCTCGCCGCCGCGCTCGTCCTCGTCCTCACCGGCATCCTCGTCGTCGGCATGAAGCTGTCCGCGCGGATCACGTCGGTCGTCGTCGCCATCAAGGTGACGGTCGTCCTCGTCGTGATCATCGCGGGCGCGTTCCTCATCAACACCGACAATTACGACCCCTTCATCCCGAAGGAGAAGCCGGTACCGGCCGGCTCCAGTCTCGACTCCCCACTGATCCAGCTCATGTTCGGCTGGGCGCCCTCCAACTTCGGCGTGATGGGCATCTTCACCGCCGCCTCGGTGGTGTTCTTCGCCTTCATCGGCTTCGACGTCGTGGCCACGGCCGCGGAGGAGACCAAGAACCCGCAGCGCGACATGCCGCGCGGCATCCTCGGCTCCCTCGTGATCTGCACGACGCTGTACGTCCTCGTGTCGATCGTCGTCACCGGCATGCAGCACTACAGCGAGCTGTCGGTCGACGCGCCGCTCGCCGACGCGTTCAAGGCGACCGGGCATCCGTGGTTCGCGGGCTTCATCAGCTTCGGGGCCGCGGTCGGCCTGACGACGGTGTGCATGATCCTGCTCCTCGGCCAGACCCGGGTGTTCTTCGCGATGAGCCGCGACGGGCTGCTGCCGCGGTTCTTCTCGCACGTCCACCCGCGGTTCAAGACCCCGCACCGGCCGACGATCCTGCTCGGCGTGATCATCGCGGTGCTGGCGGGCTTCACGCCGCTGACCGAACTCGCCGCGCTGGTGAACATCGGCACGCTGTTCGCCTTCGTGGTCGTCGCCATCGGCGTGATCATCCTCCGCAAGCAGCGCCCGGACCTGCCGCGGGCCTTCCGCACCCCGTGGGTGCCGGTCATCCCGATCCTGTCGGTGTGCGCCTCGCTGTGGCTGATGATCAACCTGCCCGCCGAGACGTGGGTGCGGTTCGGATTCTGGATGGCCGCCGGGTTCATCGTGTACTTCCTCTACGGCCGTACGCACAGCCGCCTCGCGACGGGAGAGGAACCGAAGGCCGAGAACACGCCGTAGCCGCGCCCCGGGGTGCGGGTCTGGCCAGCCGCGGGCATGCGTGCCTCCCCAGTGCCTCAAGGGCCTGGGAGGTGCCCCCAGGGCGGCACGGGTGGGCGGTGGGGTCCCCCCGCTCGACCGAAGCCGAGAGCGGGGGAGGCACCCCGCTCCGCCGGGCTGCGCACCCACCCGGCACCGGCACCGACGCCGAGCACCCCGTCGCGCCGAGTCGCCCGACGCCCGGCCCCGACGCCGGGCTCCTACGGCCGCACCGTACGCGGCCCCGCCACCTCCGCCCCCAACTCGCCGACCCGCCGCCGCAGCTCCCGGTCCGCCGTGACGACCAGTACGGACCGCTCGCCCGCCCCCGCGACCACCTCGACGATGTGATCGTCACCGCTGCCCGACGCCGACTCCACCCGCACCCCCGGCACCGACTCCACCCCCCGAGCGGCCCCCTCCACCACGAGCAGGATCTCCACCGGCCCGGAAACCCCCGGCACTCCGTCCGACGCCAACCGGTCCCGCAGCCGCTCCGCGGCACCCCTTCGGTCCCGCCACCAGCCGTCCGGTACCGACCCGACGACGTTCGCGGCGTCGACGACGACGAGGAGGGGCGCGTTGTCGTTCATGCGGCCAGGGTCGCACGGCGGTTGTCGGCCAGGCAGGGGGCGGGCCGCGCACGGAGCCGTCCCGCACGCATAAAGTGAACTGGTGAACGGCGACTGGCTCATCCGCGGCCGCGACGGCCGCCTCACCGTCTATCTCCCCTCCGGCGACGCCGTCCTGTGCCGTGCGGAACGCGGCCCCGCCGGCTCCTGGGACGCTCCCCGCACCGTCGGCGGCGGCCAGAAGCTGCACCCGGGCCCGGCGATCGGCCAGGGCGCCGACGGCTACACCCATCTGGCCGCCTGGCGGCCCACCGTGCCCGGCGAGTCGGGGCTCGTGCATTCGACGCACTTCCGGCCCCGGCTCGCGCCCCTGGACTGGGTCTCGATCGGGCACCCGGACAAGAAGGGTGACCGGACGGGCCCGCCGGCCGTCGCCGTCGACTCGGCGGGGCGTGGCTATGTCTTCGTCCGTAACCAGGGAGGTGGGGTGAGCCTGCGCAACCAGAAGGAGAAGGGCGGCTGGGGCCCCTGGCAGAACCTCGAAGGGCATGACGTGCGGGGTGAGCCGGCCGCCGTGACGGGGGAGTCGGGGCTGGTGGAGGTGTACGCGTCCGTGCCCGGCGGGGTGCTGCACTGGCGGCAGGAGGAGCCGGGCAAGACGCCGGTGCGGACGGAGGGCGTCGATGTGCCCGTCCGGCCTGGGACGCTCCGGGCGCTCGCCACGTCGGCCGAGCACACCACCCTCTTCTTCACCGATGCCTCGGGCGATGTGTGCGCCTGGCGGCGGGGCGAGAAGCCGGTGACGCTCATCGCCTC
Organism: Streptomyces sp. NPDC040589; assembly: GCF_055594445.1. Lineage (NCBI taxonomy): Bacteria > Bacillati > Actinomycetota > Actinomycetes > Kitasatosporales > Streptomycetaceae > Streptomyces > Streptomyces sp. NPDC040589. The sequence continues at coordinate 291,340 of NZ_JBVIWP010000007.1, read as the reverse complement.
CGCCGGACCCGGGCCGGTGTCCGCCGTGCGCTGTGACATCGAGGGGCACGACTGCACCGTGCTCGCCCAGCGGTCGGCGAGCGGCCGGGTCGCCTTCGCCGCCTACCCGACCGAACAGGAGTCGGCCGGCGCCTGGTGGACCGAGTCCGGCCCTCAGTTGCCCTCCGACGCCATGGTGGCGTTGGCGCTCGACGAGCACGACGAGGTCGTCGCCGCCAGCCTCGCCCCGTCCGCCGGCAAGCTCCTGCTCGCGCGCCGCAAGGACGAACCGGGGCTGGCGCTCACCGCGTGGCAGGAGCTCTGAGCGGACCCGCACACCGCAACTCCGTGATTTTCACGGAATGGTCATCTTATGATGACCCGATCCGGTTCCCCGAACTTGAGTTCGGGGAAGGCGGCTCGATCGCGTCGGTGGGGGAGAAGGGCACGTCACTCGGACCAGACCCGGGCGCGGCGCTGCCCACGGAAGAGCCGTCGGCGTGACTTCACCCGTGGCAGGCCTGACCGGTCTGTCGGTGGCTCAGGGTGCCGCCACCCCTGTGCACTTCCTCGACCGGCGGGGGAGCCAGGAGCCCGCTTCGGGCGGCGGCGGTGAGCGCGAGCCGGCCTCTCGGCTCGCCCCGGTGCCAAGGGTTCCAGCGGTCGGCGGTCCCTGGTGGGCCTGGGTGGCCGGCGGTCCGCTCGGGCCGTGGCCTCCTGAACGCATGTCAAGAGAAACGGAGTTCACATGACCATGGGACGAAGGCTGTTCCTCGGCGCCTTCACCGCAGGCGCGGTGACCGTCACCACGGGTCCGCAGGCCGCGGCGGCCGACGAGTACACCCAGTACGCCGCCCCGGCCGCCTTCTACGGGGCGTCCCCGACCGAATACGTCGTCAAAATCAACTACGCGGCCACGTCCGGTGACAAGGCCGCGCTGAACGTGACGTCGCTCAACCCCGAGTCGTCGGCCATGTACATCAGCGGCGCCGAGAAGGCGCAGCGCGGCACGCTGAAGATCACCCACAACGGCTACGCCGACGGTTCGGACCACGGCGCCTCCGGGCTTTCCATCAACCTCAGGGCGGAAGGGACCGCTGCCCAGGGAATCTTCGTCACCGCGACCGACGCGCCGACCAAAGGTGCGTTGATCGTGCTGCGCAACAACGATGGACTGGAGGACTTCGTCGTCAAGGGCAGCGGCCGCACCGGCATCGGTATCGGCATCGGGGCCACCCCCGGCGGCCAGCTCCATGTCGTCCAGCGGTCCGAGGCCCCTGCCCTGTTTGTCGAGGGCACGACACGGCTCGACGGCGCGGCGCGCCTGGACGACGCTGCCGAGCCGGCCAAGGAGCCGGGCGGCGGCTCCCTCTTCGCACGGGGCGGCGCCTTGTACTGGAAGGGCGGCAACGGCAAGGTCACCCTGCTGGCCCAGGCATAGGGGCGGGATTCGATGGAACTGACCACCGAGCAGCTCGTCGCCGAGTTCCAGGACGCGGTGATGGAGCTGTACTTCGCCCGCAAGCGCATCGCCGTCCTGGAGGCGGACAACGCCGAACTGCGAGCCCGGCTCGCGGCCGCTGAGGAGCGCGACACATGAGAGGAGGGCCTCCGCACACCGCGGAGGCCCTCCTCACTCACCCCATCAGGCGGGTCACGCCGGAACCGACGCCACGCCCTGCGCGAGGAACCGCTTGCCGTTGACCCGCTCGGAGACACCCTCACGGTCCAGGTACGGCGTGATGCCGCCCAGGTGGAACGGCCAGCCGGCGCCCGTGATGAGGCACAGGTCGATGTCCTGGGCCTCGGCGACGACGCCCTCGTCGAGCATGATCCCGATCTCCTGCGCCACCGCGTCCAGGACGCGGTCGCGGACCTGCTCCTCGGTCAGGACGGAGTCGCCCTGCTTCAGCAGCGCCGCGACCTCGGGGTCCAGCTCCGGCTTCCCGGAGTCGTAGACGTAGAAGCCGCGCTTGCCCGCCTTGACGACGGCCGCGAGGTTCGGGGAGACCGTGAAGCGGTCCGGGAACGCCCTGTTGAGCGTCTCCGAGACGTGCAGACCGATCGCCGGGCCGACCAGCTCCAGCAGGACCAGCGGCGACATCGGCAGACCGAGCGGCTCGACGGCCTTCTCGGCGACCTCGACCGGGGTGCCCTCGTCGATGACGTTCTGGATCTCGCCCATGAAGCGCGTCAGGATGCGGTTCACGACGAACGCCGGGGCGTCCTTGGTGAGGACCGCGGTCTTCTTCAGCTTCTTGGCGACGGCGAACGCCGTGGCCAGGGAGGCGTCGTCGGTCTTCTCGCCGCGCACGATCTCCAGGAGCGGGAGGACCGCGACCGGGTTGAAGAAGTGGAAGCCCACGACCCGCTCGGGGTTCTTGAGCTTCGACGCCATCTCGGAGACCGACAGCGAGGAGGTGTTGGTGGCGAAGATCGCGTGCGCCGGGGCGACCGCCTCGACCTCGGCGAACACCTGCTGCTTGACGCCGATCTCCTCGAACACGGCCTCGATGATGAAGTCCGCGTCCGCGAAGCCCTCGGCCTTGTCCAGCACACCGGACACCAGCGCCTTGAGGCGGTTGGCCTTGTCCTGGTTGATACGGCCCTTGCCGAGCAGCTTGTCGATCTCGGCGTGGACGTAGCCCACACCCTTGTCGACGCGCTCCTGGTCGATGTCGGTCAGCACGACCGGCACCTCGAGGCGGCGCAGGAACAGCAGCGCCAGCTGGCTGGCCATCAGGCCGGCGCCGACGACACCGACCTTGGTGACCGGGCGGGCCAGGTTCTTGTCCGGGGCACCGGCCGGGCGCTTGCCACGCTTCTGCACCAGGTTGAAGGCGTAGATGCCGGAGCGCAGTTCACCGCCCATGATCAGGTCGGCGAGCGCCTTGTCCTCGGCGTCGTAGCCCTGCTGGAGGTCGCCGTTCTTGGCGGCGGCGATGATGTCCAGGGCGCGGTAGGCGGCCGGGGCGGCGCCGTGCACCTTGGAGTCCGCGATGAAACGGCCCTTGGCGACGGCCTGGTCCCAGGCCTCGCCGCGGTCGATCGCCGGGCGCTCGATCTGGATCTCGCCCTTGAGGACCGTCGCGGTCCAGATCAGCGACTGCTCCAGGAAGTCCGCGCCCTCGAAGATGGCGTCGGCGATCCCGAGCTCGTAGACCTGCTTGCCCTTGAGCTGCTTGTTCTGGTTGAGGCTGTTCTCGATGATCACCGAGACGGCCTTCTCCGGGCCGATCAGGTTCGGCAGCAGGGCGCAGCCGCCCCAGCCCGGGACCAGACCGAGGAAGACCTCGGGGAGCGAGAACGCCGGGAGGGCCGCGGAGACGGTGCGGTAGGTGCAGTGCAGACCGACCTCGACACCTCCGCCCATCGCGGCGCCGTTGTAGTACGCGAAGGTCGGCACGGCCAGCTTGGACAGCCGCTTGAAGACCTCGTGGCCGCCCTTGCCGATGGCGAGCGCGTGCTCGTACTCCTTGAGGATCTCCACGCCCTTGAGGTCGGCGCCGACCGCGAAGATGAACGGCTTGCCGGTGATACCGACGCCGATGATCTCGCCGTCCGCCGCCTCCTTCTCGACCTGGTCGATCGCGGCGTTCAGGTTCGCCAGCGAGGCCGGGCCGAAGGTGGTCGGCTTGGTGTGGTCGTGGCCGTTGTCCAGGGTGATCAGGGCGAAGCGCCCGGCACCCAGGGGGAGGTCGAAGTGGCGGACGTGCGCCTGCGTGACGACCTCGTCCGGGAACAGCTCGGAAGCCTGCTTCAGAAGCTCGGCGGTGGTGCTCACTTGTCCCCCTCGAAGTGCGGGTTCTCCCAGATGACCGTCGCGCCCATGCCGAAACCGACGCACATGGTGGTCAGGCCGTAGCGGACGTGCGGCTGCTCCTCGAACTGGCGGGCCAGCTGCGTCATCAGACGGACGCCGGAGGAGGCCAGCGGGTGGCCGAAGGCGATGGCGCCGCCGTACTGGTTGACGCGCGGGTCGTCGTCGGCGATGCCGTAGTGGTCGAGGAAGGCCAGGACCTGGACGGCGAAGGCCTCGTTGACCTCGAACAGGCCGATGTCGGAGATCGACAGGCCCGCCTGGGCCAGCGCCTTCTCCGTGGCCGGGATCGGGCCGTAACCCATGACCTCCGGCTCGACACCCACGAAGGAGTAGGACACCAGGCGCATCTTCACGGGGAGGTCGTGCTCCCGCGCGAAGTCCTCGGAGGCGATGACGGAGGCGGTGGCGCCGTCGTTCAGACCGGCCGCGTTACCGGCGGTGACCCGGCCGTGCACACGGAACGGGGTCTTCAGGCCGGAGAGGTTCTCCAGAGTCGTGCCCGGGCGCATCGGCTCGTCGGCGGTGACCAGACCCCAGCCCGTCTCGCCGGCCTCGGGGGAGGTACGGCGTACGGAGATCGGCACCAGGTCGGCCTGGATCTTGCCGTTGGCGTACGCCTTGGCGGCCTTCTCCTGGGAGCGCACGGCGTACTCGTCGGCGCGCTGCTTGGTGATCTGCGGGTAACGGTCGTGCAGGTTCTCCGCGGTCATACCCATGAACAGGGCCGACTCGTCGACCAGCTTCTCGCTCACGAACCGCGGGTTCGGGTCGACGCCCTCGCCCATGGGGTGGCGGCCCATGTGCTCGACACCGCCGGCGATGGCGACGTCGTACGCGCCGAAGGCGACGGAACCGGCGACCGCGGTCACGGCCGTCAGGGCGCCGGCGCACATGCGGTCGATCGAGTAGCCCGGGACGGACTGCGGGAGACCGGCGAGGATCCCGGCCGTACGGCCGATGGTCAGGCCCTGGTCGCCGATCTGCGTGGTCGCGGCGATGGCGACCTCGTCGATCTTCTTCGGGTCGAGACCGGGGTTGCGGCGCAGCAGCTCCCGGATCGCCTTCACGACGAGGTCGTCGGCACGGGTCTCGTGGTAGATGCCCTTCGGTCCCGCCTTGCCGAACGGGGTGCGGACGCCGTCGACGAAGACGACGTCCCTGACGGTACGAGGCACGATGGCTCTCCTCCAGGGTCCGGAACTGCATTGCTGCTGCGAGATGCGCTGAGCGCGCGCTCAGGCCCATGCTACTTATGGGTAACGTAGCTGCACAGTCCTGACAGGCGGAGCGGTGAAGGTCACACCTTCGGGGGTGCCGTGGAGCCCCGGGGCGTCAGTACGGGCGTGGGCACGGGATGCGATCCGGCCGTGCCCTCTCCGGTGATCACCCCGAACAGCGTCCGGGCCACCTCCGCCCCGAACCCGTGGACGTCATGACTCATCGCGGACAGCGTCGGATGCGTCAGCCGGCACAGCTGCGAGTCGTCCCACGCCAGCAGCGACACATCGTCCGGCACCCGCAGCCCCATCTCCGCCGCGACCGACAACCCCGCCACCGCCATGATGTCGTTGTCGTACACGATCGCGGTCGGCCGGTCCGGCGCCGACGCGGTCAACAGCGACCGTGTCGCCCGCGCCCCCGCGTCGCCGGAGAAGTCCGTCGCGACCTGCCACGCCCCGGCAAGCGCCCCCGCCGCCTCGTCGAACGCCGCCGTCCGGATGGCCGTGTGCCCGAGGGCCGCCGCCCCGCCGACCCGGGCGATCCGCCGGTGCCCGAGCGCGGCCAGATATCGCACCGCCTCCGTCACGGCCGTGGCGTCGTCCGTCCACACCGAGGTGAGCCCCCCGGTCAGCGAGGGATGCCCGACCGCGACCACCGGCAGCCCGAGCCGCTCCACCAGACCCACCCGGGGATCGTCGGCGCGGAAGTCGACGAGGATCGACCCGCCGATCTGCCGCCCACGCCACCACGCCCCCTGGACCCCGATCTCCTCGTCCAGATTCCGTACGAGCCTCAGCAGCAGCGAGCAGGAGTGCTCGGCCAGCACGCTCTCGACACCCGAGACGAAGTCCATGTACCAGGGCTCCAGCCCCAGCATCCGCGCCGGCCTGCACACCGCGAGACCCACCACGTCCACGCGCGAACCGGCCAGCGTCCGCGCCGTGAGGTTCGGAGCCCAGCCCAGTTCCCGCGCCGCCCGGAAGATCCGGTCCCGGGTCGCCTCCGACAGGCCCGGCTTGTGGTTGAAGGCGAGCGACACGGCACCCTTGGACACACCGGCGCGCGCGGCGACGTCCTTGATGGTGACGCGGGGGGCAGGCGTTGCCGTCATCGGGTGGGCTCCACGCAGTACAGGGCCGAACGGGCACTCCGGGCGTCCGGAGTCTTCCAGCCGCGCACCCCGATGGTCACCTCTTCGCCCGGCAGCAGCGTGACCAGCCCCCGGTCGGCCCGGGCCTCCGGATCCAGCCGGTCGGCCTGGAGGAGCAGGTCCCGGACCAGGGTGCGGGCGGTCACGGTGATGCCGCCCGGGGTGAGCGCGACCTCGAACCGCGGCGCGGGGTAGAGGACTTCGCGGTCCGGCACCGGGAAGTACAGCGCCCGCGGCCCGTCCGCGTCGGGATCCGCGTCCGCGACCAGGAACTCCTTGGGCCCGGCGGGCGTCAGCTCCTGCGGGACACCGACCCGGGCCACGGCCCGCCCCCCGGCCGCCAGTTCCACATCCGCCTGCCCCAGTACCTCGCCCTCGACGGACATCCGGCGCAGGGTCAGGGTCCCGGTCCAGTCCTCCGCGCCCTGGTTCACGGCGGCCAGCACCAGCCCGCCGTTCTCCCCCTGGAGCGTCAGCAACCGGTCCGCGTACAGCCGCTTCAGCTCGTGGTACAGCGGCTTCTCCCGGCCGTCCCCGTCGACCGCCGCCCACGACGTCACCGGCCAGCAGTCGTTGAGCTGCCAGACGACCGTGCCCGCGCACACCGGCCAGTGCGAGCGCCAGTGCTCGATCCCGGCGGCGACCGCACGCGCCTGGTTGACCTGCGTCAGGTAGTGCCAGCGGTCGAAGTCCCCGTCCGGCACGGCGAAATGCCGGGCCAGCCCCCGTTCCAGTTTGCCGTTGCCGTCGTCGGCCTTCTGGTGCTGCAGCATGCCGGGGGAGTCCGGCACGAGCGTCTCCCCGGGCAGCGCCCGGCGCAGGGTGGCGTACGCGGGCGGCGCCTGCCAGCCGAACTCGGCGACGAACCGCGGCACGCTCAGCCGGTAGTCGGCGTAGTCCTCCCGGTTCCACACCTCCCACGAGTGGTGCGTGCCGTGCGCCGGGTCGTTCGGGTGGTGCCGCCAGGACCCCGACCAGGGACTGCCCGCCGTGTACGGCCGGGTCGGATCCAGTTCGGCCACCACACGCGGCAGCACGCCGAGGTAGTAGCCCTCGCCCCAGGAGTCCCCGGCCAGCCTCGGCTCCCACTCCCAGTCCCGGAAGCCCCACAGGTTCTCGTTGTTGCCGTTCCACAGCACCAGCGACGGATGCGGCATCAGCCGTACGACGTTCTCCCGCGCCTCGGCCTCCACCTCGCCGCGCAGCGGCTGCTCCTCCGGGTAGGCCGCGCACGCGAACGGGAAGTCCTGCCAGACCAGCAGCCCGAGTTCGTCGCAGGCGTCGTAGAAGTCCTCGCTCTCGTAGAGCCCGCCGCCCCAGATGCGTACGAGGTCCACGCCCGCCCTGGCGGCCTGCTCCAGCCGCTCCCGGTAGCGCTCGCGGGTGACGCGGGAGGGGAAGACGTCGTCGGGGATCCAGTTGACGCCGCGTGCGAAGAGCCGCTCGCCGTTGACGACGAGGGTGAACCCGGTGCCGTGCGCGTCGGGCCGCCGGTCGAGTTCCACGGTCCGGAAGCCGATCCGCCGTCGCCACACGTCCAGGCCGCCACCCTCGCTCAGCAACCTCAACTCGACGTCGTACAACGGCTGTTCGCCGTACCCGCGCGGCCACCACAGCTCCGCGTCCGGCACCCGCAGCCGTACCACCCCGTGCGCCCCGTCCAACTCCGCGCGGGCCCGCACCCCGCCCACCGTCGCCTCCACGGCCAGCGGCACCTCCACCCGGGTCCGCTCGACGTCGACGGCCAGCTCGACGACCCCCACGCCCTCCTCGACGGTGACCAGCGGACGCACCCGGGAGATCCGGGCCGTCGACCAGTGCTCCAGGCGCACCGGCCGCCAGATCCCGGCCGTCACCAGGGTCGGTCCCCAGTCCCAGCCGAAGGAGCAGGCCATCTTGCGGACGTACTGGTAGGGCTCGGCGTAGGCGGCGGGCCGCTCGCCCAGCCGCCCCCGCACCGCCTCGGCCTCGGCGTAGGCGGAGACGAACCGCACGGACAGCAGCCCGGACAGCCCCGTCACATCGAAGCGGTACGAGCGGTGCATGTTCCGCACCGTGCCCAGCGGCCGCCCGTCCAGGGAGATCTCGGCGACGGTGTCGAGCCCGTCGAAGACCAGGTCGGCCTGCTCCTGTGCGCTGGGGGCCCCGAGCTCCCGCTCGTACGTCCAGTCCCGGCGCCCCACCCACGCCACCTCGGACTCGCCCTGGCCCAGGAACGGATCCGGGATCACCCCGGCCGCCATCAGGTCGGTGTGCACGCAGCCCGGCACGGAGGCCGGCAGCGTGTCCGACTCGTGCCGCAGGATCCATCCCTCGCCGAGCGCTGTGGCCTCCAGCATGCGCACTCCCTTAACCGGTCCAGTGAAGAGTCGTGTCCAGGCTTCGCATCGTTGGCGGGAATGGGACTTTACCGGTTGAGGAAAGCGCTGTCAGAGTGCCGAACCAGCCATACCGCACGTGCTCTTCCGTCCCGAGTTCCTCTCCGCGAACGGAGCTGATGCACATGAACCGCCGTACCGTCCTCGCCCTCGCCGTGGGCGCCGCCCTGCTCGCCTCGGGCTGCACCGGTACCGGAGGCACCTCCAAGGGTGCGGATGCCGAAGCACCCGACGATCCCGCCAAGGTGACCGGGACCATCACCGTCCTCACCCACCGGACCGACCTCGTGCAGGACGGCACGATGAAGAGGTACGCCGCCGCGTTCAACAAGACCTATCCCAAGGTGAAGGTCGAGTTCGAGGGCCTCACCGACTACGAGGGCGAGGTCAAGATCCGGATGAACACGGAGAACTACGGCGACGTCCTGATGATCCCGGCCGTGATCGAGAAGAAGGACTACCCGAAGTTCTTCGCCTCGCTGGGCACCCAGGCCGAGCGGAGCAAGAAATACCGCTTCACCGACTACTCCACCGTCCAGGGCAAGGTCTACGGGCAGAGCCCGATCGGCGTGGTCCCCGGCTTCATCTACAACAAGAAGGTGTGGAGCGCGGCCGGCATCACCGACTGGCCCACCACCCCGGCCGAGTTCCTCGACGGCCTCAAGGCGATCAAGGCCAAGTCCGAGGCGGTCCCGTACTACACCAACTTCAAGGACATGTGGCCGCTGACCCAGTGGACGAACGTCAACGGCTCGGTCGGCTGCGACACCGGGGCCACCGCACGTCTCGCCGAGGGCGACCCGTGGGCCGACGGCGCCGATCTGCGCGTCGGTGACACGCTGCTCCACGACATCGTGAAGTCGGGCCTCGTCGAGAAGGACCCGACGACCACCAACTGGGAAGCCTCCAAGCCCAAGCTGGCCAAGGGCGAGATCGCCACGATGTGGCTCGGCTCCTGGGCCGTCGTGCAGATGCGGGACGCGGCGAAGCAGGCCGGCACTGACCCCGCCGACATCGGCTTCATGCCCTTCCCCGCCCAGAAGGACGGCACGTTCTGCGCGGTGACGTCCCCCGACTACCAGCAGGCCGTCAACGTCAACTCCGACCACAAGACCGCCGCCCGCGCCTGGATCGACTGGTTCACCGACAAGTCCGGCTACGCGGACGCCAACCTCGCCCTCTCCCCGCTCAAGGACGCCCCGCTGCCCGACATCCTGAAGCCCTACGAGGAGGCGGGCGTCAAGCTCCTCGACATCGACGACACCAAGGGCGCCGAGGTCAAGTCCCTCGACAACCAGTCAGAGGTCGGCATCTACAAGCCCGACTACCGCCAGGACCTCGTCGATCTCGCCCGTGGCGCTCGCAAGGGCGGCCTGGACGACTTCCTCGCCGGACTCGGCGACAAGTGGACCGAGGCACAGCGCAACCTGGGGTCCTGATGGCCCACCCCACCCGGCGGTGGCGGGGCGTGACGCCCTGGCTGTTCCTCCTCGCCCCGCTCGTCCTGCTGATCACGTTCACCTACGCGCCGATCGTCAACATGGTCGCGTACAGCTTCACCGACTGGGACGGCGTCAGCCCCGAGCTGCACTACACGGGCGCCGAGAACTACGCCGAACTCTTCACCCGCTCCGAGCTGTTCGAGGTGTTCTTCGTCAGCGGGTACTACCTCGCCGCGTCCGTGGTGCAGATCGCCGCCGCGCTCTACTTCGCCACCGTCCTGAGCTTCAACGTCCGCTTCCGCAACTTCTTCAAGGGCGTGCTCTTCTTCCCGTACCTGATCAACGGCGTCGCCATCGGCTTCGTCTTCCTGTACTTCTTCCAGGACGGCGGCACCCTGGACGCGATCCTGGGCCTCGTCGGATACGACGGCGACCGCGCCTGGCTCGGTACGCCCACCTCGGCCAACGTCTCCCTCGCCGGCGTCTCCGTCTGGCGCTACATGGGTCTGAACTTCGTCCTCTTCCTCGGGGCGATCCAGTCCATCCCGGGGGAGCTGTACGAGGCGGCCGAGATCGACGGGGCGAACCGCTGGCAGCAGTTCCGCCACATCATCGCGCCCGGTATCCGGCCCGTGCTGAGCCTCTCGGTGATCCTGTCCGTCTCCGGGTCGCTGTCGGTCTTCGAGATCCCGTACATCATGACCGGCGGCGCGACCGGCACCGAGACCTTCGTGATCCAGACCGTGAAGCTGGCCTTCCAGTTCAACAAGACGGGCCTCGCCTCGGCGGCGGCCGTCGTACTGCTGCTGATCATCCTGGCGGTGACCTGGGTGCAGCGGCGCCTCGTCCCGGACGACAAGGTGGACCTCGTATGACGCGCCGTACGGTGGCCCGGGCCCTCGTGTATCTGTCCCTGGTCCTCGCGACACTGGTCGTGTTCCTGCCGCTGGCCGTGGTCTTCCTGACCTCGCTGAAGACCTCCGGGGAGATGGCGGACGACAGCGGCGCCCTCACGCTGCCCGACGACCCGCTCAACTTCTCCAACTACGTGACGGCGTTCCAGGACGGCCGGATGCTCTCGGCGTTCGCCAACACGGCGATCATCCTGGTCGTCGCCATCGGGGGCACGATCCTGATCGGCTCGATGACGGCGTACGCCATCGACCGCTTCCGGTTCCGCTTCCGCAAGCTGGTCCTGGCCCTGTTCCTGGTCGCCGCGCTGGTCCCCGGCGTGACCACCCAGGTGGCCACCTTCCAGATCGTCAACAGCGTCGGCATGTTCGACAGCCTCTGGGCGCCGATCGCGCTCTACATGGGCACGGACATCGTCTCGATCTACATCTTCCTGCAGTTCGTACGGTCGATCCCGGTCTCACTCGACGAGTCGGCCCGCCTCGACGGCGCCAACGCCTTCACGATCTACCGGAAGATCATCTTCCCGCTCCTGAAGCCGGCGATCGCGACGGTCGTGATCGTGAAGGGGATCAACGTCTACAACGACTTCTACATCCCCTTCCTCTACATGCCATCCGAAGATCTTGGCGTGATCTCGACGTCCCTGTTCCGCTTCAAGGGCCCGTTCGGCGCCCACTGGGAGACCATCTCGGCAGGCGCGATCCTGGTCATCGCCCCCACGTTGATCGTCTTCCTGCTCCTGCAGAGGTTCATCTACAACGGCTTCACCAGGGGAGCGACCAAGTGACGATGCCCTTTGTTCCAGGGGCGCGGGGCTGTGTCGATGTGCGGCTCCGCCGCGTGGGCGCGAACAACCACAACAGGCCCGCAGCCGCCGTACGACGGAAAGGACTACGGCGGCTAGGGCCTGTCGTTTGGATCAGGTCGCAGGGAATCGGCGGCACCTTGTCAGCGCCGGTGAGCGGGGCCTGGTGCGTGCAGTTGCAAGGCGGAGGAGGGAGTCGATGCGGAGCATCGGCGAGTGACGACAACGCGGCAGATGCGCGTGCCAGGCCCCGCGTCTGCGGCGTGATCCAAACGACAGGCCCTAGGCCTCCTTCACGGCCAGCGCCTCCACCAGCACAGGCGTCACCAGCTCCACCTGCCAAGCCCGAGCCCCATACCCCTCAAGGGCCGCGCTCACGGACTCCGCGTCCACCACACCCGGCGGCTCCCAGCAAACCCGCCGCACCGTATCCGGCGTGATCACATTCTCCTGCGGCATATTGATCTGCTCGGCCAGTGCCGAAACCCCTGCCCGGGCCGCGGACAGCCGCGCCGCGGCGACAGGATCCTTGTCGGCCCAGGCCCGCGGCGGCGGCGGCCCCGCGACCGGCTGCCCCGGCTGCGGCAACTGCGCCTCGGTCAGCGCCTTCGCCCGGTCCACGGCCGCCTGCCACTGCTCCAGCTGCCGCTTGCCCGTCCGGTGTCCGAATCCGTTCAGAGCGGCGAGCGCGTGCACGTTGGCCGGAAGGGCCAGCGCGGCCTCCACGATGGCCGCGTCCCCGAGCACCTTGCCGGGCGAGACGTCCCGCCGCTGCGCGATCCGGTCGCGGGTCTGCCACAGCTCCCGTACGACGGCCAGCTGCCGCCGCCGGCGCACCTTGTGCATGCCGGACGTACGCCGCCAGGGATCCTTGCGGGGCTCGGGCGGCGGGGCCGAGGCGATCGCGTCGAACTCCTGGCGGGCCCACTCCAGCTTGCCCTGCCGGTCCAGCTCCTTCTCCAGCGCGTCGCGCAGGTCGACGAGCAGCTCGACGTCCAGCGCCGCGTACCGCAGCCAGGGCTCGGGCAGCGGCCGGGTGGACCAGTCGACCGCGGAGTGTCCCTTCTCCAGGACGAAACCGAGCACGCCCTCGACCATCGCGCCGAGGCCGACCCGGGGGAACCCGGCGAGCCGCCCGGCCAGCTCGGTGTCGAACAGCCGCGTCGGCACCATGCCTATCTCGCGCAGGCAGGGCAGGTCCTGGGTGGCGGCGTGCAGCACCCACTCGACGCCGGAGAGGGCCTCGCCCAGGGCGGACAGGTCGGGGCAGGCCACGGGGTCGATCAGAGCCGAGCCGGCGCCCTCGCGGCGCAGCTGCACCAGGTAGGCGCGCTGGCCGTAGCGGTAGCCGGACGCCCGCTCGGCGTCGACGGCGACGGGGCCGGTACCCGCCTCGAAGGCGGCGATCACCCGGGCCAGGGCGGTCTCGTCCGCGATCACGGGCGGAATGCCCTCGCGCGGCTCCAGCAAGGGGGTCGGCGCCTCCGTAGCAGAAGATCCGCCGTCGTCCGGAGGGGCGCCTCCGGTGGTTCGCAGTGAGCTGTCTGCTGCGGTGTCGTGGGCGTCGGTCACATGTCAAGGGTATCCATGTATGGACAGCGCCCGCCGACGGAACGTTCCGTCGGCGGGCGCTCGAGGGTCGCAAACCAGTCACGTCGGGGAAGTACGGGGTTCGCGAGCCGCGCGTGGGGTGACAGGGGACCGGCGGCCGATCCCGTTCAGGTGAGTGAATGATCACCAAGGGTCATGACGGAGCGGATCAGTGGATGATCCCGGTCCGCAGTGCCACCGCCACCATGCCGGCGCGGTCGCCCGTGCCGAGCTTGCGGGCGATGCGGGCGAGATGGCTCTTGACGGTCAGTGCGGACAGGCCCATCGAGACGCCGATCGCCTTGTTCGACTGGCCCTCCGCGACCAGGCGCAGCACCTCGACCTCACGGCCGGACAGTTCGCGGTAGCCGCCCGGGTGACTCGGGGCACCCGGGGGGCGGCGGTGCAGACGCGCGGCGGCGGCGCCGATGGGGGCGGCGCCCGGCCGGGTGGGGAGCCCGACGTTGGTACGGGTGCCGGTGACGACGTACCCCTTCACCCCGCCGGCGAGCGCGTTGCGCACGGCGGCGATGTCGTCGGCGGCGGAGAGGGCGAGGCCGTTGGGCCAGCCCGCGGCGCGGGTCTCCGACAGCAGGGTGAGGCCGGAGCCGTCGGGCAGGTGGACGTCGGCGACGCAGATGTCGCGGGGGTTGCCGATGCGGGGACGAGCCTCCGCGATGGACGAGGCCTCGATGACGTCGCGCACACCGAGCGCCCACAGATGGCGGGTGACGGTGGAGCGGACGCGCGGGTCGGCCACGACCACCATGGCGGTCGGCTTGTTCGGGCGGTAGGCGACCAGGCTTGCGGGCTGCTCGAGGAGAACGGACACCAGGCCTCCTGGGGTGCGGGACGGGGCCGGCTCGTGGGGATGAAGCCGGGACGAACCGTGCTTTCAAGGTCACAGTCGTCTTCGGCACCGAACCCCTCCGCCTTTAGAGAATGATCACGATTCGGTGATAACAATCCGTGCAATTCGGACACGCGGTCGATCATTCGAAGGTCGAACGGTTTCGCTCTGCGTCGGTACGCGGTCGAAAGTGGCCGTATCGACAAAGTGATTCGGCCAAGAGGGGGACGCGGGTGTGATCGTCGACCGGACATGGCTGACCGCCCCGCACAAGGTCGATCAGTGCGGGGCGGTCAGGGGTCGTTCAGCGGGCCGGAGGCCGGCGGGCCGGAGGCCGGCGGGCCTGGGGTCAGCGGGCCTGCGTCAGCGGGACTGGGGCCCCCGCCGCTGCGGCAGGGTCACCACCGACGCGTCGCCCGGCCCGGCCGGCGGCAGTCCGGCGACCTGGGCGAGCAGATCGCACCAGGCCGCCAGGTGCCCGGCCGTGTCCGGAACCCCGCCCAGGCCCTCGCGCGGCGTCCAGGACGCGCGGATCTCGATCTGCGAGGCGGCCGGGCGCGCGGACAGACCGCCGAAGTGGTGCGAACTCGCGCGCGTGACGGTGCCGCTCGGCTCCCCGCATGCCAGCCCGCGCGCCTGGAGCGCGCCGGTCAGCCAGGACCAGCACACCTCCGGCAGCAGCGGGTCCGCCGCCATCTCCGGCTCCAGCTCCGCGCGCACCAGCGTCACCAGCCGGAACGTGCCCCGCCAGGCCTCGTGCCCCGCCGGGTCGTGCAGCAGCACCAGCCGGCCGTCGGCCAGGTCCTGGTCGCCGTCGACGACCGCCGCCTCCAGCGCGTAGGTGTAGGGGGCGAGCCGCTGCGGCGGGCGCGTCGGCTCGATCTCGATCTGGGGCCGCAGCCGCGCCGTCCTGAGCGCGTCGACAGCGGACCGGAAGGGCGGCGGCGTGGTGTCCGCCTCCCTCCGGTCGTTCTCGGTGTCCTTCGCTTCGTCCATTCCGCCAGCGCCGTCCGACAGTCGTCCCTGAGCCGCAGCCATGCGGGAAGATTACGGGGACCGGGCCCCGGGTGCCGGGCTAGACACCCCGCGCCTCTCCAGGGGCTGAATCGCGCTCCTTGACGGCGTGCGAAACTTGGCCCCGTGAGTGCCAACGACGCCCCCCGGGCCCAGCAGCCGTCCGTCACGTACGACTCAGCCTTCCTCAAGGCCTGCCGGCGCGAGCCCGTGCCGCACACTCCGGTGTGGTTCATGCGGCAGGCCGGGCGCTCACTGCCGGAGTACCGCAAGGTGCGCGAGGGCATTCCGATGCTCGAGTCCTGCATGCGGCCCGAGCTGGTCACCGAGATCACGCTCCAGCCGGTGCGCCGGCACGACGTGGACGCGGCGATCTACTTCAGCGACATCGTGGTGCCGCTCAAGGCCATCGGTATCGACCTCGACATCAAGCCCGGCGTCGGCCCGGTCGTCGAGCGCCCGATCCGCACCCGCGCGGACCTCGCGCAGCTGCGCGACCTGACCCCCGAGGACGTCTCCTACGTCACCGAGGCCATCGGCCTGCTGACGCGCGAGCTCGGCGCCACGCCCCTCATCGGCTTCGCCGGCGCCCCGTTCACCCTCGCCAGCTACCTCGTCGAGGGCGGCCCGTCCCGCACGTACGAGAACGCCAAGGCGATGATGTACGGCGACCCCGAGCTGTGGGCCGACCTGCTCGACCGCCTCGCGGACATCACGACCGCCTTCCTGAAGGTGCAGATCGAGGCGGGCGCCTCCGCGGTCCAGCTGTTCGACTCCTGGGCCGGCGCCCTGGCCCCCGTCGACTACCGGCGTTCGGTGCTGCCCGCCTCGGCGAAGGTCTTCGACGCCGTGGCCGGCTACGGCGTCCCGCGCATCCACTTCGGCGTCGGCACCGGCGAGCTGCTGGGCCTCATGGGCGAGGCCGGCGCGGACGTCGTCGGCGTCGACTGGCGCGTCCCGCTGGACGAGGCCGTCCGCCGCGTCGGCCCCGGCAAGGCGCTCCAGGGCAACCTGGACCCGACCGTGCTGTTCGCCCCGACGGAGGCCGTCGAGGCGAAGACCCGGGAGGTCCTGGACAGCGCGGCGGACCTGGAGGGCCACATCTTCAACCTGGGCCACGGCGTCATGCCGTCCACCGACCCGGACGCGCTGACGCGGCTCGTGGAGTACGTGCACACGCACACGGCACGCTGACGGGGTATTCGGTGCGGCGGTGAACGCTGTCGTCGGGGCGTGCGTATGTGTCGGCAACCGCCCGCGGCGCGGGGAAGGCGGGTCGCGGGGCCGACGTGAGGAACAGGCGATGAACGACCGAGTTACTCCCGCGATGCACGCCCTGCCCGACGGCGAGGCGGAGCTCACGCTGGTGGTGCGGCTGCCCTGGGAGGACGTGGCCCGCCTCGGCCAGGAGGCCGGGCGGCTGGCGTCCCAGATGCGGCGGCCCGTGACGCTGGAGGAGGCGGTGAGCCATCGGTTGCGTTCGTCGCGGGCCGCCGCGCATGCGAAGCCGGCGGGGGAGCAGCCGCCGGCGGTGACGGCTTCGGCGTCGGTGTCGTCGTTGCCGTCCCGGCCGCCGGCGGAGCAGGCGCGGCAGGCGATCGATCGGATCAACGGGACTGCCGGGACCGCGTAGGGCTTCGCCGTAGGGGTGCGGGTGCGTCGCCGGGGCGGGCGCGCTGTGGTTGCTCGCGCAGTTCCCCGCGCCCCTTGAAAGAAGGGCATTGCCCCGCCGCCCCTATGAAGTCTCGCGGACCTTTGCCGCCGCCTTGCGGGCCGCTACCAGGATCGGGTCCCAGACGGGGGAGAAGGGCGGGGCGTAGCCGAGGTCCAGGGTCGTCATCTGTTCCGCCGTCATGCCCGCGGTGAGGGCGACCGCCGCGATGTCGACGCGTTTGCCCGCGCCCTCCCTGCCCACGATCTGGACGCCGAGGAGGCGGCCCGTGCGGTGTTCGGCGAGCATCTTGACCGTCATGGGGGAGGAGTCCGGGTAGTAGCCGGCGCGGCTGGTCGACTCGATGGTGACCGTCTCGAAGCGCAGGCCCACGCGGTGGGCGTCCTTCTCGCGCAGTCCCGTGCGCGCGATCTCCAGGTCGCAGACCTTGCTGACGGCCGTGCCGACCACGCCGGGGAAAGTGGCGTAGCCGCCGCCCGCGTTGGTGCCGATGACCTGGCCGTGCTTGTTGGCGTGGGTGCCGAGCGGGATGTGCCGTTCCTGGCCGGAGACCAGGTCGAGGACCTCGACGCAGTCGCCGCCGGCCCAGATGTTCTCGTAGCCGCGCACCCGCATCGAGCGGTCCGTGAGAAGACCCCGGTGCGTGCCGAGCGGGAGGCCGGCCGCATGCGCGAGCGTCGTCTCGGGGCGTACGCCGATGCCGAGCACGACGACGTCCGCCGGGAAGTCGCGGTCCTTCGTGGCCACCGCGTGTACCCGGCCGTCGTCACCCGTCAGGATCCCGGTGACCTCGGCGTCGTTCACCATCGTGATGCCCAGGCCCTCCATGGCCTCGTGCACCAGGCGGCCCATGTCGGGGTCGAGGGTCGACATGGGCTCGCTGCCGCGGTTGACGACCGTCACCTCGTAGCCGCGGTTGATGAGCGCCTCGGCCATCTCCACGCCGATGTACCCCGCCCCCACGACCACCGCACGACGGCCACGCGTGCGTGCCAGCGTGTCGAGCAGCGCCTGGCCGTCGTCCAGCGTCTGCACCCCGTGCACCCCGGGCGCGTCCACCCCGGGAAGGTCGGGCCGGATCGGCCGGGCGCCGGTCGCGATCACGAGCTTGTCGTACGACGTCCAGGACTCGGCGCCGGAGTCGACGTCACGCGCGCGTACCCGCTGCCCGTCGGGGTCGATCTCGGTGACCTCGGTGCGCAGCCGCAGATCGATGTCCCGCGCGCGGTGCTCCTCGGGAGTGCGGGCGATGAGCCGGTCACGGTCGGGGACGTCGCCGCCCACCCAGTAGGGGATGCCGCACGCCGAGTACGACGTGAAGGTGCCGCGCTCGAACGCCACGATCTCCAGCTCGTCGGGCTTGTTCAGCCGGCGTGCCTGTGACGCCGCGGACATCCCCGCGGCGTCACCGCCGATCACGACCAGTCGCTCCCGTGTACCCCGCGTACGGCTCATGCTCATGCGAGCACGCTACGGGAGCAGGGCATTTCAGCGTGATCTTGCGAGGAATCCCAGGGCTTCAGCCCTGGGAGGAATCGCATCCTGTAGCTGCGACGCGGAGCGTCGCGGTGGTGTCCTCGGCGGAGCCGGGGCGCTGATTCCGGCGCGGAGCGCCGTACGGCAGCGGGCCCAAAGGAGCTGGCCGATGAACCGGCATTGCAAATCGAACATCCGATGGGAATGGCCGTTCGGACTGCCGGTGGATCGGGTGCTCGATAGCCGAACATCCCTCGGGTGGGCGCGAGCCGGGTAGCGTCCGAGGCATGAAGCTGGTGGTGCAGGTGAAGCTGATGCCGCAGGCCCAGCAGGCCGCCGCGCTTCTCGCGACCCTGCGCACGGTCAACGAGGCCGCGAACTGGGTGTCGGCGGTGGCGTTCGAGCAGGGTGTGCCGCGCGAGTACGAGCTGCGCAGGCACACCTACGCGGAGTTGAAGTCGCGGGGCTTGGGGGCGCAGGCCGCCCAGCACACCATCAAGAAGGTCCGTGACGCCTACACGACACTCAAGGCCAACATCAAGGCCGGGAACCTCGGCAGGCCGGGCTCGAAGCGGCGCCAGAAGGCCGAGTCCAAGCCTGTCGCCTTTCGGCCCGAGGCGGCGCAGCCGTATGACGACCGGTGTTTGTCCTGGCAGTTGGACGCGTCTGATCGCCACGTGCGAGGTGCCCGAGGCTGAAGAGTACGAGCCCAGCCTCTTCATTGGCGTTGATCTGGGCATCGTCAACATCGCCACCACGTCCACCGGCTACCGGGCTGCCGGGCGTGGCCTGAACCGGCGCCGCACACGCGGACGTGACCTGCGCGCCAAGCTCCAGAAGAAGAACACCAAGTCCGCAAAAAGGCGGCTCAAGGCACGTGCCCGCACAGAGCAGCGGCATGTGAAGAACACCAACCATGTGATCGCGAAACGAATCGTGACCGAGGCTGAACGCACCTCGGCCGGAATCGCCCTGGAAGACCTGGGCGGCATCCGGCAGAGGGTACGGCTCCGCAAGCCCCAACGGGTCACGTGCTGGGAGTGCGGGCACGTCGACCAGAAGAACCGGGTCGACCAGGCTCTCTTTATCTGCCGGAACTGCGGGGTCGTTGCCCACGCGGACCGGAACGCTTCCCACAACATCGCCCAACGCGGCGCCGTGGTGTGGAGTGCGGGGCGTGAGTCACGCGTCCCTGCCACCCCGTAAAGGGGTGTCTGAACGGAGGAGTCCACCCGGCAGCCAGCTGGGCACTACCTCCAAGCCCCGTCCTTCAGGGCCGGGTCAAGTTGACTCCTGCTCGCCGGGCGTGCGCGGCTGGGCCGACTCCGGGGCCGGGCGGGCCGTCGGCAGCGGGCCCAGCGCGCTCATCGCGGGCGGCGCGGGCCGCGGGCGGCGCGAGAGGCGGGGGCGGACGACACGCAGCCACAGCAGCGTGATCAGGGCCGCCACCGCGGCGAACGGCAGGACCGCGCCGAGGGCCACCGCGAGCCAGCGCAGCATCGTCACGAACGCGTTCCAGCCGCCCGCGAGCGCGTCCACGAAGCCCGGGTCGTCGTCCTTCGCCTCCTTCTTCTTCACCGGGGTCTCGGACAGCGAGAGGGTGATGGTGGCCAGGCTCGTGCGGTCCTTCAGGGACGTCTGCCGGGCGAGCAGCGCCTCCAGATCGGCCTGGCGGGTGCTCAGCTCGCCCTCCAGGGTCACCACGTCGCTGAGCTTGGTGGCCTGGTCCATCAGCTCGCGGATCCGGGCCACGCTGGCGCGCTGCGACTTGATCCGGCTCTCCACGTCCACGACCTGATCGGTGACGTCCTCCGCCTTGGCGCTGCGGTCGAGGAGTTTTCCGGCGCCCTCCAGCTCGGCGAGGACCTCGTCGTACTTCTCGACGGGCACCCGCAGCACGACCCGGGTCCGCTCGTGGCCCCCCTCGTCCCGGGTGGTGGTCTCGTTGCCGACATAGCCGCCCGCGTTCTCGGTGCCGGTGCGGGCCTCGTCCAGGGCCTTCGGGACGTCCTTGACCCGCACGGTCAGCGAGGCCGTGCGGATGATGTGGCTCGCGGTGACCTTCGGCGGCGCGGTCGCCCGGGCTCCGTTTCCGGCGCCGCCGGGGGCGGCCTCCTGCGCGCCGGCCTTGTCGTCCGCCCGGGAGGCGGCGCCGTTGTCGGCGGCCGTGCTCCCGCCGGAGTCGTCGCCAGCGCCGCTGCATCCGGTGAGTGCGAGTGCCGCGGCCAGCAGGACGGCGGCCAGAGTCGGGGCGGGGTGGCGTGCGGGTCGTCGTGTGCGCATGTGGGCTTCCCCCCGGGGGGTTCGATTCCGCTGACGCTTCTTCGACGCCCGGGCGGCGCCGGACGTTTGGTCCGGGACGGTTCCGATGCGGTCACGGTCGGGACTCGTCCGGGACACCGGGGCACGGCGGCACTGTCAGCGGGGTCTGAGAGGCTGGATACATGCGCGAAGGTCAAGCCCGTGCGGGCACGGGACACGTCATCGTCATCGGGGCCGGCATCGCGGGCCTGGCCGCGGCACACCGGCTGCTGGAGCGCGGGGCGCGGGTGACCGTGCTGGAGGCCTCCGACCGGGTCGGAGGCAAGCTGCTGCCCGGCGAGATCGCGGGCGCGCGCGTGGACCTCGGCGCCGAGTCGATGCTGGCCCGCCGCCCCGAGGCGGTGGCGCTCGCGCGCGAGGTGGGCCTCACCGACCGCCTCCAGCCCCCGGCCACCGCCACGGCCTCGATCTGGACCCGGGGCGCGCTGCGCCCGATGCCCAAGGGGCATGTGATGGGCGTCCCCGGCACCGCCGCCGCCCTGTCCGGCCTGCTGTCCGACGAGGGCCTCGCCCGCATCGAGCGCGACGCCGAGCTGCCCCGCACCGAGGTCGGGGACGACGTGGCCGTCGGGGAGTACGTGGCGGAGCGCCTGGGCCGCGAGGTCGTCGACCGCCTGGTGGAACCCCTGCTGGGCGGCGTGTACGCGGGCGACGCGTACCGCATCTCGATGCGCTCGGCCGTCCCCCAGCTCTTCCAGGCCGCCCGTAGCCACACCTCCCTGACCGAGGGGGTCCGCGAGATCCAGGCGAAGGCCGCCGCGGCCCAGCAGACCGGCCCGGTGTTCATGGGCCTCCAGGGCGGAGTGGGCACCCTGCCCCTCGCGGTCGCCGAGTCGGTCCGGGCCCACGGCGGCGAGATCCTGACAGGGACGCCGGTGACGGAGCTGCGCCGCACCCCGGCGGACGGCGGGTGGCGGGTCGTCTCCGGTGTGCGCGTGTGGCACGCGGACGCGGTGGTCGTCGCCGTCCCCGCCCCGGCCGCCGCAGGCCTCCTGCGCACCGAGAGCCCCGGGGCCGCCGCCGAGCTCGGCGGCGTCGAGTACGCCTCCATGGCCCTGGTCACCCTCGCCTACCGCCGCGCCGAGGCGGTCCTGCCCGACGGCAGCGGCTTCCTGGTGCCGCCCGTCGACGGACGCACCATCAAGGCCTCCACCTTCGCCTCGCGGAAGTGGGGCTGGATCGCCGACGAGAACCCCGACCTGCTCCTCCTGCGCACCTCCGTCGGACGGTACGGCGAGACGGAGATCCTCGACCGCGACGACACCGAGCTCGTGGACGTCTCCCGGCACGACCTGAAGGCGGCGACGGGCCTGGACGCGACACCCGTCGAAACCCGCGTCACCCGCTGGGACGACGGCCTGCCCCAGTACCCGGTCGGCCACCACGCGCGCGTGGCCCGCGTCCGCGAGCACATCGCCGGACTGCCCGGGCTCGCCGTGTGCGGCGCCCCGTACGACGGCGTCGGCATCCCGGCGTGCATCGCGAGCGCCTACGCCGCCGTCGACCAGATCCAGGGTGACCTGCGGGGTGTGGAGGAGCTCACCGCCCACCCGGTGCAGAGCCTGCACGGCGGAGCAGGAGAATGAGGACATGAGCAACGACGCCTCCACCCCCGAGACCGGCAGGATCCCGAACAAGGGCAAGCTGGCCAAGGACCTCAACGAGGTCATCCGCTACACGCTCTGGTCCGTCTTCAAGCTGAAGGACGTGCTCCCCGAGGACCGCGCCGGGTACGCCGACGAGGTCCAGGAGCTGTTCGACCAGCTCGCCGCGAAGGACGTGACGATCCGCGGCACGTACGACGTCTCGGGCCTGCGAGCCGACGCCGACCTCATGATCTGGTGGCACGCGGAGACTAGCGACGCGCTGCAGGAGGCGTACAACCTCTTCCGCCGTACGAAGCTGGGCCGGGCGCTCACGCCGGTGTGGTCGAACATGGCGCTGCACCGCCCCGCCGAGTTCAACCGCTCGCACATCCCGGCGTTCCTCGCCGACGAGACGCCCCGCGACTACGTGAGCGTCTACCCCTTCGTGCGCTCCTACGACTGGTACCTGCTGCCCGACGAGGACCGCCGCCGCATGCTCGCCGACCACGGCAAGATGGCCCGCGGCTACCCGGACGTGCGCGCCAACACCGTCGCCTCGTTCTCCCTCGGCGACTACGAGTGGCTCCTCGCCTTCGAGGCCGACGAGCTGTACCGCATCGTCGACCTCATGCGTCACCTGCGCGCCTCCGAGGCCCGTATGCACGTCCGCGAGGAGGTCCCGTTCTTCACGGGCCGCCGCAAGGACGTCGCCGAACTGGTCGCCGGTCTGGCCTGATCAGCGGAGCCGTCGCTCGGCCCCGGGCTTCTCCGGGGCCCTCGACTGCGGCTCGGGTTCGGCGTGCGGTGCGCACTGCGCGTGCCGCCCCGGCAGCCGGCCCTCCAGCAGATACGCCTCCAGGTGGCCGTTGACGCAGGCGTTCGGACCGCCGGCCAGGCCGTGCGCGCCCGCGTTCCGCTCCGTCACCAGGACCGAGCCCGCGAGACGGCGACGGAGTTCCAGGGCGCCGTCGTACGGCGTGGCGGCGTCCCGCTCGGCGGCCAGGATCAGCGTCGGCGGGAGTTCGCCCGGCGAGGTGCCGACGTCGAGCGGCCGTTGCCGCGGCCCCCGCCAGTAGGCGCAGGGCAGGTTCGTCCACACGTTGTCCCAGGTCTCGAACGGCGCCGTCCGCGCGAGCCGGGTGTTGTCCCGGTCCCACACCCTCCAGTCCGTCGGCCAAGGGGCGTCGTTGCACTCGACGGCCAGGTACACCGCGTGGGTGTTCTCCGCCTCGGCGGCCGCTTCCGGATACCGGCTCGCCTGCTCGACCAGCGGCTTGGGATCGCCCTTGAGATACGCCGAGAGCGCGTGCGCGAGGAGCGGCCACTGGTCGTCGTAGTACCCGGCCTGCAGGAACGCCTCCTGCAACTGCCCCGGCCCGACCTTCCCGCCGGCCGGCTCGGCGGTCAGCCGCGCGTTCGCACGCTCGTAGCGACGCTGTACCTCCCGTGCGGTCCTGCCCAGCCCGTACACGCCGTCGTGCCGGGCGATCCACCTCCGGAAGTCCCGCCAGCGGCCCTCGAACGCCGCCGACTGGGCGAGGTTGTTGCGGTACCAGATCTCCGCCGGGTCGGGGTCGACCACCGAGTCGAACACCATCCGCCGTACGTGCGCGGGGAACAGCGTCGCGTACAGGGCCCCGAGGTAGGTGC
Source organism: Streptomyces sp. NPDC040589 (assembly GCF_055594445.1). Lineage (NCBI taxonomy): Bacteria > Bacillati > Actinomycetota > Actinomycetes > Kitasatosporales > Streptomycetaceae > Streptomyces > Streptomyces sp. NPDC040589. The sequence continues at coordinate 267,467 of NZ_JBVIWP010000007.1, read as the reverse complement.
CATACGACGAGCCCAGGAACGTCAGCCGCGGCTCGCCGAGCGCGGCGCGCAGTACGTCCAGGTCGCGGGCGTTGTTCAGCGAGTGGTAGTGCCGCAGCGTGCCGCCGGCCCGCTCGGCGCAGCCGCGCGCGTACGCCTTCGCCTGCGCGATGCGTTCCTTCTTGAACGCCGCCGAGGGGTGCGTCTGCGCCTGTGTGGGCGCCTTGAAGAACTGCGCGGGGTCCTGGCAGGACAGCGGCGCGGAACGGCCGACGCCGCGCGGGGCGTAGCCGATGAGGTCGTAGGCGGCCGCGAGCCGCTTCCACTCGGGGAGCAGTCCGACGATCGGGAAGTACAGGCCGGTGGCGCCGGGCCCGCCGGGGTTGTAGACCAGGGCGCCCTGCCGGCGGACCTTGCGCTTGCTGTTGTGCGGGTCCTTCCGCGTGGCCGGGGTCCGGCTGACGGCCAGTCGGATCTGCCGTCCGTTCGGCCGGGCGTAGTCCAGCGGGACGGTCACCGTGCCGCACCGCATGCCGCCCGGCAGGTCCTGCGCGTCGTCGCACGGGCCGAACCGGACACCGGCCGCCTTCGCGCGCGCGGCGGCCACCGCGGTGCCGTGCGGCTCGGGCGCAGCGGACCGGCCCTCGATGCCCGGGGCCGCGGTCAGGGTGCTCAACAGCAAGGACCCCGCTGCCGAGTAGAGGAGGGCGGCTCTCATCGCGTTTCCCTTCGGTGCACGGTGGCGACAAAAGGGATGTTTGGTGCGGTGATTGAGGAAGGCAAGCACCGTACGCCGGTGTCGGCGTCAATGCTCCCGTGCGCCCCCGGCCCGTCAGTCGTGTGCCTCGCGGTGCGCGAAGGCGGCGCGCAGGTCCGGTTCTCCGATCGCGCGGACCCCGCGTACGGCCACGGAGGTGAGGTACGTACGGTCGTCGGCGGCGCCGTCCGCGTTCCGGGCCAGTGCGCCGAGCAGCCGCTGACCCGCCGGGGAGGCCCAGCGCGAGTACGGGTGGATCTCGACCCGCGCGACGGCGAGGCAGCTCAGGGTCAGGGTGAGCGGCAGCGCGAACCACAGGGCGACCAGGTGACGCGGCATGTCCGGCGGGGCGGGCGTCAGCAGCGCGGCGACGCCGAGCCCGAGCACGGCGACCGCCGCGGCGCGCACCTGCCGGACCCCCGACGCGACCGTCGTACGGGCGCTGTCGGGTACCGCGAGGCCCGCGCGCACCAGCCCGTCGGCGATCCCGCGCACCGCCTCCGCCGTGGCGGCGGTGGCCCGCACCGGTGCGATCCGGGACTGACCCTCGAGGCCGATGGCCCCTATCACCGACCGCTCCATCGCGTCCCGCCCGCGCGGATCGACGACGGTCGCCCAGCCGGTGTGGGCCAGCAGCAGGCGCCGCTGACGCGCCATGGCGACGAGGGTCACGTCGGCGACCCGCCGGGGGCCGCCGGAGAGGAACGCGGCCTCGTACAGGGTGAGTTCATGGACCTGGCCGGTGTCCGTGTCGCCGGCCGCGGCGCGCACGGCGGCCAGGCACAGCCGGGTGCACGCCGTGCCCGCAACGACCCAGGCCGCCAGCAGGAAAAAAGCCCAGAGCATATGTTGTTTGTATGTGACACGGTCCCGAAAACACCATGCCTCGTTCGCAATTCGGATGGAGTGTTGTCGGTATGTGACGTTCCGTTTCACTGCCCCGGTGGCGGGCGGAAGGCGGGCGGCGGGAGTGTCTGGGGCGGAGCCGAGGTCGGAGCGGGGAGTGAGGGAGTGCTGCCGGTTGCCATGTCGCGGGCCACGGTGTCGTAGTCGACGTCGCCCGTCGCCTCCAGGGCCTTGATGTGGTCGAGGACCGTCGTGGTGGCGTCGTCGGCGAGGGCGCGCACCAGGGAGTTGCGGGTGCTCGCGCGGACCTGGGCGACGACCGGGAACACCTGGCCCTGGGACAGCCGCAGGACGGTGGCGAACTGCCGGTCGTACTCCGCGCCCCGCTCCTCGTCCAGGGTGGCCAGCCACTGCTTCTGCTGGTCGCCGGGCGCGTCCGGCAGGGTGAGGTTCAGCTGGGCGGCGGCACCGCGGACCCGCTCGTCCAGGAACCGGTGCCCCTCGACGAGACGCCGGCCGGCCGTCCGCACGGCCGGGGTGGTCCCCTTCGTCCGCGCCTGCCGCCCCGCGGCCGGCTCCCACAGCCCGGCCAGCCGGATCTTGACGAGGAAGTCCTGGTCGAGGGCGGAGAGCGGGCCGTAGCTCGTCCGCAGCGTCTGCACGCGCGGCACGTCCGGCGCCGTCCCCGGCCGGCCGGTGTACGGCCAGAGCGAGAAGACAAGCGCGGCGAGCGTCGCCGTGAGGCACGTGACGATGAGCCCCGTGCCGCTGACGATGCCTCGGTCCTTGACGGGGGGTCGGGGTCGCATGGTGGTGCCTCCTGGTACGGCACCGCACGCTAGTGCGCTTCGGGTGCGGAATCGCCATGGTGCGGCGGGGTCTACGCCAACCGCCGTACACGGGCGAATGGTTGCATCGGGGGCAGGGCGGGGCGATGGGGGGAGGTGCGTCGAGGGGCCAATCTGTGTAAACGGGTCCATACCGACCCGTGGGTCCCGGCGGAGGCGACCCGGGTGTTAGTCCCGGCACACTCGGGCGCGCACGCGCGGACCCGGGCGACTAGCCCACCCGGGTCCTCTGGGCCGCCCGGACGCCGTCGCGGCGGTGTGCCCCGTGGCCGCCGACCTCCCGATGGGCCATGTTGCTGACCGTCGAGCCGATCGGCACCGGCCGGATGCGAAGGAGGCCCCGCGGTGGGTGAGCTGTACATCGACGGCGAGTGGACACAGGCCACGGCCGGTGGACGGCGGGAGGTGGTCAACCCCTACGACGCCTCGGTCGTCACCACCGTCGACGAGGCCGACGCCGGCGACGTGGACCGCGCCGTACGTGCCGCCCGGCGCGCCTTCGCCGAGGAGGACTGGGCGAACGCCCCCTCCCGCCGCCGCGCCGACCTGCTGATGCGCGTCCACGACCTGCTGCTGCGCGACCGGGAGGACATCGCCCGCACCGAGACGCTCGACACCGGGAAGACGCTGACCGAGGCCCGTATCGACGTGGAGGACGTGGCCAACGCCTTCCGCTACTTCGCCGAACTCGCGGGCAAGGACGGCGGCCGGGTCGTGGACGTCGGCCCGGACGTCCTCAGCCGTGTCGTCTACCAGCCGATCGGCGTGTGCGCGCTCATCGCCCCCTGGAACTACCCGCTGCTCCAGGCCTCCTGGAAGGTGGCCCCGGCGCTGGCCGCGGGCAACACCTTCGTCCTCAAGCCCAGCGAGATCACACCGCTCACCACGATCGCCATGATCCGGCTCATCGAGGAGGCCGGCGCCCCGCCCGGCGTCGCCAACCTGGTGCTGGGCTCCGGGGCGAGGGTCGGCGCGGCCCTGACCAGCCACCCCGACGTCGACATGGTGTCCTTCACCGGCGGCCTCAACACCGGACGGTCCATCATGGCCAGCGCCGCCGAGGGGCCGAGGAACATCGCCCTGGAACTGGGCGGCAAGAACCCCAACATCGTCTTCGCGGACGCCGACTTCGACGCCGCCGTGGACTACGCGCTCGACGCCGCCTTCCTGCACTCCGGGCAGGTCTGCTCGGCCGGTTCGCGCCTGCTGGTCGAGGACTCGCTGCACGACCGGTTCGTCGAGGCCTACGCCGACCGCGCGCGGGCGATCCGGCTCGGCAGCGGCCTGGAGGAGGGCACCGAGAGCGGCCCGCTCAGCTCCGCCGAGCACCGCGAGAAGGTCGAGGGCTACATCGCCATCGGCCGGGAGGAGGGCGCCCGGCTCGTCACCGGCGGCACCCGCCCCGACGACCCCGCCCTGAGCCGCGGCTTCTTCCTGCTGCCGACGATCTTCGCCGACTGCGACCGGTCCATGCGCATCGTCCAGGAGGAGGTCTTCGGCCCGGTGGTCACGGTCGAGCGCTTCCGCACCGAGGACGAGGCCGTGGAACTCGCCAACGACACCCGCTACGGCCTGGCCGGCGGCGTGTGGACCTCCGACGCGAGCCGCGCCCAGCGCGTCGCGCAGCGGCTGCGGCACGGCACCGTGTGGATCAACGACTTCCACCCCTATGTGCCGCAGGCCGAGTGGGGCGGCTTCGGCCGCTCCGGCGTCGGGCGCGAACTCGGCCCCACCGGGCTGCGCGAGTACCAGGAGGCCAAGCACATCTACCAGAACCTCGCCCCCGCCCCCTCCGGCTGGTTCAAGGGCTGACCTTCCGGCAGCACAGCGCCCGACCGTGGCGCGACGACCACCGAAGACCGGCCGCACGCCCGCCCGTGGCGCGAAGGCCACCGAAGAAAGGCACCGCATGGCCCCCACCACCGCGCACGGCGCCGAGTCCGCCTACGACTACGTCATCGTCGGCGGCGGCACCGCCGGCTGCGTGCTCGCCGCCCGTCTGAGCGAGGACCCCGACTGCCGCGTCTGCGTCATCGAGGGCGGCCCCAGCGATGTCGGCGACGAGCGCATCCTGCGCCTGCGCAACTGGATCAACCTGCTCGGCTCGGAGTACGACTACGGCTACACCACGGTCGAACAGCCGCGCGGCAACTCCCACATCCTGCACTCACGGGCCCGCGTGCTCGGCGGCTGCTCCTCCCACAACACGCTGATCAGCTTCCTGCCGCTGCCGCAGGACCTCGACGACTGGGTGGCCCGGGGCTGCCCCGGCTGGGACCCGGCCACGATCCTCCCCTACCGGGACCGGCTGCGCACACAGATCGTCCCGGTGGCCGAGGCCGACCGCAATCCCATCGCCAAGGACTTCGTCACCGCGGCCACCCGCGCCCTCGGCGTCCCCGTCGTCGACGACTTCAACGCCGAACCCTTCGCGGACGGCGCCGGCTTCTTCTCGCTGGCCTACGAGCCGGAGGGCAATCTGCGCTCCTCCGCGTCCGTCGCCTACCTCCACCCGGTCATGGACCGGCCCAACCTCACGCTCCTCCTGGAGACCTGGGCGCACCGGCTGCTCACCGACGACGCGGGGCGGCTGACCCGGGTCGCCGTCCGCGGCGCCGACGGGCAACCCGCCACCGTGCGCGCCGAACGCGAACTCCTGCTGTGCGCCGGTGCCATCGACACCCCGCGCCTGCTGATGCTCTCCGGCATCGGCCCGGCCGACGACCTGCGCAAGCTGGGCATCGACGTACGGGCCGACCTGCCCGGCGTCGGCGAGAACCTGCTGGACCACCCCGAGTCCGTGATCGTCTGGGAGACCGACGGCCCGCTGCCGCCCAACTCCGCGATGGACTCCGACGCCGGACTGTTCCTGCGTCGCGACAAGAGCGGGCCGCGCCCCGACCTGATGTTCCACTTCTACCAGGTGCCGTTCACCGTCAACACCGAACGCCTGGGCTACCCCGTGCCGCAGCACGGGGTGTGCATGACGCCGAACGTGCCGCGTGCCCGGTCCACCGGCCGCATGTGGCTGCGCAGCGCCGACCCCGCCGAGCACCCCGCCCTGGACTTCCGGTACTTCACCGACCCGGAGGGCCACGACGAGCGCACCATCGTGGACGGTCTGAGGATCGCCCGCGAGGTCGCCGCCACCGCCCCGCTGCGCGACTGGCTCGTCCGGGAGGTCGCGCCCGGCCCGGACGTCGTCTCCGACGCCGACCTGTCGGAGTACGGCCGCCGCGTGGCACACACCGTCTACCACCCCGCGGGCACCTGCCGCATGGGCGCCCCGGACGATCCGCTGGCCGTCTGCGACCCCGAGTTGAGACTGCGCGGCTTCGAGGGCGTGCGGATCGTCGACGCGTCGATCTTCCCGACCATGCCCACGATCAACCCCATGGTGACCGTCCTGCTCACCGCCGAACGCGCCGCAGACCTGATCGGCGGCCGCACGCCGGCCGCGGAACGGAGGGCCGGACAGTGACCGCCGCACAGCCTCCCGCACCGGCCGCCGGCACCCCGGGAGGGGAGCCCGGCTCGGAGTTCCGCAAGGACATGAGCCCCTGGGCCAACTTCGCCCTCGGCTTCACCTACCTCTCCCCGGTGGTGGGCACCTACACCCTCTTCGGCATCGCGATCGCCGACGGCGGACCGCCGATGATCTGGGCGTTCCTGGTCGCCGGCTGCGGCCAGTTCCTCGTCGCGCTGATCTTCGGCGAGATCGTCGCCCAGTACCCGATCGCGGGCGGTGTCTACCCCTGGGCGCGGCGGCTGTGGGGCAAGCGCTGGGCGTGGATGACCGGCTGGGTGTACATGTGGGCACTGCTGGTGACCATCACCTCCGTCGCCTACGGAGCCGGCCCCTACATCGCCATCCTCTTCGGCTTCAGAGCCACCGTGCACACCACCGTGCTGTGCACCGCCGTGCTCATCGTCGTCGCCATCCTCATCAACTACATGGGCACCAAGGCACTGTCGACGGCGGCGCTCATCGGTTTCGCCGGCGAGCTCATCGGCGCCCTCGTCGTCGGCGTCTACCTGCTGGCCACCCACCGTCACCAGAGCCTCGACGTCATCTTCGACAGCTACGGCACCGGGGGAGACGGCTCCTACCTGCCGGCGTTCCTGGCAGCCGCCATCATCGGCCTCTACCAGTACTACGGCTTCGAGGCGTGCGGCGACACCGCCGAGGAGGTCGCCCACCCGGGCCGGGTCATCCCCCGCGCGATGCGCCGCACCATCTACATCGGCGGCGCGGCGGCCACGTTCACCTGTATGTCGCTGCTGCTGTCGGTCACGGACTTCAACGCGATCATCTCGGGCGAGCAGGCCGACCCGGTGGTGGACGTGCTGTACGACGCCATGGGCGAGACCGGGGCCAGGCTGGTGATGGCCGTGGTGCTGATCTCCTTCCTGTCCTGCACGATCAGCCTCCAGGCCGCGGCCGGGCGGCTCATCTACTCCTACGCCCGGGACGAGATGATCGTCGGGTACCGGCTGCTGAGGCGGTTCGTCCACGCCCGTGCGGTGCCGAGCTGGGCGCTGTTCGTGTCCGCGGCGGTGCCGCTGGCCATCGCCTTCGCGTCGCTGCTCTCCGAGGACGCCCTCACCAACATCGTCTCGTTCGCGATCCTCGGCATCTACGGCTCGTTCCAGATGGTGGTCCTGGCCGCGCTGCGCGCCCGGCTCAAGGGCTGGAAACCGGCGGGGGAGTTCACCCTGGGCCGCTGGGGCCTCACGGTGAACATCGCCGCGCTGGCCTACGGCATCCTCGCCATCATCAACATCTGCTGGGCCCGCACCCCGGAGAAGTCCTGGTGGGAGAACTGGATCGTCCTGCTGTGCGGCGGTGTGGTGCTGGGGACGGGCCTGCTCTACATGTTCACGACGCACCACTACGGCCGGGGCGAGGCTCCGGCGGGCGACGCGGTACCGGAGAAGCAGCTCTAAGAGGCAGGGGGATCCACTCAACGCCGCAGCAGGACCCTGCGCGTGGCGCGAGCGAGTCGGTGGACCGGGCGCCGGGAGCGCGGCGAGGGGCCCGACCGCTCCAGCCACCACTCCCGTAGTTCCCGCCGCGCCTGCGCGTCCCCGGGCCGCCCGGCGGACAGCAGGTGCTCGGCGAAGGTGAGGGCGTCGCGTCGGTAGCCGTCGGTCATCGGGTGGGTCTGGGCGTAGCCGAGGAAGGCGGTGCGGTAGTCCTCTCCGAGGATCACCGGCAGCTCGGGCGCGACCTTCGCCACGACGTCCGCCCGCTTCGCGGCGAGCGCCCGCGCCTGTACGCCGACCCGTACCCGGTCGAACCCCTCGGGCACGGGCGTCCCGGCGACCAGCGCGGACAGCAACGCGGCCTGCGCGAGCCCCAGCCGCTGACGAGCGGCCCGCCCCTCACTTGGGTGGGGCAGGTCGAAGGCGCCCCGTGTCGCCCCGACCGCCCCGGTCTCTTGGCCCCGCGGCCCGGCACCGGCGAGCAGCCGGCCTTCGGCGGCCCGGGTCTTTTCGCCGGGTCGCCCGGCGTCGGCGCGCGACCGGCCCTCGGCGTCCTGGGGCTCGTTGCCGGGCCGCTCGGCGCCGCCCGCCCCCGCAGGCGGCTCGCCCCCCGCGCCCCGGGCCTCCCGGGTCCGCCCGGACATGTCCTCTTCCCCGAGCACGTCGCCGTTCTCGGGCCCGACCGCCCCCGCCCCCGCCCTGCGCGTGGCCGCGCTGCCCGCCTCCAGGAGCTGTGTCTTCACACGCTCGACGGCTCCCGTCTCCAGTGCCCGTCGGATCGAGCCCAGCTCGCGCTCCAGCTCCGCCGGTTCCGGGAAGTTCTCGTCGCGTTCCAGGAGGACGCCCGGTGGGGAGACGCGGGAGGCGAGGTCGGTCAGGATGTCGAGGACCGGCCGGGGGACGGGGTGGGCGTGGCTGTCGTGCCAGACGCCGTCGCGTTCGAAGCCGCCCGCGACATGGACGTAGGCGATGGCCTCGAGGGGCAGCTCGGCGAGGGCCTTGGCCGGGTCCTCGCCGCGGTTGACGTGGTTGGTGTGCAGGTTGGCCACGTCGATGAGGAGACGGACCCCCGTACGGTCGGCCAGCTCGTACAGGAACTGGCCCTCCGTCATCTCCTCGCCCGGCCAGGAGATCAGCGCGGCGATGTTCTCGACGGCCAGCGGCACCGGAAGTGACTCCTGGGCGATGCGGACGTTCTCGCAGAGGACGTCGAGGGCGTCCCGGGTCCGGGGAACGGGCAGCAGATGGCCCGCCTCCAGACGCGGGGACGCCGTCAGCGCACCGCCCGCCCGTACGAACGCGATGTGCTCGGTGACCAGCGGCGAGCCGAGCGCCTCCACCCGCTCGGCCAGCGCGGCCAGCCGGTCTTCGCCGGGCCGGTCCGCGCCCCCGAGGCCCAGCGAGACGCCGTGCGGCACCACGGTGACGCCGCGCTCGCGCAGCCGCTCCAGCGACTCGGGCAGGTGCCCGGGGCAGACGTTCTCGGCCACGGCCTCGACCCAGTCGATCCCCGGCATGCGCTCCACGGCGTCCGCGATCTCCGGTCGCCACCCGATGCCCGTCCCCAGTCGCTCCATTCGTCCCCCTCCTCCGCACGGCCCGATCCTCGAACGTGAGGGGGGTATGGCCCAGCCGCCCGGCCCCGAACCCTGCCACCGACGCCTTCAGAGGAATATTTGAGGTTCACCGACGGAGGCACCGGGCTCGCGCCACCCCCTGACGCGTCGTAGACCGGACGTATGCGCGACGGCAGCGAGCAGGCGCACCACCCCGCGCGGAAGCGCGGACGGGACCCGGGGCATCCGGCCGTGGTCCGGTGGCTGTGGGCCGGTGCCGGGGCCCTGGTCCTGGCCGGGGGCACGGCCTACTTCCTGCTCCCGCTGGAGGGCCTCGCCGCCGACCGCCCCTGGCTGGGCTGGCCGCTGTTCGTCCTGTGCCTGGGGCTGGTGGCCGCGCTGCTGCTGCGCCAGGTGCGCGACATCGTGCTGGAGAAGCCGCACACCCGGTCGGGCCTCGTGATCTCGCTGCTGATGTGCCTGGCCGTGCTGGTCTTCTCGTCCGGCTACTACGCGCTCGCCCAGCAGCCGGGCCAGTTCACCGGCCTGCGCACCCGGGCCGACGCGCTGTACTTCACCGTCGTCACGCTCGCGACCGTCGGCTACGGCGACATCACCCCGAGCGGGCAGGAGGCCCGCATGGTGGCGGTCGTCCAGATCGTGTACACGTTCGTCTTCCTCACGGCGGCGGCCACCGCGCTGACGCGCCATCTGCACACCGTGGTCGCCGCACGCGACCGGCGTCCGCCGCTGTCCTGACCCGGGGCGGCGGCTACGCCGGGCGGGAGGAGCGGTAGTTGAACACCGACCACAGGACGAACAGGCCGGTCACGATCATGATGATCGACCAGAACGGCTGGTACGGCAGCCAGATGAAGTTCGCGATCAGCGCCAGCCCGACCACGCACGCGCCGGCGACCCGCGCCCACAGGGCGCCGGTGAACAGACCGAACCCGGCCACCACCACGAGCACCCCGACGACCAGGTGGATCCAGCCCCACGCGGTCAGGTCGAAGGCGAAGACGTACTCGCCGAAACTGGTGTACACCTCGTCGTTCGCGATCGCGGCGATGCCCTGGAGCACCGCGAAGAGGCCGTAGACGACCATCAGGGTGCCGCCGAGAGTGAGGCCGCCGGCCGCCAACGGGTCGTCGGCACCGCCCCGGTCGCCGGGCGCGCTGTCGGGGGCGGGCGGAGCGGGGGGAGGGGGCGCGGCACTGGTCATGGCTGCCTCCTGGGTCGGATGTCTGGTAACCCCACTGGAGCACCCGCCCGCTACCGGCGCGCCCGCGGCTGCGCCGAACGGGTGGACGCGAAGCCGCGGCTCCGTCGGAGAAGGAGCCTCCCTGAGGCGCCTTCCTACGGCTGTTCCTCGCGCGCGAGGGCACGGATACGGCCGACCCCCTCCACCGCGAAGGTCTCGCCGGGGGCGATCTCCGTGAACCCCGCGTCCCGGACCACCGGCAGCCCGCTGTGCGTCAGTTCCGGCCAGCGGGCCGGGGCGGCCGTCCGTACGGCGAGCGGGAAGCCCGCGTCGTGCCAGGCGGCCCGCTCCTCGTCGGTCAGCTCCCACCAGGCCAGTTGGGCGGCGTGGCCCGCCTGGGCCATCGCCTTGCCGGCCGTCATGCCGAGGTCCGGGTTCACCCACAGGACGGGGGCGGCCGGGTCCGCGTCCACCGGCGGTTCCGGGTCGTCCAGGTCGGTGCCGGAGACCTGGAGCCGGGCCAGGTCCTTGGGCCAGCCGTCCAGCGGGACGGGCGGGAAGACCCGCACCTCGGCGGACTTGCCGGTGACGGTGATGCCGGGCAGCGCCTCGGCCCGCCGCCACTCGGCGCCGCGCGCCCGCCGCACCACCTTGCGGATCCGGGCGTCCTGCCAGTCCCGCATGGCCTGCGCCCACTCGCCGTCCCCGGCCGACCGCTCGTCGGACAGAATCGTCAGCACCGCCCGCGCGGCCGTCTCCAGCGCGTCCGTACGCACCGGCGGGTCCGCCCGCTCGATCCGCACGACCAGCGGCAGCACGAACTGCGGTGCCGTGTCGCGCACCGAGGGCTCGGATCGGAAGGGGCTGTCGCTCACGGGCGTCGGGTCTTCGCTCACGAAGCCCAGTGTGCCAGCCGCAAGATCGTGCAGGATGGGCCCCATGCGACCCGACCTGTGCCTGGAGAACGCGGGCCGCCGCTACGGCCTGCGCGGCCCCTGGGTGTTGCGTGGCGTCGACCTGACGGTGGCCCCGGGCCGGCTCGTCCGCGTCGAGGGCACCAACGGCACCGGCAAGTCCACCCTCCTACGGCTGCTCGCGGGCATCGACGCCCCCAGCGAAGGCCGGATCACCGGCCGGCCGCGCACGGCCTACGTCCCCGAACGGTTCCCGCCGGCCCTGCCCTTCACGGCCGTCGGCTACCTCACCCACCTCGGCACCGTGCACGGCCTGTCCCGCACGGCGGCCGCCCGAGCCGCCGGCGAGTGGCTGGAGCGCCTGGGGGCCGCCGCGTACGCCGGTACACCGATGGCCCGGCTGTCCAAGGGCAGCAGCCAGAAGGTCGCGGTCGCGCAGGCCCTGCTGGCGGAGCCGGAGCTGCTGGTGCTGGACGAGGCGTGGACCGGCCTGGACACCGATGCCCGCGCCGAGTTGGAGCGGGCGGTCGCCGAGCGCACGGCGGCCGGTGGATCCGTGGTGTTCGTCGACCACGACCCGCGCCGCCTCGCGGGCCTGCCCGACGCGACGTACGTCGTGCGCGACGGGAGTCTCGTCCCGTGCGAGGTGGCGGGACCGCTTCCGTCCGGACCGCACGTCACGGTCGAGGCACAGGGCCCGCCGGACGCGCGGCTTCCCGACGAGGTGCTGCGGAGCGCCGCCTCCGCCGAGGAGACAGAGGCGGGCAGCTACCGCCTGACCGTCCCCGCTCCGCACTCCGACGTCCTGCTCCGCGCCCTGCTCACGGCCCGCCCGCCCTGGCACGTGGTGCGCGTGGCACCGCCGGCGGACACCCCCGGGAACAGCCGATGACCGCCCTTCTGCGCTACCACGCCGCCCTGCTGCTGCGCTCGCAGCGCTGGCTGCCGCCGTTCCTGCTGTACGCCGCCTTCCTCGCCGTCAGCGTCCAGGCCGGCCAGCCGGTGCTCGACTCGCTGGGTTACTCCGCCGCCGCACTGCTGCCCGTCGCGGCCTGGCTGGCGCGGATCTGCGTCACGGGCGAGCCGGAGGCCGCGCGCGGCTGTGTGGCGGCGGCCGTCGGGCCCGCCCGGGCCCATGTGGCCTGTCTGCTGGTGGCGCTGGCCGGCGCGGCGGCGCTCGGCACGGTCACGACCCTTCTCGTGACCCTGCTCAGCGACCCGGTCGCCTCGGACCACCGCACCCGGGTGCCGCTCGCCCCCGCCTGCGGTGCCGGGCTGCTCGCCGCCCTGGCCTGCGCCCTGCTCGGCACGGCCGTCGGCGCGCTCACGAGCCGGCCGCTGCTGCGGTCGCGGGGCCGTGCCGTCCTGGCCCTGCTGCTCGCGGCACTGCTGTCCCTGGTGGCCACCGGCTCCCCGGCTCAGGCGGCGGTGCAGGGCCTGGTGACCGGCTCCCGGTCGGGTACCGTCCCGCTCCCGCTGCTGCCCCTGGCCGCGGCGACCCTGGTCACCGCCGCGGCGCTGGCCCTGGCCGGTGCGCTCGCCTCCCGTCGATCACCCTGAGCAGGCCGTGCGCTGCGCCTCCTGCCACTCGCAGACCGGGCAGAGCGTGACACCCTTGTACGACTCCGGGTACTCCGTGGGCTTCCGGCACAGGACACACTCGGCGTACGGCGGCCCCTCGGCCCGGGGTGGCCTGGCCGGGGCGATCAGGCAGTAGTCGTCCTCGCTCATACGTCCAGCGTAGGCCGGTCAGGGACGGCTGCCCACGGCTCCGATCAGCTCGGAGACACGTTGTGTCATGCGTCGCGGCTTGGGGTGTCACCCGGCCGTCAGATGTCCCGCCGCTCCAGCGGCTTGGTCGCCGGGCCCTGGACCACCTTGCCGTCCGTGTCGAAGCGGGAGCCGTGGCAGGGGCACTCCCAGGCGCGCTCGGCGCCGTTGAACGCGACCAGGCAGCCCAGGTGGGTGCAGCGGGCCGAGACGGCGTGCAGGGAGCCGTCGTCGTCCCGGTAGACGGCGAGACGGTGGCCGGCGACGCGGACCACGGCGCCCTCGCCGGGCGGCAGGGACTCCACCGGGGGCACGGGCCGCAGCCGGTCTCCCACGAAGTGTCCGGCGACCTTGGCCTGCGTCTTGAGGAACGACGGAGCCTCACGCACGGCCGGACGCAGCCGGCGCGGGTCGTACAGCCCGCTCCACGCGCACTCCTCGCCCGTGATCTGCGCGGTGAGCAGGCGGCCCGCCATCATGCCGCCGCTCATGCCCCAGCCACCGAAGCCGGTGGCCACGTACGTGTGCCGCGCGCCCGGGTGCAGCGGGCCGACCATCGGCACGGTGTCGGTGGGGTCGATGTCCTGCGTGGCCCAGCGGTGGGTGACCTCCAGGTCCGGGAAGTGGCCGGTGGCCCAGGCGGTGAGGTGTTCGAAGCGGGCCCGCGGGTCGCCCGTGCCGGGTGTGAAGTGCTCGCCGGTGACCACGAGCAGCCGCCGATCCCCCTCGTACGGGGCGGTGCGCACCGAGCGGATGCCCTCGGCGGGCGTGATGAACATGCCGTCCGGGTCCCGGTCGGCCGGGATGGTCCCGGCGACGACCAGCTCGCGGCGCGGCGACAGCCGGGCGAACAGCAGGGCCCGGTCGAAGATCGGGTAGTGCGTCGCGACGACGACGTCCCGGGCCCTGACCGGCGCCCCGGTCGTGGTCGACAGCCGGCACGGCTCGCCCTCGTCCAGGCCCAGGACGGCGGTGTCCTCGTAGATCCGCCCGCCGCGTCCGACGAGGTCGGCGGCGAGGGCCAGCAGGTACTTGCGCGGATGGAACTGGGCCTGCCCGGTGACCCGGACCGCGCCCGCCACCGGGAAGGGCAGCCCGGTCTCCGTCACGAACGAGGCGGGCAGCCCGGCCTCGGCCGCCGCCCGCGCCTCGGCGCGCAGTTCGTCCACCCGGCCCGCGTCGCACGCGTACGTGTAGGCGCTCCGGGTCTCCCACTCGCAGTCGATGCCCAGTTCCCCGACGATCCCGGCCGCGCGCTCGATCGCCTCGGACTGGGAGCGGGCGTACAGCCGCGCGCCCTCGGGGCCGCGGGTGCGCCGCAGCTTGTCGTAGACGAGCGTGTGCAGGGCGGTGACCTTGGCGGTGGTGTGCCCGGTGACCCCGGCCGCGACCCGCCCGGCCTCCAGCACCGCCACACTCCGCCCGGCCCGGGTCAGCTCCCACGCCGCGCACAGTCCGGCGATCCCGGCGCCGATCACCGCCACGTCGACGTCCAGGTCCTCCGTCAGGGCCGGGTGGCGGCCGTCCGGTGCGGTATCGAGCCAGTACGAGCTGCTGACCTGCTGCTTCTCGCTCATGCGCCACCGAGTACCCCCGACGGTCCGCTTCAGTGGGCGGGCGTGTCGCTTTACAGAAGGGACCGGCGGAGCTAACGTACAACCAAATGGTTGTAGATGAGTTGGGCGACGAGACGGTGGACCGGCTGTTCCACGCCCTGGCCGACACCACGCGCCGGGACATACTGCGCCGCTGCGTGCGCGGGGAGCTGTCGGTGTCGCGGCTGGCCGAGGCCTATCCGATGAGCTTCGCGGCGGTGCAGAAACACGTCGCCGTGCTGGAGCGGGCGGGTCTCGTCATCAAGCAGCGCAGCGGACGGGAGCAGCTCGTGTGCACGGACCCCGAAGCGGTGGGCCGCGCACGCCAGGCCCTCGACGAGCTCGAGTCGGCATGGCGCGGGCGCGTGGACCGGATGGCCCGGCTGCTCGCGGAGGACCCCGGAACCGAAGAGACCGAAGAGAACGACGCCACGGAAGGACCCGAGTGATGACTGTCACCAGTGTCGACAAGGACCTCGACCACCTCACCCTCACCCTGATCGCCGACTTCGCCGCCCCCGTCGAGCGGGTGTGGCGGCTGTGGGCCGACCCCCGGCAGCTGGAGCGCTGGTGGGGCCCGCCGACCTACCCGGCGACCGTGGAGCAGCACGACCTGACCCCGGGAGGGGAGGTCACGTACTTCATGACCGGCCCGGAGGGCGACCGGCATCGCGGCTGGTGGCGGATCTCCTCGGTCACCCCGCCGACGGCCCTGGAGTTCACCGACGGATTCGCCGACGACGACGGAAAGCCCAAGGACGACATGCCGACCACCTCCGTGCGGGTGCGGCTCACCGAGCACGACGGCGGCACCCGGATGGAGATGCACTCCCTCTTCGACTCCCGTGAGCAGATGGAGCAGCTGGTCACCATGGGCATGGAGGAGGGCCTGAAGGAGGCCGTCGGCCAGATCGACGCCCTGCTGGCAGCCTGACCGGCAGCCGGATCAGGACTGCCGCAGCAGCAGTTTCCGGATCTCCGCCACGTCGAAGTCCGCCTCCGGATACCGCGGATCCAGCTCCTCCAGATGCTCCAGGAGCAGGGTGCTGACCGCCCAGTTGCGGTACCACTTGCGGTCGGCCGGGACCAGGTACCAGGGCGCGTACGAGGTGCCGCAGCGCTCCATGGCGATCTCGTACGCCTCCTGGTACGCGGGCCACAGGGCGCGGTCGTCGATGTCGGAGGCGGCGAACTTCCAGTGCTTCTCCGGCTCGTCGAGGCGTTTGAGCAGCCGGCGGCGCTGCTCCTCGTAGGAGATGTGCAGGAAGCACTTGATCAGGGTCGTGCCGGTGTCGGCGAGGGACTTCTCGAAGCGGTTGATCTGCTCGTAGCGCCGGTTGATCTCGGGGGCGGAGGCCAGGGCGCGGACGCGGGCGATCAGGACGTCCTCGTAGTGCGAGCGGTCGAAGATGCCCAGTTCGCCGGGGAGCGGGAGCGCCTTCTCCACGCGCCACAGGAAGGGGTGCGCGCGTTCCTCGGCCGTGGGTGCCTTGAACGGTGTGATGCGGCAGCCGGACGGGTTGAGCAGGCCGATCACATGCTTGACCGTGCCGCCCTTGCCGCTGGTGTCCATGCCCTGGAGGACCAGCAGGACGCGGCGCCGGTCGCCCGCGGTGCTCGCCGCCCAGAGCCGCTCCTGGAGGGTGGCGAGGCGCTCGCCGATCCGGGCCGTGGCGGCCCGGCCCGCCGTCTTGCCGTCCGGTCCGCCGGGGGTGGCGGCGGCGTCGTGGCGGGACAGGTCGAGCGGCTCTCCGTCGGGGAGGCGCAGCCGCTCCCGCAGCGAGGCGCCGCCCGACTTCTTGCCCTGTTCCTTCTCCCTGTCCTTCTTCGTCACCGGGCCCCCTTCGTCTTTCGGTCCTGTCTCCCGATCGTCCGCCGGGGCGCCGGGTTCCGCACCCGGCGCCCCGGTCGGGAGCGCGGCCGGGGCTACCGGCGCCAGGGGCCCGTCACCGCGAACGTGGTGCCGGGGGTGTAGCAGTTGACGTACATCGTGTCGCCGTCGGGGGAGAAGGTCACGCCGGCGAACTCGCCCCACTCGGGTTCCTCGGGGGTGCCGATGTTCTGCCGGCCGCGGGCCATCGCGTACACCTCGCCGCGCCTGGTCACGCCGTAGACGTGCTGGGCGCCGTTGCCGTCCTCGCAGACCATCAGGCCGCCGCTGGGCGCCAGGCAGATGTTGTCCGGCGACTCTCCCGGCTTCTGGATGTCGGTGTCGGGGCCGAAGACGATCACCAGGGTCAGGCTGCGGCGCTCGGGGTCGTAGCGCCAGATCTGCCCGTAGTGGTCGGCCGCCGAACCGTCCGAGCGGCGGGCGAAGGACGACACGAAGTACACCGACCGGCCGCCCCAGTAGCAGCCCTCCAGCTTCTGCGCGTGCGTGATGCCCCCGCGGCCGAAGTCCTGGAACCGGATCGGCGTCTGCCCGGCCTGCGGGTCGGGTACGTCCACCCACTCGATGCCGTCGAACTCGGCGCCGATGTCCTGGATCGTGGACAGGTCGGGCACGCCGGGCACTCGCATGGCCTGCAGCCGGCCGCCCGCGCGCAGCGAACCCCGGCCGCCCAGCGGCTTCTTCGGCAGGAAGCGGTAGAAGAGGCCGAAGGGCTTCTCGAAGGCGTCCTCCGTCTCGTACACCACACCCCGCCGGGGGTCGACGGCGATCGCCTCGTGCTGGAAGCGGCCCATCGCGGTCAGCGGTACCGCTCCGGTGCGGCGCGGGTCGACCGGGTCGACCTCGAAGATGAAGCCGTGGTCCTTGGTGTAGCCGTTGGTGCCGGCCTTGTCCTCGGTCTCCTCGCAGGTCAGCCAGGTGCCCCACGGGGTGGGGCCGCCCGCGCAGTTCACGGCGGTGCCGGCGATCGCGACGCGTTCCGACAGGACGTGGTTGCGGGAGTCCAGCGTCAGGGCCGTACAGCCGCCCTTGCCGGCCGGGTCGTACGTGAGGCCCTCGATCGTGGGGACCGGGCCCCTGCCGTCGGCGCGGTTCTCGTGATTGCGGACCAGATGGACCCGGTCGCCCTTGCCCGCGAAGGCCGACATGCCGTCGTGGTTGGAGGGGACCTTGCCCTCACCAGAACGGAGTGGGTCTCCCTCGCGGGAGAGGACCCGGTAGCGGAAGCCTTCCGGGAGGTCGAGCAGGCCCTTCGGGTCGGGGACGAGCGGGCCGTAGCCGGTGTGGCCGAGGCCCTGTGCTGCGGCGGTGCCGGCGAAGAGTTCGGACAGGGCGCCGGAGAACGCGATCCCGACGCCCAGGGCACCTGTCCCGGCGAGCATCTGACGTCGAGTGGCGGAACGACCGGTAGTGGTCATGGCGGAACCTTCCTGCTGGCGGACAGGAACTGTGATCCCGCTGTGTCTATCACCTGGTGCGGACAACGTGAACCACGCGCGTAGCGCGGGTCACTGTTCCACCGCCCGTCGCAGCTCCTCGATGGCCTGTTCCGTCTGGTCGAAGGGGTGCTCCGCAGGCTCCTGTGTCTGTGCCGGTGGCTGTGCCTGAATCTCTGCCGGCTCCTGCGTCTGTTCCTGCGGCGGTGCCTGCGTCTGTGTCTGCCGGCCCTCTTCGCGGCCTCGTTCCAGGAACCGCAGCAACTCCACCGGGATGGGCAGCACCAGCGTGGAGTTCTTCTCCGCCGCCACGGCCATCACGGTCTGGAGCAGCCGGAGCTGGAGCGCGGACGGCGTGTCGGCCATCTGGCGCGCGGCCTGGGCCAGTTTCTTCGAGGCCTGGTACTCGGCGTCCGCGTTGATCAGCCGGGCCCGCCGCTCGCGATCGGCCTCGGCCTGGCGGGCCATGGAGCGCTTCATCGTGTCCGGCAGGGACACGTCCTTGATCTCCACCCGGTCGATGGTCACGCCCCACTCCACCGCCGGGCTGTCGATCATCAGCTCCAGGCCCTGGTTGAGCTTCTCCCGGTTGGACAGCAGATCGTCCAGCTCGCTCTTGCCGATGATCGAGCGCAGGGAGGTCTGTGCCATCTGGGAGACGGCGAAGCGGTAGTCCTCGACGTTGACGATCGCGGCCGCCGGGTCCACGACCTTGAAGTACACCACCGCGTCGACCCGCACGGTCACGTTGTCACGGCTGATGCCCTCCTGGGCGGGGATCGGCATGGTCACGATCTGCAGGTTGACCTTTCGCATCCGGTCCACCGCGGGAATGATCATGTTGAACCCGGGACGCCGCACGTCTCCGTGCACGCGCCCGAGCCGGAAGACGAGCCCGCGCTCGTACTGCTTGACGACCCGCGCCGCCGCGGCCAGATACACCAGGCCACCGGCGCAGACCGCCGCCACCACCCCGATCAGCTCTTGGACCATCCCGACCTCCTCGTCCAGAGGTCCTGTTTCGTCTGCTTCTGCAACGATATGCCGGGATTGGGGTCGGAGGCCATGCCTCAGCGATGCGGGGAACCGCGCGACACGCTCTCACCGGTCCGCGCCGGACATGCGAAGGGCCCGGGGCGCGCTTGGGGGCGCGTCCCGGGCCAGGGGGAATCGGTGTCGCGGCGGGCCGCTAGGCCACCGTCACCTTCTCTCCCTCTTTCGACTGCTCGGACTCCAGCTCGGGCTCCGTGACCTTCACCGGCTCCGTGCCCGTCGCGCTGTGGCGCTCGGCCCAGTTCTCCAGGGCCGTGCGGCAGGCGTGGTCGAGGTGGTGCAGGCCCGAGAGGTCCAGCTCGACCGGGCGGTCCTGCGGCAGGCTCTCCAGGTTGTCCAGGATCTTCGGCAGCCGCAGGAACGTCGCGTTGCCCGACAGGTACGCCTGGATGGGGCCGGCGCCCTTGTCGATGACCTCGAGCTTGATGTGCGAGGCCTCCCAGGCGGTCTTGACGACCGAGAGGGCCAGACCGATCAGGACACCCTCGAACATGTTCACCGCGACGATCGACACGGCGGTGACGACCAGGATGACCGCCTCGCCCCGGTGCTCGCGCCACAGCGGCACGATCTTGCGGAACGGGATGAGCTTGAAGCCCGCGTGGACCAGGATGCCGCCGAGGGCGGGCAGCGGGATCAGGGCCAGCGTGGCCGGCAGGAGCGCCGCGAACAGGAGCAGCCACACGCCGTGCAGCACCCGGGACGCCTTGGTCTTGGCACCCGCGCTGACGTTGGCCGAGCTGCGGACGATGACCGCGGTCATCGGCAGCGCGCCGAGCACGCCGCAGAGCGTGTTGCCCGCGCCCTGCGCCATGAGCTCCTTGTCGTACTGGGTGCGCGGTCCGTCGTGCAGCCGGTCCACCGCGGCGGCGCTGAAGAGGCTCTCGGCGGAGGCGATCAGGGTGAAGGCGATGATCGTGCCGATGACGCCGACCCCCACGCTGCCGAAGGCGTCGAGGCCGGGCGGCTGGATGGAGTCCAGCAGACCCTGCACCTTGACGGTGTCGACCGGCAGGTTGAACGCGGCGGTGGCCGCGATCGCCAGGATCACCGCTGCGAGCGCGCCCGGAACGGCCTGCGCCTGCTTCGGCAGCTTCTTCCACAGCACCATCACCGCGATGGTGGCCGCGCCGAGTGCGAGGGAGGTGAGCGCCTTGGTGCTGCCGAGCGCGTCGGCGGCGGCTCCGGGCAGGCCCAGGATCTTGTCGATGCCGGAGGCGGGGGCCTGCAGTCCGGCTGTCGCGTACAGCTGGCCGGCGATGAGCACCAGACCGATTCCGGCCAGCATGCCCTCGACGACCGAGACGGATATCGCGCGGAACCAGCGGCCGAGCTTCAGCGCGCCCATGACGAGCTGCAGCAGACCGGCGGCCAGCACGATCACACCGAGGGCGGGCAGCCCGTAGGTGTCGACCGCCTCGTAGACCAGCACGGTCAGACCGGCGGCCGGCCCGGACACCTGGAGGCTGCTGCCCGGCAGGAACCCGGTGACGAGGCCGCCCACGATGCCGGTGATCAGGCCGAGTTCGGCCGGGACACCGGAGGCGACGGCCACGCCCACGCACAGCGGGAGCGCGACCAGGAACACGACGAGCGAGGCGGTGAAGTCCTGCCTCAGGTAAGGGAACTTGGTCATGGCGTCCCTCACAGCTTCTCGAAGGAGTCGGTGTCCGCGCGGTGGTCCCGCACGGTTCCGGTGTGCACTTCGTAGAACCAGGCGTGCAGCCGGAGCCGGCCGTCCGTCAGACGGCTCTCCACGCACGGGTACGAGCGCAGCCGCTCCACCTGGGTCAGGACGTGGTTCTGCACGGCTTCGGTGACCGTCTTGTCGGTCGGGTCCGCGCACTTGGGCTCGTCGCAGGCGTGCGCGAGCCAGTCCCGCACGGCGGGTACGCCGGTGAGGTCGTCGCCCCGCACCACCGCGCCGACGGCGCCGCAGTGCGAGTGGCCGCAGACCACGATCTCCTTGACGCCCAGTACTTCCACGGCGTACTCGATCGTGGCCGCCTCCGAGGTGGGGTGCTCGAAGGCGTAGGGGGGAACTACGTTGCCCGCGGTGCGCAGCTCGAAGAGCTCGCCGGGCCGGGCGCCCGTGATCAGGGCCGGTACGACCCTGGAGTCGGAGCAGGTGATGAACAGGACGTCGGGGGACTGGCCCTCGGCGAGGCGGGCGAACTCCTCAGGGCGCTGTCCGTGCGTGCGGGCGTTGTCGATGAGGGGTTGCATGTGTGTGGTGACTCCTCCTGGCGCGCAGTGGGGGCGCGTCGGACGGGCATGACAGAGGTGGGGGACGGAACGACTCTGTTCCTCAGCAGCGGAAGACCTGAAGCGCTGCCGGTGTGTGCGACGTCGAGGATCTCGACGTGCGGTGGTGCGCGGCGCCGGCTCTGACCTGGTCCGGTGCTGCCGGCGGGATGTGCCGCAGCAGGGGCCGCTCCGACGCGCAGGGCGCGGAGTCGGCGTGGTGGAACCGGTCGCGGGTCCGCAGGGGACCGGTCGGGTCCCCGTGGTGTCCGGCGCGGCAGGTGGCGATCTCGTCGCGCAGTGCCTTCCCGGAGAGCTTGATTCCGGGCCGCGAGGACAGGCCGGAGGGTTCAGTTCCGGGCTGAGCCTTGGCCTCGGCTTTACGGGGCGTGTGCGCGGATGCGAAGGACGCCGTCGGTGCGAAGAGCTGGAGGGCGAGCAGGACGGCTGCGAGGATCGAAACCACGGTCCGTGCCGTCGTACCTCGGTACATGCGCCCCCCTTCAGGTAATTCACACGTCTAGCGCTGACCAACACTTGGTCAATGGCTGGTCAAGAAACACGTTAACCCTGCAAAGTCATTTGCAGGGTTAACTTAACGTTTCAAGCTGAAGAGAGCCTGAAAACCGTGGGTGGGTTGGCTTGAACCACCCCTTGGCCTCACGGCAGTTGGTGCGGTATTGGGGTTGTGGTTACCGGGAGTTCGCCAGCTTGCCCGCGTCGCGGGCCAGGGCGGTGAGCCGGGAGATGGCCCGGAAGTACTTCTTGCGGTAGCCGCCGTTCAGCATCTCCTCGCTGAAGAGCTGGTCGAAGGGCAGGCCCGAGGCCATCACGGGCACCTCGCGGTCGTAGAGCCGGTCCGCGAGGACGACGAGCCTGAGGGCCGTCGACTGGTCGGGAACCGGCCGCACGCCGGTGAGGCACACTGCCCTGATTCCGTCGGTCAGCGCGCCGTACCGGCTGGGGTGGACCCGGGCGAGGTGCTCCAGGAGGGGCGAGAACGCGTCGAGGGAAGCGCCCTCGGTGGCGTGCGCCGTCTTGGTCACCTCTTCGTCGGAGTACGGCGGCGGCGCCTGGGGCAGACCGCGGTGGCGGTAGTCCTCGCCGTCGATGCGCAGGGCCCGGAAGTGGGCCGACAGGCCCTGGATCTCCCGCAGGAAGTCGGCCGAGGCGAACCGGCCCTCACCGAGCTTGCCGGGCAGCGTGTTGGAGGTGGCGGCGAGCGCCACGCCCGCGTCGACGAGCTTGCCGAGGAGGGTGGAGACCAGGACGGTGTCGCCCGGGTCGTCGAGCTCGAACTCGTCGATGCACAGCAGGCGGTGGCCGGACAGGGTCTGGACGGTCTTCTGGAACCCGAGGGCGCCGACCAGGTTGGTCAGCTCCACGAACGTGCCGAACGCCTTGAGCTCGGGCTCGGCCGGGGTGGCGTGCCACAGGGAGGCCAGCAGGTGGGTCTTGCCGACGCCGTAGCCACCGTCGAGGTAGACGCCGCGCGGGCCGGCCGGTGCCTTCTTCGGCGCCTTGCCGAAACCGAACAGCCGCCGCTTGCCGGAACCGCCCGCTCCTCGGTCGAGGCCCGCCGCGAAGCTCTCCAGGACCTGGACGGCCTCGGTCTGGCTCGGCTGGTTCGGGTCCGGGATGTACGTGCTGAAGCGCACCGAGTCGAACCGCGGCGGCGGCACCATCTCGGCGACCAGCCGATCCGCGGGGACGTGCGGCTCACGGGCGCACAGGGACAGCGGGGCCGCGTCGGCTATCGGGCCGGTACCGGAGGGAGCGGGGGAGGAGGACACGGTTCACCATGCTACGGCGCGTGGAACACTGCACGGCATGCGACGTCTGTTCCCTGTGACCGATGAAACAGCAGCTCCGGCCCCGGGTGGCGCGGCCGGTGAGGAGGGACTCGGGCGGGAGTGGGGCCTGGCCGAGCTGGCCGCCGCGTACGCCTATCCCGAGCCGGGGGCCGGGGGGCCGCTGCCGTGGCTGCGCGCCAACATGGTGTCCACGCTGGACGGGGCCGCCCAGCACGACGGCCGTTCGCAGCCCATCTCCAGCGCGACCGACATGCGGATCTTCGGCACGCTGCGGGCGCTGGCGGACGTGGTGGTCGTCGGCGCGGAAACGGTGCGCCAGGAGGGGTACCGGCCGGCACGCGCGCGTGCCGAGTTCGCGGCGATGCGGGAGGCGGCCGGGCAGGCCCCCGCACCCGCGATCGCGGTCGTCACCGCCAGCCTCGACCTGGACTTCTCGCTCCCGCTGTTCACCTCGCCCCTGGTGCCCACCCTGGTCCTCACGGGAGCCGCGGCCGCCGCGGACCGCGTCGCCACCGCCGAGAAGGCGGGCGCGCGGGTGGTGACCGCCGGGGACGGCATCGGCGTGGACCCCGCCCGTGCCGTCCAGGCCCTCGCCGGTCTCGGTCACACCCGGCTGCTGACCGAGGGCGGTCCGCGGCTGCTGGGGCAGATGGTGGCGGCCGGCGTGCTCGACGAGCTCTGTCTGACCGTCTCCCCGATGCTCACAGCGGGCGACGCCCAGCGCATCGCCGGAGGGCCCGCCGTCACGGTCCCGCAGCGCTTCTCGCTGCTGTCGATGCTGGAGGAGGACGGCTTCCTGTTCACGAGGTACGGACGGTCCTGACGTACTGAACCGCGCGGCACGGGGTAGCGGCACGGGGTACTGGTGCCGGCGCTCAGGAAGCCGGACCGGTCGGTACGTTCGGAATATGCCGTTCTGTTTGGATTTTGGAGGGCACACTGGATCCGGCAGTTCCCGTGCGAAGACGGGGCAGGATGGTTTCCGCGAGGATCAGAAGGGGCGCCTGGTGTTCACAAGCGTATTGATGATCGAGAAGGCCCTGACGTCCGCCGACGTGGAGTTCGTCACCACCTTGCACGGCGAGGAGCGGGTCTCCTTCGAGGTGCTGCTCCAGCCGCGCGGCGAGCAGGCGGACCGTCTGCTGCGGGCCATCGACGACGTCGCGCTCGGCGAACTCGACGATGCCGTCCGCGAGGGGGAGACCCCGGAGGGCGAGGAGGCGCTGAGCGTCGGGCAGCGGGCGCTGGAGGTGTCCCTCGCGGCGCTGCGGACGTCCGGGAGCGAGGCGCGGGGACGGTTGATCGAGGACCATCCGCTGGACGCGCTGAAGTCCTTGGTGGAGGAGGTCGGCGCGGACGAGGTCATCGTGCTGACCGACCCCCACTACGTGGAGGAGTTCTTCCACCGTGACTGGGCGTCGCGGGCCCGGCACAAGGTGGGGGTGCCGGTGCTGAAGCTGTTCTCGCACAGCAAGGCGTAGTCGTAGTGCCGGGCTGATGCGGCGGCGCTTCTGAAATAGGCTGTGGGCGCTCACCGTCCCAGAACGCCCTTGGAGATACGCATGGCACCCGGCCTTCCCACCGCCATGGACCGACCGCACTTCATCGGGATCGGTGGGGCCGGGATGTCGGGTATCGCGAAGATCCTCGCCCAGCGCGGGGCCGTCGTGGCGGGCAGTGACGCGAAGGAGTCGGCGACGGCCGAGGCGCTGCGGGCGCTGGGTGTGACGGTGCACATCGGGCACGCCACGGAGCACCTGGCCGACGACGCGAGCTGTGTGGTCGTCTCGTCGGCGATCCGGCAGGACAACCCCGAGCTGGCCCGCGCGGCCGCGCTCGGCATCCCCGTCGTGCACCGCTCCGACGCGCTCGCCGCCCTGATGGAGGGCCTGCGGCCGATCGCGGTCGCCGGTACGCACGGCAAGACGACCACGACCTCGATGCTCGCGGTGTCGCTGAGCGAGCTGGGCCTGACGCCGTCCTACGCGATCGGCGGGGACCTGGACGCGCCCGGCTCCAACGCGCTGCACGGCGACGGCGAGATCTTCGTCGCCGAGGCGGACGAGTCGGACCGCAGCTTCCACAAGTACGCGCCCGAGGTCGCGATCGTCCTCAACGTCGAGCTCGACCACCACGCCAACTACGCCTCGATGGACGAGATCTACGAGTCGTTCGAGACGTTCGTGGACCGGATCACCGAGGGCGGCACGCTGGTGATCGCGGCCGACCACGAGGGCTCCCGGGAGCTGACCCGCCGGGTCGCGGAGCGCGGCGTGCGGGTGGTCACGTACGGCGAGTCGCAGGACGCCGGAGTGCGCATCCTGTCGGTCGTGCCGCAGGGCCTGAAGAGCGAGGTCACCGTGGTGCTGGAGGGACAGGAGCTGACCTTCACGGTCTCCGTCCCCGGCCGGCACTACGCGCACAACGCGGTCGCCGCGCTGGCGGCCGGCGTGGCGCTCGGCGTCCCCGCCGAGGAGCTGGCCCGCGCGCTGGGGGCCTACACCGGCGTGAAGCGGCGGCTCCAGCTCAAGGGCGAGGCCGCGGGCGTACAGGTCATCGACTCCTACGCGCACCACCCCACCGAGATGACCGCCGACCTGGAGGCCATGCGCGCGGCGGCGGGCGACTCCCGGATCCTGGTCGTCTTCCAGCCGCACCTCTTCTCGCGGACGCAGGAGCTGGGCAAGGAGATGGGCCAGTCCCTGGCCCTCGCGGACGCCTCGGTCGTGCTGGACATCTACCCGGCCCGCGAGGACCCGATCCCCGGCGTGACCAGCGAGCTGATCATCGAGGCGGCCCGGGCGGCGGGCGCGGACGTGACGCCGGTGCGCGACAAGGCGGACGTCCCCTCGGTGGTCGCGGGAATGGCCAAGCCCGGGGATCTCGTTCTCACCATGGGAGCGGGCGATGTCACCGACCTCGGCCCGCGCATCCTGGACCGTCTGTCGAACTGAGGGGCTGGAAGCTCATGCCGTACGACGTCGAGAAGCCGGACGAGCAGTGGCGCGCGGAGCTGAGCCCTGGCGAGTACGCGGTACTGCGCCAGGCGGCCACGGAGCCCGCCTTCACCGGTGAGTACACCGACACCAAGACCCAGGGGGTCTACTCCTGCCGCGCCTGTGGTGCGGACCTGTTCACCTCGGACACGAAGTTCGAGTCCCACTGCGGCTGGCCGTCCTTCTTCGATCCGAGGGACACCGACGCGGTGGAACTGATCGAGGACCGGACCCACGGCATGGTGCGTACCGAGGTGCGCTGTGCGCGCTGCGGCTCGCACCTCGGGCACGTGTTCGAGGGCGAGGGGTATCCGACGCCCACGGACCAGCGGTACTGCATCAACAGCATCGCGCTGCGCCTGACCGCCGCCGAGGGCTGAGACAGCCCTCAGCGTCGGATCCGGCACTCCTTCTGTGTGAGGCGCTTCGTGTCCCCTGCGGTGCGCCTGCACACCACATCGGTCTTGGAGGTGCCGTCGCCGACGCGGCGGACCACTTTGAGGACGATGCTGTGACCGGTGCGGTCGCCGTACAGCGGGGCGCGGGTGAAGTCGATGGTGCCGGTGGCCATGCCCTCGATCTTGACGTTGCGCAGGTTCACCCAGGTCGAGGCGCGGCTCTGGGGCCGGTCGTCCCGGGTGGCCGCCCAGTACAGGGCGCGGGTCGCGTCGTGTGCCAGGGCGGTCTGGCCGCTGGCCAGGGCGGGGCTGTCGTAGCGCAGGTTCCCGCCCCGCAGTCCCGGCAGGTGCGTGGCCGCGTCCAGGTAGAAGGTCGTCCGGGTGGCGGCCGTCCGCAGCTCGGCCAGGGCCGCGTGGTACAGCGTGACCTTCGGCGCGACGGACTGTCCGCCGGTGGTGAAGTCGGCCTTGGACAGGTCGTCGCCGGTGAGGATGGCCAGGGGCGTTCCGGCGCAGCCCGGCTCGGTGCCCAGCTGGGTCATCAGGGGATCGATGTCCTCCACCCGCCCGGCGAAGTAGATCACCGACGGGACCCGGCCGCCCCGGCAGATCTCCTGGGCGTGCGAGCGGAGTTCCGGCTTGCCGCCGCTGAGGGTGTAGCGGCGCTGATCGAGCGGGGTGAAGCCCTGCCGGCGCAGCATGTCCTGGCCGTAGCGTGCCTGTTCGTCGGTGTAGAGGTCGTCGGTCTTCGCCGTGTCGCGGGCGAGGACGAGGGCGTACTGCCGACGGTCCGGTGTGCGCAACTGGGCTGCTATCAGGCCGAGTTGTTCTATCTGCCACTGGTCCGTGGCGGCCAGGCTGAACCAGTTGGCGAACTCGCGCGGCAGATAGGTGGCGGAGTTCGTGCCGGAGACGATCGGCAGGCCGGCCTCCATCAGCGTGCGGGTCGTCGCCCTGCTCGACTTCAGGTCGCGGCCGGTGCCCACGACCCCCACCACGGTCGGGTCCTGGGCGGCGTACGCGGCGATCTCCTCGGCCATCTCCTCCTGGTGGCCCAGGTCCACACCGCCGTTGGCGAGCAGGACCCGCAGCTTCACACTGGAGTTCTTGTTGATGACGGCCTGTGCCAGGTACACGCCCGCGAGTTCCTCGGCGCCCTTCACGAGCGAGGAGCCGTCCGAGGAATCGGCGCTCAGCGGCCCGGCGTAGACGACGGTGACGTATTTGCCGGAGTGGTGGGCGAGGACGTCCGCGTTCTTCTCGGCGATGCGGTCCTCCAGTTCGTCCACCGTCCAGGGTGTCGCGTCCCCGGCCGTCAGGGCCTTGGGCTCGTCGCCGGGGTCGGGCGCGGGCAGCCAGTCGGCGAAGCGGACGCCGTCCGTGGCTATACCGATGCATTCCGTGCCGCCGCCGGGGGCCCGCTCGCGCCGGGTGTCCCGGTTGGCGGTCAGCACGGAGGCCGAGCAGTACCGGTCGTGCAGGGCCTCGGCCCGCATGACGGTCCCGGCGGTCAGCAGGGCGATCACCAGGACCAGGGTGTGCAGGGCCCACACCAGCCGGGCGGGCGTGGGCCGGGTGGAGGCCCGCAGATGGCGGGTGCGTTCCTCCACGGGACCGAGCTGGTCGTGCGGC
Source organism: Streptomyces sp. NPDC040589 (assembly GCF_055594445.1). NCBI lineage: Bacteria > Bacillati > Actinomycetota > Actinomycetes > Kitasatosporales > Streptomycetaceae > Streptomyces > Streptomyces sp. NPDC040589. The sequence goes on along the minus strand of NZ_JBVIWP010000007.1, from coordinate 239,548 downwards.
AGCGGGACCTTCATCACCCAGGGCAGGACGGACCGCTCCCGGCTGGGTGACTGTTCGGCGCGCAGGTTGTGCGCCCACACCCGGTGCCAGGTGCGCAGCCGCTCGCCGAACCTGGGCGGTACGGCGGCCGGGTCGGGCGTCGCCGGAACCACGCCGCGCTCCAGGCGTGCCACGTCGTGCGTGTGCACCGCGGCGACCACCACCAGCGGGTCGAGCTCGCTGCGGCGGCTGCGGACGTCGCTGATGGCCCGGATCAGTTCGATGCCGCCGTTGCGGGCGTCCGTGTGGGGCAGGAACAGCATCGGCGGGCGCGGCCGTTTGAAGCCGCGCAGGTCCCAGCTCCAGCGGCGGTGGTTGTCCCGCAGGTCCTCCCGCAGCGCGAGCACGCACAGTTGGAGGTGGAAGTCGCCGCCCGCCGTGAGCGCCTCGGCCACGTCGTACGCCCGGGCCGCGATCGCCTTCCAGGACCGCACCGGCCGCAGCAGCGAGACCTCGGTGGGATCCTCGTGGTCCGCCGCCCTGAGGAAGGTCGTCGTCATGAACCAGCGGCTCTCCCGGCGCAGCCACAGGAAGATCGGCGCCCGCCCCGGCAGGACGTAGTTGAGGACGGTCAGCAGCAGCAGGAAGACGAGACCGGCGCCCACCGCCACGTACCACTCGCTGCGGGCCATGAGGGCGGCGAGCACGGTCACGAGGCTCGCCGGGAGGATGTGCGCCATGTCGAACAGCGGCAGACCGGAGCGCCAGCGCGCGGTGTTCCTCGGCCGCCAGCGCTGCTGGGCCAGCTGGTTCAGCAGCCGTTGCCGCTGGTCCTGACCGGCCTCGGGGCTGCCCGGCTCGGGCGCCGGCCAGGTGTCGCCGAGGGCCGCGACCGCGTCGTCGATGGCGTGCACCAGCCGCAGCCGCGGGAACGCGTAGCGCCGGTAGACCGCCTTCGGGCCGCCCCACTTCTTCGGGTCGCTCATCGCCCGCACCATGGCCGCGGCCCGGCGCACCTCCGTGGCGCCCTCGTAGGCCTCCTGCGCCACCGCGCAGCGCGTGCCGTGTGCCTCCTGGCCCGCGTGCAGCTGCCGGACCAGTCCGGTCACCGCGTCGTCGTCCGCGCCCTCCTGGGCGTGCACGACGAACACCGGCATCGGCGGCTCGGTGCTCGTGCGGAAGTCCTGGATGAGGATTTCGAGCTGATCCTGGAGGTGGAGCCCGGCGCCACGCTCCGGCATGCCGTCATGCCCCCCGGGACAGTCCGGCGGCGTGCGATCAGCGTTCACCATGGGCAATCCCCCGTTCGCCTTCGGTGACCTACGAGGCTAGCGGCTGTGGGTGGGGTGGGAGTGGGTGACGGAAGAACTTCAGGATCGTTTCTGCCTGGTCCGTGGCGCACCCGGCGCTGAATGAACGATCCATCGTCCTGTTGACTAATGGATGACCGAGCCAGAAGATGTGCGGAGTGACCTTCTCCGCGCATCCGCCCGCCCGCCCCGCAGGCCTCCCCGTCGACCTCGACGAGACCGCCCACCGCTGTCTCGTCGCGGGGTTCGACGGGACGGCAGGTGTGCCTGACGAGCTGAAGCGGCTTGTCGACCGAGGGCTCGGCGGAGTCATCCTGTTCACCCGCAACGTGCGGGACGCCGAGCAGGTGCGGCGGCTCACCGCGGAGCTGCGGGCCCTGCGGCCTGACCTGCTCGTGGGGATCGACAACGAGGGCGGCGGGATCGGGCACCTGGTGCGTGCCGGCGCTCCCGAGGTGCCCGGATCGTACGCGCTCGGAGTGGCCGACGATCCCGCGCTGACCGGCCGCTGCGCCGACGCCCTGGCCGGGCATCTGGCCTCGCTCGGCATCACGGTCTCCTACGCCCCGGTCGCCGACCTCCAGCACCATCCGCGCAACCCGATCGTGCGCACCCGGTCCTTCGGCGCCGACCCCGCCCTGGCCGCCCGCCATCTGCGGGCCTGGATCACCGCCACCGAGCGGCGGGGCGTCGCCTCCTGCGCCAAGCACTTCCCCGGGCACGGCGGCACCGAGACCGACAGCCACCACGGCATCGCCGTCGATCCGCGGTCGCACGACGAACTGCGGGCCGACTTCGAGCCGTTCCGCGCCGCCGTCGACGCGGGCGTGCCGATGATCATGAGTGCTCATGTCGTCTACCCGGCACTGGACCCCGAGCGGCCCGCCACCCTGAGCCGCCGCATCCTGGGCGATCTGCTCCGCCACGAGCTGGACTTCGACGGGGTCCTGGTCAGCGACGCCCTGGAGATGAAGGCCATCGCCGACCGCTACGGCGAGGCCGCCGGGGCGCGGATCGCCCTCGCGGCGGGCGCCGACCAGGTCATCGTGGCCGTGCCGGACCTGGAGGTCACCCTGGCCTGCCGGGACACGGTGCTCGGCGCGCTGCGCACCGGTGTGCTGCCCGAGGAACGCGTGCGGGAGGCCGCCGGGCGCGTGCGGCGCCTCGCCGTGCGGTACGCCGTTCCGGCCGGGGCGGTCGACGGCTGGGACGCGGGGGCCGGTCTCGAGGCCGCCCGTCGGGCTGTCCGCGGCCGGCCGGTGCCGTCGGCCGTGCGGGGCGCCCACGTCGTCGACCTGTTCCCGCCGCCGCATCCCGCGCTCAACTGGGGCGGCGAGGACCTGCTGACGGCGGTGCGCGCCGTCGACCCCACGGCCACGGGCACCGCGGTCACCGGCGACCCGGCGGATCCGGACGCCGTCGTGGAGGAGATCCTGCGCGCCTCCGGTGACGCGCCGCTGGCCGTCGCCACCTGCGATGCCGGGCTCCACCCCTGGCAGGAACGGCTGCGCGCCGCCCTGCTGTCCCGGCGGCCCGACGCCGTGCGGATCGACACCGGGCTGCCGGAGGGCGGCGCGCTCTGCTCCTACGGGCGGGGCCGGGTGAATCTGCGGGCCGTCGCCGAGGCGCTGGTCGGCGCCTGAGTGCTCACGGCACCCGTACGACCTCCTTGATGCCGCGCGCCGCGAGGTACGCGGCGTCGTCCGCCCGCCCCGCCAGGACCACCGCCGGGCGGACGCCCTCCGTGCGCAGGGCCATCCACGCGTCGAAGTACGCGCCTCCCGGGCCGGAGACGGAGCGGGAGGACGGGGTGCAGTCCAGGACCAGGGCCGTGTCGCGGGGCCGGGCGGGGTGGTGCCCCGCGCGTACCTCGGCGACGGTCTCGGCCAGGGCCGTCGCGATCGGCTTGGCGCCGCCCCGCGCGTCGAACAGGCCCAGGGTGTACTCCAGTTCCGGGTAGTCGGCCAGGGAGCGGTCCACGTCGTGGGAGCACCACCACGTCACGCCCCACAGCCCCTCGCACCCGGCGGCGTTCCGCACGGTCGCCCGCGCGAAGTCCGGGGCGTCGGCCGCCGGGATGTGGGGTTCCGGGGCGCCCGTCTCCTGGACCCAGACCGGGCGGGCCGGGTCCTCGGCGTAGGCCTTGGCGAGTTCCGTGCCGTACTCGGCGAGGTGCAGCACCTGGGGGGAGCGGGGGCCGTAGCGGCGGGCGCAGTCGCCGGAGAACACCCAGGGGTGGACGGTGGTGACATTGCCCTTGCGGGCCGAGGCCTCGGGGGTGAAGGGGTGGTCGTCGCCGTACCAGGCCGCGTCGTAGGCGGAGTGGGTCGCGAGCCGGCCCGGAGGCAGGTGCTCGCGGGTGGCGGACAGCAGGGTGTCGAGGTAGTGGTCCACCTCGTCGGCGGTCACGGGGTTGTGCTCGACCAGGTTGTTGAGCTCGTTGCCCAGCTGGAGGCCGATGAGGTTGGGGCGGCCGGCGAGGGCGCTGCCGAGGGTCCGCATCAGCTCGGCCTGGGCGGCGACGGCCTCCGGGTCGGTGAAGACGTTGCGGTGGTGCCAGCCGCGCGTCCACTCCGGGTAGAAGTCGAAGCTGGACAGATGGCCCTGCACGCCGTCCACCAGGACGTCGAGACCGGCCTCGGCGGCCAGGTCGACCAGGTGCGCCAGCTGGTCCACGGCCGCGGGGCGGATGAGCGTGCGGTTGGGCTGGAGGAGCGGCCACAGGTGGAAGACCCGGACATGGTCGAGGCCGAGCGCGGCGATCTGGTCCAGGTCCTCGCGGGCGTGCGCCGGGTCGAAGTCGTGCCAGGCGTGGAACCAGCCGCGGCGGGGCGTGTAGTTGACGCCGAAGCGGAGCGTGGGGATGGGATCCTCCTCGGGTCGAGCACCCAGATCCCTTGCTCTGGGTGAATGCATCAATCACCATAGTCGGCGATGGGTAATGAATTGAACCAGGAGCGTCAAGGCGGCTCGTCTTTGGTGGTCGGCCTCGACGCGGGCGGCACGCGGACCCGGGCGGTCCTGGCGACCGCCGCCGACGGACGTCCGCTGGGCGAGGGCGCCGCCGGGCCGGGCAACGCCCTGACCGTCCCGGTGCCGCGGCTCACCGAGCATCTCGCCGAGGCCGTCGCACAGGCCGTGCCCGAGTCCGTCCGGGACCGGGTCGTGGCCGTGGCCGGCGGTTTCGCGGGCGCGACGGACGCCGCCGCCGACGAACCGGGGCGGCGCAACGCCCTGGCCGCCCTCACCGCCGCCCTGCGCCGGCTGGGCATCGACGCCGGCCCGCCCGTCATCGGCAGCGACATCGAGGCGGCCTTCGCCTCCGCCCCCGGCGCCCCGGCCGACGGCCTCGCCCTGGTGGCCGGCACGGGCGCGGTCGCCATGCGCATCAGCGACCGCCGCGGCACCGCCACCGTGGACGGCGACGGCTGGCTCCTCGGCGACGACGGCAGCGGCTTCTGGATCGGCCGCGCCGCGGTCCGGGCCGCGCTGCGGATGGCCGACGGGAGGGGTGCGCCGACCGTGTTGGCGGAGCTGGTGGGGCGGGAACTCGGGGTGCCGGGCGACGCGCTGCCCGGCGGAGCGTCCGGCGGTGCGGTGCGCAGGCTGTCCCCCGACGTGGTCCAGGGCGTCGCGGAGGGCGCCTCGCATGAGGCGCGGCACGAGGCGGTGCCGCCCGCGAGCGGACCGGCCGCCTCGGGCGGAGGCCCTGCCGGCCCGGCACAGACCGGAGCGGCCGGTGCCGGTTCCCCGGCCGACCGGCGCCCCCTTCCGCCCCACGACGACCCGCCCTGGTCCCGCCTCCACCGCGAGGCCTACCGCAGGCACCTGCTCCCGGCCGTCATGGCCGAGCCGCCCGTCCGCCTGGCCCGGCTCGCACCGCTGGTCGTCGAGGCGGCCGGGGACACCGTCGCCCTGGCCATCCTGGACGAAGCGGCCGACCAACTCACCGAGACCGTAAGAGCGTTGGACCCCAGTCCGGGAGAGCGGGTCGTGGCTACCGGAGGCCTGCTCGGCCCCGACGGGCCGCTCACCTCGCGCCTGGAAGCCCGCCTCCGGACCCTCGGCCTGACCCTCGACTGGGTGCCCGACGGCCGCCGGGGCGCCGTGGCCCTGGCCCGGCTCGCTCACCAGGGCCGTACATGACCGCCACCCGGCAGGGCACGCCCGTGTACCGCGACCCCACCGCCCCGGTCGACGACCGCGTCCGAGATCTGCTCGCGCGCATGACCCCGCGTGAGAAGGCCGGCCAGCTCAACCAGCGGATGTACGGGTGGGACGCCTACCGCCGCACCTCCGACGGCGGCTTCGAACTCACCGACGCCCTGTACGCCGAGACCGAGCGCTTCGCCGGACTCGGGGCCCTGTACGGGCTGTTGCGCGCCGACGCCTGGTCGGGTGTCGGCCACACCACCGGGTCCGGCGCCGAGGCCGGTGCCGAACTGGCCCACCTCGTCCAGCGGCACGTCGTCGAGCACAGCCGGCTCGGCATCCCGGCCCTGTTCGTCGAGGAGGTGCCGCACGGGCACATGGCCCTCGACGGCACGGTCCTGCCCGTCAATCTGGCCGTCGGCGCCGGCTGGGACCCCGGGCTCTACGAGCGGGCCGCCGCCCACGCCGCCGCCGAACTGCGCGCCCGCGGCGGCCATGTCGCCCTGGTCTCGGCCCTGGACATCGCCCGGGATCCGCGCTGGGGCCGGACCGAGGAGTGCTTCGGCGAGGACCCGTACCTGGCCGCCCGGCTCACCGAGGCGCTCGTCCGCGGCATGCAGGGGGAGCCTCTCGGTGAGCCGGACGGACCCTTCGCCCCGGACAAGGCCCCCGTCGTCCTCAAGCACTTCGCCGGGCAGGGCGCCACCGTCGGCGGCCGCAACTCCGCCGAGTCCGAACTCGGTCTCCGGGAGCTGCACGAGATCCACCTCCCCGCAGCCCACGCCGGTGTCCGGGCCGGAGCCGCCGCCGTCATGGCCGCGTACAACGAGGTCGACGGGATGCCCTGCTGCGGCAACCGCGCCCTGCTCACCGGACTGCTGCGCCGCCGCTGGGGTTTCGACGGACTCGTCATGGCGGACGGACTGGCCGTGGACCGGCTGGCCCGTGTCACCGGCGACAAGGTGTCGGCCGGGGCTCTCGCGCTCCACGCCGGAGTCGACCTGAGCCTGTGGGACGAGGGCTTCACACATCTGGCGGAGGCGGTCGAGCGGGGGCTGGTGAGCGAGGAGGCCCTGGACACGGCCGTCGCGCGGGTGCTGCGGCTCAAGTTCCGGCTCGGGCTGTTCGAACAGCCCTACAGCGCGGGCCCGTTCCCGGACCCCGCCGTCGGACGTGAGCTGAGCACCGCCCTCGCCCGGGCCGCCGTCACCCTGCTCCACAACGACCAGGGCGTGCTGCCCGTATCGACCGGCTCCCGTATCGCCCTCCTGGGGCCGCACGCCGACACCGTCGCCCACCAACTGGGCGACTACACCGCCCCACAACGCCCCGGCACCGGCACCAGCGTCCTGGCCGCACTCCGGCGCACCGGCGTCGACGTACGCCACGCCAAGGGCTGCGCCCTCACCGGCGACGACCTCTCCGGCATCCCCGAGGCGATCGCCGAGGCCGCCGCGTCCGACCTCGCCGTGCTCGTGCTGGGCGGCAGCAGCGCCCGTACGCCCGGCACGGAGTTCGACGCCAACGGCGCAGCGCGCACCGTCGTGTCCGAGATGACCTGCGGAGAAGGCGTCGACCTGGCCGGGCTCCGGCTCGGCGCGGCCCAGCACGCCCTGCTCGACGCCGTCACGGCGACCGGCACACCCACCGTCGTCGTCCTGATCCAGGGCCGCCCGCACGCCGTCCCCGAGGCCGCCGAGCGGGCCGCCGCGCTGCTCACCGTCTGGTACCCGGGCCCTTGGGGCGGCGAGGCGATCGCGGACGTGCTGCTCGGGCGGGCCGAGCCCGTGGGCCGGCTGCCCGTCTCCGTGCCGCGCTCGGCAGGCCACCTTCCCGTCTATTACAACCACAAGGACACCGAGTACGGCGGCTACGTCGATGACAGCGCCGAGCCGCTCCACTCCTTCGGGCACGGGCTGGCGTACACGAGCTTCGCCTACGGGCCGCCACGGCTGTCGGGGCGGACCGTCGAGGTCGACGTCACCAACACCGGGGTACGGCACGGGCGTACCGTCGCGCAGTTGTATCTGCGCCGGCTCGTCACGCCCGTCTGGCCGCGCGCCCTGGAACTCCGCGGCTTCCAGGCCGTCGACCTGGAGCCCGGGGAGTGCCGTACGGTCGCGTTCGGTCTCGGGTCGGACCGACTCGCCCAAGTAGGCGCCGACCTGGAGACGACGGTCCTGCCCGGCACGGTCGAGATCCGCGTCGCGGAGTCGGCGCACCGGGCCCTGACCGCCGTACCGGTAGAGCTCCGGGTCGATCAGAGCTTCACGGCACCGGACGAGACGCCCTTGTAGAACCACCGCTGGGTGATGACGAACAGCACCAGCACCGGGATCACGGAGATCACCGAGCCGGCCATCACCATCCGCTGGTCGTAGCCGAACGAGGAGCTCTGGAGCCGGGCGAGACCGAGCGTCAGCGTGAACTGCTCCTCCGAGCGCAGCACGATCAGCGGCCACAGGAAGTCGTCCCAGGCGCTGATGAAGGTGTTGATGGTGACGACGAGGATCGCGCCGTAGGCGGAGGGCAGATACAGGTGCCGGAAGCGTTTCCACTCGCCCGCCCCGTCCAGCATCGCCGCGTCCTCGATCTCGCGCGGTACGGCGAGGAACGCGGCCCGCATGATGAGGACGTTGATCGCGGCGACGAAGCCGGGCAGCCACACACCGGCCAGATGGTCGACCAGGCCCATGTCCCGGATACTGAGGAACAGCGACACCATGATCGACTCGAACGGGAACATCATGGACGCCATCAGCACCACCCAGACCAGCTTGCGGCCCTTCCAGCCCGGCTTGGAGAGCATGTAGCCCGCAAGGGTGGAGAAGACGAGCTGGCTCGTGACGGACAGCGCGACGATCACCATGCTGTTCCCGATGTACGTCCACACCGGGACCTGGTCGAAGATCTCGCGGTAGGCCCGCAGGGTCGGGTGGTGGGGGATCAGCGAGGCACCGGCGCCGAAGACGTCCTCGCCCGCGCCCTTGAGGGACGACAGCAGCTGCCACAGCAGCGGGCCGACGGTGATGAAGAGGACGAACACCAGCAGCAGGTAGCGGACGACCAGTTCGCGCGGCCGGCCGTAGTCCCGCCAGCGGGGCATCAGGCGGCGGCGCTTGTCGACGGCGGTCGTCATGCCTCGTCCTCCTTCGTCAGACGCTGGGCGAGCAGCGTGAGGCCCAGGGTCAGGGCGAACAGGGCGACGCTGACGGCGGCGCCGTAGCCGGCGTTGCCGGTGAGCGGGTCGAGACCGACGTCGCGGATGTAGAAGGGCAGGGTGCGGTCGGCGCCGCCGGGGCCGCCGGTGGAGCCGCCCAGCATGTAGATCTCGGTGAAGACCCGCAGCGAGCCGATGCCGGTCAGGGTGCCGACCAGCATCATCGACTGGCGTACGCCGGGCACGGTGACGTGCCAGAAGCGGCGCACGGCGCCCGCGCCGTCCACGGCCGCCGCCTCGTGCAGTTCCTTGGGGACGTTCCCGAGGGCGGCCAGGTAGAAGATCATGTACCAGCCGAGGCCCTTCCACAGTGTCAGGCCCATCGCCGACAGCAGGATCAGCCACGAGTCCGAAAGGAACGGGATGGCCTCCCGGATGATGTGCGCCTTCTGCAGCCAGGTGTTGACCAGCCCCTGGTCGCTCAGCAGCCACTGCCAGCTCAGGCCCACGACCACGCTGGAGGCGAGCACCGGCGTGTAGAAGGCGGAGCGGAAGAAGCCGATGCCCGGCAGGTTCTTCTCCACGAGGATCGCGAGCAGCAGCGGCAGCAGCACCATCAGCGGGACGACGAACAGCGCGTACAGCATGCTGTTGCGGGTGGCCAGCCAGAAGTCCGGATCGCCCAGCATCCGGCGGTAGTTGTCCAGGCCGACGAGGTTGTACGCCCCGCCGAGCGGCTTGGCGTCGGTGAAGGAGACGACGACCGTGTTGAGGAACGGGAACACCCCGAACACGGTCGCGCCGATGATCGCCGGGGTCATCCACAGCCAGGGCAGCCACCAGCGGCGGTGGAGCGCCGCGCCCCCCGCGTCGGCGCTCGGGCCGGGCGTCACGAAGCGGAGGGCGCGGCGCAGGGGCCCCGGCGGCCGGGAGGAGGGGGAAGCGCCGCCGGGGCGTCGGGCGCCCGCACCCGGGGGAGCGGGGACGGGCGCCTGGTGGACGGTCGGTTGCGTCATCCTCAGCTGCCCTGCTCGATCAGCTGGTTCGCCTTGGACTGTGCCTCCTTCAGAGCGTCCTCGGCGCTCTTCTTGCCCTGCATGGCCAGCTGGATCTGGGCCGAGATGGCGTTCAGCTCACCGGGCGTCAGGGCGATCTCGTCGGCCGTGGCGGTCTTGCGGTCACTGGCGACGATCTTGCGGGCCTCGGCGAAGGGGTCGTCGCCCTTGACCGACTGGAAGAACGGGTCGTTCAGCGAGGCCGTGGTGGAGGGGAAGATGACGACGTTCGGGTCCTTGGCCCAGGCGAGCTGGTTCTCGGCGTTCGTCAGGAACTGTGCGAAGGCCAGCGCGGTGGAGGCGTTCTTGCTCGTGGACGCGACGCCGACGTACTGCGGGGCGCCGACGGTGTGGCCGAGGGCGTCGAGCATGAAGGGGGCGACGCCGGTCTTCTTGTAGACGCTCGGGTTGTTCTGCTGGATGAACCGCAGGAAGTTGGGGTTGGTGGGGCCGTAGACGAGCTTGCCCTGGCCGTAGACGTTCGCCGGGTCCTGCGTGGAGGACAGGGAGTCCCGGGGCATGCCACCGGCCTTGTAGAGCTTGGCCATGGCCTCGACCCACTGCGCCGTCTTCGGGTCGTCGGCGAAGGTGAACTTCTTGCCGTCGGCCGAGAGGACCTCGATGCCCATCTGCTGCCAGTCGGCCGGGATGCGCAGCTGCGGGTTGGCGAGGAACGCGTAGTACTTGCCGCCGGAGGCCTTGGCCACCTTCTCGGCGTCGTCGAACAGGCCGAGCACGGTCGTCGGAGGTTTGGCCGGGTCCAGGCCCGCCTTCTTCATCAGGTCGGTGTTGAAGGTCTGCACGATGCCGCCGGAGTACCAGGGCAGCACGCTGTGCACCTTCGTGCCGTCCGCGTCGGCGTACATGCTGGACTTCCACAGCGCGGGGGCGAACGGCTTGCCCGCGTCCGGCGCCTTGTTGTCCAGGTTGAGCAGATAGCCGTTCTTCGTCAGCGCCACCGCCGTGTTGACGTTGATGTTCACCACGTCCGGGAGCGTGCAGCCCTGTGCGTCGGCGACCAGGCGCTGGGTGAAGGTGGCGTCGCCCGGGTCGTCGATCCAGTTGACCTTGGTGCCGGGGTGGGCCTGCTCGAAGGCGTCGATGACGCCGTTGAAGTACTTCCCGAAGTCCTTCTTCAGGTTGGTGGTCTGGAAGGTGACCTTTCCCTTGACCTCGCCGGAGAGCTTGCCGGAACCGACGTTGCCCTGGTCGACCTTGCAGCCGCCGGCCGTGGCGTCACCGCCGTCGGAGCCGCCGCCGGACAGGCCGCAGCCGGCGGCCGTCAGGGTCAGGACGACCAGACAGGTCAGGGAACCGGTGAGTCTTCTTGCGTGCATTGCTGCCCTCCTGGGACCAGTCGTCGCTGGATCAAATCACCAAGTTGGACTTCGATTGATGAAAATGTGGACCAGAATTCATCGGAGGTCAATGGTTTGCCGTGTTGCTGTTCGGTTGCGTACGGCGATCAGTGCCGGTGTTCGTGGTCCGGGTGCGAGGGGTCGCCGGGGTGCTCGTGGCCTTCGGCGTACTCGATGTCGGTCCGGGCCTTGTCGAGCCAGTTGAAGAAGGCGCGTCGGGCGGCGGCTCGGCGTAGGTCGCGTTCGATGCCGTGGCGTACGTGCCCGTACGGCTGGATGTCCGAGGTCGCTGGTTCGTCGTAGGGGTCGACGCCGCGGCGTAGGGCATCGGGGGTGAGGAAGCGGTCCTGGTTGCGGTCGTAGTAGTCCCGTACGGCCGCCTCGGGGATGTCCTGCTCGTGTTCCAGGTCGGCCAGGAGGGCTCGGGCGGCGGGGGAGTGGGACAGGGCTGCGGCGATGATGCTGCCGAGGTCGGCGATGTCGGTTTCGGGGACGGTGAGCAGCTGCATCGGCAGGACGTCGTCCGGTGGGGCGAGGCTTCGTCGCGCACAGGCCCGGCGGGCGAGTTCGTCTGTGATGACCACCTGGGTTGCCCAGCGTCGTCGTTGGCGGTCCGCACGTGCGGCGCCGTGGTGGCTGGTCGCGCGGTTCCCCGCGCCCCTGGAGGGCGATGTCGAGCCGGCGTTCAAGAAAGCTGCCACGCTTTCCCTCGGGATCGGGGTGCCGTCGACGGATGCTGCGTAGTCCTCCCTCATGGCGTCACCACCAGCTCCACGGCCTTCGTGTACGCCACGCAGCCGTGCCAGGCGATCTTCGCCATCAGCCAGTACGACCCGGGCGGCACCGCGTCGCCGTCCACCTCGATCACGGACTCGACCCGCTCCCCACCGGGCACCGTGAAGCCCTGGCAGCCCGGGGCGACCCCCGGCCACGTGCCCCAGGAGGAGACGGCCCAGATCGTGCCGTTGACGGGGCCGTGGGTGGGGTTCCGCAGGGTCACGGGGACCCGGGCCCGTTCTCCCCGGCGGACGGTCACGCGCTCGACTCCCAGATCCGTCAGCAGAGTCGGGCCGGTGTGCCCGTCCGGTACGTCCAGGGCCACCACGTCCTCGTACATCTGGCCGCCGTACGACAGCCGGGCCGCGAGCCAGTGCCGGCCGGGGGTCGCCTCCGGGGGCGGTGTCACCGTGATGTCGGTGAGGGTGAAGCCGCCGGGGCCGAGGGCGTAGGGGAGTTCGGCGGGGTCGGTGGTCCAGCCGGGTGGGGTCTCGAAGGTCACCGTGCCCGACACGGGGGCGTCGGTGAGTTCCGAGGAGACCCGGACCGTCGCGGTGACCGGGCCGTCGGCGGTGAGGGTGGTGGGGGAGAGGTAGACCGCGACGGGCATGTTGCCGCGCGGGGCGGGGCCGGAGTTGTGGAGCCAGTAGCGGGTGGCGATCGGCTGGGCGGGCTCGTGGGCGTCGGTGCCCGGCCCGGGTGCGAGGTCCGGCGCGTGGGCCGGTGTGGCCAGGATCGTGGCGACCTCGAAGCCGGACAGCCCGACCCCCAAGGCGCCGTCCCCGTCCGGGGCGAGTGGCTCCCCGGACGTCTCCAGGACGTCGGCGCGGGTGCCCGCCGACCAGGCCGCCGGGCCGGACACCCGTGCCCGCGCCGGGCGTCCGTCGGCCTCGTGCACGCGGACGACGACGCCCTTCCCCGGATCCACGGGCGCCGCGCTGCCCCGGGCCAGCGGGGAGCCGGCCGGCTTCAACGCGTCGAGCAGCACCTCGCCGTCGGATTCCAGGCGCAGCAGGGCGACCTCTCTGGGGAGGGCGCCCGAGGACCGCCGCAGCCGTGCCGTCAGCGGGCGGTTGTACGCGTGCCCGGCCCGGGGCAGGCGCAGTTCGCGCCAGTCGCCCGGGCCCGCGACGACGGCGTACTCGAAGGTGTGCGACCAGCGCTGGAGCTGGAACCCCGACCCGTCGGGGGCGGTCCGGCGCGGCGGGTCCACCCAGATGCCGGACGGCCAGCCGGTGCAGGAGCGCATCAGGGACATGTAGAGGTCGCCGGAGGAGGTGACCACACAGCCGGGCGTGCCACGGTTGAGGACCGCGAAGCCGCGCCCGTCCCAGGCGTCACCGGGTGGGAGTGCCTCGCCGCCACCGGCGGCCGTGGCCGTCACCGTGAAGTCGTCCAGGTCGGCGACGATCGCGTCGACCGCCTTGGCGTCGTCCTCGGGGCGGGCGCCCGCCACCACCAGTAGCGGCAGGCGTTCCAGGTCGCGCAGGTCGGCGCCGGGGATCCACTCCTCGCGCAGCGAGGCGCGCGGCGCGACCCAGACGGCGGCCACGCCCCGCTCGGCGAGCTGCCGCCCGAGTTCCCGTCCGGCCGCCGGGTCCCAGCCGAGGGCCTCGGCGACCACGCTGTTGCGGTCGGGGCCGCCGACGGCGATCCGGATGTCGGGGAGGTTGGAGTCGACCTCCAGGTCGCCGTAGCGGGGGCCGCCCGCGATGGTCGACGTCGCCGTGACCCCGGCCCGGACCAGGGCCGCCGCGAGCGGGGCCCCGAGGTCGCCCGCCGTGTCCCAGTCGGCGTAGACGAGTTCGGCGACGCCGATCGAGCGGTGCCCGAGGAGTGCGCCGGATTCGTCGTGCACCGCGACCCGTGCGGTGGAACCGAGGCCGAACCAGGTGTTCGCCGGGTTGTCCAGCGTCCACGGGAACCGCTCGCTGTCGACCTCCACGAACCCGAACCCGCGCCCGATCACCGCGTCGGCCACCTCGTGCACCGGCAGCCCGCCCCGCACGTCCGACGGCCAGCGCACGCGGATCAGCCGGTCGGCGCCGTCGTACCCGTCGACGGTCGTGGTGACGTCGAGCCGGTCGACGCCCTGCCACAGTGTCAGGCGCTGGGTGCAGCGGAAGAGGCCGAGGTCGGCGGTGACGGTGATCCGGGAACCTGCGGCGGAGTGCTCGGCGCGGACCTCGGCGGTCACGTCCCGGCTGCGGGCGGCGGTCGTGCCGGTCGGGGTGAGGTGCCAGGGGCCCTCGCCGAAGCGCGGATGCCTCGGGTACTCCTCCTGGACGACGATCTCGTTGCCGATGTCCCCGGGCCGCAGCAGCTCCCGGCCGCCCTCGGTCAGGGCGCGCAGACTGCTGACGCCACCGCCGCGTGCCGGGTCGACCGTCACCTCGTAGAACTCGTTGCGGATGGTGAGGCCCTCGGCGGGTTCCCATCCGGGGACCGTCCCCTCGGCGAGCGGGAACGCCTTCAGACCCATGCCGGGTACCTCCGGGACGACGACATGCAGGCGGCCGTCCTCGCGGACCGCCGGGAGTCCCCGGGGGACGAGCCCCGGGTCGTCGACCGTCAGCACGTCCCGCCGCGCCCAGGTCGCGGAGTTGAACACGACCAGGTCGGGGCCGTCGCCGGGGGCGACCTGGTCGGCCAGGGCCTGGGTCGCGTCGGCGTGCACGCTCCCGGCCAGGTCGTGCAGCTCCCGCCAGCCGGTCATCAGGTCGATGTACACCTGGTCCGACTCCGAGCCGGTGATGGCGTCGTGGTGGGCGCCGTAGACGAGCTGCCGCCAGGCCTTGTCCAGGGCCGCGTCCGGATAGGGGTGCCCGGTGACGAGCGAGGCGAGCGTCGCCCAGGCCTCGGCGTCGGCGAGGAGGGACTCGCCGTGGCGCTGGGCCTGCTTCGTGTCGATGTAGGAGACGTCCTTGCCGGTGTAGATCGGGTTCATGTCACGCGTCTGCGGGGAGGCCTTGCGGCCCTCCGCCTCCAGTTCCGCGCGGACGGCGGCGAAGAAGTCCCGGGGGATCGCGCTGATGAACCGCGGCCACACGTACCGGGCGTTCCAGTCGCGGTGGATGTCCATGACCCAGCGGCACGGCGGCGCGTAGTCCCCGCCCACCGGCAGCAGCACGTTGCGGGTCAGGGCGACCTTCTTGAGCCGCTGGAACAGCTTGTAAGCGGCGGCGTTCGCCTCCGGCAGGGTGGGCGCGTTGTCGATCGCCCAGCCGGCGCCGTAGTGGTTGACCATGTACGCGGTGAGCAGGCCGCGCCCCGACGGGGCGATCCAGTCGAACTCGGCCGGGAACTGCATCCGGCCCGGGTCCCTCGGCTCCTCGCCGAACACCGACAGCGTGGGCCCCCACTGGTGGAAGGGCCCGCGCGCCCACGAACTGGAGGTGACCCCCGCGTCCGCCATCAGCCCCGGGAACTGCGGGTCGTGCCCGAAGGCGTCCAGCTGCCAGGCCGTCTCGGGCGAGGCGCCGATGATCCCGCGCTGGAAGCCGTCGCCGTACAGGGCGTTGCGCACGGTCGCCTCGGCGCCGGTGAGGTTGGTGTTGGGCTCGTTGTAGGTGCCGCCCATGATCTCCACGCGGCCGGTGCGGATCAGCTGCCGCAGGAAGGCGCGCTCCTCCGGGAAGGAGTCCCAGTAGGGCTTGAGGTAGTCGACCTCGGCTAGCACGAAGGTGTACGCCGGGTCGCGGCGGGCCAGGTCGCAGTGGGCCCGGACCAGACTCATGCCGGACTGGCCGCGCGAGTCGAAGGTACGGGCGGGCAGTCCGCTCGTCGCCGGGTCGTCGGCGACGTCCCAGGTCTCGGTGTAGGCGCCCTGGGTGTTCCACCAGACGGGGTCGTAGTGGAAGTGGCTGACCATGAACATGGTCCAGCCGGGTTCGGCCGCCGTGAACTCGCCGGTGCGGGTGGTGACTTCGTCCCCGTCCGTGGCGGTGACGGTGATCTCGCGGCGGTCGCTGGGGACCAGGTCCTCGCCGGTCACGGGTATCTCGGCCCGTACGGTGCCGTCCTCGCCGACGGTGGTCTCCGTGGTGCCGGTGAGGCCCGGGCCCCCGACGGTGAGCCGGACGGTCCGGCCCGGGGCGTGGCTCAGCTCGACGGCCACCACTTGGCGCGGCTGCTCGGTGGTCCCGGTGAAGAGCTCGGTCGACTCGACAGAGGTGACACGCATGGGGCTCCTACGAGTGCTCTGGGGGGAGCCCCATCCTGCACGGCAGGAATGATTCAAACAACCATCTTCACGTCAACTTGGTGGTTCATCCATGCACCCTCGGCCATGCTCACTTGGTCCGGCGGGACTTCACCGCGTGCTGCGGGGTGATGTGGTCGGTCAGTGCCAGTGAGGCGCTCGCGCGCTGGTAGGTGAGCTGGGCGACCCGGACGTAGAGGCAGTCCACGAGCATCAGCACGGAGTGCCGGCTGCTGATGCTCTCGGCCCGGAAGCTGGTCTCCGAGGAGGACGGGATGAGCCGGATGTCGGCGGACCTGGACAGCGGCGAGCGCGGGTCGGTGGTCAGGGCGATGGTGGTGGCGCCGCGCTCCTTGGCCATCTCGAACGGTTCGAGGGTCTCGCGGGTCGTACCGGAGTGGGAGATGCCGATGGCCACGTCCGCCGGGGTGAGCAGGGCCGCCGAGGTGGCGGCCGCGTGCACTTCGGTCCAGGCGCGGACCGAGCAGCCGATGCGGAACAGCCGGGTCTCCGTCTCCTGGGTCACCGCGCCGCTGCCGCCGACGCCGTAGACATCGATGCGCCGCGCACGGGCCAGGGCCTGGGCCGCGCGTTCGAGCGCGTCGAGGTCGATCCGGTCGATGGTCTGCTGGATGGCTCGCAGGTCCGCCGTGCCGACGACCTGCACGACCCGCTCCAGGCTGTCGTCCGGCGAGATGTCCGGGCCGATCTCGGCGGTGCCCCAGTCGGAGACCTCGCCCCGCCCGCGCTCCTGGGCCAGTTCGATCAGCAGGTGCTGGTAGGAGTCCAGCCCGATGGCCCGGCAGAAACGGGTCACGGTCGCCTGGGAGGTGCCGGTGCGGCGGCCCAGCTCGGCGGCCGAGCAGTGGGTGACGGCGGCCGGATCCTCCAGGATCAGCTCGCCGACCTTCCGCAGGGAGCCCGCCAGCCGGGGCAGCTCGGTGCGGATCAGTGTGGTGACGTCCGTGGGAGGCATGGGGAGAAGGTACCAGCCACCCTTCGAGGCATGACTTGAATACCAGGACCCGATTGAACGCCGACGAGCCGTGTGATTTATTGAAGGACGATTTATTGATTCATCGATGGAGAAGTATAGGGTGGTTCAATCCATCAGTGGGGAGTGTGTCGCGTGTCCGTCGAGTCTGTGAGCGCCCAGGGGTTCGCGCGGGAGAGCCTCGCCGTCCTCCAGCAGGTCATCGAGTCCGCCCGCGACGAGGTGGCGGCCGCCGCCGGCCTGGTCGCCGAGTGCGTCCGCGCGGACGGTGTCGTCCACGCCTTCGGCACGGGCCACTCGCAGGCCCTCGTCCTCGAACTCGCCGGCCGCGCCGGCGGACTGGTCCCCACCAACCGGCTGAGCATCGCCGACCTCGTCCTCTACGGCGGTGAGGACCCGGCCGTGCTCGACGACCCGCTCCTCGAACGGCAGGCCGGAGTGGCGCGGCGGATCTACGACCTCGCCGCCCCGAACCCCCAGGACCTGTTCGTCGTCATCTCCAACTCCGGCGTCAACAACGTCATCGTGGAGATGGCCCTGCACGCCAAGGAACACGGCCACCGCGTCCTGGCCCTCACCTCCCTCACCCACACCCGGGCCGTCCCCGCCGCCCATCCCAGCGGGCGGAAGCTGGCCGACATCGCCGACGTCGTCCTCGACAACGCGGCCCCGCGCGGCGACTCCCTGCTCGAACTCCCCGGCGGCGGCTCGGTCTGCGCCCTGTCCACGCTCACCGGCGTGATGCTGGTCCAGATGACCGTCGCCGAGGCCGCCGGACGCCTCATCGCCGCCGGCGAACGCCCTCCGGTCTACGTCTCGGCCAACGTGCCCGGCGGTTTCGAGGGCAACCTGGAGCTGGAGAAGAAGTACGCGGGCCGGATCCGCCGCACCGCGAGCTGAACCGGACCGCACGAAACGGCCGGAGTCCCTCACCGGGACCCCGGCCGTTCCCGTCTCACTTCACCGGCACGGGCGTCAGCGCGACGGCCAGCGGATACGCGCCGGTCGTCAGCGGCGCCCCGACGGCACCCGACTCCGTGTCGACGGGGACCAGGGCGCCCGCGTCTGCGGTGGTGACGTACGCCGTGCCGCCGTTCCAGTCCAGGGCGACGTCGAAGGCGGACCTGCCGACCGTCACCGCCTTGCCGGGGGCGCCGGTGACCGTGTCGACGGGCGTGACGGTGTCGCCGGTGCTGGGGCTGACCCACAGGGTCCGGCCGTCCGGTGACAGGGCGAGGCCGTAGGCCTGGCCGGAGACCAGGAGGGTCGGCCCGGTGTCGTTCGTGGCCGTGTCGATCGGAGTGACCGTCGAGCCACCGGAGTTGGACACGTACACCGTCTTCCCGTCCGGCGCGGCCACGACGTTGAACGGGCTCGGACCGACGGGGACGGCGGCAGCGGCCTTCCGGGTGGTCAGGTCGACCGGGGTGACCGTGTTGTCCTTGATGTTGGGCACGTAGAGCGTCCGGCCGTCAGGCGTGATCGCCAGGTTCTCGGGCCCGTTGCCGACCTGGACGGGCGCTCCCGGGGTGAGGGAGGCCGTGTCGACGGGCTGGACGGTGCCGTCCGTGTAGTTGGCGACCCAGAGGGTGCGGCCGTCCGGGGTGAGCGCGAGCCCGGCGGGGACCTTGCCGACGGGGACCGTGGCGGTGACCTCGTCCTGCGCCACGTCGATCACGCTGACCGTGTCCGAGCCCTGGTTGGCCGCGTAGGCGGTGCGTCCGTCCGCGCTCGTCACCACTTCACCGGGGTTGGCGCCCACGGCGATGTTCGTGGTCTTCCTCGAGGACAGGTCGACGGAACTGACCGACGCTCCGCTGAAGTCGGCCGTCAGGGCCCGCGAGGAACCTGTGCCGTCGGTGACCTGGACCGGGAGCGCCCGGTCGAGGACGCCGTCGCCCGAGACTCCGACGGACCGCACTCCGGCACTCGCGTTCTCCCCGGCCGTGACGGTGACCGTCGCGGACGCGCTGCCCCCGGCCGGGACGGTCGAGGTGCCCTCGGCGGGCGTGACGGTGACGCCGTCGGGGACGGTCAGCTTCCACGCCACTGTCCGGGCGGCGGTGGCGGCCGTGTCGGAGAAGGAGAGCGTGATCTTCGCGGACCCGCCCGGCTTCAGACTGACGGAACCGGGCGCGAAGGCCGCGTCCACACCCGGGTCGGGCGCGTTCTCGATCATCGCCGTGTACAGGAACCGGTCCATCACGCCCGGCGACACCTGCTGGGGGATCGCGTCGAGTTCCTTGCGCTGGGACCTGAGCCGGTTCCAGTACGTGGTGACCGCGTCGGAGTCACCGCGCTTGCCGGCCAGCAGCAGCTCCACGGCCGTTTGCCCCGCGCTGCCGTAGCGGCCCAGCTTGTCCAGCCAGGCCGAGGTCTCCTGGAGGAACCCGGGGTTGGCGAGGCGGGACCGGAGTTCACGGGGTGTGGCGGCCATGTCGCCGAAGTACGACCGGAGCGCGGCCGCGGCACGGTCGAGGCCCGAGTCCTCCTCGTACGCCTTACGGAACGAGGCGATGAGGGCGCTCAGCGTCGGGGACTCGGTCGGGTCCAGCTGGGACGAGTAGTTGTTCTCGGCGAAGATCCGCAGCCACTTGGCGGCATCAGGCCCGGCCAGGTCGCGGACGGAGGCGAGGAACGCGGCCCGCGGGTCGTAGGCGTCCGGGTTCCACAGATAGGCCGCGGAGGTGAACAGGGCGAGCCGGCTCGCCTCGCCCTGGACCATCGGGTTGGCGGTCACCCCGGTCGCCGCCTTCGCCACGCCGGGCTCGCGGCCGGTGTAGGGGCCGAGCAGGAGACGGCTGGTGACGTAGTCGTTCACCGGGTAGTTGTCCCAGACCAGGATCGGATGGCCGTAGACCTCACGGGCCTTCGCGACCTGGTCGGCGGTGATGGTGGGGGCGATCACGCCGACGCCGGTCCACTCCACGACCACCGACGGGTCCAGCTTCTCCCGCAGCGCCTTCTTGTAGGGGGAGTCGGCGAGGTCGGAGTACTCGGTGGGGACCATCTCCAGGGGGTGCAGGCCGGAGTGGCCGGCCGAGAAGTCCTTCCAGACCTCGTTGAGCAGACGCGCCTGCGCCGCCCCCGCCGCACCGCCGCCCGTGCCGAACTCCTTCTCGTCGGCGGCGCAGTTCCACTTCGTGTAGCTGATGTCGTCCAGCGGGATCGCGAAGGAGCGCACGCCGATGGCGTACAGCGAGTCGAACTTGCGGGTGAGGGCCTTGATGTCGGCGGCCGAGGAGTAGCAGACCGACAGTCCGGGGGAGAGGGCGTAGGTGAAGCGGACGTGGTTGGCGTCGGCCCGGTCGACCAGCTCACGGAGCTGCGCCAGCTCGGCGGCCGGGTACTCGTCACGCCACTGGGCGCGCAGGTAGGGGTCGTCCTTGGGGGAGTAGACGTAGACGTTCTGCTTGGTGCGGCCGTAGAAGTCGAGCTGGTCCAGCCGCTCGGCGTGCGACCAGGGGGTGCCGTAGAAGCCCTCGATCACCCCGCGCAGCGAAGCCGTGGGCCAGTCCCGGACGGTCACCACGGGCACGGTCCTCGTGACCAGTTGGCGCAGGGTCTGGGCGGCGTAGAAGGTGCCGGTGCGGTCGGTGCCGGACAGCGCGAGGAGGGTGCGGCCGTCCTCGCGGCCGGAGGCGAGGACGTAGCCGCCGGAGGGCAGTCCGGCGGGGGAGGGGGCCTTGAGGCGCTTCAGGGCCGAGGCCGTCGCGGTGTTCTCCTTCGGGCCGCCGAGGAAGACGGTGAACCCGGCCTTCGCGGGCGGCTTGTCGGCCGTCACGATCCGCTTGGCTCCGGCGTCGCGCAGGACGGTCTCGACGACCCGGCGGGCCGACGGGTCGGTCCCGCGCCCGACGACCGCCACGACCCGCTCGGGAACCGTGAGCCGGCCCGGCCCCGCGTGCATGCTCTTCGGCCGTGGCCACACCTGGGGCAGGGCGTTCTTCGGGGGCTCGTCCGGTGCGGCGGCCGAAGGCGGCACCTGCGCGAGCGTGAGGCCCAGTGCCAGCAGCAGCGCGGCGGCGGGCAGTCTGAGACGAGTGGCTGGGAACACGGATTCTCCTTCCGGGTGCCGCGGGCGCGAGGCCCGTGACCCCGTGGCCAGAGAGGGAGGGGTGAATGGAGCCACCGAGTGATGCTAGAGATGCTGAATAGATCAATCAATGGGGCGTCGTGGATCGGTTCCGTCCGGGTCATTGACGCCGTCTGCCGGGACTCCCACACTGGCGTGACTACGTAGTCATGCCAGCCCTTACCGGCAGCGGGATGTGGCTGACTACGTAGTCCACGCCGGTGCCACCACCCCTGGGAGACCTCATGACGACGACCGGAGCAGAAGGCGGCCGTCGCCGTCGTGGTCCCGGCATGACCGAGGTCGCGCGGGCCGCCGGGGTGTCGCAGAAGACCGTCTCGCGGGTCGTCAACGGCGAGCCGCACGTCAGCCCGGAGGTACGCGACCGCGTCCTGAGGGTCATCCGCGAACTGGACTACCGTCCCAACACCGCGGCCCGGGCCCTGCTCCTCGGCCGCTACCGGCGGATCGGCGTGGTCTCGCTGGGCAGTTCGCTCTACGGCCCGTCGACCCTGCTCATCGCCCTGGAACGCGCGATGCAGCGCGCCGGGTACTCCGTCGCCCTGGCCAGCACCCTGGAAGGGCAGAAGGTCTCCGTCGCCGTGGACGCGCTGCTGGAGCAGGGAGTCGACGGGATCGTGCTGTCCGAGCCCATCGACGACGGCGTGCCGCTCAGGCTCAGCTCCGATGTGCCGGTGGTCAGCGTCGGTGAGGGCGTGGAACTCGCCCAGGGCACCTGTGCCGTGGTCGGCGGCGACGGCATCTCGGCCGCCCGGATGGCCACCGAGCATCTGCTGTCCCTGGGGCACCGCACCGTCTGGCACCTGCCCGGCCCGCAGGACTGGTGGGCCGCCCGTGACCGTCTGCGCGGCTGGCGCGAGGCCCTCGCCGCCGCCGGCGCGCCCGAACCGCCCCTGCCGTCACCCGGCGACTGGAGCCCGGCCTCCGGGTACGCCGCCGGACGGCAGCTCGCCCGGCTCTCCGATGTCACGGCCGTGTTCGCCGCCAACGACGACATGGCCATCGGCGCCCTGCGCGCGTTCGCCGACGCGGGCCGCGCCGTCCCCGGTGACGTGAGCGTCGTCGGCTATGACGACATCCCCGCCGCCGCCTATCTCTCCCCGCCGTTGACCACCGTCCGGCAGAACTTCGCCGCCGTCGCCGACCGCGCCGTCGACGTACTGATCGCCCTCATCGAGGGCCGAGCCGCACCGGCCGAACCCGCCGACCAGGCGGTCGAGTTGACCGTACGGGCCTCCACCGGCCCGATACGCGATCCGGGCCCCGCGCATCCCCGCCCGTAGCCGCACCACGTGAGGAGTCACGTGTGTACACCCCACCGCCCCCTGCCCCTCCGACCCGCCGCGCCCTGCTGCGCGGAGCCCTCGGCCTCGGTACGGCCGCCGCACTCTCCGCCTGCGGAACGGACGATACGACGCCCCGCACCTCCGGCGACGTCACCCTCTCCCTGTGGACCCATGACCCGGGCTACGAGGCGTTCTTCGTGAAGGGCGTCCCGCAGGCCGACCGCGCCACCGACTTCCGCTATCACCTGAAGGTCACCCGCTCCGGGCCCTCGGACATCGTCACCAAGCTGCTCGCCCAGGCCGTCGCGGGACGCGGCACACCCGACCTGGTGGGCTTCGAGATCGGCAGCTTCCCGCGCATGTTGCGCGGCGACATCGCCGAACGGCTGCTGCACGACTTCACGCCCGACATCGAGGCCGTGCCCGGCCTCAAGGACGACCTGCTGCCCGCCCGCACCGCCCCCTTCAGCCGGGACGGCCAGGTCTACGCCTTCGACTCGGACACCCCGATGGTCGTGTACTTCTACCGCGAGGACCTCTTCGACGAGTACGGGCTCCTTCAAGGCGACCAGACCTGGGAAGAGTTCGCCGAGGCCGGTGCCCGGGTGTACCGGGACCACAACGCGTCGATGTGCGTCGTCTCCACGGTGGGCAGTGACCCGGGCCAGGTCGTGCAGTCCTTCCAGATGCTGCTCTACCAGCGCGGCGGCGCGTTCTTCGACGCCGACGGGAAGCTGCGGCTGGACTCGCCGGAGGCCGAGGAGGTGCTGCGGTTCCTCTGCGAGGGGCTGCGCAGCGGGTTCGTCATCGACGTGGCCGACTACTACGGGGCCGCCATGCAGACCGCGCTGAAGAGCGGCCGGGTCATCGGTCTGCCCATGGCGATCTGGTACAAGAACTACGGCCTGTTGCCCAACGTGCCCGAGCAGAAGGGCAAGTGGCGCGTGCGTGCCCTGCCCCGGTTCGCCGGGGGTGGCGGCGTGACCGCCGCGCTCGGCGGGACGGGCTTCGGTGTCATCAAGGACAAGGCCAACACCCGGGCGGCCACGGAGTTCCTCTTCAGGACGTGGCTCACTCACGAGGGCCAGGTGCGGCGGTTCACCGAGACCGGCTATCTGCCCACGCGGCGGTCCGTGTACGAGGATCCGCGCCTCGGTGCGTACAAAGACGAATTCTGCGGCGGCCAGCGGCTGTTCGGCCTCTACCGTTCGCTGCTCCCGGACGTGCCCCCGTTCCACCAGAGCCCGGACCAGTCGATCCTCTACGACGTCCTCGCGGGCAACCTCTTGCGCGCCTACCGCGGCACCCTGACCCCACGGCAGGCCCTGAAGCAGACCGCGGCGGATTTTCGTGACCAGGCCGGACGTTAGGAGGACGACGACATGACCACCACCGTCACCGGACCGTCCGGCATCACGCGCCAGCACAGCGGCCCGGACCGCGCGGCGCACCGCCCTCGCGGATCCTGGGCGCCCTACCTCTTCATCTCCCCCTTCTATCTCCTCTACGTCCTGTTCATGCTGGTCCCGGTCGGGGTCTCGCTGTGGCTGAGTCTCACCGAGTGGGTGGGGCTGGGCACCCCGCACTGGGTGGGGCTGCGCAACTACCGGCTGCTCGCCACCGACATCAGCTTCCACCGGGCCCTCGGCAACACCGCCGTCTTCGTGCTGGTCTCGGTCTGTGTCATCGTCCCGCTCGCGCTGCTGATCGCCCAGGCGCTCAACACCCGGGGTCTGCGGGCGCGTGACCTGTGGCGGACCGCCTACTTCGTGCCGATCGTCGTCTCCCCGATCCTCGTCGCCCTGGTCTTCGGCCTGATCTTCGACCGGCAGTTCGGGCTCGCCAACGCGGTGCTGCGGGCCCTGTTCGGCACCGGCGGCGTCGACTGGCTCGGCGACCCGACCGTCGCCAAGGTGAGCATCGCCCTGGTCATGCTGTGGCGCTGGACCGGCTACCTCACCGTCTTCTTCCTCGCCGGGCTCCAGAACGTGCCCAGGGAGCTGTACGAGGCCGCCGCGATCGACGGAGCAGGCCGGCTGCGTACGTTCACCACCGTCACCCTGCCGTCGCTGAAGCCGGTGACGGCGTTCGTCGTCGTCACGTCCTTCATCTGCGCGGCCCAGATCTTCGAGGAGCCGTATCTGCTGACCGGCGGCGGACCGGCCGAGTCGACCCTCTCGGTGACCATGTTCATCTACCGGGCCGCCTTCCAGCGCCAGCAGTTCGGCTACGCGGCGGCCGCAGCCGTCGTCCTCTTCGTCCTCGTCTTCGGCCTCAGCCGGCTCGTCAACCGTCTCCTCGGCATCGGGAGGGCCACCTCATGACACGCGCCCGCCTGCCCCTCTACGGCGTCCTGGTCCTGCTGTTCCTGGGCTTCCTCGCCCCGCTGCTGTGGGCGCTGAGCGGCTCGTTCAAGCCGCGCGGCGAGATCTTCGGCTACCCGCCGAAGCTCGTCCCCGACCCCTTCACCCTGGACAACTACCGCACCCTGCTCACCGACCAGCCCTTCGGCCGCTGGTTCCTGATGAGCACGGTGGTCGCCGTCGTCGCCACCACCGTGTCCGTCTTCGTCTGCGCGCTCGCCGGCTACGGCTTCGCCAAGTTCCGCTTCGCCGGGAAGCGGCTGCTGTTCAACGTCATGTTCAGCTCGCTGTCGATCCCGTTCGCGGTGGTTCTCGTGCCGCTGTTCGTGATCCTCGTGAAGACCGGGCTCGGCAGCCCGTGGTTCGCGCTGATCGTGCCGTGGGTGGCGCCCGCGTTCGGGATCTTCATGATGCAGCAGTACATCGTGCAGTCCGTCCCGGACTCGGTGCTTGAGGCCGCCCGGATCGACGGGGCGAGCGAGTTCGGCATCTTCCGCACCATCGTGCTGCCGCTGCTGCGGCCCTCGCTGGGCGCCCTGGGCGTCTGGCAGTTCCTGCAGAGCTACAACAGCTTCCTGTGGCCGCTGGTGCTGGTCTCCGACAGCTCCCAGTACACCCTGCCGCTGGGCCTGCAGACCCTGTTCGTGTCGGAGCAGCGGCAGTACGACCTCGTGCTCGCCGGAGCCGTCCTCGCCGTCCTGCCCGCCGTCGCCCTCTTCGTGCTGCTGCGCAAACAGCTCCTCGAAGGCCTGTCCACGGGCGCGGTCAAAGGCTGACCTCCCGCCAACTCACCTGAAGGAGAAGCATGTTCGAGCTGCCCCGACGCGTCCTGTTCGGTGCCGCCTACTACCACGAGTACCAGCCGTACGAGCGCCTCAAGGACGACCTCGACCTGATGGCCGAGGCCCGCTTCACGGTGATCCGCGTCGGCGAGTCGGTGTGGTCCACCTGGGAGCCCGAGAACGGCCGCTTCGACCTCGACTGGCTCCAGCCGGTGCTGGACGGCGCGCACGAGCGGGGCATCTCGGTGATCCTCGGGACGCCGACGTACGCGGTGCCGCCGTGGCTGGCCCGGCAGTACCCGGAGATCGCGGGCGAGTCCCGCACGGGCGAGCGCCTCGGCTGGGGCGCCCGCCAGGAGGTCGACTTCACCCACCCCGCGTTCCGCTTCCACGCCGAGCGGATCATCCGCAAGGTCGTCGGCCGGTACGCCGACCACCCGGCGGTCATCGGCTTCCAGGTCGACAACGAACCGGGCCTGCACCTCTTCCACAACCACGGTGTCTTCCAGCGTTTCACCGACGAACTGCGTGAGCGGTACGGCGACGTGGAGACCCTCAACCGCGAATGGGGCCTGGTCTACTGGTCGCACCGGCTGTCCACCTGGGCCGACCTGTGGACCCCGGACGGCAACGCCCAGCCGCAGTACGACCTGGCCTGGCGGCGCTTCCAGGCCCGGCTCACCACCGAGTTCATCGCCTGGCAGGCCGAGATCGTGCGTGAGTACGCCCGCCCCGGCCAGTTCGTCACGACCTGCATCTCCTACGACCGCCAGGGCGTCGAGGACGACCGTCTCACCGAGCGTCTCGACGTCACCGCGGGCAACCCGTACTACACGATGCAGGACGCCCTCGCCCTGCCCGACGTCAACGGTGACGGGCAGCACTGGACGACCAACGGCACCTGGGCGCTCTACCGCAGCGCCGACCGTATGTACTCCTCCCGCCAGGAGCCCTACCTGGTCACCGAGACCAACGCGCAGGCCATCAGCGGGCCGTGGGACAACCGCCCCGCCTACGATGGCCAGTGGCGCCAGGCTGCCTGGGCGCTGATCTCCCGGGGCGCCTCGATGATCGAGTACTGGCACTGGCACACCCTGCACTTCGGCACCGAGACCTACTGGGGCGGCATCCTCCCGCACCACGGCAGGCCCGGCCGCGTCTATCGCGAACTGGCCGCACTGGGTGGTGAGTTGGAGAAG
The DNA here is from genome assembly GCF_055594445.1 of Streptomyces sp. NPDC040589. Classification (NCBI taxonomy): domain Bacteria; kingdom Bacillati; phylum Actinomycetota; class Actinomycetes; order Kitasatosporales; family Streptomycetaceae; genus Streptomyces; species Streptomyces sp. NPDC040589. Next base: position 212,836 of record NZ_JBVIWP010000007.1, on the reverse strand, counting down.
GCGGGGGACCTGGTCGCCTCCCTCACCCCGGACGCCGACGTCGCCTTCCTGTACGACGGGCCAAGCAAGTGGGCGCTCAAGGGCCAGCCGCCGCTCGCCGACGCCGAAGGAAACCCGGACGGGAGGTCGTACGAGAAGATCTTCGACGCCTTCTACCGCGGTGCCTTCGACGCGGGACTCCAGGCACGCGTCCTGCATCCCGGGCAGCTTCCGGACGCCGACCTGCCGCCCCTGCTGGTCGTCCCCGGCTACTACGCCGCCGACGACACCGTCCTCGACCGGCTCCGTGCCTACGCCGAGGCCGGTGGTCATCTCGTCCTCGGCCCCCGCACCGGCTACGGCGACACCGAGGCCAGGGCCCGCACCGACCTCCAGCCGGGCCGCCTTGCCGAGGCCGCCGGGGTCACGTACGACGAGTTCAGCAACCTGCGGGACCCGCTGCCCGTCACCGGCACCGACTCCCTCCCCCTCCCGGCCGACGCGCACGCCCTGCACTGGGCTGACGGACTGCGGCCGCAGGGCGCCGAGACGCTGGCGGCGTACACGCATCCGCACTTCGGCCGCTGGCCCGCGGTCACCACCCACCGCCACGGCACCGGCCGCATCACCTACGTCGGCACCGTGCCCGACCCGGTCTTCGCCCGGGCCCTGTTCGACCGGTACGCCCCGGACAGCGCCTGGCGCCCCGCCCACCCGAGCGTCACGGCCACCTCGGCGACCGCCCGGGACGGCCGCCGCGTGCGCTTCCTGCACAACTGGTCGTGGGACGAGGTGTCCGTGCCGGTGCCCGCGGCCGTGCGGGACGTGCTGTCGGAGACCGTCTACGGCGACACGGTGCCGCTCGGGCCCTGGGATGTGAAGGTGCTTCAGGACGACGCGCTGTAGCAACCGTCCTTCCCGGCCGGGGAGTTCCGGCCGCCCGTTCGCTGGGCATCGTGTCAGGGGCGTGGGCCGCGCCGCCCCGGAGGGGGAGCGGGCGGGCCGTGTCGGCCGGCGAAGGGATGGGAAAGCCATGACGTCACCGCTGCCCCCGGGAGAGACGCTGCCACAGCCGCTGCTGAACCCGCCCGCGTCGATCGCGGTGTTCCTGGTCGCCACGATCGAACCCGGCGGGGAGGCCGCCGTAAGGGAGGCGCTGGGCTCCCTCGCGGGCCTGGTGCGCTCCGTCGGCTTCCCCAGTCCCGACGGTGGTCTCGGCTGTGTCGCCGGGGTCGGATCCCGGGCCTGGGGACGGCTGTTCGGCGGACCGCGGCCCGCCGAACTGCACCCGTTCCGCGAACTGGCCGGGCCCCGGCACCACGCCCCGGCCACTCCCGGCGACCTGTTCTTGCACATCAAGGCCGCCCGCACCGACCTGTGCTTCGCCCTGGCCGCCGAACTGGTGCGGCGGCTGCGCGGCGCGGTCACCGTACGGGACGAGACGCAGGCCTTCGCCTACTTCGACTCGCGCAATCTCCTCGGCTTCGTCGACGGAACCGAGAACCCCGTCGGCCCGCCCGCGGCCGACGCGGCGCTGGTCGGCGAGGAGGATCCCGCCTTCCGCGGCGGCAGTTACGCGATGGTGCAGAAGTACCTGCACGACGTGGACGCGTGGGAGGCCCTCGCCGTGGAGGCGCAGGAGAAGGTGATAGGCCGCACCAAGCTCACCAACCTCGAACTGGACGCGCCGGGCTCCCACAAGGACGTCAACACCGTCCTCGGCCCGGACGGCTCGGAGCAGAAGATACTGCGCTCGGCGATGCCGTTCGGCAGGCCGGGGCACGGTGAGTTCGGCACATACTTCGTGGCCTACGCGCGCACGCCCGGGATACCCGAGACGATGCTGCGCAAGATGTTCCTCGGCGGGCCGGGCGCGGGGCCCGACCCGCTGCTGGACTACTCACGGGCCGTCACCGGCAGCCTGTTCTTCGTGCCGCCGGCGGACTTCCTGGAGGACTTGCCCGAGGGCTGACAGGCCCGTCAGCAGGGCTCGTTCAGACGCGTTCCAGCGGCCGGTGCGGTTCGGCGGGGAGCCGCACCTCGATGGAGTCGCCGGGGCGCACCACGCCGCCCTCGCGTACGACGCTCATGATCCCGGCCTTGCGCACGATCCGGCCTGCCTCGTCACGGCCTACGACCTGCTTCAGCAGCCCGTCCTGGAAGGCGTCGATCTGGAGGCAGGGGTTGCGCAGGCCCGTCACCTCCACCACCGCGGCCTCACCGATGTGCAGCAGGGTGCCGGCCGGCAGGCCGAGCAGGTCGATGCCGCGTGTGGTGATGTTCTCCCCGAGTGCGCCGGGTGCCACCTCGAACCCCGCGTCGCCGACCTCGGCGAAGAGCTCCTCGTGGATGAGGTGCACCTGGCGCAGATTCGGCTGGGTGGGGTCCTGGGCGACCCGCGAACGGTGCTTGACCGTCACCCCCGCGTGGATGTCGCCCTCCACCCCCAGTCCCGCGAGCAGGGTGATGCTGTCCCGGTTCGGCTTGGTGAACGAGTACTCGCCGTTGCTGCTGACCGCCGTCACCGTCGCGCTCATGCCTTCGGCCCCCTTCCGTTCGGCAGTGATCCCTCAGGAGCCTAACCCGCCGCCTGTGAGGCTGTCCGTTCCCCGGCGGACGGGAACCCCGGCGACCGCAGGACCCGGCGCCCGGCGTCCACCGCGAACACCTCGCAGTTCTCCCGGGCCGCCGCCCACTCGACGCCCTCGGCGCCCAGCGCGAAGGCCGCCGTCGCGACGGTGTCCGCCTCGGTGAGGGTGGGGGCGACGACCGTGAGGCTGAGCAGCCCCCTCGCCGGGCGCCCGGTACGTCCGTCGACGATGTGGTCGCCGCGCTCGTAGCGGGCGGACGTCGCGACGGCCCGGTCCGTGAGGTCCAGGACCGTGCACAGCTGGTCGGCGTGCTCGGGATGCCGTACGCCCACGCGCCAGGGGCCGCCGGCGGCGACCACGTCACCGCCCGCGTTGAGGCAGAAGCGCCGCGCCCCGGCCGCCGCCAGCAGCTCCGCCCCCTTCTGCACCGACCAGCCCTTCACCACGGCGCAGGGATCGAGGCCGCGCCCCGGCAGGCGTACGTCGAACGCGCCCCCGGTCGCGACCCGGTACTCCTCGCACAGGTCCAGGACCTCCCGGAGCGCCGCGCTGGGCACGGACACCTCCCCGCGGTCCAGCCGCGACACCTCGCTGTCCGGCCGGAACGGGCTGAACCGCGCGTCGACCTCGTGCAGCCAGGCGAAGAGGCCGTCCACCGCCGCCTCGGGGAAGCCCTTGTCGTCGATGCGGACCGACACCGGGAACCCCATCACGTGCTCGACGCGCCGCATTCCGTCAGCCCTTCGCGTCGATGGCGGCCTGGAGCGACTCCTTGTAGCCGTCGCTGGTGACCGTGGCGCCGGACACCGTGTCGATGTCGGCGCTCTGCGCCTGGAGCGTCTCTTCGATCAGCTGGGGCACGGCGGCCGTGGTCTGCGGGTGGTTCGGCTGCTGCAGCATCCGCACCGAGGCGATCTTGTCGCCGTCGAAGGTGACCTCGACCTGCACCGGTCCCTTCTCGGTGTCGATCGTGGACCCCGAGACGACCGTGGAGGTGGTTCCGCCCGACGACGAGGCCGAGGGCGTGGACGCCGGCGCCGCAGCCTCCGTGACGGTCGACGACGACCCGGTGTCGTGCGAGGGCGCGTAGCGCCAGACCGGGATCAGGCCCGCGACGCTCAGGACGAGGACGGGTATGGCTCGCTTCACGACAGTCTCCTCGTCATCCGGCCAGGCTGAAGCGTTCGAAGTGGATCTGCGGCTTGGGCACGCCCAGCTCGCGCAGGCTGCCGAGCACCGCGTTCATCATCGGCGGCGGGCCGCACAGGTAGACGTCCCGGCCGGCGATGTCCGGCACCAGACGGGTGAGTTCCCCGGGCGCCAGCCGGTCCGGCACCGGCGGGCCGGTCACCAGGTGCAGTTCGGCGCCCTTGGCGAGGGCGAGGTCGCGCAGTTCGTCGTAGAGGACGGCGTCCTGGTCCGTGGCCACCCGGTAGATCACGACCGCGTGGCCGTGCAGCTCCTCCAGCAGGGCCCGGATCGGCGTGACACCGACGCCGCCCGCGATGAGCACGGCGTCCGGGCGGGTGCGGTGCAGGGTGGTGAAGGCACCGTAGGGGCCCTCGGCGAACACGCGCGTGCCCACCTTCAGGTGCCGCAGGGCCGCGCTGCCGTCGCCCGCGCGCTTGGCGGTCAGCCGGAGCGTACGGCCGTCCGGGGCGGCGGACAGCGAGAACGGGTTGGCCTGCCACCAGCGGTCCTTGGTCAGGAACCGCCACAGGAAGAACTGTCCGGCCCGGGCGGGCAGCCGGTCGAGGTCGCGGCCCGTGATGTAGATCGAGACGACGTTGTCGCTCTCCGGGACGACGGCCGTCACACGCAGTTGGTGACGGAGGTTGCGCCACAGTGGCAGCACCAGACGGCCCACGAAGACCGCGGCGAGGGCCCCGCCCCACACGGCGTACCAGTACGTCTTCGCCGCGGACGACGAGGTGAACGTCGTGCCCGCCGCGACCTGGTGCGTGAACGCCAGCACCACCGCGACGTAGGTGTACAGGTGGATGAAGTGCCAGGTCTCGTAGGCCAGCCGGCGCCGGGCGGCGCGGGCGGAGACCACGCCGACCACGATGATGATCGCCAGGGCGGTGATCGCGCGCAGCACGCCCTCGACGGTCTCGGCGAGGTCCACCAGCTGGTTCACCGGGTCCAGGGACGAGGATTCGGCGTAGCCGAAGACGATGAACACCGCGTGCGCGAGCAGCAGCCACAGCACCGAGAAGCCGGTCCAGCGGTGCCAGGACGTCAGCCGGTCCATGCCGATCCGCCGGTCGAACCACGGCAGCCGCGCCACCAGCAGCAGCTGGAACGCCATGAGCAGCGAACCGTACAGCCCGGTCAGCCGGCCCAGCACGATGAGCGTGTTCGAGGCGAAGCCGGCCTGGGCGAAGAAGACGGCCACCACGACCGCGTTGGCGAGCAGCACCGCGTACAGGCCGGTGCGCCCCACCACTCTGGGGCGCACGCCCGCGCGGGTCGCCGCGGGAGGTTCTTGGAGGGTCGTCACGGTCGGCAGCTCCTTGATCGGATCCTGGGACACCGAGCTTGTCGCGGGGGAGCTGTCGAAATACTGTCGCTCAACTTTCAAGTGTTTATCGATCGCGCGGCGAAGGGGCGGACGGCTATGGAGGCGAGGGACAGGTGAAGCACTATGAGCGGGTGGAAAAAGTACGCCTCCTCGTCGTGGACGACGACCCGCCCATCGCCGATCTCGTCGCGACCGTCGCCCGCTACGAGGGCTGGGACGCGGTCACGGCGTACACCGGCGAGGACGCGCTGAAGCGGGCCGCCGAGTTCCACCCGGACATCGTGGTGCTCGACCTGATGCTGCCCGGCGTGGACGGCTTCGGCGTCCTGGACCGGCTGCGCGCCTCCGGGACGATGGTGCCGGTGGTGTTCCTCACCGCGCGCGACGGCGTCGCCGACCGGGTCGCGGGCCTGACGCGGGGCGGCGACGACTACCTGGTCAAGCCGTTCGCCGTGGAGGAGCTGATGGCCCGGCTGCGGACCGTGCTGCGGCGCAGCGCCGGCCCCGCCTTCCAGCGGTCCGTGCTCCAGGTCGGCGACCTGACGATGGACGAGGACACCCGTGAGGTGCGGCGCGGCGAGCGACTGCTGTCGCTGACCCCGACCGAGTACGAGGTGCTGCGCTACCTCATGCGCAAGTCGCCCACCGTGCTCACCAAGGCGCAGATCCTCGACCACGTCTGGGAGTACGGCTTCGGCGGCCGCTCCAACGTCGTCGAGCTGGTCGTCAGCCGGCTGCGCCGCAAGCTCGACGAGACGGACGACGGCGGCGCGCCCCTGATCCACACCGTGCGGGGATTCGGGTACGTGCTGCGGCAGGCCTCCGAGTGATCGCCAGACTGCGGCGCACCTACCGCAGGATGCGCCTGGGCACCCGGCTGGCCCTGGGCCTCGGCGCCCTGGCGCTGGTCGTGTTCGCCGTCGTCGGCACGGCCCTGACCACGTACATGCGGGACTACCTCTCGGCCCAGCTCGACACCCAGCTGGCACAGGCCCAGATCGCCCAGTCCAAGAGCATCGCGGACTACGGCACGCTCTCGGGCAAGAAGTACTACAGCTGGTTCTACGCCGTGTACGACGTGTCGGACGGCACGCCCGAGCTCCGCAGGCCCGAGGACCCAGCCGACCTGCCGAAGGACGTCGACGACTTCACCTCCCTGGCCCGGGCGCAGACCGCCGCGCACACCGAACTCCTGCGCACCGAGCACCTCAAGGGCGCGGGCTCCTACCGGCTGCGCGCCTGCCAGGTCGAGCCCGGGGTCGTCCTGGTCAGCGCCGCGCCCATGGAGGACATCGAGGACACGGTCGGGCAGCTGATCACCATCCAGGTCGTCACCTTCGGGGCCGCGCTGCTCGCGCTGGTCGTCTTCGGCCGCAGGACACTGCGCCGCGGACTGAAACCGCTCAGCGACATGGCGTCCACCGCGCACGGCATCGCCTCGCACGACCTGACCGAGTCGGCGGCCCGGCTGCCGCTGCGCGCCGACGGCCGGGACGGCGGGCCCGAGGTGGACGAACTGCGGACCGCCTTCAACACGATGCTGGAGCACATCGACGACTCCCTCGCCGTGCGCGCGGAGGCCGAGCAGCGGCTGCGCCGGTTCGTCGCGGACGCCTCGCACGAGCTGCGCACCCCGCTGATGTCGGTACGCGGCTACGCCGACCTCTTCCAGTACGCCGCCGCCAACGCCCCCGAGGAACGCGACCGGCACCTGGCCCGGCTGCGTGCCGAGGCCGCCCGGATGGGCGTCCTCCTGGACGACCTGCTGCTGCTCGCCCGGCTGGACGCGGCGGAGGTGGAGGCGCCGCTGCGGCTGGAGGACACCGACCTGGTCGAGTTGGTGTGCCAGGCCGCTGACGCCTTCCGCGCGGGCCGCCCGGACCATCCGCTGACCGTGCTCGCGGGGCCGCGGCCGGTGCGGCTGCGGATGGACCCGCTGCGCATCCGGCAGGTCGTCGACAACCTCCTCACCAACGCCGCCGTGCACACCCCCGCAGGGACGAAGGTGTCCGTGGAGGTGTGCCTCGTGCCCGGCTCGGCCGAGGTGCGGGTCGCCGACACCGGTCCGGGCATCCCGCCCGACGACCGGGCCCGGGTCTTCGACCGCTTCTACCGCGTCGACAAGGCCCGCAGCCGCGACCGCGGCGGCAGCGGCCTCGGCCTCGCGGTCGCCCAGTCCCTGGTCCGGGTCCACGGCGGCCGCATCGAGCTGGACAGCGAGCCGGGGGCGACGGCCTTCACCGTCCGCCTGCCGCTTGGCGGGAACGGGCACGGGAATGAGCCACCGGCCGCCCAGAGTCCGGAAAACACCGCGGTCTAGACTCGTCCGGCACAGCCCGTACGACCATGGCCAACAGTCTCCGCCAACCCGAAGGGCCCCGGCGCCTTGATACGGATCGAATCAGTCACCAAGCGGTACCCGGACGGCACGGTGGCGGTCGACCGGCTCTCCATGGAGATACCCGACCGCTCGATCACCGTCCTCGTCGGACCGTCGGGCTGCGGCAAGACGACCACCCTGCGGATGATCAACAGGATGGTCGAACCGAGCGAGGGAACGATCCTCCTCGACGGCGAGGACATCCAGCGGCAGCCCGTCACCACCCTGCGCCGGTCCATGGGATACGTCATCCAGAACGCCGGCCTCTTCCAGCACCGCACGATCGTCGACAACATCGCGACCGTGCCCCGCATGCTCGGCTGGGGCAAGCAGAAGGCCCGGGACCGGGCGGCCGAACTGATGGAGCGCGTGGGCCTCGACGCCGCGCTCGCCAAGCGGTACCCGTACCAGCTGTCCGGCGGCCAGCAGCAGCGCGTCGGCGTGGCCCGGGCGCTCGCCGCCGACCCGCCGGTGCTGCTCATGGACGAGCCGTTCTCGGCGGTCGACCCCGTGGTGCGCAAGGTCCTCCAGGATGAACTGCTGCGCATCCAGGACGAGCTGGGCAAGACCATCGTCTTCGTCACCCACGACATCGACGAGGCGATCAAACTCGGCACGATGGTCGCCGTGCTGCGTGAAGGCGGCCGGCTCGCCCAGTACGCGCCCCCGGCCGAGCTGCTGTCCGACCCCGCCGACGCCTTCGTCGAGGACTTCCTCGGCGCCGACCGCGGCATCCGCGGCCTGTCGTTCTTCCCGTCCGCCGGGCTCACGCTGACGACCGACCCGGTGATCCGGGCCGACGCCACCGCCGAGCAGATCGCGGCCCCCGACGCCCCCTGGCTCCTGGTGACCGACACGGACGGCAGGCCACTCGGCTGGAGCGCGCCGCAGGATCTCGCGGCCGGTGACATCAGGCCGGACCGGCTCCTGTCCTACGGGCGGCCGTTCGTGCCCGGCACCGACTCGCTGCGGGCCGCCCTCGACTGCGCCGTGCTCTCCCCGACCGGCTGGGCCGTCGCCGTGGACGCCGGCGGACGCGTGACCGGAGTGGTCGCCCAGCACACCATCGGCGAGGCGATCCGCAGCGCCCACGAGGCCCGCCGCGACGACGAGAAGGTCGCCGGATGAGCGACTACCTCCACGACTTCTTCGACATCCCGAGCGACCTCCAGCACAGCTGGTTCGGGCTGATCGGGCTGCACCTGCGGGAGGCCCTGCTGCCGGTGGCGGCCGGACTGCTCCTGGCGCTGCCGATCGCCCAGCTGTGCGTGCGCTTCCGCTGGCTGTACCCGCCCGTCCTCGGCCTGACGACCGTCCTGTACGCCATCCCGTCCCTGGCGTTCTTCGTGGTGCTCATCGACTACACCGGGCAGACCGAACTCACCGTGATGATCCCGCTGGCCGTGTACAGCCTGGTGGTGCTCGTCCCGGCGATCGTCGACGGGGTGCGCTCGGTGCCCCCGGAGACCCTGGCCGCCGCCACCGCCATGGGCTTCGGGCCGGTACGGCGGTACTTCCAGGTGCAGTTGCCGATCGCGGTGCCGGCGATCATCGCGGGCCTGCGGGTGGCGACCGTGTCGAGCATCTCCCTCGTCAGCGTCGGCATGCTGATCGGCAACCAGGGCGCGCTCGGCAACCTGCTCCACGACGCGCAGATCTACAACCGGCCCGAACTCACCTGGAACTCCGTGATCACCACGGCGCTCCTGGCGATCCTCGTCGACGCCCTGCTGGTCCTCGTCCGCGTGCTGCTGACGCCGTGGATGCCGAGCGGGACGGCCCGCCGCAAGCCGGCGCCCGCCCTTAAGGACGCTGCCCGGTGAACGTACTCAACTTCGTCAACTCGTTCTTCAGCGACAGCGCCCACTGGCAGGGCTACGACGGCATCCCGGCCCGGCTCGGGGAGCATGTCCAGTACACCCTGGAGGCGCTGCTCCTCGCCGCCGCGATCGGACTGCCGATCGGCCTGGTCACCGGCCACTACGGGCGCGGAGGCAACGCCCTGTCCCTGGTCGCCACCGCCGGGCGGGCCCTGCCCAGCTTCGGTCTGCTGGTGCTGATGACCACCCTGCTGGGGTTCGGGATGCTGCCCGTGATGATCCCGCTGGTCATCCTCGCCGTCCCGCCGATCCTGGTCACCACCTACGAGGCGATGCGCTCCGTCGACCCCTCGCCGGTGGACGCCGCCCGCGGCATGGGCATGCACGAGTCCCGGATCCTCTTCCAGGTGGAACTGCCGGTCGCGCTGCCGCTGATCCTGAGCGGCCTGCGCTCGGCGGCCATCCAGATCGTGTCCACGGCCACCATCGCCGCGTACGTCAGCCTGGGCGGCCTCGGCCGGTACATCGTCGACGGCCTTTACCAGCGCAACTACGAGAAGGTGGTGGGCGGCGCGACGCTGGTGGCCGTCCTCGCGCTGGTCACGCTCGCGCTGTTCTGGGCGGCGGCCCGGGTCGCGGTGTCGCCGGGTGTGCGCAGGAGATGACGCCAATTGGTAACCAAGCTGCTCTTGACTGACCGAATATCCGCTGGCTTGGATCAGTGGGTGATTACTACACGGAAGAGCAGCACCCGGTCCATCACGAGGCACCCCGGCGCGGCAGCGGTCGCGCTGGCCGCGGCGGCAGCTCTTCTCGGGGGCTGTTCCTCCGGCGGCACCTCCGACGACCCGCTCAAGGGCGGCGGGGCGGAGGGCGGGGCCGTCGTCGTCGGCTCCAACAACTTCGCCGAGTCCATCCTGCTCGCCGACATCTACGGCGAGGCCCTCAAGTCCAAGGGCATCAAGGTCACCTACAAGCCCAACATCGGCAGCCGGGAGACCACCTACGGTCTGATGAAGAACGGCAGCGTCACCGTGCTGCCGGAGTACAACGGCTCCCTGCTGGCCTACCTCGACGCCAAGGCCAAGCCTAAGACGGTCGAGGAGACCACGACCGCCATCAACGGCAAGCTCGACTCCAAGCTGGAGCTGCTGAAGCCCTCGGCCGCGCAGAACAAGGACTCCGTGACGGTCAACGCGGAGACCGCGAAGAAGTACAAGCTGACCCCGGACTCGTCCATAGCGGACCTCAAGGACGTCGCGGGGGACCTGGACTTCGGCGGCTCGCCGGAGTTCCAGACCCGGCACCAGGGTCTGGTGGGCCTGAAGTCGGTGTACGGCCTTGAGTTCAAGTCCTTCAAGTCCCTCGACGCGGGTGGTCCGCTGACCCAGACGGCGCTGAAGAAGAACACCGTGCAGGCCGCGGACCTCTTCACCACCGACCCGACCATCGCCCGGGACAAGTTCGTCGTCCTGAAGGACCCGGAGAACCTCTTCGGCTTCCAGAACGTGCAGCCGCTGGTCCGCAAGGGCGAGCTGTCCAAGGAGGGCGCCGCGGCCCTCGACGCGGTCTCGGCCAAGCTCGACACGGCCGCGCTGCTCGAGCTGGACGCGAAGGTCCAGCTCGAGAAGCAGGACCCGCTGGACGTGGCCAAGGAGTGGCTGAAGTCGGCGGGCCTGACCTGACCCGCCCGGCCGACCGTCAGGCGTGACCGGCACTCCGATCACGCCTGACCCGGTTCACCTCTGTCCGGCACTCACATCCGTGAGACGGCGGCTGAAGGGCAGCCGGGTTCCCGCGTGCGGGCTGCCGCCGCTATCTCCGGCCGACGACCACGCCGAGTTCCGCCCGCGCCCGGGCCGCCGCGCCGATCGCCACGGCGTCGTCGCCCAGCAGCGCGGGCCGTACGCGCACCGGATGCCCGCTGACCGGCGGTTCGGCGGCGAGGGCGGCGAGCAGCGGCGGCTCCAGCAGCGGCCAGGCCCGGCTGACGCCCCCGCCGACGACGCACACGGTCACATCCAGCAGCCCGGCCGTGACCAGAACGGCCCGAGCGACGGCAACCCCGGCGTCCTCGAACACGGCCAGGGCATCCTGGTCCCCTTGAGCCGCCAGCTCGGCGACAGCCCGGGCGGAGAGAGCCGGCCGGACTTCCCCAGCCCGCCCGCCTGCTATGGCCTGGCGGAGGCCCACGGCCCGGCCGGCTCCCCGGCCCGGGTTGATTTCGCGGCCCAGGCCGGTCTCCAAGCCCCGGTCGGTCTCCAAGCCCCGGTCGGTCTCCAAGCCCCGGTCGGTCTCCAAGCCCCGGTCGGTCTCCAAGCCCCGGTCGGTCTCCAAGCCCAGGCCGGTCTCCAAGCCCAGGCCGGTCTCCGGGCCCCGGTCGGCCTCCGGGCCCCGGCCGGGAAGCTGCCCCCGGCCGGCTTCCTCAGCCCGTTCCGGTGGCCCGGCCTGACTGACGCCCTCGGCCTCTGATTTCGCCACTCGCTCGGCGTACCTGGCCGCGATCGCGCGCCCCGATGCCAAGGTCTCCAGGTGGCCGCGGCCCCCGCAGGTGCAGCGCAGGTCGCCGAAGCCGGGGACGTGGCCGATCTCGCCCGCCGCTCCGTTCGGGCCGTCGTGCAGCCGGCCGTCCAGCCACAGCGCTCCGCCGACCCCGGTGCCGAGCGTCATGCCGAGGACGTGCGGCTCACCCGCGGCGGCGCCCCCGACGACCTCGCCGCGCAGGAACGCGTTCACGTCGTTCTCCAGGTACGCGGGTACGCCCAGCCCCTCCCGGATCGCCGCCGTCACCGGGAAACCGGCCCAGTCGCGGAAGGAGTCGCTGGCCACGAGGATCCGGCCGGCCCGGGCGTCCACCACACCCGCCGCGCCGACCCCGACGCCGAGCAGCCGCGCCGGCGTACGGCCGAGGAGCAGCCGTACGGCGTCCAGCGCCGTGTCCGTCATCGCCCTGCCGCCCTCGGCCGCCGGTGTGGGCACGGCCACGCGGTCCACGACTGCGAGATCCGCCCCGCACAGCACCACCTGGGTGGTCGTGCCGCCGATGTCGACACCGGCGACGACCTCGACAGCGCCGGTCACGCCGTGGCCCCCGTCCCGAGGGCCGCCGCCCGGCGTCGTCGCTGCAGCACCGGATCCGGCACCGGCACGGCGGCGATGAGCCGCCGTGTGTACTCCGTCTCCGGGCGCGAGAGGGTGGACAGAGTGGGCCCCTGCTCCACCACCTGCCCGGCCCGCATCACCACCACCCGCCGGGCGAACTCCTGCACCACGGCCAGATCGTGCGACACGAACAGACAGGCGAACCCCAGCTCGCGCTGCGATTCGGCGATCACCTCCAGCACCGTCCGCTGCACGCTCACATCGAGCGCACTGGTCGGCTCGTCCGCGACCAGGAGCCGCGGCTGCAGCACCAGCGCCCGGGCCAGACTCACCCGCTGCCGCTGACCGCCGGACAGCTCACGCGGCCCCCGGCCCGCCAACTCCTCCGGCAACCGCACCAGTTCGAGCACCTCGGCGACCCGCGCCCGCCGCTCGGCCGCCGGCATCCCACGCCGGTGCACCCGCAGCGGCTCGGCCACGCACTCCGCGACACTCATCCGCGCGTCCAGCGACGCCACGGGATCCTGGAGCACCACACCCACCCCGGCCAGCAGCGAACGCCGACGGCGCCCCCGCACCCGGCGCAGATCGCCGCCGAACAGCGACACCGTGCCGGAGGACGGCCGGACCAGCCCCAGCGCGACCCGCGCCGCCGTCGACTTGCCGGACCCCGACTCGCCGACCAGGCCGACCGTCTCCCCGGGACGGACGGTGAGGGACACGCCCTGAAGGGCCTGTACGGCACGCGGCCCCCGCCCGAACCGTACGGAGACGTCCCGGAGTTCGACCACAGGATCGCCCTCGGACCGTTCCGGAGGCGGCGGCCCTGCCTCCGGTTCGCTCACCGCCAGACGCGGTACCGCCGCCAGCAGCCCCCGGGTGTACTCGTGCCGAGGCCGCAGCAGTACCTCCTCCACCGTCCCGGTCTCCACGATCTCGCCCCGCAGCATCACGGCCACCCGGTCGGCGAAGTCCGCGACCACGCCCATGTTGTGGGTCACGAGCAGCACCCCCGTGCCCGAGTCGGCCGCGAGCCCCCGCAGCAGATCCAGGATCCCGGCCTGCACGGTGACATCGAGGGCCGTGGTCGGCTCGTCCGCGACCAGCAGCCCCGGCGAGTTGGCGATCGCCATGGCGATGACGACCCGCTGCCGCTGCCCGCCCGACAACTGGAACGGAAACGCCGAGGCCCGCCGCTCCGGCTCCGGAACACCCACCCGGCGCAGCAACGCCACCGCCTCCCGGGCGGCCTCGGCACGCGACACCGTCCGGTGGTTGCGGAGCACCTCGGCGATCTGCGCGCCGACCCGGGTCAACGGGTCCAGTGCCGTCGCGGGCTCCTGGAACACCATCGAGGCGGTACGGCCGCGCATCCGGGCCAGTTCGGCCTCGGACGTGCCGACGACCTCGGCACCGTCGACCGCGACTCTCCCGGAAACCCGGGCGCTGCCCGGCAGCAGTCCCAGCGCGGCCAGCGCCACCGTCGACTTCCCCGACCCCGACTCGCCGACCAGCGCCAGCGTCTCCCCGGGCCGGACCCGCAGCGACACGTCCCGCACGGCGGGCACGTCACCGGTGTCGGTCGTGAAGGTCACGCCCAGCTTCTCGATCTCCAGGATGTTCACGCACGCCCCTTCACGTCGAAGGCGTCGCGCAGCCCGTCGCCGATCGCGTTGAACGCGCACACGACGAGAATGATCGCGAGGCCCGGCGGAACGATCAGCCACCAGCGCCCGGAGTACGCCGCCGTCAGACCGGCCGACAGCATGCCGCCCCAGTCCGTCGCCGGCGGCTGGACGCCCAGGCCGAGATACGACACATACGCCACGAGCAGGATCGCGTCGGCGATCTGGAACGTCGCCGCGACCACGATCGTGGACACCGAGTTGGGCAGGATGTGCCGGCCGATCGCCCGCCCGTGCGTCCCGCCGATGGCGCGCAGGGTCAGCACGTAGTCCCGGCTCTTCAGCGTCAGCGTCTCCGCCCGCACCAGCCGCGAGGGCACCAGCCACGACACCACCCCGAGGATCACGACCAGCCCGAGCGGCCCCGGATCGGTGATGGCGGACACGACCAGGAGGATGAACAGCGCCGGGATCGCGATCCCCGCGTCCACGACCCGCATCATCACGGCGTCCACCCAGCCGCCCGCGTATCCGGCGACCGCCCCCCACAGGGTGCCGATGACGGTGGCGAGCAACCCGGCGGCAAGCCCCACGAGCAACGAGATCTTCCCGCCGTACATGAGCCGCCCGAGCTGATCGTGCCCGACGGCATCGGTACCGAGCCAATGGGCACCGCTGGGCGCGAGATTGACCTGGGAGAGATCCGTATGGGTCTGATCGGTGGAGTACACCAACGGCCCGACGAAACAGAACAGAAGGAAGAGCACAAGAACGACAAGCCCAGCCACAGCAAGCCTGTTGCGCGCGAAGCGCGCGTTTCTCAGGGGCGCGGGGCTGTTTCCGTTCGCGGCTCCGCCGCGGGGCGCCACAAGCCCCCACCGCCCCGCACCCACAACACGACCACTCACACCCGTCCCTCCTTCACCCGAGGATCCACAACCCGCTGCACCACATCCGCCAGCAAGGTCCCCACCACCGTCGCGACGGAGATGACGAGCACACACCCGAGCAACACCGGGTAGTCAGAGGCCTGCGCCGCACTCCAGAACAACAGCCCCATCCCCGGATAGTTGAAGAGCTGCTCAACCACCAGCGCACCCCCGAACAACACCGGCACGTAATACCCGAGCATCGCGATCACCGGCGTCAGCGAATTCCGGAACACATGCCGGAAGACAATCGCGTACTGCCCGGCCCCACCCGCCCGGGCCGTGCGGACATAGTCCTCGGAGAGGTTCTCCAGCGTCGAAGCCCGCATGTACCGGCTGAACACCGCCACCATCGACGCCGCCCCCGTCACCACCGGCAGCACCAGCCCCACCGGATCCGCGAACACCTGCCCCAGCGTGTCGCCCTGCGGCGCCTGCGAGGGGAACCAGTTCAGCGTCTGTGTGAACAGCAGGATCAGCAGCAGCCCCAGGAAGTACACCGGCGTGGAGTACGCGACGAAGCTCAGCGTGGTGACGACGTAGTCCACCGGCTTGTTGCGCCGCACCGCCTGCCACATGCCCAGAGGCACCGCCAGCGACAGTCCCACCAGAGCGGACAGCACCGTCAGCACCAGAGTCTTCGGCAGACGCTGGGTGATGAGCCGGGAGACCGCCTCGTTGAGCGTGTACGAGGTCCCGAGGTCCCCGTGCAGCAGGGTGTTCAGGTAGTGGACGTACTGGATCGGCAGGGGCTGGTCCAGCCCCTGTTCGTGATTGAACGCGGCGATCTGCTGGGCGGTCGCCTGCGGGCCGAGGATCCCGCGTGCGGGACCCCCGGGCAGCGCGTGCAGCAGGCAGAACACCACGACCGTGACGAGGAGGATGACGACGAGGGCCTGGAGGACCCGACGGGTCAGATACCAGACGGTTTCCATGGCTCAGTCGGTCCACTTCCACTGGGCGGGGTGGAAGTTGGCGAGGGAGTCCTGGGAGAAGCCGCCGAGGCCCTTCCTGACGACCGAGATCTGGTAGACGGGCTCCGGCAGCCAGATCACCGGGAGGTCCTTGGCGAGGGCCTCGCTGTACTTCCGGATCGCCTCGTTCGAACTCGACGTCGTGGACGCGGAGATGAGCTTGTCCACCTCCGGGTTGGAGTAGCTGCCGAAGTTCGAGCCGCCGCCGGTCTGGAACAGCGAGTCGCCGGTCGGGAACGCCGGGAAGTACCAGCTGCCCGCCGTACCGAAGAAGGACAGCTGCCACGAGCAGACGGGCTGCTCCGCCTTGCACTGCGGGGTCTGCGACAGCACCGAGTTCACCGGGGCCGTCTTGATGGAGAACTTGATGCCGGTCTTGGCGAGGGAGGACTGGATCGCGCTCATCATGTTGTCCGTCACCGTCGAGCCGGACTGCGACAGCACCCGCATCTCAAACTTCGTCCCCTTGGCGACCCCCGCACCGCACTTCGCGGGTTCGGTGCACGTCATCACACCGCCCTGCTCGCTCCAGCCGTGCTCGGTGAGCAGAGTGCGCGCGGCGTCCGTCGAGTACGGGTACGGGTTGCTCTTCTGCGCCGGCGAGACGAAGTCGGAGGCCTGTCCCTGCGGTACGGGGCCGTAGCCCGGCACCGCGGTGCCGTTGAAGATGACCTTCGCGAGGCTCGCCTGGTCGATGGAGCGCTGGACGGCCTGCCGGGCGTACGGCTGCTTGAACACCGCGCCCATCCTGGGGTTGTTGAAGTTGTACGGCATGTAGGTGATCGCCCAGCCGGACCACGGCTTCACCTCGTAGCCCCGCGCGGTGAAGCTCTCCTTCTGGTCGAGGTCGCCCGCCTCGATGTAGCCGTAGTCGACGGTGCCGGAGCGCAGCGCGTTCTTCTCGGCGTCCGCGGTGGTGAACGGCAGCAGGTTCACGGTCGGGATGTTCGCCTCCTCACCGCCGTCGTACTTCTTGTTGGCGGTGAGGACGACCTTGCCGGCCGTCGAGAAGGACTTCACCGCGTAAGGGCCGCTGATGGTCTTCCACAGCGGGTTCGTCGCGTAGTCGCCGATGTTCTTCGCGGCGTTGTTGAGGGCGGTCCACACCTGCTTCGGGTCGCCGCCCTTGTCCCAGACGTGCTGGGGGAGCGGCGTGATGGAGTTCAGCTCGTTGGCGAGCATCCACTGCGGGTTGTAGGCCTTGTCGAAGGTGATCGTGAAGTGGCGGTCGTCGGACGCCTTGAAGGACGTCCAGTTGTCGGGCGCCTGGCCCGGGTTGTAGCCCGCCCACTCCTTCTTGTTGGCCTTGATGAGGTCGAACCAGAACTTCACGTCGTGGGAGGTGATGGGCTTGCCGTCGCTCCAGTGCCGGTCGCCCAGCGTGATCCGCACGCTCTTGTTGTCCGGTGCGAAGTCGGCGGCCGTGGCCACGGACCCCTTCTTGTTCCAGGCGATCTTGCCGGTCGAGCCGTCGTAGGCGATGAGCGGCTCCCACAGGGTGTTCGCGATGGAGATGTTGTTGGTGTTCAGATGGGCCGCCGTACCGATCGGCAGGATCCAGTTCGGCGTGAAGTTCGCGGGCAGCGCGTAGTCGATCGAGTCGCGGGACGACGCGGACGACGTGCCGCTCGTCCCGGAGCAGCCCGCGAGCAGCAAGGTGCCCGCGCCGAGGGCGGCACCGGTGAGCAGTCTCGTGCGAGCAGGGGACATGGCTCTCCTCGGGGACAGAAGCCGGGGTCGGGGGGTGGAGTCAGTGAACGCCTGCTGCCTTCGAAGAAACAGACGTGCTTTGGTAAAAAGTCTGTTTCTGCTGTTCTGGAAAAAGCCGCGAGGTGCCTTTACTGGCCTACGCTCACTGCTCCGGTCGGCCGCTGACGGAAGAAACTTCATCCATGCCTGAAAAAAGTGCGCCGTTGAGCGGACGCGTCCTCGAACTCCTCGCCTCCGGGCAGGCGTCGACCCGCAC
This sequence comes from Streptomyces sp. NPDC040589, assembly GCF_055594445.1. NCBI lineage: Bacteria > Bacillati > Actinomycetota > Actinomycetes > Kitasatosporales > Streptomycetaceae > Streptomyces > Streptomyces sp. NPDC040589. The sequence continues at coordinate 194,946 of NZ_JBVIWP010000007.1, read as the reverse complement.
CGAGCTGGCGCGACTGCTCGGTGCCGCGCCCTCGACGGTCTCGTTCACGGTGAGCCAGCTGATGTCCCACGGACTGGTCGCCGAGGAGGGCACGGTGTCCTCCACCGGCGGGCGTCCGCGCAAGGTGCTGCGGCTGGGCGGCAGCGACGGGTTCGCGGTGGCGGCCGAACTCGGCGGCCGGCACGCCCATGTGGGCGTCGTCCTGCCCGGCGGCGGACTCACCGACGTCTCCACCGTGCCCTTCCCGACGGACCAGGGTCCCGAGGCCGCACTGCCCGGGCTGGCCGAGACCCTCCTCGCGCTCGCCGAGCAGCACGGCCGGCACCTGCTCCGGGGCGTGGGCCTGTCCCTGCCCGGTCCGGTCGACGTCACCACCGGCGTCGTCACGCTGCCGTCCCGGATGCCCGGCTGGAACCGCTTCCCGGTCCGCGCCTGGCTGGAGGAGTACTTCGGCGTCCCGGCGGCCATCGAGAACGACGCCAACTGCATGGCCGTCGGCGAACACACCGTGCAGCCGCCCGAGCGCCGGCAGTCGATCATGGTGAAGAGCGGTACGGCCATCGGCGCGGGCGTCATCGCCGACGGGCGGCTCTACCGGGGCGGTTCCGGCGCCGCCGGCGAGATCACCCACGTCCGCGTCGAGGCCGGCCACGACATCCCCTGCTCCTGCGGCAACACCGGCTGTCTTGAGACCGTCGCCTCGGGTGCGGCACTGGTACGGATCCTGCGTGAACGCGGCCTTGAGGTCACCTCCACTGAGGACGTCGTACGCCTCGCCTCCGACGCCGACCCCGAGGCGACCCGGGCGGTCCGGCAGGCCGGGCGCTACCTCGGCATGGTCCTGGCCGCCAACGTCAACTTCTTCAACCCCGACGCCGTGTACCTCGGCGGCATCCTCTCCACCCTGGAGCCCTTCGTGGCCGCCGTGCGCAGCCAGCTCTACGAGGGCTGCCACCCCCTCGTGACCGAGCACCTGGTGATCGAACGGGCCAGCCTCGGCGCCGACGCCGGACTCGTCGGCGCGGGCCAGTTCGCCCTCCAGCGGGCCCTGGCCCACGCCCTGCACACGGCCACCGGCACCCCGCACCCCTGAGCCACCGGCATCCGTCACCCCCGAGGCACCGGCATCCGTCACCCCTGACATCCCGGAGGAGCCATGTCCGTACCGTCCCGCCCCGTGATCGCGATCGCCGGACTCGGCATCGAGTCGTCGACCTTCTCCCCGGCCCGCACCGAGGCCCCGGCCTTCCATCCGCGGCGCGGCGCCGATGTGCTCACCCGGTACCCGTTCCTCGCCCCGGGACAGCCGCTCCGGGACGCCGCCGACTGGCGCGGCGCCCTCGTCGGCAAGGCCCTGCCCGGAGGCACGGTGACGGCGGCGGCCTTCGCCGAGCTGTCCGGTGAACTCCTCGACCGGTTGCGGGCGCTGGGCCCGCTGGACGGCCTGTGGTTCGACATCCACGGCGCCATGACGGTCGAGGGGCTGGACGACGCCGAGGCTGTGCTCCTGGCCCGGATCCGCGAGGTGACCGGACCGGACGTCATCGTTTCCACCTCCATGGACCTGCACGGCAACGTCTCCCGCGACCTCGTCCACCGCACCGACCTGATCACCTGCTACCGCATGGCCCCGCACGAGGACGCCATGGAGACCAAGGAACGTGCCGCCCGCAACCTCGTCGAGCACCTCGTGAGCGGTGCGCCTCGCCCGGTCAAGGCGTGGATCCCGGTGCCCGTGCTGCTGGCCGGGGAACAGACCTCGACCCGGATCGAACCGGCCAAGGGCCTGTACGAGGCCGTGGCGGAGGTCGCGGCGGCCGACGGGGTGACGGACGCCGCGGTCTGGGTCGGCTACGCGTGGGCGGACGAACCGCGCAACCGGGCCGCGGTCGTGGTCACCGGCCCCGAGCCGGACGCCGTCGGTGCGGGCGCCGAGCGCCTGGCCCTCGGCTTCTGGGCGGCCCGGCACGACTTCGCCTTTGTCGCCCCCACCGGCACCCTCGACGCGTGCCTCGCCGCGGCCCTGGCTTCCCCGTCCCGCCCCTACTTCGTCAGCGACACCGGCGACAACCCCACGGCGGGCGGCGCCGGCGATGTCACCTGGGGCCTCGAACAGGTGCTGGCCCGCCCCGAGTTCAAGGACCCGGCCGGGCCGTCCGTCCTCTACGCGTCCCTGCCCGGCCCGGACGCCGTGGACACGGCCGTGCGGGCGGGTGTCGGCGCGACGGTCACCGTCACCGCCGGGGCCGACGTCGACGACCGGCACGCCGGGCCGCTCACCCTGACCGGTGTGGTGCACGCCGTCCGGCACGGCGACCGGGACGCCGAGACGGAGGTCGTGCTGCGGGTCGGGAGCGTGCGCGTGATCCTCACCCGGCTGCGCAAGCCGTACCACCACGAACACGACTTCACGAACCTGGACCTGGACCCGCGCGGCGCCGACGTGGTCATCGTCAAGATCGGGTACCTGGAGCCCGAGCTCTTCGCCATGGCCGCCGACTGGAAGATGGCCCTCACACCGGGCGGCGTCGACCAGGAGCTCACACGCCTCGGCCACCACCGCATCCACCGGCCGATGTTCCCCTTCGACCGGGACATGGCGGACCCGGACCTCAGGGCCCGGATCGTCCCGCCCTCCAACGAGCCCTAGACACCGGCCCGCGGCTCCCCTGCCGGCCGCCGCCGCGATCAACGCGATCGGCGTCATCCTCGCGGACGGCGACAAACTGCGGTGGCCAGACGCAGCGGTCTTGGCATTGACCGTCCGCGTCACGCTGTTCGTGTTCTCGATCCAACGCAGCTTCAACGCGCGGGCGCATCTGTTCAGCGCCGCCGACATCGACGACTGGTTCGGGACCGCGAACCGGCCGCCCGACACGGTCCTCAGACAGCATCAGCACGCCGGGTTCATGAAGTGGCGCACGTCCGCCCGGGGCGCGACCAACACCTACAACCTGGGCGTCGTCACCCTGGGCCTGGGCGCCTGCCTGGCCCTCGCGCCCCCCGAGGACGCCACGTTCTGGCAAGCGTTCTTCCGCTGGGTGGCGTCCGGTGTCGCCGCGGTCTCCGCCGGCACGGAAGGGATCTCGACGGCCCGGATCTGGCACAGCCAAAGGTCCGAATCCCCCTAGCCACACGCAGGCAGCCCGTCTGCCGAGACGAGGAAGGATGTGAAGACATGAGCGGTGCCGATCGAGGCTCTGGGTGCGGAGGAGGCGATGGGACACCCTCGCAGATCTACTACACCTCCTGTCCCCTCTGCGACGGCATCTTCCACGAGGAGAGCACCCAAGGACTGCTCCGCAGGAAGTCCCCCGCCCACTTCGCCCACAGGGACGGATGCGAGGCCGCGATCCTTCCCACAGGAGAACTTCTGAGCATCCACGGCTCGCCGGCCCGGGTCCGGGAAGCGATCCGACAGCGGCGCGACTCCGGGGATTCGTCCTAGGGGTGCGTCGCGTTGCCCGCCCGAAGGGCGAGTCTTGCGGCGTCTGGTGCGTGCTCTCAGCATGCCGGGCGGACGCCCGCGTACTGGTTGCACTCGGTGTTCGCCCGCCGCAAGAGTTGCGGGCTTCGCGGGCAGGACGGACTGGGCGGACACCCCCTATGGCTCGGGCCTGGCACGTCTCGCTGGCGTCCAGCAGGTCGGCCGGGGGAGGAACTGGGTGCGGGTCTTCCACCGCGTGACTCGCCCCGTGGCCGCTTCCGGCTCCGGAAAGGGTGCTGCCGGCGTCCGGGGGCGCTGCTCAAAGCGCCGGTCAGTGCCCCCGCCCCCGCCCCTCGTTCAGGTCGTTGCCGGCCAGAACTGCACGAGGTACTTCTCCACGCCTTCGCCCGTACCCTTCTGCTCCGACAGTGCCCCAGCTTCCCTGCGCCCGGCACAGCTCACCCGGACCCGCCAGGAGCCCCCCGAATCGGCAAGCGTGATCACATCGTCGGCGCGTCCCAAGTCCATGGACCAGACAGCCACTTCGCCGCTGGTGGACTCGAAGGGAGCCTCGGCCTGCTCGTCCCACCGGGAAGGATCCTGCTTGGGCGGCTGTCCGTTCCAGACCTCTACGGTGACCGCAGCGGTATGTGTGTGGCCGCCACTGTAGATGTCGAGACGCCCCGGGAAGTCGTTCAGGAACAGGCCCTGCTTGAAGTCGTCAGGGAAGGGGAGGGGCAGGTCACCGTCATCGGATTCCTGAAGCCCGAAGCCGTGATGCCCCACATCCGCATCAAGGTGTTGCTGCCGGACAAGCTCAGCCATGAGGGCTCCTTGAGCATGACAAACGACTGGTCACTGCCGTGATCCCAAGTCGGCCCCTCCTGGGAGGACAGTGGCATCGTCTTCCGGGCGGTAGGGAGCCGTTCTGACGGCCAGGATGGCTGATCTCGGCTGAAGGCGGGCTGCGTTTCCGCACTCCACGAAGGTGCAGAATTCACGTGCGGTGTCGTGTGCGAGGTCTGATGCGCTGGAGCGCATCAGGTGGTCGACGGGTCCGGAACGCAAAAGGCCCCCGGCCGCCCCTCAAGGCGGTTTCTAGGGATCGTCGCAACACATGATCGGTTAGGGCGCGTATCGAGTCGTGATCAATGAGTGGTCCGGGTGAGGTCATTGATCCAGATCATCGAGGCGCGCGGGTGGAGGCCAGCGAGGTAGCTGTCCGGGGGACTTGTCGTACCGGGTGGCGATGCCTCGCCATGCCTTGAGCTTGTTGATCAGGCGCTCGACCGTGTTCCTCTCCCGAGAGGTCGGCATCGTGGTGTGGCACTCGCCGCGCACATGAAGCCGGTCGATCGCTGCGTAGGTCGGATCAGTTGTGGGTGGTGGCCGGTGGGCCGGCGATGGCGGTGAGCCGGAGCTTGGTCTCGTCCTCGCTGCCGGGCACGGCGGTCATGATGACGATCTTGAGCTCGGAGTCGCCGTCGGCCAGGATGTCGCAGTCCACCGTGACCGGGCCCACTGACGGGTGGTCGATCGTCTTGTGATCCTCGCGGTGTGCGGCCACCTCTCCGCTCGCCCACAGCTCGGCGAACCTGCTGTTGCCCGCGTTCAGATCGCGGATCAGCGCGGCCAAGCGGTTGTCCTGGGGGAAGCGGCCGGTGGCGCGGCGCAGGTCGGAGACGACGGCGGCGTCGGTGGCGTCGCGGTCCGCCTCGGTCACCGGCCACAGCGCGAGGTGGGCGGGGCCGGCGTTCACCGGGAACCTGTCGCGGGCGAAGTTGCGCAGGCGCGGCGGCGAGGCGGAGGGGTCGCCCAGCAGGGCGGCCCATCCACGGTTCCACCACACCAGTTGCCAGTCCGCCGCGAACACGGCAACCGCCACGTCCCCGAGGCGGGTGAGCACCCGCTGCACGCCGGGCGGGAGATGGTCAGAGATCGCGCCGTCCACGGGCGGTACGAGCTGGGCCAGCCGGTACAGGTGGTCCCGCTCGGCGGTGGACAGTTGCAGGGCGCGCGCCAGGGACGCCACCACCGACGCGGAGGGTGTCGTGGCCCGCCCCTGTTCCAGGCGCACGACGTAGTCGACCGATACCCCGGCCAGGTCAGCCAGTTCTTCGCGCCGCAGCCCGGCCGCCCGGCGCCCGCGGGCCGCCGGCAGCCCGGCGGCCGATGGGGGCAGCCGGTCCCGCCACGTGCGGATCATCGCGCCCAGTCCGGTTCCGGGTGTCGTCGACATGATCTCCATCCTCCGGCATCCCCGATCGTGTGTGCGGGCGCGAGGGTGGTACTGGTCTTCCTACCGTCGAAGCGTCCCTGGCCCGCCTCCGTCGTCGGGGCCAGCATCGAACGCATGACGATCACCTTCATCACCGGAGCCAACAAGGGTCTCGGCCGCGAGACAGCCCGCCGCCTGATCGAGAGTGGGCACACCGTGCTCGTCGGAACTCGCAACCGCGAGCAGGGCGAGGAGGCCGCCGCCGCGCTCGGCGCACGCTACGTCCCCATCGACGTGACCGACGACGCGTCCGTGGCCGCCGCCGCCGCGAACGTCGCCGAACACGAGGGCAGGATCGACGTCCTGATCAACAACGCCGGTGTGCACGGCCCCCTCGGCGATCCCAGCGACCTCACCGCCGCCGACGCCCGCACCGTCCTCGACGTCAACGTCATCGGCGTCGTCCGCACCACCACCGCGTTCTTGCCGCTGCTGCGCCGCTCGGACGACCCTGTGATCGTCAACGTCAGCAGCGGCATGGGCTCCCTGGCCCTCACCCACGACCCCGCCCGGCCCGAGTCGCACGTTGTCGCGCCGCTGTACACCTCCTCGAAGGCGGCCCTGACGATGCTGACCACGCAGTACGCCAAGGGCCTCAAGGACATCCGCGTCAACGCCGCCGACCCCGGCTACACCGCGACCGACCTCAACGGTCACAACGGCCCTCAGACCGTCACCGAGGGCACGGACGCGATCGTCGCCCTCGCCACCGAGGAGCCCGGCGCCGGCACCGGACGCTTCCTCTCCCGCCACGGCGAGATCGCCTGGTCCTGAAACCGGCTTCCGTCCGGCGAGAGGAACCTTCCGCCGGTGCTTCTCGATCTGCGGGAGTCGCCCTCGCGGCGGGACCCGGACCGGTAGATGTTCTTGCGTGACGCGAGTGCAACTGACGGACCAGAATTGGGAGTTCATCGGGCCGTACCTGCCAATCGGCACGTACGGCCCGTACCCCGAGCGGCTGCGGCAGCAGTTCGAAGGCGTGATCTGGCGGTTCAAGACCGGCGGGCAGTGGCGGGAGATGCCCCAGGAGTTCGGCGCCTGGTCGACCGTCCACAACCGCTTCCGGCAGTGGCGTGACGCCGGCGTCTTCGAGGCCCTGCTGGAGGGTCTGATCGCGGTAGCCGCGAAGCGGGGGGAGGTGGACCTGTCCCTGGTCAGTATCGACTCCACCACCGCGCGCGCTCACCACGACCTGGGCGGTTCTGACAGCGCTGCACGAGCCGAAGTCTCCCTTCGGGGGGACAGCGGAGCATTCCGATGAAGCACAGGCGTTCCTAGCGCCAGGGATCGAGGGCGAACTTGCCCCAGGTCTGGCCCGCTTCGAGTTGCTGCAGCACTGCCGGCCCCTTGGCCAGGGGATGCACGTGGGGAGTACCGGGTGAGTACACGCCGTCGGCGATAAGGGCCTCGATCTCGACGAGCAACGACTGGTAGAGGGACGGGGCCGCGACCGCCAGTGCGCCGATGTGCAGACCCTTGACTTGGACCGGGTGGGTGAAGACCAGGTCGTGGGTGGTGAGGGTGGCGTCGCCGGAGGCGGCGCCGAACACGACGATGCGTCCGGTGAAGGGTTTGGCGACGGACAGGCTGGTCTTGAACGTGGCCTGTCCCACTGATTCCAGGACCAGATCGACACCGCCGGTCAGGCGGGTGATCTCCTCGGCCAGATCGGGGCGTCGACTGTCCAGGACCTCGTCGGCGCCGAGCTCTTTGACAGTGTGATGCTTCTCCGGTGAGGCCGTGGCGATCACGCGTGCACCGTAGTGGCGGGCGAGGCGGACGGCGGCCTGCCCGACGCCGCCGGCCGCGGCATGTATGAGGACTACCTCACCCGTCTTGATCTCGCCCAGCGGCTTCAGTGCCGCCAAGGCGGTGGCCCAGTTCAGCACCAGGCCGAGGGCTTCGGCATCACTCCAGCCGGACGGCACGGGAAGCACACCCGCGGCCGGCATCGTCATGTACTGCGCGAAGGCGCCCGGTCCGGCTCCCACTACATGGGTGCCGAGCTGTAGCGGAGTCTCGACGTCCGGGCCGACCGCCACGATCTCGCCGGCGGCCTCGAAGCCCGCCACGTAGGGAGCCTGTGGGCCTCCTCCGTAGGTGCCGTGAGTCTGCATGACATCGGCGAAGTTGACCCCGGCGGCCCCGACGCGGATCAGGTACTCGCCGGGCCCCGGGGTGGGGCGGCGGTGATCGGTCGTGAGAGCCAGGTCCTTCGGTCCCCGGTGCGAGTGCTGGACCAGTGCCCGTACGGTCTGCACGACGGTGTTCTGCTGCTTGTTGACCTCCATGCACCGAACGTAGGAGCCTGACACTTACGTCAAGGTCAAGCGGCCGTCAGAGATCAGTACGGCGGGCCTCTCGCAGGTAGGCGTCGAGTGCGGCCTGCTGATCGCTGAGAACGGCGATGCGGGCAGCGAGCCGATCGCGATGGCTCTGCACCTCGTGGAGGAACTCCTCGCACACCACATCGGTGCTGGCACCGAATCCGTCGGTGAGGCTGGGCAGGACTTCCTTGATCAGCCGCACGGGCAGCCCGGACTCCAGCAGCGAGCGGATGACGAGCACCCGGTCGATGGTGGACTGGCAGTAGTCACGGAACCCGTTGCTGAAACGGCCAGGGACGATCAAGCCCTCGTCCTCGTAGTGCCGCAACGATCGCGCACTCACGCCGCTGACTCTGGAAGCCTCGCTGATCTTCATACATGCAGCCAACGTCCAAGAGCACCGCAATCTTCCAACACGCGCTGCGACGAGTTGAAGACCTGCTCAGGCGTCAACAACCTCATGTCCCGCAACACCTAGTACTCCAGCCGTAGATCGTGATCTTGCCGGTCGAGGCCGGCCGGGGGAGCCTCAGCATCGTTAAGGGGGTAACCCCCCGGCACCGCCCTGAGGACAGCGCATCGGTACGTCAGGGGGAAAGCCGGATGGGGCGATCCCCCCTCCGCTGGTGGGATGGTCGTCGACCGCCGGCTTCGGGGGCGACACAGTCGCGGGCCACAGCCTGAGCGGTCCCTGAACTCGCGCGCAACCTGAACAGAGAAGGGGTCGTCATGCATGGGTTAAGAAGGCGTCGGCGAGGCACGCTCGTCCTGACCAGCCTGGCTACAGCCGTCCTCGCCGCATCGACCGCGCCCACGGCGGCGGCGAAGCCGCGGCCGGCCGATCCGCTCCAACGGCAGGTGGATGCGATCCACGACACCGGGGCGGTCGGTGTGCACGCGGAGGTGACGTCACTGGACGCACGCGACAGCGCGTACGCCGGGACGGCCGCGATGAACACAAGGAGGCCGATGCCGCGGGACGGCAGGTTCCGGATCGGCAGTGCCACCAAGACCTTCACCGCCACGGTTGTGCTGCAACTCGTCGGCGAGGGGCGAATGTCCCTGGAAGACACCGTCGAGCAGTGGCTGCCGGGAGTGGTCCGGGGCAACGGCAACGACGGCAGCCAGATCACCGTGCGGCAGCTGCTGCAGCACACCAGTGGCATCCCTGATGTCGGGCCGGAGATATCCGCGTTGAAAAGCGCGGACGGCTATCGGGCCGAGCGGTTCCGCACGTACACCCCCGAGGAGTTGGTGGGTCTGGCGATGCGGCACCCTGCCAAGTTCTCCCCGGGCCATGGCTGGTCGTACTCCAACACCAACTACATTCTCGCCGCGATGATCATCCACAAGGTCACCGGCCGGAGTTGGGCACGGGAGGTGAAGGACCGGATCATCCGCCCGCTGGGCCTGAGGGACACCAGTACGCCCGGCGCCTTCCCGTTCATCCTGGGCCCGCACGCCCAGGGCTACGCCGCGTTCGGCACCGACACCGGCATCGACGTCACAGAGCTCAATTCGAGTATGGCCGTCGGCTCCGGCTCGATCATCAGCACCGCGCACGACCTGAACCGGTTCTACGCCGCGCTGCTCGGCGGCCGTCTGCTAGCTCCGGCGCAGCTCGACGAGATGACAACCACCAAGCTCGCGCCCGAGCTGGGCGTGAGGTATGGACTCGGTCTGGCCGAGATCCCGTTGCCCTGTGGCGGCAGCTACTTCGGCCACAGGGGCGAACTCCTCGGCTATGTCACCTGGGGCGGCGCCACCCGAGACGGGACCCGGACCGCCGTGGTGTACGTCACCAGTGACGGCGGCCAGGACACCCAGCAGGCCATGACCGCACTCGTGCGTCAGGAACTGTGCCGGACCCGTTCTTAGTACTCCAGCCGTAGACATTGATCTTGCTGGTGGACCGACTGCGGGAAGGTCGCGGCCACCGCTGATCATCGGTGTGTGAAGACTGAAGATCATGCGGTGACCGCAGGTCACAGCGTAGACCCTGCTCGCTGGCAGGAGGCGTTCGAGGCCCTGATGGGCCGGATAGCGGGCCGGTTCGCGCGGGTTGAGCCCCGGCGCCGAGTGAGGGACTTGGTGCTGGGGCTGCTGTCGGACCTGCCGCGCAAGAACTGCTGGTCGATCGCCGAGTGGGCCGGGGAGGCGAGTCCGGAGGGCATGCAGCACCTGCTCGGCCGGGCCCGGTGGGATGCTGACCGCGTGCGTGATGACGTGCGTGAGTACGTACTGGAGCATCTGTACGACGAGGATGCGGTGCTGGTGGTCGACGAGACCGGGGACGTGAAGAAGGGCACGCACACCGTCGCCGTCCAGCGCCAGTACACCGGAACCGCCGGGAGGATCGAGAACGCGCACGTCGCCGTCTACCTCGTCTACGCGGGAGGGCGCGGGCCACGCGGCGGTGGACCGTGAGCTGTACATCCCGCGCTCCTGGACTGCGGATCCGGACCGCTGCCGGGCCGCCGGGCTGGGCGAGGAGACCGTCTTCGCGACCAAGCCGGAACTGGCCGCCCGCATGATCGGCCGGTTCCTGGATGCGGGGCACCGCGTGGGCTGGGTCGCAGGCGACGAAGTCTACGGCGGCAACCCGAAGCTGCGGTCCGCACTGGAAGAGCGCAAGGTCGGCTACGTGCTCGCCGTCGCCTGCTCGGCTGTAGTCACCACAGGTGCGGGGAAGTTCCGCGCGGACGCCCTGGCCGCGAAGGTGCCGAAGCGGGCCTGGCAGAAGCTGTCGGCAGGGGCCGGCGCTAAAGAGCCACCGCTTCTACGACTGGGCCGTCATCGACCTGGCCGGAGCGCGGCCCGGCAGCCATCAGCTGCTGATCCGCCGCAACCGCACCACCGGTGAACTCGCCTACTACCGCTGCTTCCCGCCCGCCCCAGTGCCCCTGGCCACCCTGGTGCGCGTCGCCGGATCAAGATGGCGGGTGGAAGGGACCTTCCAGTCAGGAAAGGGCTTGGCCGGACTGGACGAGCACCAACTCCGCCGCTTCACCTCGTGGTCTCGCTGGGTCACCCTGGCCATGCTCGCCCATGCCTCCTCGCCGTCGTGCGCGCCGACGAACACACTCGCCATCCCGTCCCGGACGGGCTGATCCCGCTCACCTGCAACGAGATCCAGCGACTGTTCACGATGCTCGTCGCCCACCATGTGCACGACGTGGCCCACCGGCTCGGTTGGTCAGACTGGCGACGCCGTCACCAGGACCGAGCCCGCGCCAGCCATTACCGGAGACAAGCCGCGAATCAGACATGAAGATCACGATCTACGGCTGGAGTATTAGCCGTCGATTGTGGCCGAAGCTGTCGGCACCACCCTTACACCGGCTTCCCGCAGGGCTACACAGGTCGCGTCGTTTTCGGCTGCATTGGTGACGATCACGTCCAGGTCCTCGGGACCGCAGATCTTCACCATGCCGGTTCCGGGAAACTTGGTCTTGTCAGCCAAGAGCACCACCTTGTCGCTGGCGGCGATCATGGCGCGGCGGGCGGGCACCTCGGCCACTGTGGTGTCCATGACCTGCCCCCCAGGCCGGAGGCCGCAAGCACGAATCCGGGAGGCAACGGCGCTGCCCCGGCTCGAGGCCGCGTCAGCGGCAGGCCGGAGAGGGCACGGAGGGTGGCGGTGCAGGGACTCGGCCGTTCAGCGGCTCCGGTCGACGCGGTCGACGAAGTCGCCGACCGCGGTGGCGAAGGCGGCGGGCGCCTCCTGCGCGACGAAATGCCCGACGTCCGGGATCGTGACCGCGGTGACGTCGCCGGCGACCTGGCGCATCGTCCGCTCGGTGAAGGGGGCGTTGATGCCGTCGACGGCGAGCACGGGAACGGTCAGCGGCCGCGACTCGGCCAGTGCCCGCATCCGGTCGCCGCCGGTCAGGGAGGAACGGTAGAGCCCCTCGGTGCCGCGCCAGCCGCCCGGCCGCGCGTAGGTGCGGGCGAACTCGTCGAGGTCGGCCTCGGTGACCCCGCCCGGCACCATCGTCATCACCGAGACGGCCCAGTCGAGCATCACTCGCTCGCGGCCGGCCAGGAACAGCTCCGGAATTCCCGGGGCGGCCAGGAATCCCACGTGCCAGGAGCCGCCGTTCCTCACGTCGGCCAGCATCTCCCAGCCGTACCCCGGAAGGGTGGTCTCGACGCCGGTGAAGCTGAGGACGTCGCCGGGGTGCGTGGCCGCGAACGCGAAGACCGGCCCGCCGCTGATGTCCTGGCAGGTCACGTGCACGGGCCCGACGCCGAGGTGGGCGACCAGCCGGTGCAGGTCCTCCGCCATGGTGGCCAAGTCGTGGTCGCCGTCGGGGATGCCGGAGTCGCCGAAGCCGCGCAGGTCGACGGTGAACACCCGGTGGGTGGCGGCGAGCAGCGGGATGACGTCGCGGAAGGCCCACCATGACTCCGGCCACCCGTGCACCAGCAGGATCGGGGAGCCGGTGTCGCCCGCCGAGACGTAGTGCAACGTGGTGCCGTTGACCTCGGCGGTGTGGTGCGTGACGCCCGCCACGGCGGGCGAGGCGGTCACGAAAGAGCTGGTCATGCGGTGACTCCCAAGGTAGACAATCAGGTTGTCTTTAGTGTTGGTCAACCTGGTTGTCCAGGTCAAGGGGAGATCTAGACTGTGGTCATGTCCTCACGATCCGGCGCCGATCTCGCCCTGCTGCTCCTGGGCAGTTATCGCAATCTGGTGGACGAAGTGGTCCGGGAGCTGGCGACCCGGGGATACCCCGACGCCCGGCCGTCGCACGAGTACGCGATCCGGGCCATCCGAGCCGGCTCCGACAGCGCCTCGGACTTGGCCCGCAGACTCGCCATCACCAAGCAGGCCGCGGCGAAGACGATCGCCGCGCTCGTCGAACGCGGGTACGTCACCACCGAGACCGACCCCGCCGACAGCCGCCGCAAGAACATCCGGATCACCGATCACGGGATCGGGCTGATCACCGAGAGCACGGCGATCTTCGACGAGGTGCGGGCCCGCTGGGAAGTGCGTCTGGGCGCCGCCGAACTCGGCGAGCTGGAAACGCAGCTCGCCCAATTCGTCGGCGACTCGCCCATCAACCTCGACGCTCCGGGCTGGGCGGCGGGACAGGAACTGCGCTAGCGGTCAGCCGAGGGTCGTGGTCGGCCGGTCGGCGCCGCTTTCGGGGCCGCCGGAGACATCGCCCAGGGCCGCACCACCTTCGAACAGGTCATCAACGACCCGGACAGCCTGGCTGACCTCCCCGCCATCCAACTGGCCGCCGCCGAGGGCAGAGACCTCGATGGCGAGGCAATCCTCACCATCGTCTGGAACGCCTACCAGAGCGCCACCGGCAACGAACCACCCCGCGACACCTTCACGATCCGCTACCCCGACCTCGACCCCGAGTGGAACTTCGACTTCGACGACCACGAACGCATCGCCGCCCGACTGCCCCGCATCGCCGCCGTGTACCCAGCTTGACCCATCGGGCAACGATCACCATCTACAGAGAAGCAGGGCAGGTCAGGACCTCTCGGAAACACCCCTACGTGTCTCTCGTCGGTGACGCCTGCGATGTTCACGACGAATGCTGTTGTACCGAGGGCAGACGCTGGGGAACCCGCGCACCGAGGCCGACGCACGGCCGCAGCTGGGAAACCAGGGATGGCATCGGGCCCGCGACGGCCACGACATACGCCCCGCTTGCTGGATGAAGGGACGACGACGAGGGCTGGCCTTCACGCAAGTCCCGCCCGAGTTCGGGTCACCGAGCGCTCAGAAATTGCGAACTCAGGCGCTTTCCCAGGCGGGTATATCGGCGAGTCAACGAGCAGGGAGGTCGCATACGCCCACGCCACCGGCAAGCCGATCTCGTTCACCGATCCCTCTGGCCTGTAGACGCTTCGTGGTACGCGCGGGCAACGAGTCTCGGTCGGCCTTGGAGCGGGCTGAGCGCGGTCTGTCGTCTGCCGGGCGGCCATCGCCTTGTCGAGCGCGAGCTCCTTGGCGAGGGTCATGGGCCGTACGGGTTTGGCCAGGTCCACGCGCTAGAGGTAGGCGAACCGCTGACCGAGTCGGCAGGTGATCAGGGCAACGGGCTCCTGCCCGCCGGGGCGTAAGCGCATGGCGCGCAGCTGTCGGCGGGTCGCGAGCCCCTGGGGTGCCCTCTTCCACCGGAACTCGGAAACCAGCAGGCCGCCCCCTTTTGAGTGCTCCGGCAGCGTGCTGGTGGGCCCGGACGACCGTGGAGTCCACCGGCACCGTCCAGTCGATGTCATCGTCGGCGTCCGCCGCAGCCAGGACGGCGGCGAGGATCAACTCCCAGGTGCCGTCGACGGCCCATCTGATCAGCCGCTTGTGAGCGGTCTGGAATGAGCCGAGCTCGTCGGGAGGTCCCGCCAGGGCGAGTTGGTGCGGTACTTCCACGCAATGGCCTCGAGCGTGCGGCGGTGGTCGGCCCACTGCCGTACGCGACTGGATCGGCCGGCATCAGCGGCTCGATCCGGTCCCACATCACATCACTGATCACTGATCGGATGGACACATCCGATCAACTGACCAACCCGTCAAAGAGGCACGCGCTAGGCCTGGACAGCCGACGCGATCAACTGGTCGATCAGGGCGATCAGCACGTCCCGGCACGACTCCCGGTCCCGCGCGTCGCACAGCAGCACCCGCACATGCTCCGGCACCGCGAGCGCGTCCCGGATGTCCTCGGGCGGATACGGGTGCTTGCCGTGGAAGCCGTTGACCCCGACGACGAACGGGATCTCCCGGCGTTCGAAGAAGTCGATCGCGGCGAAGCTGGACTCGGGTCTGCGGACGTCGACCAGGACCACGGCGCCGAGCGCGCCGAGCGCCAGGTCGTTCCACATGAACCAGAACCGCTGCTGCCCCGGCGTACCGAACAGGTACAGCACCAGTTCCCGGCTGATGGTGATTCTGCCGAAGTCCAGGGCCACGGTGGTGGCCCGCTTCTCCTCGATGCCGTCGAGATCGTCGATGCCCAGACCGGCCATGGTCAGGGGTTCCTCGGTGCGCAGCGGTGCGATCTCGCTGACCGACCCGACCATGGTGGTCTTGCCCACGCCGAAGCCCCCGGCGATGAGGATCTTGACCGTGTCGGGTGCCGAGGACGCGTCTGTGACGGGGTCAGAGCCGGCCAAGGCCGTCCCTCACTTTCTGCAGCAGGTCCAGGTCCGGAGTGGTTCGGGAAACGAGGCGCGGCGGGCGGACGGTGATCCGGCCCGCCTCCAGCAGGTCGCAGAGCAGGATGACGACCACGCTCACCGGCAGGTCCAGCCGGGCGGCCAGCTCCGCCACGGCGACCGGCTCGGCACAGAGCCGGAGGATCCGGGTGTGCTCGGGCTGGCACCGTGGCGCGGTGGCCGGTGCCGGATCGACCGCGGTCACCGTCGCGATGAGCGTGAAGTCGGCACGGCTGGGCCGCGTCCGGCCACCGGTCAGGGCGAACGGTCGTACGAGCCGGCCCGCCGAGTCGCCTTCGCCCACCTCACACGCCTGGGTCGACGACGGGTCCGGCCATGCCCCGCGGTGCCGCGCTGAGGTGCTCGCCGATCTTCTTCACCAGCATGTTCATCTGGTACGCCACCACACCGACGTCCGCGCCCGGGCCGGTCAGCACGACCAGATGGGCGCCGGGGCCGGCGGAGGTCAGGATCAGATAGCTGTTGGCCATCTCGATGAGCGCCTGGCGCACCGGACCACCCCGGAAGTCCATGCTGACGCCCTTGCTCAGGCTCATCAGACCGGACGCGGTCGCCGCGAGCCGCTCGGCGTCGTCGCGCAGGAACCCGGTGGACTTGCTGACCACCAGGCCGTCCTCGGAGAGCACCACGGCCTGGTTCACGTCGGCGACCCGCTCCACGAGTCCGGTCAGCAGCTGGTCGAGCTGGGTGTGCGTGGCGGGGATGGGGCGTGTCATTGCGGAGTCCTTCGTCAGCGGTCGGCGGGCGGAGTCGAGGGGACGGCGTCGGCGGCGGCCTGCCGGGGTGGTGCGGCCGGGTCCTCGTCACGGGCCCGGAGCGTGCCGCGCTGGAAGCCGGCCAGAGAGGAGGCGGCGGCTTCCGCTGTGAAGTCGTCGAGGGAGCCGTCGTCGCCGTCGGGCGCGGACTCTTCGCGCAGTTGCTCGACCAGGCTGGTCTGCGGCACGCGACGGGGGAGCGGGGCGAGACCGTCCCCGCGGGGGCTCCGAGCGGCGGATGCCGTCCGGGCCCCGGCGAGCGCCCGCGGCTCACGCCCGGAACGGCCGTCGCCGACACCGCCGGTGGCACTCTCGGCCCCGGCGCCGCCGCCACTGCCGCTGGTGCCGGAGACACTCTCGGCGACCGCGGCAGGCTCGCGGCCCACCGAGTCCCGCCCGGTGCCCGAGCGTTGTCCGTCTGCCGGGCTTCGGCCGTCTGCCGACTTCTGCCCGCTGCCCGAGTGTCGTTGGTCTGCCGAGTTCTGCTCGTGGTCCGAGCCTTCGCCGTCCGTCGCGTCCTGCCCGTCTGCCGAGCTTCGGCCGTCGTCCGAGCCTCGCTCGTTCGCCGAGCCCTGCCCGTCGCCCGAGCCGCGTTCGTCGTCCAGGGTTTCTTCGGCCACCGGGCTCCGCCCGTCCGCCGGGCCTTCGCCGTCCTTCGGCCTGCCGGCGGCCGGGACGCCCGTGCCCCGAGGGCCGCCGAGGGCCGTCAGGCTGTGCGTGCCGTTCAGGGGCTTGGCGTTGCGGGTGCCGGGTGTGCCGGTGGAGGGGGTCTCCCGGACCACGATGTCGTGCGGTATCAGCACGATCGCCGTGGTCCCGCCGTACGGCGACGAACGCAGGGTGACGGCGATGCCGTGCCGGTGGGCCAGCTGGGCTATCACGAACATGCCGAGACGCAGGTCGTCGGCGAGCGCGACCACGTCGAACTGCGGGGGCACCGCGAGCTGTTCGTTGAAGGACGCGTAGTCCTCCTCCGACATGCCGAGGCCGCGGTCCTCGACCTCGACGGCGAGCCCCTTGGCGACCATCCCGGCCCGCACCGTGACGGGGCTCGGGGCGGGGGAGTACGCGGTCGCGTTGTCGATGAGCTCGGCCAGCAGATGGATGACGTCGGCGACCGCGGGCGGGGCGACGTAGACCTCCTCCTCGGTGTGCACCTCCACCCGCTGGTACTCGGCGACCTCGCCGACCGCGCTGCGCAGGATGTCCATCAGCGCGACGGGCTCGGTCCAGCTGCGGCCCGGCCGTTCGCCGCTGACGATGACGAGGTTCTCCTCGTAGCGGCGCAACTGGCTGGCCGTGGAGTCCAGTTCGTACAGGCCCTTGAGGATGTCGGGGTCGCTGTGCTCGCGCTCCAGCGCGTCGAGCTTGCTCAGCTGGAGGTTGACCAGGTTCTGGCTCTGCCGGGCGATGCCCAGGATGACCTTCTGGAAGCCGCGCCGGGTGTCGGCGAGTTCGACCGCGGTGTGCACGGCCGTGCGCTGGGCGGTGTTGAACGCCTGGGCCACCTGGCCGAGTTCGTCGTGCCCGTAGTCCAGCGGGGTCGTAGCCGACTCCGGTTCGACCGTCTCGCCCCGCTCCAGCCGGGCCACCACGTCCGGCAGCCGCTCCTTCGCCAGGCTGAGCGTGGCCAGGCGCAGACCGCGAAGCCGCCGGGACAGCGAGCGGGTGATCCGCCAGGACATGCCGACGCACAGCAGCAGCGCGAGCAGCCCGCCGGCGCTCAGGGACGCCGCCTTGATCAGCGTCCCGTCCGCCTTGTCGGCGCTGCGCTCCAGCAGTCCCGTCGTCTGCTGCTCGATGAGACTCGCGTAGTGCGCCGACAGCTTGTCCATGGCGGCGTTCCACCGCTTCTGCGCGTCCGGCAGGGCGATCCGGTCCGCGTCGGTGCCGGAGTTCCGGGCCGCCAGCACCTGGTCCTCGATCGACTCCAGCGTCTTCCACTCGGGGCTCGCCAGGATCCGCTCGGTCTGTGCCTTGGCTTCGCCGGTCAGCTGGGGCACGACCTGGTCCTGGACCAGCCAGCGCCGGGTGTTCACGAGTTCCGCGTACTGCACCCACGCCTTGTCGTCCAGATGCCCCGACGGCCAGGCAAGGGTCAGCTGCGCGTCCTCCCGGGAGACCAGCTCCGCCGCGTGCTCCAGCGCGACCAGCGGGCCGGCCTGCGAGGTGAGGTCGCCGTCGTCGACCTGGGAGAGCTCCTGGAAGGCGTGGATCTGGTCGTCGATGATCGAGGAGTACTGGTCCAGCGCCTGCTGGGGGGTGATATCGGTGGGGTCGTCCACCTGGTCCCGGTAGTACTCGAGGCTCCCCACCGAGCCCAGCACCGAGTACAGCCGGTCGGAGACGCGGGAGGGCGCCTTCTCGATCGCGTCCGCCTGCCCGACCAGCTTCGCGACCGCCTTGTCGGTCTCCTCGCGCTGCGCGTCGAGGGCGGTCCGGGAGCCGTGCGGGGAGGCCAGCCAGGCGGCCGACAGGCTGCGCTCCCGCTGCAGCGCGAGCGTCGCGTCGGTGCCCATGGCGCCGGTCGACCGGCTCAGCTCCGTCTGGTCCCGCAGCCGCAGGCCCTCCGAGAACATCTGGATCGTCGTCACGCCCCACATCGCGGCGAGGGTGACGCTGGGCACCAGGGCCAGCAGCCACAGGGAGAGGCGAATGGAACCGAGACGGCGCCGGGCACCTGTCCGTCGAGACATCGTCGTCCTAGGGCGATCAGCGGGGAGCGAGGAACGGGGAAGCGGAACGGTCGGGGAGGCTGGGGGACGGGCGCGGGGGTGAGAGCGTGCCGGGAGCGGCACATGGGATGCGCAGGATGTTATCCGTACAAGTGGGCGTGCGAACCGGGCCTGACCGAATCTTTGGCGACACCGTCACAGGAAGGGTCCGGTCACCGGGTCCCGGCGGCGGCGAACCGTGCCACAGCGGACACGTTCGACCTGGTCACGAACGCGGGCCCGGTGAGCACCGGAGCCGTCCCGCCGCCGCTGACGTTGCCGTTGGTGTGGTACAGCCACAAGGCGTCCACCGCGAGGTAGCCCTGCAGATACGGCTGCTGGTCCACGGCGAACTGCACATCGCCGCCCTGGACCGCCTTGACCAGATCCTTGTTGAGGTCGAAGGTGGCCACCTCGGCTCTGCTGCCGGACTGCTCGACGGCCTTGACCGCGCTGAGCCCGTACTGGGCGCCCAGGGTGACGACCTCGTCGATGCTCGAGTCCTGCCGCAGCCGGGACGCGATCGTGGCGGTCACCGCGTTCATGTCGGCGCCGTCCACGTACAGGTTGTCGGTGTCGCCGCGGAACGTCTTCCTCACTCCGGCGCAGCGGGCCTCCAGCGCGACGTTGCCCCGCTCGTGCACCACGCACAGGGCGTGCTTGGCCTTGACCTCGTCCAGCTTGTCGCCGACAGCCCGGCCCGCGAGCGACTCGTTCTGGCCGAAGTACTCCAGGAGTCCCGTCGGCCGCCAGGCGTCGATGCCGGAGTTGAGCCCGACGACGGGGATGCCGGCGGCCTTGGCCTGGGCGACCGGGCCGCGCATCGCCGCCGGCTTGGCCAGCGTCACGGCGATGCCGTCGACCTTGTCGCGGACCGCTTCCCGTACCAGCTCGGCCTGCGCGGCCGGGTCGGAGTCGCCGGCGTACGTGAGGTCGATGCCGTCCTTGGCGGCCGCCGTCTCCGCGCCTGAGCGCACCAGGTCCCAGAAGGCGTCGCCCTTGCCGCCGTGGGTGACGAGGGCGACCTTCATCCCGCCGCCCGACGCGTCTGCCGTATCCGCCCCGTCGTCGGCCACGCCGAGGACGGAGCAGCCGGACACCAGCAGACACGCGGCGGAGGCCAGGGCCACGGTTCGGGAGAGTCTCACGGTGGTGGGCTGCGGGGGAGGAGTGTTCATGGGGGGTGGACCTCGCTGTGCGGCCGAGCAAGAGCAGGGTGAGAGCACAGCGGGGCCGTGAACGTGCACGACCCGATGACTCTCTCTGGCCCGGAGCCAACCGTGTGTGACCACCGGTCGTCAAGTGAGCGGCCACAAGCCGTGAGTTCATGCTGCCGCATCGTGATGATCCGTCCGACGGGCCGAACGGCGAGGTCAGGGCCCCTTCCCCGGCTACGGTTTGCGCGCCACCGCCCCGTACATCGCGATGTCCTCGTCCCGGATCTCGACACCGTTCTCGACGCCGTCGCTTTCCGTACCGTCCGTGCGGTTCGGGCGCCACTTGTGGACCTGCGCGATGCCGGGCTCCACCAGGTCGAGACCTTCGAAGAACTCCGCCGCCTCGGGGAGGGTGCGAAGCCGCATCGGCATGCCGCGCGCGGCGTACTCCCGGGCCACCCGGCCGACCTCGTCGGGGGCGAAGTCGGCGGTGCCGACGGACATCGCGAGGCAGCTGCCGGGCGGCAGCGGGTCGAGGAGCCGGCGGACGATGCCGACGGCGTCGTGCTCGTCCAGCATGAAGTGCACGATCGCGATGACGGTCAGCGCGACCGGCTCCGACAGGTCGAGGGTCTCCCGGAAGCCGGGTGCGCCGAGGATGGCCGCCGGGTCGCGCATGTCCGCCTCGACGTAGGCCGTCCTGCCCTCGGGCGTGCCGGACAGCAGGCCCTGGGAGAGGGAGAGGACGAGCGGGTCGTTGTCGACGTAGACGACCCGCGCCTCCGGGGCCGCGGCCTGGGCGATCTCGTGCAGGTTGGGCGGGGTCGGGATGCCGGTGCCGATGTCGAGGAACTGGCGTATCCCCGCCTCGGCGGCGAGATACCGCACGGCTCGGTGCATGAAGTCGCGGTTGGCCCGCATGTGGACCGGCAGGGCGGGCCACTCGCGGCACATGGCGTCGCCCGCCTCCCGGTCGGCGGGGTAGTTGTCGTCGCCGCCGAGGATGTAGTCGTAGATCCGCGCGGAGTGCGCGCTCTCGGTGTCCATACGGTGCTCCGGCATCCGGGCCTCCCAGTACGCAACTCGCCTGTCACCGGCCACAGTTGGACCGTTGCGCGCGATTCCATCACTCCTGGCCCCGCGAGGGAAGAAACGGCTTGCGGGGTGGGTGCCGCGGGCCGCCTAAACTTGGTGCGGCTCGCGGGACGACGGAAAGGGGCGGTGACGGTGGCGGCAGCCGGCAGTGGCTTCGAGGACCCGTCCGCCGACGTGCTCGCCCAGGCGGCCGCGGCCTTCGGGCTGCTGGCCTCGCCCGCCCGGCTGCACATCGTCTGGGCGCTGGCCCAGGGCGAGAGCGACGTGACCGGGCTCGCGGAGCGGGTCGGCGGCGCGCTGCCCGCCGTCAGCCAGCACCTCACCAAGCTGAAGCTGGCCGGCCTCGTCCGCTCCCGCCGTGAGGGCCGCCGGCAGGTGTACTACGTCGACGACCCCGACATCGTCGACGTCGTACGGCTCCTGGTGGACCGGCTCACCGACCGCGCCGCACCGGCGCGCCGTCGGCTCCATGGCCTCTGAGACCGCCGAGGGCACCACCCTGGAGGTGCTGCGGCGGCTGGAGTCGGGGCCCCGAGGGCTGACCGAGGCCGAGGCCGCGTCGAGGCTGATCACCTCCGGCGAGAACACGCTGCCGGAGGGACGCACACCCTCCTGGCCCCTGAGGGCCGTGCGCGCCCTGCGCGACCCCTTCACCGCCGTCCTGCTCTGCCTCGGCCTGGTGTCCGTCGCCATAGCGTCCTGGGGTACCGGGGTGGTCATCCTCGCTCTTGTCGTCGTGAGCTGCGTGCTGCGCGCGACCGGGGAACACCGGGCCGACCGGTCCATGTCCGCCCTGCGCGACCTGGTCGCCGGCACGGCCGCGGTGCTGCGCCGCACCGACGGCCGGGAGCCGCCGGAGTCCCGGGAGGTCCCGGTCGCCGAACTGGTCCCCGGCGACGTGATCCGCCTCGGCCCGGGAGACCTGGTCCCGGCGGACGTACGTCTGCTGCGGGCGCGGGGGCTCACGGTGCACGAGGCGGCCCTCACCGGGGAATCGGCGCCGGTGGACAAGAGCACCGCGGACGGGACGGGCGAGTCCCTCCTGTGTTTCCAGGGCAGCACCGTCGCCTCGGGCACCGCCACGGCCGTCGTGGTCGCCACCGGCACCGGGACACGGTTCGCCGCCGCGCACCGGCAGCCCGCCGCGCGCCGGGAGGGCGGGGCCTTCGACCGGTCCGTGCACGGGATCTCCTGGGTGCTGATCCGGTTCATGCTGCTGACCCCGCCCCTGGTGCTGATGGCCAACGCGGCGCTGCGCGGACGCGGTCTGGAGACACTGCCCTTCGCCGTCGCGGTCGCCGTCGGTCTGACGCCCGAGATGCTGCCGGTGATCGTCACCACCTGCCTGGCCCGGGGCGCCGCCCTCCTGGCCCGCACGCACGGCGTCATCGTCAAACGGCTCCCGCGCTGCACGACCTGGGCGCCGTCGACGTGCTGTGCGTCGACAAGACCGGCACGCTCACCCAGGACCGTCCGGTCGTCGAACGGTCCCTCGACCCGGCCGGCCACGACGACCCGGTGGTGCTGCACTGGGCCGCCGTCGGCGCCTGGTGGACCCTCCAGCTCGCCGAACTGCCCGCCCCCGACGCCCTCGACGAGGCCCTGCTGGAGGCGGCCGGGCCGGTGGGCGAGGAGTACGACGGGGTGGACGCCGTGCCGTTCGACCCGGTACGGCGGATCTCGACGGCGGTGGTACGCGGCTCCCTCGGACGGCACACCGTCGTCGTCACCGGTGCCGTCGAGGCCGTACTGGAGCGCTGTGCGACGGAACCCGGCGAGCGCGACCGGCTGCTGGCGCTCGCCGCCCGGGAGGCTGACACCGGGCTGCGGGTGCTGGCCCTCGCCACGGCCGACCGCCCCGCCGCCGCGAGCCCCCCGACCGACCCCCGGGGCCTGGCCTTCCGGGGCCTGGTGACCTTCCGGGACGCCCTCGCCCCGACCGCCGCCGAGGCCCTGCGCGGCCTGGCCGACCGCGGCGTCACCGTCAAGGTCCTCACCGGCGACCACCCGGCCACGGCGGCCCGGGCCTGCCGGGAACTGGGCCTGGATCCCGGGCGGGTACGGACCGCCGCGCACCTGGCCGACGCCGAAGCCGCCGGGGCGACCGTGGTCGCCCGCTGCACCCCTCAGGACAAGGCCCGCCTCGTCGCCGCCCTGCGCGCCGCCGGGCACACCGTCGGATTCCTCGGCGACGGTGTGAACGACGTGGCCGCGCTGCGTGCCGCCGACGTCTCTCTCGCGCCCCGCTCCGCCGTCGGCGTGGCCCGGGAGAGCGCCGATGTCGTCCTCGCCGAGAAGGACCTCACGGCGATCGGCCACGCGATCACGGCGGGCCGGCACGCGAGCGGCAACATCGCCTCGTACCTGCGTGTCACGCTCTCCTCCAACCTGGGCAACGTCGTCGCCATGCTCGCCGCGGGCCTGCTCCTGCCCTTCCTGCCGATGCTCCCGGCCCAGGTGCTCGCGCAGAACCTGTGCTTCGACGCGGCCCAGCTCGCCTTCGCCCACGACCGTCCCGGCGCGGCGGCACTGCGCGGCCCGGCCGTGCTGCGGCCACGTTCCTTCCTGAGGTTCGTCACCGGCTTCGGCCTGCTCAACGCGCTCGCCGACCTCGCCACCTTCGCCGTTCTCGCCCTCGCGCTCGACGGGCCCGACGCCGTGGACGACGAGGCCGTGTTCCACTCCGCCTGGTTCACCGAGAACCTGCTCACGCAGGCCCTGGTGATGCTGCTCCTGCGCAGCGGCCGGCGCGTCGAGGGGAGCAGGGGGCCCGGCCCGGTCGGCCTGGCGGCGGCCGGCCTCGCCGTCGTCGGCCTGCTGTTGCCGCCGAGTCCCCTAGGAGGCGCCCTCGGTATGACGGCCCTGCCCGCCGCGTACTACCTGCTGCCGGCCGTGGTGCTCGGCCTGTACGCCCTGGCCCTGACGGCGGCCAGGGCCAGGCTCCGACGGCGTCAGCCGTAGCTGAGGTTCGAGCAGGGATTGTCGTCCGCCGAACGAGCTCCGTCGGCGACCTCGGACGGTACGGCGGTCGGAGCCGGGGCGGCGGACGCCGCCGCTGGGTCGTCGGCATACGACTGGCCCAGCACGACGTTGATCCCGCTGCCGGTCACCGACCGGAGCTCGGCGCCGGGGAAGGCCGCCGCGACGGTCCGGGCCCGGTCCTCGAGCCCCGGGCCGTACTCGACCAGTGTGGTCGTGTGGTCCTGGGCGGACGCCGTCGCCGTACCCGTGACGGTGAAGCCGTCCGCGGTGAGGGCTTCGGCGGCGCGGGCGGCCAGACCGGGGACGGCGGTGCCGTTGTAGACGGCGACGTCGATGCCGTCACCGGAGACCGGCGCGGGGGACGAGGAGGCGGAGGGAGACGCGGCCGGGGCGGGGGAACCCGACGCTCCGGTCTGCTTTCCGCCGGCGTCCTGGCCGTCGATCGTGCGGTCGGCCTTGAGCGCGGCCCACAGGGCGTCGGTGTCCGGCTGCACGATCGCCACCCGGGAACCCTCGTAGCGCCAGGGCAGGGTGATGAACTTCGTGTTGTGCAGGTCGATGTCCTTCAGGGACATCGCGAAGGAGATCAGCTTGCCGGCGGAGCCGAGGCCGGGGTCGACGGTCAGCGACTCGGTGGCGGCGTCGGCCAGCGGCAACAGCCGCGTCGGGGTGAGGCCCTTGCTCTTCACCTCCTTCAGCAGACTGGCCACGAACGCCTGCTGCCGCTTGATCCGGCCGATGTCGCTGCCGTCGCCTATGCCGTGCCGGATCCGGACGTAGTCCAGCGCCCGCTGTCCCGACACGCTCTGCTCGCCCTTGTGGAACAGCAGTTTGCCGGGGGCGGTGAGGTGCGGGTCGAGGTCGTTCTCGTACACGTCCTGCGGCAGGCACACCCGCACCCCGCCCACCACCTCCGTCAGCCGTGCGAAGCCCTTGAAGTCGACGACGACGGTGTGGTCGACGCGCAGCCCGGTGAGCTGTTCGACCGTGTTCTGGGTGCAGGCGGGGTTGCCCTCGGCGGTCTGGCCGACCGAGTACGCGGCGTTGAACATCGTGTCCGGCCGTGCCTTCGTCCAGCTGCCGTCGGGCAGTTCGCAGGACGGGACGGTGACCAGGGTGTCGCGGGGGATGGAGACGGCGAGCGCGTGCCGGTGGTCGGCGTAGACGTGCAGCAGGAACGCGGTGTCGGAGCGGCCCACGTCGTCCTTGTCGCCGCCGCCCAGCGCGCTGTTGCCGCCGGTACGGGTGTCGGACCCGATGACCAGGATGTTCTCGCCCTTCGACGAGCCGGCCCCGGGGCGGTTGTCGGAGAGGCCGCCGGAGTCGAAGGTGCTGATGTCGCCGTCCAGCTTCAGATACAGCCAGCCGGCACCCCCCGCGGCGAACACGACCAGGGCCAGGCAGACCAGGAGGGCGGCGCGTCGGCCGAGGCGGCGACCGCGCCGCCGCCTCTGGTTCCGGGGCGCGGCCCGGTGCCGCGGTGGCTCTGTCCTCCGAATACTGCTGACCGTCATCGGCGTTCGCTTGCCTCTCGCCCGGGGGTTGTACAGTTGCGCAATGTAGCAACTGTTGAAGAGAGGGAGGGCATGCCGTGCTGCGCAACGGACTGGAGCCCTGGCATCTGCTGATCGTGGCGATCGTCGTGATCGTCCTGTTCGGCTCGAAGAAACTGCCGGACACGGCGCGTTCACTCGGCCGCTCGATGCGGATCCTCAAGAGCGAGGCGAAGGCACTGAAGGAGGAGGGCGCCGGGGAGCCGGCCTCCGGAGAGCCGGACCTCCGGGATCCGGCGCCCTCCGCGGAGCCCGTCAGCCCGTCAGGACCGGCAGCGTCCGATGGCCGTGCGAGATGAACGAGTCCACCGGCCGCAGCTCCTCGGCCGGTACGGCGAGGGTGAGGCCGGGGAACCGTTCGAACAGGGCAGGCAGGGCCACACGCGCCTCCAGCCGGCCGAGCGGGGCGCCCAGGCAGTGGTGGACGCCGTACCCGAAGGCCAGATGATCCTTGGCGGCGCGGGTGACGTCGAAGACGGCGGCGTCCGTGCCGTGATGCTCCGGGTCGCGTCCGGCGGCGGCGTACGCGGCGAGGATCGCCTCGCCCTTGCGGATCACCGCGCCGTCCGGGCCGCCCAGTTCACCGAGGGGCAGATCCTCGACGGCGTACCGCAGCGGCAGGCTGGCCACCGGCGCCTCGGCCCGCAGGGTCTCCTCGATCACATCGTCCCAGGAGGCGCGCCCGCCGCGGACGTGCGCGAGCTGGTCGGGGTGGGTGAGCAGCGCGTGGACGGCGTTGTCGAGCAGGTTGACCGTCGTCTCGTGACCGGCGCTGATCATCAGCATCAGCGTGTCGAGCAGTTCCTGCTCGCTGAGCCGCGTGCCGCTCTCCTCCTCGTGGGTGGCGATCAGCGCGGAGGTGAGGTCGTCGCCGGGCGCCGCCCGTTTCGCGGCGACGAGTTCACCGAGGACGGCGTAGAACCGGGCGTAGATGTCGGCGACCTCGGCCGCGTCGGCCGAGGTGTGGAAGACACCGTCCACCACGACCCGCAGCTCGTCCCCCAACTCCTCGGGGAGCCCGAGCAGTTCGCCGATGACCTGGATGGGCAGCGGGTAGCAGAACTCCTCCCGCAGATCGACCGCCTGGCCGTCCGCGCCGCCGCCGGCCCCCACCTTGGCGACCCGGTCGAGCAGCGTCGCGGTGATCTCCTCGATCCGTGGCCGCAGCGCGTTGGTGCGGCGGGCGGTGAACGCCTTGGAGACGAGGGTGCGCAGCCGTTTGTGGTCGGTGCCGTAGGCCGTGAACATGCTCTGCACCGCGACCCAGGTGAACAGCGGCCAGTCCGGCGAGACCTCGCCGTCGATCCAGCGCTGCCAGTGCCGGCGCGGGTCCTTCGACACCCGTGGGTCGGTGAGCAGCCGTTTCAGAAGCGAGGTGTCGCTGACCGCCCAGGCCGGGACACCGTGGGGGAGTTCGACGGGGGTGACGGGTCCGCGCTCGCGGATCCGGGTCGCCTCGCCGTGGATGTCGCGGCCGGTCGGGTCGATCACAATCGGGTGGGTCTGATCCATCGGACTCTCCCTGGGCTGACGGCTGTCCGTACGGCGCGCACACCTCGTGGGCGGAGCGCGACACGTCCAGCCAAGTCGCCACGGCCGGGCGACGCCAGGGGGTCGAGGATCACTGGCCTGAAGGGCATCACTGGCCTGATTCAGACGGCCTGGCCGGCCTCCCGCTCCAGGGGCCCCGCCACGGCCGCGGCCTTGGCCGCCTTCCTGCGCTGCCGCCGGCTGACGCGCGGCTCCTGGTCCGGGAGCCAGCCGAAGGTGAGACAGCTGCCGACGATGCCCAACAGCATGCCCACGAAGAAGCCGCCCAGGTTCGAGGTCATCCATGCCCCCAGGGAGACCAGTACCCCGATGACCGAGTAGAACAGGCGCTGCGAGGGGTTGAAGAGGATCAGCACGCCGCACAGCAGCATCACGGCCGGGAGCAGATAGCCGGCCAGGCCCTGCATGCCGACGTGCAGGATGACGTCCAGCGACGCCTTCAGGGTGAGCAGGATCTCCGCCCCGCCCAGGGCGAGCAGCAGCCCGCCCCAGAAGGGACGGCCCGCCCGCCACCGGCGGAAGGCGGACCGGAACGTCCCGCGTGAGCCGCCGGGCATCAGCAGCCCGATTCGCTGAAGCCCAGCTTCAGCCCCGGCAGCTTGAACACACCGGCCGTCGTGGCGTAGTTGGTCTGCCGCAGGTTGGCGATGCGCACGGTGTCGGACTGCTGGCTGAACACGCCGATCGGCCCCTTGCCCAGAGGGCCGGCCTTGTTGAGTTCGCTGGCGTCGTTGCCTATCTCGATGTTGGTGAAGGCCGCGTCGCCCGAGAGCTGGGTGGAGTCGGTGGTCAGGTCGGTGGCCCGGACCTTCTTCGCGCCTTCACCCGCCCTGATGATCAGGTTCGTACCGCCCAGGTCCACGCTCTGGCACAGCTTGGTGAGCGTCGCGTCCTTGATCACGGAGGTGACGACCAGCACCTCGCCGCCGGTTTCACCTGCGTTGGGGCTGTCCTTGGCCATCTTGTCCAGGCCTCCGAACTGCGCGAAGCCGTTGCCCTTCAGCTCGGTGGCGGTGACCGTGAAGGGCATGCCGGAGATGGCGAACTGCACGCCCAGCGCCCCCTCGGCGGTGAGGACCGCGAGGCTCGCGGCGACCAGGGTGGCCGGCACCGCCATCACCGCGGCCCGGCGTGCCCGGACCCGCCCGCGGCGCGCGGGAACGTCAGCGACGTCCGCGGCGGCGGGGCCGTCCGGTCTTTCGGGGGTGTGCTCGGCGGAGGAGGTCATGTCTGCTCCAGGTGCGTGTCGGTGCGGATCGGACTTCGGTGGCACGTTGCCCTGGCGCGGACACCGACCGCGTACGTACGTCTCCTCGCAACTCCCGGCGATTGCAAGGGCTTTCTCGTTACGCCGCAGTAGCCGACTCGGAAGTTACCGGGGGTTACATGAAGGGTCAAGGGAAGTGTGAACAAAGAGTGTTGAATGTGCGCCGCATGTGAGTCAACGGCGTTCGGAAACTCTCAGTCAACGCACAACTCCCCTGCAATGCCTTGACGTTGACTGACCGGTAGGTCTACAACTCTCCTCGTCTCACCGGATCCGTGGCGCCGGATCCGCCGCGCGGCACCGTCCGCGCGCCCCGGACCGCCCGTCCCGGACGGGCATCTCACCGCCCGGTGCGTCCGCACGGGCTTTCCCTCGCCCGAGTCCGACCCTCCACGGCACGGCCGCTTCCCCTGGAGCCGCGCCACCAGCCACCCCCCGCCCGGCCCGGCCGGAGCCGCGTCCTGCGTGCCTCCGGCCGGTGACCGGACCGCCGTTGCCGGTCCGTCACGTACGGAGAAGGCGTGACGGACCGGCAACGGCGGACGCGGACGCACCCCCTCACCCTCGCTTCCGAAAGAGGTACACCCGCATGCGTACTCGCACCCTGCTCGCCCTCACCGCCGCCGTCGCCGCCCTGGGCCTCGCCGCCCCCGCCTCGGCGGCCGACACCCCGGTCCTGACCACCACCGACGGCGCGGCCGTCGCGGTCGGCGACGTCCTCGACGCGTCTCTGGCGAGCGGCACCGCCGCCACCTTCTACTCCAGCGCGACCGGCACCAGCGGCATCTCGTGCACCTCGTCGGCGTTCTCCGCCAAGGTCACCGCCAATCCGGCCGCCCCTGGCACCGCCACCGAGTCCCTCGCCTCGCACACCTTCGACACCAGCGGCTGTACCACCAACGTCGTCGGTTCGCTCGGCGTCAGCGGCATCACCGTCGACAACCTGCCCTACACCACCAGCGTGTCCTCCGACGGCACCGTCTCCGTGACCCCGGGCGCCAGTTCCGCCATCCAGTCCACGGTCAAGCTGCGCACCCTGCTGGGCAGCATCACCTGCGTCTACCAGGCACCGAGCCTGACCGGCACGGCGAGCAACGCCGACCACAGCATCTCCTTCACCAACCAGCAGTTCACGAAGGTCTCCGGTTCGTCGCTCTGCTTCAGCAACGCCTTCTTCACCGCCAAGTACGCCCCGGTGACGAAGGGCGGCGTGGCGATCAACGTCAACTGAGCGTCCAGCAAGGTTGGTTCAGCGTCGCCGTAGGCGTACGGCCAGGGCGGCGCCGCCGGTGAGCAACAGCACCGCCGCGGCGCCGCCCGCCAGCATGGGCGTGGACGGGCCCGAGTCGGGGCCGGAGGCGGCGGCCACCGGGCTGTGGTCAGCCTGCGGCTGAGGGTCGGCGGCGTTCTCTCCCGGCTTCTCCTCCTCCTTCTCCTCCGTCTCCTCCGTCTTCTCGCTCTCCTCCGTAGGCGCCGCCTCCTTCTGCGGCGACGCCGCCTCCTTCTGCGGGAACACCACGTCCGAGCACGAGTAATAGGTGTCCGGCGTACTGCTGTTCTGCCACACCGTGTACAGCACGTGCCGCCCGGTCCGGTCGGAGGGCAGGGTCGCCTGGAGGCGGTAGGCGCCGTCCGTCAGGGCCGGGTCCGTCACCTCCGCGAACGGCTTCTCGGGCAGGTCGGACCAGGACAGCGGCCCGGCCGGGTCGTAGCCGGGCTTCGTCAGGTACATCCGGAACGTGCCGGTGTGCGGGATCGTCGAGACGTACCGCATGGTCAGCGTCGCGCCGGGCGTCATCCGGGTCGAGGGCCAGTCGGCGCGGGCGAGGTCGAGGCCCCGGTAGGCGGGCAGGCCCCCGCTGCACAGCTTCCCGTCGGGGACGACCTGCCGGTCCCGGCCGTTCACGTTCGCCAGCCGCAGGTTGTCCCAGGCCGTGAAGGGCGCGCCGTTCGCGGCGACGGCCGCGCGGCACGCCGCCGAGCCGGCGCGATCGCCGCCCTCGGGGGAGCAGGCCACCACGCGGCTCACCGGATCCGTCGGCGCGCCGTGCGCCCCCGCCGGTCCGGCGGCCCACAGCGGCAGCAGCAGCGGGGTCACGAGGGCGGCCG
Source organism: Streptomyces sp. NPDC040589 (assembly GCF_055594445.1). NCBI lineage: Bacteria > Bacillati > Actinomycetota > Actinomycetes > Kitasatosporales > Streptomycetaceae > Streptomyces > Streptomyces sp. NPDC040589. Next base: position 164,528 of record NZ_JBVIWP010000007.1, on the reverse strand, counting down.
CGAGTGCGGTGCGGTGTGCGGTCGTACGAGGCATCCCTCTGCGTCTCCTCGGCCGGGGCGGCAACGTCGGTAGTGCAGTACGGGAATCCGTCCCGGCGCGTTCACCGCGCACGGACGCGTTCGAAAAGGGACCGTTCGCGCCCAACTGCCCGCCATAGAGGGTGGGTTTCCGGCCCGATCGAGGGTTTCCCCCGTATCCCGATGACCTTCCCTTTGCCTATCGTTCGACCACAGCCGAGCACAGCCGACCTACAGGTAACCCCGAACTGGTCCGCTCGTCTTCTCGCGCCTGGCCGGCCATCGCGTCGCTTTTCGAACCACCCCCCTCCGCTTCGACGACGAAGCGACTCCACCGCCGCTCCGCCCAGCCCGGAGTCAGGCCACGAAAGGCAACGACCGTGCGTACCTCCCCAGAGCTCAGACGGAAGCTGATATCCGTCGCCGTCGTCTCCGCCGCGCTGCTGACCGCCGCCCCCGCCTCGGTCGCCGTCGCCCAGGAGTCCGCACCCCGCGCCGCCGCCGTCCCGGCCACCCTCACCGAGGCCGCCCCCGGCGCCCCGGCCGAGCGGCTCATCGTCGGCTACAAGTCCGGCGCGGCCGAGGCCGAGTCGAACAAGGCCGCCGCCGCCGACGCCGAGACCAAGGCCGAGAAGACGGGCGAGGATGTCGACTTCCAGCGCCGCCTCGGCACCGGCGCGGCCCTCGTCGAGCTGGGCACGAACCCCACCCGGACGTCCGTCGCCGACGTCGTCGCCCAGTACGAGGCCGACCCGCAGGTCGCCTACGTCGTTCCGGACCGTCTGAACAAGCCGACGGCCGTCACCCCGAACGACACCGACTACGGCAAGCAGTGGGACCTGTTCGAGTCCACCGCGGGCATGAACGTCCCGGCCGCCTGGGACACCACCACCGGCAGCGGCGTCACCGTCGCCGTCATCGACACGGGCTACGTCACCCACTCCGACCTCGCCGCGAACATCGTCGGCGGCTACGACTTCATCTCCGACACCGCCGTCTCCGTCGACGGCAACGGCCGTGACAGCAACCCGGCCGACCCGGGCGACTGGTACAACGCCGACGAGTGCGGCACGGGTATCCCGGCCTCCACTTCCTCCTGGCACGGCACCCACGTGGCCGGCACCATCGCCGCCGCCACCCACAACGGCAAGGGCGTCGCCGGCATCGCCTACGGCGCGAAGATCTCCCCGGTCCGCGTCCTCGGCAAGTGCGGCGGCTACGACTCGGACATCATCGACGCGATCACCTGGGCCTCCGGCGGCACGGTCTCCGGCGTTCCCGCCAACACCAACGTCGCCAAGGTCATCAACATGAGCCTCGGCGGGGGCGGCGCCTGCTCCACCGCCACCCAGAGCGCCATCACCGGCGCCGTGAACCGCGGCACCTCGGTCGTCGTCGCGGCCGGCAACGAGAACCAGAACGTCTCCAACTCCTCCCCGGCGAACTGCAACAACGTCATCTCGGTCGCCGCGACCAACCGCGCGGGCAGTCGTGCCTCGTACTCCAACTACGGCTCGCTCGTAGACATCTCCGCCCCCGGCGGCGAGACCCGCACCTCCTCCGCCAACGGCATCCTGTCGACGCTGAACTCCGGCACGAAGACGCCGTCCAGCGAGAACTACGCCTACTACCAGGGCACCAGCATGGCCACCCCGCACGTCGCGGGCCTCGCCGCGCTGCTGAAGTCGGCGAACTCCGCCCTCACCCCGGCGCAGATCGAGTCGGCCATCAAGGCCAACGCCCGTGCCCTGCCCGGCACCTGCTCCGGCGGCTGCGGCGCCGGTCTCGCGGACGCCGCCAAGACGGTCCAGGCCGTCAAGGGCGGTACGTCCACCGGCACGATCTTCTCCAGCACCACCGCGGTCGCCGTTCCGGACAACGGCGCGGCGATCGAGTCGCCGATCAGCGTCACCGGCCGCAGCGGCAACGCTCCCTCGGCCCTCCAGGTCGGCGTCGACATCACCCACACCTACCGCGGCGACCTCGTCATCGACCTCGTCGCGCCGGACGGTTCGACGTACCGCCTGAAGTCCGCCGCGTCGGACTCCGCCGACAACGTGAACACCACCTACACGGTGAACGCGTCGAGCGAGACCGCCAACGGCACCTGGAAGCTGCGCGTCCAGGACACCTCGGCGCAGGACACGGGCACGCTGAACAGCTGGAAGCTGACCTTCTGATTCGCGTTCACCAGTGGGCGGGTCGACCGGTGCGGATGGGGCACCGGCCGGCCCGCCTTTACGTCTGCCCGCACAACCCCCACAGTTAGATACCGAACGCGCTGTTTTCTTTCACCAGTCGCGATTGTTTTGCCGGATGTGCACCCGCACTCCGGCACACTGGTGTGATGAACGCCGTCTGAGGGTGAGTTATCGTGTACGCGGGGTAAAAACAAACGGCATGACCCGTTCATTTCCGTCCCGGGAGAGTTCAGCCGATGGCGAGGCAGTTGCGAGCCGAGCAGACCCGCTCGACGATCATCACGGCCGCCGCTGACCTGTTCGACCGTCGCGGCTACGAATCGACCAGTCTCAGCGACATCGTGGAGCACGCTCAGGTCACCAAGGGTGCCCTGTACTTCCACTTCGCGGCGAAGGAGGATCTCGCCCACGCGATCCTCGAACTCCAGTCGCACACCGCCCGCAGGCTGGCGACGGAGACCGACAGCCGCGGCCACACCGCCCTGGAGGCGCTGATGCGCCTCACGTTCGGCATCACCCGCATGTCCGTCGAGGACCCGGTCCTGCGGGCCGGCCTGCGGCTCGCCACGGGCGGCATCCAGCCGCGGCCGCCGCTGAGCCACCCCTTCACGGAGTGGCTGGACATCGTCACGAACCGGCTCGTCGGCGCGGTCAAGGAATCCGACGTCCACCCGGACATCGATGTCGATGTCGTGGCCCACTCCCTGGTCTGCTTCTTCGTCGGCACCCGGGTCGTGGGCCGCTCCCGCGAGCCCGTCGCGCGGCAGCCCCGCAGGACGGCCGAGATGTGGAACATACTCATCCGCAGCCTGGTCCCGGTGACCCGCCGCGCCCGCTATCTGAGCCTGGCGGCCCGACTGGAGCGGGAGATCGCGCCGGTCTGACCGGTCCGACCCGGGCATGAGGGCCGCGCGCTACGGTGAGCCGCATGCCCGACACCCCCACCCCACCCGTGCTCCTCGGCAACCAGCCGGGCTCGTTCCCCCACAGTGTGCTGGCCGAGCGGCACCCCGCGATCATCCGGCAGGTCCGCGAGGCCTTCCCCTACGAACCCGGGCAGCACCGCGCGCTCGACGACCTGCTGGCGAACTGCACCAAGGGCGAGATCGAACCGCTCCCCGCCGACGCGCACGACCGGGACCTCTGGGAGACCTGGGGGCTCGGCGAGTACACCGGCCGCTCCTGGTTCGACATCCCGTGGCTGTGGTCCGAGAGCTGGTTCTACCGGCGACTGCTCCAGGCCGTCGGCTACTTCGGCCCGGGCCCCTGGCAGGGCATCGACCCCTTCCGCCCGTTCAAGCTGGCCGAACTCGACTCCGCCGAGACCGACGAGGAACTGGCCGCGCTCGACGACCTCGCGAACCGGCCCGCCGGCGAACAGGCACAGGCCCTGCTGCACGGCTCCCTCTGGGGCAACCGGGCCGACCTCGGCTTCCGCCTCTCCGCCGAGGGCGCACGGGACGCGGACGCCGCCCCCGGTCTGGTGGCCGACGACAGCGACCGGCTGTGGTCCCTGCTCGACGGCACCGGCACGGGCACCCTGTGCCTGGTCGCCGACAACGCGGGCCGCGAACTCGTGCCCGACCTGCTGCTCATCGCCCACCTCCTGGCCCACGGCCGGATCGGACGGGCGGTCCTGCACGTCAAGCCCTACCCCTACTACGTCTCCGACGCCACCACCGCCGACGTCGTCGACGCACTGCGCCGGCTGACCGGTGCCGGGGGAGCGGCCGCCGACCACGGACGGCACCTGTGGTCGGCCCTGGCCGACGGCCGCCTCATCCTGCGCGCCCACCCCTTCTCCAGCGCCCCGCTGCCGTACGAGGAGATGCCCGGCGACCTGCGCGCCGAGTTCGCCTCGGCCACGCTGACCCTCGTCAAGGGCGACCTCAACTACCGCCGCCTGGTGGGCGACCGGCTCTGGTCACCGACGACACCCTTCACGGACGTCACCGCGTACTTCCCCGGCCCGGTCGCCGCCCTGCGCACCCTGAAGTCCGACGTGATCACCGGCCTCGACCGCCGTACGGAGGCCGAACTGGTCGCGGCGGAGGACCAGCGCTGGCGCACCAGCGGCACACACGCGCTGATCCAGGTGAGGGTTTCCGGCTAGGTCAGGTCACCTCCAAAGCGCCTGCTTTCACGTTGGATTCACGCGATGGTGTGATCATGTCCCGCCCCGCGGATGCCGCCGCGGGGTGCCGGGTAGGGCCCGGCCATGACGCAGCCGTTCGAACTCCCGCACTTCTACATGCCGCACCCCGCGCGGCTGAACCCCCATCTCGAGGAGGCCCGCGCGCACTCGACGGAGTGGGCGCGCGAGATGGGCATGCTGGAGGGATCCGGCGTCTGGGAGCAGGCCGACCTCGACGCGCACGACTACGGCCTGCTCTGCGCCTACACCCACCCCGACTGCGACGGCCCGGCCCTCTCCCTCATCACCGACTGGTACGTGTGGGTCTTCTTCTTCGACGACCACTTCCTCGAGATGTACAAGCGCAGCCAGGACCGCCTCGCCGGCAAGGCCCATCTGGACCGGCTGCCGCTGTTCATGCCGCTGGACCTCTCGACTCCCGTACCCGAACCGGAGAACCCCGTCGAGGCGGGCCTCGCCGATCTGTGGGCGCGCACGGTGCCGAAGATGTCGCAGGACTGGCGGCGCCGCTTCGCCGTGGCCACCGAGCACCTTCTGAACGAGTCCATGTGGGAGCTGTCCAACATCAACGAGGGGCGGATCTCCAACCCCGTCGAGTACATCGAGATGCGCCGCAAGGTGGGCGGCGCCCCCTGGTCGGCGGGGCTCGTGGAGTACGCGACCGCCGAAGTGCCCGCCGTCGTCGCCGGGTCGAGGCCGCTGAGGGTGCTGATGGAGACGTTCTCCGACGCCGTGCATCTGCGCAACGACCTGTTCTCCTACCAGCGGGAGGTCGAGGACGAGGGCGAGCTCAGCAATGGCGTGCTCGTCCTGGAGACCTTCTTCGGCTGCACCACCCAGGAGGCCGCCGACACCGTCAACGACGTCCTCACCTCCCGCCTCCACCAGTTCGAGCACACGGCGTTCACCGAAGTGCCCGCGGTGGCCCTGGACAAGGGCCTCACCCCGGACGGGGTCGCGGCCGTCGCGGCGTACACCAAGGGGCTGCAGGACTGGCAGTCCGGCGGCCACGAGTGGCACATGCGCTCCAGCCGCTACATGAACGAGAACGCGCGCGGCGGCAACCCCTGGCCGGGCTGCAGCGGCATGGGCACCTCCGCCGCCGACGTGCGCGCCCTGCTCGCCTCCGCCGGCGCGGAGCGTCGCCTGCGCTCCTACACGCACGTGCCGTACCAGAAGGTCGGGCCGTCCCGGATCCCCGACATCCGCATGCCGTTCCCGCTGGGACTCAGCCCGCACCTCGACAACGCCCGCCAAAATCTGGGCCACTGGGTGGACCGCATGGGCATCCTCGCCGAGGGCGTCTGGGACGAGGACAAACTCAGGGCCTACGATCTCGCGCTCTGCTCGGCGGGCATCGACCCCGACGCCACACCGGAGGCCCTCGACCTCAGCGCGCAGTGGCTCGCCTGGGGCACCTACGGCGACGACTACTACCCGCTGGTCTACGGCCACCGCCGCGACCTGGCCGCCGCCCGGCTGACCACCGCCCGCCTGTCCGACTGCATGCCGGTCGCCGGTGAGGAGCCGCCGATTCCGGTCAACGCCATGGAGCGGGGCCTGGTCGACCTGTGGCTGCGCACCACCGCGGAGATGACGCCCGAGGCGCGGCGCACGCTGAAGGACGCGGTGAACGTCATGACCGAGAGCTGGGTCTGGGAGCTGTCCAACCAGCTGCAGAACCGCGTCCCCGACCCGGTCGACTACCTGGAGATGCGCCGCGCGACCTTCGGCTCCGACCTGACCCTCAGCCTGTGCCGGATGGGGCACGGCCCGGCCGTCCCGCCCGAGGTCTACCGCAGCGGCCCGGTCCGCTCCCTGGAGAACGCGGCGATCGACTTCGCGTGTCTGATCAACGACGTCTTCTCGTACCAGAAGGAGATCGAGTACGAGGGCGAGATCCACAACGCGATCCTCGTCGTGCAGTCCTTCTTCGGCTGCGACTACCCGGCCGCGCTCGGCATCGTGCACGACCTGATGAGCCAGCGCATGCGGCAGTTCGAGCACGTGGTCGAGCACGAACTGCCCGTCCTGTACGAGGACTTCCAGCTCTCGGACGAGGCGCGCGCCATCATGGCGGAGTACGTCACGGACCTGCGGAACTGGCTGGCGGGCATCCTGCACTGGCACCAGGAGGTGGACCGCTACAAGGCCGCCTGGCTGGCCCGCCGCGCCCACGGCTTCCTCCCGGGCCGTGCCCCCGCCGTGCCCGTGCCCGCTCTCGGCTGAGACGGCGCCCTGGCCGGCCTTCCGCTCCTCGTGACCTGCGGCTCGCACCGCACCCGTCTGCCGGGTGCGGTGCGAGCCGCGCCGTGCTTCCGGGCACCGCGACGGGGCGTATGGCCCCTGCCGGCGCCGGTCAGTCTCACTCGTTCGTGGCTCGTCGCGTGCCGAGGTGCCGGGTAGAGCACCAGCCGTGATCGTTCCGCATCCGCCGGAGGCGATCCGTTCGGCACCATCCGGAGGCGAGCCATGGAACAGACCGCGCTGCGACCCAAGCCGATGCCCGGTCAGGAACCGGGTGCGGCGGTGCCGGCCCCCGAGGCCGGTCCGGCCCGGCCGCGCCCGCGCGCCGCCCGGCGGCGGGGCCGGCGGCTCGTCAACGCGCTGTTCGCCGTCTTCCTGGGCGTGGTGCTCGTCCTCTCCGGGATCGGCCTCGGGACGGTGGGCGCCACGGTGGCCGACGCGGGCGGAGTCCTCGACCCGCGAGGGTGGCGCAAGCCGTCGTCCCCCGGCCCCTCGCCGTCCGCCGTCGCATCCGTGCCGCCGGTCGTGACCCTCGGCGTGCAGGTCATGGACGCCGGGAAGCCGGGAGCCGTGGTCGTCGGGATCCATGTCCCGGGCCCGGGACACGCGGCGGGCCTGGAGCGCGGCGACCTGCTCCTCGTCTTCGGGAGGACCCGCATTGACACGGCCGCCGACCTGGCCCGAGCCGTCGCCCGTGCCCGGCCCGGCTCGGAGGTCCGGCTGACGGTGCGGCACCGCGGCGGTGGCTACCAGCAGCTGACGGTCGTACCGGCCGTCGTCACGTGACCACCCGGAAGTGGCTCGTGAGCCGCCCCGTGTCGTCCAGGACATGGAAGGCGAGTCCGGGTGGCGCGTCCCGGTCCGCGACCTGGTCGCCCTCCCAGGGCAGCCGCAGCGTCCACGTCACACCGGGGCCGACGATCAGCGGCCGCCCCGCGAACGAGGTGGCCGCAGGGGTGTGGGCGTGGCCGGTGATCAGGCCGGCGATCTGGGGCCTGCGGGCCAGCAGGCCGGCCAGCCGGTCGGGGTGACGCAGCCGGCAGGAGTCGGGCAGCCGGTGGTGCAGCGCCACCGGCGGGTGGTGGAAGGCGAGCAGGGCCGGAAGGCCGCCGTCGAGTTCGTCCAGGGTCGCCTCGATCCAGTCGTACGTCTCCTCGTCCAGCTCCCCGTCGTCGCTCCCCGGGACGCTGGAGTCGCACATCAGCACGGCGCCGTCGTCGAAGACCTGCACGCTGTTGACCGGCCCCTCGGCCCCGGGCAGGCCCAGCAGCGCCTTGCGATAGGGCGCGCGGCTGTCGTGGTTGCCCGGGCAGGTCAGCACGGGGAACGGGGCGTCGCCGTCGCGCAGCCCCAGCAGGCGGGCCGCCTCCTCGTACTCGGGCTCCGTGCCGTGGTCCGCGATGTCGCCGGTCACCAGCAGCGCGTCGACATGACCCGGCAGTTCCCGCAGCCGGTCGCGGACGCGCTCGGCGCGCTCCGTCGCCCGCGCGCTCCCGTCCAGGTGCAGATCGCTGATGTGTGCCAGTACGAGCACGGCCGCACGCCCCCTCGTTCGAACGACTGATGGATGCCCCTTAATGGGTGCAGCGAATCTAAGCATTAGATCTAACGGTTGGGAAATCCCCTGCCGTTAGCGGTGATGCTCAGACGAAGTCCGCAGACGGCTCGCGCCGCCCCCTCCGGCCGGGCAGGATGTCTGCCCGTAGCCCCTTCGCCCGTCCTGGGAGGCCCGGATGACCGGAAGCACGGCCGCGTCCTTCACCGCCGACGACTACAGGGCCCGCATGGAGCGTGCCGCGCGTGATGCCGCCGAGGCCGGTCTCGCGGGCCTGCTGGTGGCCCCCGGACCGGATCTGGTGTGGCTCACCGGCTACACGCCCCCGGCGGTCACCGAACGGCTCACCCTGCTGGTCCTCGCCGCCGGACAGGACCCCGTCCTCGTCGTCCCCGCCCTGGAGGCCCCGGACGCGCACAAGGCGGCCGGCGCGCCCGCCCTGGCCCTGCGCGACTGGACCGACGGCAAGGATCCCTACGCCGCCACCGCCGCCCTGCTCGACGCCTCGGGCCGGTTCGGCATCAGCGACAACGCCTGGGCGCTGCACCTGCTGGCCTTGCGGCAGGCCATGCCCGGCAGCTCCTACAGCTCGCTCACCGAGGCCCTGCCGATGCTGCGCGCCGTCAAGGACACGGCCGAACTGGAACTCATGGCGGCCGCGGGAGCCGCCGCCGACGCGACGTTCGAGGAGATCCGGAACGTCCCGTTCGCCGGCCGGCGGGAATCCGAGGTGGCCGCGGACCTCGACCGGCATCTGCGCCGGCACGGACACGAGCAGGTCGACTTCACCATCGTGGCCTCCGGCCCGAACGGCGCCAACCCGCACCACGAGGCCGGGGACCGCGTCATCGAACGCGGCGACATGGTCGTCCTCGACTTCGGCGGTCTGCGGGACGGCTACGGCTCCGACACCTCCCGCACGGTCCATGTCGGCGAACCCACCGACGAGGAACGCTCCGTGCACGACCTCGTGCGCGCGGCCCAGGAGGCCGGTTTCCGCGCCGTGCGGCCGGGGGCCCGCTGCCAGGACGTCGACCGGGCCGCCCGCGCGGTCATCGCCGACGCCGGATACGGCGAGTACTTCATCCACCGCACCGGACACGGCATCGGCGTCACCACCCACGAACCGCCCTACATGATCGAGGGCGAGCTGCAGCCCCTGGTGCCCGGCATGTGCTTCTCCGTGGAACCCGGCGTCTATCTGCCGGGCCGGTTCGGCGTACGCATCGAGGACATCGTGACCGTCACCGAGGACGGCGGGCGGCGCCTGAACACCACTTCCCGCGAGCTGGTCATAGTGGAGTGACGCCACCATGTCCCCACCACGCCTCCCGAACGGCAACGGCGCGACCATGACCCAGGCACCGACACCCACCGCGGACACCGTCCGCCGGCTGGTCCTTTCCCTCCTCAAGGACGGAAAGGAGCCCAGGCAGGGAAAGGAAGGCACCGGCCCCGACGTCCGGCCCGCCACCCAGGGCGCCGAACCCGCCACCTGGTGGGTCGGCACCCGCCATGTGCTGCGCCTGGCCCCCGACCGCGAGGCCACCGTGCGCCAGCGCCGCGAACTGCGCCTGCGCGACCTCGTCCGCCCGCACATCCCGGTGGCGGTGCCGGCCAGCGTGGCGCACGGCGAGTGGGCGGCCGGGCTGACCTACACACTGGACACCAAGGTGCCGGGCGGCTCGGGGCAGGAGCACGACGTGTCCGCCGTCGGCGAGGCCGACCTCGCGGCACTGCTCACCGGGCTGCGCGAGGTGCCGGTCCGGCAGGCCGAGACCCTCGGTGTGCCGCGCGCCGCGCCGCGCTCCCTGGAGGCGCTGCGCCGGGCCGCCGTACGCGCCGCCGAACACTGCGCCGAAGCCGACGAGTTCGACGCCGCGCGCCTGCACCAGCTCACGCAGGCCGCCGCGACCCAGCTCGCCGCCCAGTCCGGCTCGGCCGTCCTCACCCACCACGCCCTCACCGGCGGCCACCTCGTGGTCAGCGCCGACGGCCGGGTGCGCGGCGTCCTCGGCTGGGCCGGCGCCGTCGTCGGCGACCCGGCCGAGGACATCGCGGGCCTCGCGCTCGCCGTCGGCTCACCCGCCGCCGTACGCGCCGCCACCCTCGCCGGCTACGGCGCCCGGCCCTGTCTGCGCGGCCTGTGGCTCGCCCGCTGCGACAGCGTCGTCCACCTCGCCGAGGCCCTCACGGGCGGCGACGCGGACCGGCTCGCCGTGTCGCGGACGCGGCTGCGCCACGCCTGGGAGCCGATCCTGCTGGAACGGGTGACGGACCTGCGCGAGACGGACGACGACGCCCCGTAGCCGAGCGCCGTCGCGGGCGCGTCACTCCTGCAACAGCACCACGCCCGACTCCCCGGGCAGCCGCACCACCCCGTCGGCCCCGGGCGTCTCGACCGGCTCCCACGCGGCCAGCACGCGCGCGTGCGGCACGCCGAGCGGCAGCTCCGCCGGTTCCGGCGCCAGGTTCACCGCCACGAGGACGTCCCCGCGCCGGAAGGCGATCCAGCGGCGCTGTTCGTCGTAGGCCACCTTGGTGTCGGCGAGGTCGGGGTCGGTCAGGTCGGGCTGCTCGTGGCGCAGGGCGATAAGCCGTCGGTACCAGGCCAGCACGCGCGCGTGCGGCTCGCGTTCCGGTTCGGACCAGTCGAGGCAGGAGCGGTCCCGGGTCGCCGGATCCTGCGGGTCGGGCACGTCCTCCTCCTTCCAGCCGTGCGCCGCGAACTCCCGCCGCCTGCCCCGCCGTACGGCGTCCGCGAGCTCCGGGTCGGTGTGATCGGTGAAGAACTGCCAGGGCGTGCCGGCCGCCCACTCCTCGCCCATGAAGAGCATCGGCGTGAACGGCGCAGTCAGCGTCAGCGCCGCCGCACAGGCCAGCAGCCCGGGGGAGAGCAGGGCCGAAAGCCGTTCCCCCTGGGCGCGGTTGCCGATCTGGTCGTGGGTCTGGCTGTAGCCGAGGAGCCGGTGCCCGGCCACGCGGTTGCGGTCCAGGGGACGCCCGTGGTGCCGCTCGCGGAAGCTCGAGTACGTCCCGTCGTGGAACCAGCCGCCGCCGAGGGTCTTGGCGAGCCCGCCGAGGGGAGTGCGCGCGAAGTCGGCGTAGTAGCCCTGCGACTCGCCGGTCAGCGTGGTGTGCAGGGCGTGGTGGAAGTCGTCGTTCCACTGCGCGTGCAGCCCGAGTCCGCCCCCGGCGCGGGAGGTGATGAGCCGCGGGTCGTTCAGATCCGACTCGGCGACCAGGAACAGTGGCCGGTCCACCTCGGCGGCCAAAGCGTCCACGGCCGACGACAGTTCCTCCAGGAAATGGCGCGCGCGCGTGTCCACCAGCGCGTGCACCGCGTCCAGGCGCAGCCCGTCGATCCGGTAGTCGCGCAGCCACGCCAGCGCGCTGCCGACGAGGAACGCGCGCACCTCGTCCGACCCGGGCGCGTCCAGGTTGACCGCGGCGCCCCAGGGCGTGTGGTGCGTGTCCGTGAGGTACGGCCCGAAGACCGGCAGGTAGTTCCCGGACGGACCGAAGTGGTTGTGCACCACGTCGAGGACCACGCCCAGGCCGAGTTCGTGGGCCCGGTCGACGAAGCGTTTCAGCGCCTCGGGCCCGCCGTACGGCTCGTGCACCGCCCACAGCGACACGCCCTCGTACCCCCAGCCGTGTGTGCCCGGGAAGGGGCACAGCGGCATCAGCTGCACATGCGTGACGCCCAGTTCGGCGAGATGGCCGAGCCGCTCCGCGGCCGCGTCCAGGGTGCCCTCGCGTGTGTACGTCCCCACGTGCAGCTCGTACAGCACCGCGCCGGGCAGCGGCCGCCCGGTCCACCGCGCGCGCCACGCGTACCGCTCGTGGTCGACGACCGCGCTCAGCCCGTCCGGGCCGTCCGGCTGCCGCCGCGAGCGCGGATCGGGCAGCACGGGCCCGTCGTCCAGCGCGAAGCCGTACCGGGAGCCGTCGCGCGCCTCCGCCTCGCCCCGCCACCACCCCGGCCGTTCCGGATCGCGTTCCAACGCGCGCGTGACGTCGTCGCACCGGAGCGTCACCCGGCCGGCCTGCGGTGCCCACACCTCGAACTGCACGGACGGTTCCCCTTCGTCTGCTCACCGTGATGTAGCCCGTCCATGGTGCGTCAAACGAGATCAATCCGCTGGCGCATCCTCCCTTTTGCGGCAGGTGTCGCCGGGTACGCGCGCGTGGCGGCCGTTTTCCCGTTTTCTGGACAGCCCGGCCGCGCTGCCCGACAATCACCAGCGTGACGTCGTCCTTCGAGTTCAACACGTACCCCGCGCGGCTCTCCGACGTGGAGCGCGACAGGGCGCTGAAGGTGCTCCGTGACGGCGTCGCCATGGGCCGTCTGTCCCACGACACGTTCGTCCGGCGCATGGAGCTGGCACTGACCGCCCGCAGCCCGGACGAGCTCGCCGTGCTCACCGCCGATCTGCCCACGGAGAGCCGGCTCTCCCGGATGGTGTTCGGCACCGTCGAGGCGGTCTCCGGATTCACCGTGCGGCTGCGCCGGGCCTGGCAGGCCGAGCGACTGCCCAAGCTGCTGCTGCCCCACCCGGAGCAGGGCCATCCGCTGCGCATAGGCCGCGACCCCGCCAGCGGGCTGCGCCTCAACCACGAGACCGTCTCCCGCGTGCACGCCGAACTCCGCCACCAGGGCGGCATGTGGGTGCTGCGCGACCTCGGCTCCACCAACGGCACGACCGTGAACGGACGGCGGGTCGTCGGCGCGGCCCTCGTCCGCGAGGGCGACCAGGTCGGCTTCGGGCAGATGACGTTCCGGCTGACCGGAGTCAGGCCGGCGTCCGGCTGACCTGAAACCGAGGCACGCCTCGGCGCCGGCCTGGGAGTTGTCGGCTGTCGGCCCGTCAGGAGTGGCTCAAATCCCGTTGCCGTCCGTGGTGTTGACGTACCCCTGAAGTCGTGACTCACTGTGCGTACGCCATCTACACCTGGTGAACCGACGGCACCGCATTGGGGAGGTGTGCCCTGCCGCCCCTCCCGCGCTACCCGACCGTCGACGAACTGGGCGCACGGGCCGCCGCCCTCGTCGCCCGCCACCCCCGTGACGCCCGGCTGCGCCGGATCGGCACGTCCCGCGCGGGCACCCCCATGCTGCTGCTCTCCGTCGGCCACGGCAGCCGCCAGGCCCTCGTCGTCGCCGGCCCGCACGCCAACGAACCCGTGGGCGGCGCCACCGTGCTGCGCCTGGCCGAGCGTGCCCTGGCCGACGCGCGGATCACCGAGGGCGCCGACGCCACCTGGAACCTGCTGCTGTGCCTGGACCCGGACGGGCTGCGCCGCAACGAGGGCTGGCTCACCGGCCCGTACACCCTCGGCCAGTACTTCCGGAACTTCTTCCGGCCCGGCTTCCTGGAACAGCCCGAATGGCTGCCCGACGGCGCGGCCGGCGCCACCCTGCCCGAGACCCGTGCGCTGCTCGATGTCCAGGACGAGCTGCGGCCGTTCCTCCAGTGCTCCCTGCACGGCGTGGACATCGGCGGCGGCTTCGTCGAGCTCACCCGCGACCTGCCCGGCCTCGCCCCGCGCGTCGCCCACATCGCCGTCCGGCTCGGCATCCCCCGCGAACTCGGCGCGTACGACGCTCTGTACTGGCCGGGCCTCGGACCCGCCGTCTACCGGATCCCGCCGCCGCGCCGGGCCGGTCTCGCCGCGGCCATCACGGAGGCGGCCGTCGAGTCGACGTGGTTCCACCCGCACCGGCACGGCACCGTCACCGCGGTCGTCGAGGCGCCCATGTGGGGCGTGGCCGCCGTGTCGGACGGCTCCCCGCCCGCCGACCGGGACGCGGTGCTACGGGCCGTCAGCCGCACCCTGCGCCACGACACGGGGCTCCTGCGGCACCTGCTGGCCCGGATCCGCCCGCACCTCGCCGTCGTGCCCGACGCGGCGCGCCTGCTCGCCCCGGTCGACGACTATCTACTGGTCTGCCCCGGCCTCGCCGACGCCTGGGACCCCGAGACCGGCGACGGCGCGGCCCACCCCCTCCCGCCCCTGACCACCGCCCACCTGGCCGCCCTGCGCATCTCCGGGCGACGGCTGGTGCTGCGCACCGCGGGGCTGCTGCACCAGCTCGTGCGGGCGGCGGGCCGCGACCCGGCCGGGGCCCTGCCGGAGCTGGACCGGCTGATCGACGAGTGGTGCGCCGACTACCGCGACGGCCGCGGGGCGCGCTGGATCCCGGTGGCACGCCAGGCGGAGTACCAGACACGCGTGGTGCTCTCCGCCTTCGAGCTGGCCGCGCGGCACCCAGGCGCTCGGGAGGACGGGGCGGCGGTGCCGATGCGGCGCGACTGAACGCCGCGGGGGCCTACGACGCCCCCTCGCGCGCGTGCAGCGCCGCCGCGACCACCGTGCGGGACTGGTGCTCCACCTGGTTCTCCAAAGGCACCCAGCGGGCGCGGAAACGTTCCGCGAAAGCGTCGCTCCAGGTCGCGACGAGTTCCTCGAGCTGCTTCGCCGCTCCGTCGTCGGTCCCGCGCAGCACCCGCAGCAGCATGGCCGCCGCCCGCAGCGGCACCCGCCGCACGAACGCGTCCACGCTGCCGACGTACGCCATGGTGCGGTCGGCGGGCGGGGTGTGGACCAGGTCGGAGGCCAGTCCCGGCACCAGCTCCAGGCCCCACTTGGCGGCCCGCAGCAACGGCCCGTCCAGGTCCGCCAGCCGGGGCAGCGCGCCGTCGAGCACGCGCGTCACCTCCAGCGCGTCGCGCTGCAGCCGGCGCGCGAGCCGGCCGATCGCCGCCGCCGGAGCCGGATGCGGAGCCGGGTCGTCCACCAGGTCGCTCGCCCACATCGGCACCTCGACCACCGCGGTCAGACCGCCGTACCGATGGGCGTGGAACCAGGTGCTGTGCCGCGCGTCGTCCGGCAGGCTCGGGTACGCCGGACCGATCCCGGGCGCGGGCATCACGTGCACCCCAGGTCCGGAGGCCGGCCAGCCCGCGGCGTCCGAGGCGCCGGTCTCCACCGGGATGTGCAGCTCCGCCGCGGACTTGGCGAACGGCTCGGCCAGCCCGGGCACGTCCTTCGTCAGCTGCACCCAGCTGCCGCCCAGATCCGTGCCGTGCAGGGTCACCTGGAGGTAGGGCCGCAGCTCGTCGATGACGCCGGTCAGGGCCAGGGTCTCGGGCGGCAGCCGGTCGGGCGGCAGCACGGACGGCGCCCACTCCGGCTGCTCCGGGCCCGCGGGACGGAAGAAACCGAGGTGGTAGTCGAACAGACTGCGCGGCGCCGGCGTCACATGCAGGCTCGCCCCGTCGGGATCCGCGCACAGCAGGAAGTGCCAGGACATGCCGTCCCGTAACTCCCGCTCGGCCAGCACCCGCCGGGCGAGCGCGAGCAGGGTGCAGGAGCCGGTCGGCTCGTTGGCGTGGGCGCCGGCGACCACCAGTACGGCTCGGCGGGCGCGGCCCACGGACAGCAGGTGCAGAGGTCTGCCGGCTCGTGAGGCACCCACCTGCCTCAGGGTGCACACTCCGGGGCGGTGAGCAGTCAAGGCCCGGGC
Organism: Streptomyces sp. NPDC040589; assembly: GCF_055594445.1. Taxonomy (NCBI): domain Bacteria; kingdom Bacillati; phylum Actinomycetota; class Actinomycetes; order Kitasatosporales; family Streptomycetaceae; genus Streptomyces; species Streptomyces sp. NPDC040589. The sequence goes on along the minus strand of NZ_JBVIWP010000007.1, from coordinate 148,821 downwards.
AGCAGAGACCAGTTCGGTCACCGTCGGGTAGCGCAGCTCCGGCAGGACACTCACCCCCGTCACATCCGCCCGAGTTCGCAGTCGCAGTACCCCACGGCCATGGTGCGGTGTCAAGAGCACGGCCGGGGAGCCTCCAGGGGGCGCCCGGAAGCACTGACGGCGGGTGTGCGGCAGGCGCCATGAACGGTGTGTGGTCCCTGCGGGTGGCGTGACGTCAGCGGCGCGGTGTCACTGCTGGTGGAGCCCGCGTCCGGCCAGGGTCAGGAACACCTCGCCGACCGCCTCCGACAGGGTCGGGTGCGGGTGGATGTGCCGGGCCACGTCGGACGGCTCGGCGTCCCAGCCGACGATCAGCTGGCTCTCGGCGATCATCTCCGACACGTGCGGGCCCACCAGGTGCACGCCCAGCACGCGCCCGCCGCGCGCCTCGGTGACGACCTTCACGATGCCGCCCCGCCCGTGCACCGTGCCCTTCGCGACGGCGGTCAGCGGCATGCTGCCGGCCACCACGTCGTGTCCACGCGCGCGTGCCTCGGCCTCGCTCAGCCCCACGGCCGCGGTCTGCGGCGACGAGTACGTGACGCGGGGCACGGCCGCGTAGTCCACGGGCGGGGACGGCACACCGGCCGGCGTCTCGGCCACCAGCAGCCCTTCCGCGAAGGACGGGTGGGCCAGTCCGAGCGACGCGCCCGCTTGCCGTGTCCGACGCGTTCGCTCGCCGTGCCCCGCCGCGATCCGCCCGCCCTCAATCGCCCACCCGCTCCAGCAGAGCCACCGGCAGCCCCGCGAAAAGCTCCTCCACGCGTGCGTGCCCCGTGAACTCGCGCCCCGGCTCCAGCACATCCGCCCAGCGCCCGGGCGGCAGTGGCAGCCGTGTGTCCCGCCAGCCGCCCGCCTCCGCCAGCCGCAGGGACAGCCGCGTCACGGCCGTGAGGACCTCGCCGGAGCGGACGAAGGCCGCGCAGTACGCCGCAGCGGGGCCCTCGGCGGTCAGCGGCGTGTACGTCGCCGTGTCGCCGAAGGCGTCGGGCCGCCGTCCCCGCAGCCCCAGGGCCGCGCGGGTCACCGCGGCCTTCTGCCCGGAGGCCCCGCCGGACTCCTCGGGCGGGAAGCCCACCGCCCGCCGGTTGTCGGGGTCGACCAGGGCCCGGTACTCGGCCTCCGTGCCCTGGTAGACGTCCGGAACACCCGGCATCGTGAGCTGGACCAGGGCCGTGCCCAGCACGTTCGCCCGGATGTGCGGCTCCAGCGCGTCCCGGAAGGCCGCCACCCGCTCGGCGGGCGCCCCGCACGGCCCGGCCGCCACGAACCGCGCCACCGCCTCCTCGTACGGCGGCTCCTGCTCGGTCCAGCTCGTGTACATGCCCGCCTCGCGCACATGCTTCAGCAACGCACCCTGCACCCGCTCCGGCGACCCCGGCTCCGGGCCCAGCCCGAACACCGTCTGCCAGGCCGCCCACGCCAGTTGCGCGTCCGGCACGCCCTCGCCGGTGCGCGTCACCTCGGCGAGGACGTCCGCCCAGCGGTCCGGGCACTCGGTGAGCACGTTCAGCGCCGCCCGGACATCGCCGCTGCGCTTGGTGTCGTGCGTCGAGGCGACCGTCCCGCTCACCGGCCAGTCGCGCTGCACGCGCGCGCAGTACGCGTGGAACTCCTCCGGCGACAGCGCGGGAGAACCCGGATTCCCGCCCACCTCGGTCGCCGACAGCAGCGGCACGTACCGGTAGAACGCCGTGTCCTCCACCGACTTCGCCCGCAGCGCCGACGCGGTCTGCGCGAACCGGGTCCGGAACTCCACCTGCGCGGGCCCGTCGCCGTACCGCCCCAGCACCAGGTCCCGTACGACGTCCACCGCACCCGCCTCCTCGGGCACGGCGAAGGCCTGCCGGGCCTCGGCCGCGGCCTCCTCCGTGACGACCGACGCGGCGTCGGCCGACTCGTAGGGCCGGTAGACGTCCATGCGCACCAGGAGTTCCTGGAGCGCCGTGCGCAGCGCCCAGGGCGCGCGGTCGCGCAGGGCGGGCTCGGGCGCGGTCGCGCACAGCCGGCCCGCCACCCGGGTCAGCCGGTCCATCTCCGTGGCCAGCTCGTGCGTGAGGACCTTGTACGCCGCCCGCCGCACCGTCGCCTCCCACTGCCCGCCCCGGTCCGTCTGCGGGGCCGCGAAGCGCCGGTACTGCCCCAGGAGGTCCCCGAACCCGGCCGGGTCCATGAAGAGCCCGTCCACGTGCCGCAGGGCGTCGTAGCCGGTGGTCCCCGCGACGGGCCAGGACGCCGGCAGCTGCTCACCGTCGGCCAGGATCTTCTCCACGACCGTCCAGCGGCCGCCCGTCGCCTCGTGCAGCCGCTCGAGGTAGCCGTCGGGGTCGGCGAGCCCGTCGGGATGGTCGATCCGCAGCCCGTCGACCACGCCCTCGTGCAGCAACTGGAGGATCTTGCCGTGGGTGGCCTCGAACACCTCGGGGTCCTCCACCCGCACCCCGATCAGCTCCGAGATGCTGAAGAACCGCCGGTAGTTGAGCTCGGTCCGGGCCAGCCGCCACCACACCGGGCGGTACCACTGCGCGTCCAGCAGATGCGGCAGCGGCAGGTCCTGGGTGCCCTCGCGCAGCGGGAACACATGGTCGTAGTAGCGCAGGACGTCGCCGTCTACGCGCAGTTCCCCGAGCACCTCGCCCAGCGGCCCGCCGAGCACCGGGAGCAGCACCTGGCCGTCCTGCGCCTCCCAGTCGATGTCGAACCAGCGCGCGTACGGCGACTGGGGGCCCTCGCGCAGCACCTCCCACAGGGCGCGGTTGTGGCGCGGGGCCATGGCCATGTGGTTCGGGACGATGTCCGCCACCAGGCCGAGCCCGTGCTCACGCGCCGTGCGGGCCAGTGCCCGCAGCCCCTCCTCGCCGCCCAGCTCCTCCCGCACGCGCGCGTGGTCGACGACGTCGTAGCCGTGCGTCGAACCCGGCACGGCCTCCAGGACGGGGGACAGGTGCAGATGCGAGACGCCGAGCGAGGCCAGGTACGGCACCACGGCCGCCGCGGCCCCGAAGGGGAACTCGGGCTGCAGCTGCAGCCGGTACGTGGCCGTGGGCACCACCGGGTCAGGTCGCTCAGGTGTCATGAACCGTACGTACCCGCCCCGCCGCCGTTCGTGTCATCCCCCGCGCCAGGTGCGCCGCGCGTCGCCCGGACGAGTGGCTCTTTCCGGACGACGCGGCGGCGTTCCCAGGCGTTCCGAGGCGAGTCGGCAGGGCGGCTACACGGGCCGCTGGAGCACCGTGAGGCTCCGGTCCGTCAGGGTCAGCCGGTCCCCGGCCTGCACCTTCTCGCCGGTGTCCGGCGGCACGCCGTCGGCGCGGGCCGTGTCGACCACGACCTGCCACTGCCGCCCGTGGTCGACCGGCACCACGAACTCCAGCGTCTTCGGCGAGGCGTTGAACATCAGCAGGAACGAGTCGTCGGAGATGCGCTCCCCGCGCGCGCCCGGCTCCGAGATCGCGTTGCCGTTGAGGAACACCGTCAGCGCCGACGCCCGCGCCGAGTCCCAGTCCCGCTGGGTCATCTCCCGGCCCTCCGGAGTGAACCAGGCGATGTCGGACAGGTCGTCGTGCGTGCCCTCCACGGGCCGGCCGTGGAAGAAGCGCCGCCTGCGGAAGACCGGGTGGTCCCGGCGCAGCCACACCATCGCGCGCGTGAAGGCCAGCAGCTGCCGGCTCAGGCTCCCCTCGGACCCCTCGCCGTCCCCGCCGCCGTCCTCGTCGTCCCCGCCGTCCTCGACTTCGTCCGGCCACTCGACCCAGGCCAGCTCGTTGTCCTGGCAGTACGCGTTGTTGTTGCCGCGCTGGGTGCGGGCGAACTCGTCGCCGTGGCTGATCATGGGCACGCCCTGGGACAGCATCAGCGTCGCGATGAAGTTCCGCATCTGCCGGGCCCGCAGCCGCCGTACGTCCGGCTCGTCGGTCTCGCCCTCGGCCCCGCAGTTCCAGGACCGGTTGTGGCTCTCGCCGTCCCGGTTGTCCTCGCCGTTGGCCTCGTTGTGCTTGTCGTTGTACGCCACCAGGTCGTGCAGGGTGAAGCCGTCGTGGCAGGTCACGAAGTTGATGGAGGCCAGCGGGCGCCGCCCGTCGTCCTGGTACAGGTCGGACGAGCCGGTCAGCCGTGAGGCGAACTCCGCGAGCGTGCGCTGCTCGCCCCGCCACAGGTCGCGCACGGTGTCCCGGTACTTGCCGTTCCACTCGGTCCACAGCGGCGGGAAGTTCCCCACCTGGTAGCCGCCCTCGCCCACGTCCCACGGCTCGGCGATCAGCTTCACCTGCGAGACCACCGGGTCCTGCTGCACCAGGTCGAAGAACGACGACAGCCGGTCCACCTCGTGGAACTGCCGGGCCAGCGTCGCGGCGAGGTCGAAGCGGAACCCGTCGACATGCATCTCCGTGACCCAGTACCGCAGCGAGTCCATGATCAGCTGGAGAACGTGCGGGGACCGCATGAGCAGGGAGTTCCCTGTCCCTGTCGTGTCCATGTAGTAGCGGGGGTCGTCGGTGAGCCGGTAGTAGCGCGAGTTGTCCAGGCCCTTGAAGGACAGCGTCGGGCCCATGTGGTTGCCCTCGGCGGTGTGGTTGTAGACCACGTCGAGGATCACCTCGATCCCGGCCTCGTGCAGCGCCTTCACCGCCGACTTGAACTCCAGGACCTGCTGGCCCCGGTCGCCCCAGGACGCGTAGGCGTTGTGCGGGGCGAAGAAGCCGATCGTGTTGTAGCCCCAGTAGTTGTTCAGGCCCATGTCGACCAGGCGGTGATCGTTCACGAACTGGTGTACGGGCATCAGCTCCAGGGCCGTGACCCCGAGCTCGGTGAGGTGCTCGATGACCGCCGGGTGGGCCAGGGCCGCGTAGGTGCCGCGCAGCTCCTCCGGCAGCGCCGGGTGCCGCATGGTGAGGCCCTTGACATGGGCCTCGTAGATCACCGTGTGGTGGTACTCGGTGCGCGGGAGCCGGTCGTCGCCCCAGTCGAAGTACGGGTTGACCACGACCGACGTCATCGTGTGCGGCGCCGAGTCCAGGTCGTTGCGCCGGTCCGGCTCGTCGAAGTGGTAGCCGTACACCTCCTCGCCCCAGCCGATCGAACCGCTGATCGCACGCGCGTACGGGTCGAGCAGCAGCTTCGCGGAGTTGCAGCGCAGCCCGCGCTCCGGGGCGTACGGGCCGTGCACCCGGAACCCGTACCGCTGTCCCGGCATGATCCCCGGCACGTACGCGTGACGTACGAACGCGTCGCTCTCCCGGAGCTCGATCGCCGTCTCCGAGCCGTCGTCGTGCAGCAGACACAGCTCTACTCGGTCCGCGGCCTCCGAGAAGACCGCGAAGTTGGTACCGGCGCCGTCGTACGTGGCACCGAGTGGATACGCCTCTCCAGGCCAGACCTGCATGGATACGACTCTTTCAGGTGTGCGGCGCCGGTGGGGACGCCTTGGCCCCGAGTCTCCCCGAAAGTGAGGGAACCTCCTATGACTTATGTCCCTCTTACCGGGAGACCAGTGCATACGCGGTATGCCAAATCACATGGGGCAAGAACGTACTCCCGGGGCTGATGGGGGAGTAGGGGGAAGATGTGCGCAAGACAGTGCACCGCCATTTGGGCAAGGTGGTGGCCGGCACGGCCATAGCCGTGGCCGGGACAGCCGTGATGGTGGGGATCACCCTGCCGGGCACGGCGGGGGCGGACGACACGGGTACCAGGGCAGGCCAGGCGGGGCGGACGGGACAGTCCGTCCAGCAGGAGTCCGGACCGGACCGGGCCGTTACGCCGGGGGTGGTGGAGGAGGCACCCGCCGAAGGGGAGAAGGGCACGGGCCGCGATCCGCTGACCGACGACGAGATGGAGCGGGTCGCGAAGGCCGCCCTCAACCGGCAGCTGCTCCAGAGCAGCGAGGGCGTCGACGGGGAACGCGGCCCGCAGCGTCTCGGCGTCGACCTCGCCGAACCGGAGGCCGACGAGGTCGGCGATCCGGACGCGCCACGGCGCGCCGACGTGACGTTCTACGACTACCGGGACGACACCCTCGTCACCCGGACCGTCGACCTCGGCACCGGCAAGGTGGTGCGGACCGGCACCCAGCGCGGCGTCCAGCCGCCCCTGAGCCGCGACGAGAAGGCCGAGGCGGCCAAGCTGCTGATCGCCGACCCGCTGGGCGCGGGCCTGAAGGCCGACTACCGGGACGCCACCGGCAAGGAACTCACCTCCCCGGACCAGCTGCAGCTCAGCGGCGCCGTCTACCGGGCCGCGCCGGGCGCCCAGCCCGCCGTGCTCGACCGCTGTGGCGAGCACCGCTGCGTCCGGCTGTTCCCGAAGATCAAGAACGGGCCGTGGGTGGACGCGAGGTCGATCGTGATCGACCTGAGCGCCCGCAAGGCCGCCCGGCTCGACCGCTGACCCGCTCTCCTCGCTCCTCCTCTCACTGTCAGGGAGTCATCTCGCCATGCGCGTGAACAGATACAGCAAGGTCCGCACCCGGGCGGCCGTGGGCCTGAGCGTGGCCGCGCTCGCCGCCGGCGTCACGACCGGCGCGGGACCTGCCGCCGCCCGGCCGAAGGCCGCCCCCGCGGCGCCGGCCGCCGAGTGCAGCGCCGCCTACCGCGTCGAGCAGAAGCTCTCCACCGGCACGACCTGGCGGATGTGCTGGCGCTACGACGGCAAGGCCGGCCTCGTCCTGGAGAACATCTCGTACCAGCCCAAGGGCGAGCCCAAGCCGATCAAGGTCCTCAACAGCGCGAGGCTCGGCCAGATCCACGTCCCGTACGACGACGGGAACGTCGAGTACGACGACCTGACCGGGTTCGACTTCGCCCAGGGCCTGATGAACCTGGCGCCTGGTGAGTGCCCCGGCGGCACCATCAAGACGGTCAAGGTCCCGGACTCCTGGAACGAGGACCCGAACGTCAAGGGCCTGTGCACCACCACCCGCTCCCGCGGCCACGCCTACCGCATGCAGGGCGACACCGCGAACAAGGTCTACCAGGCCCAGGGCAAGGACCTGCTCGTCTACACCGTGAACCAGGTCGGCTGGTACGAGTACATGACCGAGTGGCGCTTCCAGGACGACGGCACGATCACCATGAACGTCGGTGCCACCGGCAGCCTGTCGTGGGACGACTACGACGCCGGGGACGGCCGCGGCTGGCCGATCGGCAAGGGCGCGAGCGCCGCCAAGGCCACCAGCCACAGCCACAACGCCTTCTGGCGGCTCGACTTCGCCCTCGACGGCTCCACCGCCAACAAGATCGAGCAGTACGACTCGACCGTCACCGCCCCGGCCGCCGGCCAGCGCGCCCCGAGCACCAAGACGACCCGCACCAAGGTCACCAAGGAACTCGCCGGGGACAGCAAGAACTACCGCTGGTGGCGTGTGGTCAGCGCGACCGGCAAGAACAAGGACGGGCACCCGCGCTCCTACGAGATCGTCCCCGGCCCGACGACCAAGTACCCGGGCCGCAGCTACACCAAGCACGACGTGTACTTCACCGAGTACAACAAGTGCGAGCTGTTCGCCAGCCACAACCCCGGAGCCTGCGGAGCCGGAGCGGGCAACTCCGTCGACAAGTGGGTGAACGGCCAGGCCCTCAAGCACCCGGTGGTCTGGACGAACATCGGCTTCCACCACATAGCCCGGGACGAGGACCAGCAGCCCATGCCCGTCCACTGGCAGGGATTCTCCATCGCCCCGCGCGACGTCACGGCCATGAATCCGCTCACTCCGGCCGAGCTCGGCTGGCAGAACGGGCACTGGCGGCCGCGCAGTTGAGAATGACCCTGCCCATCCGGCTGCACCGCCGACCGCTCCCGGAGTACCCTTCCTTGATCGTTGGGTGGGGCCAGGCCCCTCGGGAGGCTCGGGGGAGCGGAAGGCGGTGCGCGGGTGGGCTCGGGAGGGCTGGAGCTGCCCCCTGGTGACGAGGGTCACGAGGGGAACTCCACAGACGTCCCGGCCGGTGCCGTGTCCCTGGCGCGGCCGATGGACGCGACGGGCTCGATCGGCCCGGAACTGGACTGGGACACCGACGCCTGGCGCGAGGTACGCACCCGCGCCCAGCGGGCCGGCCGCGCCTACATCTGGCTGAACCTCGTCGAACAGCGGCTGCGCTCGGTCGTCGCCGCCGTACTGCGGCCCATCTACGAACCCGTCCACGGCGACGACTGGGTGGTGGCCGCCGCCGGACCCGCCGGGCAGGAGTGGGTGCAGCGCGCCGTCGCCGTACGCGAGGTCAGCCGCCGCAAGGGCTATCTGCTCGACCCGGCCGACGACAACGTCCTGTCCTTCCTCACCCTGCCGCAGCTGCGCGAGCTGATGGTGCAGCACTGGCCCTGCTTCGAGCCCTACTTCGACGACCGCCGCGACGTCGAGCTCGCCCTGGACGAGCTGGAGGTCACCCGGAACGTCGTCTCCCGCAACCGGGCCCTGTCCGAGGCCGTCCTGAACCAGGCCGAGCGCGCCTCGGCCCGGCTGCTGGAGATGCTCGGCGCCGACGGTGACGTGCCGTCGGCACGCCGGCTGCCCGTCGACGCCGTCGAGGACCTGGTCGGCGACCGGTACGCGGACGTGGTCGCCGTCCACCCGGACCGGGTGCGGCTGATGCGGCAGTTCCCGGCCGAGGACATCTTCGGCGGCGCCCGCCGCCTCGACGCCATCGGCATAGGCCTCAACCTGCTCGTGCAGAACTTCTCCGGCCGCCGGCTGGTGCGGCTGGCCGAGTCGGGCTGCCGGGTGCGGCTGCTGTTCCTCAACCCGGCCTCCAGCGCGGTCAAGCGGCGCGAGCGCGAACTGGGCATCAAGCGCGGCGAGCTCAGCCGGGCCGTCGAGATGAACATCCTGCACATGCGCCGGGTGCGCGCCCGGCTGCGCGACCCGGGTGCCTTCGAGATCCAGGTCTTCGACGAGACGCCCCGTTTCACGGCGTATCTGGTCGACGGCGACGGGGCGGACGGCATCGCGGTCGTGCAGAACTATCTGCGCCGGACACGCGGCATGGAGGCGCCGGTGTTCGTGCTGCGCAACGGCAGCAAGGTGGTCAAGTCGGGCGAGATCGACGAAAGCGGTCTCTTTCCCACGTATCGCGAGGAGTTCGAGGTGATGTGGGCGGATTCGCGGCCGGTGTCGTGAACGGTGCCCCGCGGACCGCGCTCCTCGGATTGTCAGTGGTGCGTGCGAAGGTGGAGACCACTGGGGGACACCACCGGGGGACGCACCACAAGAAGGGGGACCGCCCATGGGCTGGCACCGGGAGCTGCTGACCGGCTTCGACCTGGAGACGACGGGCACCGATCCGCGCGAGGCGCGCATCGTCACGGGGGCCGTGATCGAGGTCAGGGGCGGGGAGCCGCTGGGGCGCCGGGAGTGGCTGGCCGACCCGGGGGTGCCGATCCCCGAGGACGCGGTGGCGGTGCACGGCATCAGCAACGAACGCGCGGCGGCCGAGGGCCGACCGGCCGACCAGGTGGCGGACGCCCTCGCCGACGTCCTCACCTCCTACTGGAAGTCGGGCGTGCCGGTCGTCGCCTACAACGCGGCCTTCGACCTGACCCTGCTCTCCGCCGAGTTGCGGCGGTACGGACTGCCGTCCCTGCGCGACCGCCTGGGCGGCGTGGACCCCGCCCCGGTCATCGACCCGTACACCATCGACCGCTGGGTCGACCGCTACCGCCGCGGCAAACGCAACCTGCAAGCGGTCTGCTCGGAGTACGGCGTGGTTCTCGACTCCGCCCACGACGCCACGGCCGACGCCCTGGCGGCGGCCCGGCTGGCCGGTGCGATAGCCGACCGCCACCCCAAGATCGCGAGCCTGGGCCCGGCGGACCTGCACCACCGCCAGATCGAGTGGTACGCGGAGTGGGCGGCGGACTTCCAGAGTTTCCTGCGCCGCAAGGGTGACGCGACCGCTGTGGTGGACGGGGCATGGCCCCTGCGGGAGTTGGCCGGCGAGCGGGTCTGAGCGGGCCCCCGGGCCATCAGAACGGATACCACCGCACCGTCTCGTCGCCCTCCCGCAACGACGCCACCCGCCGCTCGAACTCGGCCAGCGCCCTAGGGTTGCTCGGTGCGTGCTGAGCCACCCACGCACAGCTGGCCGTCTCCCGGGCGCCGCGCAACACCGAGCACCCGTCCCACTCCCGGACATCCCACCCGTACGTCCCGGTGAAGGACGCGTACGCCTCGTCCGCGAGCCCGTACCGGTCATGGGACAGCGCCATCACCACCAGATCGTGCTCGCGCAGATCGGCGGAGACCGTCTCCAGGTCGACCAGAACCGGCCCGTCGGGGCCGACATGCACATTGCGGGGCAGTGCGTCGCCGTGGATCGGCCCGGGCGGCAGATGCGGCGTCAGCGCGGCGGCCGCCGCGGCGAAACCGTCCCGCCGCTCGCGCAGATACGCCGCGTCCGCCGGGTCGACCGCGTCGCCCGCGAGCCGCAGCCAGCGTTCCACCCCGCCCAGCAGATCGCGGGCCGGCAGTTCGAAAGGAGGAAGAGGCGTGGCGTGCACGACCCGGAGCAGTTCGGCCAGATCCCGCGGCTCGGCGGACCGTACGGCATCGGGCAGCCGGTGCCACACCGTCACCGGGTGCCCCTCGACCAGCAGCGCCTTCGGCTCGGCCGCGCGCACCGCGGGCACGCCCGCCTCGGCCAGCCACACCGCGACGTCCAGTTCGCGGCGCGCCCGGTCGAGGAGCTCGGCGTCACGGCCGACCTTGACGACCAGGTCACCGGCGGCGAACACCGCGTTCTCGCCCAGCGCCAGCAGCCGCGCCTCACGGGCCGCGCCGCCCACCGCGCCCGCCGCGGCCAGTACGTCCCGCGCCCGTGCCTCGTCCATCGTCCGCCTCCGTGGTCCCGGTCCTCGTGTGTCACCGTCGGCTTCTGGCCATCCGTCCGTCAGTGTCGCATTCGCACAGGTCGGACCGTGTGCGCGGTGCCTTGACGGGGCAGGCCGCCTTCACGACCATGACCTGGCCCGTCCGAGCTGTGCAAAGGGGCTGATGCCGTGACGTCGGTGACCGAGGTGCGGAGACCGGCCGATCCGGCACCGGGCCGGGCCCGGCCCCGCCGGGCCGTGGACCACGGCGCCTGGTTCCTGGTGCTGCCCGCCCTGATCCCCATCCTCGTCCTCAGCGTCGGCCCGCTGCTGTACGGGATCCTGCTGGCCTTCACCGACGCCCAGTCGGGCCGCACCGAACCCACGCAGTGGATCGGCGGCCTCAACTTCCGGGACCTGCTGCACGACACGCTGTTCTGGGAGTCGTTCCGGATCGGGCTGGTGTGGGCGGTCGGGGTGACCGTGCCGCAGTTCCTGCTGGCGCTGGGCCTCGCCCTGCTGCTCAACCAGGAGCTGCGGCTGCGCTGGCTGGCTCGTGCCCTGGCCATCGTCCCGTGGGCCATGCCCGAGGTCGTCGTCGGCATCATGTGGCGGCTTGTCTACAACCCGGACGCGGGCATCCTCAACGAGACCCTGCGCGATGTCGGCCTGGGCGGCGGCCGCGACTGGCTGAGCGGGCTGGCGACCGCGCTGCCCGCCGTGATCCTCGTGGGCGTCTGGGCGGGCATGCCTCAGACGACGGTGGCGCTGCTCGCCGGGCTGCAGAACACCCCGCGCGAACTGCACGAGGCGGCGGCGGTCGACGGGGCAGGTGCCTGGCGCCGTTTCCGCACGGTGACCTGGCCCGCCCTCAGACCCATCGCCCTCGCCATCACCGCGCTCAACCTGATCTGGAACTTCAACTCCTTCGCCCTGGTCTACGTGCTGACCAGCGGCGGCCCCGGTGGCCGGACCCGGCTGCCCATGCTCTTCGCCTACGAAGAGGCCTTCCGCTACGGGCAGTTCGGCTACGCGGCGGCGATGGGGTGCGTGATGGTGGCGGTGATCTCGGTCGCCCTGGCCGTGTTCCTCGCCGGCCGCCTCAGGGGAGGTGACGACGCGTGAGGACCTCCGCACCGGCCCGCGTCGGCCAGTACACCGCGCTGCTCGCGTATCTCGTCTTCCTCGCCTTCCCGTTCCTCTGGCTGGTCTCCACGGCGTTCAAACCGCCGCGCGAGCTGGGCAGTCTGCACCCGACGTGGATCCCGAAGGACCCCACCCTCGCCAACTTCCGCCAGGCCTTCGACGAACAGCCGCTGCTGCACGCCGCCTTCAACTCCCTCGTCGCCGCGCTCACGGCGGCGGTCATCGCCGTGCTGATCGCGACGCCGATGGCCTATGTCGTCGCCAGGCGGCGCACCCGGCTGGCGAAGGCGGTGACGGGCTGGGTGGTGGTCAGCCAGGCGTTCCCGTTCGTGCTGCTGATCATCCCGCTGTTCCTCGTGCTGAAGAACCTCCGAATGATCAACTCCGTGCCCGGGCTGGTGCTGGTGTACGTGGTGTGGGCGCTGCCCTTCGCGCTGTGGATGCTCGCCGGGTATGTGCGGGCCGTGCCGCCCGAGCTGGAGGAGGCCGCCGCGGTCGACGGGGCCGGCCGGGTGCGGACGCTGGTGTCGGTGACGGCGCCGCTGCTCGCGCCGGGCATCGTGGCGACGGGCCTGTTCGCGTTCATCACCGCGTGGAACGAGTTCTTCTTCGCGCTGGTGCTGCTCAAGACGCCGGAGAAGCAGACCCTGCCGGTGGTGCTCACCCACTTCATCGGGGCCGAGGGCGTCGCCGACCTCGGCCCGCTCGCGGCGGCCGCGTTCCTCGCGACCCTGCCCTCGCTGGTCGTCTTCGCGATCATCCAGCGGCGGATCACGGGCGGCATGCTCACCGGGGCGGTGAAGAGCTGATGCGCGCACGACTACTCGCCCTGGTCCTCCTGCTGCTCCTGGCCGGCTGCTCCTCCGGCGGCACCCGCGACGACGGCCGGATCACCCTGCGCTTCCAGTCCCTGGCCTGGCAGGAGGAGTCCGTCGAGGCCAACAAGGCGCTGGTGAAGGAGTGGAACGCCACCCACCCGGACGTCCGGGTCGAGTACGTCCAGGGTACCTGGGACAGCGTCCACGACCAGCTCCTCACCGCCTTCGAGGGCGGCGAGGCACCCGACATCATCCACGACGCCTCCGACGACCTGGCGGACTTCGCCTACGGCGGCTACCTGGCCGATCTCACCGACCTGCTGCCCGCACGGCTGAAGTCGGACATCCCGCGGCGCAGTTGGGCGACGACCACCTTCGGGGACGGTGTCTACGGCGTGCCGTTCCTCCAGGAACCACGCGTGCTGATCGCCAACGCGAAGTGGCTCCGGCAGTCCGGGGTGCGGATCCCGACCCCGGAGAAGCCGTGGAGCTGGGCCGAGTTCCGCCGGGTCACCGAGCGCCTCAGCGGCCAGGGGAAGTACGGCATCGCCTGGCCCCTGAAGGAGCCCGTCTCCGCCACGCTCAACCTCTCCCTGTCGGCGGGCGGACAGCTCTTCCACCGCGGGGCGGACGGCAAGGTGACGGTCCGGTTCCAGGCGGCCGACCAGGTGGTGCCGCGCACCATCCACGAGCAGGTCGGCACCGACCGCAGCGCCTCGCCCACGACCCTGGGCAGCGGCGGTTCCGACACCCTGCCCGGGTTCTTCGGCGGCAGATACGCGATGGTCCCGCTCGGCTTCTCCTACCGTCAGCAGATCGTGCAGCAGGCGCCGAAGGGCTTCGACTGGCAGGTGCTGCCCGCCCCCGCCGGTGCCGGAGGGCTCACCCAGGGCGTCAGCCCGCAGACCCTCTCCGTCGCCGAGGACTGCCCGCACAAGAAGGAGGCCGCCGCCTTCGTCGACTTCCTCCTCAGACCGCCGAACATGGTCCGCCTCGCCCTCGGCGACTGGATGCTGCCCACCGGTACCCGGGCGCTGGCCGACCCCGCCCTGCGCACGGCCGAACACGGCTGGGCCACCGGCACCGCCCTCGCCGAGCACCTGCGCCCGGCGCCCGCGCAGACGGTGCGGGGCTACCCCGAGTGGAAGGACAAGGTGGCGACCCCGGCCCTCCAGGAGTACTACAGCGGAGCCATCGGACCGGGCGAACTGCGCGAACGGCTGGAGGAGGACGGCAACCTGGTGCTGGCGCGCTATCAGCGCTGACGGCGTCGCCGGTCCGGTTCCGTTCAAGGCACGGCGGGACCCGTGAGGTAACGGCCCTCCTCGTCGTACGGCCAGACATTGGGCGCGCAGCCGCGCATGCCCTTGATCTGCTGCATCATTGCGGGGGCCGGCTTGCCGGGGCCGGGGCAGCCGACGTGGCCGTGGCCGAGGAAGTGGCCGACCTCGTGGTTGATGATGAGGGCCCGGTAGGCCTTGACGTCCTTGGCGTAGACGGGAGTTGCCAGGAGCCAGCGTTTGAGGTTGACCATGACGTTCTTGGCGACGTTGCAGTTGACCTCGCCGCCGGTGTCCAGGCCGTACTGGCCGCAGATCTTGTCCACGGTCCCGGCGGTGGCGACCTTCACGACGAAGTCGGTGGGCCCGCTCGACACCCGCCGGAACGCGGAGCGGCCGTCCGCCGTCCAGCCGCGCCGGTCGGCCAGCACGTTCTCCACCTGCTCGGCGACGTCCGGAGCGGACAGGTCGATGCCGTCCTCGACATCGACCCGGTAGCGCAGGGTCCGGCCTTGTCCCACCTTGGGGCCCGAGCCGGGGGCGACGGTGAAGGTGCCGGGGCCCGTGGCCGGGATCTCCTGCCGGGCGGAGGCAGAGGGCGAGGGCGAGGCGGTCGGGGAGGACGGGTCCGACGGGGTGAGGGGCCTGGCCGGGGCGGTGGTGGCGTGGGAGTCCGGCGCGGGCTCGGTCGCCGGGCCGGAGCCGGCCTCGGCCGCCGCACCTCCGCGCTTCGCCGACGTCCATTCCACCGCGGCGAGTCCCGCCACCCCGAGCAGCGCCAGCGCGGACAGGCCCGCTAACAGCGGGCCCTTCCGGCCGCGCCGCCCGGCGGAGTGTGCGGGGCGGCCGTCCCTGCGGCGGCTGCGGGACGGAGGTGTGGAGTGCGCGGTCATGGTCGTTCAGATTGCGAGGGTCATGTGATCGAACATGGCCCGAATGATAACGGAAGGATTACGAAGATCTGCCAGGATGCCTGTGTGATCATCCGGTAACAGGAGCCCGTCCGCGTGCGGGCCTGCGGATACTGAGCCCATGCCACGAGTTCTGCTGATCGAAGACGACCGCGCCGTACGTGAAGGAGTCGCCCTCGCCCTGCGCCGCCAGGGGCACGACGTCGCCGCCGCCGAGACCGGAGAGGAGGGGCTGGAGCGGCTGCGGTCCTTCCGGCCGGACGTCGTGGTGCTCGACCTGATGCTGCCCGGCATGCCGGGTCTGGATGTGTGCCGCGCCATGCGTGCCCTGGACCAGACGCTGCCGATCCTCATGGCGACCGCGCGCGGCGACGACGTGGACATCGTCGTGGGACTGGAGGCCGGAGCCGACGACTACGTCGTCAAGCCCGTGCAGGCCCGGGTTCTGGAGGCGCGCATCCGGGCCGTCCTGCGCCGGGCGACGGCGGTGGCGGCGGCCGACGGTGGCATACCGAAGATCGACACCTACGGCGAGCTGGCCATCGACCGCGCCGGGCACGCGGTCACCTGGCAGGGCGCCCCGGTCCCGCTCGCCCCGTCCGAACTGCGGCTGCTGCTGACGCTGTCCGCCGCACCCGGCCAGGTGTTCAGCCGGCAGCAACTCCTGGAAGCGGTCTGGGAACACAGCTACCACGGCGACGCGCGCCTGGTGGACGCCTGCGTCAGACGGCTGCGGGCCAAGATGGGCGAGCCCTCGCGGGAGCCGCGATACATCCAGACGGTGCGTGGCTTCGGCTACCGGTTCGTGTCCCCGTGAGGAACCCCTCCGCGAGGAACGCACGGGGCCCCCGCCGGCGCGGGCTGTTCTTTCGCCTGCGCGGCCTGTTCCCCCGTCTGCGCGGGCTGCGTACGCGCCTCGTGGTGGCGTTCGCGCTCGTCGCCGCGCTCACCGCGGCGACCACCGGCGCCCTGAGCTTCCGGGAGGCGCGCACGGGTGTGCTCCAGCAGAGCCAGGACACCGTGATCAAGCTGCTGCGCACCCAGGTCGACCGGCTCGCCCCGCAGTTGTCCTTCCCCCCGGTCGCGGCCGAACTGCGCCGCTTCGCCGGTGATGTGGCCCGCGCGGAGCCGTCCGGGAACTGGCGGGTGCTGGCCGTCTACGAGGATCTGAGTGCCACGTCCCTTCCCGGCGACCCGTTCGGCGAGCTGACCCCCGACTTGCGCGAGGCCGTGGACTCCAGCCCGGCCACCGTCTTCCAGCGCGTGAACACCGGCGACCACACCTCACTGGTCGTCGGTATGTCGGTCATGTTCGCCGGCGAGGAGAACCGCGGGATCGCCTCGGGGATCCAGGTCTTCCTCACGGTGCCGCAGGCCACCGAACAGCGGTACGTGGACGCCCTGGTCACCGCCGTGGAACGGGCCACCGTGCCCGCGCTGGGCGTCGCCGTCCTGCTCGCGCTGCTCGCCGCGCGCGGGGTGCTGCGGCCGGTGCGCGCACTGCGCCGCGCCACCCGCAGCATCGCCGAAGGGCGGCTGGACACCCGGCTCGCCGTCAACGGCTCCGACGAACTCGCCGATCTGTCCCACACGTTCAACGAGACGGCCGCCGCCCTGGAGGAGTCGGTGGCCGAACTGCGCGGCATGGAGGCCCGGGCCCGCCGGTTCGCCGCGGACGTCTCGCACGAACTGCGCACCCCGCTGGCCGCCATGGCGGCGGTGACCGACGTCCTCGACGAGGACGCAGCCCGTCTCGACCCGGACACCGCCACCGCGGTCCGGCTGATCAGCGAGGAGACCGTGAAACTGGCCCGTCTCGTGGACGACCTGATGGAGATCTCCCGTTTCGACGCGGGCGCCGCGGTGCTGCACCTGGACGAGATCGACCTCGCCGAGTCGCTGCGCCGCACCCTCGCCGACCGTGCCTGGGCGGACCTGGTGGACACGGACCTGCCGCCGCCGGACGCCGTACGCGGCCGGGTCGACCCGCGCCGGCTGGACGTCGTGGTGGCGAACCTGGTCGGCAACGCGCTCCGGCACGGCGCCCGGCCGGTCCGTCTGCGTCTGCGCGCGCACGGCGAGCGGTCGGCGGTCATCGAGGTGCTGGACAGCGGCCCCGGAATCCCCGAGGACGTCCTGCCGCATGTCTTCGAGCGCTTCTACAAGTCGGACACCGCCCGCATCCGAACCGAGGGCAGTGGTCTGGGTCTCGCCATCACCGCCGAGAACGTCCGGGTGCACGGCGGCAGCGTCCGGGCGGCCAACCGTCCGGAGGGCGGCGCGGTGTTCACCGTCGAACTCCCGCTGCGCCGGGACGAACCGGCCCACGGGGAGCACCTGTGACCGCCCGGCGCCGAGCCGCCCTGCTGGCCGTGCCGGCGCTGTGCGGGCTCGCCTCCTGCGGCATCCCGGCCACCGGCGTGGTGGAGGCGGGCGGTCCCGCCGGCGGGGTCGTGCCGACGGTACGGGTCTACTTCGTGGCGGACGGCAAGCCCGTGCCCGTCCCGCGCCGGGGCGTCACCCCGATCGGCGCCGCCTCGGCCGTGGAGGTGCTGCTGCAAGGGCCCACGGCGGAGGAACAGGCCTCTGGGCTGCAGTCGTCGCTGCCGGTGACCGGGACCGACCTGCCGACGGCGGTCCCGGCCGAGCCTGACCGGCCACCGGCGACGGAGGCGTCGCGGGAGCCTGGCACACAGGTCCCGCAAGCGGCCGAAGCCACGGACTTCGCGAAGGTCACCACCCGGGGCGATCGCGTGTCCATCGAACTGTCCCTGCCCTCCACCGGTGAACTGCCCGATCTCGCGCTGACCCAGCTGATCTGCACCGCCGCCGTCGCAGCGCGTGTCTCCAGCCCCGGGGACGACCCGGTGACGGTCACGGTCGAGGGCCGGGACGGCCGCCGCGTCGAGGGCACGGCGGCGCGCTGCCCCACCACGTGAGCGGCACCGGCGTGAACGGCACCGGCCGTCTGAAAAAGTTGCACGAGACGTCTCGTCTCGCGTACGGTCGGTTCCATGACCAACCGCGCGCACATCGCCATGTTCTCCATCGCCGCCCATGGCCACGTGAACCCGAGCCTCGAGGTGATCCGCGAGCTCGTGGCGCGCGGCCACCGGGTGACCTACGCGATCCCGCCGGTCTTCGCGGAGAAGATCGCGCAGACCGGTGCCGAGGTGAAGCCCTGGAACTCCACGCTGCCCTCGCCCGACGACGACCCGGACGCCTGGGGGAGCGAGCTGCTGGAGATCATGGAGCCGTTCCTCGACGACGCGATCCATGCCCTCCCGCAGCTGATCGAGGCCTACGAGGGCGACGAGCCGGACCTCGTGCTGCACGACATCGCCGCCTATCCGGCCCGCGTCCTCGCCCACCGCTGGGGCGTTCCCGCGATCTCCCTGTCACCGGCCATGGTCGCCTGGGAGGGGTACGAGGAGGAGGTCGCCGAGCCGATGTGGGCGGAGCCGAGGAAGACCGAGCGCGGGCGCGCCTACTACGCCCGGTTCAGCGCCTGGCTGGAGGAGAACGGGATCACCCGGCACCCCGACCCGTTCGTGGGCCGGCCCGACCGCTCGCTCGTCCTGATTCCCAAGGCGTTCCAGTGGAGCGCGGACCGTGTTGACCAGAGCGTGTACACCTTTGTCGGAGCATGCCAGGGCCGGCGCACCACCGAGGGCGACTGGCAGCGGCCGGCCGCTGCCGAGAAGGTCGTCCTCGTCTCCCTCGGGTCCGCCTTCACCAAGCAGCCCGGCTTCTACCGGGAGTGCGTCAAGGCGTTCGGCGACCTGCCCGGCTGGCATCTGGTGCTGTCGATCGGCAAGCACGTCGACCCGGCCGAACTGGGGGACGTCCCCGCCAACGTCGAGGTGCACTCCTGGGTTCCGCAGCCGGCGATCCTGAGGCAGGCCGACCTGTTCGTGACGCACGCCGGCGCGGGCGGCAGCCAGGAGGGCCTCGCCACCGCCACGCCGATGATCGCCGTACCGCAGGCGGCTGACCAGTTCGGCAACGCGGAGGTCCTCCAGGGCCTCGGCGTCGCCAAGTGCGTCCCCACCGAGGAGGCGACCGCCGGCCCCCTGCGCGAGACGGCCCTCGCCCTGCTCGGCGACCCGGAGGTCGCCCGCCGCCTGAAGGATCTCCAGGCCGAGCTGGCCCAGGAGGGCGGCACATCCCGCGCGGCCGACCTCATCGAGGCCGAACTGCCCGCTCGTCAGGGCTAGTCGGTTTCATGCAAGTGCCGGGGCCGTCACACCGCGACGGCCTGGCGGGTGAGGGTCTGCCGGGCCTGGTCCAGCGTGGCGTCCATGCGCGCCGCCTGCCCCTTGGTGAACATGAACATCGCGGCGTCGTCGGTGTAGTCCATGTAGTTCATGAACATGTCGCCGTTCGGCCCGTTGCCGCACGTCACATGGGGGAAGTCGGGTGAACCGAGGTTCGGCCCCGCCTGGTTGGGGGTGTCCGACACGAAGTCGCCGCCGCTGCACCCCTCGTCGTCGTCGCCCCAGATGTGCCGCAGGTTCAGCCAGTGCCCGATCTCGTGCACGGCCGTACGGCCGCCGTCGAACGGCGCCTTGGCGGTGCCGGTGGTCCCGAAGGCGGAGGTGGTGACGACCACCCCGTCCGTGGAGGCGGCGCCGCCCGGGAACTGGGCATAGCCCAGCAGTCCGCGGCGCAGCGGGCTGACCCAGAGGTTCAGGTAGATGTCCGCGGGCCAGGCGTCCCGCCCCCCGCTCAGACTGAACTTGACCAGGTCGTCCGTGCCCCAGTCCCGGGTCGAGGACGGGGTGCGGGTGATGCCGTTGGTGGGGCGGCCCAGCGGGTCGGTCCGGGCGAGGTGGAACTGCAGGCGCACATCGGCCACGAGGTCCTGCCAGGCCGCCGGAACCTTGTTGACATCCGGGTTGCCGGCC
Organism: Streptomyces sp. NPDC040589; assembly: GCF_055594445.1. Lineage (NCBI taxonomy): Bacteria > Bacillati > Actinomycetota > Actinomycetes > Kitasatosporales > Streptomycetaceae > Streptomyces > Streptomyces sp. NPDC040589. The sequence goes on along the minus strand of NZ_JBVIWP010000007.1, from coordinate 128,920 downwards.
CGGAAGTCCTGGTTGAGCACCTCGATCTGACTCTGGATCTGGGCGTCGCTCACGTTCTGCTCGGGCGTGCTGTGCACGACGTGCACGACGACGGGGATGTCGACGAGGCTCTGCCGGCCGGTGACTTGTTCCAGCTGCTCGTAGGTGAACGCGGTGTTCTCGATCAGGGCCCGGTTCTCGGCGTACTCCGGGTTCAGGTCGAGGAGTCTGCGGTGCACCTCCATGGCACCGCACCAGTGGCTGTAGTCGGCGGAGGTGACGCGGAGATAGGACTGGGCGTCGGACATGACTGCCCCTCGGGAAGCTGAGGGTGTGCCGCGCACGCGGCTGCGGAAGTGCGCGTCTGACACGCGCCGCGAGGGCCGGGCGACGCCGGGCGGAGCGGTCGGTTGCCCGTTCCCTCCAAACCCATACAATGACAATCCTAGTCACTCAGGTATAAGACCGGCAATGTGAACGGCTTTGGGCGAGTGAGGTGGCCGGGTCATGCGAGAGCCCTCGTCGGACCTGTTCCGTTCCTGGATCCATTCCTACGAGGAGGACCACGAGGACGTGCGGGTGTACCGGCCCGACGACTACCCCTTCCCGCCCGCGCGCGGGCGCCGCGGCATGGAGTTCGCGCCCGACGGCACCTTCGTCGACCACCCGCTGGGACGCGGTGACGCTCCCGCGGCCGTGCCCGGCCGCTGGCGGCTCGTGGCGGACCGTCATATCGCGCTCACCTTCGGCGGTGCCCGTCCGGACCGGGAGCTGGAGATCGTCCGCTGCGACGCGAGCGTGCTGCACGTGCGCCGACTCACGAACTGAGAGGGCCTGTTGGTTGCCCAGGCAACCAACAGGCCCTTCGAGCGGCGGCGGGGATCAGACCTTGAGGGGCTCGCCCTCGTCGTCCCGCGCCACCGGTCCGGCGACGACCGCCCGCGGCGCCTCGTCGTGCGTGAGGTCCGGCAGCCGGTGCAGCCACTGCGGCAGATACCAGTTGCGCTCCCCGAGCAGCGCCATCACCGCCGGCAGCAGCACACCCCGGATGATCGTCGCGTCGATGAGCACCGCGGCCGCGAGGCCGACGCCCATCTGCTTCATGGACTGCATGGACAGCGTCCCGAAGATCGCGAACACGGCGACCATGATGACCGCGGCACTGGTGACGACCCCGGCCGTGGTGACCACGCCGTGCCGGATCGCGTCCTTCGTCGCCAGACCCCGCAGCCGCGCCTCCCGTATCCGGGAGACCACGAACACGTGGTAGTCCATCGACAGGCCGAACAGGATCACGAACAGGAAGAGCGGCAGCCAGGTGATGATGGCGCCGACGCCCTCCGCGCCCACCAGGGACGCGCCCCAGCCGTGCTGGAAGATCGCGACGAGGACGCCGTACGCCGCGCCCACCGACAGCAGGTTCAGCACGATCGACGTGAGCGCGATCGTCAGCGAGCGGAACGACAGCAGCATCAGCAGGAAGGCGAAGACCACGACGAACGCGAAGACCGGCACGACGGCTCCGGCCAGCTGGTCGTTGAAGTCCTTCGACCCCGCGACCTGCCCGGTGATCGGCGCCTCGACCCCCTCGACCCTGCCGAGCGTGGCCGGACGCACCTCGTCACGCAGCTTGTCCAGGCTCGCGCCCGCCCGGTCCAGGTCGGAGCCGCCGACCAGCGGGACGTAGACGAACGCGACGTTCCGCGTGTCGTGCAGCTTGATCTCCACCGGGCCGCGCGAGGCGCCCGAACTGATCGCCCGGTCACGGAAGTCGGCGAGTGCGGACTTCACCTCCGGCGCGTTGATGTCGTCCGCCCTGACGACCACCTCGGCCGGCTCCGAACCGCCCGGGAAGGCATCGTTGAGCCGGTTGTACGTCTGCACGATCGGCAGCGAGTCGCCGAACTCCTGGTCCAGCGTGAGCTGCTGGGTCTTCATGCCGAGCGCGGGAGCGGCGATGGCCAGCAGCGCACCGGCCGCCACCGCCACGGCGATCACGGGCCGGGCGAGGACGCGCCGCAGTACGGCCGTCCAGAACCGGCTGTCCTGGCTGCCGCCCGGCTTGCGCCGGCGCAGGAAGGGAATGCGGCCCTTCTCCACGCGCTCGCCCAGCAGCGACAGCAGCGCGGGCAGCACCGTCACGGAGCCCACCATGGCCACGGCCACCACCATCAGGGAGGCCAGGCCCATCGCCTCGAACTCGGCGAGCCCGGTGAACAGCATGCCCGCCATGGCCACGCAGACCGTGACACCGGAGACGACGATCGCGCGGCCACTGGTCGCGGCGGCGATCCTGAGGGCCGTTCGCGCGTCATGGCCGGCCTCGCGCTCCTCGCGCTCCCGGCGCAGATAGAACAGGCAGTAGTCGACGCCGACCGCCATGCCGACCAGCAGCATCACGGAGTTGGCGGTGTCGCTCATCGGCTGGAGGTGGCTGACGATTCCCATCAGGCCCATCGTCGCCATGATCGCGGTGACCGCCAGCGCCACCGGCAGCAGCGCCGCCACCAGCGCGCCGAAGGCGATGAGCAGAATGCCGAGGGCCACCGGCACCGCGGAGTACTCGGCCTTCTTGAAGTCGTCCCCGAACGCGTCGTCGAACGTCTTCATCATGCTGGCGCCGCCGATCTCCTCGATCCGCAGCGACGCGTGGTCCTTCTGGACGCCCTCGACGGCCTTCAGCACCGGCTCGACCCGCTCGCCGGCGGTGTCCGCCGCGCCGCGCATGTCGAACTGCACGAGCGCGCTGCGCCCGTCCTTCGAGATCGTCTTCGTGTCGTACGGCGAGGTCACGTCGGTGACCTCGCCGGTCCCCTCGACGGCCTCGACCACGGCGGTCACGGCGCTCCTGAACTCGGCGTCCGTGGCCTTGAGACCACCACCCCTGGCCTGGATCAGGACACTCTCACCGGCCGGCTCGTCGATCCCGGCGTCCTCGATGATCCGCGCGGCGGTGTGCGTCTCCCCCTTCAGCTGGTCGCTGTCCTTGACGTCGACCCGGCCCGCCGCCGAACCGAGCCCCATCGCCAGGACGACGAACAGCACCCAGATGCCGACGGCGGCCCATCGGTGCCGGGCGCTCCAGCCGCCGGCCCGGGCCGCAAAGCCCCGCACCCGCGCTTCTCCGTTCCCCATGACGGGCTCGCCCCCTCGTGCAGCGGTGGCGGCCCCCTGCCGCCCCCTTCCGTCTCGAAGGTATGGGCCGGATAAAACCATCTCGTCGTGCTGCCCGGTGAGGTGGCGGGGCCGGAACTCATCCCCATGGACCTGGCTTTCTCCCCACTGGGGAGGACCGCGAGGGACCGTGGCCCCTTACACACACTGTGTGGATCCTGAGCAGATGGTTGTGCCCCGCGGTGACCGATGAGTAATTTACGGGGCCGGGCAGCCGCCCGCCGACGGCCCTCGTGCCCACCCCCACGGGGCACGACGGCCGTCCTAAGGTGTGCGGATGACGACGACGTACGCGGCACTGCTGCGCGGCATCAACGTGGGCGGCAGCCGAAGGGTCCCGATGGCGGACCTGCGCACGCTCCTGGAAGGCCTCGGCCACGAGGGCGTGCGCACGTATCTGCAGAGCGGCCAGGCGGTGTTCACTTCCGGTCACGGTGACGAGCGGTCGCTGGCGGCCGAGATCACGCGGGCCATCGAGAAGCACTTCGGCTTCGGCGTCGATGTGATCGTGCGCGACCACGCCTATCTGAAGGCGATCGCCGACGCGTGCCCCTTCCCGGCCGCCGAGCTGGAGGCCAAGCAGCTCCACGTCACCTACTTCTCCACGCCCGTGGCCCCCGACCGCTTCGCGGAGATCGACCAGGCCGCCTACCTCCCCGAGGAGTTCCGCCTGGGCGACCGCGCCCTGTACCTGTACGCCCCGAACGGCCTCGGCCGCTCCAAGCTGGCCGAACACCTGTCCAAGCCGCGGATCAACAAGGGCGTGATCGCCACGACCCGCAACTGGAACACCGTCGTGAAGCTGGTGGAGATGACCGATGCCTGAACACACCCCGGACGTCAAGGCCGCCGTCGAGGGCGAACTGGCCCTGCTCACCCCGGAGGTCCGCCGCTCGCCCGAGCGGGTCGGGGCGCTGCTGCACCCCGACTTCCACGAGTTCGGCGCCTCCGGGCGGCACTGGGACCGGGCCGCGATCATCGCCTCCCTGGCCGAGACCACCGACTCGGACTCCCGGCCCGTCGTCGCCTCCGGGATGCGGGGCGTACAGCTGGCCCCCGACCTGGTCCACCTCGTCTACGACACGGAGTACGACGGCAGCTCCGCGCACCGCAGCTCGCTGTGGCGGCGGACGGACAACGGGTGGCTGCTCTACTTCCACCAGGCGACACCGTTCAGCGAGGGGGCAACGTGACCTGGCGGTCGCCGAGGTAGGGCGCGTGCGACGTGATCTCGGCCGGCACGGTCATCCGCGGGTCCGCGTAGAGCCGGCGCCAGTCGTCCTCGGAGCGGGCCGCGGCGACCGCGTCGGCTGCGGCGAGGTCGTCCTCGGTGAGGGGCGCATGGGCGAGGAGATGCGGTTCCCAGCCGTCCCAGGGGAGCAGCTCGACGCCGTTCAGCGCGGCCAGGTCGCGCAGCACGTTGCCGCGTACGAACCACAGGCCCCGGAGCCCCTCGACGGGGCTGAACCCGCACGTCTGCGGGTCCACCCGCCCTTCACGGCAGGCCCGCCATACGTCCCCGGCCACGAGGAAGCGGTCCCGCGGCACGTCCATCGGATCGAACGGCACGTCGTACTCGTGGTGAACCTGCGCGTCGGCAAGCCGCCACCGGCCGTCCGGCGCGCGGTACTCGGTGACCCAGTGGTCCTCGTACCAGTCGTCGACGAAGTAGGTGGCGAACCCGCAGCGCAGCCGCGCGGGCGTCCCCGTCGCGCGCAGCAGGGAGCACAGCAGGAGCGAGAAGTCCCGGCACGTGCCCACGAACCGTCCGTCGGGCGAGCGCCGTTCGGTGAGCGGGGTGTCCCCGCGTTCCGCCAGGATCCGCAGGATCTTGGTGACGTAGCGGGACTCGGCGTCGTGGTGCAGCCGCTTCTCGGGGACCTCGTATCCGAAGAGCCGGCCCTCGCCACGATGGATGAGCAGGTCCCGCACCGATGCGGCGAGCCGGCGCGGATCGCGGGGCAGTCCGCCGGCGTCCAGGTCGCCGGGGTCGCTGTACGGCGTCTGCCTCAGGTGGTATTCGTCCATGCCGGGACCCTCGGCCCTGCCCCAGGGGCAAGGTCAACGGCCTCGGACGTTTGGCCGAATCGCCCCCACGCGCCGCGCGGCCTTGGCACCGTAGGGCCATGACGAGCACCCATGATCAGACGACTCCCTCCGGTCGTACGACGGCCGTCCAGGCCATGCGCGGCGCGGCGGCCCAGCTCGCCGAGCTGCTCGGCACGACGCCCGACTCCGTCACCGCGGTCCGCCCGACCCCGGACGGCTGGAGCGCGGACGTGGAGGTCGTGGAGCTGGAGCGGGTTCCCGACACCATGACCATCATGGCGACCTACCGGGTCACCCTCGACCCGCAGGGCCTGCTGCTCGGCTACGAGCGGGTGCGCCGTTACGCCCGCGGCCAGCTCGACCGGCAGCGCTAGGACCGGCCCGTCGCCTCTCAACTTCCTCTCGCGGCAAGTCTTTTGGTGTTCACGTGAACACGCCCGCCACCACCCCCGTACCTACGGGCGGCACGAGAACGGACTCTCGCGAGAGGAATCGCCCACGTGACCGTCATGACGCAGTCCGGCGGGATGCAACCCGCCGCCACCTCCAGCGGTTCGGGTTCGGCCGGACTCTTCGACATCCTCGAACTGATCCTGGACCGCGGACTCGTCATCGACGTGTTCGTCCGGGTCTCACTGGTCGGCATCGAGATCCTGAAGATCGACATACGGATCGTCATCGCCAGCGTCGACACCTACCTCCGCTTCGCCGAGGCCTGCAACCGCCTCGACCTGGAGGCCGGCCGCAAGGCCCCCGACAAACTCACCGACATCGTCGGCAACCTCGTCGAGAGCGGCGCCCGGGGCAAGACCAGCGGCGCGATCGGCGGGGCCATCGACGCGATCGGGGACATCTTCGACCGCGACGACAAGGACCGCCGCGAGGAGGAGCGGTGAGCGGCGTCTACGTCTACGCCGTCACCCGCTCCGACCACCCCCTTCGGCTCGACGGCCTGCGTACCGTCGGCGGGACCGAGGAGCCCCCGCGGGTGCTCGTCCACGGGCCGCTCGCCGCCGTGGTCAGCGCCGCGCCCCCCGGCCTGCGGCCCAAACGCCGTGACCTCGCCGCCCACCAGGAACTGCAAGAACGCCTGATGGCCGACGGATCGGTCCTCCCCATGCGGTTCGGTCTGCTCGCCCCCGACGACACCGCCGTCAGGACCGCCCTGGAGCACAAGGGCGAGGAGTACGCCCGAAGGCTCGGCGAACTGCACGGCACCGCCGAGTTCAACCTCAAGGCCGCCCGCTCCCAGGACGACCTGCTGCGCGAGGTGCTCGACGAGTCCGAGGAGGCCCGCCGGCTCAACCGGCACACCCGCGACGGCAGCGGCGCCTACGAGGACCGCCTCGCCCTCGGTGAACTCGTGGCCCGGCAGGTCGAGGCCCGGCAGCGGCGGCAGGCCGAAGAGATCGTCGGGCGACTGTCCGGGCTGGCCCGGGCCAGCGTCGTGGCCGACCCGTCCAAGGACGACTTCCTCAACGTCTCCTTCCTCGTCGAACGCGCTCGCGCCGACGAGTTCACCGCGGCCGGCCGGGGCCTGGCCCACGACTACGGCGACGCCTACGACTTCCGCCTGCGCGGTCCGCTGCCCCCCTACAGCTTCGCCGCCTGACCCATGGGCCTGCTCACCGGCATCCTCACCCTCCCGCTCGCGCCCCTGCGCACCACCCTCTGGGCCGCCGAGCAGCTCCAGGCCGCCGCCGAGGCGCAGTACTACGACCCCGCCCCCGTCCGGCAGGCCCTCGTCGACCTGGAACGCGCCCTGCTGGAGGGACGGATCGACGAGGCCGAGTACGACCGCCGCGAGGACGAACTGCTGGACCGGCTCGACGAGATCAACGCCCGGAGACGAGGCCCCCGACCATGACCCACCCGGCAGCAGGCGGACGCGCCGGACCGTCCCGCTTTCCCTCCCCCTACGACCAGGGGCCCGGCGCCCAGACCGCCAACCTCGCCGACATCCTCGAACGGGTCCTCGACAAGGGCGTGGTCATCGCCGGCGACATCCGGATCAACCTGCTCGACATCGAACTGCTCACCATCAAGCTGCGCCTGCTCGTCGCCTCCGTCGACAAGGCGAAGGAGATGGGCATCGACTGGTGGGAACACGACCCCTCCCTCTCCTCCAGGGCCGCCCGCCCCGAGCGGTCCCTCGCCGACGAGAACGAACGACTGCGTGCCGAGATCGCCGCACTCAAAGCGGCCGAGAGGAGCCCGGAGCCATGACCGACCCGAACCTCGTGTACACCTACGCCGTCCTGCGCCGCACCCCCGAGGCCACCGCGGCGGTGACGCACCTGCGCGGAGTCGCCGGAGAACCGATCCACCTGGTCGACCCGGCGGCCGGCACGCACCCCCTCGCCTTCGCCGTCGGGCACGTCCCGGCCGCCGACTACGACGAGACGCCCCTCAAGGCCCACCTCGACGACCTGGACTGGCTGGAGTCCACGGTCCGTTCCCACCACGCCGTGGTGGCCGCACTCGTCGGCTGCGGCGCCGCCGTACTGCCCCTGCGCCTGGCCACCGTCTACCACGACGAGGACAGCGCCCGGCAGGCCCTCGACATCAGACGCGACTACTTCCTGTCCCTGCTGCACCGCCTCACGGGCCACCTGGAACTCGGCGTCAAGATCTACGCCACGCCCGACATCACCCCGCCCGAAGCGGACACCGGCGCCGGACAGGAGCAGCCCACCGGCCTCGGTGCCGGCCGCGCCTACCTGTCGATCCGCCGCCGCAGGCAACGCAGGAACGAGGAGGCCTGGCGCACGGTCGCCCAGGCCGCCGCGCACCTCACCGAGACGGCCCGCGCCCTCGCCGACGACCGTGTGGCACACAGTCCGCAACGCGGCAGTCTCGCCGGCCCCGGCCCGGGCACCAACGTCGGCAACGACGCCTACCTCGTCCGCGCCGACCGCGTCGACGCCTTCCGCACCGGCGTACTCGCGGCCGCCGAAGGCGTCCCCGGCCTCCGCGTGGAGGTCACCGGCCCCTGGGCCCCCTACTCCTTCGCCCTCCAGCCGGAGCCGGAGCCCGCCGCGTGACCGTCACCCCCTACGCCGACCGCCCGGTCGCCCTCATCGACCTCCTCGACCGGCTCCTCCAGGGCGGTGTCGTCGTCACCGGCGACCTCGTCCTGTCCATCGCGGACGTCGACCTGGTCCGCATCGACCTGCGCGCGGTCATCGCCCCCGTGGCCGCGTCGGCACTCTCCCAGATCAGTGAGGCTCCATGTCCCCGGCCCCCCGCCGTCTGACCGCCGACCCGGACACGGTCGAACGCGACCTGGTCAAACTGGTCCTGACGGTCGTCGAACTCCTCCGCCAGCTCATGGAACGCCAGGCCCTGCACCGCGTCGACGTCGGAGACCTGACCGAGGAACAGGAGGAACGCGTCGGCCTGACCCTGATGCTCCTCGACGACCGCATGCGGGAACTCTGCGCGCGCTACGACCTTCGCCCGGAGGACCTCAACCTGGACCTGGGCCCGCTGGGCACCCTGCTGCCACCCCGGTGACGGCTTCGTGCCGTCAGGCGCTCACGGCCGCCGGCATCGGAGCCCGCGCCGCCTCGTAGCGCTCCAGCACCACCCTCGCCACCTCCGGCGCCGGTCCCAGTACGTCGGCCAGGACGTCCGCCTCCGCCGCGCCCCGGGCGATGCGGTCCGGGAGGCGGCCGGGGGCGAGGACGTAGGGGGCGACGGCCACCCGGGAGCAGCCGAGGGCGCGGAGTTCGCGGACGGCGTCCTCGGTGCGGGGGAACCCCGCGGGAGAGCCGGCGGAGGCGAACGCAGGCCGCACGGCGCACCAGCCGGTGTGCCGCCACTCCCGCGCGATTTCTGCGATCACTGCGATCGCCTCCGGGTCGGTGGACCCCGCCGAGGCCAGGACGACCCCGGTCGAGGACTTGTCGGCGGGCGACAGGCCCGCCTCGTACAGGCGCCGTTCCAGGGTCGCCAGCAGCAGCGGGGACGGGCCCAGGACCTCCGCCTGGTGGATGCGGAGCTGCGGGGGCGCGTCCGCGAGGACTGCTGGGATGTCCGCTTTCGCGTGGAACGCCCGGGTCAGCAGGAGGGGGAGGGCCACGACGTCACGGACGCCCTGGACCGCCAGGGACTCCAGTACCCCCTGCACCGAGGGGACGTTGAAGTCCAGGAAGCCTGTCTCCACGCGTACGTCGGGACGCAGGGCGCGTACCCGGCGTACCAGGGCGTGCACGGTCGCGGCGTGCCGCGGGTCGCGGCTGCCGTGGGCGATGACGAGGAGAACAGGCTTGTTGTTCATGGGACTTCAGTTCTTCACCAGCAGGCCGCGGTTGCGCAGCACCCACCGCTCCAGCGGGCTGAAGATGAGCAGGTCGATGGCGATGCCGACGATCAGGATGAGCAGGATGGCCTCGAACACCATGGCCATGTCGCTGGCGTTGCGGCCGTTCTCCAGCAGCTGGCCGAGGCCCACGCCGAGGTCGGGGAAGGACGCGATGATCTCCGCGGCCATCAGGGAGCGCCAGGAGAACGCCCAGCCCTGCTTCAGACCGGCCACATAGCCGGGCAGCGCGGCCGGCAGGACGATGTGCCAGGTGCCCTTCAGGCCCGTGGCGCCGAGCGTGCGGCCCGCGCGCAGGAACAGCGGGGGCACCTGGTCGACGCCGGAGACGAGACCGTTGGCGATCGACGGGACCGCGCCGAGCAGGATCACCGCGTACATCATCGAGTTGTTCAGGCCCAGCCAGATCACCGCCGGCGGAACCCAGGCGACCGACGGCAGGGACTGCAGGCCCGACAGGATCGGGCCGAGGGCCGCGCGGACGAACTTCACCCGGGCCACCAGCAGGCCCAGCGGCGTGCCGATCAGCAGGGCGAAGCAGAAGCCGAGCAGACCGCGCGAGACGCTGGTCCAGATGTAGCCGAGCAGTTCGCCCTCGAGCCAAGCCGTGTGGACGACGTCCCACACGGCGGACGGCGCGGGCAGCTTGGTCGGGTCGTCGACGACCTTGAACGAGACGAGGGCCTGCCAGACCGCCAGCACCAGCGCGACGGCGAGGACGGGCGGAAGGATCTTCTGGACGAAGGTCTGCCGGAACGGAGTGCGGTGCGTCTGCCTCGACTCCAGCGCGTCGAGGCCCGCCTCCAGACCGGCGAGATCGCTGCCGTCCTTGGCGACGGTCGTCGATTCAGTGCTGGCCATGACGGCGGATCTCCCCACGCAGTTCTTCGGTGATCTCGACGGACAGCTCCGCCACCTGGGTGTCCTCGATGCGGCGCGGGTGCGGGATGTCCACCGTCCACTCACGGGCGATCTTGCCCGGACGGGAGGACAGCAGCACCACGCGCTGCGCGAGCCGGACCGCCTCGCGCACGTTGTGCGTGACGAACAGGACGGACAGCTGTGTCTCGCGCCAGATGCGGGTCAGCTCGTCGTGCAGCACGTCCCGCGTGATCGCGTCCAGCGCCGCGAACGGCTCGTCCATCAGCAGCAGCTTGCTCTCCTGGGCGAGCGCGCGTGCCAGCGCGACCCGCTGGCGCATACCGCCCGACAGCTCGTGCACCCGCTTGCCGTACGCGCCCTTCAGCCGGACCAGTTCGAGCAGTTCCTCGGCCCGCTCGCGGCGCTCGGCCTTCGCGATGCCCCGCAGTTTCAGGGCGAGTTCGATGTTCTTGCCCGCGGTCAGCCACGGGAACAGCGCGTGCTCCTGGAACATCAGCGCCGGGCGGCCGTCCGTGGTGATCTCGCCGGCGCTGGGCCGGTCAAGGCCCGCCACCAGGTTGAGCAGCGTGGACTTGCCGCAGCCCGAGGCCCCCAGGAGGGTGACGAACTCGCCGGGCGCGACATCGAGGGTGATGTCGTCCAGGACGAGCTGCTGCCCGGCGGGGCCCGCGAACGACTTCGAGACGTGTTCGATCCGGGCGGCGTGCGTGGCCGACTCAGTGCCGTCGGCGGCCTTGGCGAGGGTGGTGGCCATGGTCGTCACCTCCTGGGAACTCTTCGGGATGCGGGCTACTTGGCGCCGAGACCGGCGTCGTCGACCGTGGGCGCGCCCTCGGCCTTGAGGACCTTGTTCAGCGGCGCGAGGTCGTAGATGCCGTTCAGGTTCGGCTTCTGCAGCAGCCCCGCCTTCACGGCGTGCTGGGCCTCGGTGTTGAGGGTGGAGGCCAGCGGGTCGTCGGTGAACTGGATGGACTTCCACGCCGGGTCCAGCACATCGGCCGGCAGCGCCTTGCCGGAGTCGGCCTCCAGCTGCTTGTTCGCCGCCGCCTTCGCCGCGTCCGGGTTGGCGTTGATCCACTTGTTGGTGTCGACCGAGCCCTTCAGCACGGCCTCGACGACCTTCGGGTGCTCCTTGAGGAAGTCCTGGCGCACGATGATGTTCGTGATCACGAACTTCTTGTCGGGCCACAGCGACGCCTCGTCGAGCAGCACCTTGCCGCCCTCGGCGACCAGCTTCGACGCGGTCGGCTCCGGCACCCAGGCACCGTCGACGGATCCGGACTTGTAGGCGTCCGGGGTGACCTTGTTGTCGCTGCGGACGACCGTGACGTCACCCTTGCCGCTCTGCGGGTCGACCTTCCAGCCCTGCTCGGCGGCCCAGTTGAGGAACGCCACGTCCTGCGTGTTGCCGAGCTGCGGGGTCGCGATCCGCTTGCCCTTGACGTCCTTCAGGGACTTGATCTTGTCCGGGTTGACGACCAGCTTCACGCCGCCGGACGCCGAACCGCCGATGATGCGCAGGTTCTTGCCGGCGGACTTGGTGTAGCCGTTGATCGCCGGGGAGGGGCCGATCCAGCCGATGTCGATGGACTTGGAGTTCAGCGCCTCGATCTCGGACGGACCGGCGTTGAAGATCGCGGGCTCGACCTTGGTGGCTCCCAGCGCCTTCTGGAAGATGCCCTTCTGCACGCCAACCAGCGCGGTTCCATGGGTCAGATTGCCGAAGTAACCGATCTTGACGCTGTCGAGACCGTCGATCTTCTTCGCCCCGGCGGCGACCTTGGAGGCCCCGTCGTCCTCGGCCTTGGAGCCGTAGCCGCAGGCGGCCAGAGTGAGCAGGGGAAGCGCGGCCATGACCGCGAGGGATCGGCGCACAGCGGATGATGCAGGCACGGGAGGTGTTCCTCTCGGAGGCCCGGCGGTCACGGTCTCTCAGGTCGTGGCCGGGAGGTCGGCAGGTTTTCGTCTACGGCGGTGGGGGGTGAGGGCGCGCAGGCAGTGCGCGTACGTCAGCGCACACATCGCGCCACTCCGCCCTGCCCGCTGCCGAGAGCACCGCTGCCGACGCGGCCGCCCTCCTTCGCGAACGTGGAGTAGAAGTCGGGGGAGTTCATGTCAGAAGTCCCACCCGTCGTCGTCGGCCTCGTCCTTCACCGGCTCCGGGGAGGCGAAGGACTCGCCGACCATGCCGGCGGTGAGGGTCTGGCCGTCGTTCGGGTCGATCAGGATGAACGAGCCGGTGCGGCGCGAGTCGGAGTAGGAGTCGACCGGCAGCGGCTCGGCGGTACGGATCTTCACCCGGCCGATGTCGTTCGCGACGAGCTGTCCCGGGTGCGGGTGCAGGGACAGGTCGTCGAGCGTGAGACGGGACGGGATGTCCTTGACGATCGCCTTGACCGTGCGGGTGCCGTGCTTGAGCAGCACCCGGTGACCGACGGTCAGCGCGGCGTCCGCGACATGGCAGACGGTCGCCTCGATGTCCTGCGTGGTCGCGGGCGCGTCCTTGGTGGGCACGATCAGGTCGCCGCGCGAGATGTCGATGTCGTCCTCCAGCAGGAGGGTCACCGACTGCGTGGTCCACGCGACGTCGACCGGCTCGCCCAGCAGGTCGATGCCGGCGACCTTCGAGGTGCGGCCCGAGGGCAGCACGGTGACCTGCTCGCCGACGTGGAAGGAACCGGCCGCGATCTGGCCCGCGTACCCCCGGTAGTCCGGGTGGTCGGAGTTCTGCGGCCGGATCACGTACTGCACGGGCAGCCGGGCGTGGCAGTGGCTCAGGTCGTGGCTGACCGGCACCGTCTCCAGGTGCTCCAGCACCGTCGGGCCGCCGTACCAGTCCATGTTCGCGGAAGGCTCCACCACGTTGTCGCCGACGAGCGCCGAGATCGGGATCGCGGTGACCTCGGGGACGCCCAGCTCGGTCGCGTAGGCCGTGAACTCCTCGGCGATGGCGGCGAACACCTTCTCCTCGTACGCGACGAGGTCCATCTTGTTGACCGCGAGGACCACGTGCGGGACGCGCAGCAGGGCGGCGAGGGCGGCGTGCCGGCGGGTCTGCTCGACGACGCCGTTGCGGGCGTCGACCAGGATGACCGTCAGCTCGGCGGTGGAGGCGCCGGTGACCATGTTCCGCGTGTACTGCACATGGCCGGGGGTGTCGGCGAGGATGAACCGCCGCAGGGGCGTGGCGAAGTAGCGGTACGCCACGTCGATGGTGATGCCCTGCTCCCGCTCGGCCCGCAGGCCGTCCGTCAGCAGCGCGAGGTCCGGCGCCTCCTGGCCCCGGCTCGCCGAAGCGCGCTCCACGGCCTCCAGCTGGTCGGTGAGGACCGACTTGGAGTCGTGCAGCAGCCGCCCCACCAGGGTGGACTTGCCGTCGTCGACGGAGCCGGCGGTGGCGAACCGCAGCAGGGTGGTCTCCGAGAGTTCCTCGGTCGTGATGGTGCTCATCTCTAGAAGTACCCCTCGCGCTTGCGGTCTTCCATCGCGGCTTCGGACATCTTGTCGTCGGCGCGGGTGGCGCCGCGCTCGGTGAGCCGGGAGGCGGCGATCTCGACGATCACCTTCTCGATGGTGTCGGCCTCGGAGTCGACGGCTCCGGTGCAGGACATGTCACCGACCGTGCGGTAGCGCACCAGGCGCTTCTCCACGGACTCGCCGTCCTTCGGCCCGCCCCACTCACCGGCGGTCAGCCACATGCCGCTGCGCTGGAACACCTCGCGCTCGTGGGCGTAGTAGATCTGCGGCAGCTCGATGCCCTCGCGGGCGATGTACTGCCACACGTCCAGCTCGGTCCAGTTGGACAGCGGGAACACGCGCACGTGCTCGCCGGGGGCGTGCCGGCCGTTGTACAGGTTCCACAGCTCCGGGCGCTGCCGGCGCGGGTCCCACTGGGAGAACTCGTCCCGCAGGGAGAACACCCGCTCCTTGGCCCGGGCCTTCTCCTCGTCGCGGCGTCCGCCGCCGAAGACGGCGTCGAACTTCTCCGCCTGGATCTTCTCGGTCAGCGGCAGCGTCTGCAGCGGGTTGCGGGTGCCGTCCGGGCGCTCCTTGAGCACCCCCCGGTCGATGTAGTCCTGCACGGAGGCGACGTGCAGCCGCAGCCCGTGCTTCTCGACCGTGCGGTCCCGGTAGTCGAGGACCTCGGGGAAGTTGTGCCCGGTGTCCACGTGCAGCAGGGAGAACGGCACCGCCGCCGGCCGGAAGGCCTTCAGCGCCAGGTGCAGCATGACGATGGAGTCCTTGCCGCCGGAGAAGAGGATCACCGGCCGCTCGAACTCGCCCGCCACCTCGCGGAAGATGTGCACGGCCTCGGACTCGAGGGCGTCGAGGTGGGACAGCGCGTAGGGGCTGTCGGTCTCCTCGGAAACGGTGGCGGCGGTCGTCATGCCAGTCCCCTTTCGCTGAGCAGGGCGTACACGGACACCGCGGACTCCTGCACGGTCTGGTTCTGCGACTCGATGCGCAGATCGGGCGACTCGGGCGCCTCGTAGGGGTCGTCGACCCCGGTGAGTCCCGTGAGCTCGCCCGCCGCCTGCTTGGCGTACAGGCCCTTCACATCGCGCTCGCTGCAGACCTCGACCGGCGTCGCCACGTGGATCTCCACGTACGCCGTCCCGTTCGCCTGGTGCCGCTTGCGCACCGCCTCGCGGCTGTCCTGGTAGGGCGCGATGACCGGGACGAGGGCGAGCACGCCGTTGCGGGCGAGCAGTTCGGCGACGAAGCCGATCCGCTGCACGTTGGTGTGCCGGTCCTCGCGGCTGAAGCCGAGGCCCGCCGAGAGGAACTCGCGGATCTCGTCGCCGTCGAGCACCTCGACGCGGTGGCCCTCGGCGCGCAGCCGGCCGGCCAGCTCGTGGGCGATGGTGGTCTTGCCGGCACTCGGCAGACCCGTGAGCCAGACGGTGGCTCCGGTCGTCACGTCGGTCTCCTGAATCGTCGTCGTCATCCGTGCAGCCCGCACTCGGTCTTGCTGCGCCCCGCCCAGCGGCCGGCACGGGCGTCCTCGCCCTCCAGCACCCGGCGGGTGCAGGGGGCGCAGCCGACGGAGGGGTAGCCGTCCATCAGCAGCGGGTTCGTCAGGACGCCGTGTTCGGTGACGTAGGCGTCCACGTCGTCCTGGGTCCAGCGGGCGATCGGGGAGATCTTCACCTTCTGCCGCTTCTCGTCCCAGCCGACCACCGGGGTGTTCGCCCGGGTCGGGGACTCGTCGCGGCGCAGACCGGTCGCCCAGGCCCGGTAGTCCTTCAGGCCCTCCTCCAGCGGCTGCACCTTGCGCATCGCGCAGCAGAGGTCGGGGTTGCGGTCGTGCAGCTTCGGGCCGTACTCGGCGTCCTGCTCGGCGACCGTCAGACGCGGCGTGAGCGTGATGACGTTGACGTCCATCACGGCGTCGACCGCGTCGCGGGTGCCGATGGTCTCCTCGAAGTGGTAGCCGGTGTCGAGGAAGACGACGTCGACGCCGGGCATCGCCCGGGAGGCCAGGTGGGCCACCACCGCGTCCTCCATCGAGGAGGTCACGCAGAAGCGCTTGCCGAACGTCTCGGCCGCCCACTGGAGGATCTCCAGCGCGGAGGCGTCCTCCAGGTCGCGGCCCGCCTGCTCGGCGAGCGCCTTCAGATCGTCGGTGCTGCGCTCTTCCTGAGCGGTCGTCATATCTCTGCCCCTCCGGAGTCGGATCGCTTCAGTCCCTGGGACAGCAGCCCGAGGAACTTCAGCTGAAAGGCCCGGCTGCACGCCGCGCATTCCCACGCCCCGTGCCCCTCCTCGCTGGGACGCAGGTCCTCGTCACCGCAGTAGGGGCAGTAGAACGGGGCGGCGCGCTCGCTCATGTCAGGGACTCCTCGCCGGCCCGGGCCGCCCAGGCGGCGAACCGCTCGCCGTCCTCGCGCTCTGCCTCGAACCGCTTCAGGACGCGCTCGATGTAGTCGGGCAGCTCCTCGGAGGTGACCTTCAGACCGCGCACCTTGCGGCCGAAGCCCGCCTCCAGGCCCAGCGCGCCGCCGAGGTGCACCTGGTAGCCCTCGACCTGCTCGCCCTCGCTGTTGACGACCAGCTGGCCCTTGAGACCGATGTCCGCGACCTGGATACGGGCGCAGGCGTTCGGGCAGCCGTTGAGGTTGATGGTGAGCGGCTCGTCGAAGTCCGGCAGGCGGCGCTCCAGCTCGTCGATCAGCTGCGAGCCGCGCTGCTTGGTCTCGACGATGGCGAGCTTGCAGAACTCGATGCCGGTGCAGGCCATGGTGCCGCGCCGGAACGAGGACGGCCGGGCGGTCAGGTCGAGCGCCTGAAGGCCCTCGACCAGCGACTCGACCTGGTCCTCCTCGACGTCGAGGACGATCATCTTCTGCTCGACGGTGGTGCGCACCCGGCCCGAGCCGTGTGCCTCGGCGAGGTCGGCGATCTTCGTGATGGTCGCGCCGTCGACGCGTCCCACGCGCGGGGCGAAGCCGACGTAGAAGCGGCCGTCCTGCTGCCGGTGCACGCCGATGTGGTCGCGCCAGCGCTCCACGGGCTCGGCGGGCGCGGGCCCGTCGACGAGCTCGCGCTTGAGGTACTCGTCCTGCAGCACCTGGCGGAACTTCTCCGGGCCCCAGTCGGCGACCAGGAACTTCAGCCGGGCGCGGGTGCGCAGCCGCCGGTAGCCGTAGTCGCGGAAGATGCCGATGACGCCGGCCCACACGTCCGGGACCTCGTCCAGCGGCACCCAGGCGCCGAGCCGGACGCCGATCTTCGGGTTGGTGGACAGGCCGCCGCCGACCCACAGGTCGAAGCCGGGGCCGTGCTCGGGGTGGTCGACGCCGACGAACGCCACGTCGTTGATCTCGTGGGCCACGTCGAGCAGCGGCGAGCCGGAGATCGCCGTCTTGAACTTGCGGGGCAGGTTGGAGAATTCCTTGCTGCCGATGAACCGGCGGTTGATCTCGTCGATGGCGGAGCTGCCGTCGATGATCTCGTCCTGCGCGATACCGGCGACCGGCGAGCCGATGACCACACGCGGCGTGTCACCGCAGGCCTCGGTCGTGGACAGGCCGACCGCCTCCAGCCGGTCCCAGATCTCGGGCACGTCCTCGATCCGGATCCAGTGGTACTGCACGTTCTGCCGGTCCGTGATGTCGGCGGTCCCGCGCGCGAACTCCTGCGAGATCTCGCCGATCACCCGCAGCTGCCGGGTGGTGAGCCGGCCGCCGTCGATGCGGACGCGCAGCATGAAGTACTCGTCGTCCAGCTCCTCCGGCTCCAGGATCGCGGTCTTGCCGCCGTCGATCCCGGGGCGGCGCTGGGTGTACAGACCCCACCAGCGCATCCGGCCGCGCAGATCGTTCGGGTCGATCGAGTCGAAGCCCCGCTTGGAGTAGATCGTCTCAATGCGTGTCCGCACATTGAGACCGTCGTCGTCCTTCTTGAACTGTTCGTTGCCGTTGAGCGGGGTGAAGTGTCCCGCGGCCCACTGACCCTCACCACGGTGACGGCTCACCTTGCGGCGGGGAGTCGCGGCGGCAGGCTTCTGCGGGGTGGCGGCCATGGTTGATACGTCCTTCGGGACAGGCGGGA
Organism: Streptomyces sp. NPDC040589; assembly: GCF_055594445.1. Classification (NCBI taxonomy): domain Bacteria; kingdom Bacillati; phylum Actinomycetota; class Actinomycetes; order Kitasatosporales; family Streptomycetaceae; genus Streptomyces; species Streptomyces sp. NPDC040589. Next base: position 110,958 of record NZ_JBVIWP010000007.1, on the reverse strand, counting down.
AAGCGGCTCTGACCTGCGCGCGCGGGCGCATGGGCATACGTGCGCGTCATTGCGCGGGGAAAGGAGTCGAGAAGGGGATGTCGGGCGCTGCGTGAGTGCTCTCAGATGCTCTCAGCGCGCCGGACAGATGGCGCTGGACATGCGGCCGAGGTCGACGTGCCGCCGACTCACCAAGGCAATTCCAGTTCCAGACATGACGGAAGCGTGTCACGGCGATCTGGACACAGTCCAGCTTCGTCCAAGATGCGGACACTCGTGTCTCGAAATCCAAGACATGCGTGTCCTTGGTCACATTGGGTCGCCCCGGGGTGTCCGACCAGGTCAGACGGGGAACGCCCCAGGCCACGGTCCCGGAGCGGCGACGTCCGCCTCCTCCTCGACCTTGGTGTCGAACAGCTGGAACCCGCGGCGCCGGTAGTTGTCCATCGCGTGCTCGCCGTCCTTGCTGCACGTGTGCAGCCAGACTCGCTTCGTCGGCGTCAGTCCGGCCCAGCGGTCCGCGAGGTCCCAGGCCCGGGCCGTGCCGTACGACAGCAGGTGCCCGCCGATGCGCCGGCCCCGGAAGCCGGGCAGCAGTCCGAAGTAGACGATCTCCACGACCGCGTCGTCCTGCGCCTCCAACTCCACGTACCCGGCGGGCGTGCCCCGGTCCCAGGCCACCCATGTCTCCACGCCGGGCCGCTCCAGGTGCTCCTGCCAGCGGGCGTACGACCAGCTCAGCCGGTCGGTCCAGCGAATGTCGCCGCCCACCGACGCGTACAGGAACCGGCTGAACTCGGGCGAGGGCACCTCGGAACGGACGACCCGGACGTCCCCCTCCGGCGCGACGGCCGGCAGCAGGTCGGTCGGGGCGGTCTGCTCCAGGGACCAGGTGGTCACGGCGATGGTCGGCATGAGGGTCAGGAAATCATCAGGTATGACGACCTGTCGAACGCCCGGCGTCGTGACCATGGTCGGCACCCCGCCGGACGAGACCTAGTCGAGGGCCCGGTCGACCGAGGCCAGGGGCAGTGCGAACAGCATGCGGCCGGACTGGGACCAGAGCTCGCCGGTCTCCTCCCAGTAGGACAGGGAACCCGACCGGCCGCTCCAGCAGTGGCGGGTCTCGTCCGTCCCGCACTCCGTCGCCCGGGCGCTGTCCGTGTCCTGGCGCCACAGCGTCCCGTGCCCGCCCGGTGAGCCCGCCGCCCGGTCGAGGTACCAGCCCGAGCCGTACGCCAGCACGCCCCGCACGTCGGTCGTCTTCGACTCGTACGCCTCGACCGGGTCCGCGTGCCCGGAGGAGTCGGTGGTGAGCAGGCCGGGCCGCGCGGGGTCCCGGCTCAGCGGGTAGCGCCACAGCCGGGTGCGCCGGTCGCCGTCCGCGGGCACCCACTCGCTCGCGACCAGACTGTCGGGGGAGGTGCTGCGGTCCAGGGAGACGGTGGCCGGGCGCGGCACGTCGTCGCCGCCGGGCAGGGTGTACGAGCCGACGGCGGGCAGCACGTACCGGTAGCCGTGCGCCGCCCAGCCGCCGCGCACCCGGCCGACCGCGTCGGACTCGACGGTGGCGCGCTGGATGCGGTCCATGTCGTACACGTACAGCGCGTCCCGGTCGCCCTCGCGGGTCGTCACCAGCAGCTTGTCCTGGTACCAGACCATGCCGGACAGCGGCGAGACCAGCCCCCGGTAGTCGTGCCCGCCGTCCACCGGGACGGCCAGCAGGGCCCAGGTGTAGCGGAGCCGGTCCGGGTCGTTCGCGTCGACGAAGGCGACCTTGGCCAGGCCCCGCTCGGGCGCCGGGCCGTCCATGGAGCCGCCCTCGGCGCCGTTGGTCCAGCCGGAGAGGATCACACGGTTCCCGCCCCAGCGGCCGTCGTCGTCCGCGTCCCCCGAGGTGGTGACCGCGCCCGGCCGCCAGCCCCGGGTGTCGGCGCCGCCGAAGCAGTACGCGCGCGTGGCCGCCGGTTCGACCGGCAGGGCCTGCTTCTCGGCGGTCGAGCAGTCGGCCGCGTCCCGCAGCGGGCGGTCGGCGCTCTCCAGTACCGTGCCGACGCCGACGGGGCGGCCCATCTCGGAGGAGAGCCGGTCGAGCCACTGCTCCGGCACCCGGTGCTCGGCCAGCGGCAGCCGCCCGGCCTCTGCCGACGCGCTGAGCGGCTTCAGAGTCCCCGGGGCGTCGGTGACCGTGGCCTGCGAAGCGCTGATCAGGGTGGCGGCGGCGGTGAGCGCGAGGGCAGTCCCGGCCAGCGTCGCCCGTACCGCCCTGCCCCGCCTGCGCCGCCGGTGTCTGCCGCGATGCTTCATAACGTCCTCCCGAGGCGGGCCAACTGCGCCTGATGATCCGTACGTTGACGGAGGAGCAGGTGGGGTGACCCGTAGAGGGATGCTACGGCAGGTGAGCGGGGTGGCGGACGAAGACCCCGCAAATATGCGAAAGATGTACCCCTGGGGCCAGTCGGACGACACGTCCGGTGAACCTCAGGGGGCCGGTGCGGACGTGCGGAGCCCGCACACCGCCGGTGCCGTCGAGTACGGCAGCAGATCGCGCGGGTCGTCCGGGAGCAGCATCTCGACCTCGGCGTCCTCGGCGAACCGGTACGGCCGGTGCTCCAGTAACGCCCCCAGGTACCGCCGTACCCGCGACATCTCGGCGCGCACCGTCACCGTGCGGGCCGGGTCGCCGAACACGTCCCCGGCCAGGCCCGAGGCGCTGCGGCCGGTGCGGTGGACGGCGAGGAGGTACAGCAACTCGGCATGCCGGGGACTCAGTTCGCGAGCCCAGGACCCGGCACCCCCGGAGACCTCCACGGACCATCTGCGCGCCTGTCTGAGGTCCAGCACGATCCTGGTCGCCCCGCGCGGAACCGGCTCGTCGGCGCCCGCCCGCACCAGCCAGCCCCCGGCCAGCGGCTCCACCGAGCACCGCCCGAGTGCCGGCAGCCACCGCGGGCCCGCCGACAGCGACTTCGGCAGGGCGACCCGCCGCGTGTACGGCATCCCGCTCACCGCGGCGGTCCAGCCGTCCGCGTCGACCACCAGGGCACGCCCGCCGAGCCGGGCCAGCACCGGCGCCGCCACCGCGCGCAGCCGCTCCAGCGACTCCCCGTGCATCTCCCGCAGCCGCGCCTCGGCGAGCTTGGCCACCGAGTCGACCCAGGCGAGCGTGGCCGGGTGCATCGTCTCCAGCGGCCCGCTCACGTCCACCACGCCCAGCAGCCGGCCGTCCCGCGGATCCGTCAGCGGAGCGCCGGCACAGGTCCAGCCGGCCTGGGAGCGCACGAAGTGCTCGGAGGCGAAGACCTGCACGGGCCGGCGCACCACCGCCGGAGTGCCCAGACCGTTCGTGCCGACGACGTCCTCGCGCCAGTCCGCGCCGAGTTCGAACCCGAGCCCGTCCGCCTTGCGCAGTACCGGCGCGCTGCCCTCGCGCCACAGCACCCGGCCCTCCTCGTCGGCGACCACCATGATGTGGTGGGCGATGTCCGCGACCGCCAGCAGCCCCTCCCGCAGCACCGGCAGCACATGGCGCAGCGCCGATGTCTCGCGCCGCCGCCGCACTTCCTCGGGGGGCAGCAGCCCCGCCCGGAAGTCGTGGTCCGGGTCGACGCCGCCGCGCAGCATGCGCTCCCAGGACTGCTCGATCACCGGCCGCGGCGCCACGGGGGCGGGCTGCCCGGCGAGCCGGGCGGAACGGACCTCGTCGAGGACCCGGGCCGCCCGCGTGGCGTTCACGGCGGCGAGCTGCGTGACGTCCATCGGCGTGTCCCCCCGGAGCCGTTTCCGACTGTCCGTCTCAATAGTGCCGTCCGCCCCTGACGGACGCGGACAGTCCACACAATCGGCATCAAGTTGCAACCCCTCGCAACCCTGGTGAACGGCCCGGACGTGGCTGAAAATTGAGCAGCGCCGTCCCGAGCGGCGTTCGATGGCTCGAACGGGCCAGTGCGGCGGGGGTGGTGCCGTGTCGGCGCAGCACCACCCCCGCTCCCACGCGAGCGGATCACCACACCAGGTCAGAACGCCAGGTCAGGACACCGGACGGGCCCGCTCAACCACCGCCGCCAGGTCCAGCGTGTGCGGCAGTGTCCCGAAGGCCGATCCCCCGTCGCCGCCCAGCCGGGCGGCGCAAAACGCGTCGGCCACCTGCGGCGGCGCGAACCGGACGAGCAGCGACCCCTGGAGCACCAGCGCGAGCCGCTCGGCCAGCCGTCGCGCCCGCCCCTCCACGCCCTCCAGATCGGCCAGTTCGGTCAGCAGGTTCTTGATGGCGCCGTCGAGGCGGTGATCGGCGCCGCGCGCCTGCCCGACCTCCCGCAGATACGCGTCCAGCGCGCCCGGCTCCCGCTGCAACGCCCGCAGGACATCGAGGGCCTGGACATTGCCCGCGCCCTCCCAGACCGAGTTGAGCGGCGACTCCCGCACCAGCCGGGGCATTCCGGACTCCTCGACGTACCCGTTGCCGCCCAGGCACTCCGCCGCCTCCACCGCCACCGGCGGGCACCGCTTGGTCACCCAGTACTTGGCGGCCGGCACCGCGATCCGCAGCAGCGCCCGCTCCTGCTCGCCGCCGTCGTCGTAGGCGGCCGCGAGCCGCAGCGCGAGGGTCGTCGCCGCCTCCGACTCCAGGGCGAGATCGGCGAGGACGTTGCGCATCAGCGGCTTGTCGACGAGCTTCCCGCCGAACGCCTCGCGGTGGGTGCAGTGGTGCACCGCCTGCGCCACGGCCTGCCGCATCAGCCCCGCCGAGCCCAGTACACAGTCGAGCCGGGTCGCCGCGACCATCTCGATGATGGTGCGCACCCCGCGCCCCTCCTCGCCGACCCGGCGCGCCCAGGTCCCGTCGAACTCGACCTCCGCCGAGGCGTTCGACCGGTTGCCGAGCTTGTCCTTGAGCCGCTGGACCAGGAACACATTGCGCGTCCCGTCGCGCAGCACCCGCGGCACCAGGAAGCAGGTCAGCCCGTCCGGAGCCTGCGCCAGCACCAGGAAGCCGTCGGACATCGGCGCCGAGCAGAACCACTTGTGCCCGGTCAGTTCGTACGTCCCGTCCTCGGCGAGCGGCCGCGCGGACGTCGTGTTCGCCCGGACGTCGCTGCCGCCCTGCTTCTCCGTCATGCCCATCCCGAACAGCGCGCCGGCCTTCAGGTGCGCGGGCCGCAGCTCACGGTCGTAGACCATGGACGTCAGCCGCGGCTCCCACTCGGCGGCCAGCTCCGGGTCCGTGCGCAGGGCGGGCACCGCCGCGTGCGTCATCGACAGGGGGCAGCCGTTGCCGGCCTCGACCTGCGTCCACACGAGGAAGGCGGCCGCCCGCCGGAGGTGCCCACCCGGCCGCACCCAGGCCGCCGTCAGGCCGGCCGAGACGCCCTTGCCGAGCAGCCGGTGCCAGGACGGATGGAACTCGACCTCGTCGATCCGCTCGCCGTACCGGTCGTGCGTGCGCAGCCGCGGCGGATTCTCGTTGGCCCGCACCCCCCACTCCTGCACCTGGGCCGAGCCGGAGGCCCGCCCGAGCGCCGACAGCTCGCCGAACACCTCGTCGCGCAGATCCGGATCCAGATGCCGTTCGACCCCGGCCGTGAGGGCCCGGTCGGCCGTGAAGACGTCGTACCCGACCAGCGGCGGGACCTGGTTGCTCACGGAGTGGGTGCTGCCAGCCATGCTGCGAACCTACCGGGTGAGTGCGGTCGGGCGCGACGGATACCGTTAGGGGGTGCAGCCAGCGAGTGAAACCCCCGACACACCCTCCGGGCGCCTCCACCGGGCGCGTGCCCTCTACCGGAACGTCTCCAAGCGCAGGACCGCCTGGCTGCTGGTCAAGGACACCGTCAACTCCTGCGTCGAGTACCGCATCCTGGGCCTGGCCGCCGAGGCCGCGTTCTTCACGCTGCTGTCGGTGCCGCCGCTGCTGCTCAGCATGATCGGACTGCTCGGCTACGTCGACGCCTGGACCGGCGCCGACACCATCGAGAGCCTCGAGACCAACATCCTCGAGGCCGCCCGCACGGTGCTGTCCGACCGGGGCGTGCGGCAGATCGCCGAGCCGATCCTGCACGACGTGATGAAGGGCGGCCGGCCCGACATCATCTCCATCGGCTTCCTGTTCGCCCTGTGGTCCGGCTCCCGTGCCGTGAACGTCTTCATAGACACCATCACCGTCATGTACGGCCTCGACGGCGTCCGGGGCATCGTCAAGACCCGTCTGATGGCCTTCGCGCTGTTCATCGTGGCCCTGCTGATCGGCTCCGTCGCGCTGCCGCTGATGGTGGCCGGGCCGGACGCGGTGGTGCGGATCGTGCCGTGGTCGACGACGGTCGTGCAGGTCCTTTACTGGCCCGTGGTGATCCTGCTGTCGATCGCCTTCCTCACGACCCTGTACCACGTGTCCGTCCCCGTCCGCTCCCCGTGGATCGAGGACGTGCCCGGCGCGCTCGTCGCCCTCGGCATGTGGGTGCTCGGCAGCTTCCTGCTGCGGATCTACCTGACCAGCACGGTCGAGGGCCCCACGATCTACGGCTCCCTGGCCGCGCCCGTGGCCGTGCTGCTGTGGATCGGTGTGTCCGCGTTCGCTGTGCTGGTCGGGGCCGCGGTCAACGCCGCCATCGACCGGGTCTGGCCGGCCGCCGCCACGGCCGCGGCCCGCGAGGCCAACGAGCGGCTGCGGCAGGCGCAGGTCGCCGAGTACGTGGCCCGCGCCGCCGCCGCGGGGGAGGCCGACCCCGACATGCCCTCCGAGTTCCCGGAACGCTGGTCCCGCTTCCTCCCCCCGGAGGACGTCACGTCCCGCCTGCGCACGCATGTGAAGAGCACGCATGTGAAGAGCACCCACGTGAAGAGCACCCATGCGAAGAACAGCGAGGCCAACGGGGAGGCTCCGCCACCCCCCGAGCAGTGAGGGACCGGTCCTCGTCTCGCCTTCCGGTCCTCGTCACGGCTTCCAGGTTCCGGCCGCCGCCTCCTCCCGGACGAAGTCAGCGAAGGCACGCGGCGCCCGGCCCAGGACCTCCCGTACGCCGTCCTCGAGGTGCGCGTTGCGGCCGTCGAGGAGGGTGTCGAAAATGGCGGTCATGGCCGCGACCTCCTCCGGTGGCAGACCGAAGCCGACCATCGCCTCGCCGTAGTCCCGGGTCGGGACGGCCCGGTACGTCAGCGGCCGCCCCGTCGCCTCGGCGATCTCCGCGACCGCCTCCCCGAAGGTCAGCAGCCGCGCCCCGGACAGGGTGAGCGTCCGGCCCACGTACCGGTCGCCGGCCGTCAGCGCGGTCACCACCACGTCCGCGATGTCCCGCACGTCGAGGAACGGCTCCCGCACCTCGTCGGCCGGGAACACCAGCTCACCGCGCTCCCGCAGCTCCGCCACCAGCGGGCCCTCGCTGAAGTTCTGCGCGAACCACGCGGCCCGTACGACCGTCCAGTCCGCCCCCGAGGCGTGCAGCGCCTCCTCGGTCGGCAGGGCCTGGTCCTCGCCCCGCGCGGACAGCAGCACCAGCCGCCGCACCCCGAGCCCCACCGCCTCGCGCGCCAACGCCCCGACCGCTTCGGCGGCGCCCGGCGCGCCCACGTCCGAGGGGTGGACGAGGTAGGCCGCGTCGGCGCCGCGCAGGGTCGCCGCCCAGGTCGAGCGGTCCCACCAGTCGAAGCCGCTCGCCCGGGACGCGGCCCGTACCGTGAGCCCAGCGGCCTCCGCGGCCCGCGCCACCCGGCTCCCCGTACGGCCCGAGGCGCCCGTCACCACAACCGTCATGCTCCGCGTGTTCCGTGTCGTGTTCGTCATGCCGTCGAGTCAACTGCCGTACGCGGCACCGAACCATCGCTGAACGGCTCATTCCCATACGCCCGCGTCTACGCTGACCCCATGGACGCACTCGCAGGGTTGCTGGACGGCCCCCGCGCGCGGGGCGCGTTCATGATCAGGGCGTGTTTCGACCCGCCGTGGGCGGTCCGGGTGGAGGACCGGGCCCCGCTCACCGTGATGCTCGCCGTGCGCGGCGAGGCCTGGGTCCTGCCCGACCGGGGCGAGCGGGCCCTGCTGCGGGCCGGGGACCTCGCCATCGCGCGCGGCCCGGACCCGTACACCTGCGGCGACGACCCCGGTACGGCCCCGCAGGCGCTGATCCTGCCCGACCAGGAGTGCCGCTACCCCGACGGACGGCCCCTCAACGGCTCCATGGACCTGGGCGTCCGCACCTGGGGCGACCGGCTCGACGGGGAAACGGTGCTGCTGATCGGCACGTACCCGATGCGGGGCGAGGTCAGCGGCCGGCTGCTGGACGCGCTGCCGCCGCTGCTCACCCTCCCGGCCGACGTGTGGGCCTGCCCGCTCACGCCGTACGTCGCCGAGGAGATCGTCCGGGACGAGCCGGGCCAGGAGGTCGTCCTGGACCGGCTGCTCGACCTGCTGGTCATCGCCGCGCTGCGGGCCTGGTTCGCCCGCCCGGAGGCGGAGGCCCCCGCCTGGTACCGGGCCCTCGCCGACCCCGTCGTCGGGGGCGTGCTGCGCCTGCTCCAGGACGACCCCGCCCACCCGTGGACCGTCGCCTCCCTCGCCGCCAAGGCGGGGGTGTCCCGCGCCGCGCTCGCCCGGCGCTTCACCGGCCTGGTGGGCGAGCCCCCGATGACGTACCTCACCGGCTGGCGCCTCGCCCTCGCCGCTGACCGTCTGCGCGACTCCGACGACACGCTCGACGCGGTGGCCCGCCGTGTCGGCTACGGCAGCGCGTTCGCCCTGTCGACCGCGTTCAAGAGGGTGTACGGGGTGAGCCCGGTGGAGTACCGGGCACGGGCGGCGTGACCGGGCACCGGCGGCGTAGCCTGGCACACGTGTACGTGGAGTGGGCGTCGCGGCTGGCGGGAGCGGTCGTGTGGACCAACACCCCGGACCGGGACGGGGTGGGGCGGGTGCTGCCCGACGGGTGCATGGACCTGCTGTGGCACGAAGGGCGGCTGCTGGTCGCCGGGCCCGACACCCACGCGTACCTCACCGGCGGCGATGCCGGTGCGTGGGCCGGGGTCCGCTTCTACCCGGGGACGGCGCCCGCGCTCCTGGGCGTACCGGCGCACGAGCTGCGGGACCGCCGCGTCGAGCTGGCGGATCTGTGGCCGGCCTCGGAGGTACGCTGCCTGGCCGACCGCGTGAACGCGGCCCCCGACCCGGCGAGCGGCCTGGAGGAGGTGGCGCTGCGGCAGGCGGCCGGTACCGAACCCCCCGACCCCGTGCTGCGGCAGGTCGTCACGGCCCTCGACGCGGGCCGCCCGGTCGCCGCCACCGCCGACGAACTCGGCCTGGGCGCCCGCCAGTTGCACCGCCGCTCCCTGGCCGCCTTCGGCTACGGTCCCAAGACCCTGGCCCGCATCCTGCGGCTGCGCCGCGCCCTCGCGCTGGCCCGGCACGGTGTGCCCTTCGCGGACACGGCCGCCCGGGCCGGATACGCCGACCAGGCCCATCTGGCCCGCGACGTCAGGGAGTTGGCGGGGCTGCCGCTGGGGGAGCTACTCAGCTCCTAGGGCCGCGAACAGGTCCACCCCGTTGCCGTCCGGGTCGTGCACGACGGCGTACCGCTGGCCCCAGAAGGCGTCCCAGGGCTTGAGTTCGCCGTGGTACCCGGAGCCCACCAGTTCCTCGTACACCGCGTCCACTTCCGCCGGCCCGTCGCACCGCAGGGCCAGGGAGGCGCGGCCCCCGCCGGCGGGCGGCTCCCACGCGGGGAGGAAGGAGCGGACCGTCTCCTCGGTGTCGAAGAGCAGCCGGAGCCCGCCGGGCAGTTCGGCCTCGGCGTGCGGCTGGTTCTCGGCGCCCTCCGGGAAGGCGAATCCGAGCCGGCGGTAGAAGGCGACGGAGGCGGCCATGTCGGAGACGACCAGGCCGATGGCATCGAATCGTGCGGTCATGGGGCCACCGTAGGCAGGCCCGGGGCGGCCGGTCTTGAAGGAAACGGACATCGGAACACCGGATCCCCCAGCCGCGCCCGCACCCGTGTCCGATCCGTTCAAGACCACCCCCGGCCGCCCCCGTAACGTCGCCGCCATGACGACCACGACACAGCGATCCCGGCACCTCTCCATCCCGATCGACCGCCCCGCCCAGGGGGTCTACGACTACGTGTCCGACCCAGTCAACGTCCCCGGCTGGGCTCCCGGGCTGGCCCGCTCCATCGAGAAGGTGGACGGCCAGTGGGTGGGGGAGTCGCCCATGGGGCGGGTCGTGGTCGTGTTCACGCCCAGGAACGAGTACGGCGTGCTCGACCACGACGTCACCCTGCCCTCGGGGCAGACCGTGCACAACCCGATGCGGGTGATCGCCGACGGCCCCGGCTGCGAGGTGGTGTTCACGCTGCGCAGGCGGCCCGGGATGAGCGACGAGGAGTTCCGCCGCGACGCCGAGGCGGTGACCGCCGACCTCACCGCCCTCAAGCGGCTGATGGAACGCTTCTAGCCCGTCGACTCCGACTCGTAGTGGATGGTGCCGTCCTCGTCCATCGTCGGGTGCATCTTCATGGGGCCGTACTCGTCGACGTCCGACGGCCGCGGGCCTTCCGGTCCGTCGGGCCCCATGCGCAGAAATCGCTCGACGCGGCAGATCCGGAAGAGGCGGTCGTCGAAGCGGAACTCGTCGGCGCGGTCGAGTGCCTTGTACTCCTCGGCGGCGCGCGCGTACCTGGCCTTCTTGGCCTCGTCGTACTGGTACAGCATGGCCCAGATCTCGGACATGCCGTTGTAGAGCAGACGCCGGGCGTCGTGGGGTGTGGCCATGAGCGTGCCGCAGGGCTGCCAGCCGTGGCGGCCGCGCTCGACCACGCCGAATCCGATGGGCAGCAGCACGGGGTCCGGATGCGTGGCCACCGCGCGCTCGGAGTCCTCGCGGACGTCGGAGGGGAAGCGGGCTCCCTTGTAAGCGAAGTCGCTCAGGCCCAGCCGCAGCGCGCCCGCCGCCAGGCCGTCCGGGCGGGCCGGGTCGAGGACGAAGCCGAGGTCGGGGGACGCGGTGTCCCTCGCCCGCTTGTCCCACGACCGCCGCACCGGCTCCAGGTCGGTGGGGCGCGGCGGCTCAAGACCGTCGTCGTCGCAGCGCGCGAACTCGTCGCCGCGCACGACCCGGTAGCGCACACCGCGCACCTCCACCTCGTTCACCGGCTCGCGCTCCATCACCGCGACCGCCGCCAGCAGTTCGCGCCGGACGGCCGGATCGTCGGTGTCGTCCTTGGCCGTGAACCACAGGTGTGAGTGCAGTCCGTCCCGGGCCACCTGCGGCATGCCGTCCGTCACCGGCTTCAGCAGCCGCCACTCCGGCCCCACGGCGGGATCCTGCGCGGCGACCCCGAAGACCGGCCCGCGCAGCGACAGCGCGGGATAGCGTCGCGAGGCGTCCATCGCGTCGGCCTCCCGCACCCAGGCGGCGGGGTCGTCGCGGCGGACCAGCTCCTCCTGGAGAGCGTCGATCTGTTGCTGCCAGTCATCATCCATGCACGCATTGTCCCGGCCGCGAGGAGCGCGCAGGAGGCCGGGCGATGCAACAAATGCCGTTGTTGGGAACCGGGCGCGGACGCGGGGCACCGCCTTCAGGCCCAGCCCAGCCCAGCCCGGCCCTGCCCGGCCCAAGGAGACCCGGCGCGTCCCACGCTCCGCCGGGACGTCGCCGCCCCGCGCGTGGGCCGTCCCTGGGCGGTCCGTGGACGCCGGGAAGGCTCGCCGCGTCCGGGCGCCGGACGCGACGCTGTGCCGTGCCAAACGAGACGAGCCGCCCCAGGGGTGACCCGCGGGGGACGGCGGTTCGGAAAGGAACACCGCATGAGCATGCGCAATCGGGCCATGGCGATGGTGACGGCCGTGTTGCTGGGGGGCGGGGCCGCCGGGATCGCCCTGGCACCGGCCGCGAACGCCGCTCCCTACTTCGGCATCGACGGCGGCGGTGCCGTCACCAACGACTGGGAGGACGAGGAGAACCTCGGCGTCGAGGCCTACGCCAGGGGCAACGCCATCGCCCTGTGGGAGACCGTCCTGTGGGCGGACGGCGCCCTGTGGGAGGACGACGAGGGCGAGTGGCGGCCGTTCAAGAAGAGCCAGATCGACGGCTCGTTCGGGCCGGAGACCGAGTCGGCCACGCAGTGGTGGCAGAGCCGGCACAACCTCCCCGAGACCGACGGCACCGTCGTCAGCGAGAGCTGGGACTTCGCCCAGACCCGGCTGCAGGGCCTCCCGGGCAACATCGTCCAGTACAAGGGCGACGCGCGGAACGTCAACTTCAAGCGCGTGGGCGGCAAGTACCAGGTGAAGCTCAAGAACGTCGGGCCCTGGAAGAACGCGCACTACCGCACGGTCGGCTGAGTGCCCGGACGGGTGGGTGACCCCGGAGTCACCCGCTCCACGTCGGCAGCGCCCACAGCAGCCCCGCCAGCAGTACGACGATGACCGCGAAGGAGACCAGCGCCGCCGCCCGCCACCGCCGGTACCCGGCACCGGGCGGCGGTGTCGCGAGGTCCACCGCCTGCCCGGCCGGCACCGTCGCACCGCGCGGCCACGTCGGCTCGGCCAGCTCCCACACCGCCAGCAGCCGCGCCTGATCCGTCCCGGCCACCCGGCACAGCGCCTGCACCGCGCCCCTCGGCGGCTGCTTGGCCCCGCTGAGATACCGCTGCCACGACGACTTGCTGTACGCCGTCCGCCGCGCCAGCTCGGCCAGGCTCAGACCCGTGCGGTCCTTCAGGGCCCGCAATTGCTCGACCAGATGCCGTGCCTCCCTCGGCAGTGCGTCCGGAAGCGGCTGCCAGCGTGTCATGGTCGTCCCCCAACTGCCCGCCGCCACCCCATCCCCGGGCAACGGCCCCTCCCCACCGCAACGTTCGACGCCGGCCCGTCCGGACCAGTTCCCCACAGCGACGGGCGCGCGGCGCGCGAAGGGGTGTGAGACGGCCGACCGAGCGACCGTCGGTGGGTGTAGCGCACGCGGGTGACGAACGCCCTACGCCCCCGGCGCCGCCGTACTCGCCCGTTCCACCAGCCGCGTCGACAACTCCGTCCGCGTGCTCTCCGGGCGGTGCCCGTCCATCATGCGCAGCAGCGAGCGCAGGGCCGTGGCGGCCATCTCCGACAGGGGCTGGCGGACCGTGGTCAGGGCGGGGGAGGCCCAGCGGGCCTCGGGGAGGTCGTCGAAGCCCACCACGCTGACGTCGTGCGGGACCTTCAACCCCCGCTCGGCCAGGGCCTGGTACACCCCCAGCGCCATCCGGTCCGAGCAGACGAAGACGGCCGTCGGCGGCTCGGGCAGGTCGAGCAGTTCCAGCGTGCGGCGGCGGGCCAGGCTCTCGTCGAAACCGGCGTGCCGGAGGTACTCGGCGCGGTGCCCGACCCCGGCCGACGCGAGCGCCGAGCGGTAACCGGCGACCCGGGCACTGCTGCACAGCGTGCGCCGGTCGCCCGCGATGACGGCGACGCGCTCATGACCCAGGGACAGCAGATGCTCGGTGGCCGTCAGACCGCCCTGCCAGTTCGCCGCCCCCACCGAGACCACGCCCTCCGGCGGCTCCTGGACCGGGTCGATCATCACGAACGGGATGCGGTGCTGCTCCAGCCAGGCGTACTGGGAGTCGCTCAGCTCGGCCAGGTTGAACAGGACCCCGGAGGAGCCACGGGCGACCAGCTTGTCCAGCCAGCCGCGCTCCGGGCGGCCGACCCGGGAGCGGGTCAGGGCGGCCGACACCACGACCTCCAGGCCCGCGTCGTGCGCCGCCTCCTCCACCCCGTGCAGCACCGCGCCCGACCAGGAGCTCTCCAGCGAGTGCACGACCAGGTCGACCAGCCGGGGCGCCTTCGCCGCGTCGAACCGGGGTCTGCGCACATAGCCGAGCCGGTCGAGCGCCTCGGTGACCCGGCGGCGGGTCTCGGGCGCCACGTCCTCCCGGCCGTTGACCACCTTGGACGCGGTCGGCACCGACACCCCCGCCTCACGGGCCACGACCGCCAGCGTCGGACCTGCCGCCACGCTCGCACTCGCCGTACGGACCATCGGGAACCCACCTCTCCACCGGGCAGAAAGCGCTTCCTACTCTAGGCGCGGCGCAGGACGGCGGGTAGACAGGCGACTGAATGCCGGTCGATCACGTCCGGTCAGGGTGCCGTCGGCGGTGGCGGCCGATCCGGGGCAGGGCCTCAGCCGGCGGGCGGCATCTCCGTCGGGTCGGAGTCGAGGCCCGGACGCCTGCCGGCCCAGGCGCCACGGGTGAAGTCCGGGATCTCGACCGGGCGGCCCTGCCTCGCCAGGGACGCGGCGCTCAGCGGCACCGCCGCGCACCAGGCGGCCGAGTCGTACACGTCGATGTCGGGCACCAGTCCGGCGCGCATCAGCTGGACGGTGCGCCACTGCAGTACGTAGTCCATGCCGCCGTGACCGCCGTTGTTCGCGGCGTCGTCGCCGACCTTCCGCCACAGCCAGTGGTCGAACTCCTTGCGGTAGTCGGCGAAGTCGCGCCAGGTGTGGCCGCCGTGGTCCGGTTCCAGGTAGACGCGCGCGCCGGTAGGGGCGGGCCCGGCGTAGTCCTCGACGATCCCCCGACTGCCGGCGAGGGTGTTGATCCTGCTGTACGGCCGGGGTGAACTCACGTCGTGCTCGGCCCGGACGACCCTGCCCTTCGCCGTCTGGACGATGCAGGTGACCAGGTCGCCGTTGATGTACGTCTCCTTCCAGGACGGATGGTCCCGGGGGACGAAGCGCTCGCGGTAGTCGGCCAGTCCCTTCGGGGCGGTCGCGGTGGCGGACAGGGTGGCCAGGCGGTCGCCGCGGTTGATGTCCATGGCCGCCGCGATCGGGGCCAGCCCGTGCATGGGGTAGAGGGACGCGGTGCTGCGGGTGTGCCACAGCCGTCGCCAGGAGTCGGTGTAGTACGTGTCGGAGAAGAGGAGTTCACGCAGGTCGTGGAGGTAGCCGCCATGGCCGTTGGTGATGTCGCCGAACACACCGGCGTGCGCCATCCTCAGCATGGCCAGTTCATTGCGGCCGTAGCTGCAGTTCTCGGCGAGGAGCAGGTGCCTGCGGGTGCGCTCGGACGTGTCGACCAGGTCCCACAGCTGGCGCAGTTCGGTCGCGACGGGGAGTTCCACCACGGCGTGCCTGCCGCTGAGCAGCGCGGCTCTGCCGTGCTCGTAGTGGAACTCCCAGGGCGTCGCGACATACACCAGGTCGATGTCGTCGCGCCGGAGCATCCGGGTGTAGGAGCCGGCTGATCCGCCGTACTCGGCGGGGCGGGGCTCGCCCTTGCTCACCAGCCGGTCGGCGACGCGTCGCGCGCGGTCGGCGCGGATGTCGCAGACGGCGGTCACGGTGCAGCCGGGCACGGCCGCCCAGCCCTCGACCATGCCTCCGCCGCGGTTGCCCAGGCCGATGACACCGACGCGGACGGTTCTGCGGGCCTCGAACGGCACGCCGATCATCGACTTCTGCCGGGGCGACGGCGGGGCGCCTGCCCGGTCGCGGCGGCCGGGGCCGCGGCGGTCATCCCGGCCGCGAGCGCACCGGTGGCGACGGCTCCGCCCAGAAGCAGTCGGCGTGAGACAGCGGGTGTTTCGGACATGACGGCAACACTCCTCGATGAGGTGGCTCGCATCACTGCCGGGGCACTGTCGGGGACTTTCGGGGCATGACTCTGCGGGCTTCGACCGTGACATGTCAATACGTGCTCGATGGGAAGCGGTTCCGAGCAGAATCGAGCATCAGCTTTCGATACCCCGAACGTGCCGCCGCGCTCAGCCGGGGGTGCAGGTCAGCCGGAACCCCGTGAAGTCCGCCGTGAACGCCGCG
The DNA here is from genome assembly GCF_055594445.1 of Streptomyces sp. NPDC040589. Lineage (NCBI taxonomy): Bacteria > Bacillati > Actinomycetota > Actinomycetes > Kitasatosporales > Streptomycetaceae > Streptomyces > Streptomyces sp. NPDC040589. The sequence continues at coordinate 95,189 of NZ_JBVIWP010000007.1, read as the reverse complement.
TCGACGAGGTCCCGGGCGTGGATGCCCGCCATCGCACCGGTGAAGCGCAGCCGTGACCCGTGGTCGTCGGACAGCCGGCTGAAGTCCAGGGCCGCTCCGACCGCCGTACGCACCCCGTCCCGTACGTACCAGAAACGGGCGTCGGCCCCCTCGACCGTCACACCCAACGTCACCGGTTCCGCCACCGGCACGTCCACCACCGCGACCTGCCGGGCGCCACCCTCATCCCGCTCCACAAGGCTGAGCACCGTACGACCACCCCCGCTCCACTGCTGCCCGCACTGCGGCTCGCCCTCCGGCTCCGACCAGGTCAGATCCAGGCTGAGATACGCCTCCGGGTTGTACCAGAGCACCAGCCCCGCGGCCTGGGTGAAGGTCACCGGCCGTGCCTCGACGGTGACTTCGGCCTCCGCGTGGTGCTCGGTGACGCGCTGGGCCAGCAGACTGGTCGCCCAGCGTGACTCCGGACCGTGCCGGCCGCGCAGCCGGATCCAGCCCGGGCGTGCCGTCGTGTCGGCCCAGGACGGGTCCGGCGCCTCGCGCGGGGTACTCCACGGCCAGGACAAGTCCTCGGGCGGGGCGGCGGGCGGCAGCGGGTGCGGCCGGGTCGGCACATCGACGTCCACCGCCGGGTGCCAACCGCCCTGCCGCAGCCGGGGCCAGCCCTCCGCGTCCCAGGTCACCGCCTGGATCGCGGTCTCCCTGCCGAGCGTGCAGCGGCGGCCGTGCGGCGTGTGCAGCGGACGGGCCGTCAGATGACCGAGCAGCCACTGCCCGTCCGGCGTCTCGACCAGCTCGCCGTGCCCGGCCTTCTGCAACGGCACGCCCTCGTCGTCCCGCGTTGTCAGCAGCGGCCGGTCGTCGAGCGCGTACGGCCCGGTCAGCTCCCGGCCGCGGGCCACCCGCACCCCGTGCTCCCAGCCCGTGCCGCCCTCGGCGAGCACCAGGTAGTACCACCCCTCGCGCCGCAGCAGCTTCGGCCCCTCGATCAGCCGGTCGTGCTGGAGCAGCAGACGCGTCTCCCCGACGGGTGTCAGCGTGTCCCGGTCCAGCTCCGTGGCGACGATCCCCGCGAATCTGCGGCCCCCCGGCCGGTGGTCGTTCTGCAGGTTCAGCAGCCACAGCCGGCCGTCCTCGTGGAACAGGGCCGGATCGAAGCCGTGGCTCGCGACCCGGCGCGGGGCGCTCCACTCGGCGCCCACCTCGGTGGCCGTCGAGACGTACGTGTCGAGATCGAAGTACGGCGTGCCGACCGAACGCACGACGGTGTACGTCACCCAGAACCGCTCCCCGTCCCAGCTCAGCGACGGAGCCCAGATGCCGCCAGAGTCGGGCACCCCGGCCAGCGAGCCGCCGGGTGCCGCCCCCTCGACGTGCCCCGCGTACTCCCAGTGGGCCAGATCGCGGGAGCGGTGGATCGGAATCGTCGGGAACCACTCGAAGGAACTGGTCGCCACGTAGTACCAGTCGCCGACCCGGAGCAGTGAGGGATCGGGCGCGAAGCCGCGGAGGACGGGGTTGTGCAGGACGGTCACGCGGAAACTCCGGGGGGGGGAGTGAGGCACCCGGGGGCCGCGGGGAGTCAGGTCACCCGCGGCCCCCGGGAGTCAGGGAAGAGGGACGGCCGGGTTCACTTGAGGGCGCCGAGCGTCACGCCCGACCGCCAGTAGCGGCGCATCGCGACCATCATGATCGCCATCGGCACGATGGACAGCAGCGCGCCCGTCAGCACCAGCCCGGTCAGGTCGATGCCGGACTCCAGCCGGGTGCCGGTCCAGTTGTAGAGGCCGAGGTTGAGCGTCCAGTTCTCCTTGCCGCGCAGCACGGTCAGCGGCAGGAAGAAGGCGTTCCAGGTGTTCACGAAGGCCAGCAGGAACACCGTCGCGCCGCCCGTCGTCATCATCCGCAGCACGATGCTGAAGAAGATCCGCAGCTCGCCGGCGCCGTCGATCCGCGCCGCCTCCAGCAGCTCGTAGGGGATCGTGGCCTCGGTGTACACCTTGGCCAGATACACGCTGAACGGGTTGATCAGACAGGGGATCAGCATCGCCCACGGGGTGTCCACCATGCCGATCGCCGAGAACAGCAGATACAGCGGGAGCGTGAGCAGCGCGATCGGGATCAGGAACGAGCCCACGACACACGCGAAGATCGCGTTACGGCCCGGGAAGTCGAAGCGGGCCAGTCCGTAACCGGTTGCGAGGGCGATCAGCGTGCCGCCGAGCGAGCCGACACCGGCGTACAGGAACGAGTTGGCCGTCCACCGCAGGAAGATGCCGTCCTGGTACGTGAACACCTGGTGCAGGTTGTCCCACAGATGCCAGCCCGAGAACCACAGCCCGTTGCTCTGGTACAGCGCCGTGCGGTCCTTGGTCGCGGCGACGATCAGCCACCACACCGGGAACAGGCTGTACACGCTCGCCAGGGCCAGCCCGACGAGAAGGAAGCGCTGGCCGCCCCGCCCGCGCGAGGCCGGATCCGGACGGGACAGGCGACGCACGCCGCGGACTTCGGGCCGCTCGGTGGCGGTCCGCTCGGTCAGCACCATCAGTCGGCCTCCTTCGAGGTGAGCCGATAGAAGAGGAAGGAGGCGACGCCCAGGATCAGGGCGAGCAGCACGGACAGCGCGGCCGCGTAGTTGTAATTGCCCGCGTTGAACGCCTGGTTGTAGATGATCATGATCGGGGTGAAGCTGTCGCTGACCGTCTGCGGAGTGATGTTCCGGAACAGCGCCGGCTCGTTGAAGATCTGCAGCATCTGGATGATCGACAGCAGCCCCGTCAGGACCAGCGCCCCGCGCACGAACGGGATCTTGATGCTGCGCGCGATCCGCAGCTCGGAGGCGCCGTCCAGCCGCGCCGCCTCGAACAGCTCGCGCGGCACGCCCTGCAGCGCCGAGTAGATGATCACCATGTTGTAGCCGATGCCGTGCCAGGTCAGCAGGTTGCCGATGGACGGCCACACCATCGACGGCGCGAAGAAGTTCCAGTCGAAGCCGAGGGCCTTGCCGATCGGGGTGAGCGGACCGACGTCCGGGCTGTAGAGGTTGACCCAGACGATCGCCGCGACCACGCCGGGGATCATGTACGGCACCAGCAGCAGGATCCGGAACCGGCTGGCCACCCTGGAGGTGAGCGCGTCCAGGAACAGCGCCAGCAGCAGGCTGATCAGCAGCATGAACGGGATCTGGACACAGGCGAAGAGCACCACCCGCAGGATGGAGTTCATGAACGCCGAGTCGGTCAGGCCCTGGGTGTAGTTGTCGAGCCCGACGAACTCCGTCGTCGCGCCGCCGAGGCCGAGCCCGGACTGCTTCTCCGTGAACAGCGACTCGTAGACGGCGTAGCCGATCGGGAGCAGATACAGGAAGACGAAGCCGAGCTGGAAGGGCACCGTGAACGCGGCACCCTTCCAGCGCAGGGAGCGAATCATCGAATGCCTCAGCCCTTGACGCTGATACCGCGGGACTTCAGGTCCTTGACCGTCCACTCCTGCATGTGCGCGAGCAGGTCGGTGACCTTCTCCTGCTTGTTGACCACCTTGGCCCAGCCCGCCTGGAGCTCGGTGAACATCGCGGTCCAGTTGGGACCGTAGGTCCAGTCGGTGGTGACCGTGCCCAGGCTGTCCGTGACGACCTTCTGCGCCGGCTCGTAGTTCTTGCCGAGCAGCTTCTGCGAGATCGACTCACCGACGTAGGAGCCGCTGTCCTTCAGCGCCGGCATCACGCCGTTGCCGGTCTCCGGGCTCGCCATCGTCTTGACGGCGTCCTGGTTCGTCGACATCCACAGCGCCGCCTTGGCCGCCTGCTCCTGGTTCTCGCACTGCTTGGTCACCAGGGTCACGCTGCCGGTGAGGTTCGTGCCGGCCGGCGTCTTGGCCGCCTCGCCCTGGTACGTCGGCCAGGGTGCCAGGGCCCAGTCGCCGAAGGACTTGGTGAAGTTCTGCACCATGCCGGCCATCTGCCAGGTGGAGATCTGCCGGGTCGCGGTGGCGCCGGTGTCGTAGCTGCGCTGCACGGCCGCGTAGTCGGCGAAGGACAGCTTGGCGTTCAGGTCGTTGTCGATGATCTCCTGGATCACCTTCGCGGCCTTGAGGGTGCCCTCGTCCTGGAAGTCCACCTTCCAGGCGTTGCCGTCGATCGCGTACCAGTGCGCCCCGGCCTGCATCGCGAGCACCTCCAGGGTGCTGGGGTCCTCACCGGCGTAGTTGGTGATCTTGATGCCGTGCTTCTTCAGCACCTTGCCGGCGGCGATGAACTCGTCCCAGGTGGCCGGGGGCTTCAGGCCGTACTTCTCGAAGATGTCGGTGCGGTAGATCGTGAACTGGGGCGCCGAGCTGGTGGGAACGCCGTAGAGCTTGCCCTGCACCTGTGCGCTCGCCCAGGCGCCGGTGTTGAACTTGTCCTGCTCGCCCTCGACGTACCGCGTGATGTCGGCGAGCGCGTCCTGCGACACCCAGCTGGTCACGTACTCGGCGGTGTTCTGCACCAGGCAGGGGGCGTTGCCGGCCTTCACCGCGTTGGTCAGCTGCTTCTGCATGGTCAGCTGGTCGGTGACCTTCGTGTACTTCAGCCGGATGTCCTTGTGCGAGGCGTTGAACGCCTTGACGACCGCCTCCTGGCCGTTGGCCCAGCCCCAGTAGGGGAGGGTGACCGGACCGGACTTCGACGCGGCGTCGTCGCCCGAGCCGGATCCGCCGCAGGCGGAGAGCAGACCTGTCAGCGCGATGCCCGCGACAGCGGCGGTGGCGAACCTTCTCCGGGGGCTGGTGAAGTTCATCTGACCGTGATCCTTCGGGATAGGACGTTCTCAGAACGAGAGGACGGCGGCGGCTCGGTGGTGCCGGCCGGGAACGGCGGCCGGAAATCCGTCGGCTCGCGGTTGCGGGGGGTCGGCCAAGCAGAAGCTGTAGTAAGCGGTTGCTGGGACGGTAGGCGGACGGATCCGCTCAGAGCAAGAGGTGCGCGTCAATTTGTTACGGCGGATTGTCCGGCGGGTTATCGCCGGGAGTGCGGTGAGCCCCCGCCTTCGGTTCGGTATACGCACAGGTCAAAGCAGTGTCGGAGGCGCCGGTCCGCAGCGCGGCGGGCACGCCGACGGCACTCGCCAGGGGCTGTAAAGTCTGAGGAAACCGGTTACGTAACGACTCGACTCCGCGTCAGCGTCAGACGCGCGTCGTCGGCGGCCGCACCGAATTGCGGACCACGACATGTGTGCCCAGCACCAGATGGTCTCCGTCGGCGCTCTTGCGGCGGCCCGCGCCGCCCTCGCGCCGGTCGGCCACCGCGCGCAGCGCGACCCGGCCCATCTCCTCGTACGGCACGTGCACGGTGGTCAGTTGAGGCGTGAGCTGGGAGGCGAGCGGGATGTCGTCGTAGCCGACGATCGAGACGTCCTCGGGTACCCGCAGGCCCGCCGCGCGCAGGGCCTGCGAGGCGCCCGCGGCGACCACGTCCGTGCCGGCGAGCACCGCGGTGAAGTCCGGCGTGTCGTGCAGAGCCGCCTCGACCGCCTCGTAGCCGTGCTCGTAGTCGTACGGGCCGTGCCGGACCATGCCCGGGTCGAAGGGCACGCCGTACGCCTCGAAGGCCCGCTGGGCTCCCTTCAACCTGCCCTGGGCAGTGGTCAGTTCGGCATGTCCGGGCAGGACGAGGACGCGACGGTGACCGGCCGACAGCAGGTGGCTGGCCATCGCGTAGGCGCCGCCCTCGTTGTCGTAGTCGACCGTCGTCGCCGGGACGTCGCCCTCCAGCGGGGGCCTGCCCACCAGGACCAGGTGCGAGCCGGCCGCGTCCAGGGAACGGGCGAAGCGGGCCATGCGCAGCTGGTACTCGTCGTAGTCGTAGGCGCCGCCGAGCAGGATCACGGCGGCCACGCCCTGCTGCCGCATCATGTTCACCAGAGCCAGCTCACGCTCCGGGTCGTCGCCGGTCGTGCCGACCAGGGAGAGCCAGCCGCGCAGTGTGGCGGCGCCCTCGACGCCCTTCGCGACGTGCGCGAACGCGGCGCCGGTGATGTTGTTGATGAGGATCGCCACCGTCGGTGTGCCGCCGCCGGCGAGGGAGCGGGCGTGGGCGTTGGTGACGTAGTCCAGGTCCCGGACCACCTTCATCACCCGGCGGCGCAGCTCCTCCGACACCGGGTAGTTGCCGGACAGCACCCGCGAGACGCTGGCCACGGAGACGCCCGCTCGTTCCGCGACGTCGCGGATGGTCGCCCGGCCGGCGTCACTCGTCGCCTTGCGCTGACTCACCCTTGCGGCTCCTTCATGTTGTGGCCCGATGCGGGGCCCGATGTGTGGCCTGTCGCCGGTGCGCTCCGGTCCGTCGTGACCCGGTCTGTCGCGCCCCGGTCCGCAGCGGCCCTGACGCACCCGCGGTCCTGGCCCCCGTCCCGCGTCGGTGCGGAAACCGTATCCCATCGTTACTCCAGGCTGGAGGGCCTGTGGACAGCGAGCCGAAGGGGCCTGCCGGGCGTGCCCTCGGGGCGGCCCGGGGGCGCTGTGTGGTCAGGGCCGGGTGGCTTGCCCGCCGGGGCGTCACGCCACTCGGGCCAGGTTTCCGTGTCGGCGTGACACTGCCTGGGTCGGATCCCCGTGACGGCGTGGCACCGCCCGGGTGGGACCCCCGTCCCAGCAGGTCTCCGCTTGGGCCGGGCCCCCGTCCCAGCAGGTCTCCACTTGGGCCGGACCATCGTCCCAGCAGGTCTCCACTTGGGCCGGACCCTCGTCCCAGCAGGTCTCCACTTGGGCCGGACCCCTGTCCCAACAGGTCTCCACCTGGGCCGGATCGCCAGCCCGGCGGCGTGACATCACCCGGCCAGGCCCCCGGGCCCGCATCACGCCACCCGCGCCAGATCCGCATGCCGTACCTCGTGAACCGGCGGCACACCCGCCACCAGGCGCTCCAGTTCCTCCACCACGATGCGGCCGAGCCGCTCCAGTTCGTTGCCCAGCGAGCCGGCGATGTGCGGGGTGAGGAACACGTTGGGCAGGTGGTACAGCGGTGAGCCGGCGGGCAGCGGCTCCGGGTCGGTGACGTCGAGGACCGCGCTGAGCCGGCCCGAGACCAGCTCGCCGGTGAGCGCCTCGTGGTCGACCAGCGCACCGCGGGCGGTGTTGATGAGCACGCCCCCGTCCCGCACCAGGGCGAGCCGGTCGCGGTCGAGCATGTGGTGGGTCTCGGGGATGTCGGGGGCGTGCAGGCTCACGACGTCGCTGCGTCCGAGCAGTTCCTCCAGCGAAAGCGACTCGGCACCGAGCGCGGCGGCCTCGGCCGGGCTCACATACGGGTCGTGCAGCAGGACGGTGAGGTCGAACGGCCGCAGCAGCTCCAGCAGCCGGCGGCCCACCCGGGACGCGCCGATGACCCCGACGCGGCGCCCGAGGTTGCCGGTCGCGGCGGTCTCGGCGGGGCCCGGGTAGGCATGGGTACGGCGGAAGTGCTCGCGGTGGTCGAAGGTGTCCTTGCCCACCAGCAGGATCATCGCGAGCGTGTACTCCGCGACGGGCAGGGCGTTGCCCGTCACCGCGCTGGAGACGGTCACCCCGCGTTCCCACAGGGCCTCGCCCACCAGGGAGCGGACGGAGCCGGCCGCGTGCAGCACGGCGTCGAGCTTCGGGGCCGCCGCGAGGACACCGGCGTCCAGGTGCGGGCAGCCCCAGCCGGTGATCAGCACCTCGGCGCAGGCCAGGGTGCCGGCCGCGGCCGGATCGGCGAAGTCCCGCACCACCAGCCCGGGGTCGATGTCGGCCGTGCGCCTCAGTCGCTCCATCAGCGGCGGAGGGAAGAGCAGCGGGAGGTGCACCGGGTCCATCGCGAACACGGTCCGCGGCAGCTGAGGGCTGGGCATGACTCTCCTGGAGCAGAGGGCGAAGAACGGAAACAGTTTCAGAAAGCGCCTTCTACCGTAGATCCGGCGGGAAGCGGCGGTCAATCGGCAGGGCGGGGATGGCGGTGGGAGGTGCCGGATCGGCGCAACGCCCGGGATGAGACCAGGTCGTGGCGCGACCGGTGAGAGTGAGGTAGGTGGGGTGGGGGAGTGGGGCGGGTGCGGTCGGGCGGATCGGGCCGGGGAGATGTGCCGTCCGTGCGGCTCGGTGTGAGAGCTGGCCGTGGAAATCGATTACTGCGGTTTCGGCGAGGGTGGGCGTGGTCTGTGCGCACCGCCGCCGACGTCTCGAGGGCCCAGACGGTCCCTACAGCAACCGGTTCCCGATCCGTTGCCGACTCGACCTCGCGAACATCCCCTGGTCATGACGGTCGAGGCGCTCTTCGATGGCTTGATCACGCCGACCGAAAACAGGTCTGACCCGCCCTCAAGCTGATGACGCCGAGGTTACACAGTCTTTTCGAAAATTCGTCAAGGCCCTTGACGCGCCATGCCGACCGGAAGAAGCTCTGCCCCACGCACAACAACCGGTTGCTAAGCACGCCGGAAACGCAAGGAGGTGTGCGTTCATGCACCCACGTGCTGGTGCTTCCCTGAGCCGCCGCCGATTCCTCGCCCTCTCGGCAGCGGGCGCCGCGACCGGCGCGGCGACGCTGAGCGGCTGCGCGATGCAGGTCTCCAGCGGCGTCAGCGGCGGCGGCGAGACCGTCACGGTGATGGCCAAGCCCGACGACCTCTCCCCGGAGCTGGTCAGACAGGCCCAGAAGGACATCGGCGTCAAGATCGTCACGGTGCGGTACGACATCACCAAGCTCATCGGGATGATGACCAACGGCGCCCCGCCCGACCTGGTGCGCGGTGTCGGCGCCACGGACGCGCCCTACTTCGCGGCGCGGGACGTCATGGAGGACCTGGACCCCTACTTCGCCGGGAGCGGCGTCCTCAAGGTCGACGACCTGGACCCCGTCAACGACCTGTGGCGCTTCGACGGACGTACCCAGGGCAAGGGCCCCCGCTACGGCATGGCGAAGGACTTCTCCCAGGACTCCATGTTCTGGTACAACACCGCGCTCTTCGACCAGGCGGGCGTCGACCACCCGCCGGAGACCGAGCCGGTCACCTTCGAGGAGTGGCTGGAGAACGCCAAGCGGCTCACGCGGCGCAAGAACGGCCAGACGACCGTCTTCGGCGGCAGCTACAACGGCGTGCTCACGCCCAACATGCTGGCGAGCCTCACAGTGGCGGCCGGAGGCAGTCTCTTCACCGACGACTTCTCCCGGGTCGACTTCACCACGCCCGAGGCCCGCAAGGCGCTGAACTGGTACATCGAGTACGGCAGGGCCAGGGTCGGCCCCAGCATCGTCCAGCCCGACCCCAACGCCTGGGACGGGCCCACGTTCCAGGCGAACCGCATGGCCATGTCGAATTCCGGCTACTGGCTGGGCGGCCTGATCAACTCCGACAAGAAGCTGGCGCCGCACGCCCGGCTCGCACCGGCGCCGGTGTTCGAGGGCGGCCCGAGGGTCAGCCCCTGCCAGGCGGGCACCGGCCTGTGGATGCCGAAGAGGGCGAAGAACAAGGACGCCGCCTGGCGGGTCTTCGAGTGGTTCTTCGGCGAGGGACCGGCCAAGGCCCGCGCCGCCGGTGGCTGGGGCATCCCCACCCTGAAGTCCCTGCGCCCGCTGATGCCGGCCCAGGAGGACTACCAGAAGCGCGTGCTCAAGGTGCAGAACGCCGAGCTGAAGCACTTCTCGGTGATCGCCTACACCCCCTACGCCACGGCGGACTCCCTCTACGCCCTGTTCAACCAGGAGGCCCCGGCCGCGATGAACGGCCGCATGTCCGTCGACACCCTGGCGGGCCGTTTGAACTCGGTCATGAACGAGCAGCTGAAGCGCGGTAAGGAGCAGGTGGGATGACGGTCGACCAGATACCCGTCACGGGGCGGCCCGGCCCGGCCGCGCTCGCCGACCGCACGACACCGGCCCGGCGGCCCCGGATCTCCATGACCGCGCGCAGGCATCGCGCTTTCTACCTGTTCACCGCGCCCTGGATCATCGGGTTCCTGCTGCTGACGATCGTGCCGATGGCGTACGCGCTGTGGCTGAGCTTCACCACCTACGACGGCATCTCGCCGCACTGGAGCTATGTCGGCCTCGGCAACTACACCGAGCTGTTCTCCGATCCGCAGACCTGGAACTCCCTCGGCCGCACCGGCCTGTTCGCCCTCACCTCGGTGCCGCTGTCGATCATCGCCGGGCTCGGGCTCGCGGTCCTGGTCAACCGGCCGATCAAGGCACGCGGGCTGTTCCGCACCCTGCTCTATCTGCCGGCCGTGGTGCCCCCGGTCGGCGTGGGCCTCACCTTCAAGGCGCTCTTCGACCAGAACTCCGGTGCCGCCAACGGCGTCATCACCCTCTTCGGCTTCGACGCGCTCGGCTGGCTCGCCGACCCCTACGCCCGCTACGTGCTGCTGATGAGCGTGCTGTGGGCCGCCGGAAACGTCATGATCATCTCGCTGGCCGGGCTCCAGGACGTGCCCCGCGAACTGCACGAGGCCGCCCGCATCGACGGGGCGAGCGCCTGGCGGACCTTCCGCAGCATCACCGTGCCGCTGCTGTCGCCGGTCCTGCTCTTCCAGACGGTCACCGGCGTGATCGCCTCGGTGCAGACCATCATGCCGCTGCTGCTGTCCCCGGACGGCACGACCGCCGGCGTCACCGCGCTGCCGCAGTCCAACTACCTCTACATGATGCACGTGTTCTCGCAGTACTTCGCGCTCGGCCGCTACGGCTACGCCTCCGCACTGCTGTGGGTGCTCTTCGTCCTGATCCTCATCGTGACCGGACTCATCTTCAGGTTCACGTCCGGCGTGGTGTTCTACAACGTCGACCCGGAGGCGAAGAAGTGACCGCCACCAGTCTGCCCCCGAACTCCGCGCCCCGGGTGCGGGTGCGCGTCAACCGCCTCGTCCTCTACACGGTCCTCGTCGCCCTCACCGGGCTGTTCGTCGGCCCCTTCGGCTGGCTGATCCTGTCCGGCCTCAAGACCCCGGCGGAACTGGCCGCCTCGCCTGTGCACTGGCTGCCCACCCACGTCCAGTGGCACAACTTCGCGGACGCCTTCAACCTGATCGACTTCCTCGGCTACGCCCGCAACTCCCTGGTCATCGCCCTGATCTACGCCACGCTCGTCACGCTCAGCTCGGCCTGGGTCGGCTTCGGGTTCGCCCGCCTGGACGCCCCCGGCAGGAAGACGCTGTTCGGCATCCTCATCGGCTCGATGATGCTGCCCCAGATGATCACCCTGCTGCCGACGTATCTGATCTTCGCGAAGCTCGGCATGGTCGACACGTACTGGCCGTGGGTGTTCTGGGGACTGGCCGCAGCCCCCTATCTGGTCTTCCTCTTCCGGCAGTTCTTCGCCGGGCTGCCCCGTGAGCTGGAGGAGGCCGCGATCGTCGACGGCTGCGGTTACGGCACCATCTTCTGGCGGATCTTCCTGCCGCAGTCCTGGCCGGTGCTGTCCGCGAGCTTCGTGATCGCCTTCACCTGGTCCTGGGGTGACTACATCGCCCCGCAGCTGCTGCTGTCCGCCGACAGGTCGACGCTGGCCGTCGCCGTCATGACCACCTACGTCACCTCGGCCGGAACGCCCGTCGCCAACCTCCAGGCCGCTGCCTCCGTGATGTACGTCGTGCCGATCCTGCTGATCTTCCTGATCGCCCAGCGCGGCTTCGTCGCCGGCATGTCCACCACCGGCCTGAAGTGACCTCGGCCGTCTCCCGTCTTCGTATCCGCAAGGAGCTCACCATGACCCCGCCCCTGTCCCGCCGAGGCGCCCTCCAGGCGGCCGGCGCCACCGTCCTCGCCGCCGGGCTCACCCACCTCACGGCCACGACCGCCCTCGCCGACGACACCGCCGCCGCGCCGAAGCTGGTGACCTACCCCCGCCCGGCCGCCATGCCGACCAACACCAGCTTCAAGGTGCGGGTCCGTACCGCCCCCGACGGCGAGTGGCAGACGCTGGACATCTGGCGCCCGCAGCTGTCGGAGATCAACGCGACCACCGGGTCCAGCAAGGTCTACAACTCGTCGCTGGCGTACTTCGATTTCCAGGGCTCCGCCGAGGTGGAGGTCACCTACCTCAAGGGCGGCACCAGCAAGGTCCGGGTGAGACCGGACTCCTACGGCATCAGGCCCGAAGTGGGCGGCGACACCCTGCGCTTCACGCTCGACCAGCCGCGCAACATCGTCGTGCAGATCAACGACGACATCTTCGACGTCCTCCACCTGTTCGCCCGCGCGATCGAGAAGAAGGTCCCGAAGCCGGACGACCCGAACGTCCTCCACTACGGCCCCGGCGTCCACACCACCGCCGACGGCTATCTGAACGTCCCCTCCGGCAAGACCGTGTACCTCGACGGCGGCGCCGTCCTCAAGGCGACCGTCGTCTTCCGGAACGTGGAGCACGCCGGGATCACCGGCCGTGGTGTGCTGGCCGGGACGGTGGACGGCGGTGTCCTGATCGAGAACTCGAGGAACATCTCCGTCGGGGCCGTCACGGCGCTCAACCCGAACGGCTACGCCGTCAAGATGGGCGAGGCCACCGGCGTCACCATCAAGGGCCTCGGCTCCTTCAGCTCCAAGGGCTGGGGCGACGGCATCGACGTCTTCTGCAGCAGCAACGTCGTCGTCGACGGCGTCTTCATGCGCAACTCCGACGACTGCATCGCCCTCTACACCCACCGCTGGGAGTACTACGGCGACACGAGCAACATCACCGTCCGCAACTCCACCCTCTGGGCGGACGTCGCCCACCCCATCAACGTCGGTACGCACGGCAACTCCGACAACCCCGAGGTGCTGAAGAACCTCACCTTCAAGAACCTCGACATCTGCGACCACCGCGAGCCCCAGATGGGCTACCAGGGCTGCATCGCCCTCAACCCCGGCGACAGCAACCTCATCAAGAACGTGAAGGTCGACAACGTACGCGTCGAGGACTTCCGCTGGGGCCAGCTCATCCACATGCGGGTCATGTACAACACGAAGTACAACACCTCGGTCGGCCGCGGCATCCAGAACGTGTACGTCAAGGACCTCTCCTACACGGGCAAGCCGCTCGCCACCTGCCTGCTGCTCGGCTACGACGCCAAGCACGCCATCAAGGACGTCACCTTCGAGAACCTCGTCGTCAACGGCACGGTCATCGCCGACTCGATGAAGAAGCCGGGCTGGTACCTCACCACCGACACCATCCCGATGCACGCCAACGAGCACGTGCTGAACCTGAAGTTCCTCACCACCGCCGAGGCGGCCGCCGCGTCATGAGCACCAGTCCCCTGAGACCGATCGCACCGAGCCGCCGGGGCTTCCTCGGCGGTGCGGCCGCCCTGCTGCTGGTGTCGGGCGCGAGCGGACTGCTCGCCCCCGGCACCGCCCGGGCCGCCACGGCCGGCTTCCGGGCGTTCACACACCCCGGACTGCTGCACAGCGCCGACGACCTGGCCCGGATGAAGGCGGCGGTCGCCGCGAAGGAAACACCGGTCTACGACGGTTACCTCGCCTTTTCCGCACACGCGCGCTCCAAGTCGACGTACACCGTCCAGAACACCGGCCAGATCACCTCCTGGGGCCGGGGCCCCACCAACTTCCAGAACCAGGCCGTCGCCGACTCGGCCGCCGCCTACCAGACCGCGCTGATGTGGTGCCTCACGGGCGAGCGCGCCTACGCCGACAAGTCGCGGGACATCCTCAACGCCTGGTCGGCGTCCCTCACCGCCGTCACCGGAGCCGACGGGCCGCTCGGCGCGGGACTCCAGGTCTTCAAGTTCGTCAACGCGGCCGAACTGCTGCGGCACAGCGGCTACGACGGCTGGGCGAAGGAGGACATCGCGCGCTGCGAGGAGTCCTTTCTGCGCGTCTGGTATCCGGCGATCTCCGGCTACATGCTCTACGCCAACGGCAACTGGGACCTCACCTCCGTCCAGTCGATCCTGGCCATCGGCGTGTTCTGCGAGGAGCCGACCCTCTTCGAGGACGCCCTGCGCTTCGCCGCCGCAGGCGCGGGCAACGGCAGCGTCCCGCACCGCATCGTCACCGACGCGGGACAGGGCCAGGAGTCCGGCCGCGACCAGGGCCACGAGCAACTCGCCGTCGGCCTGCACGCCGACGCCGCGCAGGTCGCCTGGAACCAGGGCGTCGACCTGTACGCCTTCGACGACAACCGCCTGCTGAAGAACGTCGAGTACGCCGCCCGCTACAACCTCGGCGGCGACGTCCCGTTCGTCCCCGACCTGGACCGCACCGGCAAGTACGTCAAGACGTCGGTCTCGGCCGTCGGGCGCGGCACCCTGCCCCCCATCTACGAGATGGCGTACGCGCACTATGCCGGCGTCCGCGGCCTCGACACCCCGTACACCAAGGCGGCCGTCTTCCGGGGCACCGATGGCGCCCGCGTCGTCGAGGGCGGCAATGACGACCTGCCCAGCTGGGGCACCCTCACCTTCGCGGGTACGAAGGCCCCGGCCCCGTCCGTGCCCACCGCCCCGGCCGGTGTCACGGCGATCGGTGGCGACCGGTCCGTCACCCTGGCGTGGCTGCCCGCGGCGTGGGCCGAGTCGTACACCGTCCTGCGGGCGAGCAGCGCCGACGGACCGTACGAGAAGATCGCCACCGGGGTCGACCAGGCGACGTACACCGACCGCCGCGCCCGCCCGGGGCGCACCTCGTACTACACGGTCGTCGCCTCCAACGCCCAAGGAAGGAGCGGAAGTTCCGCCTGGGCCTCAGCGTCCCCCGGCCTCCCCGCCCCCTGGTCCACCCGGGACATCGGCGACGTCAGGATCGCCGGCTCGGCGGTCTTCGACGGCGAGCGGTTCGTGCTGGAGGCCTCCGGCACCGCCGACACCCACCGCCTGACCCATCTGCCGCTGCGCGGTGACGGCACGATCACCGCGCGGATCGTGTGGCCGCTCAGCTCCCAGTACTCCAGGATCGGCGTCACCGTACGGGCCGGCCTGGACGCGGACGCGGCCCACGCCGCCATGCTGATCCAGGGCCTGCCGCTGCACACCTGGAGTGGCGTGTGGAGCGTACGGCCGAAGGCGGGGGCCGGGACCAAGGGCACCGGCAGTACGCCCGTGCCGCCGTCCCAGCAGCAGACGATCACGACCGGCGCCGCCTTCCCGATCTCCTCCCTCGGCGAGCTGCCCGAGTCGGCGACCCCGCTTCAGGCCCCGTACGTCGAGGGCGCGGGCGACGGCTACCGGCTGCGCATGCCGTACTGGGTCCGCGTGACCCGCCGGGGCGACCGCTGCACCGGCGCCATCTCCCCGGACGGCGTCCACTGGACCGAAGTCGGCGCCGGCGAGGTCCAGTTGGGGAAGACGGCCCATGTCGGTCTGACCCTCACCTCCTGCCTCGGCGTCGACGCCGACTACGCCGACACCGGCACCGGCACCGGCGCCTTCGACAACGTCAGCGTCACCTCCCGCACGGGCGGTGACATCTGGTCCGTGCCACGCCCGGCCAGGGCCGCCGGTGACCTCCGGGCCGTCGCGGGCGTCGACGCGGTCGAGCTGGCCTGGACCGACCCGGACCTCTCGGCCCGCTACAAGGTGCTGCGCTCCACCTCCGCCAAGGGCCCGTTCGAGACGATCGCGACCGGCATCGGCCCCGTCGGCTTCGGCACCCGCGTCCGATACGCCGACGCCACGGGCAAGCCCGGCACGACGTACCACTACGCCGTCGCGAAGACGAACAGCTCAGGGCGCGGCCCCCTGTCGGACGCGGCGAAGGCCGTGATGCCGACGCCGTCCGCGCCCCGGCTCACCTCACCCACAGCGGCATTCGCGAACAAGGGCGTCCCCTTCCAGCACCTCCTGCGCGCCTCGCACCAGCCGATCCGGTTCACGGCGAAGGGACTCCCCGACGGCCTGCGCGTCGACAAGCGCACCGGCCTGATCTCCGGAACCCCCACCCGGACCGGCGCGTTCACGGTCACCACCACCGCGGGCAACGCCACCGGAGACACCACCGGCACCCTCACCCTCACGGTCGGCACCCCGCCGCCCGAGCCCTGGAGCTACGGCGACCTGGGCGATGTCATCCTCGACGACCGCGCCTACGGCACCCTCGGCGTGGTCGCCGTCCAGACCCCCGGTTCCACCGCCCACGAGGACGGGACCTTCGTGGTGCGGGGCGCCGGGACCGACCTCACGGTCAACAACCAGGGCATGACGGGCCAGTTCGTACGACGGCCCGTCAGCGGTGACTGCGAGGTCACCGTCCGGCTGCTCTCCCGTTCCGGAGCCGGCGGCGACCGGGTCGGCCTGCTCATGACCAAGTCCCTGTCGCCGTTCGACCAGGCTGCCGGGGCGATCGTCACCGGCGGCACCAGCGCCCAGCTGATGCTGCGCCCGACCGTCGCCGGAAAGTCCACCTTCACGGGCAACGCGGCCGTCGCCGCCCCCTGCCTGCTGCGGCTGAAGCGCACCGGGACGCACTTCACCGCATCCGCCTCGACCGACGGCGGCGCCACCTTCACCCCCCTCGCCGAGGGAGACCTCCCCGGCTTCGGTGACGCCCCCTACTACGTGGGCCTCGTGGTCTGCTCCCGCGACCCCCTGACCCGCAGCACCACCGAGTTCGACGAGGTGAGCATCACCCCCCTGTAGGCCTCCACCGAACGGAGAAGCCCCCACATGAGCCGCACTTCCCCCCACACGCACCACGAGGGCGGCCAGGTGAGCCGCCGCGGTCTGCTCAAGACCGCCGGCGGCCTCACCGCGGCCCTCGCCCTGGGCGCCGGAGCCACCGCCACCACGGCGGACGCCGCCCCCGGCACCTTCACCCACCCCGGCATGCTCCACAACGCCGGCGACATCAACCGCGCCAAGGTCAGGGTCGCCGCGGGCACCGACCCCTGGCTGTCCGGCTGGAACAAACTCGTCGCCAACTCCCACGCCCAGTCCACCTGGAGCCCCCGGGCCACCGCGACGATCATCCGCGGCGGCACCGGACAGAACTACGGCCTCCTCTACAACGACATCGCGGCCGCCTACCAGAACGCGCTGCGCTGGAGGGTCGGCGGCACCGAGGCCAACGCCCAGTGCGCCACGCGGATCCTCAACGCCTGGGCGACGACCCTGACGACGGTCACCGGAAACGCCGACCGGTTCCTCGCCGCCGGCCTCTACGGCTGGCAGTTCGCCAACGCGGCCGAACTCATGCGGGACTACAGCGCGTTCGACCTCGGCGCCTTCCAGGAGATGATGGTCAGGGTCTTCTATCCGCTCAACAACCAGTTCCTGACCGGCCACAACGACGCCTGCATCACCAACTACTGGGCCAACTGGGACCTGTGCAACATGGCCTCCGTCCTGGCCATCGGCATCCTCAACAACGACGGCGCCAAGTACGACCAGGCCGTCACCTACTTCAAGAACGGCGCCGGAAACGGCTCCATCAAGAACGCCGTCCCGTTCCTGTACAGCAACGTCGAGGGCTACGACCTCGGCCAGTGGCAGGAGTCCGGCCGCGACCAGGGCCACACCGTCATGGGCATGGGCCAGATGGGCGCGATCTGCGAGATGGCCTGGAACCAGGGCGAGGACCTCTACTCGTACGACGGCCGCCGCTTCATGAAGGCCGCCCAGTACGTCGCCAAGTACAACCTCAACATGGACGTGCCCTTCACCACCTACAACTGGGGCAGCGGCCAGAACTGCTCCCCGCAGTCGCAGACCGTGCCCGGCGCCGGGTCGCGCGGCCAGGCCCGCCCCGTGTGGGCGATGCTCCACTACCACTACGGGCGGCGCCTGCTCCTCGACGACAAGTACATCTCCCAGATGTGCTTCTCCGTGGCCCCCGAAGGCGGAGGGGGTGACTACGGCAGCGACAGCGGCGGCTACGACCAGCTCGGCTTCGGCACCCTGATGTACGCCAAATAGCCGTCGAGCCGGCTCGTGCACCGGAATACCGGTGAGCGATGTGGTGCTCTGGTGATACCGGTGCACGAGCGCGGCGAAGGGCTGGTGGGCGCATGACGGCAGACCAGACGGATCCCGTGGTCAGGAGCCCGTACGGGGCCGTACGCGGCAGGTACGAGCGGGGAGTCGCGGTCTTCCGCGGCATCCCGTACGCGGCGCCCCCCTTCGGCCCCCGCCGCTTCCGCCCGCCCGTCCCCCTCCCGCCCTGGGACGGCGTCCGGGACGCCGGCGCCTTCGGCCCCACCCCGCCGAAGCCCCCGTACTCCGGCGCCTTCGCGCACTATCTGTCCGACCCGGTCGTGCCCGGCGACGACTGCCTCAACCTCAACGTCTGGACCCCTGAGCCGGCCCACGGAGCCCGCCTCCCGGTCCTCGTCTGGCTGCACGGCGGCGCCCTGACCAGGGGTTCCTCCGCCGTACCCGTCTACGACGGCCATGCCTTCGCCCGTGACGGCGTGGTCTGTGTATCGGTCAACTACCGGCTGGGTGTCGAGGGCTACGGACTGTTCCCGGACACACCCCCGAACCCCGGCCTGCGCGACCAGATAGCCGCCCTGACCTGGGTGTACGAGGCCATCGAGGCCTTCGGCGGCGACCCCGGCCGCATCACCCTCGCCGGCCAGTCCGCCGGGGCGATCAGCATCGGAGCCCTCGTCGCCGCCCCGCAGACACAGGGGCTGGTCCGGCGGGCGGTCCTGCAGAGCGGCCCGCCCGAGGCGTCCGAGCGGGCCAAGGTACGGCGGATGGTGCGCCGTATGGCCACCCGGCTGAAGATCCCCGCCACCGCCGAGGCCTTCGCCGCCGTCGACCGCGACCTGCTGCTGAGTACCCAGGCCGAGGTGGGCAGGCTGAGCAGCCCGGTCGTCGGCGGCCCCGCCTTCGGCATCGTCATCGACGGCGACACCGTCCCGCGCGACCCCCTGGAGGCCCTCACCGAGGGCGGCGCGGCCCCCGGGGTCGAGCTGCTGACGGGCTGGACCCGCGACGAGTACCGGCTGTGGCTGGTCCCGGGCGGCCTCCTGGAGCGCGTCGACCGCCTCGGAGCCGTCGCCCTGGCAGGTGCCATGGCCCGCTGCCACTGCGGCAGCGAGGTTCCGCGCGGCTACCGCGCCCTGCACCCCGAGGCGAGCACGGCGGACCTCGTCGGCCAGCTCGTCACCGACCACCTCCTCCGCATCCCTCTGCACCACCTGGCCGACACCCGGACGGAACCCTCGTACGTCTACGAATTCGCCTGGCCCTCGAACCTCCCCGACCTCGGCGCCTGCCACGCACTGGAGCTCGGTTTCGTCTTCGACACCGGGGAGGTACCCGAGTCCCGCAAACTGGCCGGTGAGGGCGGACCACAGGACCTGGCCGACGCGATGCACTCCGCGTGGGCGCGCTTCGCCACGGACGGCGACCCGGGCTGGGAGCGCTGGGACGCGGCCCATCCGGTGCGCGTCTTCGGAGACCGCGCACCGGACGCCGAGGACGGTGTGGCCTATACGGCGTACGGCCCCCGGGACCGTGAACTCGCCCTCTGGGCGACCGACGCCGTCACGCCCGAGGAACCCGCACTCGCATCGGTCCCTGCCGACGGTTCGCCCACACGCGGTACGGAACTGCGCTCAGCCGTACGACGACTCCGCCGCTCCGGGGCGCTCCGCCGGCACTGACCGTCCCGCCACCGGACGTTCGTCGTCCACCGCGTACGTCTGGCCACCGCGCCCGATATTGGCCTGGGCGCGCCGGTAGGCGCGTCGGCCCGGGGGATCCGCGGCCCGGTTCTGTTCGTCCCGGCGGGCCGTCAACTCCGCCAGCACGACCCGGGCTTCGTCGACCGGCATCACGGGCAGGTCCACGGTCCGGGCCTGCCGGGCGGCCGTCTGCACCTCGAGATAGGCGTTGGCGCAGCCTGTGGCGTGGGACATGCGCAGCGGCGCGTTCACCGTGGTCATGACGGCGCTGATCCCGGCCGACACGAGCGCGAGAATGCCGGCGGCGATCCGCCCCGTCGACTCCACCAGCGCGGTCGTGCCGGCCACCGCGGCCAGCAGACTGGTGGGGATGCCCATCATCAGGTGCACGCCCCGCCAGTGCTTCGCCGTCTCGAACTGCGTCTGGGCGCTGTACATCGCGCTCTCCTCGAGCCTGCGCAGCTCGTCCGCGATCGCCGCCCGCCGGGCCTGCGTGTCCGGCTCAGGGTTCTCTGCCACGTGTGCCTCCTCGTCGTCGGTCACCGGCGGGCGATGTCCTCCCGGCGGAGCCGGAGGGCCACGGGCACGGCGTGGTCGGACGGCAGGGCGCTCGCCGCCGCCTCCCACAGGCGCAGGGTGGCGTTCGAGGACGCGTGCAGCGAGGGCACCAGCTCGATCGCGGGCACGGTGCGCAGCGCGGCGAACGGCACGGGGGGCTCGTCCGCGACCAGTTCGAACCGGTCCTGCGGGGCGAACAGCTCGATGACGCCGAGCAGGGCGCTCCCCCGGCCGCGCAGGGCGACCCAGTACCGCTGGGGTGCCGTGTCGGCCGGGCGGAGCACGAACGGCGCCACGATGCCGTCCGAGGCGTCGATCCAGCTCTCCTCGGCCGTGCGGAGGGGTTTCGGCAGCGTCAGCGTCACGCGGACCCGGCCCCCGGGGGTGTGTTCCGCGGAGGCCTCGAACAGCTCGTCCTCGGCGGCCGTACGGTAGGCACGCTCGGTCCGCCTGGCCGCCGCGGGCAGCACGGACTCCAGGCGGAGGGACAAGGACGGCGGGCGCCCGGCCCGGGGCCCGCGGCGCAGCCGGGAGGAGACCACCCGGGCCGTGTGCCGGAGCAGCGGGTCCTGTCTGCCGAGCCGGTCGGCCAGCAAGGCGAGCCGCTGGGAGGTGTGACCGGGGATCCTCTCCGCAGGGGCGGACAGCAGTCCCGTCAGCAGGGAGACGGCCTCATGCCGCAGCGCGGCCCGCTCCCGCCCCTCCCGCATACCGCGTTCCAGGACCGCCAGGGGCCCCGCCAGCCGGGTCGCCGCGGGCGTGAACCAGTGGCGGAGTTCGAGCCCGGGCGGCTCGACGGACGTGGCCCCGTCGAGCACGGCCAGCACGTTGCCCGTGACGGTGTCCAGGTCGCTCCAGGGCAGCGCGTGGAAGAGCACCGGGGGCGGGGCGGTCTCGGAGGCGAGCCGGTACAGCAGGGCATGTCTGAGGTCGAGGCTCTCCCCGGCGAGGACCCGCAGGACGTCCGGCTCCGAGGGCGGGGCCTCCCAGCGTTCCTCGATACGGGCGACCAGTTCCGTGCCCTCCGCGCTCGCGGGCAGGGGCCGGCCGAGATCGTCCAGCTCCACGTAGGAGATGCCGCGGCCGGGGTGGCTGAGCGCCAGGGCGTGCACGGCCGGGCCGCCGTCCCGCCGCGCCACCAGGCCCGTCCTGCGCCACGCCGGGTCCTGGAACAGGGGGAGCGTGCGCGCGTCGGTCCGTTCGGCTCCGTCGTTCACCGGGCCGGTGACGCGGTGCGACCCCGCGGCGGAGCCGGGGGCGCCGAGGCGTGCGACCCAGCCGGAGAGGGGCCGGTGCGGGAGGGGAGCGGTGTCGCTCGTCGCGGGACCGTTCATCGAGGGCTCCCCAGCAGCGTCTTCAGCAGCCGCTCCACGCCCGGCCCCAGTGTGCTCGCCACCGCCGTCTGCCGCTGTGCGGGGACGCCGCCCAGGCATTCGTGGTGCAGGGCCAGCAACTGGTCCCATGCCTGGTCTCCTCGCTCCCGGACGTGGTCGGCCAGGTCCTCGGGGAACGCGTCGGTCCACGCGCGCAGTTCGCTTGTGTCCACCGGCCCGTCGGCCTGCCAGCGCACGAGGAACTTCACCGCGCGCAGCGCCAGAGCGGCCTGCACCAGCGGGTCACCGGAGGGGTGGACGGGAACGAGGGCGCGCCCGGGTACCGACGGATCGGGACCCGGTACCGACAGATGCGGCAGGCCGCGCTCGCTCGGGTCGAGGACGAGATGACGCTCGAAGTCGTAGAGGACGCTGTTGACGGTGAAGTCCCGTTGCAGGCTGTCGGCGACGAGGTCGGTGCCGGTGGCCGGGAAGCGGAAGCCGCCGAGCCCAAGGCCCCGGTACTCGATGAGCGGGGTGGGCCGGTCGTCGCGGTAAACGGTGCAGACGAGGGTGTCGGGGCTCACCTTGGTCCTCAGCTCGTACGTCTCGCCGTCCTCCTCCAGGGTCCGGCGTGCCAGCTCCGCGAAGCGGCCCGCCGGCGCGGTGCCCGTCAGGTCCAGATCCCGGACCGCCTCACGGCCGTTGCCCGCCAGCAGTTCCCGGGGCGCACCGCCGCTCAGCCAGAGTTCGTGCCCGGCCTCCCGCACCGTCCTGGCGATGGGGTCGAGGACCCGCGCCCAGGGAGCGTCGGCCAGCAGGTCGTCCACCGCCGCCGGCAGACACCGGGACCGCCGGGCGGCGGGCACCACGGCCCGCTCCGGCAGCCGGTCGTGGGGGAGCCGTTCGTCGGCCGGACCCGGTGGCCTGACCGTGGGCACGGGCCGTTGCGGAGGCGCGTCCGGCTGGTGGTCGGCCTCGGTCAGGAGCCGGTCGTCCCGCGCCTCGGGCAGGCGGCCGTCGGGCGGCTGCGTGTAGGCGAAGCCGACGACGCGTTCCCCGCGCAGCACGTCCCCCGCCATCACCGGCCCGTTCGAGGCGCGTGACTCCACCGCCTCGGGGCCCGGTGCGTACGGCGGACAGCCGCGGCCGCAGAGGCAGACCGTCGCCTCCGCCGCTGCCGCATCCGCGCCTTCCGGCTCCGGGCCCTCGATCTCGTCGGCGCACGTCACGGCGCCCACCTCCCCACCCACAGCGCCTTGCCGCCCGAACCCGTCCGCAGTTGCAGCCGCTGCTCGAACTCCGGCTCGTACACGGTGCCCTCGTAGTCGTCCTCGTCCGCCTCGGGAATGTCCAGCAGCGCGATGTCGTGGATCTGCGCGGCGGTGCAGGTGATGTCCTGCGCGGGGTGGTCGACGCAGCGGTGGGCCGCGAGCCCCGGGAACACGATGCCGTCCTCCTTCAGGCCCGGGTGGCTGCTCAGCAGCCGCACCAGTTCGCGGCGGCCCTCGGCGGTCCGCAGGGCGGCCCGGGTCTCGTCGTCGCAGTGGTCGCACAGCGCCCGCAGCGCCTCGACGTCGTCGTCCTCGGCCGCGTCCCTGATGCGCTGCGCGAGCGCCCGCAGATGGGCCGGAACCCGCTCCCCGCGGTCGGTCGTCCTCGCCACACCGGTCCGTGCGGGCTGGGGCGCCGCCGCGGGTACGGCCGCCCCGGCGCTCTCCGCCGGGGTGAAGACGAACGACGACACCCGGGTGCCGATGACCTGGCGCTCACCGTCCCCGTCGGTGAACTCCAAATCGCCGAGGGGCGGATGATACGTCTCGTCGGGATTCTCGGGCCGGGGCCGCTCGGACGCCAGGAGCCGCGCGGTACGGCCCTTCGCGCCGTAGCCGACCGCGAGCATGCCCGAGCCGATGTAGCGCCACGCGCCGTCGCGCAGGTAGTACGACACGAAGCGCTCGGGCGGCACGGCCTGGCATCCCTCCATCGGCCCGAACGTCGCGGTGAGGCCCCCGCCCGCCCAGGCGAGACCGGTCACGTGCAGCCGGTCCTCCAGCAGGGCGCGGGCCATCGCGGCGTCGGCGGGACGCTCCGGAGCCTGGCGGCCCTCCTGCCCGTAGGTCGCGACCCGCACGTTCCCGACGTTCCAGCAGGCTCCGCCCGAGTCGTGGGAGGCCCAGCCGATGCGCCGCCCGTCGGGGGACTGCACGCCCTCGCTGAACGCCGTGGGCGCCCCGGCCGGCCGGAACGGGCGGACCGTTCCGGACCGGTCGACCGCCAGCATCTGGAACTGGCCGCGGCCCGCCTTCTCCTCGGGCAGCAGGTCGGCGATCGTCACGGCGTCCCGTCCGCCGGCGGCGACCCGGGCGTAGGGCGACACCGGGGTGCTGAGCTGTGCGCGCCTGACCTGCCCGTCGGCGGTGTACAGCAGCAGCGCGTCGCCGCTGGTGGTCACCGTGGCCGCGGCGTCACCGAGAAAGCCGACTCCCCGGCAGGCACAGGGCGTTGTCCGCTCGTCTCCCGAGGCGATGTCGAGGCGGTGCAGGCGCCGTCCGTCGGGGCTGTCGTTCTCGTCGTCGATCCACGCCAGGGCCGAGCCGTCGGGGGACCACCGGACATCGTCCGCCCGGGCGCTCAGTTTCGCGCCGCGCCAGGTCCGGCCGGCCGCGTCCGCCAGGACGATCTCCCGGGCCACCGGCCGGACGAAGGCGAGCACCGGCGCACCGTGCGCGGCGTTCGGCCTGTTCCCGTCCGACGCGTCGTCCCCGCCGCCCGGGGTGTCACAGCCCGCGACCAGCAGCGCCGCCGCCACCACCAGGGCCGCCACCCGTCTCACCCCCGCGCCGAGCCGCTTCACCCCTTCACGTCCTCGCACAGCTCGATGTACGACACGGACTCGTCCACGTGCTTCTCCCACTCGTCGCGCGAAAGACCGCCGTCGGTCCAGTCGCACATGCGCTTTTCGAGGGAACCCTCGGTCATCTTCCAGATGTTGACCGCGCCCGGCTGCTTGTGCTCGCGCTGCTGAGGCAGGGAGGCCCCGGCGAGATACGTACCGTCCGGTGACCACTTCACCTGCACCACGTCGGTGCCGTTGACGTCACGCAGCGGCGGCATCGACTGCTGCCCGGAGTCGAGGTTGTGGACGAAGACGCGGTCTCCCAGCGCCGTCGCCACCAGCCGGCCGTCCGGCGAGATCGCGCTGTCGGCGGTGTCTTCACCCTCGGGCATACGAAGGGGGTCGCCCAGCGCGGTCAGTTTCCCGCCGTCCAGCAGCCGCACGGTGCCGCTGGTCATGTCAAGGGTGACGAGCCGCGAGCCGTCCCGCGAGTACGACACCCGCGTGACGCCGGGAGCGGCGACCGTGCGCAGCTTCCGGCGGGTGACCAGGTCCACCATGACGAGCCGGGTCTCGTCGCCCTCGCCCTCGGTGAAGACACCGGTCCTGCCGTGGATCGCCATGTCCGAGGTCCCGGCCGCGAGGTCGATCGTGCCCAGGCGCCGCCAGGTTCCGGTCTGCCAGATCCCCACGTCTCCGCTGACGTGCCGCGCCACCAGCAGACGGTGCTCCGGCACGAAGTCGACCTGGGAGACGATGCGTTCGGGAAGCGTGCGCTTGCGGTCCTCCTCGGGGGACATGTCGAGTTGCTGGAGATAGGTGCCGTCCCGCTTCCACACCGTCATGGTCCCGATGCCCCGGCTCTGGCCGACGGCGGCCACGAACTGGTCCGACAGAGCGAGGGCGTTGATGTACGAGCCCGAGGCGGGGTACTCGGTCACGTGCTCGTAGGAGGCTCCCGCGGCGCTGATCGTCTCGGGCACGGAGTCGAGGTCGATCGAGTAGGCGCCGTAGGAGGTGTTGGTCATGAAGTCGGTGAGCAGCAGGGTGTTTCCGGGGCCGAAGACGGAGCCCGTGGACGGCTGCGCCGGGGGCAGGGCCCGGTGCACCGGAGTGTTGCCGAGCACGGTGACGCGGCCCTCTCCCGCCGTCACGACGGTTCCGTCACCGGCCCGTACGGCGGCGACGGTTCGCCCGCCGCTCGGCACGGACAGCGGCGCGGAGGCGCCGTCGGGGGAGGACTGTACGGGAATCACGGCCGTGCCTCCCGGCCCGGCGATCACGACGTCGTTGCCGTCCTGTTCCATCGCCGTGGGCCGGGTGGACAGACCGCCCAGCGGATAGGTGCTGCGCTTGCGGGCGCGGTCCCAGGCCAGGACCCCGCCGTTGGTGGCCACCGTCACCACGTCCTGTGACGCCTGGACCAGTGAGGCGCCGCCGGGGACGTCCTCGGCCGGGAGCAGCTGGGACACCTTCTTCGTGCGGAGGTTCACCGACACCACCTCGTTCGTGGTGAGCAGCAGGACGGCCTGGTCCGCGCCGCCCCCGGGGCCGGCATAGGCGGGCACGACATCCGCGCTCATCGCCAGCCGGTTCGACGACGGCAGCCGGCCGAGCAGCTTCTTTCCCGCGATCTCCCTGAGCCGCACACAGCCGGTCACGGTGCGGCTGGAGGGTTCGATCTCGGTGACGGCGCCGTCGTCATAGACGGTGGTGAGACCGGACCCGTTGTCGGTGAAGCCCATCCCCACGATCTCGCTGAAGGGCCCGGTACAGGACGGCGCCTTCACCGTCCCCAGCTCCTCGGGCTTGTCGCCGGAGGCGTCGAACAGCCGCAGGTCCCTGCCGTCATGGGCCGCGAGGATGCCCGATTCCACGCCTCGGACGAGACCGGCCGCCCGCCCCTTCACCTCGCCCAGTTTCCGCCCCGACCCGATGTCCCACACTTGGATCGCGTCGGCGATGCCCGAGGTGTAGGCCCGGTGCCCGGTGTCGTCGACGGCGAGGACGCTGACGGTTCGGTCGGCCTTCCAGCTGCGCACGGTGTTGCGGTTGGTCTCCAGGACCTCCTGGATCGCGTTCTCGGCGTCCTTGTTCCCGGGGTCGATCCGGTACCCCGCGAGGGCCAGCAGACCGGCCGTGCGCGGTTCGCTGCTCCGCATGCGGACCGCCTGCGCGGCGAGTCCGGCCGCCACCGCCCGGCGGTTGTTCCTCTCGCTCTCCCCGCTGGCGAAGCCCCACGCCACTAGGGAGGCGACGAGGCCGGTCGCCAGTACCCCGGCCACGAGCCGCGAGGCGGCGCGCACGTCGAGACGCCGGGCCGCCTTGGCGGCCTCCTCGACGGTGGCCACGCCGACGACACTCGCGCCGCCGCCGAGGTCACGGGCCTGCCGCACGTCCCGTTCCGGTACGACGACGCGTTCGCCGTCCTTCACCGCGCTGAGCTTGGCCCGGTACCCGGTCACGGACTGGATGACGCGGGTGTTCTCGCCGGACATGGCGCCGACGACGGACGTACGGGGATTGACCCTGCTCAACCGCAGCGGCCCGAGCGGGTTGCCCCGGGTCCTGCCGAGTTCCGACAGCAGGACGGCGAAGGCCGCGCCGAAGGAGGAGTCGCCGACGTGGTCCACGGGGCCGTCCCCGCTCCGCAGCGACCAGAGCACGGCACCCTTCAATTTCGCGGGGCGCGCGATCCGCCAGGCGTCGTCCAGCGCACTGCGAAACCCCTCGTCGCCGAGGAACCCCGACATGACGCGGGGATCCGGCAGAAGCCCGGAGGGCAGCCCGCGGACCAGGTCCAGCCGGAGATGGAAGCGCGCACCGACACTGCCCCGTTCGGCGAGCACCGTCAGGCGCGGCCCGCGCAGCGGTTTGGGCAGCGCCCCGTCGAGAGCGAGCAGCACGAGGGCGAGATGACCCCGGACCGAGTCGTCCACGCTGTCGGAGGCGAGCAGCGCGGCCAGCCGCTCACCGTGGCGCGAGCCGTCCGGCGCGGTCCATCCCGCCGCCTCCGGCCCGTGCGCCCGCGCGGCGGCGGAGCTGCGTGCCAGCCAAGGTGTTCCGGTGCGCAGATGGTGCCCGGCGGCATCGGCGTCCCCGACCAGGGCGAGCCCGAGAGCGGCGTAGGCACGTAACGCGCGTGCCGCGGCCGGTTCGCCCATGACGAGGGGAGCCTCGGCGGGTTCTTCTATTCGGGTGTAGGCGGGTGCCTCGTCGAGTACGTCGTGCAACGGCGTCCGGTCGGCCAGGACCTGACGCAGCGTCGCCTCGTCGTCCCTGGCGACACAGTCGGTGAGGAAGCCCCACAGCGGCTGTCCCTTGCCGGTGAGGGGGTCGATGAGATCCCAGGTGTCGATCCCGGGCGGCAGGCGGTGCAGCAGGTCGCGGACCGCGGAGGGGTGCATGGGGTCTTCGGCCACGACTGCCTTTCATGACTGCACGATTTGTGGGAGGTCATCTTGGCAGCAAACAAGGGCGGAAAGCAGCCAGAAATCCTGAATTCGAAGGGAAGTTGGATTCTCGGCCGCGTGCGCGAGATCGCAAACGCATCATCAGAAGCACGAGAAACAGGAGTTTCACGGGCGTATTGATTCGCCCTCATGTGCGAGAGGAATCGAACTCCCTGTCGTGAATGCGGAGACGGCGCAGGAACTCCGAAGCTCTGTCATCCTTCCTTTCCCGGAACGGCACCCCGACCGAAGGAGAGCAGTGGCCACCACGCCCCCGACCCGGCGTTCCCGGCAGCTTCTGTGCCTGTTCAGCGCCGTGCTCCTGCTCTCGTCCTGTCAGGGCGGACGCGGCGACGAGCGGCCCGGCCCCGACATGGCCACCGCGCAATGGCGTCAGATTCCCCTCGCCGACCTGCCGCCCGCCTTCTTCGGGCTGTCGGACACCGCGCTCGTGGCGGCGAAGGACGGATTCCTTCTCGCGGCCCGCCCCCAGGGCGGCAACGCGCGGATATACCGCTCCACGGACGGAATCGCATGGCGGCAATCCCGCCCCTCGGACCAGCAGATGTCGGTGAGCGTCCTGGCCGAGCACGAGGGCGAGGTCATCGCCGCCGGGCCGCTCTTCCGGGACGGGGAGACTTCCCCCGCGGTCATGCGCCACCGCGGAAAGGGCAGGTGGGAAAAGGCCGAGCAACTGCCGAAGGCGGACTCTTCCGACGTCGTGCTGGCCGCGGCCCGGGGACCGCACGGCACCGTCGTGGTCGGGCACGACGGCGGGCCGTTCGAGGAGGACACCGGCCAGAAGCGGGGCCGCAGCCTGCGCGTCTGGACCGCCACGGACACGGGCTCGTTCGCCACTCCGCACGACGTCGGCTGTCCCCAGTGGCCCGACCAGGCACCCGAGGTCGCCGCCCTCGCCGACGAGGAAGGGTTCACGGTGTGGGCGAAGTGCACGGATCCCTGGGGCACTTCGGCCTCCTTCACCCTGCGCAGCTCCGACGGCGCGACGTGGCGCAGAAAGGCCGACCCGCCCCGGTCCCTGGCCCTGCGCGCGGGCACGGCCGGCCCGTCGGTCGGGGCCCGGGGCGAGGGCAGGACGGTCAGCCACGTCGTCGCGGTGCGCGGCGGCTTCCTGGCCCTTGGGTCGGCCGAGACGTCCACCAGCAGCACCGGCGCCCTGTGGTCCTCGGCGGACGGCCGGAACTGGACCAGGTCGACGGGCGGCAAGGACGGGTTCCGGCAGTCGGTACGGGTGGACGCCGCCGCCGAGTACGACGGCACCCTCCTCGCCTTCGGCACCGACCCGGAACCGGACGGCCACCCGCCCGCCCGCACCCGGGTCTGGATCGGCACCCCGGCGGGCCGCACCCCGAAGCCGATCCCCACCAAGGGCGAAGGGCTGAAGGCCGTCACCGGCACCTGGACCTGGGCCCAGGGCTCGCTGAAGATCACCGCGCAGGGCGGGTTCACCTACCGCTACCGGCTCCTGCGCGACTGTGCCACCGAGGCCCCGCCCTGCGACGACCAGGCCACCTCCACCTGGGGCGGAGTCGTCACCGGCACCCTGAAGGAAGGATCCCGCGGAGCCCTGCGCGGCAAGGTCCTCAGCTCCAACACGCGCGAGCGGGGCCACACCCCGGGCGACGCGGTCACCGTCACCCGCGTCCCCTACGGCGCGGTCGGCCTCACCATCTCGGACTCGGTGGTGGGCATCTTCTGCACACCCGGCTCCTACGACAACCGCTGCCGCGACGTGCACGGCTGAGGGAGTCACCGGGCCGGGGGCGGGCCCACCGAGTCCCGTACCACCACGTGCGTGCCCAGCAACAGGTGCTCGTCCGCGGCGCCCGGGGTGTGTTCGAGGGCCGTGCGGACGGCGAGACGGCCCAGTTCCTCGTAGGGGACGTGGACCGTCGTCAGGGCGGGGTGCAGATCGCGGGCGAAGGGAATGTCGTCGTAGCCGGCGAGGGAGACATCGCCCGGGACGGACAGGCCCGCCTCGTGCAGGGCGGTGAGGGCGCCCGCCGCGACCATGTCGGTGGCGGCCACGACGGCCGTGAAGCCGAGGTCGTCCTCGAGCGCCTGCCGCATGAGGCGGTGGCCCGCGTCGCGCGTGAAGTCGCCGTGCAGGACGAGGGACTCGTCGGGGGTGAGGCCGCGGGCCCGGTGGGCGGCGAGGTAGCCGCGTTCGCGGCCCAGGGCCGTGGTGTGGTCCGCCCGGCCGCCGAGGAACAGCACCCGGCGGTGCCCCTGGGCGAGCACATGGGCGACCAGGGTGTAGGCGCCGCCCTCGTTGTCGTACTCGATGACCGTCACCGGGGCACCGGGGTCCAGCGGTGGCCGGCCGCACAGGACCAGGCGGGAACCGGCCGAGGCGAGGGAGTCCGCCATGCGATGGGTGCGTTCGCGGTACTCGGGGGTGTCGGCGCTGCCGCCGACCAGGATCACCGCGGCGGCCCGCTGGGCGCGCATCATCTCGACGAACTCCAGCTCGTGCCGGACATCGCCCTCCGTACTGCACACCAGGCAGAGATGGCCGAGCCGGGTCGCCTCGCGTTCCACGCCGTGGGCCATGTGCGCGAACGACGGGCCGGTGATGTCCTCCAGCACGAAGGCGAGGGTGGGCGTGCCGACACCCGCGATCGCCTTCGCCCGCGCGTCGGCCACATAGTCCAGGTCACGGACCGCCCGCATCACGCTTCCGCGCGTCGCCGCGCTCACCGGGTACACGCCGCCCAGCACCCGGGACACCGTCGACGCCGAGACGCCCGCGCGCAGCGCCACGTCCCGGATGGTGCTGCGGCTCGCGTCCCCGCTCTTCCTCGTCATGCCTGCCTCGTCTCTCCCGGGCACCGGCCCGCACCCGCCCCCTCGGGAGCTGCGGCAACGCCATGGCAACCGGTTCCCATGGACGGAGGCTAGCAGTGGCCGGGAGAGGGGAGGAGGGTCGTGCACGGACCGGCGGCGGGTGTTCGCCCCAAGCCCGGTGCCGTCGTGCGCTACGCCGCCCCGAGCGTCCCCGCGATCCCCGAGATCGCCTCCGGCCCCACCCGGCAGCACCCGCCGATCAGCCGGGCCCCTGCCTGCTGCCAGCCCGTCACCTGGCCGGCGGTGAACCTGGAGCGTCCGGTCCAGGCGCGGGCCTCGGCGTCCCAGGTCTCACCGCTGTTGGGGTAGACGACGACCGGCTTGCCGGTGACCCGTGCCGCGGTCGAGGCGGCGGCGTCCACGTCCTCGGGCGCGCAGCAGTTCACGCCG
The DNA here is from genome assembly GCF_055594445.1 of Streptomyces sp. NPDC040589. Taxonomy (NCBI): domain Bacteria; kingdom Bacillati; phylum Actinomycetota; class Actinomycetes; order Kitasatosporales; family Streptomycetaceae; genus Streptomyces; species Streptomyces sp. NPDC040589. Next base: position 64,207 of record NZ_JBVIWP010000007.1, on the reverse strand, counting down.
ACCGCGATGACCTCGTCCACGTCGGCGGCCAGGGCGAAGGCCTCCTCCAGCGACTGCCCGGCATGCGTGCGGCCACCGGCGACGGAATAGGTCAGCCAGGCCGGCACTCCGAGCCCGCGCACCGCCCGCAGCAGCGCCGCGGCCTCGTCGGCGTCGGGGACCGTCTCCAGGGCGAGGACGTCCGGGCGGGCCGCCGCCAGCACCTCCAGACGCGGGCGGTGGAAACGCTCCAGTTCGTCGACCGTGAGCCCGTAGCGGCCCCGGTACTCCGAGCCGTCCGCGAGCATCGCCCCGTAGGGGCCCGCCGAGGCCGCCACCCACAGGGGCCGGGAGGCGCGTGCACGGCGGGCCGCCTCCCGCGCCAGCTCCACGCTGAGCGTCATGAGTTCGGCCGCCCGGTCGTGGTCGATCCCGCGCTTCTCGAAGCCCTCGAACGTGGCCTGGTAGCTGGAGGTGATCGCCACGTCCGCGCCCGCCCGGAAGTAGGCCAGGTGCGCCTCGGTGATCGCCTCCGGCTGTTCGGCGAGCAGCCGCGCCGACCACAGCTCGTCGCTCAGGTCGTGCCCGGCCGATTCGAGTTGGTTGGACATGCCGCCGTCGAGGACGACCGTTCCGGCGGCGAGGGCTTCGGCGAGGGTGATGGTGCTCGTCATAGGCACGACGGTAGTCGAGATCCGGCGGCGGACCCCAGCCGATTGTGTCCAGTACATGAACAGGTCGACCACCATATGGGATGGCGGTTACGATCAGGACCCTCCCCCTCCGCTTGTCAGGAACCCTCATGACCGTCCCCAGCCCCACCGAGGCCGCCGAGCCGGCCGCCGCGGCGGCCCCCGCTCCCCGCCGCACCTTCGGCCTCGCCGCCGCCACGGCCCTCGTCATGGGCAACATCATCGGCGGCGGAATCTTCGCGCTGCCGGCCACCGTCGCCCCCTACGGCACGGTCAGCCTGCTCGCCTTCCTCGTGCTCTCGGTCGGAGCCGTGCTGCTCGCGCTGCTCTTCGGCAAGCTGGCCCGGCGCAGCCCGGTCACCGGCGGTCTCTACGTCTATCCGCGCGACGCGTTCGGCGAGTTCGCCGGGTTCCTGTCGGCCTGGTCGTACTGGACGATGTGCTGGGTCAGCATCGCCGCCCTGGCCGTCGCGGTCGTCGGCTACGTCGACGTCCTCATACCCCTGCACGGCAACCACGCCCTGCAGGCCGCCGTCGCCATGGCCGCCCTGTGGCTGCCCGCCGCCGCGAACTTCGCGGGCACGCGGTGGGTCGGCACGGTGCAGGTCGTCTCGACGATCCTGAAGTTCGTACCGCTGCTCCTGCTCGCCACGATCGGCCTGTTCTTCGTCGACGCGGACAACTTCGGCCCGTTCAACGCCTCCGGCCAGAGCGTCTCGGGGGCGCTGGCCGCATCCGCCGCGCTGCTGCTGTACAGCTTCCTCGGGGTCGAGTCGGCCGCCGTCAGCGCGGGCGAGGTCCGCGACCCGGAGCGCACGGTCGGCCGGGCGAGCGTCCTGGGCACACTGGCCTCGGCCCTGGTCTACATCCTCGGCACGATCGCCGTCTTCGGCCTGGTCCCGCACGACCGGCTCGTGGACTCCGGCGCCCCGTTCGCCGACGCCGTCAACGCCATCACCGGCAGCTCCTGGGGCGGCACCGCCATCGCCCTGGTCGCCGTCGCCTCGATCACCGGCTGCCTCAACGGCTGGATCCTCATGGCCGCGCAGATGCCGTACGCCGCCGCCCGCGACGGTCTCTTCCCGGCGCCGTTCGCGAAGCTCGGCAAGGGCGGCGTCCCCGGCTTCGGGGTGTGGGCCTGCGCGGTCCTCGGCACGCTCCTCATCGCTCTCAACTACACGGCCGGCCCGGACACCACCTTCCGTGTCCTCGTCCTGATCACCACGTTCACCGGCTGCGTGCCGTATCTGCTCTCGGCGGCGGCCCAGCTGTACTGGCTGGCCCAGGGCTCCCGGGACCGCGTCCGCCCCGCAGGCCTCACCCGCGACCTGATCGTCGCGGCCCTCTCCTTCGGCTTCTCCTTCTGGCTGATCGCGGGCGCCGGGTACGCGGCCGTCTACCAGGGCGTGCTGTTCCTGTTCGCCGGGATTCCGGTGTACGTGTGGCTGCGCGGACGCAAGGACACGGCGGAGGCGTCGGCATAGCATCGGGGGATGCCCGAGGTCGCTGTCGCTGATGCCGAAGTTCGTGAGGTCCTGGGAGTCCCGGCCGGGAGGGCGGTGTTCGAACCGCTCGCGCACAACCCGCACAACGGCGTCACGGCCGGAGTGTGGCGGGTCACCGGCGGCGACCGTTCGGCCGTTCTGAAGGTGCTGACGCGGACGAAGGAGACCAGCGTCGCCTGGGCGGCGTCGAACGACCCGCGCCACTGGAACTTCTGGCGCCGCGAGGAGTACGTCTACCGGTCCGGGCTCGCCCAGGTCTGGCAGCGGCACGGCATCCGCGCGCCCCGATCGCTGGCGTGCGTGGAACGCCCCGACGGCGATGTGGCGCTGTGGCTGGAGGACGTACCCGGCGCACCCGCGACGGCCTGGCCGCTCGACCGGCACGTCGAACACGCCCACCGGCTCGGCGCCGGGCAGGGTGCGGTGGGAGCGGGGGAGGACCACCCGTGGCTGTCGCGGCACTTCCTGCGCGACTACACGGCCGACCGGACGACGGGCCAGGAGCTGCTCGACGACGACGAGGCCTGGCGACACCCCCTGGTCCGGGAGCACTTCCCGGCGGGTCTGCGCGCGGACATGGTCCGTCTCCACCACGACCGCGAGTGGTTCCTCACGGTCATGGAGTCTCTGCCCCGCGCCTTCTCCCACCTCGACCAGTGGCCTGCCAACGTCCGCTCCGACGGCCGCGACAGCGTCCTGTTCGACTGGGCGTTCGCCGGCGACGGCGCGCTCGGCGAGGACCTCGGCAACTACCTCCCCGACTCCGTCTTCGACCTGTTCGTCCCCGCCGCCGACCTCCCCGGCCTGGCCAAGGCGGCCTACGACGCCTATGTGCACGGCCTGCGCGAGAGCGGCTGGCACGGCGACGAACGCCTCGTACGGCTCGGCGTGTGCGCCTCAGCGGTGAAGTACGACTGGCTCACCGCGCTGATGCTGGCCCGGGCCGACGACGAGCAGACGGACTACGGCGGTGCGGGCACCGTCCCCGCCGCACTCCGCTACCGCGAACGCGGCCTGACCCTCGCCTTCCTCGCCGACTGGGCGGCCGAGGCACGGCTGCTCGCTCCCCTGCTCGGCTTTCCCGAGGCGCCCAGCGGACGCTGAACCGCGGAACGGAAACGGAAGACCATGGCCCGAGTCGTCGAGTTGTCGTACTACCCCGTCAAGGGATGCGCCGGGATATCGGCACGCGAGGCGCTGCTGACCCCCGCGGGACTGGCACACGACCGCAGCTTCATGGTCGTCAGCGAGGAGGGCGTGTACCGAACGCAGCGCCGGGACCCCCGCCTTGCCCTCATCCGGCCCGCCCTCACCGCCGGCGGCGGGCGACTCACACTCCGGGCACCGGGATGGGAAGCCCTGCACCTGAGCGTGGACACCTCCGGCACCCGGCAGAAGGTGGACCTGTTCGGGGACGCCTTCCAGGGCATCGACCAGGGCGACGCGGCAGCCGCCTGGCTCTCGGACGTGCTCGGCGCCCGGAGCCGGCTCGTGCGCGTACCGCCGGAGCACGACCGGATGACCGACGGCATGACACCGGGCACCTCCGGCTACGCCGACAGCTGCGCCCTGCACGTCATCTCCCGCTCCACCCTCGACCTGCTCAACCGGAAACTGACCGAGCGCGGCACCCGCCCACTGCCCATGGACCGCTTCCGCCCCAACCTCGTCATCGACGGCTGGGACGCCCCCCACACCGAGGACCGCGCCCACCGCATCCGCATCGCCGACACCGAACTGGGCTACGCGAAACTCGCCATCCGCTGCGCTGTCACCATGGTCGACCAGCACTCCGGAACCAGGGCGGGCCCGGAACCCCTGCGCACCCTCGCCGCCTACCGACGCGCGTCCCAGGGCGGCATCGCCTTCGGCACCAAGTACGCGGTGCTCCGGCCGGGCAAGGTCTCGGTCGGCGACGAAGCGGCCGTCACGTCGTGGGGCGAGTCCGAGGTGTGAGCCTCACTGCCGCGCGCGGCCCGCATGACGCCCGCCGCCCCTGCGGCCCCGGCCCCGTCGCGCCGCCATGGGTACGGCGAGGCTGACCACGAGGGCCAGGCCGAGTGCGTAGGGCCACCAGCCGAAGCCGATGTTCTCCGACGCGCCGGCGCCGCGGGGCGTCACCGTGCCGGATGCGGGCGAGCCGGACGCGGTGGGGGACGGGCTCGGGGTGGCGGCGGCCGCTGTCAGGGCGATGTCGTTGCCGTCGCCGGCGCGGTAGCTGATGCGGTAGGTGGTGCCGGCCAGTCTCAGGCGGGCGCCCTCCTTCAGGCCGGTGAAGGTTCCCGAGGGCTTGGAGCGGCCCTTGTTGTCGAGCACGGGGATGACGCGGGCGGGCCGGCTCCCGGTGGCCGACACGTCGAGATCTCCGGACAGGCGTACCGCGCCCGTCACCCTCAGCGGCTTGTCCCGCAGGAGCAGGGAGCCTTTCGCGCCCTGTGTGTAGGGGCCGTTGACGGTGAGGCCGCTCGTGACGGTGCCTTCGTTGGTGACCGCGCCGGTGACCGTGCCCTTGCCGGTGAGGGTGGTCGTCATGTGCAGGCCCGCCCGGCCCGTGTCCAGCCGGGCACCGGCCGAGGGGAGCCGGATCGCCTTGCTGTGTGTGAGGGTGGCGCCTCGGCGCAGGGCCAGTGTTCCCCTGGAGACCGTGGTCGTCCCGGTGTACGTCACCGCGCCGCCCGTCAGTGTCGTCGTGGCCGCGCCCGACTGTGTGAGCGAGCCGCTGCCGCCGATGCGGGACAGGGTGAGGGGCCTGTCCGTGTTGCGCAGGACGAGCGAGCCGTTGTTGACGACCTTGGCGAGGGCGCCCCGCGTGTACAGGCCGCCGTCGCCGCCCCGCTTTCCGCTGCCCAGGCGGAGCACCGCGCCCTTCTCGACCGTCGTGGAGCCGTCGTAGTACTGGACGGCCGCGAAGGTCACGTCGTTGCCGGGGGTTCCGGCGATGACGATGTCGCCGGCGCCGGGGGCGGAGAGCGTGTCGTGGAACCGGCCGCCACCGATGGGGGCGCCGAGCGTCACCGGGCCGTTGTAGTCGAAGGTGAGCTTCGAACGCTCACGGGCCGCGAGGAGGTTGATGTACACGGTTTCCGCGGTGCCCGGCATGAAGATCTTGTGCGTGGTGCCGTCGCCCCACCGGACGTTCGCGCCCTTGATGTTGGTGCCGCGCTTGTTGACGTTCTTGCGGGCCGGCGTCCAGTTCAGGGCGGGGTCGCTGAGCGAGGGGTCGGTGTCGCCGCCCTGGTCCGACCAGCTGTACTGCCCGGCCAGGACGACCGTGCCGCCCGGCCGCGACTGGACGTTGATGTCGCTGCCGTACTCGCGCTGGTAGAAGTCCATGCCCATGGTGACGGTCCTGCCCAGCGGGGTGTCGACCGTCCAGGTGCCCTGGTTGAGGACCTTGCGCACACGCGGCAGCGAGGTCGCGTACTCCGGCCGGCCGGCGTTCGCCTGCGTGCCGTTGTCGATCACCCCGGAGAAGGAGTGGGTCCCCGAGAGGTCCCAGGTGCCCCAGAGGAAGCGCGGCTGGGTGATCAGCCCGGACCCGCTGAGCGTGCCGAGGTTGTAGGCGCTCTTCAGGGCGAGCCGCAGGGTGCCGTCGACCCGGATGTTGTCCTGGTTGAGCCGGAACGCCGGGGTGTCGTACGGGAAGTGGCCGATGAGCCCGGTCGTGCCGCCGTCGCCGTACTGGAGGGTCGCCCCGCGCTCGACGGTGATCGCGGGCGGGTCGGGGCGGGTCACGGTCACATACGGGTGGTTGCCGCCGAGTGTCCGCACCGTCTGCCGCTGCCGGGAGCGGGGCAGCGTGAAGTCGCTGTCCCTGGTGAGGATCAGCGTCCCGCCGCCGCGCACCGTGAGCGTGCCCTCACCCCGGAACACGCCGTCGTACGTCGTCGTCCCGGGCGGCACGGTGACGGCCGTGTCGCCGGTGAGCGTCACGTCCCGGCCGGCGAGCACGGCGGCCGTGACGTCCCGGGGACCGGCGGCCGCCGCCGGGGGAGCGGTGACGAGTGACGCGACCGCCGCGAGGACGCCGACGGCCGCTGCTGTGGTGTGGGTGGTGAGGCTGCGCACGTGATCGGAGACGGGGGTGGCGGGCGCCGATAACAGAAAATGGGTTGGCGACCCGCTGCCGCGCCGCGATACTCCCCTGATCAGGGGGAGAACAAGGGGGAGGCCGCGTGGCCGTGTTCGGGTGCGCGCGGTGCGGCGTGGAGCTGACCGCGCCCGTGTCGCGTGTGGCGCTTCCCGACCACGCCCGTCAGACCTTCGGCCATGAGCTGCTCCCCGCCCTGATGGAATCGGGCACCTACGCCGTCGAACCCGAACCCTCCGGACCGCCCTGGCGGCAGTGGAGCGAGGTCGGGACACAGGAGGCGGTGGCCCGGGGCGTGTTCGCGCCCCTACCCGCGCTGTCCTTCGGGCCGCCGGGCGCGGTCGTCGTCGCGCCCGGCGATGTGCGCGGCACCGTTCTCATCCCTGAGCGATGCGAGGGCTACTGCCTGGGGCTGGACGGGAGCAGTGGCCCCAACCTGGCCTGCGCCCGGTGCGGACAGGCCGTCGCGACACGCGTCGACGACTGCACGCTCTGGCAGGCGGTGTGGCTCGACCCGGACGCGGTTCACCCCCTCACCGCCGACGCACCCGCTCTCCCGGCGGACTGGGCGGCGCTGGGCCGGGAGTGCGAGGCCATCCCGCCCGTCGAGCAGGGCGGGTGGTGGGATCCCCGTTGGGAGGCGGCCCTCGGGTCGGCCCTAGCCCGCCTGCTGGCCGCCTCGGCGGGCACACCGGTGAGCGTTCCCGACGGACTCCTCGCCGAGACGCTGGGCCGTGCGCTTGACCTGCTGCTCCCGCCGGGGCGCTCACCGAGAAAGACGGCCGCCCTCGCCGGACCGGGCCTGCGCGTCCCCGACCCCGCGGAAATCGTCCTTGTCCCCCGCCACCCGCGGACCGGCGAGGTGTGGCAGGCACCGCCCGGTGCCGCGCACACTGTTCCGCTGCCCGCCGACGTGTGGCTCCACCTTGCGCTCCAGCCCGCGCAGTTGCCCACGCCCACGACCGGTGGCCTGCCCGACGGAGTCGAGCGCGACGATCCCTTGCCGCTGCGGCCGGGGCGGCTGTTCCGGCCGGATCCGCGCATCCTCCTCCACACACTGGCCCGGTTGCCCGCCGTCCGTGAGCCATGGCTGCGCGCGATCTACGACCGTGTGGACAAGTACCCGTACAGCCGTCCCTTCTGAGACGCGGCAGTCTTCGTCCCGTCAGACCCGTTGACCTCCCCGTGACACACCCTTACCTTTTCGGCGTTCGTAATGACAGATGGTGTTCGAAATATCAGGCAAAGCCAGTGAGAGGCAGCCCCCCGCATGAGCCGCGACCGCGACCACGCTCTGCCCGAACCCCCCAGCCGCAGACTGCTGTTGAAGGGTGCCGCAGCCGCCGGCGCCCTGGCCGCCGTGCCCGCCGTCCCCGGCGTGGCCCAGGCGGCCGCCCCGGCCAGGCACCCCAAGCCGGCCCCCTTCGTGAACCCGCTCGTCCCCAACCGGGCCGACCCGCACATCCACCGGCACAAGGACGGCTTCTACTACTTCACCGCCACCGCCCCCGAGTACGACCGCATCATCCTGCGCCGCTCCCGCACCCTGAACGGCCTGGGCACGGCCGCCGAGTCCGTCATCTGGCGCGCCCACCCCACCGGGAACATGGGCGCGCACATCTGGGCGCCCGAACTGCACCGCATCGGCGGCAGGTGGTACATCTACTTCGCCTCCGCGCCCGCCGAGGACGTCTGGGCGATCCGCATCTGGGTGCTGGAGAACGCCCACCCCAACCCCTTCAAGGGCACCTGGGTGGAGAAGGGCCAGGTCAAGACGGCCTGGGAGACCTTCTCCCTGGACGCCACCACCTTCACCCACCGGGGCTCCCGCTATCTGGCCTGGGCGCAGCACGAGCCCGGCATGGACAACAACACCGGCATCTTCCTCTCCGAGATGGCGAACCCCTGGACCCTGAAGGGCCCGCAGGTGCGGCTCTCCACCCCGGAGTACGACTGGGAGCGCATCGGCTACAAGGTCAACGAGGGCCCGTACGTCCTCAAGCGCAACGGCCGCCTCTTCATGACCTACTCGGCCAGCGCCACCGACTTCAACTACTGCGTGGGCCTGCTGACCGCCGACGCCGACAGCCACCTCCTGGACCCCATCAGCTGGTCCAAGTCGCCGACCCCGGTCTTCACCAGCAACGACACGACCAAGCAGTACGGCCCCGGCCACAACTGCTTCACGGTCGCCGAGGACGGCCGCACCGACGTCCTCGTCTACCACGCCCGCCAGTACAAGGAGATCAACGGCGACCCGCTGAACGACCCCAACCGCCACACCCGTATCCAGAAGCTCGGCTGGAAGCCGGACGGCACCCCGGACTTCGGCATCCCGGTCGCCGACGCCATAAAGGCGGGTGACTGAGATGAGACGTGCCTACGCCACCCTGCTCGCCCTGTGCCTGGCCCTGGCGGGCGCCCTCGCCACCGCCGGCCCCGCCCAGGCCGCGCCGCAGACGATCACCAACGGCACCCAGTTCAAGGACGTCTCCGGCAACCCCGTCCACGCGCACGGCGGCGGAGTCCTCAAGGTCGGCTCGTACTACTACTGGTTCGGCGAGCACCGCAACGCCGACAACACCTTCCGGTACGTCGACGCCTACCGCTCGACCGATCTGAAGAACTGGGAGTTCCGCAACCACGTCCTGACCGAGGCGAGCGACCCGGAGCTCGCGACCGCCAACATCGAGCGGCCCAAGGTCATGTACAACGCGTCCACCGGCAAGTTCGTGATGTGGATGCACAAGGAGAACGGCACCGACTACAGCGAGGCCCGCGCCGCCGTCGCCGTCTCCGACACCGTCGACGGGAACTACACCTGGAAGGGCAGCTTCCGGCCGCTCGGCCAGCACATGTCCCGTGACATCACGGTCTTCGTCGACACCGACGGCGCCGGCTACATGATCTCCGCCGCCCGCGAGAACTACGACCTCCAGATCTACCGCCTCACGGCCGACTACACCGGCGTCGCGAGCCTGGTCGCCAACCCCTGGCCCGGCGGCCACCGCGAGGCTCCGGCCCTGTTCAAGCGGAACGGCGTGTACTTCATGCTGACCTCGGGCGCCACGGGCTGGAACCCCAACCAGCAGCAGTACGCCACGGCCACGAGCATCGGCGGACCCTGGTCGGCCATGAAGAACATCGGCGACTCGACGACCTACGGCTCGCAGACGGCGTTCGTCGTGCCCGTGCAGGGCGGTTCGGGGACCTCGTACCTCTACCTCGGCGACCGCTGGGGCAACTCCTTCGGCGGGACCGTCAACGACTCGCGGTACGTGTGGCTGCCCCTGGCCTTCTCCAACTCGACCACGATGTCCATGTCCTGGTCGCCGGAGGTCACCATCGACACGGCCGCCGGGACCGTCACCGGCACCAGCGCCACCTACAACACCCTCATCGCCCGCCACTCCGCCAAGTGCGCGGACGTGACCAGCCAGTCGCTGTGGGCCGGTGCCCAGCTCAAGCAGTACGACTGCAACGGCGGCACCAACCAGAAGTACTGGTTCAAGTCCGTCGGCGGCGGCTTCTACCAGCTGGTGGTCCGCAACAGCTCCTTGTGCGTGCGGGAGAACGCGAGCACCGTCACGCAGGAGAACTGCGACGCTTCCGCGACGAGCCAGCAGTGGTCCCTGACCACCACCGGCTCGTACGTGAACGTCAAGTCGCGGGCCACCGGCGAGTGCCTGGACGTGAACGGCGCGTCCACCGCCAACTCCGCCGCGGTCATCACGTACACGTGCAACGGAGCGACCAACCAGCAGTGGACGCGCGGGACATGACAAGCCCCAGACTGTCTAGGCCAGCAGATCGATCGCGTCGATCGCCGTCCCGGCGCTGAGGAAGCCGGCCGCCCCCGACCCGCTCACCACGTCGATCCTGAGCACGTTGTACTGACTCGTGTCCGTCTTCCAGGCGGACGCCGGGACGCTGTACGTGAACGTGTGGTTGTTGCCGCGGTACGAACCGTTGGTCAGCGACCGGGTGTTCGGCTGGGTGGGCGGCGAGGGGACGGCCGAGGTCCAATTGTCGTTGACGGTGATCTGGGGCCGGCCGTTCGCGTACGCCGTCGTCACGCCGATGCGCAGGGTGTGCGCGGCGGCGGCCTGCGCGGCGGTCAGCCTGAAGTACACGAGCAGCCCGCTGTTGACGTCCTTCCAGAGGTAGCAGGGGAAGGCCGCCGTCTCACCGCCGCCGCCGATCACCACGTTCCCGGTCCAGGACGCGGCCCGTGCGTCCGACGGATGCGCGTACGTCATCAGGTCCGCGTTCTTGAACCCGCCCGGCGTGCCGTTCCAGTCCCCGATCCGCCAGATCACGCTCGCGTTGGCGGGGTCGTTGGAGGACGGCAGGGCGATCGTGTTCAGGGTGGTCGTCCCGCCCGCCGACACGCTCACCGACGTCGTGTACACCGCCAGCTCACCCTTGAAGACGGTCAGCGTGTACGTCCCCGGCAGCACGCCCGGGACGGAGAAGTAACCGTCCGAGGCGCGCGCCGAACCCCAGTACTGCGCGGCCGAGTTGGCCAGTCCGACCGTGTACGGGTACGCCGAGTTCCGGCCCGATATCCCGACGCCCGCCACCTTGCCCCGGCCGCTCGCCGGCACGTACCCGGAGATGCCGAGCGAGTCGGCCCACGGCGTGGTCAGCGTGCCTGGGAACAGCGCCGAGGAGGGAGCCCCGCCGTCCGTGAAGGCGATGACGTACGGGCCCTGGAGGCCGAAGCGCTGGGCCTCGGTCTGGTTCTGGCCGTAGTACAGGATCTCGTAGAGGCCGCCGCCGTCGGCGCTCTGGTGGCGCAGCAGGGAGCGGTAGAAGGGGCCGCCGGAGGCCTTCTCGTGGTTGCTGCGCACGACCCACAGGCCGACCCCGCCGGCGGACCAGCCCACGTAGTCGTAGTCCATGACGCGCCGCTTGGAGTAGTGCTTCGAGCGGGTCTGCCCGTCGGACTTCCGGAAGACGTCCGAGGCCTCGATGGCGGTCGGCGCGTAGGTGTACGAGTCGGGCTCGTCGTTGAGGAACGCGCCCTTCCTCACACGCACGATGTACCGGGTCGCGGAGACGGACGTGTCGGCCTTGTCGGTCCACAGGTAGACGTTGTTCTCGCCGCTGCGGGCCGCGTAGTAGTGCTTCAGCGTGCCGTGCGTGACGGAGACCAGGATCGTCGAGCCGGACTGCTTGATGCCGACGGTGGAGGCGCCGAGGCCGGACTCGATGTGCGAGTTCATGCCGCCGTAGCCCTGGTACTCCGTGCCCCGGTAGACCAGCGAGGTCAGGTCGCCGGTGGACTTGCTGACCTTGAAGACCAGCTGGGCGCCGGTGTCGACGACGTAGTTCGAGCCGTCGTCGCTGTAGCCGAAGGCGGCGGCGTGTGCCGCGCCGACGGTGAGGGCCGTCCCGGCCGCGGTGGCGGCGAGGACGAAGGTGCGGCGGCCGACCGGTCTGTTCGCGGATCCGGACATGGGGGCCTCCTCGGGAGGTGGGGGGAGTTCGGGTGGGAGTGAGGGTGACAGTTGAATCGATTTCGCGAAAGGGCTTTCGGTCATGTGAAGTTGTCCATCTCGTGAATGCTGCTCGGGGTCTAGAAAGCGCTTGTCAAGAGCGGTACGGTCCACCTCCAGGTCTTGTCGTCCGCTGGGAGGAGCCGCGAGTGAGACGTTTCAGCATCGCCGTCGTGGCGGCGATGGCCCTGGGCAGCGCGTTGCCGTCCGTACCGGCGCAGGCCCACACCGGCCTCGCACAGTGCGCCGCACACACCTGTCACTTCGATGTCCCCCCGGGCACGTACGACGTGCGGGTCGTACTCGGGGGAGAGTCCGCGTCCGCCACCAGCGTCGGCGGCGAGACCCGCCGCACCCTGCTCCCCGAGACGACCGCCCCGGCGGGCAAGCGCGTCACCCGCAGCTTCACCGTGAACGTCCGCACCCCCGAGGGCGAGCCCACCGGCCCCGAGGGAACCCCCGGCCTCGACCTGCGGATCGGCGGTTCCGCGCCCGCCCTCGCCGACATCAGGGTCACCCCCGCCCGGCACACCCGCCAGATCTTCCTCGTCGGCGACTCCACCGTCTGCGACCAGTCCGGCGACCCGTACTCCGGCTGGGGCCAGCAACTGCCCCAGTACCTCCGCGAGGGCGTGTCCGTCGCCAACTACGCCGATTCCGGCGAGAGTACGGTCTCGTATCTGGGGAACCCGCGACTGTGGGCCACCGTGCGGCCCCTGATCCGCCCCGGCGATCTGGTCCTGGTCCAGCTCGCCCACAACGACAAGACCACGGACGAGGCCACCTACCGGGCCAACCTGGAGACCCTGGTGGAAGGCGTCCGGGCGCGGGGCGGACAGCCGGTCCTTGTCACTCCCATCGTGCGACGCTGGTTCAACCCGGACGGCACGCTGAACAACGGAACCGCGCTCCTGGTCAACGGCCTCGGCGTCGACCACCCGGCGGTCACCCGCTCCGTCGCCGCCGCGCGGAACGTCCCGCTGATCGACCTCACCGCGAAGACGAAGGCGCTCGTGGAGTCCCTGGGCGTGGAGGGCTCGAAGGCGCTGTACCTCTACAACGAGGCGCGGGACAACACGCACACCTCCGTGCGCGGTGCCACGGCCTACGCGGGCCTGGTCCGCGACGAACTCGTCACCCGGCATCTGGTGCCGAAGGGCACAGTGCGGGTGGGATAGAGCCCCTGGGGCGCCCCGACCGGAACCGGGGCGCTCCAGGTCCGACCCGTTCCGGCCGATCCCAGCGTCTGAGCACGAACCCGCGCACGAAAGAGAACCGATGCACCTGCCTCCGGCCGACGGCACGACGTCCGCGTTCACCGGCTACACCCGCGCCCACTGGGAGGCGGCGGCCGACGCCCTGCTCACCGCCGTCCAGCCGTACGCGACCGAGGACCGTGCGCTGTACCACCTGCCCGGCGACCGGACCAGCTGGTCGGGCCGCCTCTCCGACGGCCTGGAGGGCTACGCCCGCACCCTGCTCCTGGCCGCCTTCCGCCGCGACGAGAAGGCCCTGGAGCGCTACGCCACCGGCCTCGCCGCCGGTGTCTCGGGCGTCTGGCCCCGCATCGAGGACCGCAGCCAGCCCCTGGTGGAGGCGGCGTCGATCGCGCTCGCCCTGCGCCTGACCCGGGACCTGCTGTGGGACCGGCTGGACGACGGCGTACGGCAGCGGACGGCCGCCTGGCTCGGCGACGCGCTCACCGCCGAGGCGTGGCCCTGCAACTGGGAGCTGTTCCCGGTCACGGTGGGCGGCTTCCTGGCCGAGATCGGCCACGAGCCGGACGCGTCCCGCGCGGCGATCGACCGCGGCCTGGAACGCATCGAGCGGTGGTACCTGGGCGACGGCTGGTACACCGACGGCGACGGCCGCAAGTTCGACTACTACAACGGCTGGGCGATGCACCTCTACCCGGTGCTGCACGCCTGGCTGGACGGGGACGAGCGCCTGCTGGACCTCTACGGCGACCGCCTCTCGCGGCACCTGACCGACTACGCCCGGCTGTTCGGCGGCGACGGCGCACCGATGCACCAGGGGCGTTCCCTGACGTACCGCTTCGCGACGACGGCCCCCCTGTGGCTGGGCGCGCTGACCGGCCGTACGCCCCTGCAGCCGGGGGAGACCCGGCGCCTGGCCTCGGGAGCGCTGCGGTACTTCCTCGACCGGGGCGCGGTGGACGACAGGGGCCTGTTGTCCCTGGGCTGGCACGGCCCCGACACGTCCGTCCTCCAGGGCTACTCGGGCCCGGCCTCCCCCTACTGGGCGAGCAAGGGCTTCCTCGGCCTGCTGCTCCCGGCGGACCACGAGGTGTGGACGGCGGCGGAGGAACCCGGCCCGGCCGAGCGCGCGGACGCCGTCACCCCCGTCGGCCCTCCCAACTGGCTGCTCCAGTCGACCCGTTCGGACGGCGTGGTGCGCCTCCACAACCACGGCAGCGAGGACGTCCGCTACGACCCGTACTACACGCGTCTGGCGTACTCGACGGTGACGGCCCCGTCCGCGTCGCCCGCATCGACCGCCCTGTGCGACAACAGCGTGATCGTCGGCGACGACCCGAGCCGCACCGGCATCGAACCGCTGGGCGTCGGCGAGGGCTGGGCGGCCTCACGGCACACGGCGGGCGGGGGAGCGCGGGTGACGAGTGCCGTGCTGGCGCGCGGGGCCGCGGAGGTACGGGCGCATCTGGTGACGGGGGCGGAGCCCGGGACGCCGGTCCGGGTGACCGGCTGGCCGACGGGGGAGGGCCTGCGGGCCGAACTCGTACCGGCGATCGGACTCACGGAATCCCTGACGGGCGTCGTGGGCGAGACCGCCACCCTGTTCGTCGCCCTGGCCCGGCTGACGGCCGAGCCGGACCCGGTCCCGCTGGAGGAGTTGGTCTCCGTCCGCGCGGACGACGACGCAGGACTGGAGGTCCGCTGGAGCGACGGCGGCGTGACACGGGTCCGGCTGACGGAGTCGGGCGTGGACGTCACGGCTTGAGACGGGCGACCTTCAGGGTCGTGGACGTCGGGGACGCACCGGTGAGCGGCTTCGCGTAGGAGGGCGTGGCCGGGGCGTACGCCCAGGTCAGTGTGCCGTCCGCGGACACCGCGATATCGCCCGTGATCCTGTCCTGGACGACCTTGGCCGCGCTCTGGAACTTGCCGTTCCAGTCGATGAGGCGCAGACGCGTGCCCGCGAAGGTGCCGGTGCAGGTGCCCTCCTTGCACGTCGCGTTCTTGACCGACTCCCAGGACAGCAGCAGCCGGTCCTTGCCGTACGGGGCGAGGTGGACGTTGACGTGTTCCACGCCCTTCGTCTCGGACAGGCGGATCGCCTTGCCGGGGCCGGAGTTGCGGTCCTTCAGGAACGCCACCGCCACCTGGTGCGTGCCCGTCTTCGGGCTGACCGTCCAGCCGCGGCCGCTCGCGTCGTCCGGGTTCTTCTCGGCGGAGGCGGCGCCCCGGGAGGCGAAGGCGGTGGCGTAGCGGCCGGTGGCCGACCTGACGAGGTCGCCGGTACGGCTCGGGAAGGTGCCGCCGCAGTAGCCCGCCCAGCACTGCTCGCGCTGTACGACCGGCGCGTTGTCCGGGGCGCCGATGCCGGTGGACACGAACAGGCCCGAGCGCCAGTCGTCGAAGCAGAGGGAGGTGAAGGCGCCGGTCTTCTCGGCGTGCAGCGCGATGCCCTCGTTGTGGCTGCACCCCCAGCTCCAGCCGCCGCTCAGCGCGGCGCCCTTGGCGCTGACGTACGCCAGCTTGTCGCCGAAGTGCCCGTCGGCCGCGCCGCCCGCGCCGTGCACGACGAAGTACGCGCCGTACTTGCCGCCGTTCCAGGTGAGCTGCCCGTCCAGCAGCGGGGCCGTGTCCTTGGACGCGGTGCCGGTGAGCTTCGTACGGAAGGTCTGCTTGCCGTTCCGGTAGCGGACCAGCGCCGCAGCCGTCTCCTTCCACTTGTTGCTGTCGGAGACGCGGGTGAGCAGCGCGAAGCCGTCGTTGTGCGCGACCAGGCCGCCGACCTCCTTGGCGCCCTTGACGACGCTGTCCGCGCCGGCCCGCTTTCCGGCGGTGGTCAGCGGGGTGACGTGGATGCCGTCCGCCGCGGGCCAGGCCACGCGGAGCGTGCCGTCGGGCGCGGCCGCCGTCGCCGTGCGGGTCCACTCGCGGGTGTTGTTGTAACCCGCCGACAGATAGGGGAAAGCGGCCGGCAGGCCGACGGCCGTGCTGGTGACCGCGAGGGCGGGGGTTGTCGCCGCACCGGCGGTCGCGTACCACGCCCCGGCCAGCAGACCGGCCGCCGCGAGCGCGCCGATCGCGGGCTTGCGGGCCGCTCGGACGCGGCGGTGGCGTGTGGTGCGGTGGGGCTGTGTTCCCGGTTGTGCTGATGTCATGGCCTGTGGTTGCCGTGGGGGCGGGGAAGGTTGCCACGGCACCCGGACGCCGTGCTTCGGTGTGCGCCGAAGTGAGCCGGTCCTAGCGTGGCGCCATGACTGCCTTCGCCGACCTCCACCACGAAGACGAGCCCCTCCTGCTGCCCAACGCCTGGGACCACGCCTCGGCCCGGGCCCTCGCCGGGCAGGGCTTCCGGGCCATCGCGACGACGAGCCTGGGCGTCGCCGCGGTCGCCGGACTGCCCGACGGTGTGGCGGCGACCCGTGAGGAGACGCTCCGGCTGGCCTTCGCCCTGGGATCCGAACCGTTCCAGTTGTCGGTCGACGCGGAGGGCGGCTTCAGCGACGACCCGGACGAGGTGGCGGAGTTCGCGCGCGAGCTGTACGCCGTGGGAGCGGTCGGCATCAACCTGGAGGACGGCCTCGGGCCCGTCGCCCGGCACGCGGCGAAGATCGCCGCGGTCAAGAAGGCGGCGCCCGCCCTCTTCGTCAACGCCCGCACGGACACCCACTGGCTCGGCGACGGCGACACCACGGACACACTCACCCGCCTCGACACCTACCGACAGGCGGGCGCGGACGGCGTGTTCGTCCCCGGCCTCACCGACCTACGCCGGATCGCCGCCCTGGTGCACCACGTGGACGTCCCCCTCAACGTCCTCTACTCGCCCGGCGGCCCGACCGTCGCCCACCTCGCCGACGTCGGCGTCCGCCGGATCAGCCTCGGCTCGCTGCTGTACCGGAGGGCGCTGGGCGCGGCGCTGGAGGCGGTGGCGGACATCCGGGCGGGGCGGCCGCCGAAGGGGGCGACACCGTCGTACGACGATGTGGCCCTGCCCCCGACCCGTTAGGTGTCGAGCGCGGCGACCAGCAGGGCGACGGCGGCCAGGTCCGGCACACCGCGCAGGAAGGCGACGGCCTGCCCGCCCGCGAACTCGCGTTGCGCATCGGTCACAGCGGGATCGACGGCCGTCTCGGCCTGCACATGGACGTAGTTGAGGGCCGTGGCGAAGAGCATCGAGAACGACTCCGGGCCGGTGATGACGGCCGGGCCCCCGGCACCGCGGTACGCCCGGGCCAGCCGCCGCGCGGATTCGATGTCCACCTCGTTGCCGCCCGACCAGACGTGGACGGCACGCGCGAACTCCCGTTCCGCCGAGACCGGCCCCGCGTTGTCCCAGTCGAGGAGCACCGGACCGTCCGGGCCGACCAGGACGTTCTGGGGCTGGAGGTCGAGGTGCGAGGTGACGAGGCCGCGTGCTTTGGACGGGGTGACCCAGTGGGCCAGCGGGGGAGCGGAGGTGGCGATGAAGCCGCCGAGCTCGCCCGCCCAGGGCAGGCCGGCGTCCCGCACCTTCTTGAGCACGTCCTCCCACTCGGCGTCGTCAGGACACCGCTCGTACCAGTCGTGCGGCGACTCGACGGCGCCCTCCCCGGCTTGGTGCAGCAGCGCCATGGTCCGGCCGAACCAGTCCAGGACGTCCGGGTCGCAGGCGTCCGCCGGGTTGCCGTCGACCCAGTCGTACAGCTTCACCCAGGAGCTGCCGCTCGGGGAGTCGAGGCGGGAGACGTGCGCGCCGTGCCGGCCGGCGTGGAGCCGGGGCGAGGCGATGCCGAGGCGTTCCGCGGAGTCCCTTAAGGCGGCCTCGCGTCGAACTTGGGCCTCGTCGCAGCCGAAGAGGAGCTCCTTCACGGCCCACGAGGAGCCGTTCCCGGAGAGCCTCCAGATCTGGCCCAGGGCGCCCCGGGTGACGGGCGTCATCGTCCAGGGCCCGGTGCCGAGCGAGTAGATCTCGGCTATGGAGTCGGCTGTGTCACGCATCGGGGATCCTCTCCTCGCGGGGCCAGTTCAGAAGCAGCGCGTGCAGGGCGTAGATGGCCCGGTCCCAGGACGCCTGTACGTCACGGGGCGCGCCGAAGGCACCGTTGGACTCCAGGGCGCAGTAGCCGTGGAAGGTGCTGCGCAGCAGGCGCACGGCGTCGGTGAGGTCGGGTTCCTCCAGGCCGTAGGCGCGGAGCATGCCGTAGGTGATGTCGGCCGTGCGGCGCATCGCGGGGGAGTCGGCGAGGAGGTCCTGGTCGACGGGGAACTGCGTCGCCGCGTACCGGCCGGGATGCTCGAGGGCGTAGGCCCGGTAGGCACCGGCGAAGGCGGCGAGCGTGTCCCGGCCGGCTTCCCGCCCTTCGACCGCCGCCGCGATCCGGTTGATCATCTCGCCGCCCGCGAGGAGGGCCATGCGGGTGCGCAGGTCCTTGAGGTTCCGGACGTGGGTGTACAGGCTGGCGTCCTTCACGCCGAAGCGCCGCGCCAGCGCGGACAGGGTGACACGCTCGAAGCCGGCCTCGTCGGCGAGGTCGGCTGCGGCCGCGACGAGGCGGTCGGGGGTGAGGCCGGCTCTGGGCATGGGGGTTCCGGAGGTTACCTCTCGAAGAGGGCCACGACGGTGCTGCCGCGTCGGTGTGAAGGTCCCACAGGCGCACGGTGATCGTAGCCTGAGGGCCAGCGGTTGCAGTGCCCATGACCAGGGCGGAAAATGAGAACAGGCCCTCGGCCGCCATCGCCGTCCCGCACCGCCACGCGCAGGGCCGTACGCACAGCGCACCGGGAATCCACATGGACCGAGCCGATCTCGCAGCGGTGTTCTATGGGGAGGGACCCGTACCTGTCCTCTGGGCCACCTACTGCCCCGTCCACTTCGATGTGTGGCTGGCGTTCGCCCAGCCGCCGCGGTCGTCCTCGCAGGGGCGGCAGGACCTGATCCTCGCGATCCGTGAGGAGTACGGCGTCGAGCGGGTACTGGAACGCTTCCAGAGCCGCGGCCTGATGGAGAAGTGCCGTCCGATCGCCGCCGGCAGCTTCGTGGCGGCCCAGCTGACCCTGAAGGAACTCGTCAGCGACCTGCTGCCCCTGACCAGTCTCGCCGGCGCGGTGCGGGTCGCCCACGAACTCGCCGGGACCGGCGGCGCGGACGGCATCGAAGCGGCCCTCGCCGGACACGTCAGGACCCCGGCCACCAGCGAGATCCACGACAGCATGGAGCGCCGGCAGGAGCGCGGCCGTCAACTCGCCTGGCTCCTGCGGCTGCTGCGCACCGTCGTGGAGAACGCGTGGCCGGACCTGGCCCGCAGCGCGACACGGGAACAGGAGGTGACCGGCGTACTCGTCGACATGCTGAACGACGTCGTCGTGGACACCGGCCCGGTACGCGGGCCGCACACAGCCGTCGGGCGCGTGGCCGACCGCAGACAGAAGTACCCGGTCGTCTCCGTGACGACGAACCGGCCGGCGACCCGCGCGGTCGTACGGTCCCGCCGGACGATCAAGGCCGACGCGGCGGAGCAGGTCTTCTCGGTCGACACCGCCACCATCGGATGGGCGGTGGTCGACAGCGGCATCGACGCGCGGCACCCCGCCTTCCACGACTGGGACACCACCGGCCCTACGCCGCAGCCGCTGGAGACGCGCATCGCCCGCTCCTTCGACTTCACCGGCGTACGGGAAAAGCTCTCCGCCGACGTCCTCGTGGGCGGCCTCGTCAACTGGGCCGCGGCCCTGCCGTCCGTCGAGACCACCCCGGCCCCGGGACAGCCCGCCCGGCCACCGCCCGGCGACCAGCACGGCACCCACATCGCCGGCATCATCGGCGGCTGGTGGCCTGAGCTGGACTTCCGGGGCATCTGCCCGCGCATCCGGCTCTACGACTTCCGGGTCCTCGACGACGAGGGCGGGGGCGACGAGTTCTCCATCGTCACCGCGCTCCAGGCGATCCGTCACATCAACGAGCAGGCCGGGCGGTTCATCGTCGCCGGGGTCAACCTCAGCCTGTCCGTCCCGCACGACGTCGCCAGCCACTCCACCGGATGGACACCCGTGTGCGTCGAGTGCGACCGCCTGACCCGGTCGGGTGTCGTGGTCGTCACCGCGGCCGGCAACGCGGGGTTCACCGGCGGCACCGCGCACACCGTGGGCGCCGACTACCGGGACATCAGCATCTCCGACCCCGGCAACGCGGAGTCCGTCATCACGGTCGGCTCCACCCACCGCAGCAATCCGCACCGCCACGGCGTCAGCTACTTCTCCAGCCGGGGCCCCACCGGCGACGGGCGGCTCAAGCCCGACCTGGTGGCGCCGGGGGAGGACATCGACGGCCCCATCCCCGGCGAGGGCATCGCCGCCATGCACGGGACCAGCCAGGCGGCCGCCCATGTCAGCGGAGCCGCCGCCATGCTGCTCGCCCGCCACCGGGAGCTGCTCGGCCGCCCGGAACGCGTGAAGGAGATCCTCTGCGCCACCGCGACCGACCTCGCTCGCGAACGCCACTTCCAGGGCCATGGGCTCGTCGACGTCCTGCGTGCCGTGCAGTCCGTCTGACGGGCCGAACCACCAGCCAGGCAGGTTGACATGTATACCTTCGATTTCCTCGACGCCCGGCACGGCGACTGCTTCCTCGTCCGCTGGGGCGCACCCGACGAGCGGGTCATGCTCGTCGACGGCGGTCCCGGCGGCGTCTACCGGGCCACGCTCCGCGGCCGGCTCCAGCAGCTCGGAACACCCGGCGGCGACGCCCCGCCGCACCTCGACGTCGTCTGCCTGTCCCACGTCGACGACGACCACGCCGGCGGGCTCGTACGGCTCTTCCGCGACATGCGGCAGGCCCAGCAGGACGGGGAGGCCCTGCCGTACGCGGTGGACGCCCTGTGGTTCAACTCCGTGGAGGACCTCGTCGACAAGCGCGCCCCCGGGCTGAGCGCCTCCGTCCGGCCGCTGCTCGAACGTGCCGCCACCGACGCGGCGGTCGCCGCCAGTTACCAGCAGGGCCGCGACATCCGCAACGCGGCCGGCGCGCTGCACCTGGACGGCAACGCCCCGTTCGGCGGGCCGCTCACCGAGGGCGCCGAGGCCACCCTCGGCGACCTGGACGTCACGGTCGTCGCGCCCGACGAAGCGGCGCTGGAGGAACTGGAGGAACGCTGGCGCAAGGCGAAACAGCGCGGCGACCCCGACGTCATCACGGCGGCGTACTCCGACTCGTCGGTGCAGAACCTCTCCAGCATCGTCCTGCTGCTGCGCCACGACGGCCGCACCGCGCTGCTCACCGGCGACGCCCGCGGCGACCACGTCCTGGCCGGGCTGCGCGAGCTGGGCCTGCTCGACGACGCGGAACCGCTCCACGTCGACCTGCTGAAACTGCCGCACCACGGCAGCGACCGCAACGTGGAAGCGGGCTTCTTCGAGCAGGTGCGGGCCGACCACTACGTCGTCTCCGCCGACGGCATCCGCCACCACCATCCGAACGAGGACACCCTGCGCTGGCTCGTCGAGTCCCGGGCACCGGACGACGAGTACGTCATCCACCTGACCAACCACATCCCGTTCGCCGAGGAGGAACTGACGCGACTGGGCGAGGGCCGCGCCTTCGACGTGGACGTCCGGGAGCCCGCCGAGCAAGCGCTCGTCGTCACGATCGGAGACCGGCCATGACCTCCTCCCGGCACGCCCCCGCCCCTCCCGCGCCCCCGGCTGAGACCGTGACGGCCGCCGGCCCGGGATGGATCGTCGACTCGCCCGCCGTCGGCACCGGCCTCGTGGCCCGCCCGTGCGGTGACACCCTCCGCCCGGCCGAACCGCCCGCCACCGCGCACCCGGTCGCGCTCGCGATGTCCGGCGGCGGATTCCGCGCCACCCTCTCCGCACTGGGCTTCGTCCGGCTGCTGGCCGACACCGGGCTGCTGTCCCGGCTGCGGTACTCCTCCTCCGTGTCCGGCGGTTCGATCGCCAACGGCTGCCTGGCCACGGCCTGGCCCGCGCTGCGGCGGGAGGGTTTCACCGCGCACGCCGTGGACGAACTCGTCATCGCACCCGTCGTCGACCGTGTGTCCTCCCGCTCCCTCAAACGTGCCCTCCTGCGGGGCCTGTGGCGGACCCCCGGCCCCACGACCCGCACGGACCTCCTGGCCAGGACTCTGGACGAGTGGTTCTTCGAGAAGACCGAACTGGAGTCGCTGGACCCGCAGGTGCGCTGGATCGTCAACGCGGCCAACCTGACCACCGGTGCCCGCTTCACCTTCGAACGCGATGTGTACGGCGACTACACCATCGGGCTCGTTCCCACGGCCGGCTCGCGGCTGCGGCTGAGCCGGGCCGTGTCCGCCTCCGCGGCGGTGCCCGGCGCCTTCCCGCCCGTCGTCCTCGACCGACGCCCCTTCCCGTGCGCCACTCATTCGCCCTCGCTGCTCGACGGCGGTACGTACGACAACACCGGCCTGGAGGCCATCGACGGGGACCGCTACCGCCACACCTTCCTGTGCGCCCTCAACGCCGGAGGACTGCTGCGCCCCGGTGTGTACGGGCGCGTCCCCGTCGTCCGCGATCTGGCCCGGGCGAACTCACTGCTGTACCGGCAGAGCACCACGCTGCGGACCCGGGCCGTCGTCGACCGCTTCGAGCAGGCCAGAGCGGCGGGCCCGGACGGCGAACTGCCGCGCGGTGCCCGCCGGGGCGTTCTCGTCCAGCTCTCCACCGACTTCCCCGCCGACGGCCCGGACGCCCTGCGCCGCTGGCACGCGGCCTTCGCCGAACACCCCGCCTTCGACGGCCGGCACCTGGCCCTGGTCCCGACCGTCTTCGACCGCCTCGACCCGGGCCTGTGCCGGGCCCTGGTCCACCGCGGCTGGTGGCTCGGCGGCGCGGCCCTGGCCACGTACCACCCGGAGCTGCTGCCGGCCGACCTGACGGACCTGCGCCCGCCGCGACGATGACTCGCTGACCTCAGCGGATCGGCGCGTACACCACTCCCAGCTTGTCGACCTCGTCTCCCGCCCGGCCCGTGAAGCCCACGATCTGCCGGCCGGCGGGGGCCGTGAAGGTCTTGGCGTCGGACGTGGCGGCACCGGCGGACAGGGTGCGCCCCTTGTCGGTCGTGAACGCCGCCGAGAACAGGCGCGTCCGGCCGTCCTTCTGGCCCTGCGTGAGCTTCACGGAGGTCAGGTGCTCACCGGCCGTCAGCGTCAGGGACGTCGCCGTACCGCCCGTACCGCCATGGGCCACGGTCGTACCACCGTCGTGGGCCAGGGACACCGCGTCCAGGCGGGCGCCGCCGCGCAGGGTCAGCGTGCGAGGGGCCGGGTTCGCCGGCAGGTCGTCAGCGTCGTTGAACGCCGTGCCGTGCGGGCCGCCGAAGAAGTCGCTCGCGCGCAGGGAGGAGTCGAGCGTGTAGGAGAAGTCGACCGTGTGCGGGAAGTGGTCGGAGAGGTTGGCGCCGGCCGGGTCGAGGAAGGACGCCCACTCGTTGCTGTAGCGGGTCGCGTTCAGGCTGAGCAGCCTGCTGCCGCGGTAGAGGACCTTGTCCACGACCTCGCAGTCGTTCGTGGGCGCTGTCGTGGGGCAGACGAGCGCGTCACTGCCCTGGGCCGGGGGTGTCCCGCCCTTCACCCGCTGGACCCACGCGTCGGTCAGGCCGTTCTCGCTCAGGAGCGTGCGGATGTTGTCGCCGGAGCGCGTGTACCGCGTGTTCGTGTCGCCCATGACGATCACCGCGTTGCCCCCGGAGTTCGCCTGGATGAAGTCGGAGAGCTGCTCGACGTTGGCCCGGCGGGCGGCGAGCGCGTCGTCGGTGGCGTCGGCGTTCGTGTGCACGTTGTAGAGGTCCAGGAAGACACCCTCGGCGAGCCGTACCCGGGCCAGCGAGAAGCCCTTGGGGGTGAGGCAGTTGGTGCCGGTGCAGTTGTTCCACTTCACCCGCTGGAAGTCCTCGAAGGGATGGTCCGAGAGGGTGTTGAGGCCGTCGCCGAAGGGGACCCCGCCGCTGGTCGCGGTGCGGTGGGCGTGGTCGTCGCCCGCGTACAGGGCCGCGTGGTAGTTGAAGTCCTCCTGCACATTGACGATGTCGTACGCCCCGAGGCGGGGGGAGATCAGCGGGGTGTTCTTCTCCGGATTGCCGGAACTCAGGCCCTCGGGGAGGCCCGCGACGTTGTAGGTGAGGACGTTGAAGGAGCCGGAGTCCGCGGCGACGGCGGGTGCCGCGGCGGTGGTGGCCAGGCCCGTGACGGCCAGGGCGGCGGCCATGAGCGTGCCGATCAGTCTCTTCATGGGGGGTGTCTCCGGTCGGGGAGGGGAGGGGAGGGAGCGGAGGAGAGATGAAAGGTGAACGGTGCTCAGGTTCGGGGGCAACACCCGTGGTACGCAAGAGAAGTCGGGAAAACAGTGGGAGACGTCCCGGCGTCAGGAGACGCGCAGCAGCTCCAGGTCCGTGCCCCAGGAGTCGAGGACCTCGCCGTGCCCGGCCTTCCGCGCCGCCTCCTCGACCTCGGTGAAGAGCGCGCGCTGCGTGTCCGGGTCGCCGTCGGCGAGCAGCCGTTCCACGACGGGCAGCAGCCGGTCCACGCCCCACCGCCGGTCGCCCAGGGGGCTCCGCTCCAGCTCCCACCGCAGGTACTTGTTGTAGGGCCGGACGCGGCGGTGCAGCGCGAAGAGCACCTCAAGGGCGTACGGCACGGACTCGGCGGCGTCCAGATGGCCCATGGCCGGGTGGCCGTCGCGGTAGCTCTTCAGGGAGCGGTAGGTCTGGTTGACGTAGGCGTCGAGCCAGCCGTCGACCGTGGCCCGGGCCTCTTCGGGGCCCAGGCTCCGCTTCTCGTCGAGGATCCGGGCGATGGCCCCGTCGAGCCGGTCGAGCAGTACCTCCGCGTGGACGTAGGAGTAGCGCGCGAAGTGGTCGGGGCGGCCGGGCATGCCGCGGGTGCGGAACTCCGCCAGCGGGATGACCACGAGGTCGAGGTGGGCCGAGCGGAACCAGTCCAGCCCGGCGAGTTCTGAGGCCTGCCGGTCCCGGAGGATCACGTGCAGGTCGTAGTCGGAGTGGACCGTCGGCATGCCCTCGTGGACCCGGGAGCCGCTGAGGACCAGACCTACGACTCCGGGATCCTCGGCCGCCCGTGCGGCGAAGGCCGAGAGTGTGTCGTCGGGGGTGGTGCCCAGGACGATGTGCATGATGATCTCTCCCTGTGGAACGGGCACGACAAAACGAGTTCGTTGCGCGTCTGCGGTGTCCGCGACACCGCGGGAGAGATCAGCTCACGGGGCGGACGATAGCCCGCCGGCATCGCCCGCCGGTAGCGGTTTTCCGCTACCGGCGTGAGCGGACGGAAGGCGCGGCGGCGGTGGCCTCTCGCGGAGTGCGGCACGGCTGGGGACGCGGGTGCGACACCCTCCGATCGCCGCGGCCGGCCATAAGATTGCCGTGCATCGGCGACGGGGGAGGGCGCATGGCGCACGAGGCGGCACGGCGCGAGGACGAGCCCGGCAGCGGCACGCCCTCGGCCGCCGGCGACGACGGCTTACGCGACACCCGCCCGCTGTGGCGGCAGCGGGACTTCGGGATCTTCTGGACCGCGCAGACCCTCTCCGTCCTCGGCGACTCTTTCGCCCTGATCGCCCTGCCGCTGCTGGTCCTGGAGGCCACGGGTTCGGTCGCGCGGATGGGGCTGCTGACCGCGGTGGGCGGGGCGGCGTCCGTCGTGGCGGCCGTGTTCGCCGGGGCGGTGGTGGACCGGGTGGACCGGCGCCGGCTGCTCATCACCTGCGACCTCGTGCGCATGGGGCTGTACGGGGTGATCCCCCTGGTCTGGCTGTTCGGCCCGCGGATCTGGCTGCTGTACGCGGTGCTGCCGCTGTGCGAGGCCGTCGGCATGCTGTTCGCGGTCGGCTACGTCACCGTCGTGCGCGGCCTGGTCGGCACCGATCAACTCACCGAGGCCAACGGCCGGTTGAATGCCACGGCCGCCGCAGCGGGGGTGCTGGGGCCGCTGTGCGCGGGGCTGGTCGCCGCCTGGTCCGGGCCGGCCGCGGCCGTCGGCGTGAACGCGGCCAGCTTCGGGGTGTCGGCGACCCTCCTGTTCTTCGTGCGGTTCCGCAGGCGCGCCCCGGACGACCAGCCGGGCAAGCGCACCGGACTGTGGCAGGACCTGCGCACCGGCATCGCCTTCCTCTACGGCCACCCCGTGCTGCGCTCGCTCACCGTGCTGCTGTTCGTCTTCAGCTTCCTCACCCTCGGCATCCACGACCTGGTCATCTACCACCTCAAGCACGACCTCGGCCAGGACGACGGCACGGTCGGCACCGTCATGGCGGCCGGCGCGCTCGGCACCATCGTCGGTGCCCTGCTCGTGGCCAGGATCCGCCGCCGCCTCGGGTTCGGGCCGACGTGGACCGGCTCGGTCGCGGTGTGCGGACTCGCCTTCGCCGGTCTCGGCTGGGCCCGTGACGTGCCCGTGGTCGCGGCCCTGTGCGCCGCGTTCCTGGCCTGCGCCGCCATGGGAGGCACCTGCTCGATGTCGCTCCGCCAGGAGGTGACTCCGGAACACCTCCTGGGCCGGGTCACCTCCGCGTTCTGGACCCTGCACTACGCGGCGGCACCGATCGGTGCCGCCGTGCTGACCTGGGCCGCGGAGGAACAGGGCACGACGCCGGTCGCCCTGGCCGCCGGAGCGACCTGCGTCCTGCTCGCCGTGTGCGCCCTGTTCACCCCGGTCCGCGGGGCGGGCCGGACCGTCAGCCGTTGACCCCGCTGTAGTGCCGCAGACTCCACCGCCACAGCAGCCGCGCCCCCAGATACGCCAGCAGCCCGAGCAGCGGTGAGACCGCCGCCAGCCAGTAGGGCACACCGGTCGTATGCCCGTGGCCGGTCAGTACCGCCGCCGGGAAGAAGGCGACGAACGCGAGCGGGAGGCCATAGGTCAGGAAGCCGCCCACCGCCTTGGGCAGCACGTTCAGCGGGTAGCTGCCGAACGTGCCGAGGAGTTCCTCCAGCCAGCGGCCCCAGTAGTCGGCCGCCGGGAAACGCAGCGCCGCGCTGGCGACGACCGTGAACAGGGCCGCCTCCAGCAGCATGCCGCCCAGCACGGCCGCGATCAGATAACCGATCCGGCCCGCCGTCCAGTCCAGGTCGCTGCGGGACAGCGCGCCCACCATCAGCCCCGCCGCGACCGTGAGGTCCCCGATGGCGTTGGTGGGGAAGTAGGCCAGCTGGATCTGCCGGTGTACCGGCATGGGGCGCATCAGGTAGATGTCGATGCGGCCCTCCTGGATCTGCCGGCCGGCGAAGTGCACCCGTCCCAGGAGCAGCACGAACAGACCGTGCGCCAGCATGCGCGTCGCCGGGATCAGCAGTACGTCCGAGCTGTCCCAGCCGCCCATCCCGGCGAACCGGGTCAGCAGCACCGTGGCGAACACGATCACCGACACCTGCCAGATCGCCCCGATCGCGATCATCAGCAGAAACTCGGTGCGGTACTCCATCTGCGCGCGGAAGTTGAGCGCCGTCACGCGCCACACGATCCGCAGAGCCTTCAACGACATCTCAGCCTCCCTGCGAGATCACGCGCCGGGCGGCCCGCCGCCACAGCAGCCGGGTGAACAACGCCAGCGCCACCACCCAGGCCGCCTGTACGGAGAGCTGGAAGGCCGCGTCGGACAAGGGGATCCGGCCCACGTACAGCGACAGCGGCACGCTCAGCGTGGCCTGGAAGGGCAGGAAGGCGCTCATCGTCACGAACCAGTCCGGGAAGAACCACAGCGGCGCGTACACCCCGGACAGCAGGTTCTGCGCGAACAGCAGGATGAGCATCGCCGCGTTGTTGCGGATCGTCCAGAAGCACAACTGGTCGAGCGTGAGCATGACGTAGTACAGGACCCACTGGCCCAGCAGCATGCTGAGCACGAACACCCCGGCCACGGCTGCGGAGCCGGGCGGCTCGACGAGCCCGGTGGTCAGACAGACCAGGTACCCGGTCAGCGCCCACGCGAGCCCGTACAGCTGCTCGCCGGCGGCCCGCAGGGCGTAGTAGCGCTGCGGCGGCAGCGGGCGCAGATACCAGTAGACGATGGTGCCGAAGTGCATGTGCTGGAGGACCGTGTCCCGGCCCGTGTACTGGTCCAGCTCCCGCAGCCGGGAGGCCAGTACGGCCAGCACGGCGTAGGTGACGGCCTGGTCGCGGCTCAGGCCGGCGGTCGTGCCGGAGTGCGCGTACAGGCCGCGCCACAGCGACCAGACCAGCACCACCTGCACGGCCAGACGCAGGGCGACGGCCGTCATCCTGGGCGGTGCGTTCAGCTCGCCCAGCGGGGTCACGCGGGCGGCGCGCCAGGCGTGCAGCACGGCCATGTCAGACCTCCCCGGCGTGCACGTACGCGGCCCGCATCACGTCTTCCAGGTCCGCCTCGTCCAAGGCGATGTCGGTCACCTCGTACCGTTCGATCACCGCCTTGAGCGCCTGGTGGACGGTGGGCGCGTCCGCCCCGTCGGGGCCGAAGACGACCTGAGCGCCGGTCTGCCGCAGGAGCGTGATCCCGGGCGGCGGCACGACCTCGGCGTGCGGGTCGGCGAGAGTGGCCCGCACCTGCCAGGTGGAGCCGAACTTCCGGCGGATCTCGTCGAGGGTGCCGTCCATCATCAGCCGGCCGTGGTTGACCAGCACCACCCGCTCGGCGAGCCGCTCGACCTCCGTCATGTCGTGCGTGGTGAGCAGGACCGTACGGCCGCGCTGCTCCACCTGGTGGCGCAGGAACTCCCGCACCTGCTCCTTGACCACCACGTCCATGCCGATGGTCGGCTCGTCGAGGAAGACCACCGGCGGATCGTGCAGCAGCGCGGCGGCCAGGTCGCTGCGCACCCGCTGGCCGAGGGAGAGGTGGCGGACCCGGGTGTCCCAGAAGGCCGACAGGTCCAGGATCTCGTCGAACTCCTTCAGCCGGGCGGCGTGCTCGGCCTTCGGCACCTCGTAGATGTCCCGCAGGATCGCGAACGACTCGCGCACCGGCAGGTCCCACCACAGCTGGGTGCGCTGACCGAACACCGCGCCGACGTTCCGGGCGTTGCGCTCCCGCTCCTGGTACGGCACGACGCCCGCGACCCGGGCCTCGCCGGAGGTGGGCGTGAGGATGCCGGTCAGCATCTTGATGGTGGTGGACTTGCCGGCGCCGTTCGGGCCGAGCAGGGCGAGGAGTTCGCCCGGGGCCACGTCGAAGGTGATGTCGGCGACGGCGTGCTTGGCCACCCGCTCGGGGTTGACGAGTGAGCGGACGGCGCCCAGGAAACCGGGGCGGCGGACGGTGGTGTGAAAGGTCCGGGACAGTCCGCGGACCTCGATGGAGACACTCAATCGACCCACCCACTTCCTTGCGGTGAACACAGGTGCGGCCGGTCGGCTTCGAGGGCCGACCGGCCGCGGATGACGTCCCGACACTGTCGTAATGTCGATCAATTGGTCAATCGATTAAACGATTTCTTACCTGGTGTTCTTCTCGCCCGGCGGTCGAGTCACCCGGTGGTCGAGAACACGAACGAGAACTCCGTCGGCTCCGCCTTCAGGAAGTACCGCGGCAGCGGGCCCGGGCCGCACGACTGCGAGCCGATGCCGTGCTGCCCGTGGTCGAGGTTGACCCACACCGTGTCGCCGGCCGTGAGGTCGGTGCGGTGCCGGGCCGCTTCGAGCTGCTCGGTCGTCCAGCGCCGCGCGGTGAACCAGAACTCCGGGTCGCCCTCGATCCGCAGCCCGCCGAGCTCCACCCAGCGGACATCGGCGCGGGCGCCGTTCTCCTGCGGACGGACGTACGGGGTCTGCAGCCCGTCCACCGTCGACTGCCAGCGGCCCACCATCGACGCCGTCCTGGTGTCCGGGTACGCCTCGCCCGGGCCGCCGCCGAACCACTCCACCCGGTCGGCCTCCGGCAGTCCGAAGCGGACACCGAGCCGGGGCAGCGGCACCGTCCAGTCGCCCTGGGGGGTCACGGACACGGTCAGCCGCAGCCGCTCGCCGTCGGACGTCCAGCGGTACACCGTGTCCAGACCGACCTCGCGGGCGGCGGGCGCCACCCGGGTGCGGACCGTCAGCGCGTCGTCGCCGGCCTCGACGGAGACCAGGCGGTGCCGCATACGGTGCAGGCCGAGCGTGCGCCACAGCATCCCGTAGCGGGTGTCGGTCTGCCATTCCGCGCCGTCGTCGTTGTCGGTCGGCGCCCGCCACACGTCCAGCCGCGGTGCCGCGCCGACCGTCACCCCGCCGATCGAGCGCAGGGCGCCGGTGCGGGGGTCGAACTCGGCGGGGCCGAGGGCGATCCGGTCCGTGTCGGCCACGGGCCGGTCACTCGCGGGGAAGGACGGCAGCGGCCGTGCCCCCGCGGCGAACTGCCCCCAGGCCACGACATGGTCCTTGGGAGCCCAGACCGTGTCGTCCGCGAGCAGTGCCCGCACCGTCCACTGGCGTTCGCCGCCCCGGCCGTCCATGGGCGGCTCCGGCAGCTTCACCTCGGCGCTCTCGCCCGGCACGAGCACCGGCACCGCCAGCGAACCCGACTCGACCGTCTCGCCGTCGACCTGGCACGACCACGCGAAGGCCAGCGCGGACAGGTCCGCGAAGTCCTGCTTGTTGGTGATCCGCACGATGCCGTTCGCGCCGTCGCCCTCGATGTGGACCGGCTCGATGACCTTCTTGTACTCGATCAGGCCCGGCGACGGCGTCCGGTCCGGGAAGACCAGCCCGTCGCAGACGAAGTTGCCGTCGTGCAGCTCCTCGCCGAAGTCACCGCCGTAGGCGTAGCCCAGCTCGGCGTGCTTGACGCCGTGGTCGATCCACTCCCAGATGAACCCGCCCTGGAGCCGCTCGTGCTTCTCGAACAGCTCCTGGTAGTCGGCGAGCCCGCCGGGACCGTTGCCCATCGCGTGCCCGTACTCGCACTGGATGAAGGGGAGCTCGCGGCGCTTTCCGGTACCGCCGTCGAGCCGGCGCCCGATCTTGTCGACCTCGTCGTGGAAGGCGTACATCCTTGAGTACACGTCCGTGTCGCGGCAGTTCCAGTCGCCCTCGTAGTGCACGAGGCGCTCGGGGTCGCGGTCGTGGATCCACTCGGCCATCGCGGTGAGCCCGCGGCCGGTGCCGGCCTCGTTGCCCAGCGACCAGAACACCACCGACGGGTGGTTCTTGTCCCGCTCGACCATCCGCTCCGCGCGGTCCAGCAGGGCCGGGGTCCAGCGGTCGTCGTCGACCGGGTTGTCCCGCCAGTCCTGCTCGGTGAAGCCGTGGGTCTCCAGGTCGCACTCGTCGATGACCCACAGGCCGTACTCGTCGCACAGGTCCAGGAAGGCCGGGTGCGGCGGGTAGTGCGAGGTGCGCACGGCGTTGAGGTTGTGCCGCTTCATCAGCAGCACGTCCTCGCGCATGGTCTCCAGGTCGAGGGCACGGCCCTTCTCCGGGTGCCACTCGTGCCGGTTGACGCCCTTGAAGAGGACGGCCTTGCCGTTGACCTTGATCAGGCCGTCCTCCAGGACGACCGTACGGAAGCCGATCCGCAGCGGCACCCGCTCGCCCTCGGTGGCCAGCACACCGTCGTACAGCTTCGGCGTCTCGGCGGTCCACGGCTCGACGGCGACCGTCACCGACTCGCCCGTCGCGACATCGATGTCCAGCGCCGGGACGGTCACCCGCCCCTCGACGTCGGAGTCGACCCGCAGGGTGCCCTCGCCGGTGGTGTGGTCGTACGACGCGTGCGCGAAGAAGTCGCCCACACTGCCCGCCGGGCGGTGCAGCAGCGTCACGTCACGGAAGATGCCCGGCAGCCACCACTGGTCCTGGTCCTCCAGGTACGAGCCCGCCGACCACTGGTGCACGCGCACGGCGAGGACGTTGCCGCCCGGCTTCAGCAGGTGCCCGACCGCGAACTCGTGCGGCAGCCGGGAGCCCTTGAACTCGCCGAGCTCCGTGCCGTTCAGCCAGAGGCGGGCGCAGGACTCGACGCCGTCGAACCGCAGCACCGCCCCGCCGTCCGACGGCCAGTCCGACGGCAGGTCGAAGACGCGCAGATGGTCACCGGTCGGGTTCTCGGTCGGGACGTGCGGCGGGTCCACCGGGAAGGGGTAGAGGTGGTTGGTGTAGATCGGGGACCCGAACGCCCCGTCGCCCTGGAGGACCCAGTGCCCGGGGACCGTGACCTCGGCCCAGCCCCGGGCGTCGTAGCCCTCCTCGGCGAACGAGTCGTCCTCGGCGTCGACGGTGGCCGACAGCCGGAAGCGCCAGCTGCCGTTCAGCGACAGGGAAGCGGCGTCCGAGGCCGCGTACCAGGCGCGGGGCGCGAGCGCCCCGCTGCCCGGGGAGACGTCCTCGACATAGTCGACGGTGGTGCGGAAAGACATCGGTCTCCTAGCTCAGCCCTTGATGCCGGTCTGGGCGATCCCCTGCACCAGCCAGCGCTGGAGGAAGAGGAAGACGAACACCAGGGGCAGGATGGAAATGGCCGTGGCCATGAAGATCAGGTGATAGTTGACGGTCTGGTTCGTCATGTACGACGACAGCGCCACCTGGACCGTCCAGGCGCTCGGGTCCTGGCCGATGACCAGGGGCCACAGGAAGGCGTTCCAGCCGTTGATGAAGGTGATCGTGGCGATGGCCGCGAAGAAGTTCAGCGAGTTCGGCACGACGACACGCCAGTACGCGCCCCAGTAGCCGAGCCCGTCCACGCGCGCCGCCTCCTCCAGCTCCTTGGGGAACCCCAGGAAGTACTGCCGGAACAGGAAGCAGGTGAAACCACTGAAGAGCCCCGGGATGATGAGACCCCGGTAACTGTCCACCCAGCCGAGGGACGAGACCAGGACGAAGCTCGGCACGAAGGTGACCGCCGTGGGAACCATCAGCGTCGCCAGGACGGCGTAGAACACCTTGTTGGCGTGCTTGTACGGGATCCGGGCGAGGCCGTACCCGGCCAGCGAGCAGATCAGCAGGATGCCGGCGGTGTGCAGGACGGCCACGACCACCGAGTTCCACAGGGACTGGGCGAAGTCGACCGTGACGTCGTTGAAGGGCTCGGTGATGTTGCCCCACTGGATGGAGGTGGGGAACCACTTCCACTCCTCGCCCGTGATCTCCTGGTCCGTCATCAGCGCGTTGCGGACGATCAGATAGAAGGGGATCAGGAAGAGCAGGGCCGCGATGCCGGTCGCGATGTACAGGCCGGTGTTGCCGAGGACCCCGCCGCCACGCTTGGCCTTGGCGGCCGGCTTCGCGCCCTCGCGGATGTCGGGTGCTGTGGTGGTCACTTGGACTCCTCACCCCTTCCGAAGCCCATGATCTTGCCCTGGAGCAGTGTGACGACGCAGATGAGCAGGGTCAGGACGACCGCGCCCGCGCTGCCCGCGCCGTAGTTCTGGTTGTTGCCGAGGGCCATCTTGTACAACTCGACCAGGGGCGGCTGGCCCCAGGTGGCCTTGGACAGCAGGTTGAAGAACTCGTCGAAGGCCTGGTAGGCGGCGACGAGCAGCAGCAGGATCACCGCGGTGGACGTGGCCCGCAGCTGGGGCAGCGTGATGTGCCGGAAGGTCTGCCAGCCCGGCTTCGCTCCGTCGATGGAGGCGGCCTCGTACAGCTCCCGCGGGATGTTCTGCAGCGCCGCGAGGAACAGGATCATGTAGAACCCCGACTGCAGCCAGAGACGGACGGTCACGATGACCAGCCAGTACCAGGGCGGGTCGGGGTTGGCCAGCCAGGCGACGTTGTCGATGCCGAACCAGCCGATGACGGTGTTGGCGAGGCCGAAGCGGACGCCGTTGAAGATGGACATCTTCCAGATCAGCGCGGCGGCGACATAGCTGACCGCGGTCGGCAGGAAGAACACCGAACGGAAGAACGCCCGCATGAACCGCAGCCGGTTCACCAGCAGGGCGAGTCCCAGCGACATGGCCCAGGTGGCGGGCACGATGAACGCGGCGAACACGGTGAACGTGACGAGCGAGTTCCGGAAGTTCGTGTCCGTCAGGATCTGTCTGTAGTTGTCGAAGCCGACGAACTCGCTCGGCGTGACGGTGAAGCGTGCCTCGAAGAAGCTGAGCCAGATGCTCCAGCCGATGGGCACGAAGACGAAGATCACCAGGCCGATCAGGAACGGCCCGGTGAAAAGCCAGAAGTTGAAGGTGCTGCTCGCCCTCAGGCCCCGCCTCGGCCGGGTCTCGGAGACCTTGGCCGGGGCGGGCTGGGCGACCCCGCGTGTGGTGGTGGTCGACATGTCGTGGTCCGTCCGCCGGGCCTAACCGAACAGCTTCTTGAGCTCGGCGTTGACCTTCTTCTCCGCGGCCGCGAGCTGCGCCTTGGGGTCGCCGTTCTTGCGGACGGAGTTCGCCATGACGTCGTTGATCGCGGCGATCATGGCCTGGGTCCAGCCGATGTTGTCGAAGTGGCCGAACTCGTTGAAGAGCTTCACGCCCTCGGCCGGCAGACCGGACTTCAGCTTGCTCGCGGACTGGGCGAGGGAGGAGCGCGGCGGGATGTGGAAGCCGTAGGAGGTGGCGAAGTCCTCCTGGTACTTCTTCTGGTCGATCCACAGCCACTTGACGTATTCCTTGGCCGCCTCGACGTTGTCGCCCTTGGCGTTGACGAACATCGACCAGCCGCCGTTGTAGACCGACTCCTTGCCGGCGGAACCGATCTTCGGGAAGGGGAAGATGCCGATGTCGTCGCCGAGCGCCTGCTGCATGGCCGGCATGGCCCACATGCCGCACCACTGGATCGCGGTCAGGCCCTGGTTGAAGGCCGACGGGTCCCACGAGTCGGCGGGGGCGTCGAGGAGCAGGTTGCCACTGGTGAACAGACCGCGCAGCTGCTTGAGGCCGTCGGCGACGCCGTCGGTGTTGAAGGCGGGCTTGTTGTCGGCGGTGAGGGTGTCGGCGCCGGCCGACCAGATCACGTTGTGCTGGATCGAGGTCAGGTCGTTGCCGAGGAAGATGCCCTTGACCTTGTTGGTGGTCAGCTTGTCGGCGGCCTCGATCAGCTCTTCCAGCGTGGTCGGAACCTCGATCTTCGCCTTCTCGAACAGCGAGGGCCGGTAGAAGAGGAACTGCGGGTCGTCGATCATCCGGATGCCGTATATCTTGCCGTCGACCGTGTGCGACTTGATGTCGGCCGGGTTGAAGTCGTCCTTGACCGGCTCGATGATGTCCGTCAGGTCGGCCACCTGACCGCTCTTGACGAGCTGGATCTGCGGGTGGAACTCGAAGACGTCCGGCGCGTTCTTGGTGAGCAGCGCGGCGAAGAGCTTCTGCTCGTAGTTGTTGCCGGTGATCCACTGCGTGGTCACGTCGGCGTCCTTGTAGGCCTTCGCGTAGCGCTTGACGGCCTGCTCGACGCCGGCCTCGCCGTACGCGTGGAAGTACTGGGTGAGGCCCTCGCCCGACCCGGACCCACCGCCCCGCCCGGTGTTGCTGCCGCACGCGGCGAGTCCGCCGGCGGCGGCCAGGCCCATCGCGGCCCGCAGTACGGTTCGGCGGTCCCAGTTCATGTTGCTCGATGCCGACATGCTGACGTCCTTGTCTCGAGTGCGGCTGCGGCTCTTCGGCTCACTGCCTGTTGGCTCACGGGCCCGGGGGCTCGCGCCAGATGGCTCAAAGAGAGGTGCGGTGCGGGACGCTAGAGCTTCGGCTAAGGCTTCGGCAAGGGGTTGGACGAAGTCTGTTCGAAGCGTTGTGTCCGGTTCGCGATTTCGAACATGCGGGGGGAGTGGAGGAGTTGCTTCCGCCGCTATGAGGGTGGTGCGGCGGCGGTTCGGCTCCTCACGGTGGCGGTGCGTTTGCCGTTCTTCTGCCCGACGGCCTGCAGTGCGCCCTCCAGCGCGAACGTCGCCGCGCCCAGGCACACCGGATCGGTGGGGATCGGGGAGAGGACGATCTCGGTGGCGGCCAGCGGCCGCGGCAGCGCGTGCCGGGTCACGGCCTCGCGCACCTCGTGCAGCAGCGGTTCGCCCAGGGTGCGGGCGACCCAGCTGCTCAGCACGACGATCTCGGGGTTGAACAGGTTCACCAGGTCCGCGACGCCGGCGCCCAGATAGCGGGCGGTCTCGTGGACGGCCCGGCGTGCCACCGGGTCGTCCGCCGCGATCCCGCGGGCCAGCGCGTCGATGGTCGCCGTCTGGTCCTCCGCGTGCAGCAGCGCGCTGTCGGGGCCGATCTCCCGCAGGTTCAGCATGATGCCGCGCGCGCCGACGTACGTCTCCACACAGCCGTGGTTGCCGCAGCGGCACAGCCGCCCGTCCAGCACCATCGTGGTGTGGCCCCACTCGCCCGCGCTGTTGCTCACGCCGCGGTGCAGCCCGCCGCCCAGGACGAGCCCGGCGCCCACCCCGGTCCCGAGGTTGACCACCACGGCGGTCCCGGCCCCGCGCGCGGCCCCGAACCACAGCTCGGCGACCGCGCTGGCGCGCAGCGGATTGTCCAGGTACAGCGGGTAGGCGATGTGCTCGGTGAGCAGGTCGAGCAGCGGTACGTCGTGCCAGTCCCAGTTGGGCGCGTACTCCGAGATGCCGGTGGCGCGGTCCACCTGCCCCGGCACGCTCACCCCGACCCCGAGCACCCGGGCGCCCTCGATGCCGGCCTGCATGACCACCGAGCCGACGGCGGTGGCCACATGTCCGACCACCTGCTCGGGCAGGCTCTCACTCGCGCGGACGTCCTCCTCGGCGCGAGCCAGGACGTTCAGCCCCAGGTCGAACAGCTCGACATGGACATACGTCTCGGCGATGTCGACACCGATCAGCGCGCCCCCCGAGGCGTTGACCGCCACCAGGCCCCGGGGCCGGCCGCCGGCCGAGTCCTCGAAGCCGACCTCCGTGATCATGCGGAGGTCGAGCAGCTCGCCCACGAGCGTGGCCACCGTGGCGAGGCTGAGGCCGGTGGCGGCCGCCAGCTCCTGCCGGGAGGTGGGTGACTCCGCGATGATCTGGCGCAGCACCTCGTAGCGGTTCGCGGTGCGGATGTCGCGTGATGTGCGCTTCACCGGAGTGCCCCATTCCTTCCCGGACCGGCCCTGGCCGGGGTCGTCGTCGGCACCGGCGCGGCGCAAGGCTATGGGCTGGCGGGACTTTCGACAAGGGGTTTGGAAAGGGGCTTTATAAAGTGCGCTCCTGGTGGGACCGGTGGCGGCCGACCGTGGCTCGTTCATGATGCCTCAGAGCGCGCGGGCGGGGCACGGCGAGGGGGGCGTGTCAGAGGGCGGCGGCCTATGCCGGCGCCAGCACCTCCCGCACGAAGGCGTTGGCGAACTTCCCCTCCGGGTCCAGCTCCCGCGTCAGCGCGCGGAAGTCGTGCAGCCGCGGATACAGCCCGCCCAGGACGGAGGAGGGCACGGTGAACACCTTGCCCCAGTGCGGCCGCGCCCCGAAGGGCTCCAGCGCCTCCTCGACCCGCCGCACCACCGGCAGCACCGCCCGCGTGTCCTCGACCCAGGTGAAGTGCGCCGCGACGGTGTCCCGGCCGTGGGACGGGCTCAGCCACTGGTCGTCACCGGCGACCGTGCGCACCTCGCAGGTCTGCAGCACCGGGGCGACCGTCTCCCGGATCGTGTCGAGCGCGCGCAGCATCTCCACGGCGTGCCCGCGCGGCAGCAGATACTCCGACTGCAACTCTGCCCCGCTGCTCGGGACGAACTCCGCCCGGAAGTGCGGCAGTCGCTCGTGCCACGGCCCCGGTACGCCGAACTGCTCGGTGCAGTTCACCGCGGGCATGCCCGGCACCGGGTGCATCTTCTCGGTGGCGGGAGGCGCCCAGGGGAAGGCCGGCAGCGCCTGGTCGGTGCGCCGCTTCAGCCACACCTGCCGGAAGCCCGGCGCACGCCAGTCGGTGAACAGGCTGACGCTGTACCCCGTCGCCATCACCGTCTCGAACGTCCCCGAGTCCAGTCCCTCCAGGGGCAGTTCGGTGAACACGTGCTGCTCGACGTCGAAGGCCGGCTCCAGGTCGAGGGTGAGCGCGGTGACGACGCCGAGCGCGCCGAGCGAGGTGACGGCCCCGCCGAACCGCTCTTCGTCCCGTCCTATCGTCACCGTCGAGCCGTCTGCCGTGACCAGTTCCACCTCGCGCACGACCGTCGAGAGCGGGCCGTTGAGGACGCCCGAGCCGTGGGTGCCGGTCGCGACCGATCCGGCCACCGAGATGTGCGGCAGGGACGCCATGTTGTGCAGCGCCAGACCCTGCCCGTGCACCCGGCGGGACAGCTCCGCGTAGCGCACGCCGCCGCCGACGCGGACCGTACGGGCCGCTGTGTCG
This sequence comes from Streptomyces sp. NPDC040589, assembly GCF_055594445.1. Taxonomy (NCBI): domain Bacteria; kingdom Bacillati; phylum Actinomycetota; class Actinomycetes; order Kitasatosporales; family Streptomycetaceae; genus Streptomyces; species Streptomyces sp. NPDC040589. Next base: position 25,995 of record NZ_JBVIWP010000007.1, on the reverse strand, counting down.
ACGTCCACCTCCGGCGGCAGAGCGGCGAGCGACAGCAGGACTCCCTCGGCGCCCGGCTCGGCGATCCCGTTGAACGAGTGCCCGCTGCCCAGCACCCGCACCCGGTCGCTGTCCGCGACCAGCGCGCGCAGCGCGGTGAGCGAGCCCGGCCGGTGCAGCTCCTTGGCCGCGTAGGTGATGTTGCCCGCCCAGTTGGTCACGGTCCCGGTCATCCACGTCGTCCTTCCCCGAGGCTGTGGGGGCGGCAGGCCCCCGGCCGGAACCTACCTCGGCCGGGTGTCCATTGCTCCAGCCGCCCGGCCCGGCCTACCGTGGAGACGTTGTAGAGAGCGTTTTCTATCGCATCAGTTGCGCCGTTCTGCCGCCGAGCCGGAAGGTCACCTCCTTGAGCCAGCGCCCCCAGGCACTGTTCGCCATGGCCGCCGAGAACGTGCCGCAGGTCTTCCCGCCCGAGGTGCTGGCGCGGCTGCGGGAGTCCGTGGACATCGATCCCGCCCTCGTGGCGCGGGACTTCACCGATCCGCGAGTGCTCGACGCGCTGTCCCGAACCGAGATCCTGGTGACGGGCTGGGGCTGCCCCCGGCTCGACGAGACGGTCCTCGACGCGGCTCCCCGGCTGCGTGCCGTGCTGCACTCGGCCGGCTCGGTGAAGTCCTTCGCCACCCCCGGGATCTGGCGGCGCGGCATCGCCGTCTCCTCGGCCGCCGTCGCCAACGCGCTGCCGGTCGCCGAGTACACCCTCGCCATGATCCTGCTCGCCGGGAAGGACGTCCTCGCCGCACGCGACCGGATGCGCACGTCCCGCACCTCCTCCGGCTGGGGCATCGTCCCCGGCATCGGCAACTACGGCCGCCGCGTCGGCGTCATCGGCGCCTCCCGCATCGGCCGCCGCGTCCTCGAACTGCTCCGCCCCTTCGATCTGCGGCCCGCCCTCACCGACCCCTACGTCGACGAGGCGGAGGCCGCCGCGCTGGGCGTCCCCCTGCTGCCGCTGGACGACCTGCTGCGCACCTCCGACATCGTCACCGTCCACGCCCCCGAGACGCCCGAGACCCACCACCTGATCGGCCGCCGCGAGCTGGCCCTGATGCCCGACGGGGCGGTGCTCGTCAACACCGCGCGCGGCGCGCTCGTCGACCACGACGCCCTCGTCGCGGAACTGCGCGCCGAGCGCCTGACCGCGATCCTCGACGTCACCGACCCCGAGCCGCTCCCCGCCGGCTCACCCCTCTACGACCTCCCCGGCGCCTTCGTCACCCCTCACCTCGCGGGCTCCCAGGGCAACGAACTGGCCCGCCTCGGTCTGACGGTCGCGGAGGAGGCGGAACGGCTGCGGGCCGGAGGGAAACCGGCCTACGCGGTCGACCTGGCGGCGCTGGAGCGCGAGGCCTGACGGTGCGCTGCGTCAGCAGCGCCGGAATGTGCTGACATCGACAGAATCGATCCGGTTCGGATCGGCTGCAGCCGGTCGGCTGTCGTGTGCTTGTCCGCCGGGTTGCTGCGGGCCCCGATGGGCCGGGCGGGGTGCGTGACCCGGCGGGCCCTCGCCGATGCGGCGGCCCGGGCGAACAGACCCACCGCCCCGAGGGAGAGACTGTGCGGGCGGCGGCGTTCTCGTGTCCGGCTGTGCCTCCGCGGCGGCCGGGTCCTCGCCGGCAGTTTCCCGCCCGTTGGCACCCGCCGACCGGCCGGGCTGCAGTCTGCAGGCAGTTGCGGGCAGCGTGTGCCCCGCCGGCCGGGCGCTGCCCGTTGCTCCTGGGGCTCGGTGTCGCCGACCGGCGCGTGCCCCATCGGCCCGTCATGGTCGCCGTCGACCGGGCCTGGCGTCGCCGTCGGTCGGTGACGTGTCGGGGCTGTTCCCTCCAGCGGTTGCGGACCTACGGACTGTCGTCGATCGGCCGGGCGGCGGTCCGCGGGCAGCCGTGGGGCGGCGCGTGTCCCGCCGGGGTGGGGTAACGGCCTCGCTTCGAGGGGACCCGGTACCGCTCACGCACAGCCGTGGGCATACCGTGAGGAGTCGTACGTCCGAGTCGGGAGGAGAGACGGGATGAGCAGCGGCAGCCGTACCGCGCTGGTCGAGGATCTGATGGAGCGATTCCCGCACGTCCCGCGGGAGGCCGTCTTCAAGGAGGACCTGCTTCGGGGCGGAGTGGCTTTCGACCCGTCCGCGCTCAGCGACAATGAGGGCGGCGAGGTCAAGCCGAAGTCGTACTTCATCTTCTCCTTCGACCACGGCACCCTGCCCGAGCTGGGCGAGGCCGCGCTGCGCCGACCGCCCGAGGAGATCATCCTCACCGGCGGCCCGTACGACCTGCGGCGGACCGTCGTCTCGGTCCGGGTGAACCCCTCCTCGCCCTACCGCGTCGCCGCGAACGAGGACGGCGTGCTCGGCCTCTACCTCGACGGCAAGCGGATCTCCGACGTCGGCGTGCCGCCGATGCCCGAGTACTACCGGCACACCCTCGCCAACGGGAAGTCGGTCATGGAGGTCGCCCCGACCATCCAATGGGGCTACCTGATCTACCTGACCGCGTTCCGCGTCTGCCAGTACTTCGGTGCCAAGGAGGAGTGCCAGTACTGCGACATCAACCACAACTGGCGCCAGCACAAGGCGGCGGGCCGCCCGTACACGGGCGTGAAGGACGTAGACGAAGTCCTCGAGGCGCTCGAGATCATCGACAGGTACGACACCGCGAAGGTGTCCACCGCGTACACGCTCACCGGTGGCGCGATCACGTCGAAGGTCCAGGGCCTGGACGAGGCGGACTTCTACGGGCGGTACGCCAAGGCCATCGAGGAGCACTTCCCGGGCCGCTGGATCGGCAAGGTGGTGGCCCAGGCGCTGCCGAGGGACGACGTCCAGCGGTTCAAGGACTACGGCGTGCAGATCTACCACCCCAACTACGAGGTGTGGGACGAGTACCTCTTCAAGATGTACTGCCCGGGCAAGGAGCGCTACGTCGGCCGCGACGAGTGGCACAAGCGCATCCTCGACTCGGCGGACATCTTCGGCGCACGGAACGTCATCCCCAACTTCGTGGCGGGCGTGGAGATGGCCGAGCCCTTCGGGTTCAAGACCGTCGACGAGGCCATCGACTCCACCACCGAGGGCCTGCGCTTCTTCATGTCCCACGGCATCACGCCCCGCTTCACCACCTGGTGCCCGGAGCCGACGACCCCGCTCGGCAAGGCCAACCCGCAGGGCGCGCCCCTGGAGTACCACATCCGTCTGCTCCAGGCTTACCGGCAGACGATGGAGGACTTCGGCCTCTCCTCGCCCCCCGGCTACGGTCCCCCCGGCGCCGGCAACGCGGTCTTCTCGGTCAGCTCCTTCATGGACAGCCTGCCCGCGGACGAGCCGGTCGAGATCTGACGCCGGACTCCTGCCCTGCTGCGCCTCGATGGCGGCCCGATGTGATTTCGGGTCGCCGTCGAGACGTTTCGGCGTTCCGCACGTATCTACTTCCGGAGTCGGCCGCGTCAGGATTTGAATACGCGGCTTGTCAGTTGTGTCGAGAACGTGAAAAACTCGTCCCCCGCCCCGAGGTTCCCCCCAACTCCTTTGCCAACATGGTGAGTTGACCTCGCTTGTGGATGCAGGAGACTCATGCCCGACCTGCCGACCCCTCAGGACGCCTCCGAGGCCGCGCTGTTCTCCGAGTGCTGGGACGCGGTCCTCGCGTACGCCGACCTGTGCACGTCCGGTTCCACGGCCGCCGCACAGCTGGGCCGCGAGGCGTTCGCACACGGCATACGTGAGGCACGCGCCGCCGATGCCGGCCCGGTCCGTGCCTCCGGGCGCCGTCCCGCCCGGCTGCCCCGCATACCCCTGCTGCTGACCGCCGTACGCACCACGGCCGCGGACTGGGAGGAGGCGGGGCAGGGCCACAAACTCGACCCCGACCTGCGGCTGTGGCTCAACTCGGACAAGGCCGCCCGCTACACCGGGCCGCCTCTGCAGCGCCCGCTGGCCCTGCGCGGACTGCGCGACCTGCAGCAGGCGGACGCGGAACTGCTGTGGCTGGCCGAGGTGGAGGCCCTGCCGCTGTCCCTGGTCGCCCGCCGCCTGGGCCTCGACCCGGCCACCGCCGACGACGAACTCCAGCAGGTGCGCACCCTGTTCCGGGACCGCTGCCACCGCAACCACCTCGACACGCCGATGGACGCCCGGTGCCGCAGCTACGCCCGGCTGCTGGACGCCGTCACCCGTGCCCCCGCCGCCGACGCCCCGGGCGACCTCTCCCGGCACCTCGCCACCTGCGTGCAGTGCGCCGAGGCCGCCGCCTGTCTTCGCCTGCACGGCGGAGGACTGCCCGGGGCGCTGGCCGGTGGGGTGATCGGCTGGGGCGGACTCGCGTACCTGGAGCGCCGCCGCCGCGCCGCCGAGGTGCGTCTGGGCGCCGGCCGTCCCGGCCGGGCGGAACTGCCGCCCGGAGAATCGGAGGAGGGTGCGCAGAAGGCGCGTGTCGCCCGCAACGGCCTCCTCGTCGCCGCCGTCCTGGTCTCCGTCCTGGCGCTCGGCGTCTCGATGATGCCCTTCGGCGGCGACGACGACCTCGGAGCACGCGGCGACGCCGGCCGTCAGCCGGTGGCCGACCCCGACCTCTCCGTGCCGTCCGTCCCTTCCCTGCCTCCCGCGACCTCGAAGCCGGCCGGCAAGGCCACCGAGCACACCGAGAACAGGGGGAAGTCACAGAAGCCCGGCAAGCCGGAGAGCGGCGACAGCCGGACCGAACCGCAGGGCACCTCCTCTCCCACAGAACGCCCGGAGGACCGCGAGAGCGAGGATCCCGCCTGCCGGGTCGAGTACGACCTGGTCAACCAGTGGCCCGACGGCTTCCAGGCCACCGTCACCGTCACCACCAACGAGCCCCTCGACTCCTGGCGCGTCTCCTGGTCCTTCCGGGACGGCCAGCAGGTCGGCCAGATGTGGGACGCCTCCGTCTCCCAGAACGGCTCCCGCGTCACCGCCACCGCCGCCGACTACAACAAGTCGGTCCAGGCGGGCGACGACCTGGCCTTCGGCTTCCTCGCCTCCTGGCGCGGCAAGAACTCCCCGCCGTACGACTTCGAGCTCAACGGCGAGGACTGCGCGAAAACCGGTTGACGCGACTCCGCCGTGACGGGATACCGTGACGGCGGTTCCACGAGAAGCCGAAGAGAACCGAAGAGTCCAAGGACGAGGAGGTGTTGACCGATGGCTGTCATTGCGATGAGCGCTGCCCGCATCCAGTTCATCAAGTCCACCTCCATGGCCGCCGGCTGACCCGACCGACTGTCGGGCCGGGGGCCGACCTTGGAAAGGGTCACCCTTGACCTCCAGCTCTGCTTCATCCGTTTCCTCCGCGCTCGCTCCCTACGGCTGGGACGAGGCATGGGCGGCCGAGTTCGCCCCCTACGACACCGAAGGACTGCTGCCCGGACGCGTGATCCGGGTCGACCGGGGCCAGTGCGATGTCGTCACCGCCGACGGCGTCCTGCGGGCCGACACCGCGTTCGTCACGCCGCACGACCCGATGCGGGTCGTCTGCACCGGCGACTGGGTCGCCGTCGAACCCGGCGGGAACCCGCGCTACGTCCGCACGTATCTGCCGCGCCGCACCGCGTTCGTCCGCTCCACCTCCTCCAAGCGGTCCGAGGGGCAGATCCTCGCGGCCAACGTCGACCACGCCATCGTCGCCGTGTCCCTCGCGGCCGAGCTCGACCTCGGCCGCGTCGAACGGTTCCTCGCGCTCGCCTGGGAGTCCGGGGCGCAGCCCGTCGTCGTCCTGTCCAAGGCCGACCTCGTGCCGGACGCCGTCACCCTCTCCCATCTCGTCCAGGACGTGGAGACCAGCGCGCCCGGCGTGCCGGTGGTGCCCGTCAGCTCGCTCGACGGGGACGGGCTCGACGTGCTCGCGGCGATCGTCGCCGGTGGTACGTCCGTGCTGCTCGGGCAGTCCGGCGCGGGCAAGTCGACCCTTGCCAACGCGCTGCTCGGCGAGGACGTCATGACCGTCCAGGCCACCCGGGACGCCGACGGCAAGGGCCGGCACACCACGACCACCCGCAACCTGCTCGCCCTGCCCGGCGGCGGTGTCCTGATCGACACCCCCGGACTGCGGGGCGTCGGACTCTGGGACGCCGAGACCGGCGTCGGGCAGGTGTTCTCCGAGATCGCGGAACTGGCCGAGCGGTGCCGGTTCCACGACTGCGCCCACGAGGCCGAGCCGGGCTGCGCGGTGCTGGCCGCCATCGAGAGCGGTGAGCTGCCGGAGCGGCGGCTGGACAGCTACCGCAAGCTCCTGCGCGAGAACCAGCGCATCGTCGCCAAGACGGACGCCCGGCTCCGGGCGGAGATCCGCAAGGACTGGAAGCGGAAGGGGGCGATCGGACGGGCCGCGATGGAGGCCAAGCGTGGATCGCACTGGCGTTCGTAGGCGCGCCGCCGTCGGCCCGCTATGATCAGCGGCCGCCCGACGGGCGGTCAAGTGTTCGTATCGAGGGGGATGGCGATATGCGTTTCAGAGCTCTGGGTGTGGCGGCGGCCGTGGCGGGGGCCCTCGCGGTCACCGCCGCGCCGGCCGGCGCCGCGCAGAACTGGCAGGCGGTGAGCACCAACTCCACCTGGCACTGCGGTGGCTACAAGACCCACAAGGTCTCCGACAACGTCAAGTTCAAGGTCTGCGCCGTCATCAACGGCAGCAGGTACGGCCAGGCCGTCCTGGTCGTGCAGAACGCGGCGAGCGTGGCGGTGTCGATCAGTGGTGCGGTGAGCAGCAACTTCGGCAGCAACGTGGACTGCGCCGGCTTCACGCTCAACGCCGGCTTCACCCGAGGATGCCTCGCGCCGACCAAATACGTCGGCAACGAGTCGATCTTCGTGGTCGCCGGCCGGCTGCGGCTCAACGGTGTCGACGACTGGTACTACGACACCGAGTTCTATGTTCCCTAGAGACCGTCCGGTCGCTTCGCCGAGGTGAGATCCAGAGCCAGGGCCACCCGGTCGGCCGCCGTGAAGCCTACGTCGTGCGCCACGACGTAGGCCTCGTCGCCGAGTTCCTCCCGGACACGCAGTTCCGCGGACAGATGCGCGGTGTGGAACGGCAGCAGGCCGGTCAGGTCCACCCCCATGTCCCGGCGCAGCCCTTCGGCGGCACCGAGCAGCGTGGCCGCCGGGCCGGGCCGGGCGACGGCGGCCGTCGCCCACGCCAGGCTCTCCACTCCCCACACCGGCCCCCAGTTGTCGCCGACCGTCCGCTGCCGGGCCAGGGCGTCCCGCAGCCGGGGCAGCGCCCGCACCGGATCGCCGTACCGCAGCTCGGCGATCCCCGCACACCAGGTCGCCCAGCTCCTGGCCCATTCGGCGCCGGACGCCTCGGCCTCGGCGACGTACACCTCGCGGGTGGCCAGGGCGGTGTCGCGCGGGCCCAGGAAGGCGGCGGCCATGGCCCACATCATGGTGGCCATGTGGGTGTCCCCCGGTTGTCCGGCGGCCCGGAACGCCTCGCGGGCCCGGGCGAGCCGGTCGACGGCCGTGGTGTCGCCGTCGACGAGCAGCGCGCAGGCGCCCTCGACGAACCGGACCGCGGGGTGGGCCGTCGCGGCGGCTCCGGCCGGCCGGCACGCGTCCAGGAAGGCCCGGACACCGGTCCGGTCGCCCTGGCAGAGGGCGACCCACGCCGTCATCGCGCGGGCGGCGACGTCCTGGTCCGGGCGGATGGTGCCGTCCGCGCGGGCGAGCAGCCGCTCCAGCCAGTGCCGGCCCTCCCCGAGAGTGCTGCTGAAGAACCAGCACCGGGTACGGCCCAGGTCGACCGCGATGTCCAGGCCCGTGCCGGTCAGGTCCGGAACGGACGCGCACAGATCGAGGGCCGAACGGATGTTGGGCAGGTCGAGGCGGAGCCGGGTGAGCCAGTCCACCTCCCGCGGCCCGCACCACTCGGCGGCGGCCCGGGCGGCGAGGCCCCGGTAGTGGCGGACATGGCGCAGCCGTACCGCCGACACGTCACCGCGTTCGTCGAGCCGGTCCCGGCCGTACTGGCGGATCGTCTCCAGCAGCCGGTATCTGACCCGCGGTCCGGTATGACCGGCGTACACGATCGACTTGTCGACCAGCGCCGCCAGCAGATCACGGACGTCCCCGGGGGCGAGCGCCCCGCCCGTGCCGACCGCCTCGGCGGCGTCGAGGTCGAAGCTGCCGGTGAAGACGGAGAGCCGGCTCCACAGCAGCCGCTCGGCCTCGGTGCACAGATCATGGCTCCAGTCGATGACCTGGCGCAGGGTGCGCCGCCGGTCGTCCGGGCCACCGCCCCGGGGCGCGGCCAGCAGCCGGAAGCGGTCGTCGAGCCGGTCCAGGATCTCCCCGGCGGCCAGGGTGTTCAGCCGTACGGCGGCCAGTTCGACGGCGAGCGGGATGCCGTCCAGGCGATGGCACAGCTCGGCCACGGCGGCGCGGTTCGCCTCCGTGACGCGGAAGCCGGGCGCCGAGGCCGCGGCCCGGTCGGCGAGCAGCCGCAGCGCCTCGCAGCCGGTGTCGTCGGCCCGCTCGGGCAGGGCGAGGCCGGGGACCACGACGACGTGCTCGCCCGGGACCGCCAGCCGTTCCCGGCTGGTGGCCAGCACGGTCAGCTCCGGCGCCCACCGCAGCAGCCGCAGCACCAGGGCGGCGACCGGTTCCACCAGGTGCTCGCAGTTGTCCAGGACCAACAGCAGCCGTCGGTCGCGCAGATGCTCGGTCACCGCGTCGGCCACGGGCCGGCTGGAGTGGTTGCGCAGGCCGAGCGACTCCGCCACCGCCCGGTCCAGCAGGCCCGGATCGGTCAGCGGGGCCAGGTCCGCGAGCCACACCCCGTCCGGGAAGACAGGGGCCGACCGGGTCGCGGCGCGCAGCGCCAGCCGGGTCTTGCCGACCCCGCCGACACCGGTCAGGGTCACCATCCGGGTCCGCGTCAACAGGTCGGCGACGTGGTCGAGTTCCCTCACGCGGCCGACGAACGACGTGGTCTCGGCGGGCAGCCGGCCCGCGGTCCGGTCCCGGTCGGCGAAGGCGGCGGGAGTGTCGTCACCGGACAGCACCCGGCGGTGCGCGTCACGCAGCCCGGCCCCCGGGTCGACGCCCAGTTCCCGTGCGAGGGTGGCCGCCGCCTCCCGGTAGCAGTCGAGGGCCTCGCCCTGCCGTCCGCTGCGGTGCAGGGCCAGCATCCGCTGCTCGTGAAAGCGTTCACGCAACGGGTGTGCCCCGGCGAGGGTGCGCAGTTCGGACAGCACCCGCGCGTGCCGGCCCAGCGCCAGATCGGCGTCGATCCTCAGTTCCAGGGCGTCGAGAAGGGCCTCGCCCAGGGCCGGCAGTACCTCCCGCAGTGACTCCGCCGGCAGGTCGGGCAGCGGGTTGCCCCGCCAGAGCCGGACGGCCTCGTGCAGGGGGCCGGACGCCTCGGCCGGCCGCCCAGCCTCCAGCGCCGTACGACCGTGCCGGACCAGCGCCGTGAAGCGGTGCAGGTCCACGTCCTGCGGGGCGACGTCGAGCAGATAGCCGGACGGGCGGGTCAGGAGAAGGTCGCGGCCGAGGGCGCGGCGCAGACGCAGCACGTAGTTCTGCAGGGCGTTGGGGACGCGGGCGGGCTGCCGATCGCCCCACACCCGGCGGGCGAGGCACTCCACCGGCACGGTCCGTCCGGCGTCCACCAGCAGCGCGGCCAGCAGGGCCCGCAGCCGCGCCGCGCCGATCGGCACGGGCACCCCGTCCCGCCGGATCTCCAGCGGCCCCAGCACCATGAACTCGCAGCGCGCACCCATCGTGTTCATGATGCTACACAGGGTGACTCTCGCGTGGCGGGTGCCGGTGAGAGCCGGACGTGACCGGGCCGAGAGCGGGCCGGGCGACGGTGGACGGGTCCACGACGATCCGACGAACCGAGAGGAGAACACCGTGCACGACGATCCGTTCGACCTCGACACACGGCAGACCGGCGCGGGGGAGGGGCACGCTGCCGCGCTGACGAGCCAAACCCTGCACCCGTTGTCGGGAGCCGCCCGCCAGGCGACCATCCAGACCCTGCACCCGTGGTCCGGTGCCGTCGGGCAGCTGACCAGCCAAGGCACTCTGAACCCCTGGTCCGGCGCGGCCCGGCAGGCGACCCAGCACGGCACGCTGCCGTTCCCGACGCTGTGACCCGGAACGGCCCTTCGGAACCGGGTCGGACGCGGATGCCGTCCGACCCGGTCTTCGACCACCTTGGTGAGGCCCTGCTGCGCTCCCCGCTGCTCCCCGTCGACACGCTGCGGACACCGGCCACACCGGATCCGGCCGACGTGACGGACGCGCCGGACGAGGGCAAGGCGCTGCGCGCGGCCGTCACGGAACTGACCGACGATCCGCTGCTGCACGAGGCCCTGGCCCTGTCCAGCCCGTCCCTCGGCCGGCGGCTGGAGTCCGTGCGCGCGGGCGGGGACGTGTCCCCGTCCGCGCTGCGCCGCACCTGGCGGGCGGTGCTGCGCTACCGCGCGCGAATGGCCGGCCGGCCCACGCCGTTCGGGCTGCTGGCGGGCGTCGCACAGGCCCGGTTCGGCGAGACCGCCCGGGTGCGGCTCGGCTCGGCGCACGGCAAGTCGGCCCGCCCCGACGCCGAGTGGCTGGCCTGTCTGACGCGGCGCTGGGAGCGGGACCCGGCGATCCTGGCCGGACTGCGCCTGTCGGCCAACGGCCTGTGTGTCCGCCGCGGCGACCGTCTGGTCCTGCCGTACGCGCCTGCCGCGCCGGATGCCGGGCCGGCGGAGACGGAGGAACCGCGTGAGGTGTCGGTGCGCTGGACGGCGGCCGTGGCGGCGGCCTACGAGCACGCCCGCCGGCCCGTGACCCATGCCGCTCTCGCGGAACATCTCCGTGCCCGGCTGCCCGCCGCACCCGCCGGTGCGATCGAGAACCTGGTCACGGAACTCGTCACCCTCGGCTTCCTGCTGACGGACCTGTCGCCGCCGCCCGGAGCAGCGGATCCGCTGGCCCATGTGACCGGCCGCCTGGCGGATGTCCCGGCCGCTGCGGGCGAGGCACGGCGGCTCGCGGGGGTGGCCGCCGCACTCGCCGACTACGCCGAACGCCGGCCGGGCCAGGGGCTGCTCGCGCTGCGCGCGGCCGAGGACCGCATGCACGCCCTGACCCAGCGCCCGTACCTCCTCGCCGTGGACACCGCGCTCGACGCGGACATCACCCTGCCGTACGCGGTCGCCGAGGAGGCACGGCGCGCGGCGGACCTGTTGTGGCGCCTCGGCCCGCCGGTCACCGGGACGACGCGTCCGCTCGCCTCCTACCATCGCGACTTCCTCGAACGGTACGGCCTCGCACGGGCGGTACCGGTGGCCGAGCTCCTCGATCCGGTCGGCGGACTCGGCCCTCCGCTGCCGGACGCGACGCCGCGGGCGGGTGCCCGGGACCGTGTGCTGACGGCCCTGGCCCAGGAGGCGACCGCGTCCGGTGTGCGGGAGATCGTCCTGAGCGACCGGGACCTGGACACCCTCGGCGACGACTCCGGCGTCCCTCCGCCCTCGGCCGAGCTGGTCTTCCAGCTCCTGGCGTCGTCCGAACAGGCGCTCGGCGCGGGGCAGTTCACCCTCGTCGTATCCGCTCATCTCACCGGCACCTGGCCCGCCGGCTCCCTCGCGGCGCGCTTCGCCCACCTGCTGCCCGAGGCGGGGCGGCGGCTCGCCGGGACGGCTCCCACGGCGCTCGCCGGGACGGCTCCCACGGCGCTCGCCGGTGCGGCCTCGCCGAACGGTCCGGTCCTCCCGGTCCAGCTGATCTTCCGCCCGGCGTTGCCCCGCGCCGGCAACGTCGTCCGCACGCCCCGATGGGTCGAACACACCGTGGCAACCGGCACGTTCGGGGAGGGCTCGGACCCGGGTCACCTCGCACTCGACGACCTGGCGGTGGTCGGCGAGCCGGACCGGTTGCGGCTGGTGTCGCTCCGGCACGACGGGCAGGAGGTCGCCGCGGGCACCTTCCACATGCTCGACACCAGGCGGCTGGCGCCCGCGCACGTACGCCTGCTGCATCTGCTGAGCATGGACCACGTCCGGCCGTTGCTCGGCTGGGACTGGGGGACGGCGCGGGACTGGCCCTACCTGCCCGCCGTACGCCACGGCCGGACCGTGCTGTGCCGGTCCCGGTGGCTGGTCCGGGACGCCGATGTCCTCGACCACCGCACCGGGTTCACCGCCTGGTCCGAGGCGCTGGGGTCGTGGCGGCACCGGCTGCGGGTGCCCGATGTGGTCGAGGCCGGCAGCGGTGACCGCCTGCTGCCGCTGGACCTGTCCCGCGCGGCGGACGCCCGTCTGCTGCGCGAGGAACTGCGGCGCGATCCCGACACCCCGCTGCACGAGCGGCCCGACCTGACCGGAGACGGCACGGGCTGGCTCACCGGACCGCACGGCACGCACGCCGCCGAGATCTCCGTACCGTTGCTGCGCCGCGCGCCCTCCGCCACCACGACTCCGGCCGCCCCCGCTGGCACCCGGCGTCCGCTCGTCCGCCGCGGCGACGACCCCGCCTGCGGCCTGCCGGGAGGCTCCTGGCTGTACGCCAAGTTGTACTGCCCCGGCCCGCTCCAGGACACGGTCCTCGCCCGCCACCTGCCGGAGCTGCTGGACGCCCTGCCGCCCGAGGCGGACCGCTGGTTCTTCGTCCGGTACGCCGACCCGGACCCCCACCTGCGGCTGCGTCTGCACGGCACCCCCCGGACGCTGTACGGGGAGATCCTCCCCGCGCTCCACGACCTGGCGGCGGACCTGCGGCGGCACAGGCTCGTCGGCCGGCTGGTCCTGGACACCTACGACCCGGAGACGGAGCGGTACGGAGGTACCGCCCGGACCATGGAGGCGGCGGAACGGGTGTTCCACGCCGACAGCGCGGCGGCCCTCGCGCAACTCCGCCTCCTCGACCACGCCCGGCCACCGGCCGGCCCGCTGCCGCTGACGGCGGCCGGCCGGGCCCATCTCGCCTGGCACCTCGTCCCGGGCACCCCGGCCGAGCGCGCCCGGTGCCTGCTCGCGGTCGCGCCCCGCGACGAACACCACCGTGCCTTCCGCGACCACCGCGCCCAGGCACTGCGGCTCGTCGACCCGTTCGGTGACTTCGCGGCCCTGCGCGAGGAGACCTGGGCGGCGCCGCTCCTGGCCGCCTGGCAGACCCGCGCGGCCGCCGCCGACAGCCTGCGGCAGAGTCTCGCCGAGGCGCCCGCCGACGCCGACGCGGTGCTGGCCTCCCTGCTCCACATGCACCACAACCGGCTGACGGCCGAGCCCACGCCCTGGTCCGAGGGCCGGGTGGCCGCCGTCGCCCGAGGTGCCGTGGAGGCCCACCTGGCTCGCCGCGAGGCGCGGCCCGCTCCATGACGCTGCCCGGCACCCGAAGTGCCATGTCCGATTTCCGCCAGCGACAGTCCGGCCCACAGCGGAGACTGGACGGGTGAGAGACCAGGTAACGGACGAGGACACCAGGTACGAGGCCGTACGCAGCCGCGACGCCCGCTTCGACGGCGTGTTCTTCTTCGCCGTCGAGACGACCGGCATCTACTGCCGGCCGAGCTGCCCCGCGGTCACGCCGAAGCGGGCCAACGTACGGTTCTTCGCCACGGCCGCCGCCGCGCAGGGCTCGGGCTTCCGGGCCTGCCGGCGGTGCCGGCCGGACGCCGTGCCCGGCTCCGCCGAGTGGAACGTCCGCGCGGATGTGGTGGGCCGGGCCATGCGGCTGATCACCGACGGCGTGGTCGACCGGGAGGGCGTCGCCGGTCTCGCCGCACGGCTCGGCTACAGCGCACGGCAGGTGCAGCGGCAGCTCACCGCCGAGCTCGGCGCAGGGCCGGTCGCGCTAGCCCGGGCCCAGCGCGCCCACACCGCGCGCGTGCTGCTCCAGACCACCGGGCTGCCGGTCACCGAGATCGGGTTCGCGTCGGGCTTCGCCAGCGTCAGGCAATTCAATGACACGATCCGGGCCGTCTACGCCTCCACCCCGAGCCAGCTGCGCGCCGCCGCCGTCCCGAAGGGCGGCCGGAACCGTCGTACGGCCACCCCGGACGCCGGCATCCCGCTGCGGCTCGCCCACCGCGGCCCCTACCAGGCAGGACCCGTCTTCGACCTGCTGGAACGCGAGGCCGTACCCGGCGTCGAGGACGTGAGCGGCCCGCCCGGAACGCGCACCTACCGGCGCACGCTCCGCCTCCCCTACGGCACCGGCATCGTCGCCGTCGACGAGCGCCCCGGCACCGCCCGGACCGGGCTCGGCGCCCACCCCGGCGGCTGGCTCGACGCACGGCTGCACCTCACCGACCCCCGCGATCTGACCACCGCCGTCCAGCGGCTGCGGCGGCTGTTCGACCTCGACGCCGACCCCTACGCCGTCGACGAGCGCCTCGCCGCCGACCCGCGGCTCGCGCCTCTGGTCGGTGCCCGGCCAGGGCTGCGCTCGCCGGGCACCGCCGACCCGGAGGAACTCGCGGTACGCGCGCTGACCGGCCGGACGGAGGCACAGCGGCTCGTACTGCGGTACGGCAAGGCGCTCGACGCCCCCTGCGGCAGCCTCACCCACCTCTTCCCCGAGCCGGCCGTCCTCGCCGGGGCCGAGCCCGGCGGCACCCTCGGCGCGCTCACCGCCGCCCTCGCCGACCACGCCGTACGCCTCGACCCGGGCGCCGACCGGGACGACGCGCAGGACGCCCTGTGTGCCGTGCCCGGCCTGGACGCCCGTACCATCGCCGAGATCCGCACCCGCGCCCTCGGCGACCCGGACGTGGCCCCGCCCGGCCTCGACGTCCCCGACAGCTGGCGCCCCTGGCGCTCGTACGCCTTGAACCACCTGCGCGCAGCAGGGGAGTGGGAGTTGTGATGACCACGACGTACTGGACGACCGCGGACGGCCCCCTCGGGCCGCTGCTCCTCACCGCCGCCCCGACCGGCGAGCTGACCTCGCTGTCCGTGCCCGGGCAGAAGGGCGGACGCGTGGTGCTGGACGACTGGCGGCAGGACGCCGGGCCCTTCCGCGCGGCCGAGGAACAGCTCGCCGCCTACTTCGCCGGGGAACTGAAGGAGTTCCGGCTGCCGTGGCGCACCGAGGGCACGGCCTTCCGGGAGAAGGTCTGGGCCGCGCTGGACGACATCCCCTACGGCTCGACCGTGACCTACGGCGAGATCGCCGCGCGGATCGGAGCGCCCAGGGCGGCCGTACGGGCCGTCGGCGGGGCGATCGGCGCCAATCCGCTGCTGGTGGTCCGGCCGTGCCATCGGGTGATCGGCGCCGACGGCACGCTGACCGGGTACGCGGGCGGCCTGGACCGCAAGGTACGGCTGCTCACGCACGAGGGTGTGCTCTAGGCCTGCCTCGTCGGGGTGGTGTCAGCCCCAGATGACCGCGCCGATCCAGGCCGCCGCGATCAGCTGGCAGGTGAACAGTTCGGTCAGGATGCTGGAGCCGCCCGAGCGCATCACCTGACGCAGGGCGGCGACCGCGTCGCCGTGGCGGCCGAGGCGGCGGCGTTCGCAGAGGTAGATACCGGCCAGGAATCCGGGGATGGCGCCGAGCACGGGGAGCAGGACGAAGCCGAGGGTGGATCCTGCTCCGGCCCAGGCCAGCATGCGGCGGTTGGTGCCGCTCGCCCGGAGCTGCCGGGGCGGCAGGGCCCAGCGCACGCCCTGGGAGACGAACATCAGGACCGTGGCACTCACCAGGACCCACCACGCGACGGGCTGGGGATCCTTCAGCGCCCACCACATGACCGCGGCCCACACCAGCAACGACCCGGGCACCGCGGGCAGCAGCACTCCGCACAGACCGAGCAGGATGACCAGCCCGACCAGCAGGAGGTCCCACACTCCCATCTGACCAGCCTGCCGGAATCCGTGAGAAGACGCAGGTCAGGAGCGTGGCGGTGGTCAGGACCCGCAGGTCAGCCGCCCGGGGCCCGTCGTCTGCCCATATCGCATGGCCGTTCTAGGGATCACTCGCGCCGCCGTTTCACCGTGCCGGGACGGGCCGGTTTTTCCGGAAGCCCCGTTTTCATCCCGGCCGTGCGGTGGACAATCAGGGGCATGAGTCAGCAGGGGGGAAGGCCCACCGGTCATGACGACGACTGGTGGAGGCACTTGTACGACGACTCCACCGACGACACGGGCCCCACACCCGCCCCGGATTCCCTGGACGACCGCTTCGCCTCGGCGGCGGGGGCGGTAGGGGACCCGGCGGACGAGCGGCCCGCCTCCGAGCCGGTGGTCCCGGCGCCCCGGGCAGGGGCCGCCGAGGTCACGGACACGCCGCGCCGCGCGCCCTGGGAGCCGCCGTCGGCCCGGCTCACGGACCCGGTGACCTTCCCGACCACCGCGAAGCCGCCGGGGCGGTCCGGGCAGGAACCGGACCGGCCCCCCACGGCCGACGCGACCTCACCGTCCGCGGAGGGCCCGACGGAGCCCTCCGCGTCCACGGCCCCCACCTCGCGGACCCCCGAGGTCCCACCCCCGTCCGCGCCACCCCTCCCCACCACCCCACCCTCCTGGCCCAGCCCGGAATTCCGCCCCACCGAGCCCGCCTTCCCCTCTGCTGAGCCCGGTGGGATCGGGTCTCCGGGGACTGGCTCCGGTGGGACCGCGATTCCGGTGGCTGAGTCCGGCCGCACCGGGGCCCCCGCCACCGGGTCCGGCAGGGCCGCTTTCCCGGCCACCGAGCCCAGCGGGACTGCCCTCCCCGCCCCGGCCGACCCACCGTCCGCGCCACCCCGCTCCGCCGAACGTCCGCCGGCGCCACCACGCCCAGCCGATGCGCCGTCCGCGCCACCCCGCCCCGCCGACCCGGCGCTCGCCCCGCCTCGCCCGGCCGCGCCACCGCCCCCGCCGCATACCCCCTCCGACCAGCCCGCCCCCCGGATCGAGCGGCCCGCGTCCTCCCCGCGGCCCCTTGGGTACGTGGGGTCCCGGCCGCCCACCTACGACGCCGAACCCGTCGCGCTTCCGGCGGCCGACCCCGATGATCTCGATGACCTGGTCGCGGACACCGTGCTCGACGGGGCCCGGTACGGGGCCTGTACGTTGCGGGCCGTGTCCGTGCGGGGGGACTCCGCGCGGTACCGGGGGGAGCCGCGGCGCGACTCGTTGCTGACCGCGCGCTTCGGCACGGGCGAGCACGCGCTGCTGCTGGTGGCGATGGCGACCGGGGCCCGTGCCACGCCGGGGGCGCACCGGGCCGCCGCCGAGGCCTGTCACTGGATCGGGCGGGCCGTCGGGCGCAGTCATGCCCGGCTCGTCGCGGACATAAGGGACGGCCGGCGGGGCGACCTCAAGTCCGGACTGCACCGCCTCACCGACCGCAGCCTCGGCAAGCTCCGTGCCAGCGCCGCCGAACAGGGCGTCGACCCGGAGGAGTACGCCGCCGGCCTGCGCTGCCTCCTGCTGTCGGCCGATCCGGAGTGCCGTACGCGCGTCTTCTTCGGCGTCGGACCCGGCGGGCTGTTCCGGCTGCGGGACGGTGAGTGGCAGGACATCGAACCGCAGGTCGCCGAGATCAAGGGCGAGCCCGTGATGGGGTTCGGGTCGCCGCCTTCCGAGACGCCCGAGGGCGACCGGTTCACCATGGACCTGGGCATCCCGACCCCGCCCAGCCCTTACGAACCGGCCCCCGAGCCACCCCGCGAACCCTTCCGCTTCCGTACCTCCGTCGCCCGCCCGGGTGACACGCTCCTGCTGTGCAGCGGCGGCCTCGCCGACCCGCTGCGCGGCGAACCCGAACTGGGCGACTACCTCGCCGAGCGGTGGTCCCGCCGCGACCCGCCCGGCCTCGCCGCGTTCCTCGCGGACTCCCAGGTGCGGGTCAAGGGCTACGCGGACGACCGTACGGCCGCCGCCGTGTGGGAGGCGTGAGCGCGCACCCTGTGACTTGATGGAACCCGGAGGGACTCCCAGGAGACCGAAGGGGCAGACGAGAACCATGGCCAAACAGAACGTCGCGGAACAGTTCGTCGACATCCTGACCCGCGCCGGAGTCAAACGCCTCTACGGAGTCGTCGGCGACAGCCTGAACCCGGTCGTCGACGCCGTCCGGCGCAACTCCGCCATCGACTGGATCCACGTCCGGCACGAGGAGACCGCCGCCTTCGCCGCAAGCGCCGAGGCCCAGATCACCGGCGGGCTCGCCGCCTGCGCCGGCTCCTGCGGGCCCGGCAACCTCCACCTCATCAACGGCCTGTACGACGCCCACCGCTCCATGGCACCCGTCCTCGCCCTCGCCTCCCACATCCCCTCCAGCGAGATCGGCCTCAACTTCTTCCAGGAGACCCACCCCGACCGGCTGTTCGCCGAGTGCAGCCACTACAGCGAGCTGATCTCCAGCCCCCAGCAGATGCCCCGGCTGCTCCAGACCGCCATCCAGAACGCCGTCGGCCGCAGCGGTGTCAGCGTCGTCTCCCTGCCCGGCGACATCGCCGACGAGCCCGCCCCGGAGAAGGCCGCCGAGACCGCCCTCGTCACCTCCCGGCCGACGGTCCGCCCGGGTGACGAGGAGATCGACCGGCTCGTGAAGATGATCGACGAGGCCGGCAAGGTCACCCTCTTCTGCGGCAGCGGCACGGCGGGCGCCCACGCCGAGGTCATGGAGTTCGCCGGGAAGGTCAAGTCCCCGGTGGGGCACGCCCTGCGCGGCAAGGAATGGATCCAGTACGACAACCCGTACGACGTGGGCATGAGCGGGCTCCTCGGCTACGGCGCCGCCTACGAGGCCACCCACGAGTGCGACCTGCTGATCCTGCTCGGCACCGACTTCCCCTACAACGCCTTCCTCCCCGACGACGTGAAGATCGCCCAGGTCGACGTCCGGCCCGAACACCTCGGCCGCCGCTCGAAACTGGACCTCGCCGTGTGGGGCGACGTACGGGAGACGCTGCGCTGTCTGATCCCGCGGGTGAGGGAGAAGAAGAACCGCCGCTTCCTCGACCGCATGCTGAAGAAGCACGCGGACGCGCTGGAGGGGGTGGTGAAGGCGTACACCCGCAAGGTGGAGAAGCACACGCCGATCCACCCCGAGTACGTCGCGTCCGTACTGGACGAAGTGGCCTCCGACGACGCCGTGTTCACCGTCGACACCGGCATGTGCAACGTCTGGGCCGCCCGCTACATCACGCCCAACGGCCGCCGCCGCGTCATCGGCTCCTTCTCCCACGGCTCGATGGCCAACGCGCTGCCCATGGCGATCGGCGCACAGTTCACCGACCGCAAGCGGCAGGTCGTGTCGATGTCCGGCGACGGCGGATTCTCCATGCTGATGGGCGACTTCCTGACGCTGGTGCAGTACGACCTCCCCGTCAAGGTCGTCCTCTTCAACAACTCCTCTCTCGGCATGGTCGAGTTGGAGATGCTGGTCGCCGGGCTGCCGTCCTACGGAACCGCCAACAAGAACCCCGACTTCGCCGCCGTCGCCCGGGCCTGCGGCGCGTACGGCGTACGGGTCGAGAAGCCCAAGGAACTCGCGGGCGCCCTCAAGGACGCCTTCAAGCACAAGGGACCGGCCCTCGTCGACATCGTCACCGACCCCAACGCGCTGTCCATCCCGCCGAAGATCAAGGCCGAGATGGTGACCGGCTTCGCCCTGTCCGCGTCCAAGATGGTGCTGGACGGCGGGGTCGGCCGGATGCTCAAGATGGCCCGCTCCAACCTGCGCAACGTGCCCCGGCCTTGAGCGGGGTCAGTGCGGTCAGCTGTAGGGCCCCCACTGGCGTGCCGAGGTGTCGTACATGTACCGGGGCAGGCCCTTGATGCCGCTGGTGCGGAACGGGCGGCCGGCGTCGTCGATACGGACCGTGCCCTTGCGGCCCTGGGAGGACCAGTCCAGCTCCAGGTACCAGCGGCAGTCGCACGTCACGGTCCTGGCGGTGACCAGCAGCACCTCCGGGTCCTCGGCCGAGACGCGGTACGGCATGCGCACCGCCGGGATCGGCACGCCGGTGTCGCTCCCGGCGACCGCGTGGGCGATGGGGCGGTCCTTGTCCAGGTTCACGTCGAAGAAGCGCGGGGTGACCGCACCGCCACAGCCCTGGTCCATGGCGTAGGCGTTGCCCGGGGCGGGAGCCGTGCGCCCCACCACGCGCACGCGCAGCGCGTTCAGCACGACGGCCGTGTCGGTCCGCCCCTGCACCGACAGCTCCACGAGCGTCTCGCCGCCGTGCACCGCGCCCTGCGTCGCCGCCCAGGTACCGGCGTCCTGCGGGGCCGGGGGCGGGGGCACCTGCCCGGGCGGCTTGGCGATGACGTAGTCGTGACCGCAGCCGAGCTTCCAGGCCTGGGAGTCGGCGGACCAGGTGAGAGGCAGGGCGGGCTTCTTCCCGCTGCGTGGCGGGGTGGTGGTCCGGGCGGAGGGGGCGGGGGAGGGCGTCTTCTTGCTCTTCGGGGTGGCAGAAGGCCGCTTGGTGCTGGGGGAGCCGCTCGGGGTGGGCGAGGTGCTGCTTCGGTCCGGTGCCTTGGCTTCCGTCGTGCCGGACGCGATGGGTCCGGCCGTACGGGCACGGTCGGCGGCGGGGCGCCGTCCGTCCGGCAGCGCGGACAGACTCCCGAGCGTCGCGAGCAACGCGCAGGCGGCGGCCAGTCCGACCGCGACGCGTCTGCGGCGGTACCAGGGGATGAGGGGGAGCGGGGACGGGTCCGGGTCGCCCGCTTCCTCCCCGGCAGGTGTCGCCTCCTCCACCACACTCGCCGTACGAGGCCGCCGGCGGGCCGCCACCGCCAGGAGCCAGCGGCGGTGGAGCTCCAGCCGTTCCTCCGGGGTCGCACCGCAGAGCGCGGCGAAACGCTCCACGGGGGCGAAGTCGACAGGGACCGCCTCGCCCGCGCAATAGCGGTGCAGGGTCGAGGTGTTCATGGCCAGACGGCGGGCCAGCGCACCGTAACTGCGGTCCGTACGCTCCTTCAGCGCCCTCAGCAGCGCCGCGAACTCACCGACGTCGTCGATGTCGTCCTGTGCCGACACGGTTCCCCCGCCCTCGTAAGGTCCGACCCGGCCCGGGACGGCATCCCAGGCATCCCTGTACCTGCACGTCAGAAGGGCTGGGATGGTTCCACCGTGACCGATCGGCCGCGGGCTGTTGCGCCCGCCGGCTGTGACCGCTGATGCTCTTGGTGTCGCACCGACCAGGCCGGACGGACCAACCGGCGTCGCCGCGGCATCCACGTCCACGCACTCATCCACGGGGGAACACCCATGTCCATGCGCATCCGAACGAGCGCTCTCACCGCACTCACCGTCGCCGCCCTCGCGGCGGGCACGGTCCTCACGGCACCGGCCGCCGGCGCCGCGCCGAAGGCCGCCGCGCCCAAGTTCCTGTCGGCGTCCCAGCTGCCGCCGCACCCGACCTCGTCCTGGACCGCCGGGCCGGTCACCGAGGGGTTCCCGGAGGGACTCGGCTTCTGCGTGAGCACGGAGGGTGTGCTCGACTACGACTACCGGCACCGGGAGTTCCGGACCGACCTGGACACCAGCGCAGTGCAGTTGACCGTCGTGACGGGCACAGCCGCCCAGGCCAAGGCCCTGGCGAAGCACTACGACGACCTGATCCGCACCTGCGCCGACCGCATCGAGGAGTCCTCCCCGGACATCCAGGCCGAGGGCCGGGACTACGGCTCGCTGCCGGTCGAGGAGGGCGCCCGCGTCCGCGGACTGCACACCGAGACCTCCTGGGGGGCCACGGACATCGCGCTCTTGTCCGTCGGTCAGGACGGCCGGACCGTCACCGTCGTGGAGTGGGGTCAGATGGGCGACTTCGGCGACGCCCCCGTGGCCGCCTTCAAGAAGACGACGACCACCGCCGTCAAGAAGCTGTACTGACCGCGCGACCACCGGAGAGAACCAGGGCCGTCCTCCCGCCACGGGGGTGGGGAGGACGGCTCTGTTCCGGTCAAGGGCCCGGGGGAGACCGTCGTACTTCGGCCAACTTCACCGGACCGCCGCGCACGGGGGCCGGCTGCCCCGCTCCTTCGTCGCGTACGCAAGGATCGGCAGCCGGCCCTCGGTACTTCGGCCGATCTCCTGCGGTCACGATCCGCTCGAGGACATGTACCGGCTACTCTCTTGTCCCCCTCTCCGCATCCGCCGTACCGCTCAGCGGCCCGCAGCCCGGCCCGCCGGTCCCGTCCGATTGGCCGAACACCCGGTCGTTGACGACTCGACATGACTGCCGCGTGTCCGATCGGGCATGGATCCCCGTGAACGTGTTCGAGGCAGGAGGGGAACCGACATCGGCGCGCGGGCGGGGGTCATGGAGAGGCAGGCACGAGGGGGCGGTCCCATAACGATCGGGGCCTTCTCGGCGAAGACGGCGGACGACAAGACCGACGACGACACGGAGCAGGTGCCCGTGCCTCAGCTGAGGCGCAGACTCGGGCGGGCGGACCTGCGGGCCGTGCCGGAAGCCCGCAGGGCCCTGCGGGAAATGCTCGGGCAGTGGGGGAGGACCGGGCGATCGGACGTAGCGGAACTGCTCACCAGCGAACTCGTCACCAACGCGATCGTCCACACCGATCGCGACGCGCTCCTGACGGCAACGGTCGGACCGCGTGGACTACGGGTGGAGGTACGGGACTTCGTGGCCCGCAGACCCCGGCTGCGCGTACCGATCGCCGACGACGGTACGAACGGCAGGGGCCTGTTCCTTGTGCAGTCCCTCGCGGACGCCTGGGGCGTCAGGCCGCACGGAGTGGGCAAGGCCGTCTGGTTCGAGCTGGAGGCCGAGGCGGCGTGAACGGGAAGGGGGCGCGGCCCGCAGGCCACGCCCCCTTCCCGGCTCGGTTCGGCCGGACTAGCCGAACTGCTGCTCCAGGTCCTTGAGCTTGCGCTCCAGGGAGTCCAGACGCGGCAGTGCCATGGTGTCGTCCTCGGCGGTGAGGTCGACGGTCACCGGGTCAGCTCCTTTGCGAGCGGGCTGCAGGGAGGGACGCGAGCGGACGGGCAGCGGCTCCGGCGCGGATATGGCAGGCTCCGCGGAGACCTGCGAGGAGCCGCGCTCCACCTGCACCTCCAGCTGCCGGCCGCCACCGCGGCCGAAGTGGCCGCGGTGGCCGCGGCTGATCGCCTTCAGCTGGGCCCGCTCCACGCGCTGCTGGTCGCGGCGCCGCTGCCGGGCCTCGTCCTTCTTGCGCTTGTCGTCGCGCACCTCGTCGACCGCCTCGTCAAGGCTGCGCACACCCTCCAGGAGCATCAGCGACCAGGCGCTGTACGTCTCCCGGGGGGCCCGCAGCCAGCGGACGATACGGATCTGCGGCAGCGGGCGCGGCACCAGGCCCTGCTCCCGCAGGGCGGCGCGGCGGGTCTGCTTCAGCGCGCGGTCGAAGAGCACCGCCGCGGACAGCGACATGCCGGCGAAGAAGTGGGGGGCGCCGTCGTGGCCGATGCCCCTGGGCGCGTGCACCCAGTTGAACCAGGCCGCGGCGAGGGCGAACGTCCAGACCAGTATCCGGGAGCCGAGCGCCGCGTCACCGTGGCTGGCCTCGCGCACCGCGAGCACGGAGCAGAACATCGCCGCGCCGTCCAGGCCGAACGGGACGAGGTACTGCCAGCCACCGCTGAGGCCGAGGTTCTGCTCGCCGAAGCCGACCAGGCCGTGGAAGGAGAGCGCGGCGGCCACGGCCGCGCAGCAGAAGAGGAGGACGTAGGAGACGGTGCCGTAGAGGGCCTCCTTGCGTCTGCGGCGTTCTTCGCTGCGCTCCCAGGAATCGTCCGCGCTCGTGTCCTTGACCGAGGAGCGCTTGCCGCGCGCGAGAACCGCTATCGCCGCAAGCATGCCCAGGAGGAGCACGGCGCCCGGAAGCAGCCAGTTCAGCGATATGTCGGTCAGTTTCATCTGGGTGGTCCCTTGCATTGGGATAGGGCGTAACGCCCGCCATAGTGGCCCAATCCCAACGGCCCTCAGGGGGTTTCGGGGCAAGAGGCCGCCAAGGAAGTGCAAGGGAATGTTCAGGGCGGCGTTCTGCTCGAACTGCCGCGTGAGGGGCGGGAGTTGAGTTCGAACAAGACTACCCGTACGGGTGGTTCCGCGGAAAGTTGCTGCGAGTTTCCGCGATGATCTTACGGGAGGAGCCGCTCTTTCCGAGGGCGTCTCAACTGGCGGTGGCCAGCAGCTTGGTGACCCGGTCGGCGTCGCAGGTGCGCGGGCAGGTGGCGCAGGTGTCCTGCGGGCGCAGCGTGTAGAACATGCAGCAGCTCGCGCGGTCCCGGGTGCGCAGCGGCTCGCCGCCGGGGCCGGTCAGCTCCCGGAACGCCGCCGTGCCCACGTACGGCTTCGTCGCGCCCGGCAGAAGCAGCTCCAGCTCGCGCATCGCGCGCCGTTCCTCGATCTCGCCGAACAGTTGGGCGACGTACCAGAGCCCCTCGACGATCTCGTCGGTCGCCATGCCCCACAGGGCCCGGCCGCGACGCCGCATCCGGGGTCCGAAACCGGTCAGGACCGGCTCCAGGTGCTCGGCGACCGCCGACCGCACCTCGGCCCGCAGTGCCTCCTCGTCCGGGACGACCCGGGCGCCGGGCAGCGTGGCGGCCTCGTCGCCGGGCAGGCACGCGAAGCCGGCCGGGCGGACGGCCATCCGGCCGATGGGGTGGCCGGGGGCGGTGCGGTCGTACGAGACGTGCGTCACCGGGTAGCGGGGCACGCGGCGGTTCAGGAACCAGGGGGCGGTGATCAGGAGGCAGGCGGGCCAGGCGTAGCGGTGCAGGCCGAAGCTGGCGACGACGTCGGGGCGGGCCTGCTGGCCGTAGTCCCGCTGTATCTGGTCCTCGTCCCAGGACAGGAAGGCTTCGAGGGCGGGGCCGGCGGCCGCGAGGTCGGTGGCCGCGGCCCAGGCGCCGCCCTGCGGGGTGGCGTCCTCGGGGGTCAGTTCGGTGACGGCGAGCCCCGGGAGGACCTCGGCCAGACGGGCATAGGCGCCGGAGACTGCCGAACGGGGCTCGGGCATGGGATCACCGATCTACTCAGAGGTAAGCCTAACCTAACTCAAGATCCCTGGGATTTGAACTGGCGCTCGGGGCGCTTATGGTGCTTGACGGGCAAGTGACAACCCGCCGTAATGACCCCAAGTAGGGATACGTCCGGAGGAGGACCCTTGAAGCAGGGCGCGCAGGGCTCCGCCGGGACGGAGGAGCCGTGGCCTGCTGTGCCGGCCGGGCAGGCCCGGGTGCCGCGGCAGGCCGGGGCGGCCGGGGTCGACGGCGCGGTGCGCGGTGAGCACACGCACGGTGAGCCGGCCCTCCCGCGGCCCAGGCCCGTCGTCCAGCGGTCCTCCGTGCGCGGGCAGATCGTGGACGCGCTGCGGGCCGCGCTGGTGGCCGGGGATCTGAGGCCCGGTGAGGTGTACTCGGCGCCGGTGCTGGGCGAGCGGTTCGGGGTGTCGGCGACGCCGGTGCGGGAGGCTATGCAGCAGCTGGCCATCGAGGGTGCCGTCGAAGTCGTGCCGAACCGTGGGTTCCGGGTGGTCGAGCGGGGGGCGCGGGAGCTGGCGGAACTGGCCGAGGTCCGGTCCCTGATCGAGGTCCCGGTGATGCTGAAGCTGGCCCGTACCGTTCCCGCCGAGCGCTGGGCCGAGCTGCGGCCGCTCGCCGAGGCGACGGTCCGCGCGGCGTCCTCCGGCTGCCGCGCGACCTACGCGGATTCCGACCGGGTGTTCCACCGCGCCGTGCTGTCCCTCTCCGGCAACGGGCAACTGGTCCAGATCGCGGAGGACCTGCACCGGCGGGCGCAGTGGCCGCTGGTCGGGGGCGGACCGGGCGGTCGGGGGCGGGCCGAACTGGTGGCGGACGCGCATGAACACACGGCGTTGCTGGACGCGTTGATCGCCCGGGATCTGGATGTGGTGCGGGTACTGGTGGGGGAGCACTTCACGGGCGCGGGCTGAGGGGCGCGCGCGTAGCGCCTGGCGCCGGGTGGTGGGTCGGGGGGGGGGGGGGGGGGGGGGGGGGGGGGGGGGGGGGGGGGGGGGGGGGGGGGGGGGGGGGGGGGGGGGGGGGGGGGG
>NZ_JBVIWP010000006.1:142120-493725 GCF_055594445.1 Streptomyces sp. NPDC040589 | reverse complement strand
ACCACATGTACGTCACCGGCGGTGTGCTGCTGCCGTTCTTCTCCTTCATGACCTTCCTCATCGCGGTCCCGACCGGTGTGAAGTTCTTCAACTGGATCGGCACCATGTGGAAGGGCTCGTTGTCCTTCGAGACACCGATGCTCTGGGCGACCGGCTTCCTGATCACCTTCACCTTCGGTGGTCTGACCGGCGTCATCCTGGCCTCGCCGCCGATGGACTTCCACGTCTCCGACTCGTACTTCGTGGTGGCGCACTTCCACTACGTCGTCTTCGGCACCGTGGTCTTCGCGATGTTCTCCGGCTTCCACTTCTGGTGGCCGAAGTGGACCGGCAAGATGCTGGACGAGCGCCTCGGCAAGATCACCTTCTGGACGCTGTTCATCGGCTTCCACGGCACGTTCCTGGTCCAGCACTGGCTGGGTGCCGAGGGCATGCCGCGTCGTTACGCGGACTACCTCGCGGCCGACGGCTTCACCGCGCTGAACACGATCTCGACGATCAGCTCGTTCCTGCTCGGCATGTCGATCCTGCCGTTCTTCTACAACGTGTGGAAGACGGCCAAGTACGGCAAGCCGGTCGAGGTCGACGACCCGTGGGGCTACGGCCGCTCCCTGGAGTGGGCCACCTCCTGCCCGCCGCCGCGGCACAACTTCATCACCATGCCGCGGATCCGCAGTGAATCCCCGGCGTTCGACCTGCACCACCCGGAGATCGCCGCTCTCGACCAGCTCGAGAACGCGGGGCACGGCGAGAAGGCCCTCGCCGGCGGCAAGGAGGCCGGCAAGTGAAGATCCAGGGCAAGATGTTCATGTGGCTGAGCTTCTTCGTCCTCGTCATGGCGGTCGTCTATGGCGTGTGGTCGAAGGAGCCGGCCGGCACCACGGCCCTCTTCCTGACCTTCGGCCTGTGCATCATGATCGGCTTCTACCTCGGCTTCACGGCCAAGCGGGTCGACGTGGGCGCGCAGGACAACAAGGAGGCGGACGTCGCGGACGACGCCGGCGAGGTCGGGTTCTTCAGCCCGCACAGCTGGCAGCCGCTCTCGCTGGCCATCGGCGGCGCCCTGGCCTTCCTGTCGGTCGCCATCGGCTGGTGGCTGCTGTACTTCTCGCTGCCGATCGTCCTGATCGGCATCTGGGGCTGGGTCTTCGAGTACTACCGCGGTGAGAACCGCACCCAGTAATACGCGCTGAGCGCTTCAGGGGCCCGGACACTCCGAGAGGAGTGTCCGGGCCCCTGCTTTCTGCCGTCTTTCTGCCGCAATATGTGTCACTCGTACGAGTCTCTCGGCGTGCCGCCGTTGACGGGTCTTCCTAGCGTGAGGTCATGAGCCACACAGCGATATCCCGGCCCCGCACCGTCGTCAGTTGCACGCTGCTGGTGATCGCCCTCTGCGCGGGCGTCACGGCCTGCGGCTCGGACGGCAATCCGCTCTCGCACCGCCCCTACGACGCGGCGGACCAGATCTCCTTCAACGGCCCCTCCGAGGGCCGTGAGAAGGCCGACCCGGACAAGCCCCTGGAAGTGGTCGCCGAGGACTCCGACGGGCGCATCACGGACGTCACGGCCTACGACGCCGCCGGACGCTACCTGGCGGGCGAACTCGCCGCCGACGGCAGCCGCTGGCACAGCACAGCACCGCTCGCCGCCAACGCCGACTACACCGTCCGGGTGAGCACCGAGGACGAGGACGGGGCGCCCGGCCGCAAGGTCCTCAGCTTCGACACCGGCAAGCCCACCACCAAGAAGCGCCTGGACGTCGCCTTCGGCCCCAAGGCGGGCACCTACGGCGTCGGCCAGCCCGTCACCGCAGAGCTGAGCCGGCCCGTCAAGGACAGGGCCCAGCGAGCCGTCGTCGAACGCGCGCTCAAGGTCTCCTCCATGCCCGCGGTGGACGGCGCCTGGCACTGGGTGGACGACAAGAAGCTCCACTACCGCCCGAAGGACTACTGGCCCGCACAGGCCACCGTCCAGGTCCGCAGCAACCTGGAGGGCATCAAGATCGGCGACCGCTTGTGGGGCGGCGGCAAGGCCAAGCCGCTGACGATCAGCACCGCCGACAAGCTCATAGCCGTCACGGACGCCTCGGCCCACCAGATGACGGTCTACAAGAACGACGAGATCATCCGCCAGATACCGGTGACCACGGGTATGCCGGGCTACGACACCCGCAACGGCGTCAAGGTCGTCCTGGCCAAGGAAGGCACCGTCCGCATGACCAGCGCCAGCATCGGCGCCTCGGACTTCTACGACCTGATCGTCCACCACTCCGTCCGCGTCACCAACAGCGGCGAGTACGTCCACGCCGCCCCCTGGTCGGTCGGCTCCCAGGGAGCCGCCAACGTCAGCCACGGCTGCACGGGCATGAGCACCGAGAACGCCGCGTGGTTCTACGACACCGTACGCGAGGGCGACATCGTCAAGGTCGTCAACTCCGGCGGCGACACCATGGCCCCCTTCGGCAACGGCTTCGGCGACTGGAACCTCGACTGGACGAAGTGGCGCACGGGCAGCGCCCTCCTCGGCGGCACCCCAGAGGGGCCCGCGGCAGCGGACAGCGCCCGCCTACGTCCTCAGAGCGTCTAGACGCCTCAGGGGCGCGGGGAACTGCGCGAACACCCCCCACGCACCCGCAGCCGCCACACAACCGGTCGAACCGAGCTCCTAGGCGTTCAAAGCCTTCTTCTCCCGCAGCAGAGAAGCCAACGCGGCCGCGAACTCCACCGGCTCCACCGGCAGGGTCACAGCCGACTCCGCACGACTCCAGGTCGCCAGCCACGCGTCCTGCGGCCGCCCGATCAGCAGCAGCACCGGCGGGCAGTCGAACACCTCGTCCTTGATCTGCCGGCAGAGCCCCATGCCCCCCATCGGCACGGCCTCACCGTCCAGCACACAGACATCGATCCCACCCCCGTCCAGCTCCTTGAGCACCGCGGCCGGAGTCGCGCACTCCAGGAACTCCACCACGGGGACGTCCGGCGCCGGCCGCCGTCCCGTGGCGAGCCGCACCTGCTCGCGGGTGTTGGAGTCGTCGCTGTAGACCAGCACCGTGGCGGTCGGCTGCATTGTTCCTCCGTGACGTCAGCGTCGTAAGGACAGGCCCGATGGGCGGGATGCTACTCCCTTGAACACCACGTCAACACCGGTACGACAGGCAGAGACACTCCGAACGGCACCCCCCGGAGTGAGGGCGGGATAAGCGACCGACATAATGTCGGTCGTGGCGACAGCAACGACAGCAGAAACCGGGCACGCGCACCCGTCGGTCAACCGGCCGAACCTCACCAGCGTCGGAACCATCATCTGGTTGAGTTCCGAGCTGATGTTCTTCGCGGCCCTCTTCGCGATGTACTTCACCCTGCGATCGGTGACGGGTCCCGATCACTGGAAGGAGATGGCCGACCATCTCAACTTCCCGTTCTCGGCGGCGAACACCACCATCCTGGTGCTCTCTTCCCTCACCTGCCAGCTCGGCGTCTTCGCCGCCGAGCGCGGTGATGTGAAGAAGCTCCGGATGTGGTTCATCGTCACCTTCGTGATGGGTGCGATCTTCATCGGCGGTCAGGTCCTCGAGTACACGGAGCTGGTCAAGGAGGCGGGCCTGTCCCTGTCCTCCGACCCCTACGGCTCGGTGTTCTACCTGACCACCGGCTTCCACGGCCTGCACGTGACGGGCGGTCTCATCGCCTTCCTGCTGGTCCTCGGCCGGACCTACGCCGCCAGCAGGTTCACCCATGAGCAGGCGACCGCCGCGATCGTCGTGTCCTACTACTGGCACTTCGTCGATGTCGTCTGGATCGGCCTCTTCGCCACGATCTACATGATCAAGTAGCAGGGCCCGCATCCACGCGTGCTCCATGAAGCGCGCATCCCAGAAGCATCGACGCAGAAGATCCTGACACCGGGGTAATCCGTGAAAAAGCTCTCCGCACGACGACGCCACCCGCTGGCGGCGCTCGTCGTCCTACTCCTCGCGCTGGCATGCACCGGGGGGCTGTATGCCGTGTTCGCACCGACGAGCCCGGCGAAGGCCGACGAAACCGCCCAGTCCCTCACCATCGAGGAGGGCAAGAAGCTCTACTCGGTCGGTTGCGCCAGTTGCCACGGCACCGGCGGTCAGGGCACCTCCGACGGGCCGAGCCTGGTGGGTGTGGGCGCCGCGGCCGTCGACTTCCAGGTGGGCACGGGCCGTATGCCGGCCGCCACCTCGCAGGGCCCGCAGGTCCCGGCGAAGAAGAACATCTACTCGCAGGCCGAGATCGACCAGCTCGCGGCGTACATCGCCTCGCTGGGCGCCGGTCCGTCCGTCCCGACGGAGGAGCAGTACGGCCCCGAGGGCGCCGACATCGCCAAGGGCGGTGAGCTGTTCCGCACCAACTGCGCGCAGTGCCACAACTTCACCGGCAAGGGCGGTGCGCTGACACACGGCAAGTACGCGCCGACCCTCGAGGGCGTCTCCGCGAAGCACCTCTACGAGGCCATGCAGACCGGCCCGCAGAACATGCCGTCCTTCCCCGACACCACGCTGTCGGAGAAGAACAAGAAGGACATCATCGCTTACCTCGACGCGGTCAACAGCGACAAGACCGAGAGCCCCGGCGGCCTCGAGCTCGGCGGCCTCGGGCCGGTCAGCGAGGGCCTGTTCGGCTGGATCTTCGGTCTCGGCGGACTGATCGCCGTCGCCGTGTGGGTCGCCGCCCGGACCGCAAAGGCCAAGAAGTCATGAGTAGCCAAGACATTCCAGAAGAGAACCTGCCCGCCGAGCACGCGGGACGTGACGAGCACGGGCACGACGCGGTCAGCGTCCCGGACGACAAGCACCCGTTCGCCGACCCGGGCCTGCCTCCCCACGAGCACCGGGTCCAGGACGTCGACGAGCGGGCCGCCAAGCGGTCCGAGCGTTCGGTCGCCCTGCTGTTCACGGTGTCGATGCTGGCCACCGTCGCCTTCATCGCCGCGTTCGTGGCGATCCCGGTCGACAAGTCGGTCTTCATCTTCCCGCTGGGTCACATCAGCGCGCTGAACTTCGCGCTGGGCATGACGCTCGGCATCGCGCTGTTCTGCATCGGCGCGGGCGCCGTCCACTGGGCGCGCACCCTGATGTCCGACGTGGAGGTCGCCGACGAGCGGCACGCGATCGCGGCGACGCCCGAGGTCCGCGAGAAGGTCTTCGCGGACTTCAAGCAGGGCGCCAAGGAGTCCGCGCTCGGCCGCCGCAAGCTGATCCGCAACACCATGCTCGGCGCGCTCACGCTGGTGCCGCTCTCCGGCGTCGTGCTGCTGCGCGACCTCGGCCCGCTGCCCGGCACCAAGCTCCGCCACACGCTGTGGTCCAAGGGCAAGCTGCTCGTCAACATGAACACGGACGAGCCGCTGCGTCCCTCGGACGTCGCGGTCGGCTCGCTCACCTTCGCCAAGCCCGAGGGCCTGGAGGAGCACGACCACGAGTTCCAGAACGAGATCGCCAAGGCCGCCCTGATGATCGTCCGGATCCAGCCGGAGAACATCAAGGACAAGCGCGAACTCGAGTGGTCGCACGAGGGCATCGTCGCGTACTCGAAGATCTGCACCCACGTCGGTTGCCCGATCTCCCTGTACGAGCAGCAGACGCACCACGTGCTCTGCCCCTGCCACCAGTCCACCTTCGACCTCTCCGACGGTGCCCGAGTGATCTTCGGTCCCGCTGGTCACGCCCTGCCGCAGCTCCGCATCGGCGTGAACGACGAGGGCTACCTCGAGGCGCTCGGCGACTTCGAAGAGCCCGTCGGCCCTGCTTTCTGGGAGCGCGGATGAGCACTGCACAAGAACGCCGCAAGGCGCCCGCGGGTGAGCGGGTCGCCGACTGGGCCGACGGCCGCCTCGGGATCTACTCCCTGGCCAAGGCCAACATGCGCAAGATCTTCCCGGACCACTGGTCCTTCATGCTGGGTGAGATCTGCCTCTACAGCTTCATCATCATCATCCTCACGGGTGTGTATCTGACGCTGTTCTTCCACCCGTCGATGAACGAGGTGGAGTACCACGGCAGTTACGTCCCGCTGCAGGGGCAGCTGATGTCGGAGGCGTTCGCCTCCACCCTGGACATCAGCTTCGACGTCCGCGGCGGTCTGCTGATCCGGCAGATCCACCACTGGGCGGCGATCATCTTCCTCGCCGGCATGTTCGTGCACATGATGCGCGTCTTCTTCACCGGCGCGTTCCGCAAGCCGCGCGAGATCAACTGGATGTTCGGCTTCCTGCTGTTCGTCCTGGGCATGTTCACCGGCTTCACCGGCTACTCGCTCCCGGACGACCTGCTCTCCGGCACCGGTGTCCGCTTCACGCAGGGCGCGATCCTGTCCGTGCCGATCGTGGGCACGTACATCTCGATGTTCCTGTTCGGCGGGGAGTTCCCGGGCACCGACTTCGTCGCCCGGTTCTACTCGATCCACATCCTGCTGCTGCCGGGCATCATGCTCGGGCTCGTGGTCGGCCACCTGATCCTGGTCTTCTACCACAAGCACACCCAGTTCGCGGGTCCCGGACGGACCAACAAGAACGTCGTCGGCATGCCGCTGCTGCCGGTCTACATGGCCAAGGCCGGAGGCTTCTTCTTCCTGGTCTTCGGTGTCATCTCGGCCCTCGCCGGCATCGCGACGATCAACCCGATCTGGGTCCTGGGCCCCTACCGTCCCGACCAGGTGTCGACCGGTGCCCAGCCCGACTGGTACATGGGCTTCGCCGAGGGTCTGATCCGTGCGATGCCGGGCTGGGAGGTCAACTTCTGGGGCCACACGCTCGTCCTGGGCGTGTTCATCCCGCTGGTGCTCTTCGGTGTCTTCCTCGGGATCATCGCCCTCTACCCGTTCATCGAGTCGTGGGTCACCGGGGACAAGCGCGAGCACCACATCCTGGACCGGCCGCGCAACGCCCCGACCCGCACCGGTGTGGGTGTCGCCTGGATCACCGGCTACATCATCATGCTGATCGGCGGCGGCAACGACATCGTCGCCACGCACTTCCATCTGTCGATCAACTCGGTCACCTGGTTCGTCCGGATCGGGTTCTTCCTCGGACCGGTCGTCGCCTTCATCGTCACCAAGCGCATCTGCCTCGGCCTGCAGCGCCGGGACAAGGAGAAGGTGCTGCACGGCCGCGAGTCGGGCATCATCAAGCGCCTGCCGCACGGTGAGTTCATCGAGGTGCACGAGCCGCTCAGCCAGGAGCAGATGTACACGCTCACCGCGCACGAGCAGTACCAGCCGGCCGAGATCGGTCCGACGACCGACGAGAACGGTGTCGAGCGCAAGGTGAAGGGCTCCGAGAAGCTGCGCGCCAAGCTCAGCGAGTCCTACTACGGCGAGGGGGCCCAGATCCCCAAGCCCACCGCCGAGGAGTACCGGGAGATCACGAGCGGCCACGGCCACCACTGATCACTGCTTCGCCACGCCACAGAAGGGCCTCGTCCGGTGTTCGGACGGGGCCCTTCGTGGTGCCCGGGGCTGGATAGGGTGGGACCACTGCTTTTACGTGACGTACGACGACCCAGGAGCGGCTGATGAGCGCTGTGACCCCCGCTGGAGGCGACACCGCGGCGGGCCGCTCCTGGCCCGCCCTGCTGAACGGCCTGCTGGACGGCAGGCACCTGAGCGCGGACGACACCGCCTGGGCGATGGACCTGATCATGCGCGGCGAGGCGACCGAGGCGCAGATCGCGGGCTTCGTGGTGGCCCTGCGGGCCAAGGGCGAGACCGTCGAGGAGATCAACGGCCTCGTCCGGACGATGTACGCGCACGCCAACGTGATCGAGGTGCCCGGGGCGACGGTCGACATCGTCGGCACGGGCGGTGACGGCGCCAAGACGGTCAACATCTCCACGATGTCCTCGATCGTCGTCGCCGGCACGGGCGCGAAGGTCGTCAAGCACGGCAACCGGGCCGCCTCCTCGGCGTCCGGGGCCTCCGACGTGCTGGAGAAGCTCGGGGTCAATCTGGAGCTGCCGCTGCACCGGGTCGCGGAGGTCGCCGAGGAGGCCGGGATCACCTTCTGCTTCGCGGTGAAGTTCCACCCGGCCCTGCGCCACGCGGGCGCGGCACGCGGCCAGCTGGGCATCCGTACGGTGTTCAACGCGCTCGGCCCGCTGACCAACCCGGCCCGGGTGCGCGCCCAGGCCGTCGGTGTGGCGGACCCGCGCATGGCGCCGATCGTCGCGGGCGTCTTCGCCGAGCGCGGCAACTCGTCCCTGGTCTTCCGGGGCGACGACGGCCTGGACGAACTGACCACCACGGCCACCTCCCGGGTGTGGATCGTCCGGGACGGCAAGGTCACCGAGGAGCCCTTCGACCCGCGTGACGTGGGCCTCGAACTGGTCCCCGTGGAGGCCCTGCGCGGCGCGGACGCCTCCTACAACGCCGAGGTCGCCCGCCGCCTGCTGGAGGGCGAGACCGGGCCGGTCCGCGACGCGGTCCTGCTGAACTCGGCGGCCGCGCTGGTGGCTCTGGAGCCGACGGCGGCACCCCTGGCCGACCAGGTCCGTGCCGGGATGGCGAAGGCGGCGGAGTCGATCGACTCGGGGGCCGCGAAGCGGACCCTGGAGCGCTGGGTGGCCGCGAGCAACGCCTAGCGGATCTCGTACGGCGTCCCGCGATCCGGACTCGGGTTGCGGGACGCCGATCTTTTCGCGTACTTTCCTGATCAGGTCATGAGTGACAGTCATGAGGCCCCGGCCGACTGTCCGGCAACCCTCCGTCCGTGGCGGGGTGCCCCGGGTGAAGACCAGGCCGTAGGCAGCGAGGTCTATGGCAAGCGCGTGACGAGGAGTTTCTCGTGAACCAGCGAATGCGATAGGGCCGCAGAGCCCCGCCTCCGCACCCCCTCTTTCCTTCGCCCCCGCTTGAGCCGCATGTGCTCGCGGGCGGATTCCACCTGCCTTCACGGGAGTTCCGCCATGTCTGTCTCCACCGCTGCCGCCGACCAGTCAGTTTGTGCCTCTCTGCCCGTTCTTGGCCGGGATGTCACCGTGCCGCTCGTGACCGGGGGCGAGGTCACCTACGCCGCGCTCGACTACGCCGCCAGCGCCCCGGCGCTCCAGCGCGTCTGGGACGACGTCGCCGCCTACGCGCCGTACTACGGCAGCGTCCACCGTGGTGCCGGGTACCTGTCCCAGCTGTCGACCGACCTCTTCGAGAACGCCCGGCGGACCGTCGCGGAGTTCCTCGGCTGCCGGGACGGTGACCAGGTGGTGTTCACCCGGTCCACCACCGACTCCCTGAACCTCCTCGCCGCCGCGCTCCCGGCCGACTGCCAGGTCTTCGTCTTCGAGACCGAGCACCACGCCTCCCTGCTGCCGTGGCGGAACGCGCGCGTCACCTACCTGGACGCCCCGAGCAGCCCGCGCCAGGCCGTCGAGACCCTGGAGCGCGCCCTCGCCGACCGGACTGTGTCGATCGAGGGGGGCCACGGGCCGGCCCTCGTCTGCGTCACCGGCGCCTCGAACGTCACCGGCGAGCTGTGGCCCGTACGGGAGCTCGCGGCCGCCGCGCACGCCCATGGCGCCCGGATCGTGCTGGACGCCGCCCAACTGGCCCCGCACCACCCGGTGTCCGTCGCGGACCTCGACGTCGACTGGGTCGCCTTCTCCGGGCACAAGCTGTACGCGCCCTTCGGCTCCGGCGTCCTGGCCGGCCGGTCCGACTGGCTGCGTGAGGCGGATCCGTACCTCGCGGGCGGCGGTGCCTCGCGGAAGGTGGCGCGGCGTACGGACGGCGGCGTCGACGTGGAGTGGCACGACAGTGCCGCCCGTCACGAGGCCGGCTCCCCGAACGTCATCGGCGCCTACTCCATCGCCTCCGCCTGCACGGCGCTCACCGAGGCCGGGTTCGACAACCTGGTCGCGCGCGAGCAGTACCTGATCGAGAAGGTGCGTACGGGCCTCGCCGAGGTGCCGCAGGTCCGGATCCTCTCCCTCTTCGGTGACGACGCCCCGCGCGTCGGCGTCATCTCCTTCGTAGTCGAGGGCTGGAACAGCTCCCACTTCGCCGCCGCCCTCTCCGCCGAGTACGGCATCGGGGTGCGGGACGGGCTGTTCTGCGCCCACCCCCTGCTGCGGACCCTGCTGGGCAGCGACCCGCAGACCCAGGGCGAGTGCGGCGCACCGGAGGCGGCTCCCGGTGAGAAGTCCCTCAACGCCATCCGGGTGAGCTTCGGCGCGGGCACGCCCGACGAGCATGTCGAGCGGTTCGTCAGCGCCGTCAAGGAGCTGGTCCAGGACGGTGCGCGGTGGAACTACCGCACGGAGGACGGCCGTTGCGTCCCGGACACCTCCGCGTGAGCCGGTAGCCGGGCACCCAGAAGGATCATCCCCAGGGCGCGTTCGGTCGCGTCCGTGAGGAGTTCGGAGGCCCGCACCAGGGCCTCCGCCAGGGCCATCGGAGCCGGCAGGATGCCGCTGAACGCGTCCACGCCCGGCACCTTGTGCGCGCCCTCGCCGAGCGTGCCCGCCAGGGCCAGGACCGGGCGGCCGTGGAGCTTGGCCCGGCGGGCCACCTCGGCCGGGACCTTGCCGCGCGGTGTCTGGTGGTCCAGGGCGCCCTCGGCGGTGACGACCAGGTCGGCGCGGGCCAGCCGGGCGTCCAGGTCGAGATGGTCCAGCAGCACGTCGAAGCGGGGCAGGAGCCGGGCGCCCAGGGCGGCGAGGCCGGCTCCCAGGCCGCCGGAGGCCCCGGTTCCGGGGCCGGAGCGGAGGTTCGTGTCCGGGACGGCGACATCGCGGGTGAGGACGAAGGCCCAGTTCTCCAGGCCGGCCGACAGCTCCTCGACCTGGAGTGGCGTCGCGCCCTTCTGCGGGCCGAAGACCCGGGCGACGCCCCGCTCGCCGCACAGCACGTTGTAGGGGTTGCAGGCCACGAGCAGTTCCACGTCGGCCAGCCGGGAGTCCAGGCCCCGCGGATCGATGCGGTGCAGACGCGCCAACGCGGCTCCTCCGTACGGCAGTTCCCGGCCCTCCTCGTCCAGGAGCCGGGCCCCGAGCGCCTGGAGCGCGCCCGCGCCGCCGTCCGAGGTGCCCGAGTCGCCGCAGCCGACGAGGATCCGCCCAACGCCCCGGTCGAGCGCGGAGCGGATCAGTTCGCCGACACCGTACGTGGTGGTGGCGCCCGGGTCGCGCAGCTCGCACGGGACGAGGGAGAGGCCCGCGACCGCCGCCATCTCCACCACCGCCGTGTCACCTGAGCCCAGCAGGGCGAAGTGGGCGCCGATGGTCTCCCCGACGGGGCCGGTGGCGGGCACGGTGACGAGCCGGCCGCCGGTCGCGGCGGCCAGGGCGACGGCCGTGCCCTCGCCGCCGTCCACCAGCGGAACCAGGTCGATCTCGGCGTCGGGCAGGACACGGCGGACACCTGCGGCGATGGCGTCGGCCGCCGCCTCCGCGGACAGGGACTCCTTGAAGCCGCTGGGGGCTACGACGACACGGGTCAGCATGAGGGCTCCTTAACGGGTGACGGACACGCCGAGCAGCGGCCACACCGCGACGGCGAAGAGCAGGACGAGCGCGGCGGTCAGCGGGGCCAGGAACGCGGACAGCCGCAGCAGGTCCCGCGGGGTGTAGGTGGGGGTGCCGGGGATCTGCGCGAAGAGCGTGACCGGCTTGGCCGAGGCGGGCAGGGTGTGGCAGAAGCCGGCGGCGGCGGTGGAGGCGAGCGCGGCGGCGACCGGGTTGACGCCGACGCCGACCGCGGCGGCCACGACCAGCGGGACCAGGACCGACGAGCGGGCCGAGCGGGACTGCAGGACCAGGTGGGCCGCCGTACTGACGGCGATCACGATCGCCAGGAACATCACCGGGGGCTGGCCCGTCGGCAGCCCCGAGACCAGCCACTTCGCCGCTCCCGAGTCGGCGAGCGCGACGCCCATCGCCATCGTCGCCGCCATGAACAGCAGCAGCGACCAGGGGACGGTCTTCAGCGCGTCCTTCAGGCGGACGGTGCCGAGGGCGGGGGAGGAGGCGATGACGGCGCCGATCAGCGCGACCAGGGCGGGCGGCACCCGGTGCAGCGGCTCACTGCACCACAGCAGCACCACCGTGGCGAGGAGCAGGGTGCAGCGCTTCTCGGCCTGGTTCCAGGGGCCGGTCACCGGCTGCTCGCTGTGCTCCTGGATCTGCTCCGGGGTGATGCTGACGGGGCCGCGGCGGTCCGCCCGCCGGGTCGTCGTCAGCATCACGAGCTCGGCGGCCAGATGGGACGAGGCCACGGCCAGCGGCAGGCCCAGCAGCAGCCACTCCGTGAAGCCGATGTGCTGCCCGGTCGTCTCCCACAGCACCGACACGGTGATCAGATGCGCGCCCGCGCCGATCAGGGTCGCCACCGCCGACAGAAGGATCACGGTCGGAAAGAGCAACGCCAGCATCACGACCAGTCGCCTCCGGTCGGCGAGGACCTTCGCGAGGGCCAGGAACACCGGCAGCGCGAGCGCGGCCCGGCCCGAGGTGGCGGGCACCGCGAACGCCGTGACGACCAGGGCGGCCGTCGTCAGGTGCACGAGCTGCCGTACGGTGCGTGCCCCGCTGACCAGGAACACCGCCGCCCGGCCGGCGAGCCCGGTCCGGCTCACCGCGGCCGCCAGCACGAACGCGCAGATCAGCAGCCACACCGTGGCATCGCCGAGCGTGCCGAACAGGGTGTCGCTGCTGATCACCCCGGTCACCGTGAGCGCGAGTCCGGCGCCCAGCGCGATATAGGTGTCGTCGATCGACGTCCCGATCCAGGCGCAGGTCGCGAACACGAACACGGCGAGCGTGAAACGGGCGTCGCCGCCGAGGCCGGGGAAGTTCCCGGGGATCGCGAGCAGCAGACACACGGACAGCGCCACGCACAGACAGGCGGTGGTTCGGAGATTCAGCGTCACACCATCGAGGTTCCGCGCGGGCGGTGAGTCGCCCATGAGCCCCACATGAAGGAGTTTTCACATGTCCTTCAGGGGCGCGGGGAACTGCGCGAACAACCACAGCGAACCCGCACCCGGCAACGACGCCCACGCGGCACTACGGCACCCGGTACCCCATCCCCCGCACCGTCTCCACCCGCTCCGCCCCCAGCTTCTTCCGCAGTGTCCGTACGTACACATCCACGATGTTGGACCCCGGATCGAAGTCGTACCCCCACACATGCGACAGGATCTGCTCCCGGGACAGCACCTGCCCCGGATGCCGCAGAAACAGCTCCAGCAACACGAACTCACGAGCCGTCAGATCAATCGTCCGCTCCCCGGACCGCGCACGCCTGGTACGGAGATCGAGGCTCAGGGAGCCCGACCGAAGCACCGTCACCTCCGGCGCCCGCGCCGCCGTACGGAGCCTCAGCCGTACCCGGGCGAGCAGCTCCTCGAAGCGGAACGGCTTGGTCATCCAGTCGTCGGCGCCGCCCTCCAGGCCGGCCACCGTGTCCCGTACGGAGTCCCGCGCGGTCAGCACGATCACCGGCACCGACACCCGCGCCTCACGCAGCTCGCGCAGGATCGTGAAGCCGTCCCGGCCGGGCAGCCCGATGTCCAGGACGACGAGGTCGAAGCCGCCGGTCAGGGCGTATTCGTACCCCGCGTCGCCGTCGGTGACGACGGTCGTGGTGAAGCCGTTGGAGCGCAGGCCCTTCTCCACGAAGGAGGCGATGCGCTCCTCGTCCTCGACGATGAGGATGCGGTTCACGGGGAGTCCCCTTCCGGTGCCCGGGGTGCGTGCAGAACGAGGGCGAACGTGGCGCCGCCACCGGGCGTGCCGTAGAGCCGTACCCGGCCCCGGTGGCCCTCGGCGATGGCCTTGACGATGGACAGCCCGAGTCCCGCGCCGGAGCCCCGGGTGCCGCGGCGGGCCGTGCCGCGCCGGAAGCGTTCGAAGATCACCTCGGCGTCCTGGGGCTGCACCCCGGGCCCGGAGTCGGCCACATACAGCTCCAGGTCCGGGCCGTCGGTGCGGGAGCCGATGCGGATGGTCTGGCCGGTCGTGGTGTGCTGCACGGCGTTCTGCGCGAGCTGCACCATGGCCTGGGTGATCCGCTGCGGATCCAGCTCGGCCTCCAGGTCGGCGACCCCGTCGAGCCGCCAGTCGCGTTCGCCCAGGGTGCGGGCCTTGACGTAGACGTCGGCGGTGAGTTCGGCGACCTGGACCGGCTCGGGGGTGACGAAGTCGGGGCGTTCGGCCTTGGCGAGGAGCAGCAGGTCCTCGACGATGCGGCTCATCCGGTCCAGCTCGTCGGTGACCAGCCGGACCGTCTCCTCACGTTCGGCCGGGTCGTCGCCCATGAGTTCCAGATGGCCGCGCACGATGGTGATGGGGGTACGCAGTTCGTGCCCGGCGTCGTCGACGAACTCGCGCTGGGCGGCGAAGGCCCGCTCCAGCCGGTCGAGCATGCCGTTGAACGTCTCGGCGAGGGCCGCTATGTCGTCGTTGCCGTGCACCGGGATCCGCCGGGTGAGGCCCTGCTCGGTGAGCTGGGCCGCCGCGGTGCGCACCACCCGCACCGGTTTGAGGATCCGCCCGGCGACCGCCCAGGCGATGCCGACGGTCAGCAGCAGGGCGACCCCGGAGATGACGAGCAGCGTGCGGAACATGTCGTTCACCCGTGCCCGCTCGCGTTCCGGGTGGAAGGCGACGACGAACGCCGCGTCCGGCGCCCGGCCCTGCCGGGCCACGGTGACCTTCGCCCAGCGGATCTCGCCCTCGGGGCGCTGGAGCACCCCGGAGGACTCGGGCGAGTCGAAGACGGCGCGCTTGGCACGGGGATCCCGGTGCAGGGGCAGGGCGACGGGCAGGTCGTGCTGCTGGCGGATCTGCCGGGGGCCGCTGCCCGCCCGGCCGACCAGGCCGATCAGCTCCTCGTCCGCGTCGGGGTACTGCCGTTCCAGGAACACCGTCAGCAGCCGGTTCGCGTCGGTGAACGGGCGGCCGGTCTGCGGATCCCCGCCCCGTTCCTCGAAGTTGGCGAACTCGCCGGTCTCCTGGGTGAGCAGGCGGTTGATCCGGTTGTCGACGTCCCGCAGCAGGAAGGAGCGGGTGGTCATGGCAACCGAGGCGAGCGCGACCGCCATCACGAGCAGCAGCCAGAGCAGGATGCGGACCCGGGCGGAGACGCGCCGCCGGCCGGGGTCAGTTGTCGGAGCCGGGTCCGTCGTCGCCCGGTCCGTCGTCTCCGTTGCCCTGGCCGCCGTCGTCGTCATCGTCGTCACTCGCTGAGCTGTCGGTCACCGGGGGCCGCGAGACGACCTCGTCGCCCGGCGTGGCGTCGGGCGGCGTGGGCTTCGAGGCGGGCGTGAGCGTGGAGGTGGGCGTGGGCGAGCGGTGGTCCAGCTCCACCTGCTGGGAGGGGACCTTGGGCGACTCGGGACTGTCCGCGAGGGCGTAGCTGGTCGCGGCGATGCCCAGCGGGATCAGCACGACGGCGGACAGGGCCGCCATCCGGCGAGAGAAAACCATGCGCCCGATCCTGCGGACGGAACCCGGCGGGCAGGATGAAGTCCGGATGAAGAACTCTTCATCCGGAGCCCGCGTTCATGAGCGGCGGTTCCTCAGT
Organism: Streptomyces sp. NPDC040589; assembly: GCF_055594445.1. Classification (NCBI taxonomy): domain Bacteria; kingdom Bacillati; phylum Actinomycetota; class Actinomycetes; order Kitasatosporales; family Streptomycetaceae; genus Streptomyces; species Streptomyces sp. NPDC040589. Next base: position 478,186 of record NZ_JBVIWP010000006.1, on the reverse strand, counting down.
TGTCCAGCCCGATCGAGAACGCCGCCTCCAGGTCGTGCTGCGAGTAGGTACGGAACGCCACGTGCGTGTCCGTGCCCTCCACACCGGGGATCTTGCTGATCCGGCCGGGGATGACCTCGGCGAGGTCCTCGTGCTGCTTCACCCGGACCATCGCGATGAGGTCGTAGGTGCCGGTGACGGAGAAGACCTCGCTGACGCTGTCCAGCGCCGCGATCGACTCCGCGATCTCGGGGATCCGGTCCACGCTGGTCTTGATGAGGACGATCGCGGTGATCACGGCTGGTTCTCTCCCTCGGGGGCCGGAGCAGGGGCGGTCTTCACTCTAGTGGGGCCGGTGGGACGGCCGTAGCGGACCGAGGCGTAGCAGAAGCCCAGACCGAAGCCGATCAGGTGGGCGAGGTAGGCCACCCCGGGCCCGTCCGAGGCCCGTCCCGCCGCCAGCCACTGCAGTGCCGCCCAGAACGGCAGCACGACCCAGGCCGGGAAGCGCACCGGCAGGAAGAAGAGGAACGGCAGGAGACTGGTCACCCGGGCACGGGGGAACAGGTACAGGAACGCGCCGAGGACCGCCGAGATCGCCCCGGAGGCACCGACCAGGGACTGCTCGGAGTCCGCGTTGGCGACGGCGTACCCGAGCAGGGCCAGGTAGCCGCAGCCGACGTAGAACAGGGTGAACTGCACCCGCCCCATCCGTTCCTCGGTCATCGCCCCGAAGACGTAGAGGAAGAGCATGTTGCCGAGCAGGTGCACCCAGGTGCCGTGGACGAAGAGCGCCGTCGCCGGGGTGAGGGCCGCCCCGGGGGATCCCTCGAACAGTTCTGCGGGAATCACGCCCCAGTGCCGGAAGTAGGCCCGCTGCGCGGCGAGCAGATCGTCGCCCGAGCCGTACGCCGGGCCGATGCCCGAGGCGGGCCCGGCCAGGAAGACCGTGCAGCACAGGGCGATCAGTGCGTACGTCACGGGCGCCGACGATCCCCTGATCGATCCGCTCACCCGGCCGATCGACGCGCTCCACTTGCTGATCATGGGTACAGAGCATGACGTAACCGGACGCAACCGCACAGACCGCCTCGCCGCCGTGGACACGCAGGCGACGAGGACCATGCAGGCCGTAGGGTTACGAGCCACACGCACCGGGGAAGCCGGTGGCGTCACGGACACTAGAAGGAAAGAGAACAGGCCACGATGACGGTTCCCCTGCCGACCGCCGAGACGCGGTGGCGCTGCACCCTCTGCGGCAACCTCACGCGTTTCGACGTGACCCGCTCGTCGAAGGTCGTCGAGTACGTCCACCTCGACCTTGCCGGAGAGGCGAAGGTCGAGGAGCGCGAGGTGCTCAGTGAGACCATCGAGTCGGTGCGCTGCCGCTGGTGCAACGCGGTGGACCAGGTGGAACTCGTGGACAGGCCGGGCGCCGGCTCCTGAGGGGAGCGGGCCCGCACAGGCATTGGGGTGTGACGGATGGTGGAGACCACAGGCGGGGGGCCGGGCGACGGCGCCGCCGAGGTGCTCGACCGTCCGCTGCCCGACGGCGTGCGCCGCAAGGTCGTGCAGATCGTCTCCGACGGCTTCGGATCGCTGACGGTCGGCGAGCTGCCCGCACAGCTCAGGCAGTACGCCCGGTTCGCCCCGAACCGCAGAGCCAAGTTCGCCGGCAACGCCATGGCCTCGGCGCTGGAGACCGATCCGCTCTTCCGGCAGCGCATCGGGGAGAAGCTCAGAGAGGCCCAGCCGGAACTGGCCGGCGCCCTCGACTCAGGCTCCCCGCCCCCGGCCGCGGACCCGCTCGACGTGGCGGCCGCGGCCTACGTACTGCGGCCGACCGACTGGGTGAAGCTGGTGACCGCCGCCGGCGAGGAGGCCCAGCGGGCCGACGCCGAGCGCGCCGACGAGGAGAGCCGGGCCGAGCTGGAGCGGCTCCGCGACGAGCTGGCCCGGGCCCGTGACCACACCAGGACCGAGACCGAGCGGCTGCGCACGGAGCTGGAATCGGCCAAGAGGGAATCCGAGTCGCTGCACCGCAAGCTCCGAGCCGCCCTCAGCGACGTCAAGCGCGGCGAGGCCGCCCTGCGCAAGGCGCACGGCGAGATGGAGGCCGTGCGCGCCGAGGGGCACGCCCAGGTGTCCGCCGCCGAGAGCGAGACCCGGCGGCTCAAGGCCCGGCTGGGGGAGGCCGAGGCGGCCCTGGAGGCCACGCGCCGGGCGGCCCGCGAAGGCCGCAGCGTCGAGGACATGCGGGTGCGGCTGCTGCTGGACACCCTGCTGGACGCCACGCAGGGGCTCCGGCGCGAACTGGCCCTGCCGCCGGTTTCGGTGCGGCCCGCCGAGACCGTGGACGCAGTCGAGCCGGGCCGGATGAGCCCGAAGGACATCGCCGCCCGCGCGCTCTCCGAGAACGACCCGCAGGTCCTCGACCAGCTGCTGGCGCTGCCGCAGGCCCATCTGGTCGTCGACGGCTACAACGTCACCAAGACCGGCTATCCGCAGATGCCGCTGGAGAAGCAGCGCCTCAGGCTGCTGGGGCAGCTCTCTCAACTGGCGGCGCAGAGCGGCGCCGAGGTGACATGCGTCTTCGACGGGGCCGAACTGGCCGCGCCGGTCCTGCTGGCGCCGCCGCGCGGGGTACGGGTGCTGTTCTCGAAGCCGGGCGTCACCGCCGACGAGCTCATCCGTCAACTCGTGCGCGCCGAACCACCCGGAAGGCCGGTCATCGTGGCGTCCACCGACCGGGAGGTCGCCGACGGGGTGGCCCGGGCCGGCGCCCGGCCCGTGGCCTCGGCGATGCTCCTCAAGCGCCTTTCGCGTGCCTAGGCGCCGTACGGGCGATGCGTAACGTCCGGGCGTGATGCCCGAATTGGTGAGACCTGTGGACCACGTTAAGTCAAGTGAGTCTCACCGCCTGTGAGTCCAGGGGAAAAGTTGGCTCACTGTGACGCAATTTTTCATCTGAGGATTTGAACTGATCACAGGAAGGTCACTAGGGTCGGGCTCCGAAACCTCCGCTCGGGTGATCACTCATCGGGAGAGACGGCGGAGGGGGCAGAAGGAGCTTTTCACCCGTGGCGTCCCACCGTCGTCCCAAGCAGCCGAGCCGCGCACGTGTGACCGTGCTGACCACAGCCGCCGCCGCTGCCGTCGCCTTCAGCTCGCAGGCCGCCAACGCGGCCCCCAGCGAGAAGCCGAGTAAGGACGAGGTCAAGGCGAAGGTCGACAAGCTCTACGAAGAGGCGGAGCAGGCCACCGAGAAGTACAACGGGGCCAAGGAGAAGCAGGAGAAGCTCCAGAAGGAGATCTCCACCATCCAGGACAACGTCGCCCGCGGCCAGGAGGAGCTCAACGAGCTGCGCGACAGCCTGGGCCTCGCGGCCGCGTCGCAGTACCGGACCGGCTCCATCGACCCCTCGGTCCAGCTCTTCCTCTCCTCGAACCCGGACGACTACCTCGAGAAGGCCTCCACGCTCGACCAGCTGAGCAGCCAGCAGGTCGAGGCGCTGAAGAAGGTCCAGGAGAAGCAGCGCGAACTCGCCCAGGAGCGCGCCGAGGCCTCCGAGAAGCTCAAGGACCTCGCCTCCACCCGCACCGAACTGGGCAAGAAGAAGAAGGAAGTCCAGGGCAAGCTCGGCTCCGCGCAGAAGCTGCTCAACAGCCTCACCGCCGCCGAGAAGCAGGCGCTCGCCGCCGAGCAGGACCGCGCCAGCCGGGACAGCCAGCGCGACGCCCTCACCGGCAACGTCCCGTCCGGCTCGGGCCGGGCCGCCGCGGCCTTCGCCTTCGCCGAGAGCCAGCTCGGCAAGCCCTACGTCTACGGCGCCACCGGCACCAGCTCCTACGACTGCTCCGGTCTCACCTCCCGGGCCTACGCGGCGGCCGGCATGCAGATCCCGCGCACCTCCGAGGCGCAGTCCCAGATCGGCACCAGGATCTCCTCGGTCAGCCAGCTCAAGGTCGGCGACCTGGTCTTCTTCTTCAACGACCTGCACCACGTCGGCCTCTACGCCGGCAACGGACAGATCATCCACGCGCCGCGCACCGGCACGGTCGTCCGCTACGAGTCGATGGACACCATCGGCGGCCCGTTCATGTTCGGCGTCCGCGTCTGACGAACGGCACCCCCGAGGACACCGTGTCCGCCATTCGGGGGAATCGCCACATCCTTGAGTAAGCCCACGCCCCGCCGGTGACCTGCGTCAGCGGCGGGGCGTCGTGTCGCGTACCCACGGATGGTCGTTGGCTGCCCCCGGTCGCGGGGCTACTGTCTGCCGCGTTTCCAAGTCCGTCAGCGGAAGGAGAGCGGCTTCCCGTGGGGTCCCATCGCCGACTTGCACCGTCCGGGTTCGACCGGGGCGCCGGTGCCGCGGTCGGCTTCCTGTCCGTCGCGGCCACCGCCCTGTGCGCGCTGCCGGCCGCGTCCGCACCGTACGACGACACCAGGGCCGAGGTGGACCGCCTCTACGAGCAGGCCGAGAAGGCCACCGAGGCCTACAACAAGGCCGACGAGCGCGCCGACGAGCTGCGCGAGGAGGCCGGTACCGCCCGGGACCGGATCGCCCGGCAGCAGCAGCGCATCAACTCCATGCGGGAGTCGCTCGGTTCGCTCGCCGGCGCCCAGTACCGCTCGGGAGGCCTCGACCCGTCCCTCGCCCTGCTGTTCTCCGACGACCCGGAGGACTACCTCGACCGGGCCGCCCGGCTGGACCGCGTCACCGCCCACCAGGCCGGTGAGCTGAAGGGCCTCCAGGACGCCATGCGCGAACTCGCCCGGGACCGCGAGGAGGCCGCCGCGAAGCTCCGCGAACTGGAGAAGAGCCGCAAGACGGTCGCCGTCCACAAGAAGTCGGTCGAGCGGAAGCTCGCCACGGCCCGGCGGCTGCTCAACTCCCTGCCGGAGGCCGAGCGCGCCGCCTACGACCGGGCCTCCCGCTCCGGCCGAGGAGACCTGCCCTACCTCGGGAACGCCACCCCCGCCTCGGGACGTGGGGCCGCCGCCGTCGCAGCCGCCCGCAGCGTGGTCGGCAGGCCCTACGTCTGGGGCGCCAACGGCCCCTCCGGCTTCGACTGTTCGGGCCTGACACAGTGGTCGTACGCGCAGGCCGGGGTGTCCCTGCCGCGCACCTCGCAGGCCCAGCGGTACGCCGGCCGGCAGGTCCCGCTGTCCGAGGCGCGCCCCGGTGACCTGGTCGTCTACCGGGACGACGCCAGCCATGTCGGGATGTACATGGGCAACGGCCAGGTCATCCACGCGCCCTACCCCGGCGCACCCGTGCGCTACGACCCGGTCGGGATGATGCCCGTCTCCTCGGTCACCAGGGTCTGACCGGCGCGGCCCGGCGCCCGTACGATCGGGAACGTGGCTGGTCGAAGGTCGGGGTCCGCGGTGGTGGCGCTCGTCGTGTTGCTCGTCGCCCTGGTCGGGTGCGGCGGGCGGTCCGCCGCCGACAGCGCCACGGCCGACGTCCAGCGGCTCCTGGACCGGCGTGCCGCCGCCGTCCTGGACCGCGACGAGCGGGCCTACGAACGGACGGGCACGGGGGTGGATTTCGCCCGTCTGCGCGCGGTGCCCCTGGCCACCTGGTCGTACCGGGTGACCGACGTGCGCCGCACCGGCGACACCGCCACCGCCGACGCCGAACTGCGCTACCGCGTCGCCGGGTACGACCGGGCGCCGGTGACCGCGGGCCGCACCCTGCGGCTGAGCCGGGACGCGGACGGGCGATGGTCCGTCGAAGCGGACCGGCCCGCGAAGAAGTCCGCGCAGCAACTGTGGGACCAAGGCGCGGTGCAGGCCGTCCGGGGCGCCCGCAGCCTCGTCCTCGGCGTCGGGCAGTCCGGACGGTCGCTGCGCGACTTCGCGGAGCTGGCCGACCGTGCGGTGCCCGCCGTGTCGGAGGCCTGGGGCACGGACTGGTCCCGGCACGTCGTCGTGCTCGTGCCGAAGTCACTGGAGGGGATGGCGGGGCTGCTCGGCTCGCCCGCCTCCTCCTACCGGGGGATCGCGGCGGTCACCACCGGAGAGACGGGTGCTCCGGCCCGGGCACCGGCGGACCGGATCATCGTCAACCCGGACGCCTTCACACTCCTCGGCGGCCTCGGCGAGCAGGTCGTCGTCACCCACGAGACCACCCATGTCGCCACCCGCGCCCACACCGGCGCCGCCACCCCCCTCTGGCTGTCCGAGGGGTACGCCGACTGGGTCGGCTACCGCGCCACCGGCCGCATCCCCTCCGAGGCCGCGCCGGAGCTGTCCCGGGCGGTGAGCCAGGGGCAGCTCCCGCAGACGCTGCCGGAGGACAAGGACTTCGGCTTCACCGGCGACGCGAGCCGCCTGGCCCGGGCCTACGAGAGCGGCTGGACGGCGTGCCGGCTGATCGCCGACCGCTGGGGGGAGGCCCGGCTGGGCGCGTTCTACCGGGCCGTCGGGGAGCACCGGAAGCGGGCCGGGGCCGTGGCGGAGGCGATGAGGGACGTGCTGGGGACGACGCCGGAGGCCTTCACGGAGCAGTGGCGGGAGTATCTGCGGGCTCAGCTCGGCTGATCGAGCAGGGCGACGGTCTCGCGCAGCCAGGCTCGTTCCGCCTCGCCCGTCGCTCGCGCGACCCGGAGCACGCCCTGGCGGAACAGGTCGTCCGCCTCCTCGGCACGGACCGGCTTGCCGGACGCGTAGAAGAAGCTCGTCGGGGTCTCCAGGAAGTCCAGCCGGCGGCGCAGCACCGCGGCCTGCTCGTGCCGGTCGGGCAGATGGCGCAGGAACGCCAGGACCGTGTTGAAGCGGACGTGGTCGGTGATCTCGGTCTGCTTCGGCCGGCGCAGCCGCTCCAGCAGTTCCTCGTGGCCCCGGTCGGTGAGGGCGAGGATCCGGCGCGGGGCCGCGCTCGCGCCCGGCTCGGTGTGCTGGTCGAGCAGGCCCGCCCCGACCAGGCGCGTGATCGCCGGGTAGAGCGCGCCGTCGCTCACCGGCCGGACATGACCGGTCAGGGCCTTGATGCGCTCCTTGAGCTCATAGCCGTGCAGGGGCTCCTCGGCCAGGAAGCCCAGGATCGACAGCTCCAGCATGGTCCTCCTCCGGTCCTCCTTGCGGGTGACGTGTGACGCATGCTACCTCTTAACGAGTTACCTCGAATCGAGATAGCTCGTACAGGGGTAGCTCGTATCGAGGGTCATGAGGACTCGGGGTCAGGGGGACAGTCACGGTGAACGCCCATCGCAAGCACCTCCTCCTGCTCGCCGGCCCCGTCTACCTCTCGCTCCTCGCCTCCGTCGCGGCGGGGATCATCAACACCGTCTGGGTCGCGCGGCTGGGCGGTCCGGCCGTGGCCGCCGTGGCCGTGGCGACCAACACGGAGAACGTGCTGCTCGGCATCGCCCTGGTCTTCGGCTCCGGCACGACCGTGCTGGTCGCACATGCCCGGGGCGCCCGCGACCCCATGGCAGTGCGGGCGGCCGTGCGCGGCGGATGGGCGCTGTGGGCGCTCGTCACGCCACTGGTCGTGGCGGGCGGCCTGCTGGGACGCGAACCCCTGGCCCGGCTGGTGCTGGGCGGGGCCGACAGCGCCGCCCTCCCGCTCGCCGTCGCCTACTTCACGCTCTCCCTGCCGGGCATGGCCGTCTTCTTCGCCCAGCAACTCGTCGACGGCCTCCTCAAAGGCACCGGCGACACGAGAACCCCGCTGCGGCTCGCCCTGCTCTCCAACGGCCTGATCCTGGCCCTCGACCCGCTCTTCATCCACCTCTACGGCGTCCAGGGCGCCGCCGCCGCCACGGTGCTGTCCCGGTCCGTGGCGCTCGGGGCGGGACTCGTCGCGGTGCGGCGCAACGCGCTGCTGCGGACGGCACGCGAGGCGGAGGCGGGCGAGTCCCTGGCCGTGTCCCTGCGCCGGACGCTGACGACCGGCCTGCCCATGTCCGCCGACTTCACCGTGCGGCAGACGGGCGCCCTGGTCCTGATCGCGATCGTGGCGCGGCTCGGGGTGACGGCGGTGGCCGCGTATGCGATCGCCTACAAGGTCATGTACGTGGCGACCATGGCCTTCTACGCCGTCCGCCAGGCCGCCGCCATCCACACCGCGCACACCCGAGGCGCGGGGGAGGACGCGCGGCGGGCGATCGGGCAGCAGGCCGTGCTCGTCTCCGGCGCCCTCGGCCTCACCGCGGCCGTACTGCTGGCCGCAGGCGCCCCGTGGCTCATGGCCGCCTTCGGCGCCGGGCCCGGGGTCGCGGGCGAGGGTGTCCTGTTTCTGCGCAGCGTCGGGCCCTATCTGCTGCTGATGGCCTGTCTCATCGCGCTCGGCGGGGTCTTCGAGGGCAGCGGGGGCGCCTCGGTGCTGCTGCGGGTGACCGTGCTCGGGACCGCGGTGCAGCTGGCGCTCGCGTGCAGCCTGACGGGGCTCGGGCTGCCGGGCGTGTGTCTCGCGCTGGCGCTCGCGACGGCGGTGCAGTGCGGGCTGGCGGGGGTGCTGTTCCGGCGGGCCCCGGCTCAGGAGGAGACGGAGGTCTCCCCGGCACGGGCGGCCGGCTGAGACGGCAGGGGAGCGGGGACCGTGCGCGGCACCGTCGCCTTCCACAGGGCGCGGGCCGCGAGGAGGGTGGCGGCCACCAGGAGGCCGTTGCGCAGGAACAGCAGGATGAGGCCGAGGCCGTCGCTGGCCACCACGTTGGCGAAGTAGAGCGGGAACTCCAGCACCGTCACGAAGCACGCCACCAGGACGAGGCCGACCGGCAGCCGCATCCGGCTCCCGGGGAAGCAGAGGCACACCGCGGCCAGCCCGACCAGCCACACCATGTACTGCGGGCTGATCACCCGGCTGGTTGTCGTGAACATCAGCACCGCCACGAAGGCCGCGTCGGCGAGCGTGTGCTCCTCGAAACGCCGGGCCAGCAACCGCCACAGCACCAGCCAGCCGAAAGCCGCCCCCGTCAGGAACAGCGCGCCCGTGCTCACCTCGCTCACATACGGCCCGAGGAACTCGATCGAGCCGTAGTTCAGCCGCACCTCGCCGTTCCAGCCGAAGTGCCGGGCGACATGGAAGACGAGCGCGCCGAGCGACTCCACCTCGGTGCCCCGGTCGCGCTGGAAGGTGAGGAAGGCGAACCCGCCGGGCATGGCCAGGGCGAAGGCGCCCGTCACCGCGATGCCGGTCACCAGGGCCGACACCCAGGCGCTCCGTCGGCGGGCGGCCAGCAGGAGCATCGCCGGCCAGACCTTCAGCAGAGCGCCGAACGCCGCCAGCGCCCCCATCGCCTTCGGGTGCCGGGCCCCGGCGAGCAGCGCGGCCACCGCCACGGCCGTGACCATCACGTCGTAGCGCGAGTACACCGTCGGCCCCAGCAGCGGGACGCCCACGACCCACACCCAGGCACCGCGCAGGGTCCGGCCGGGCCGCCGCCCGGCATACGTCAGCAGGGCCAGGACGGCCAGGTCGGTGACACAGACCAGGACGAAGAACGCGGTCGCGTAGTGCAGGAAGGGCAGCAGCGCGGGGGAGAGGATCGCCAGGGCGGCGGCGGGCGGGTACTGCCAGGTCACGTCGTTCTGAGGGAACGTTCCGGTGCGCAGGACGTCGTACCAGCCCTGGTAGATGACGTGCACGTCGCTCGTCACGTCCGGGCCCGGGAAGACGTACACCTTCATCACGAACAGCAGCAGCGCCAGCCTCGTGAGACACCAGATCACCGGCAGCCATGCCAGGGACCGCCTCGTGCCCGTCGTCTTCACCTGATCCCTGCCCGTCCGCGTGCTCCGTCGATGGGGTCATGATGTCCCGGACAGCTGTGAGCGTGCCATAAGAGCTGCCCCGCACGGCTGTGAGGGTCGGGTTCGGTAGGGTCGGCGGCGTGCGCAAGACCCTGATCGTGACCAACGACTTCCCGCCCCGGCCCGGCGGCATCCAGGCGTTTCTGCACAACATGGCGCTGCGGCTGGATCCGCAGCAGCTGGTCGTCTACGCGTCGACGTGGAAGCGGAGCCGGGAGGGCGTCGAGGCGACCGCCGCCTTCGACGCCGAGCAGCCCTTCACCGTCGTACGGGACCGTACGACCATGCTGCTGCCGACGCCCGCCGTCACCCGGCGTGCCGTCGGGCTGCTGCGGGAGCACGGCTGCACCTCGGTGTGGTTCGGGGCGGCGGCACCGCTCGGCCTGATGGCACCGGCGCTGCGCGGCGCGGGCGCCGAGCGGCTGGTGGCCACCACGCACGGGCACGAGGCCGGCTGGGCCCAGCTGCCCGCGGCCCGGCAGCTGCTGCGCCGGATCGGGGACTCCACGGACACGATCACCTACCTCGGTGAGTACACGCGCTCGCGGATCGCGACCGCGCTGACGCCGGACGCGGCCTCGCGCATGGTGCAGCTGCCGCCGGGCGTCGACGAGAAGACGTTCCATCCCGCCTCGGGCGGCGCCGAGGTGCGGGCCCGGCTGGGGCTCACGGACCGCCCGGTGGTGGTGTGCGTCTCCCGGCTGGTACGGCGCAAGGGCCAGGACACCCTGATCCGGGCCATGCCGCGCATCCTGGCCGCCGAGCCGGACGCCGTGCTGCTGATCGTCGGGGGCGGGCCGTACGAGCGGGACCTGCGGCGACTGTCCCACGAGACGGGTGTCGCCGCCTCCGTCCGCTTCACCGGCGCGGTGCCCTGGGCCGAGCTGCCCGCCCACTACGGCGCCGGCGACGTCTTCGCCATGCCGTGCCGCACCCGCCGGGGTGGCCTCGACGTCGAGGGCCTCGGCATCGTCTACCTGGAGGCCTCGGCGACCGGGCTGCCGGTCGTGGCCGGTGACTCGGGAGGAGCGCCGGACGCGGTCCTGGACGGGGAGACCGGCTGGGTGGTGCGGGGCGGCTCCCCGGCGGAAGCGGCCGACCGCATCGTCACGCTCCTCTCGGACGCCGAACTGCGGCGCCGGATGGGGGGGCGGGGACGGGAGTGGGTGGAGGAGAAGTGGCGCTGGGACCTGCTGGCGGACAAGTTGAAAACTTTGCTGTGAGCGGGGTCCCCGGACCCTAGGCGGAACGTAGAAATCCGCACATGCTGCGCGCATGACAGCAAAACTGATGCAACGTCAGCTGACGAGACGTCACATTCTCGGCATGGTCGCCCTCCAGGCGGCAGCGGCGGCGGGTCTCACCCGTATCGGCCTCCAGTCCGCCACGGCGGCCGAACCGGCCGAACCGGCCGCCGTGGACAACGCGCCCGCCATCGTCGTCGGTTCCGGCTACGGCGGCGCCGTGGCGGCCCTCCGCCTCGGCCAGGCCGGCATCCGCACGCTCGTCCTCGAGATGGGCCGCCTCTGGAACACCCCCGGCGCCGACGGCAAGGTCTTCTGCTCCACCATCGCCCCCGACCGGCGCTCCATGTGGTTCCGCACCCGCACCGAGGCCCCGCTCGCCACGTTCCTCTGGCTCGACCTGGTCAACCGGGACATCAGCGCCTACCCGGGCGTCCTGGACCGGGTGCACTACGACCACATGTCCGTGTACGTGGGACGGGGCGTCGGCGGCGGCTCCCTGGTCAACGGCGGTATGGCGGTGACCCCGCTGCGGTCCTACTTCGCCGAGCAGTTCCCGACCGTGGACACCGCGGAGATGTACGACACGTACTTCCCGCGCGCCCGCTCCATGCTCGGCGTCAACACCATCGACCCGGCCTGGTTCGAGTCCACCGAGTGGTACCGCTTCACCCGGATCTCCCGCACACACGCGGACAACGCCGGGCTGAGGACCACCTTCGTGCCCAACGTCTACGACTTCGGCCACATGGAGCGCGAGGCGGCCGGCACGGCGACCAAGTCCGCTCTCGGGGGTGAGGTCATCTACGGCAACAACCACGGCAAGCGCAGCCTCGACAAGACCTACCTTGCCTCCGCGCTCGGCACCGGGAACGTCACCCTCCACACCATGGAGCGGGTGACGTCGATCAGCAGGGCCGCCGACGGGACGTACGTCCTGAGCGCCGACCGGATCGACGACACCGGCACCGTCGTCGAGACCAAGGAGTACGCCTGCACGTACCTCTTCCTCGGCGGCGGCAGCATCGGCACGACGGAACTCCTGGTCCGCGCCCGGGAGTCGGGCACCCTGCCCGCCCTGGACACGAGCGTCGGCACAGGCTGGGGTACCAACGGCAACGTGATGCTCGGCCGGGCCAACCACCTGTGGGACACGGTGGGCGCGAACCAGTCGACCATGCCGGTCATGGGCATCGACGACTGGGCCAACACCGCCAACCCCGTCTTCGCCGAGATCGCGCCCCTGCCCATGGGGCTCGAGCACTGGGTCAGCCTCTACCTGGCGATCACCAAGAACCCGGAGCGGGCGTCCTTCTCGTACGACTCGGCGAGCGGCGCCGTGCGGCTCGGATGGAGCGCGGCACAGAGCGCCGTGTCGGTGGGCATGGCGAAGAAGCTGTTCGACCGGATCAACAGGGCGAACGCCACGATCTACCGCTACGACCTGTTCGGCTCGCCGAGCAAGGTCTTCGCCGACGACTTCACCTACCACCCGCTGGGCGGCTGCGTACTGGGCCGGGCCACCGACGACTACGGGCGGGTGAAGGGCTACCCCAGGCTGTACGTCACCGACGGCTCGCTGGTGCCCGGGTCCATCGGGGTCAACCCGTTCGTGACCATCACGGCCCTCGCCGAACGCACGATGGCGCGGGTCCTCGCCGAGGACACCGCGCCATGACGCCGCACGCGCACTACTTGGCGTAGATCGCCTCGACCTCGTGCGCGTAGTCCTTCGCCACCACGTTCCGCTTCAGCTTCAGTGAGGGGGTCAGGTGGCCCGACTCCTCCGTGAACTGGGAGGACAGAATGCGGAACTTCCGCACCGATTCCGCCTTCGACACCGCGGCGTTGCCGTCGTCGATCGCCGCCTGGATCGCGGCCAGCAGGTCCGGGTCCTCGCACAGCGACGCCGCGGTGGAACCCGCCGGCTTGCCGTGGTCCGCGCACCAACGGCCCAGGAACTCCTCGTCGATGGTGACAAGCGCGCCCACGAACGGCCGCCCGTCGCCCACCACCATGCACTCCGCCACCAGCGCGTGCGCCCGGATGCGGTCCTCGATCACGGCCGGGGCGACGTTCTTGCCGCCCGCGGTGACGATGATCTCCTTCTTGCGGCCGGTGATCCTGAGGTAGCCGTCCTCGTCGAGGGTGCCGATGTCACCGGTGTGGAACCAGCCGTCGGCCAGCGCCTCCCCGGTCGCGCCGGGGTTGTTCCAGTACTCCTTGAACAGGTGCTCGCCGTGCAGCAGCACCTCGCCGTCGTCGGCGATCCGGACCACCGAGCCGGGCAGCGGCTGACCGACCGTGCCGATCTTCTGCCGGTCCCAGGGGTTGAACGCCGTGGCCGCGCAGGACTCGGTCAGGCCGTAGCCCTCCAGGACCGTGAAGCCGATGCCGCGGAAGAAGTGGCCCAGGCGCTCGCCCAGCGGGGCACCGCCGGAGATGGCGTACTCGCCCCGGCCGCCGAGGACCGCGCGGAGCTTGCTGTACACGAGCTTGTCGAACGCCTTGTGCTTGATCTTCAGGCCGAAGGACGGGCCCGAGGGCGTGTCCAGCGCCTTGCTGTAGGCGATCGCGGTGTCGGCGGCCTTGTCGAAGATCTTGCCCTTGCCGTCGGCCTGCGCCTTGGCGCGCGCCGAGTTGTAGACCTTCTCGAAGACGCGCGGCACCCCGAGGATCAGCGTCGGGCGGAACGAGGCCAGCTCGTCGGTGAGGTTCTTGATGTCCGGGACGCAGCCGAGCTTGATCGGCGCCATCATCGGCGCGATCTGCACCAGCCGCCCGAAGACGTGCGCCAGCGGCAGGAAGAGGAGCACCGAGCACTCGCCCGTGCGGAACAGCGGACGCAGCCGCTCCACGATGTTGCCGCACTCGGCGAAGAAGCTGCGGTGGGTGAGCACACAGCCCTTGGGGCGGCCGGTGGTGCCCGAGGTGTAGACGATGGTCGCCGGGTCGTCGGCCTTGGCGATCGAACCGCGCTCCTCGACCGTCCGGTCGGTGACGTCCTGCCCGAGCCGGCCCAGTTCGTCGAGGCCGCCGCCCTCGATCTGCCACACGTGCTTCAGCGCCGGCAGCCCCTCGCGTACCGACTCGACGGCGGCCGTGTGCGCGTCCGACTCCACGATGCACGCGGTGGCGCCCGAGTCACCGAGGATCCACTGCACCTGCTCCGGCGAACTGGTCTCGTACACCGGCACGGTCACCGCGCCCGCGCTCCAGATCGCGAAGTCCAGCAGCGTCCACTCGTAGCGCGTGCGGGACATCAGGCCGACCCGGTCGCCCGGCTGGACACCGGCGGCGATCAGCCCCTTCGCGGCCGTGTGCACCTCGGCGAGGAAGGCGGTGGCCGTGACGTCCTGCCAGGTACCGCCGATCTTGCGGGCGATGACGGCGACGTCCGGGTGCTGCGCGGCGTTTCTGCGGACGATGTCGGTGAGATTTCCGTCCGCAGGGACCTCGTACAAAGCCGGAAGGCTGAACTCGCGCAAGACTGCTGCTCCTCATAGGGCGCCGGCGCCACGACGGTGTGTGCTGCGACGGTGCGGTCCAAGGCTCGGGCAGGTACTCAGGCATTCACTAGTTGAAATGCAGAGCACGACTGGACGGCCCGGACGTTACCCGCCGGTATGGCTTCTGCGACAGGGGGTCCTGTCGAGATGTTCGCTGCGTCACACACTTGGGTATTCCTTCGCGCACAGTAGTCCACGTACTAACTGACTGGCCAGTAACCGCAGGTAGAGCCGCCACTGTTCACAAAGACAGCGCTCGGCCTACTCTTGATCGCCATGGCACTCACACCAGCCCGAAACCACCGGACGCGCGTGCACGTGGTGAGCGACGTGCACGGCAACGCCCGTGACCTGGCCAGGGCCGGCGAAGGCGCCGACGCCCTGATCTGCCTGGGCGACCTCGTCCTCTTCCTCGACTACGCCGACCACTCGCGCGGCATCTTCCCCGACCTGTTCGGCGTCGAGAACGCCGACCGCATCGTGGCGCTGCGCACCGCCCGCCGCTTCGAGGAGGCGCGGGAGCTCGGGGCCCGGCTGTGGGCCGGGATCGGCGCCGACCGGGCCTCGGTGATCGAGAAGGCGGTGCGCAAGCAGTACGCCGAGATGTTCGCCGCGTTCCCCTCTCCTACGTACGCCACCTACGGCAACGTCGACATGCCGCCGCTGTGGCAGGAGTACGCCGGGCCCGGCACGACCGTCCTCGACGGCGAGCGCGTCGAGATCGGCGGCCGGGTCTTCGGCTTCGTGGGCGGCGGCCTGCGCACGCCGATGCGGACGCCGTACGAGATCAGCGACGAGGAGTACGCGGCGAAGATCGAGGCCCTGGGCGAGGTCGACGTGCTCTGCACACACATCCCGCCCGAGGTTCCCGAGCTGGTCTACGACACCGTCGCCCGCCGCTTCGAGCGGGGCAGCCGCGCCCTGCTGGACGCCATCCACCGCACCCGGCCCCGGTACGCCCTGTTCGGGCACGTCCACCAGCCGCTCACGCGGCGGATGCGGATCGGGGCCACCGAGTGCGTGAACGTGGGGCACTTCGCGGGGACCGGGACGCCCTGGGCGCTGGAATGGTGAGGGCGTCCCAGGTCGGGTGAGATCGGCGGGGCCCGTGCGCGGTAGCCTTCACGCTGCACACACGTGCGCACGACGACGTCTTACCGGCCCGTATCTGGAGGAGCCACGGCGATGGCGGAACACACCAGCTCGAGCATCACGATCGAGGCAGCCCCGGCCGACGTCATGGCGGTCATCTCCGACTTCGCCCGCTATCCGGACTGGACCGGCGAGGTCAAGGAGGCGGAGGTCCTCAAGACCGACGGGCAGGGCCGCGCCGAGCAGGTCCGCCTCGTCATGGACGCGGGTGCGATCAAGGACGACCAGGTGCTCGGGTACACCTGGACCGGTGAGAACGAGGTGTCCTGGACGCTGGTGAAGTCCCAGATGCTGCGGTCTCTGGACGGCTCGTACCTCCTCAAGCCCGCCGGGGCGGGGGGTACGGAGGTCACGTATGCGCTGACCGTGGACGTCAAGATCCCGATGCTGGGGATGATCAAGCGGAAGGCCGAGAAGGTCATCATCGACCGGGCGCTGGCCGGGCTGAAGAAGCGCGTCGAGTCGGCGTAGCCGGTCGGCCGGGGGCCGGTGCGCCGGCTTGCTCGCGCCCACGCGGCGGAGCCGCATGTTCAACACAGCCCCGCGCCCCTGGAAGGGGCGTCTCGGTTACCGTTCCTTCCCATGCGCACCATCCTGATCATGGGCCCCGGCGGTAGCGGGCGTACCACGCTCGCCGCTGCCACCGCGGTCACCGCCGCCCGCGAGGGCACCCGCACCCTCGTCCTCAGCGCCGACCGCACCGACACCCTCGGTGCCGCGCTGGGGAGCGGCACGGGGCCTGAGCCGTTCGAAGTCGCTCCCTGTCTGACGGCCTGGCGGCCCGACCCCGCCCAGGAATTCCGGAAGGACCTCACCGCCCTTCAGGACCGTGCCTCCTCCGCCCTGGATCTCCTCGGCGCCTCGCGGCTGGACCCCGAGGAACTCACCCCGCTGCCCGGCGCGGACGAACTCGCCCTGCTGCGTGCCCTGCGCGACGCGGCCCTGTCGGAGTCGTACGACCTCCTCGTCGTCGACCTGCCGCCGATGCCGCAGGCCCTCGCCCTCCTCGCCCTGCCCGAGGAGCTGCGCCGCTACCTGCGCCGTCTGCTGCCGCCCGAACGGCAGGCCGCCCGTGCCCTGCGTCCCGTCCTGGGACGGCTGGCCGGCGTGCCCATGCCCGCCGAGTGGCTGTACGAGACGGCCGGCCGCTGGGATCTGGAGCTGGCGGCCGTGGAGGCGGTCGTCGCCGACCGCGACACCGTCGTACGGCTGGTCGCGGAGCCCGGCCCGGCCGGTGCCGACGCCGTCCGTTCCGCCGCCCCCGGCCTCGCCCTGCGCGGCCTGCGCACCGACGCCGTGGTCGCCAACCGCGTCCTGCCCGAGGCGTCCCCGGACACCTGGCTCGCCGGGCCGGTCGCCCAGCAGCGCAAGACGCTGGAGGAGTGGCGGGAGGCGTACGACGTGCGCACCGTCGCCCACCTCGGACGCGACCCGCGCGGCGCCGACGACCTCGCCGCCCTCGACGTGCCCGGCGACGAGCACGCCGCCTCCCCGGTCGAATGGCCCGTGACCGACCGGCTGGGCGAGGACGGTGTGCTCGTCTGGCACATCCCGTTGCCCGGCGCCATACGCGAGGAACTGGACCTCGTCCGGCGGGGCGACGAACTGGTCGTCACCGTGGGGCGGTTCCGCCGTGTCGTCCCGCTGCCCTCCGCGCTGCGCCGCTGCACCGTCGACGGGGCCGCCCTGCGCGAGGGCGAGCTGCGCATCCGCTTCGCGCCCGATCCGAAACTGTGGCCGCAGGCCCGGTGAGCGGGGTACGCCCGTTCGGGTAACGTCGTAGAGACGAACCGTAGTCAGGAGTCCGTCATGAGCGAAGAGCTCCCCCCGTCCGACGCCGCCCGCGAAGAGGCCGTGGACGAGGTACGGGCGACCGACGCCGACGCCTGGGCGACCGCGTGCGCCGAGGACCTCGAGGCGGAGAAGGCCCGCCGCCGCGCCGAGTACGGCCCGCCCCCGGGCTCCGCGGCCGAGGAACTGAAGAAGCTCGTCGACGCCGTCGCGGACAAGCTGTCCGGCCTCGAGTCCCCGCTGTTCGGCGCGGTCGCCGGGCCCGCGGCCCAGCAGGTGGTCCGGCAGGTCGTCCAGCAGGCCAAGGACGCCGTGGAACCCGTCATCGAGCGCAACCCGGACGTCTTCGACCACCTGGCGGCGGCCGGGAACGAACTGCTCGCCGCCTACCGCTCCGCCGTCCAGGCCCAGGAGCGGCGCTGGACCGGCCGCGACGACGACACCGATCCTCGTGACCTGGACGAACGCCGTGACCGGGGCGACGACGACGGCCCCGGAGAGCGCATCGACCTGGACTGAGCCCCCGGCCGGGCCCCCGGCCTCTCGGGTACCGTTGGCCGTAGCGGGGCTCGACCGAAACTGAGGGATTCATGGGACTCACCATCGGCGTCGATATCGGCGGCACGAAGATCGCGGCCGGCGTGGTCGATGAGGAAGGCAACATCCTCTCGACCCACAAGGTGCCGACCCCGGGCACGGCCGAGGGCATCGTGGACGCCATCGCCTCGGCGGTGGAAGGCGCCCGCGTCGGGCACGACATCGTCGGCGTGGGCATCGGCGCCGCCGGCTATGTGAACCGGCAGCGCTCCGAGGTCTACTTCGCGCCCAACATCCACTGGCGCAACGAGCCGCTCAAGGAGAAGGTCGAGGCCCGTGTGGGCCTTCCGGTGGTCGTCGAGAACGACGCGAACGCCGCGGCGTGGGGCGAGTACAAGTTCGGCGGGGGCAAGGGCCACCGCAACGTCATCTGCATCACCCTGGGCACCGGCCTCGGCGGCGGCATCATCATCGGCAACAAGCTGCGCCGCGGGCACTTCGGCGTGGCCGCCGAGTTCGGCCACATCCGCATGGTGCCGGACGGCCTGCTGTGCGGCTGCGGCTCGCAGGGCTGCTGGGAGCAGTACGCCTCGGGGCGCGCGCTCGTCCGGTACGCCAAGCAGCGCGCCAACGCCACCCCGGAGAACGCCGAGATCCTGCTCGGCCTCGGCAACGGCACGCCCGAGGGCATCGAGGGCAAGCACATCTCCATGGCCGCCCGCCAGGGCGACCGCGTGGCCGTCGACTCCTACCGCGAGCTGGCCCGCTGGGTCGGCGCGGGTCTCGCCGACCTCGCCTCCCTCTTCGACCCCTCCGCGTTCATCGTGGGCGGCGGCCTCTCCGACGAGGGCGAACTGGTCCTCGGCCCGATCCGCAAGTCCTACAAACGCTGGCTGGTCGGCGGCAACTGGCGCCCGGTGGCGGAGGTAAGAGCGGCAGAACTGGGCAACAAGGCAGGCCTGGTGGGAGCAGCGGACCTGGCGAGGGAACCCGACCCGATCATGTAACGCCCTGCTTTTCGCTTTTCAGGGGCGCGGGGAACTGCGCGATCAGCCACATACGACCGGCACTCGCGCACAACCCTCGCGCCCCGACCCATTGGGCGTAAATTGCTCACATGGCGCCGCTCCCCAAGTCCGGGACCGAACCCGACGGTTCCGCAGTCATCAGGGTCCTCAGCTACAACATCCGCTCGATGCGCGACGACACAGCCGCCCTGGCCCGCGTCATCAGGGCATGCGAGCCCGACCTGGTCCTCGTCCAAGAAGCCCCCCGCTTCTTCCGCTGGCGCAAGAAACTCGCCCGCCTGGCCCGCGCGGCCGACCTCGTCGTCCTCACCGGCGGCGCCACCGCCGCGGGCCCGGCGATCCTCTGCTCGCTCCGGGCGACGGTCGAGCGCACGGAGGACGTCCTCCTGCCCCTCACCCCCGGCCTGCACCGCCGCGGCTTCGCCACCGCCGTCGTCCGGTTCGCCGGCACCCGGCTCGGCGTCCTGTGCTGCCATCTCTCGCTGCAGAAGGACGAGCGCTACGAGCAGGGCGGCATGCTCCTCGACCGGCTCGCCGGGCTGGGCGTGGAGCACGCGATCGCCGGCGGCGACCTGAACGAACGCCCCGACGGGCGCACCTTCCGCCGGCTGACCGACGGTCTCACCGACTGCCGCTCCGCCGCGCCCTGGGGCGGCGAGCACACCTGGACCCCCGCCGACCCCTACCAGCGCATCGACGCGATCTTCGCGACCAAGGGCATCGAGGTGCTGGGCTGCGGCGTGCCGACCGGGCTCCCGGGGGTGACCGGGGCAGACCTGAGGGCGGCCACGGACCACCTCCCGGTCCTGGCCGCCCTCAGGGTGCCGGCAAGCTAGACGACCGCCCCGCGCCCCGGATCCTCGTCGTCCTCGTCGTCCGTCCGCATCCGCATCACCAGCGTCGCGAACCCGCCGAGGAACCCGCCGATCCCCGCCGTGGCCAGCCACCACGTCATCTCCCAGCCGAGCACCACGGCCAGCAGCAGCAGGACCGGCCCGCCGAGCACGCCCAGCCAGGCGAACTTCGCGGTGACGTCGGCCGCCGGCAGCGGGGGCGGCTCCGGCGGCACGAAGTGGCCTTCGTCGTCCTCGTCGAAGTCCTCCTCGGCGGGCTCGGGCGCGGAGTAGTCGCGCGGGCCGACGCCGGGCGCGAAGGAGACGGAGCCGCCCAGCGGCGTGGCCGGGGCGGCCGGCTTGGCCGGCTTGTCCCCGGGCTTCGCGGCCTCCTCGGGCTCGGCGGACTTCGCCGCCTCCCCGGACGCCCCGGCCGTGTCCACCCGGTCGTCGTTGGTCCCGGTCTCCAGCAGGGCCAGGTCCTCGATCGACTTGAACGGCTTGGCGCCCGGCGGGTCCGGCGGCTCCTCGCCGTACGCGGCGACGATCGCGGCCCAGGCGGCCTCCTCGTCGAACGGCACGCCCTGCTCGTCCGGCTCGCGGTCCTCGCGGTCCGAGTCGTGCTCAGCCACCTGCGGTCGTCCCTTCCTTGCCGAGACCGGGCTCCTTGCCGAGGCCGGACGCGAGCCGGCCGATGAACTCGACGCTCTCCTCGAAGATCCGGTCCGCGTCATGGTCCAACGTGGCGACGTGGTAGCTCTGTTCCAGGATGACCTCTTTCACATCCGTCGAGGAGATGCGGCTGAGGATGCGGGCGGAGTCGGCGGGCGGCACCACATGGTCCTGCGGGCTGCGCAGCAGCAGCACCGGCTGCGTGACCTGCGGCAGCTCGCCGTCGGTGATCTGGAAGAACTGGCGCAGGGAGTGTGCCGCGTGCAGCGGGACCCGGTCGTAGCCGAGCTCCCGGCTGTCCGGCTTGGCGATGTCGCTGGCGATGCCCTTCGTCGCGGGGACGAGGTGGCGGACCACCGGGAGCGCGTGCGCCGCCAGGCCGTGCACCTTGTTCGCGGGGTTGACGACCACCACGCCGCTGACGGCGTCGCCGTGCTTCGCGGCGAGGCGCAGGGCCAGGGCGCCGCCCATGGACAGACCGGCCACGAACACCTGCTCACGGCGCTCGCACAGGAGGCGCAGCTCGCGGTCCACCTCCGCGTACCAGTCCTGCCAGCCGGTGATCCGCAGGTCCTCCCAGCGGGTGCCGTGCCCGGGCAGCAGTGGCAGGGAGACGGTCAGGCCGCGCTCGGCGAGGTGCTCCGCCCAGGGGCGCAGCGACTGCGGTGATCCGGTGAAACCGTGGCAGAGGAGGACGGCGACCTCCCCGCCCTCGTGGCGAAACGGCTCGGCTCCGGAAAGGACCGGCACCTTCGGCCTCCTGGTCGTGAGAAGGGACTGACACGATCACGGGATGTCACGGAACGTCATGGAAGGGGTCGCACGTCGTTCGCGGGACCTTCACCGTACGCGACCGCACTGACACCGACCAGGGCCGTCGGCGCCTTTGACAGCACTCCGGGTTAAGGTCTGACCGACACATACAGGAGGCACTCGGTTGTTGTACGGCGCGATGAAGGTCGCTGTTGGGGGACCGCTGAAGGTCGCCTTCAGGCCCTGGGTGGAAGGCCTGGAGAACGTTCCCGCAGAGGGCGCCGCGATCCTGGCGAGCAACCACCTGTCCTTCTCGGACTCGTTCTTCCTGCCCGCGGTCCTGGACCGCAAGGTCACGTTCATCGCGAAGGCGGAGTACTTCACCACGCCCGGGGTGAAGGGCCGGATGACGGCCGCCTTCTTCAAGGGCGTCGGCCAGCTGCCCGTGGACCGCTCCGGTGCGCGCGGCGCGGGTGAGGCCGCGATCAAGAGCGGCATAGAGGTGCTGGAGCGCGGCGAGCTGTTCGGTATCTACCCGGAGGGCACGCGCTCGCCCGACGGGCGGCTCTACCGGGGCAAGCCGGGCGGCCTCGCGCGCGTGGCCCTCGCCACCGGCGCCCCCGTCCTCCCCGTCGCGATGATCGACACGGAGAAGATCCAGCCGCCCGGCAAGGTCATGCCGAAGCTGATGCGCCCGGGGATCCGGATCGGCAAGCCCCTGGACTTCAGCCGCTACCAGGGCATGGAGCACGACCGTTTCGTGCTGCGCGCGGTGACCGACGAGGTCATGTACGAGATCATGAAGCTCTCCGGCCAGGAGTACGTCGACATGTACGCGACGGCCATGAAGCGGCAGATCGCGGACGCGGCGAAGGCGGACAAGGAAGCCGAGAAGGCGGCGAAGGCCGCACTCGCGCGGGCGGAGAAGGAACAGGCCGCGAAGGAAAAGGCCGAGCGGGACCAGGCCGAGAAGGACCAGGCCGACAAGGACCAGGCCGAGAAGGACCGGACGGAGCAGCGGCGGACCGAGCCCTAGTCGGGGCTCGAAGCCGGGGGGCGGGGAGATGGCCAAGCGCGAGCGCGTCATGAGGATGTCGGTCGAGCAGCCGCTGTGGCGTGCGTTGTCCGGCTACCGGGTGCTCACGATGCTGTACGCGGTCGGCCTGTTCGCCACCGCCTACGAAGAGTTCGCCCGCCCCTGGATCGCCGTCGCCTACTACGCCGTGCTGGGCGTGTGGACCCTGGCCACCCTGCCCCGGGTCGCGAACGCCGCCGGCTGCACCAAGCGGTTCCTCGCCGCCGACCTCACCATCGCGATCGCCGGCATCCTGCTCACGCCCGTCGCCGACGCCCACGAGCGGGTCCAGGCCGGTGGCCCGACCCTGCCGTCGATCTGGACCGCCGGAGCGGTCCTCGCCTTCGCCGTCAAGGGCGGCTGGCGCTGGGCGGCCCTCGCCTCCGGCCTCGTGGCCGTCGCCAACCTGGTCGAACGCGGCACCCCGGCCCGCGACACCGTCCACAACGTCATCCTCGTCTGCATCGCCTCCATCGCCATCGGCTACGTCGTCGAGGTCGCCCGCGCCTCAGAGCGCACCCTCGCCCGCGCCCTGGAGATCGAGGCCGCCACCAGGGAGCGGGAGCGGCTCGCCCGCGACATCCACGACAGCGTGCTCCAGGTTCTGGCGATGGTGCAGCGGCGCGGGGCGGTGATCGGCGGCGAGGCGGCCGAGCTGGGCCGGATGGCCGGCGAGCAGGAGGTCGCCCTGCGCACCCTGGTCTCCGGCGGGCTCGTGCCCGTCTCCCGGGTCTCGGAGGACGCCGCCGAGGGCGCGGTCGTCCGGTCCGTCGACGAGGAGCCGCGGCAGAGCGGCCCTGTCGACCTGCGCGCCCTGCTCGCGCCCTACGCAGGGGCCAAGGTCAGCCTCGCCGAGCCCGGCGCGCCCGTGCCGCTGGCCCCGGTCGCCGCCCGCGAGGTGGCCGCGGCCGTCGGGGCCGCCCTGGACAATGTCCGCAGGCACGCCGGGGAGCAGGCGCGCGCGTGGATCCTGGTCGAGGACGAGCCGGACGAGGTGATCGTCACCGTCCGGGACGACGGACCCGGCATCCCGCAGGGCCGGCTGGCCCAGGCCGAGGGCGAGGGGCGGCTCGGCGTCGCCCTGTCGATCCGCGGCCGGCTGCGCGACCTCGGCGGCAGCGCGGAACTGATCTCGGTGCCGGGCCAGGGCACGGAGGTCGAGCTGAAGGTACCGAAGGACGTGACGGACGCACGGGGGAAGGCGGAGCAGCGATGACGGAGAGCAGTGCGGACCGGCGGGACCCGATCAAGGTCATGGTGGTCGACGACCACCCCATGTGGCGCGACGCCGTCGCCCGTGACCTGGCCGAGTCGGGCTTCGAGGTGGTCGCCACCGCGAGCGACGGCGACCAGGCCGTGCGCCGCGCCAAGGCCGCCGCACCCGACGTCCTCGTGCTGGACCTGAACCTGCCCGCCAAGCCCGGCGTCCAGGTCTGCAAGGAGGTCGTCGCCGCCAACCCCGCGCTGCGCGTCCTCGTGCTGTCCGCCAGCGGTGAGCACGCCGACGTCCTGGAGGCCGTGAAGTCCGGCGCGACCGGCTATCTGCTGAAGTCGGCCTCCACCGGGGAACTCCAGGACGCGGTGCGCCGCACGGCCGTCGGCGACCCGGTCTTCACCCCCGGCCTCGCCGGACTGGTCCTCGGCGAGTACCGCCGCCTGGCCTCCGAACCCGCCCCCGCCCAGGACACCGACGAACCGAAGGCGCCCCGGCTCACCGACCGCGAGACCGAGGTGCTGCGCCTGGTCGCCAAGGGCCTGAGCTACAAGCAGATCGCCGAACGCCTGGTCATCTCCCACCGCACGGTGCAGAACCACGTCCAGAACACCCTCGGCAAGCTCCAGTTGCACAACCGCGTGGAGCTGGTCAGGTACGCGATAGAACGCGGCCTCGACGACGAGTGAGACCCGCGCCACACTGACCCTTCGTCAGGCACCTGCTGCGAAGGGACATTCCATGCGGGTCGGAGTACTGACCGGAGGCGGCGACTGCCCCGGGCTCAACGCCGTCATCCGGGCGATCGTCCGCAAGGGCGTGCAGGAGTACGGCTACGACTTCACCGGCTTCCGGGACGGCTGGCGCGGTCCCCTGGAAGGCGACACCGTCCGTCTCGACATCCCCGCCGTGCGCGGCATCCTGCCCCGCGGCGGCACCGTCCTCGGCTCCTCGCGGACCAACCCGCTCAAGGAGGAGGACGGCATTCGCCGTATCAAGGAGAACCTCGCCGCGATGGAGGTCGAGGCGCTCATCGCCATCGGCGGCGAGGACACCCTGGGCGTGGCCGCCCGGCTGTCCGACGAGCACGGCGTGCCCTGCGTCGGCGTCCCGAAGACCATCGACAACGACCTGTCCGCCACCGACTACACCTTCGGCTTCGACACCGCGGTCGGCATCGCGACCGAGGCGATCGACCGGCTGCACACCACCGCCGAGTCCCATATGCGGGTCCTGGTCGTCGAGGTGATGGGCCGGCACGCCGGCTGGATCGCCCTCCACTCGGGCCTGGCCGGCGGCGCGAACGCCATCCTCATCCCCGAGCAGCGCTTCGACGTCGAGCAGGTCTGCGCCTGGGTGACGTCCCGCTTCAAGGCGTCCTACGCGCCGATCGTCGTCATCGCCGAAGGGGCGATGCCGAAGGACGGCGACATGGTCCTCAAGGACCAGTCGCTGGACTCCTTCGGGCACGTCCGCCTCTCCGGCGTCGGCGAGTGGCTGGCCAAGCAGATCGAGAAGCGCACAGGCAAGGAGGCCCGCACCACGGTCCTGGGCCACGTCCAGCGCGGCGGCACCCCCAGCGCCTTCGACCGCTGGCTCGCCACCCGCTTCGGCCTGCACGCCATCGACTGCGTCCGCGACGGCGACTTCGGCACGATGGTCGCCCTGCGCGGCACCGACATCGTCCGGGTCCCGATCGCCGACGCGACGGCCCGCCTGAAGACGGTGGACCCCACGCTGTACGAGGAGGTCGGCGTCTTCTTCGGCTGACCGGGACACGGACGTCCGGGGGCGCCGGCCCCCGGACGGCTACACGGTCGTGTTGCGCAGCTGCCCCACCAGCTCCCGCACGACCGCCGCGCCGTTCAGCGTCAGGACCGACTCCGGATGGAACTGCACACCGGCGAACCCGGGCCCGCGCATCGCGTGCACCTCGCCGTTCGCGGCCCGGCTGACCTCGACGCCGTGCGCGGCCAGCTCCTGGTGGGCCTCTTCGTCGCAGCGCGCCACGAAGCTGTTGTAGAAGCCGACGGTCTCACGCCGCCCGAACAGCTCGATCTCCGTCTGCGCGCCCTGGTACGGCACGTCCTTCCGCACGATCTCCAGCCCCAGCTCGGCCGCGATCAGCTCGTGCCCGAGGCAGACACCGAGCACGCCGTGCGGATGGCTGCGGACGACCTCCGCCGTGAGGTTCCGCAGGATCCGCATCTTGGGGTCGGTGAGATCGGCGGGGTCCCCGGGACCCGGGCCGAGCACCACCGGCCCCTCGTGCGCGAGCACCGCCTCCCGCAGCCCCGCCTCGTCGTACCGCCGGACGGTCACCTCCAGACCGTTGGACCGCAGCACATGCGCGAGCATCGCCGTGAAAGTGTCCTCGCCGTCGACGACCAGGGCGTGTCCGGCGAGCCCCTCGGACCGCTCCTGCATCCGCAGCCAGAACGGCGCCAGCGACGCCCGGCGCCCGTCGAGCGCGGCACGCACGCGTGGATCGTCGGCGAGCTTCGGCCGCGCGGACTCCGCACGCGGCCTGCCCGGACGTACGCCCAGGGCCGTCAGCACGCCCGCCGCCTTCGCGTGCGTCTCCGCGACCTCACTCTCCGGGTCCGACCCGCGCACGAGCGTGGCACCCACCGGCACCCGCAGCCCGCCGTCCGCGTCGATGTCGGCGGTACGGATGAGGATGGGGGAGTCGAGGGTCTGCGCCCCGCCGGAATCCCGCCCGAGCAGGGCCAGCGCCCCGGCGTAGTAGCCACGCCCCCCGACCTCGTGCCGCTCGATCACCCGGCAGGCGTTCTGCACCGGCGAGCCGGTGACGGTCGCCGCGAACATGGTCTCCCTCAGCACCTCCCGTACATCCAGCGAGGACTTCCCGCGCAGCTCGTACTCGGTGTGCGCGAGGTGCGCCATCTCCTTCAGCCGCGGCCCGACCACGACCCCGCCCATGTCGCCGACGGTGCACATCATCTTGAGCTCCTCGTCGACGACCATCGACAGCTCCTCGATCTCCTTGCCGTCGGCGAGGAAGCCGAGCAGATGCTCGGGGGTCGGCCCCTCGGCGGGGTAGCGGTAGGTGCCGCTGATCGGGTTCATGACGACCGTGCCGCCGGACATCCGGACGTGCACCTCCGGGCTCGCCCCGACCAGCGTCCGCCCACCCGTCTCCCGCCCCCGCCCTTCCGAGGAAGGCCCTTCGGGCCCTTCTTGATTTCCGGTGTGCACGACGAACGTCCAGTACGCGCCCCGCTCGCCCTCCAGCAGCCGCCGGAACAGCGCCAGCGCGTCGGCCCGGCAGAACCCGGGAATCTCGCCCTCGTACGTCCGCCGGATCACGAAGTTGGCGCCCTCGCCCCGCCCGATCTCCTCCCGCAGCACACGCCCGACGATCTCCGCGTACTCCCCGTCGCCGACGTCGAAGCCGCCGCCCTCGACCCGCACGTCATGCCCCGGGAGCTGGTCCAGGGCGTCGGCCAGCGGGATCTCGTACGAGTCCTCGGGCGTCAGCACCACCAGGGGCGTGCCGTCGTCGCGGACGTCGAAGCCGCGCTCGCGGATCTGCCGGAAAGGGACGAGCGCGAGGCCCTCGTCGGGGAGATCGGCGAGACGGTCGTACGTGGCGACCGGGCCGATCAGGACCTCGACCTGCTCGCGGTCCTGGCCCGGGGTGCGGCGGCGCAGCAGCGCGAAGGGGCGCGGATCGTGAAGGAGCTGTGCCAGGTCCATGGTTCCTCTTCCGTCGATGTCGATCGATGTCGGTGAGGAACGGACCCCGGAAACGCCGAAGGCCGCCCCTCGGGCGGCCTTCGCGAAGTCAGTCGTACGCGCAGTCAGTGGGCCGCCGGATGAGCGGTCCACCACCAGGTCTGGATCGAATGCGCGAACATGCGACGCACCTTACCCCATGTCCGAGGGGTGTACTCGGTGTCTCAATTGCTGGGCATGGGTCAGGACGCCCGACACGACCCCGTAATGTTGAGGTCGTGACCGTGAACGCTAAGACCAGCGCGAGTGCTGGCAACACCTGGCGAGACCTGCCCGCGGCGCAGCAGCCCGAGTACCCCGACACCGAGGCTCTGCGCGCAGTCGTTGCGGACCTCGAGTCGTATCCGCCGCTCGTCTTCGCGGGCGAGTGCGACCAGCTGCGCGCCCGGATGGCGTCCGTCGCCAAGGGAGAGGCGTTCCTCCTCCAGGGCGGCGACTGCGCCGAGGCCTTCGACGCCGTGTCGGCCGACCACATCCGCAACAAGCTGAAGACGCTGCTCCAGATGGGCGCCGTGCTCACGTACGCCGCGTCCGTGCCCGTGGTGAAGGTCGGCCGCATCGCCGGCCAGTACTCCAAGCCGCGCTCCAAGGGCACCGAGACCCGCGACGGCGTGACCCTGCCGACCTACCGCGGCGACTCGGTCAACGGCTTCGACTTCAACGAGGCCGCCCGCATCCCGGACCCCGAGCGCCTGAAGCGGATGTACCACGCGTCCGCCTCCACGCTGAACCTGGTGCGCGCCTTCACCACCGGCGGCTACGCCGACCTGCGCCAGGTGCACGCCTGGAACCAGGACTTCGTGAAGTCGTCCCCCTCGGGACAGCGCTACGAGCAGCTGGCGCGCGAGATCGACAACGCGCTGAACTTCATGCACGCCTGCGGGGCCGACCCGGAGGAGTTCAAGACGGTCGAGTTCTACGCCTCGCACGAGGCGCTGCTGCTCGACTACGAGTCCGCCCTGACCCGGGTCGACTCGCGCACCGGGCAGCTGTACGACGTCTCCGGGCACATGGTGTGGATCGGTGAGCGCACCCGGCAGCTGGACCACGCGCATGTCGAGTTCGCCTCGAAGATCCGCAACCCGATCGGCATCAAGCTGGGCCCGACGACCACGGCCGAGGACGCGCTGCAGTACATCGAGCGCCTCGACCCGGAGCGTGAGCCGGGCCGGCTGACCTTCATCGTCCGCATGGGCGCCGACAAGGTCAGGGACAAGCTCCCCGAGCTGGTCGAGAAGGTCACCGCCTCGGGCGCCACCGTGGCCTGGGTGACCGACCCGATGCACGGCAACACCTTCGAGGCGGCCTCCGGGCACAAGACCCGCCGCTTCGACGACGTGCTCGACGAGGTCAAGGGCTTCTTCGAGGTCCACAAGGCGCTCGGCACCCACCCGGGCGGCATCCACGTGGAGCTGACCGGCGACGACGTCACCGAGTGCGTGGGCGGCGGCGACGAGATCTTCGTCGACGATCTGCACCAGCGCTACGAGACGGCCTGCGACCCGCGGCTCAACCGCAGCCAGTCGCTCGACCTGGCGTTCCTCGTGGCCGAGATGTACAGGGACCAGTAACGGGATCGCCTGTTACCCGGACATGGACTGGGGCGCGGATCACACGATCCGCGCCCCTCTCCACTTTTGTGGCTCTCACCCGGCGGGTAAGGTTAGGTTAGCCTCACCGATCAACGGGACGGCACCAGGAAACGAGACCCCGCCGGGAGGTGAGCCGCGTGTACATCTGCAGTTGCTTCGGGATCACCGAGCAGCAGGTCAAACAGCACGCGGACAGCGGCGCCTGCACCCCCCGCCAGATAGCCTCCGCCTGCAAGGCGGGCACGGACTGCGGGTCGTGCGTACGACGTATCCAGGCGCTCCTCGGCAGGGGAGCGTGCCCTCGCCGCGACCTGGCCGACCAGGGCGAGCCGGTGCTCTCGGAGCTGGAAGACGCCGCCTAGGCAGGCCCCAGGCCGGACACTGCCTAGCTCGGCTGCTCGATCTGCTGCGCGATGTACAGCGCCTCGCCGAGCTTCTCGATGAGTTCGAGCTGCGTGTCCAGATAGTCGATGTGGTGCTCCTCGTCCTCGAGGATCGACTCGAAGAGGTTCGCGGACGTGATGTCGCCCTTGGTGCGCATCACCTCGATACCCCGCTTGAGACGGTCGATCGCCTCGACCTCGACCTGCCGGTCGGCCTGGAACATCTCGGTGACCGTCTGGCCCACCCGGACATGGAAGAGCCGCTGGTAGTTGGGCAGGCCGTCCAGCATGAGGATGCGCTCGGTGATCTTGTCCGCGTGCTTCATCTCATCGATGGACTCTTCACGCGTGTACTTGGCGAGCTTGGTCCAGCCTTTGTTGTCCTGGATCCGGTAGTGCAGCCAGTACTGGTTGATCGCCGTCAGCTCGCCGGTCAACTGCTCGTTCAGGAATTCGAGGACCTCGGGGTCGCCCTGCATCGCAGAGGCTCCTTCCACGCGTAAGAACTGGCAGGTTGCGCCGCATGATTCCACCGCGGAAGAAGATCGTCCAGTAAGTCTTCACTTAGTAAGTAAGGGCATGCTTAGTTCGGAATGCCCCGATTTGGAATGGCCCGGGTCGGGGGCATGACCCGAGGTCTGTCAGGATGGACACATGGGTCAGCCGGTGGGACGTGAATCGGGAGAAGGGCGCGATTCAGCGGGAGCGACGCAGCCCGGGCTTCCGCCGGGACAGCGATTGCAGCGCGGCTGGCCGGTCACGCACTACGGGCCCGTCCCCAAGTTCCGGCCCGAGCGCTGGGAGTTCAGGGTCTTCGGCGCCACCGCCGGCGGCGGCAAGCACTGCTGGACCCACGAGGAGTTCACGGCCCTGCCGTACACCACCGTCGTGGCCGATCTGCACTGCGTCACGAAGTTCAGCATGCTGGGCGCCGAGTGGGGCGGGGTCCCCGCGCGCACCCTCCTCGACATCGCTCCGCCCGCGGACGACGTCACCCATGTG
The DNA here is from genome assembly GCF_055594445.1 of Streptomyces sp. NPDC040589. NCBI lineage: Bacteria > Bacillati > Actinomycetota > Actinomycetes > Kitasatosporales > Streptomycetaceae > Streptomyces > Streptomyces sp. NPDC040589. The sequence continues at coordinate 447,895 of NZ_JBVIWP010000006.1, read as the reverse complement.
ATGGTGTGGGCCGAGTACGGATTCAGCTCCAACCTCCGGCTGTCCGACTTCGCCTCCGAGCAGGCCCTGTTCGCCACCCACAAGGACGGCGAACTCCTCACCGCCGAGCACGGCTTCCCGCTGCGCCTGATCGTGCCCCACCTCTACGCCTGGAAGGGCCCCAAGTGGGTGCGCGGCGTGGAGTACATGACCGCCGACCGGCGCGGTTTCTGGGAGGAGCGCGGCTACCACAACCTCGGTGACCCGTGGCAGGAGCAGCGCTACTCGTACCAGGAGGGGCCCGGGGACGGCCCCGACCTCTGACATCGTCAGCAGTCGCGCAGCTTCTTCAGCCGCTCCACGTCCGCCGCGTGCCCCTCCTTGCCGCCCGGCGTCTCGATGATCAGCGGCACGCCCTCGGTCGCGGGGTGCGTCATCAGGGCCCGGAAGGGGTCCTCGCCGATGTGGCCCACGCCGATGTTCTCGTGCCGGTCCTTGTGCGCGCCCACCACGTCCTTGGAGTCGTTGGCGTGGATCAGCTTCAGCCGGCCCTCGCCGACGGTGTCCACCAGCAGGTCCAGCGTCTGGTGCATGCCGCTCGGGCCGGTCAGGTCGTGCCCCGCGGCGAAGATGTGGCAGGTGTCCAGGCACACGCCGAGCATCGGGTGGGCGTCCAGCGCCTCGAAGTACGGGCCGAAGTCCCAGGTCCGCGAGCACAGCGAGGCGCCCTGGCCGGCGGTCGACTCCAGCAGCAGATACGGGTCGTCGTCATGGGTCAGCTCGTCGAGCAGCGGCAGCAGCCGCTCCCGCACCTGCTTCAGCGCCACGGACCGCTCCCGGCCCCCGGTCGCGCTGCCGGTGTGCACGACCACGCCCAGCGCCCCGATCTCCCGCCCGCGGCGCAGCGAGTGCCGCAGCGACTCCACCGACTTCTCCACGGTCGCCTCGGTGTGCGAGCCGAAGTTGATCAGGTAGGGAGCGTGGACGTACGCCGGGATCGACTCGGCCTCGCACGCCGCGCGGAACGCCTCGTCCTGCCGGGGGTTCCCGGTCGGTGTGGCCCAGCCGCGCGGGTTGGCGACGAAGACCTGGACGGTCTCCGCCCTCAGATCACGGGCGTACGACAGACCGACGGAGTGCAGCCCACCGGCCACGGGGATGTGGCCGCCCACCGGGTTGCGGGAGGGGCCGGACAGCTGATTGTTCACCCGTTCAGGGTGTCATGCGGCCGGCCCCGCTCCGTCCACGGGCTCCCGGCCCGTGCTCGGTCACCTGATCTTGATGGTGATCGTCGAACCCTTGGGCGCGGTCTCGCCGCCCTCGACGGACTGTCCCTTGACCTCGTCGCCGAACAGGCCGAGCAGACCGCGGTCCTCGTCGACCTGGAACCCGGCGCTCTCCAGTGCTTGCGTGGCGTCGTCGACGTTCTGGCCGACCACGTCCGGCACCTCGATCATCTCGGGGCCCTTGGAGAGCGTCAGCGTCACCGTGTCGCCCTCTGCCGCACGGCCGCCGGCGTTCGGGCTCTGCTTGGCGACCTGGCCCTTGTCGAACTCGGAGGAGTTGACGCGCTCGGTGGCGATCTTGACCTTGAGCCCGGCGTCCTGCAGCTGCGCCCGGGCATCGGCTTCGTCCGCGCCGGTGACGTCGGGGATGTCGATGGGGCTGCCCTTGCTGACGACGAGCGCGACGGCCGTGCCCGCGCGCACCTTCGTGCCGTCAGCGGGCCGCGCGGAGATCACCGAGCCCTTCGGCACGTCCTCGCTGAACTCCCGGGTGACCATGCCCGGCTCAAGACCGTCCTCCTTCAGCTGGGCCCGCGCCTTGGCCAGCTTCTGGCCCTCGAGGGCGGGCACCCGCACCGTCTCGGGGCCGTCGGAGACGGTGATGCTCACCGAGTCGCTGCCGCGGATGCGCGTCCCGGGCTTCGGGTCGGAGCTGATGATCTGACCCCGCTCCACGGTGTCGCTGTAGGCGTGCTCGACCTTGCCGAGATCCAGCCCGGCGTCCTCCAGCCGGCTCTCGGCCTGGGACTGGGTCTTGGCCAGCAGCGGGGGGACCTCGGTGAACTGGCCCGAGTTGATGTACCAGATGCCGGCGCCGAGGCCCAGTACGAGCAGAACGGCGACGACGATCGCCAGCGGGCCGCGCCGGGACCCCGGGCGGCGCCGGGACGGCGGGGGCGGCGGGGACTCGAAACGGCTGGTGCGGTTGAGCGCCGCCTCGGACGTCTCGTCGTCCTCGTTGACCGGCAGCGGGCGCACCATGGCGAGCGCGCGCGGGATCACGCTCGTACGGTCGTCGGCGCCGTCGTGCTCGGCGGTGAGCGCCTGCGGCGGCACCACGTCCAGCTGCTCCGCGCTCAGCCCGGCGCGCCCGTCGCGGACCTGCGCGAGCAGCGCCACCGCGTCGTGCGGGCGGACGTCCGGGGTGCGGGCGGTCGCCGAGGCCACCATCTCGTCCAGCTCGTAGGCCAGACCGGGCACGGCGGCCGACGGCGGCGGGACGTCCTCGTGCAGGTGCTTGTAAAGGATCACGGCCGGGGAGTCCCCGTCGTGCGGCTTGTCGCCGGTCAGCATCTCGTACAGCATCACCCCGCACGCGTACACGTCGACGCGGGGGTCCGCGGTGCCGTTCTCTATCTGCTCGGGCGCGAGGTACGCGACCGTGCCGAGCACGGTCCCTGTGGTGTTCGTCACCGTGTCCACGGCCCGTACGAGTCCGAAGTCGGCGACCTTCACCCGGCCGTCGTCCCCTATCAGGACGTTCTCGGGCTTCATGTCCCGGTGCACGAATCCGGCGCGGTGGGCGGCGCCCAGCGCGGCCAGCACCGGCTCCAGGATGTCCAGGGCGGCGCGCGGCTGCAGGGCCCCGCGCTCGCGCAGCACGTCCCGCAGGGTGCAGCCCGCGACGTACTCCATGGCGAGATAGACGTAACTGCCGTCGGTGCCCTGGTCGAAGACCTGCACCACGTTCGGATGGGCCAGTCGGGCGACGGACTTCGCCTCGCGGATGAACCGCTCGACGAACGAGCCGTCGACGGCGAGCGAGGGGTGCATCACCTTGAGCGCGAGAACGCGGTCCAGCCGGGTGTCCACAGCCCGGTAGACCGTCGCCATCCCGCCGACGGCGATTCGCGCGTCGATGCGATACCGGCCGTCGAGCACCTGCCCGACCAAGGGGTCCTGAAGGGTCGTGTCCACGCAGGCGAGTGTACGAGCCACGACCGACAGCCCGCCGCCCCGGCTGTTTTCGGGGCGGGACTGCAGCTGACCTGTGACGTGTGTCCCGGCCCGCCGCCACCGCTCACCGGAAAGCGGGCCGCTCCGGATCCAGTACGGCCACGCCCTCGGTCGGAGACGACGCCTCCGCGAAATGCCGCCGCGGAATGCGCCCGGCCCGGTACGCCAGCCGCCCCGCCTCCACGGCATGCCGCATCGCGTCGGCCATCAGGACCGGCTCCTGCGCCCGCGTCACCGCCGAGGCGAGCATCACACCCGCGCAGCCCAGCTCCATCGCCAGCGCCGCGTCCGACGCGGTACCCGCCCCGGCGTCCAGGATCACCGGCACGCGCGCGTGCTCGACGATCAGCTGGAAGTTGTGCGGGTTGCGGATGCCGAGCCCGGAACCGATCGGTGAGCCGAGCGGCATGATCGCCGCGCAGCCGGCGTCCTCCAGCTTGCGGGCCAGCACGGGGTCGTCATTGGTGTACGGCAGCACCGTGAACCCGTCGTCGACCAGCGTCTCGGCCGCCTCCAGCGTCTCGATCGGATCCGGCAGCAGCGTGCGCTCGTCGGCGATGACCTCCAGCTTGACCAGGTCGGTGCCGAGGGCCTCACGCGCGAGACGGGCCGTGAGGACGGCCTCTCCGGCGGTGAAACAGCCCGCCGTGTTGGGCAGCACCCGGATGCCGAGCCGGTCCAGGACGGACAGCACGGAACCGTGCACCGAGGGGTTCACCCGGCGCATCGCGACCGTCGTCAGCTCCGTCCCGGACGCGACGAGCGAACGCTCCAGCACGTCGAGGCTGGGCGCCCCGCCCGTACCCATGATCAGGCGGGACGTGAAGGACGTACCACCGAGGACAAACGGATCGTCGGCCATGGTCAGCCTCCTTGGACGGCGGTGAGGACTTCCACGCGGTCCCCCTCTGCCAGGGGAGTGGACGGCCACTGTGCGCGCGGGACGACGGTTTCGTTGAGGGCGGCGGCCACTCCGGAGGGTGAGACGGTGAGCGACCTCACGACGGTGTCGAGAGCCGTGCCGGGCCGGACGTCGCGGGGCTCCCCGTTGACGGAGATGTTCATACGGGCTGCTCCGTGAGTGCGGTGACGGTACTGAAGCGCTTCGGGGTGAAGGGACGGGCCTCCTCGGGGAGTTCGCCCGTAGCCAGGACGTGCGCCATGGCCTCGCCGGTCACCGGCGTGAGCAGGACACCGTTGCGGTAGTGCCCCGTGGCCAGCAGCAGGCCCTCCAGTCCGGTCGGGCCGAGCAGCGGCGCGTTGTCGGGGGAACCGGGCCGCAGTCCCGCCCGGGTCTCCGTGAACGGCAGCTCGGTGATGCCCGGGACCAGCTCGTGCGCGTCGCGCAGCAGCTCGTACACGCCGCCCGCGGTCACGGTGGTGTCCCAGCCCAGCTCCTCGCTGGTCGCCCCGATGACCAGCTCGCCGCTCTCGCGCGGCACCAGGTAGACATGGCTGCCGCGCACGACCGCGCGCACCGTCCGGCTCAGGAAGGGCCCGTGCCGCTCGGGCATGGCCAGCCGTACGACCTGCCCCTTCACCGGTCGCACGGGCGGCAGCACGTCCCCGGGGACGCCCGCGAGCCGCCCGCTGAGGCTGCCCCCGGCCAGCACCACCTGGCCCGCGTCCAGCGCGGTCCCGTCGGCCGTGACGACGCCCGTGGCCCGGTCCCGTACGACGGTGAGCCGCTCCGCCCACGCCCGGTGGAAGACCACCCCCGCCCGCTCGCACGCCGTCACCAGCGCCCCGGACAGCCGCCGCGGGTCGATCTGGTGGTCGCCGTCGACCCGCAGCCCGCCGCGCACGCCCGGCGCGAGCATCGGCTCCAGGCGACGGCACTCCCGCCCCGACAGCCACTGCGACTCCAGGCCGGACCGCTGCTGCAGGGCGTGCAGTTCACGCAGGTGGGCCCGGTCGTCGGCGTCCAGGGCCACGGCGAGCGTGCCGCAGCGGCGATAGCCGAGGTCGTGGCCGGTCAGCTCGGTGAGCTCGGCGGCGAAGTCCGGGTAGCGCCGGGCGGAGGCGAGGTTCAGCCCGAGCAGGGTCTGCTCGCCGTAGTGCAGTTCCGTGACGGCGGCCAGCATGCCGGCCGCCACCTGTGCGGCCCCGCCGCCCGGCTCGGGGTCCACCACGGCCGTGGCGAGCCCGCGTTGTGCGGCCCGCCACGCGGTGACCAGGCCGACGATGCCGCCCCCGATGACGAGGACGTCTGACGTTCGCGACATGGGCGTCCAGCCCCTCCCTTCGCCGGCATGACCCGGATCAGGTTCGTACGGTCGGAGGCCGCCAGCCTCCCTCTCAGCCCAGTGCGTCCGGGCTCCCGCGAGTGCTCTAGGTTGGCCACCCTAGCCCGATGCCGTATGTCGCAGTAAGGGAGCCTCCGTCCATGGCCCGATCCCTCGACGGTCTTCTCCTCGCCCCGGTCGCCGACCAGGCGCCGGGCCAGGTGGGGACCCGCACCCGGTTCACGTACCACGAGAAGGACGGCGAGATCTGGGCCGAGTACACGGGCGGCGACGTCGTACGCGGCCACCTCGTGGGTACCCGGGAAGGCGACAGGCTGGACTTCCGGTACGTACAGCTCAAGCAGGACGGAACCACCTCCTCCGGGCACTGTGTGTCGACGGTCGTGGAGCTGCCCGACGGGCGGGTGCGGCTGGAGGAGACGTGGGAGTGGGAGTCCCAGCAGGGCAGCGGGACGAGCATTGTGGAGCAGGTCACTGCGCATGAGCACTGACTGACGAAACGTCAGGTGTCTATGGTGATCAGGTGAGCGAGCAGACACAGGAACCAGGTCCGTCAGCGCCGCGGCGCGTGGTCGTGGCGGGTGCGGGCATGGCCGGTGTGCAGACCGCGGTCGCCCTGCGGGAGCAGGGATTCACCGGCACCGTGATCCTCATCGGCGCCGAACCCCACCAGCCGTACGACCGGCCCCCGTTGTCCAAGGCCGTCCTGCTCGGCAAGGCCGAGGGCTCCGCCTTCGACCTCGACTTCGAGGCCCTCGGCATCGAACTTCGACTCGGCTGCGAGGTGCTGGGCCTGCGCCCCGGCGATCACGAGCTGGACACCGAGGACGGGCCCGTGCCGTACGACGCCCTCGTCGTCGCGACCGGCGCCGAACCGGTCCGGCTGCCCGGCGCGGAGGGCGTGCCGGGCGTGCATCTGCTGCGCACCCTGGACGACGCCGAGCGGCTGCGGCCCGTGCTGGCCCGCAAGCACGACATCGTGGTCGTCGGCGCGGGCTGGATCGGCGCGGAGTTCGCCACCGCCGCGCGCGAGGCGGGCTGCGCGGTGACCGTCGTGGAGGCCGCCGAACGGCCGCTCGCCGGGGCACTGCCCGCCGAGGTCGCGGCCCCGATGGCCGGCTGGTACGCCGACGCGGGGGCGGTGCTGCGCACGCACGCGCGCGTGGAGCGCGTCGAGCCCGGGGCGGTGCTCCTCGACGACGGCACGCGGCTGCCGGCGGGCGCGGTCGTGGTCGGCATCGGCGCCCGCCCCGCCACGGCGTGGCTGGCCGGCTCCGGAGTGGAGCTCGGTGCCCAGGGCGAGATCGTGTCCGACCAGCACCTGCGTACGTCGGTGCCGGACGTGTACGCGGTCGGCGACTGCGCCTCCTTCCCCTCGGGGCGGTACGGCGAGCGCCTGCTGGTGCACCACTGGGACAACGCCCTCCAGGGGCCGCGCACGGTGGCCCTGAACATCGTCGGCCGGGCCTCGGGGGAGGCCCCGGCGGTGTACGACCCGGTGCCGTACTTCTGGTCCGAGCAGTTCGGGCGGTTCGTGCAGTACGCCGGGCATCACGCGGGCGCCGACACGACCCTGTGGCGGGGCGACCCGGCCGGGCCGGCCTGGACGGTCTGCTGGCTCCGCGGCGACCGCCTGGTCGCGCTGCTGGCGGTGGGCCGCCCCCGGGACCTGGCGCAGGGACGTCGCCTGATCGAGTCGGGCGCCGCGATGAATCCGGTGCTGCTGGAGGACCCGGCGAGGCCGCTGAAGGCGGCGACGGCGTAGCTGTCGAGGAGCGCGTTGTCCGCCCGGGCGGGCCGGGCTGACTTCCGACTGTCAGTGGGGGATGGCAGGCTGGTTTCCGTGACCGAGATTGACGCAAAGATCGATGCTCTCGTCCCCGCCTGGCTCACCCTCCCCGACATCGCCGAACAGTTCGGTGTCGAGGTGACGCGTGTGCGGCAGCTGGTCAAGGACGGCCAGCTCATCGCCGTACGCCGAGGTGAGAACCGCGCGCTGCACGTCCCCGCCGCCTTCATCGACGGGGACAAGGTCGTCAAGGGCCTGTCCGGGACCCTGACCCTCCTGCGGGACGACGGCTTCACGGACGAGGAGATGCTGGAGTGGCTCTTCACCCCCGACCCGAGCCTGCCCGGCACCCCGGCGCAGGCACTGAGTGAGAATCGCGGCACGGAGGTGAAGCGCCGCGCCCAGGCGCTCGCGGTCTGAACCGACCTCGACGGAACAACCGTCCGGTGCCGTGCGAGCGGGGCCGGACCTGAACAACTGCCCGGAGTGCGGGCCGCGGCCCGTGGGGCCACGGCCCCGGGGTGGCTCGCGCCCGGTTCGGGGCGTGGGCCACCCCGGGGCGGGCGGTTCCGGACCCCTACCGGGGGCCGTGGGCTGCCCGGCCCGGGGCGGCTCTCCGCAGACCGCCGGGGCTGGGCTGCCGCCCGGTCCGGGTGACAGACTCGGGATCCGCCCGGGGCTTGCCGTCGGTCCCTGCGGGCAGCGACCGACGGCGGGCCGCCGCCCAGCACCTCGTCGGCGGAGTGGCCTGGCAGCCGCCCTACCGGCACCGGCACGGGGCGCTCCGGCGCCCTGGTCGCGTCCCGTACGCCAGGGCGCTTCGGCCGCCCGCCCGGCACGGACGCCGACACGGGCGCCCTGCACTTGGCTCGGATACGTCTCGTATCCGTACGCCACCGCCACCGGCACGGGTGTCCGCACCCGTACGCCACCGACACCCAGGGGGACACGCATGCCCGACACCGCCGAAACCACCGCACGGGCTCAGCTCGCCGACGCCCGGGTCTACCTCTGCACCGACGCCCGCAAGCGGCAGGGCGACCTCGTGGAGTTCCTCGACGCCGTGCTGGCCGGTGGGGTCGACATCGTGCAGTTGCGGGACAAGGGCATGGAGGCGGGCGAGGAGCTGGAGCAGCTGGCCGTGTTCGCCGACGCCTGCGCCCGGCACGGGAAGCTGCTCGCGGTCAACGACCGCGCGGACGTCGCCCACGCCGCCGGCTCCGACGTGCTGCACCTCGGCCAGGGCGACCTCCCGGTCCCGGCAGCCCGCGCGATCCTCGGCGACGACGTCCTGATCGGCCGGTCCACGCACGCCGAGTCCGAGGCCGCCGCGGCCGCCGCACAGGACGGCGTGGACTACTTCTGCACCGGCCCGTGCTGGCCCACCCCCACCAAGCCCGGCCGCCACGCCCCCGGCCTGGACCTCGTCCGGTACACCGCCGCCCTCGGCACCGAGCGCCCCTGGTTCGCCATCGGCGGCATCGACCTCGGCAACCTCGACCAGATCCTGGAAGCGGGCGCCCGGCGCGTCGTCGTCGTACGGGCGATCACCGAGGCAGACGACCCGGGCGCGGCGGCCGCCGAGTTCGCGAAGAGGCTGCGGGAGAAGTAGTACGCCGGTCGGCCGGATGTCCAAGGGGTGGACAACAAGTACACAAATCGGGCAAATATCGATGCCCGGTTGGGGGACCGACCGCCCCTGGCTAACCTGCCGGTATGGCCCTCGGCACCGCATCCATCAGGTCGGACCACGCACGCACCGTCCGCGACATGCTCGCGTCAGGCAAGACGACGTACTCGTTCGAGTTCTACGCGCCCAAGACCCCGAAGGGCGAGCGGAACCTGTGGAACGCGCTGCGCCGGGTCGAGGCGGTGGCGCCCGACTTCGTGTCCGTGACCTACGGCGCGGGCGGTTCCACCCGTGCGGGCACGGTCAAGGCGACCGAGGCGATCGCCTCCGACACCACCCTCACCCCGATCGCGCACCTCACGGCCGTCGACCACTCGGTCGCCGACCTGCGCAACATCATCGGCCAGTACGCCGACGCCGGGATCCGCAACATGCTCGCCCTGCGCGGCGACCCGCCCGGCGACCCGATGGGCGACTGGGTGCCGCACCCCCGCGGCCTCGCCTACGCCGCCGAACTGGTCGAGCTGATCAAGGCGTCCGGCGACTTCTGCGTGGGCGTCGCCGCCTTCCCCGCGATGCACCCGCGCTCCAGCGACTGGGACGCCGACGTCCGCCACTTCGTCGACAAGTGCCGCGCGGGCGCGGACTACGCGATCACGCAGATGTTCTTCCAGCCGGAGGACTACCTGCGGCTGCGTGACCGGGTCGCGGCCGCCGGCTGCGACACCCCGATCATCCCCGAGATCATGCCGATCGCCAGTGTGAAGTCGCTGGCACGGATCCCGTCCCTCACCAATGCCGTGTTCCCGGACGCCCTGAAAGAGCGGATCCTCACAGCAAAAGACGATCCGGCCGCTGTACGCTCCATTGGGATCGAATTCGCCACGGAGTTCTGTGCGCGGCTGCTCGCCGAGGGAGTGCCCGGCTTGCACTTCATCACGCTCAACAACTCCACGGCGACCCTGGAAATCTACGAGAACCTGGGCCTGCACCACCCACCGCAGGCCTAGACCGTTCGCACCGGTATACGACACACTGCGTAGCGGCGACTGGGAGAGGGGCGTACATGGGCTGGGCGGTCCTCTACATCGCGTTCGGCGTCGTCGCGCTGTGGCTGCTGGGCGAGGTGCTGCTGCAGTACAAGGCGCGGCTGCGCTGGCGGCTGCTCGCCTTCGCCGGCTTCCTCGGCGTCGTCGTCGGTGTCCTGATCCCGTCGGTCGTCGTGATCGGACTGGGCGCGGCCGCCTTCGCGGTCGGGCAGACCTACGTCACCCTGTCGTTCCGCAGCGGCTTCGCGGCCGGCTGGGCGATGAACGCCCCGATGCTGGGCGGCAGCAAGCGCCGCCGCGGTGAGCGCGGCCGCCAGGAGCCGACCCTCGAGGTCTCCGGCATGGAGGCGTCGGGCGGCGGCTACGGCGACGAGGGCGGCGACTACCGCCACGACGCCGCCTCCTACGGTCAGGGCGACGACGACTACGACCGCGACGACGTCTTCACCCCCGCGCGCCCGGTCCAGCCGACGGCAGCCGAGACCACCGATGTGTACGAGCCGCAGCCCATCCCGGACGACACCGGCTCCTACGGTGTCTACGGCGACACCGGCTACCAGCAGACCCCGCCCCACGACCAGTACGCCGCCACGGCCCAGGGCACCGACCAGTCCTACGCCTACGACTACTCGGGCTACGGCCAGCAGCAGGGCTACGACGCCACGGGCCAGCAGCAGTACGCCGCCTACTCCGACCCGTACGTCGGCAATTCCACCTACGGCGGGACCTCGTACGACACCGGCTACGGCGACCAGCAGTACTACGGCCAGCAGCAGGGCTACGGCCAGGACCAGTACCCCGGCACCTACGGCGGCGATTCCCCGCCCGACGGTGTGTGGGTCCCGCAGCAGCGCACCGACGAGTACGGGCAGGAACTGCCGCCGGAGCAGCCGTACCCCTACCAGGGCAACGGGCAGCAGCCGCAGGGCAACGGCTTCGACGAGCAGTACCGTTTCTGAAGCCTGAATCCCGCCGGGGGCGGTGGGCTCACTGGGAGCCCCGGAACCCCGGCCCCTCCACGATCAGTCCCGCGACCAGCGCGCCCGACATGCCCGCGTGCGGCAGTCCGCCGCCGGGGTGCGCCCAGCCGCCGACGGTGAACAGGCCGGGCACGCGCGTGCTGTTGGACGGGTGCAGCAGCCGCCCGTCGGCCGCCGCCAGTGCCTGCACCGGCACCGCACCGCCCTCAGCCCCGGTCTCCTCGGCGATGTCGGCCGGGGTACGCACCTCGTGCCAGAGGAGACGGTCGCGCAGGTCGGGTATGGCGCGTTCGGCGACGCTGATCATGGTGTCGGCGAGGTCGTCGTAGGGCTCGTAGGGCTTGTGGGGTTCGTCGGGCCGGGCGGGCACCACCGTCGTGAGGGTGACCGCCTCGTGATCCCGGTCCGGGACCAGCGCGGGGTCGTCGGGCCGCAGGACCGTGACCGTGGGCTGCGCGTTCGCCGGAGCCGTGCCGAACAGGGCGTCCAACTCGGCCTCCCGGTCCGCCGCGTGCACCACCGTGCGGTGTGCCGTGCCCTGGGGGCGGGCCCCGCGCAGGCCCAGCAGCACCGTGAGCCGACTGGCCGACGCGGGCTGCGGGGGCACCTCGCCGTCGCCCCGCGGCACGGTCCCCGCCGTCAGCCGGTCCAGTGTGCCGGGCGTGACACCGGCGACCACGAAGTCCGCCTCCGCGACCGTCCCGTCGGCGAGTTCCACCCCCGACGCCCGCCCGTCCTTCTCCAGCACCCCGGTCACGTCGGCGCCGAAACGGAACTCGACCTTTCTCGCCACGCACCGCTCGTACACCGCCCGCGCCAGCTCGCGCAGGCCCCCGCGCACGTACCAGACGCCGAAGGCGTGCTCCATGTACGGCAGTACGGCCGCGCTCGCCGGGGTGATCCGGGGGTCCAGGCCCTGGGTGAGGGCGTGGCTCTCCAGGAGGGCGGCGAGCCGGGGGTCACGCAGTTCCCAGGCGCCGATCTCGGCGAGCGTGCCGGCCCGGCGGGTGCGCAGCAGCCGCTTGTGGGGCACCGCCGGGTAGGGTTCGCGCTCGGCCAGCACCTGCCAGTTCGGCCACAGCGGCTCCTCCAGGAGCGGGCGGCGGGTCCGGTCCCAGGCCTCGCGGGCCCGGACCAGGAAGTCGCCCCACCGGTTCCCGGTGCCCGGGCCGAGGCCCTCGTCCAGGGCGGTGACGACACCCGCGCGCGAGGCGTTCGGCAGCGACACCCGGGTGCCGTCCGCGAACACGTGCCGGGACGAGGGGTCGACCTGGACCAGCTCGACGCACGCCTCCAGCGGCTCCTTGCCGGTCTTGACGAACAGATCGCGATAGACGGCCGGCAGCGGGAGCAGGCCGGGGCCCGTGTCGAAGGAGAACCCGTCACGCTCGAAGCGGCGCAGCGCTCCGCCGTACGTGTCCGTCCGCTCGTACACCACCACCCGGTGGCCCGCGACGGCCAGCCGGGCGGCAGCCGTCAGCGCGCCCGTCCCGGCGCCGATCACCGCAATCCGTGCCATGCCAAGGACTCTATCGGCCCCCACTGACAGCGCCTTCTGGTGCCGCGTGCGCAGGGCTGAGTACCAGTACCTAGTGGGGGAGTTGAGTACGCGCGCGGATGGGGGAGGGCCGGCGGGAACGAGAGAGTGGAGACACGGAAAGGGGCACGGCTCCGGCACCGGCGACACGGGGCGCCGGAACGGGGCCGGCCCGCGATCCGCTCCTTCCGCCGACCGAGTCGGCGGGAGCGAGGCACGGGGGAGAACCGGGGGACGACCGAACGGGGGTCCTGCGGGGGACGCACGGGGGAGCAGGAAAACGGGGGAGCAGGGAAGGCGCCGGTTCGAGGTGGCCCGCGGGGGACGCGGCCACAGCGGACCGGCGCTTTCACGTCTGCGCAGGGTGCGCCCTCAGCGACAGCCGCTCACTCTGCCCTGGAGCAGCCGGGACAGTGCCGCGTGGACGTCGTCCAGGGAGCGCTCCGGCTGGAAGGACTTCCAGTCGAGCGCGGCCACCAGGACCATGCCGACCAGCGCGGACGCCGTCAGCGGGACGTCGATCTCCTCGCTGAACTCGCCGCCCGCGACGCCCTCGCGCAGCGCGTCCTCCACGACCGCGACGGCCTGCTGCCGGACCACCATCAGCGTGGACTGCCAGGTCCGGTTGGTGCGCCACAGCTCGGCCACGTACAGCTGGGTGAAGGCCGGGTAGCGGTCGATGAAGACCAGACCCGCGCGGATCATCGCGTCCAGGGCGTCGACCTTGGTGCCGCCCTCCCGGGCGGTCCGCTCGGCCGCGTCCCGGAGGGAGGCGGTGAGGAGGCCCACTCCGTGCCGCAGCAGTTCCTCGAAGAGGACGGACTTGCTCGCGAAGTTGTAGTAGACCGTGCCCTTCGCGACTCCGGCACGCTCGGCGATCTCGTCCACGGTCGTGGCGGAGAAGCCCTGCTCGGCGATGAGCGTGACGGCCGCCTCGTAGAGCTTCTGCCGGGTGGCCTCGCGGCGCGTGCTGCCGCCCGACGTTGCACTGCTGCTTTCCATGGCCCTGATTGTCACAGGAACCTTTCCGGGAGAGGTGACGATGGGGCTCACAGGCTCAGCTCCGGGTGCAGCCGGTCCAGCGTCCACACCTGGCGGCGCCGGGCCGCCACGGCGGTCAGCGCGAGGGCGCCCGCGGTGAACGCCGTCAGCACCACGCACGCGTGCCACACCGGTTCCAGGCCGCCGCCCGTGATGAGCCTCCTGAGGGCCTCCACGACGTAGCTCATCGGCAGGAAGGGGTGGAGCGCGTTGAAGAAGCCGGGGCTGGTCTGTACGGGGTACGTGCCGCCCGCCGACGTCAGCTGGAGCATCAGCAGGGCGAGGACGAGGATCCGGCCCGCCGCCCCGAAGCGCGCGTTCAGCCACTGCACGATCGCCGCGAAGCACGCCGTCACCAGGAACAGGAAGCCCACCGTCCCAGCCGCCCGCGCCATCTCCAGGCCGACCGCCCAGTGCAGCACCGACATCAGGGCCACGGTCTGGAGCACCCCGATCGCCGCCACCGGCAGCCAGCCGGCCAGCGCGATCCGCCACGCCGAGGCGCCCGCGGCGAGCGCGCGCCGGTTCATGGGCGCGATCAGCATGTACGCCACCATCGCGCCCACCCACAGCGACAGAGGGATGAAGTACGGGGCGAAGCCGGTGCCGTAGTTGGGCGCCTTGTGCAGGTCCTGGGAGGCGAGCCGCACGGGGTCGGCCATGACCTCGGTGCGCTGGTCGCGGTCCTGCTTGCCGTAGTCGGGGATCTGCTCGGCCCCGTCGTGCAGTCCGCCGGCGAGCTTCCCGGAGCCGCCGACGAGCTTGTACATGCCGCCGTTGAGGTCGTCCGCGCCGGTCTTGAGATCGCCGACGCCCTTGTCCAGGTCGGTGGCACCGGTCCTGGCCGTGCCGAGCCCCTTGTGCAGCTTCTTCGCACCCGCGGCGACCTCGGCCGCCCCGTCGTTCAGCTTGTTGATCTTCTTGACGGCGTCGTCGAGGTCCTCGGAGAGGTGCGGCGCGCGGTCGGCGAGGGCCTGGGACTGCTTCTGGAGCGTGGCGAGGTGCTTGTCGAGCTTGGTCAGATCGCCGTTCTGGTCGGCGATCAGCGTGTCGAGGTCGTCGGCGATGCCGGCCACGTCGGCGGCGGCGTCCTTGGCCTTCTTCAGGTCGGCGCAGGCGGCGTCGGGCAGCACGGGGTCGTCGCAGCGCCTGGCGTAGGTGCCGTTCAGCGTGTCCGACGCCGTACGGGCGTCCTTGGCGGCGGCCGGGGCCCGCTCCGCCAGGGTGTCCAGGTGCTTGCGGACCGCGCCGGAGGTGTCGGCCACGAACTGGGCCGTGTCGCCGATGGTCTTCTCGTTGCCCTTCAGGAAGGGGCCCACCTTGCCGGCGTTCGTGTTGACCTTGTCGGCGAGCCTCTGCGTGCCTTCCGCGACCTGCTTCGAGCCGTCCTCCAGATCGCCCGCGCCCGTGTGGAGCTTCTTCAGGCCCGTGGACAGCTTCCCGCTGCCGTCCTTGGCGTCCTTCAGGCCGTCGGCGAGATCCTTGGAGCCCTTCTCGGCCTTCCCGATGCCGCCCTTGAGCTTGTCGGCGCCCTTCGCGGCCTTCACGGTCTCGCCGTGGATGTCGGAGAACGACACGAAGATCTTGTCCAGGAAGGACCGCGACGTCTTCGTGGACGCCGCCTGGCGCACCTCGCTGAACACCGTCCGGGAGATCTGCCCGACGATGTAGTTGTTCGCGTCGTTGGTGCGCACCTGGAGGGCGCCGGTCTCCGGGGACTTCCCGGAGCTGGAGGCGATCCGCTCACTGAAGTCGTCGGGCATGGTGAGCGAGAGGTAGTAGGTGCCGTCCTCGACGCCCCTGCGGGCCTCGGCGGCGCTCACCTCGCGCCAGTCGAAGGTCTTGCTGTCGCGCAGCTTCTCCGTGATGTCGTCGCCCGCCGTGACCTTCTTCCCGTCGGCGGTCGCCCCCCTGTCGTCGTTCACGAGCGCCACGGGGATACGGTCCAGCCGGCCGTACGGGTCCCAGAACGACCACAGGTACAGCGCGCCGTACAGCAACGGCAGCACGAGCAGCGCGACCAGTGCGGCGCGCGGCAGCTTCCCCCGGCCGAAGCGGCGGAGCTCAAGCGCGGCCAGTCTCGGCGAGCGCATCGGCCTTCTCCTTGTCCTCGCTCTGATGGGTGCCCTGAGGGGTTTCCTGACGGGTGCTCTGCCGGGTGGACAGCTTGACGGCGCCCTCGGGGGCCTCGCTGCACACCGCCACGACCGTCGTCCCGGCGTCGGCGAGAGACCTGAGCAGGGCCCAGACCTCGTCCCGCTCGCCGTCCGAGAGCTTGAGGTCGGTGTCGTCGACCCCGAGCAGCCGCGGCCGGGCGACCAGGGCGAGGGCGACCGACAGCCGCAGCGCCTCCAGGCGTTCCAGATCGCGTACGGCGGTACGAGGACCCTTGGGCAGCGCCTCCAGGTCGAGTCCGGCTGCGGTCAGTGCGGCGTCGACCCGCAGCCCGGCCTCGGCCGCCCGCTCGCCGCGGGGCCGCAGCAGACCTCGGAGCGAGTCGCCGAACCGCCGCTGGAGCAGGGCGCGTTCTCGCAGGTGCTCGCCGACGGTGAGCGCCGGTTCGAGGTCGGTGACCCCGGGCACGTGGGCCAGGGCGCTGACGCGGCGCACCGCCGACATCTGCTTGGGCAGTCTGGCCTCGCCGACGGCTGCCGTGCCCTCCGTGATCTTCATCCGTCCCGTCAGCGCGAGCAGCAGGCATGTACGGCCGGACCCGGACGGGCCCTCGACCGCGATGAGCGATCCCGGCTCGGCGTCGACGGACATCCCGCGGAACGCCCACCCGCGCGGCCCCTTGATCCCAAGGCCCTCGGCGGCGACCCGCACCCCTCCCGGTTGTTCCCCCACGGGGCTCCCCTGACTGTGCGCGACGATGGAGCGCATGAAATTGAACTGACTGGTCAGTGCAAAAACTACTCCGAACCCACGAGCGAAGCAAAACCGCAGGTCAGAACGGATTGTCAGTGCCATACCTCACGATGGGTCACATACGGCACTCCGTGGGAGGAGCCGCCGTCACACGACGACAGGAGGTTCGTCATGGCCAGCTATCACGCAGCAGCCGCCCGTCGGCGCCGCGCCACCGGCCCTGCCCCCTCACTGACCGGCCCGGCGAGCGACGTACACCCCGTGCTGCGCCGGGCCACGGCCCCGCCCGCCGCCCTCGACCTGCTCGCCCAGGCCCGCTCCGGCCTCGAGGAGGCCACCGCCCTGGGCACCCCGAACGAGCGCTACGCGACGGCCCATCTCGCCGCCCTCCGCACCGCCGCCGCCGTCCTCGCCGCCCGGGGAAGGCCCGAGACCTCGACCCGGGCCCGGACCAAGATCCGGAGCGCCTGGGAAGTGCTCCCCGAGATAGCACCCGAACTGACCGAGTGGAGCGCGCTGTTCGCCGCCGGCGCCCGGCGCAGGGCACGCGCCGAGGCGGGCATCCAGGGCGCGGCGAGCGTCCGTGACGCCGACGACCTGATACGGGACGTGGCGATGTTCCTCCGCCTCGTCGAGCGCATGCTGGTCCTCCAGCCGGTCCTCCCGCAGCCGCGCCCGGACCAGGACCGGCCGGAGGATCCCGGCGCGGGGAGGGACATGCCGGACGCCGGCTGACGGTTACGGGCGCTCCGGATCCGCCCGGCCGGCACCGGCTGGAGTCCATGCCGGGACCGCTCATGCGGGCTGCCGCGTCCGAGGCAATAGGGTGGGGGATGCCTGAAAGTCTTCCCTCCCCGCAGCCGGGGCCGGGGGAGGCGCCCCGTTCGCTCCGCCGCGCAAGAGGCGGTGCCGCGCCGAGGAGTCAACTGCCGTGTCGGACCCGATGCGCCCACCCGTCTCCCCCCATCAGCCTGAACCGACGTCGTTGCGCTCCGGCCCTTCCCGCTCTCGCGCCTCGCTCCGTACCGCCGTGGTCTGGGAGATCCTCCAGGACGCCCTGGAACGCCGGGTCAAGGCCACAGGCCGGGAGTCGCTGGACGTCCTCGACACCGGAGGCGGCAGCGGCAACTTCGCGGTGCCCGCCGCCCGCCTCGGCCACCGGGTCACCGTCGTCGACCCCAGCCCCAACGCGCTGTTCGCCCTGGAGCGCCGCGCCGCCGAGGCCGGCGTCGCCGACCGGGTGAAGGGCGTGCAGGGCGACGTCCACGGCCTCTTCGACGTGGCCGAGCGCGGCGGCTACGACGTGGTGCTGTGCCACGGCGTCCTGGAGTACGTGGACGACCCCGCCGAGGGCGTCCGCAACGCGGTGGCCGCCCTGCGCCCGGAGGGCGTCCTGAGCCTGCTCGCCGCCGGTCTCGGGGGTGCCGTGCTCGCCCGTGCCCTCGCCGGTCACTTCAAGGAGGCCAAGCAGGCGCTCGACGACCCGAACGGCCGATGGGGCACGGGTGACCCCGTGCCGCGCCGCTTCACCGCCGAGCAGCTCACGGGACTCGTCGAGGGCGCGGGCCTGCGGGTCGGTGCCGTGCACGGCGTGCGGGTCTTCGCCGACCTCGTGCCCGGCGTCCTCGTGGACACCGAGCCCGGAGCCCTGGAAGCGCTGCTGAAGCTGGAGGAGGCCGCGGCCGAGCTGTCGGCCTTCCACTCGGTGGCCACGCAGCTGCATGTGCTGGGTGAGACCGGTGGGGCCGCTGGGGCCAGTGGGGCCGGCGAGACAGGTGGGGCAGTCGAAGCCTGAGCCGCTTCGTGAGGTACCACCCCTGATCAGCGCCTTGACTGTGCATGGAGTACGCCACAGGCCCCCCGAATGGGGGCTTGGCGCCGTATGATCGAGGGAGACCGTTCCGGCATGACGGGTCGGCCGCCGGGGAATGGAAGCCTCAGTGAGCCGGGACGTCCATGGCGGGTTCCGGTTGGTCAGTTGGCGCAGAGGGGCGGGTTTCACGGGGGCGATTCCCTGCCTATCCTGAAGAGACCCCCCGGGTCGCCCCGGCGACTGCACGATGAGGAGGACTCCGTGCCGCTCTCGGAGCACGAGCAGCGCATGCTCGAGCAGATGGAGCGAGCGCTGTACGCCGAAGATCCCAAGTTCGCGACGGCGCTCGAGGGAAGCGGGCTGCGTACGTACACCCGGCGACGGGTCTACCAGGCGGTCGCGGGCTTCCTCGTAGGTATTGCGCTCCTCATGGCCGGTATGGTCGCCAAGCAGGTCTGGCTCAGCGTCGTGGGCTTCCTCGTCATGCTGGGCTGTGCGGTGCTCGCCGTGACCGGCTGGCGCAAGGCCCCCAAGCCGGGCGAACAGGCGGCAGGCGCCGCCGGACCGCAAGCCCGCCGCCAGGGCGGCCGGCAACGCCGCTCCATGATGGACCGCATCGAGCAGCGCTGGCAGAAGCGCCGCGACGAACAGGGCGGCCACTAGTCCCCACCGGTCCCGGAGCAGAGTTCTCCGGGACTACGCGAAGACGTGAATCAGGGGGTGACCACCGACCGGGTGGTCACCCCCTGACGCGTGCCGTTGACGCCTGCCGTGGGTTCAGCGGGTTCAGCCCTGCTGCCCCGACGCCTTCCGCCACGTCGGCCGCATGGCCAGGACGCGTTCCCGCACCCCCGACCACCAGGCCGACGCCGTCCACACCACGCGCACGGTGGAGCGTGGGGCGAGGACCGCGCGGAGCCTGGCGCCCCGGCCGACCGCGGCGCTCAGACCCGCTGTCGCACGGCGGACGTCGTCCGCGATGCCCGCCGTCGGGCGGGGCTGGGGCGCGTACAGGACCTGCTCCACCGCGTTCGCCACCCGGTGCACCGAGGCCGCGGCCGTCGCGTCGAGCCCGCCCAGTCCCACGATGCGGGCGGCCGCCTTGCGCGGGGTCTGTGACTCGTCCGGCGTGATGCCGAAGTCCCACGCGGTGTCGGTCAGCTCCTGCCAGACGGCCAGCGTGTACGGCGCCGCGTCGGCATCACCGCGGCCGTGTGCCCCCAGCCGGACCGTGCGTGTCCGCAGGCGCCACAGCATCGGGGCCAGGGGGAGGGCCAGGGCGGCGAGCCCCGCCAGGGCCCAGGCCAGGAGCGCGTACCACTTCGGGCCGTCGTCGTCCGTGGGCAGCGCCGCCTGCGGGGACTCGCTCGCGCACCCGCCGTCCAGCTTCTTCTGCTCCGCCGTGCAGCTCTCGCTCGCCGAGGGCCTGGCGGAGGGCGCGGCGGACGACGTCTCGGACGGGCGCGCCGCGTCCGGAACCGAGCTGCCCGTGTCGTCCGGCAGTGTGTACGACGGCATCGAGCCGCGGTTCGGAGTCGGCTCGAAGCGGGTCCAGCCGACGCCCTCGAAGTACAGCTCGGGCCAGGCGTGCGCGTCCCGAAGCCCCACCGACACCGAGCCGTCCGCCTGCGGGGAACCGGGTGCGAAGCCCACCGCGACCCGGGCCGGTATGCCCAGGGAGCGGGCCATCGCCGCCATCGCGAAGGAGAAGTGCACGCAGAAGCCCTGCTTGTCCTTCAGGAAGCGGGCGATCGCCTGCGAGCCGCTGCCGACCTGCACCTGGGTGTCGTACTCGAAGCCGCCGGTCACGGCGAACCAGTCCTGGAGCTTGACCGCCTGGTCGTACGGGTCGGCCGCGCCCTCGGTGACCTTGCGGGCCGTGCTCGCCACCACCGACGGCAGCGAGTCGGGCAGCTTGGTGAAATCGCGCCTGATGGACGCCGGCGGCTCCGGCGCCGAGGCCAGCTGCTCCGCCGTCGGCTGCACGTCCAGGCTTTTGACCTGGTAGGTCAGGCCTCGGGTGTTCTGGCCGTGGTCGCCGACCAGCGTCATGCCCAGGGGCTCGTAGCGCCAGTTGCCCCGGATGTTCACCCCGCTCGGCGGGTACGGCATGGGCAGCCAGTCCTGGGCGTACCAGTCGGCCGCGGTGATCGTGGTGTCGACCTCCGTGCGCTTCACGTCCGGGCCGAGGCCGACCGGGGTCGGGAAGGTGCCGTCGGGGAGGGCGGTGATGGACCGCCGGGACGGCTTCCAGGTGGTGCCGTCGAAGTCGTCCAGGGACACGATCCGCAGATACAGGTCCGAGACGTCCGGCATCTTGGTCTTCACGGACAGGACCTGCTGGTCCTCGTCCGCGTTCAGGCTGTCGCGCAGCGACACCAGCGGGTTCACGGCGGAGATCGTGCCTCCGCCGCCCGCGCCGGAGCCGGCGCCGGCCCCCACCGAGTCCAGCAGGCCGCCGTTCATCGCGGGCAGACCGAGCGGAACCACCAGGGCGATACCCAGCGCGACCACGCCGATGCGCCGGCCGGTGCGGACCGGGGCGACCGCGCCGCTCTGCTCCCCTCCGGCCGTCCGCGAGGCCCCGCCGAAGACCCGGCCCCACTGGGAGAGGCGGTCCCGCCCCTCGGCCAGAAGCAGCATCAGATAGCCGGCCGCCGCGACCAGGAACCACAGCCAGTCCGTGCTCCCGTCGGACAGCCCCGCGGCCACCGAGTACAGCGCGAGCAGCGGCAGCCCGGCCGGGGCGGCGCTGCGGAAGGTCACCGCGAGGGTGTCCACCAGCAGCCCGATGATCAGGACCCCGCCGATGAGCATCAGCCGTATGCCGTCGGACTCCAGGGGGGCCGGGATCGCGTACCGCGCGATGTCGTCCCCGCCCTGCCGGAGCAGGATCGCGAAGCGGTCGAGGGCTTCCGGCCCAGGGACCAGACCGGCGAGGGCCTGTTCACGGGCGAACACGAACGTCAGCAGGAACACCGTGACCAGGGCCTGCGCCGCGACCGTCAGCGGCCGGGCCAGCGGCACCCTGCGGGCCGCGGCACCCACGCCCGCCTGCACACCCAGCAGGAAGGCCGCCTGCACGATCCACGTGGCCGGTCGGACGAGGGGCAGCAGGGCGCACGCGGCCATCAGCGTGGCAGCCCACGCGCCCAGCGTCAGTCGTATCCGCCCGCTCATCACGGTCCCTCCCCGCCGCCGGCCGCGGCCACGCCCCTGCGCTCCCGGTCCGCCTGTCGCCACAGGTCGTCCAGGGAGGCCCCCCGCGGCACGCCCACAGTCGTCCAGCCCGCCTCGCGCAGCATGCGCAGCCGCTCCTCGCTCCCGTCCAACGGACCGGGCACATCACTCGGTTCCCGCACCCAGGTCTCGCTGTCCAGCACGAAGGCGACCGCGCCTCCGCCGCGTTGCCGCATCCTGGCCACCACGGCCGCCTGCTCCTCGTCCAGGTCGCCGAGGAAGGCCACCAGCAGCCCCTCGTTCCCGCCGCGCAGTACGTCGTAGGCCCGGGACAGGCCCGCGCCGTCGGAGTGGTCGATCACCGCGAGGGTGTCCATCATCAGCCCGGCCGCGTCCGCCGACCCCTGGCTCGCGCCCGCGAAGCCGTCGCCGCCCTCGCCTGGCACCGCGCTGCCGGTGTCGGTCAACAGCCGTACCGAGAAGCCGCGTTCCAGCATGTGCACCAGCACGGACGCGGCGCCCGCCACGGCCCACTCGAAGGCCGCGTCCGGGCCCGCGCCCTGGAAGGCGATGCCCCGGGTGTCGAGCAGCACCGTGCAGCGGGCGCGCTGCGGCTGCTCCTCGCGGCGCACCATCAACTCGCCGTAGCGGGCCGTGGAGCGCCAGTGCACGCGGCGCAGATCGTCGCCGTGGCGGTACCCGCGCGGGATCACGTCGTCCTCGCCGGCCAGCGCGAGCGAACGCTGCCGCCCGTCGCCGTACCCCTTCGCCTCACCGCTGAGGCGCACCGGCGCCAGCGGCTCCACGCGCGGGATCACCGTCAGGTTGTCGTACGTCGAGAAGGACCGGGTCAGCTCGCACATGCCGAACGGGTCGGTCAGGCGCAGCTGGAGCGGGCCCAGCGGGTAGCGGCCGCGCAGGTCGGAGCGCACTCGGTAGGACACCTCGCGCCGGCCGCCCGCCTCCACCCGGTCCAGCACGAAGCGCGGCCGGGGGCCGAGCACGTACGGCACCCGGTCCTGGAGCATCAGCAGGCCCGTGGGCAGCCGCGAGACGTTGTCCATCCGCAGATGGACCCGGGCCTCGCTGCCGGCGGGCACGCGCGCGGGGGAGAGCCGGCGGCTGCCCGCGACCCGGTAGCGCGTGCGGTACAGGACCGTCGCGCACACCAGCGGAAGCACCGCCAGCAGCAGACCCACGCGCAGCAGGTCGCTCTGCCCGAGCACATAGCTGCAGACGGCGGCCGCGACGCCGGCGGCCAGGAAGGAGCGTCCGCGGGTGGTCAGACCGGCCAGGGCGGTGCGGATGCCGCCTTTCTCGTCCCGGTCGGCCTCCGCGTGCCCCGTCCCCGCGGTGGTCATCACAGCCTCCGCGGCGGCTGCTGCGGATACGCCGGCACACCGCGGCCCAGGCCGCCGAAGCCGCTCTGCTGCGGCGCCGCCGGCACCGGCGTGCGCTGCAGGATCTCCTCGACGACCTGCTCGGCGGTGCGGCGGTTGAGCTGGGCCTGGGCGGTGGGCAGCAGGCGGTGGGCCAGGACGGCGACGGCCAGCGCCTGCACGTCGTCCGGCAGCGCGTACTCCCGGCCGCTGAGGGCCGCGGACGCCTTCGCCGCGCGCAGCAGGTGCAGCGTCGCGCGCGGGGAGGCGCCCAGTCTGAGGTCGGGGTGCGTGCGCGTCGCGCCGACCAGGTCCACCACGTAGCGCCGGACCGGGTCGGCGACGTGCACGCCGCGCACCGCCTCGATCAGCTTGAGGATCTCGTGCGCGTGGGCCACGGGCTGGAGGTCCTCCAGCGGCGAGACGCCGCCGTGCACGTCCAGCATCTGCAACTCGGCCTCCGCGCTGGGGTAGCCGACCGAGACCCGGGCCATGAAACGGTCGCGCTGGGCCTCCGGCAGCGGGTAGGTGCCCTCCATCTCGACCGGGTTCTGCGTCGCCACCACCATGAAGGGGCTGGGCAGCTCGTAGCTGCTGCCGTCGATGGTGACCTGGCGCTCCTCCATCGACTCCAGGAGCGCGGACTGCGTCTTGGGCGAGGCGCGGTTGATCTCGTCGCCGATCACGACCTGCGCGAAGATCGCGCCCGGCTTGAACTCGAAGTCACGGCGCTGCTGGTCCCAGATGGACACACCGGTGATGTCCGACGGCAGCAGGTCGGGCGTGAACTGGATGCGCCGCACCGAGCAGTCGATGGACCGCGCCAGTGCCTTGGCGAGCATCGTCTTGCCGACGCCCGGGACGTCCTCGATCAGCAGATGTCCCTCGGCCAGCAGTACGGTCAGCGAGAGCCGTACGACCTCGGGCTTGCCCTCGATCACGCCTTCCACCGACTCCCGCACCCGCTCCACCACGGCGGTCAGATCAGTGAGGCTCGCTCGATCGTCATAGGTCGTCACCCGGCCCTCCTCGGCCTTTCCCGTGCTCCCAGGGAGCACGGGATACCCCATTTTCCCGGGCCGACGCCGCATGACGCGCGCCGGCCCACCCCGAATCACGGACACCACGCGTGAAACGCTCAGCGTGACGTCACTCCCGCATTCTTGCTGCCGTTACCGATTCGTGTCACTCGACTGTGGATAACTGGCCGCGATATGTCGGCCTTGCGACCCTTTCGAACGGGTGACTGACAGGATTTCGACAGCTGCGGCAGGCCGGCTCCGGGGTGGTGACGGGGCGGGTGACCAGGTCAGGAGGCGGGGTCGATCTCCCGCAGCAGGCCGGTCCCGACGTCGTAGACGAATCCGCGGACGTCGTCGGTGTGCGGCAGGAACGGCGAGGTGCGTACGCGCCGCATCGACTGCCGTACGTCCTGGTCGACGTCCTGGAAGGACTCCACCGCCCAGGCCGGGCGCTGGCCGACCTCGGCCTCCAGGTCGCCCCGGAAGTCCTCGGTGAGGGTCTCCATGCCGCAGCCGGTGTGGTGGACGAGGACGACGCTCCGCGTCCCCAGCTTGCGCTGGCTGATGGTGAGGGAGCGGATCACGTCGTCGGTGACGACGCCGCCGGCGTTGCGGATGGTGTGGCAGTCGCCGAGCTCGAGGCCGAGCGTGGCGAGCGGGTCGAGGCGGGCGTCCATGCAGGCCACGACGGCCACGTGCAGGGCGGGCTTGGCGTCCATCCCGGCGTGGCCGAAGTCGGCGGCGTACCGGGTGTTGGCATCGACGATGCGGTCGGTGACCGTGCCGCTTCCGGCTATGGCGCTCTCCGAACCCGTGGGAACTGATGCAGAAGTCGTCATATTCATGACGGTACTGGTCACGACTGTTTCGGGCCCGCTGTGAGAGCGGACAAAGAACGCCATCGGGCCTTGGAGTGAGGTAACCCACAAGGGTGGTGTGCCTGCCGGTCGCGACGCGCAGGCCGGTTGATTGACCGGGAGACACGGTGGACTAAAGTGACGCGAAGCGGGAGGCGAGACTCTCCCCGCTGGACTGATTTCCCCGGAGATCCGGCGACGCCCGGCGATCTCCCCACGTGCGCGGCGCGTACGTACGGCTCGGCCTCCTCCCGCTCCCGGTCGGCTGACGCTTCCGGCGCCGGCAGGCCTCCCCTTCAGCAGCGGGCGGGGACCCGGCGGTGCGTAAGCCCGTGCCGGATCTGAGAGGCCCCCTTGAGCCAAAGTCGACACGTCCCGGTGATGCTCCAGCGGTGCCTGGACCTGCTGGCACCCGCCCTGGAGGGCCCGGACCCGGTGGTCGTCGACTGCACCCTCGGCCTCGGCGGCCACAGCGAGGCACTCCTCGAGCGGTTCCCCGAGGCGCGGCTCGTCGCCCTCGACCGCGACAAGGAGGCCCTGCGCCTGTCCGGCGAGCGCCTCGCGCCCTACGGGGAGCGCGCCACCCTCGTCCACGCGGTGTACGACGAACTGCCCGAGGTGCTGGACAAGCTCGGCATCGCGCGCGTGCGGGGTGTCCTGTTCGACCTGGGCGTCTCCTCCATGCAGCTCGACGAGGCCGACCGCGGCTTCGCCTACGCCCAGGACGCCCCGCTCGACATGCGGATGGACCAGACGACCGGCGCCAGTGCCGCCGAGGTCCTCAACACGTACCCGCCGGGCGAACTCGTCCGCATCCTGCGGGCGTACGGCGAGGAGAAGCAGGCCAAACGGATCGTGGCCGCGGTCGTGCGCGAGCGCGAGAAGGAGCCGTTCAGCAACAGCGCGCGGCTGGTCGAGCTGATCCGGGACGCCCTGCCGCAGGCCGCCAAGCGCACCGGCGGCAACCCGGCCAAGCGCACCTTCCAGGCGCTGCGCATCGAGGTCAACGGCGAGCTCTCCGTCCTGGAGCGGGCGATCCCGGCCGCCGTGAAGGCGCTCGACGTGGGCGGGCGGATCGCGGTGCTGTCGTACCACTCGCTGGAGGACCGGCTGGTCAAGCAGGTGTTCGCGGCGGGCGCCGCCACCACCGCGCCGCCCGGACTGCCCGTCGTGCCCGAGCGTTACCAGCCGCGGCTCAAGCTGCTCACGCGCGGTGCCGAACTCCCCACGGAAGAGGAGATCGCCGAGAACCGGCGCGCGGCACCGGCGCGGCTGCGCGGGGCGCAGCGCATCAGAGAGGACGTCGAGTGAGCCACGTGCAGGGCGGCCGGTGTGTTCCGGACCCGAGGGAGCGTGAGTGAGCAGCAAACCCGAACTGAAGGGGAGGGCGGCCCGTCTCGCGCGGCTCATCCCGACCGGCACCGCGCGGGCGGCCCGCATGCCGTTCGTGCTCCTCGTGGTCCTCCTCCTCGGCGGCGGCCTCATCGGCCTCCTGGTGCTGAACTCGGCCCTCAGCGAAGGCGCGTTCAAGCTCGACGACCTCCAGCGCGAGACCAAGAGCCTCACCGACGAGGAACAGGCCCTCCAGCGGGACATCGACGCCTACTCCGCCCCCGAGGCCCTCCAGCGCCGCGCCCGCGAGCTCGGCATGGTGCCCGGCGGCGACCCCGCCTTCCTCGACCGCGACGGCACCGTCAAGGGCGTCCCCAGCGCCGCCCCCGGCGTCTGGCAGAGCGCCGCTCACACCCCCCTGGTCCTCGCCCCCGAGGCCATGCCCAACGGCCCCGCCCCGACCCCCGGCAGGTGACGGAAGTGTCCGACAGGCAACCCCCGCGCCGCCGGGTACCGGCTCTCGCCGGCCCCGGCTGCCCCCGTGATCCTGGTGTTCGTCCGGCCCTTGGCCCGGTTTCCGCTCGTGGGCTCGTGGCGGCTCGGGTCTTGGGCCGGGTGGATCGGGTGTCCGCTGGGCGGTCGCCGCTGGGCGCCGCGGGCCCTGAGGCCCGGTGCCGGCCCGGCCGTGGGCCCGCCGCCGTGTCCCTTCGCCCCCAGACCGCCCCGACCCCCGGCAGGTGACGGAAGTGTCCGACAGGGAACCCCCGCGCCGCCGCGTGCCCGGCCCCGCCAGGCCCGCTCGGCCCGATGCACGGCGGCGTCCCGGGCCCGGTGCCCGTCCGGCCCGGCGGCCGGCGCAACGGCCTGGGGCGCCCCGGCCGTTGCGGCTGGGCAGCCCCCGGCCCCGGCTGCGGCTGGTCGGGCTCGCGCTGACGCTGGTGATGATCGCCTTCGTCGTGCGGCTGTTCCAGGTGCAGGCCGTCGACGCGAGTACGTACGCGGCCAAGGCCGAGCAGAACCGCTACGTGGGACAGGTGCTGGCCGCGGACCGGGGCGAGATCACCGACCGGTCCGGTGTGGCCCTGGCGACCAGCGAGGACGCCTACGACATCACGGCAGACCCCACGATGTTCGCCCCGGACCACCTGAAGATCGGTGACGGTCCCGAGCAGGCCGCCGCGCTCCTCGCACCGATCCTCGGCCAGGACCAGGAGGCCCTGGTCAAGAAGCTGCGGCCGAAGAACAAGAACCTGCGCTACGCGAAGCTGGCCTCCCGCCAGACCCCGCAGGTCTGGAAGCAGATCAAGGACCTGAAGTCCGCGCTCGCCAAGAAGGAGGAGACGGACAAGTCCGCGCACAACGTCCTCGCGGGTGTCTTCTCCGTCGCCACCAGCAAGCGCGTGTACCCCAACGGCGACCTCGCCGCCGGGATACTGGGCTGGGTCAACGGCGAGGGCAAGCCCGGCGGCGGCATCGAACTCCAGCTGGACAAGCAGCTGGCCGGCAAGGACGGCAAGATCCGCTACGCCCAGTCCGGCGGCCGTCTCGTCCCCACCGTGGGCTCCACCGAGACACCCGCCGTGCCCGGCAGCGACGTCGAACTCACCATCGACCGCGACATCCAGTGGGCCGCCCAGAAGGCCATCACCGACCAGGTGAAGGAGTCCGCGGCCGACCGGGGCTACGTCATCGTCCAGGACACCCGCACCGGCCAGATCCTGGCCATGGCCAACTCACCCGGCTTTGACCCCAACGACCTGTCCGACGCCGACTCGGCCGCGCTCGGCAACGCGGCCGTCCAGGACGCCTTCGAGCCCGGCTCCACCGCCAAGGTCATGTCGATGGCCGCCGTCCTCCAGGAGAACACCGCCACCCCGATGACCCACGTCGTCGTGCCCAACCGGCTGCACCGCGGCGACCGGCTCTTCAAGGACGACATCGACCACCCGACCTGGTACCTGACGCTCAACGGCGTCCTCGCCAAGTCGAGCAACATCGGCACCATCCTCGCCACCGGCCAGCTCGGCAAGACCCAGGCCCAGTCCAACAAGGTCCTCTACGACTACCTGCGCAAGTTCGGCCTCGGCAGCTACACCGGCCTCGGCTTCCCCGGCGAGACCAAGGGCATCCTCGCCCCGCCCGACAAGTGGTCGACCTCGCAGCAGTACACGATTCCTTTCGGCCAAGGCGTCTCCATCAACGCCATGCAGGCGGCGTCCGTGTACTCGACCATCGCCAACGGCGGCGTCCGCGTCGAACCCACGCTCGTCCGCGGCACCAAGGGCCCCGAAGGCCGCTTCACCCCGGCCCCCGAGCCCAAGAAGAACAGGGTCGTCAGCGCCAAGACGGCGAAGACCCTCGCCCAGATGCTGGAGTCCGTCGTGGACGACGAGGAGGGCACCGGCACCAAGGCGCGCATCCCCGGCTACCGCGTCGCGGGCAAGACGGGCACGGCCAACCGCGTGGATCCGGCCACCGGCAAGTACCACGGCTATACCTCGTCGTTCGCCGGCTTCGCCCCTGCCGACAAGCCGCGCGTCACCGTCTACTGCGCCATCCAGAACGCCACCCAGGGCAGCTACTTCGGCGGCCAGATCTGCGGCCCCGTCTACAAGCAGGTCATGGAGTTCGCACTGAAGTCCCTCCAGGTCCCGCCGACCGGCGCCAAGGCCGCGAAGCTGCCCGTCTCCTTCCAGAACTGACCCCTCACCTTCCGGAACCGAACCCCCGAGCCCTGATCAGCACCGAGCCACCAGGACCGCCCCCGTGACAACGATCACCCCCGACCCCGGGAACCAGAGCGCCGCCGCCCCCTCACTTCGCCCGGAGGCGGGTACGCCCGGTACGCTCACCGCCGTGCCACACGCTGATCAGTCCCAAACCACCCAGAAGGGCCATCCCGTGACATACCCCGGGCCGCCCAGGCCGGTGCAGGTCTCCGCCACACCCCTCGCGGAACTCTCCGACCAGCTGGGTGCCCCCGCGCCGGACAGCGCCGCCGAGGTCACGGGCATCACCCACGACTCCCGCGCCGTACGCCCCGGCGACCTGTACGCCGCCCTCCCGGGCGCCCGCCTGCACGGCGCCGACTTCGTCACGCAGGCCGCCGGCCTCGGCGCGGCCGCCGTGCTGACCGACCCCACCGGCGCGGAACGCGCCGCGGAGTCCGGGCTGCCGGTCCTCGTCGTCGACGACCCCCGCGCGCGGATGGGCGAGCTGGCCGCCACGATCTACGGCCACCCCGGCCGGGACCTGCTCCAGATCGGCATCACCGGCACCTCCGGCAAGACCACCACCGCCTACCTCGTCGAGGGCGGCCTGAAGACCGTCAGGTCCACCGGCCTGATCGGCACGGTCGAGATGCGCATCGGCGACGAGCGCATCAAGTCCGAGCGCACCACCCCCGAGGCCACCGACCTCCAGGCCCTGTTCGCCGTCATGCGCGAGCGCGGCGTCGACGCGGTCGCCATGGAGGTCTCCAGCCACGCCCTGGTCCTCGGCCGGGTCGACGGCTGTGTCTTCGACATCGGCGTCTTCACCAACCTCAGCCCGGAGCACATGGAGTTCCACTCCGGCATGGAGGACTACTTCCAGGCCAAGGCGCAGCTGTTCACGCCGGAACGCGGCAAGCTCGGCGTGGTCAACGTCGACGACGAGTACGGCCGCAGGCTGGCGAACGAAGCCACCGTCCCGGTCGTCACCTACTCCGCGGAGGGTCACCCCGACGCCGACTGGCGCGCCGAGGACGTCGAGGTCGGCCAGCTGGACTCGACGTTCACCGTCATCGGCCCCAAGGGCGAGCGGATCAGCGCCAAGTCGCCGCTGCCGGGCCCCTTCAACGTGGCCAACACCCTCGCCGCGATCGTCGCCCTGGCCGTCGCCGGCCTCGACCCGCAGGCCGCCGCCGACGGTGTCGCCGCCGTACCCGGCGTGCCGGGCCGGCTGGAGCGCGTGGACGCCGGGCAGCCCTACCTCGCGGTCGTCGACTACGCCCACAAGACGGACGCGGTCGAATCGGTCCTCAAAGCGCTCCGCAAGGTCACCGAGGGCAAGCTGCACATCGTCCTCGGCTGCGGCGGCGACCGGGACAAGTCCAAGCGTGAGCCCATGGGTGCCGCGGCGGCCCGGCTCGCCGACACCGCCGTACTGACCTCCGACAACCCCCGCTCCGAGGACCCCCTCGCGATCCTCGCCACGATGCTCCAGGGCGCGGCCTCCGTGCCCGCGCACGAGCGCGGCGAGGTGCAGGTCTTCGAGGACCGGGCCGCCGCGATCGCCGCCGCCGTCGCCCGTGCCGAGCCCGGCGACACCGTGCTGGTCGCGGGCAAGGGCCACGAGCAGGGCCAGGACATCGCCGGGGTGGTCCGTCCCTTCGACGACCGCCAGGTACTCCGCGAAGCCGTCCAGAAGACCCAGGGATGAAAATCCAGAAGACCCAGGGGATGAACTTGTGATCGCCCTCTCCCTCGCCGAGATCGCAGAAGTCGTCGGCGGGCAGACGCACGACATACCGGATCCGTCCGTCCAGGTCACCGGCCCGGTCGTCCGTGACTCCCGCGAGGCGGTGCCGGGCAGCCTGTTCGCCGCCTTCGCCGGCGAGCGCGTGGACGGACACGACTACGCGGCGGCGGTCGTCGAGGCGGGGGCGGTGGCCGTGCTCGGCACCCGGCCCGTCGGCGTGCCCGCGATCGTCGTGGACGACGTCCAGACGGCCCTCGGCGCCCTCGCCCGGCACGTCGTACGACGTCTCGGTGCCACCCTCGTCGCCCTCACCGGCTCGGCGGGCAAGACCAGCACCAAGGACCTCATCGCGCAGGTGCTCCAGCGCAAGGCCCCCACGGTGTTCACGCCCGGCTCCCTCAACAACGAGATCGGACTGCCGCTGACCGCGCTCAGCGCCACCGAGGAGACCAGGTTCCTCGTCCTGGAGATGGGCGCCCGGGGCATCGGGCACATCAGCTACCTCGCCGGTCTGACGCCCCCGAAGGTCGGCCTCGTCCTCAACGTCGGCAGCGCCCACATCGGCGAGTTCGGCGGCCGTGAGCAGATCGCCCAGGCGAAGGGCGAACTCGTCGAGGCACTCCCGGAGAACGGAACCGCCGTCCTCAACGCGGACGACCCCTACGTACGGGCCATGGCCGCCCGTACGAAGGCGAAGGTGATCTTTTTCGGAGAGTCCGGCGAAGCGGACGTTCGCGCCGAGAACGTGCGACTCACGGACACCGGACAGCCCTCGTTCAGGCTTCACACACCCTCCGGTGCAAGTGACGTGACCATGCGCCTGTACGGTGAGCACCACGTGTCGAACGCGCTCGCCGCGGCCGCCGTCGCCCACGAACTGGGCATGTCCGCAGACGAGATCGCCGTGGCGCTCTCCGAGGCGGGCTCCCTCTCCCGCTGGCGGATGGAGGTCACCGAGCGCCCGGACGGCGTGACGATCGTCAACGACGCCTACAACGCGAACCCCGAGTCCATGCGAGCCGCTCTGCGCGCGCTCGCGGCGATGGGCAAGGGGCGGCGGACCTGGGCGGTGCTCGGCAAGATGGCCGAGCTCGGGGACGAGGCTCTCGCCGAGCACGACGCGGTCGGGCGGCTCGCCGTCCGGCTCAACGTCAGCAAGCTCGTCGCGGTCGGTGGCAGGGAAGCCGCCTGGCTGCAACTGGGCGCATATAACGAGGGTTCGTGGGGTGAGGAGTCGGTGCACGTGTCCGACGCACAGGCGGCGGTCGACCTGTTGCGCAGCGAGTTGCGCCCGGGGGACGTCGTGCTCGTGAAGGCGTCCCGTTCGGTCGGCCTCGAGAGCGTGGCGCAGGCGCTCATCGAGTCCGGTGCCGAGGGTGAGGTTTCCGCCCGATGATGAAGCAGATCCTGTTCGCAGGAGTCATTGGCCTCTTCCTGACCCTGGTCGGCACCCCGCTGCTGATCAAGCTGCTCGCCCGCAAGGGCTACGGCCAGTACATCCGCGACGACGGCCCGCGCGAGCACGCCAGCAAGCGCGGTACGCCGACCATGGGCGGTATCGCCTTCATCTTCGCGACGGTCGCCGCGTACTTCCTGGCCAAGGTGATCACGGGATATCTGGACCCGGAGGCCGACGCGGCGCCGACCTTCTCGGGTCTGCTGGTGCTCGGCCTGATGGTCGGCATGGGCCTGGTCGGCTTCCTCGACGACTACATCAAGATCGTCAAGCGGCGTTCGCTGGGTCTGCGGGCCAAGGCGAAGATGGCCGGCCAGCTGATCGTCGGCATCGGGTTCGCGGTGCTGTCGCTCCAGTTCGCGGACAACCGCGGCAACACCCCCGCCTCCACGAAGCTGTCGTTCATCACGGACTTCGGCTGGACGATCGGCCCCGTGCTCTTCGTGGTCTGGGCGCTGTTCATGATTCTCGCGATGTCGAACGGCGTGAACCTGACCGACGGTCTGGACGGTCTGGCCACCGGCGCCTCGGTGCTCGTCTTCGGCGCCTACACCTTCATCGGCGTCTGGCAGTTCCAGGAGTCCTGCGCCAACGCGCAGACGCTGACCAACCCGGGCGCCTGCTTCGAGGTGCGGGACCCCCTCGACCTCGCGGTGGTGGCCTCCGCGCTGATGGGCGCCTGCCTCGGCTTCCTGTGGTGGAACACCTCGCCGGCCAAGATCTTCATGGGTGACACCGGTTCGCTCGCGCTCGGCGGTGTGCTCGCCGGCCTCGCGATCTGCTCCCGCACCGAGCTGCTGATCGCCCTCCTCGGCGGCCTGTTCGTCCTGATCACCATGTCGGTGGTCATCCAGGTCGGCTCCTTCAAGCTCACCGGCAAGCGCGTCTTCCGGATGGCGCCACTCCAGCACCACTTCGAACTCAAGGGCTGGTCCGAAGTGCTTGTCGTGGTCCGCTTCTGGATCATTCAGGGCATTTGTGTGATCGTTGGACTAGGCCTCTTCTACGCAGGATGGGCAGCGGACAAGTGACCTCCTCGGAGCCCTTCGCCTTCCAGGGCAAGCACGTCACCGTCGCCGGGCTCGGCGTCTCCGGTGTCCCGGCGGCCAAGGTGCTGCACGGCCTCGGCGCGATCGTCACGGTCGTCAACGACGGCGCCGACGAGCGCGCCCGGGCGCAGGCGGCCGAGCTGGAGGCGCTCGGCATCACCGTGCGCCTCGGCGACGGCGACACGCTGCCCGAGGGCTCCGAACTGATCGTCACCGCGCCCGGCTGGAAGCCGGACAAGCCGCTGTTCGCGGCGGCCGAGCGGGCGGGCGTCCCCGTCTGGGGCGATGTCGAACTGGCCTGGCGCCTGCGCGGCCGGGACGGCAGAGAAGCAGCTCCCTGGCTGGCCGTCACGGGCACCAACGGCAAGACCACGACCGTTCAGATGCTCGCGTCGATCCTGGAGGCGGCGGGCCTGCGCACCGCCGCCGTCGGCAACATCGGCGTCTCGCTCCTGGACGCGGTGCTCGGCGAGGAGCGGTACGACGTGCTCGCCGTGGAGCTGTCCAGCTACCAGCTCCACTGGGCGCCGTCGCTGCGCGCCCACTCGGCCGCCGTGCTGAACCTCGCCCCCGACCACCTCGACTGGCACGGCTCCATGGAGGCGTACGCCGCCGACAAGGGCCGCATCTACGAGGGCAATCAGGTCGCCTGCGTCTACAACGTGGCCGACAAGGCCACCGAGGACCTCGTCCGCGAGGCCGACGTCGAGGAGGGCTGCCGGGCCGTCGGCTTCACCCTGGGCACGCCCGCGCCCTCCCAACTCGGTGTCGTGGAGGGCATCCTGGTCGACCGCGCCTTCGTCGAGAACCGGCAGAAGAACGCCCAGGAGCTGGCCGAGGTCGCCGACGTGAACCCGCCGGCCCCGCACAACATCGCCAACGCCCTCGCGGCGGCGGCCCTCGCCCGGGCCTACGGCGTGCCCGCCAAGGCCGTACGGGACGGCCTGCGGGCCTTCACCCCGGACGCCCACCGCATCGCGCACGTGGCCGATGTGGACGGCGTCGCGTACGTCGACGACTCCAAGGCCACCAACACGCACGCGGCGGAAGCCTCGTTGGCGGCCTACGAGCCGATCGTGTGGATCGCGGGCGGGCTCGCCAAGGGTGCCGTCTTCGACGAACTGGTCGCCAAGTCGGCGCGGCGGCTGCGTGGGGCCGTGCTGATCGGCGCGGACCGCGCGCTCATCCGGGAAGCCCTCGCGCGACACGCCCCGGAAGTACCCGTCGTCGACCTCGACCGGACCGACACTGGGGCGATGCTCCAGGCCGTCCAGGAGGCGCGGCGGCTCGCACAGCCCGGCGACACGGTGCTGCTGGCCCCGGCCTGCGCCTCGATGGACATGTTCACCAACTACAACAAGCGCGGTGACGCGTTCGCGGAGGCGGTTCGCGAACTCGGCGCGGGCACCTGACGGTCGGTCTCGGCCACGACGGGTGCTTCGGGACCCTTGGAGGGACGCGTGACTCGGAAGTGGCCCGAGACCAACCGGCGGACACCCGCCGCCGACCGGGGGCCGACGCCCCCACCCCTCCCACGCGCATCCGCGGGAGCCGTCCATGCCCGGTAGCCGTACCGGAGGGCCGCCCGCGCAGCGGCCCGTCCGCCGGCCCGCCGCGCCCCGGGCGTCGCGCGAGAGCGGTGTCCTCGGCCTGTACCTGCGGGCGCGCAGGGGCTGGGACCGGCCGCTGACCGCCTACTATCTGATCTTCGGCGGCAGCCTGCTGATCACGGTGCTGGGGCTGGTGATGGTCTACTCGGCCTCCCAGATCACCGCGCTGCAGATGTCCCTTCCGGGCTCGTACTTCTTCCGTAAGCAGCTGCTCGCGGCGGTGATCGGCGCCGGTCTGCTGTTCGCCGCCTCACGGATGCCGGTGAAGCTGCACCGGGCGCTGGCCTACCCCATCCTCGCGGGCGCCGTCTTCCTGATGACCCTGGTGCAGATCCCGGGGATAGGAGTGTCGGTCAACGGCAACCAGAACTGGATCGCGGTCGGCGGCTCCTTCCAGATCCAGCCCAGCGAGTTCGGCAAGCTCGCCCTCGTGCTGTGGGGCGCCGACCTGCTCGCCCGCAAGCAGGACAAGAAGCTGCTGACCCAGTGGAAGCACATGCTCGTCCCGCTGGTGCCGGCCGCCTTCATGCTGCTCGGGCTGATCATGATCGGCGGCGACATGGGCACGGCGATCATTCTCACAGCCATCCTGTTCGGCCTGCTCTGGCTGGCCGGCGCGCCCACACGGCTGTTCGCCGGTGTGCTGTCGATCGCCGCCGTGCTGGGCCTGATCCTCATCAAGACCAGCGCCAACCGCATGGCCCGACTGCAGTGCCTCGGCGCCACCGAACCCCAGTCGGGCCCCGTCGACTGCTGGCAGGCCGTCCACGGCATCTACGCCCTGGCCTCGGGCGGGATCTTCGGCTCCGGGCTGGGCGCGAGTGTGGAGAAATGGGGCCAACTCCCCGAAGCCCACACCGACTTCATCTTCGCCGTCACCGGTGAGGAACTGGGCCTGGCGGGGACGCTGTCGGTACTCGCCCTCTTCGCGGCTCTAGGCTATGCGGGTATCCGCGTGGCCGGACGCACGGAGGACCCCTTCGTGAGGTATGCCGCGGGAGGCGTGACCACCTGGATCACGGCCCAGGCCGTGATCAACATCGGTGCGGTGCTCGGTCTGCTGCCGATCGCCGGCGTCCCCCTCCCGCTGTTCTCCTACGGGGGATCCGCCCTGCTGCCGACCATGTTCGCCATCGGGCTGCTGATCGCCTTCGCACGCGACGAGCCCGCTGCGCGGGCGGCGCTTGCGATGCGGCAACCCCGCTTTGGTAGAAAGCGGGGTACTGGGGGCACCGGTTCCATTCGGAGTCCCCGGAGATGGAACACGATGCGACGGCGTGCCTCGGCGGCGCGCTCGTCCGGAGAGCGGTGAATTTCGGTGCATGTCGTACTCGCCGGCGGAGGAACCGCGGGCCACATCGAGCCCGCGCTCGCCCTCGCGGACGCCCTGCGCAGGCAGGATCCGAGCGTGGGCATCACGGCCCTGGGAACGGAGCGCGGCCTCGAGACACGTCTCGTACCCGAGCGTGGGTACGAACTCGCGCTGATCCCGGCCGTTCCGCTGCCGCGCAAGCCCACCCCCGAGCTGATCACCGTCCCGGGCCGGTTGCGCGGGACGATCAAGGCGACCGAGCAGATCCTGGAGCGCACCAAGGCGGACGCCGTGGTCGGCTTCGGCGGCTACGTCGCCCTGCCCGGCTACCTCGCGGCCAAGCGCCTCGGCGTGCCGATCGTCATCCACGAGGCCAACGCCCGCCCGGGCCTGGCCAACAAGATCGGCTCGCGCTACGCCAGCCAGGTCGCCGTCTCCACCCCGGACAGCAAGCTGCGTAACTCCCGTTACATCGGCATCCCGCTGCGCCGCTCCATCGCCACCCTGGACCGGGCCGCCGTACGCCCCGAGGCCCGGGCCGCCTTCGGTCTCGACCCGAACCTGCCCACGCTGCTGGTCACCGGCGGCTCCCAGGGCGCCCGCCGGCTGAACGAGGTCGTCCAGCAGGTCGCGCCCTGGCTCCAGCAGGCCGGAATCCAGATCCTGCACGCGGTCGGTCCGAAGAACGAACTGCCGCAGGTCCACCAGATGCCGGGAATGCCCCCCTACATCCCGGTAAGTTACCTGGACCGGATGGACCTCGCGTACGCCGCGGCGGACATGATGCTCTGCCGCGCGGGCGCGATGACCGTCGCCGAACTCTCCGCCGTCGGGCTCCCGGCCGCCTACGTTCCGCTGCCCATCGGCAACGGCGAACAGCGGCTCAACGCCCAGCCGGTGGTCAAGGCCGGCGGCGGTCTGCTGGTCGACGACGCGGAGCTGACCCCCGAGTGGGTCCAGCAGAATGTCCTGCCCGTGCTCGCCGACCCGCACCGGCTGTACCAGATGTCCCGCAGTGCCGCCGAGTTCGGCCGCCGGGACGCCGACGACCTGCTCGTCGGCATGGTGTACGAGGCGATCGCCGCCAGTCGTGCACACCGCTAGGACCGTATGACGGAAGGCAGGGGAGCGTGGCCGGATCGACCACCGCCGAGCGCGGTGAACGCCAGCAGAGGTCGTCCGGCCCGCCGCCCCGCCCGCGGTCGAGGCGGGCCCGGCTTCGTGTGATTGTCATTCTGGGCCTCGCCCTGGTCTTCCTCGGCTTCCCGACGGTATGGCTGTTCTACGGCTCCGACTGGCTGCGTGCCGAGCGCGTCTCGGTGTCGGGTACCAGGGTCCTGACACCGGCTCAGGTCCGGGCCGCCGCCGATGTTCCCCTCGGGAAGCCGCTGATTTCCGTCGACACCGAAGCGATCGAGACGAGACTGCGCCGGAAATTGCCCCGAATTGACTCGGTTGACGTGGTGCGCTCCTGGCCCGATGGAATCGGGCTGAAAGTGGTCGAGCGGACTCCGGTTCTGATTGTCCAAAAGGGCGGAAAGTTCGTCGAAGTGGACGATGAAGGTGTCCGTTTCGCCACGGTCTCCGAGGCGCCGAAAGGCGTGCCCGCACTGGAATTGACCCTGTCCCGGTCCAGCTCCGCCGCCGCGAGCCTGCGCCGCTTCGGCGAGTCCCGGCTGGTGCGCGAGGCGGTCGTCGTCGCCCGTGCCGTTCCGGCCGCCGTCGCCCGCGGCACACAGACCGTCAAGGTCCGTTCCTACGACGACATCTCGCTGGAGTTGAGGGACGGCCGCACGGTCGTCTGGGGCAGCAGCGAGAAGGGCGCGGTCAAGGCCCGTACGCTCACCGCCCTGATGAAAGCCTCGCCCGGCGCGCGCTACTTCGACGTGAGTGTTCCCACCGCGCCCGCGTCATCAGCGAGTTGACGCACATCCGCGCAGGCCAGCACCCTGGTTGGGCAGTGCTACGGCTGATCACATAGGGTGAAAAGAAAAACGGGAGGTTCGGCGTGTTCGTTGAACGTGCGCCACTTGTCGACTTAGTGTCCTGTTCAGAAGACTCCAAG
Organism: Streptomyces sp. NPDC040589; assembly: GCF_055594445.1. Classification (NCBI taxonomy): domain Bacteria; kingdom Bacillati; phylum Actinomycetota; class Actinomycetes; order Kitasatosporales; family Streptomycetaceae; genus Streptomyces; species Streptomyces sp. NPDC040589. The sequence continues at coordinate 409,998 of NZ_JBVIWP010000006.1, read as the reverse complement.
GAACAGACACACTGGTAACCCTAAACTTCAGGGTTAGGGTTCGGGTCGGCGATACGGACCGTCCCATTCGGCATCAGTCGTCGGGTCGCGGGGCGCAGCGCGTCACGGTGATTCGGCGACACGTAACTCGAGGCGAGAGGCCTTCGACGTGGCAGCACCGCAGAACTACCTCGCAGTCATCAAAGTCATCGGTGTCGGCGGCGGTGGTGTCAATGCCATCAACCGGATGATCGAGGTCGGTCTCAAGGGCGTCGAGTTCATCGCCATCAACACCGACGCGCAAGCTCTGTTGATGAGCGACGCCGACGTCAAGCTGGACGTCGGCCGTGAACTCACCCGCGGACTCGGCGCCGGAGCCAACCCGGCCGTGGGCCGCAAGGCCGCCGAGGACCACCGCGAGGAGATCGAGGAGGTCCTCAAGGGGGCCGACATGGTCTTCGTGACAGCCGGTGAAGGCGGCGGCACCGGCACCGGCGGCGCGCCCGTCGTGGCCAACATCGCCCGCTCGCTCGGCGCTCTCACCATCGGTGTGGTCACGCGTCCGTTCACCTTCGAGGGGCGGCGCCGCGCGAACCAGGCCGAGGACGGCATCGCCGAGCTCCGCGAAGAGGTCGACACCCTCATCGTCATCCCGAACGACCGGCTGCTGTCCATCTCGGACCGCCAGGTCTCGGTGCTGGACGCCTTCAAGTCGGCCGACCAGGTCCTGCTCTCCGGTGTCCAGGGCATCACCGACCTCATCACCACCCCCGGCCTCATCAACCTCGACTTCGCCGACGTCAAGTCGGTCATGTCCGAGGCGGGCTCGGCGCTGATGGGCATCGGCTCGGCGCGCGGCGACGACCGCGCGGTGGCCGCCGCCGAGATGGCGATCTCCTCGCCGCTGCTGGAGGCGTCCATCGACGGCGCCCGCGGTGTGCTGCTCTCGATCTCCGGCGGCAGCGACCTCGGTCTGTTCGAGATCAACGAGGCCGCCCAGCTGGTGAGCGAGGCCGCTCACCCCGAGGCGAACATCATCTTCGGCGCGGTCATCGACGACGCCCTCGGCGACGAGGTCCGGGTCACCGTGATCGCGGCCGGCTTCGACGGCGGCCAGCCGCCGTCCAAGCGGGACAACGTCCTCGGCTCGTCCTCGGCCAAGCGCGAGGAGCCGGCCCCGGCACGGCAGACCGAGAGCCGCCCGTCCTTCGGCTCGCTCGGCAGCGTGACCCCGAAGGAGGACCCGGAGCCCGCTCCGGAGCCGGTCAACGACATCCCGGTCGCCCCGCCGGTCCCGCCGGCGCCGCGGACCTACTCGGACAGCGCGGCCGAGGAACTGGACGTACCGGACTTCCTCAAGTGATCCTTCAGTCGTGATAGGACAGCGCGAAAGCGTGAGCGGCGCGCACTTCGGCTTCACCGACCGGTGGGGCGGAGTGAGCGCCGCTCCGTATGAGGAGCTCAATCTCGGCGGAGCGGTCGGCGACGACCCCGACGCCGTACGCACCAACCGGGACCTGGCCGCCAAGTCCCTGGGTGTCGAGCCGGACCGGGTGGTCTGGATGAACCAGGTGCACGGAGCCGACGTGGCGGTGGTGGACCGGCCGTGGGGATCTTCGTCCGAGATTCCGTCGGTCGACGCGATCGTCACGGTGAAGCGGGGGCTCGCCCTCGCCGTGCTCACCGCGGACTGCGTGCCGGTCCTGCTCGCCGACCCGGTCGCCGGGATCGTCGCAGCGGCTCACGCGGGCCGGCCCGGCATGATCGCCGGGGTCGTCCCGGCCGCGCTACGCGCGATGACCGAACTGGGCGCCGAGCCCTCCCGGATCGTCGCCCGCACCGGGCCCACCGTCTGCGGCCGGTGTTACGAGGTACCCGAGGCGATGCGCGCCGAGGTGTCCGCCGTCGAGCCGGCGGCGTACGCCGAAACCAGTTGGGGCACTCCGGCGGTCGACGTGAGTGCCGGAGTGCACGCCCAGCTCGAACGGCTCGGGGTGCGCGACCTGGCGCGGTCTCCGGTGTGCACGCTGGAGTCGAACGATCACTTCTCGTACCGCCGCGACCGCACCACCGGTCGACTCGCGGGCTATGTGTGGCTGGACTGATGGGGCATGACGGACCGTAAGGACGAACTCGCCGCGAATCTGGCGAATGTTGAGCGGCGCATCGCGGAGGCGTGCGCGGCCGCCGGCCGGGGGCGCGAGGAAGTGACCCTGATCGTGGTCACCAAGACCTATCCGGCGAGCGATGTGCGCGTGCTGTCGGAACTCGGGGTGCGGCATGTCGCCGAGAACCGCGACCAGGACGCGGCCCCCAAGGCCGCCGCCTGCGCGGATCTGCCCCTTACATGGCATTTCGTCGGTCAACTCCAGACCAACAAGGTGCGATCGGTGGCCGGTTACGCGGACTTCGTGCAGTCCGTCGATCGTTCCAAGCTCGTCACAGCTCTGTCGAAGGAAGCCGTCCGGACCGGGCGTGAACTGGGGTGTCTCCTCCAGGTCGCGCTCGACGCCGGGGAGAGCGCGAGGGGTGAGCGGGGCGGCGTGGCCCCCGGCGGGATCGAGGAGTTGGCCGGCCTCGTGGCCGAGGCGCCGGGGTTGCGGCTCGGCGGACTGATGACCGTCGCGCCGCTCACCGGCGAGTACGCGGGACGCGAACAGGCGGCTTTCGAGCGGTTGATGGTTTTGTCGACCGACCTGCGCCGGAGTCATCCGACTGCCACCATGGTCTCGGCAGGGATGAGCGCGGACCTCGAACAGGCCGTGGCGGCCGGAGCGACACATGTGCGCGTCGGCAGCGCGGTACTCGGAGTCCGCCCCAGGCTCGGGTAACGTCGCCAGGAAGTCGGACCACAGCAGAAAATATGGTCATTGCCGCCAATAGGCGGACTCAAGGACCTCGTGGATCGCAGGCACTTGGCAGTCGTCAGCAGATCCACCACAGAGCGGAGGACTCAGAGCATGGCCGGCGCGATGCGCAAGATGGCGGTCTACCTCGGCCTCGTGGAGGACGATGGGTACGACGGCCGCGGATTCGACCCCGACGACGACTTCGAACCCGAACTGGACCCGGAGCCCGAGCGGGACCACCGACGGCACGAGCCGTCCCATCAGCCGCACGTCTCACATCAGCCCCAAAGGGACGAAGAGGTACGAGTCGTACAGCCGTCCGCGCCTCGCGAACCGGCCCCCCGTTCCGCTTCGCTCCCCGCGGAATCCGGCCGCCCGGCGCGCATCGCGCCCGTGGCATCCATCACACAAGAACGCGCAAGTCTGGAGAAGAACGCACCGGTGATCATGCCCAAGGTCGTGTCCGAACGAGAGCCTTACCGGATCACCACACTCCACCCACGGACCTACAACGAGGCCCGTACCATCGGGGAACACTTCCGTGAAGGCACTCCGGTGATCATGAATCTGACTGAGATGGATGACACAGATGCGAAGCGACTTGTCGACTTTGCGGCTGGTCTGGTGTTTGGTCTTCACGGCAGTATTGAGCGGGTGACGCAGAAGGTGTTCCTGTTGTCGCCTGCTAACGTCGATGTCACGGCGGAGGACAAGGCCCGCATCGCAGAGGGCGGGTTCTTCAACCAGAGCTGAGACGCACCACCGGAAACAGCAGTACCCAGCAGGGCACAGGGGAGAGGGAAGCGCAGGTCATGAGCGTGGTTTTGGATGTCATCTACATCGCGCTGATGTGCTTCCTCATCGTGCTCATCTTCCGGTTGGTCATGGACTATGTCTTCCAGTTCGCCCGCTCATGGCAACCCGGCAAGGCGATGGTGGTCGTTCTGGAGGCCACCTACACTGTCACTGATCCACCGCTCAAGCTTCTGCGGCGGGTCATTCCGCCGCTGCGTCTCGGGGGCGTGGCGCTAGACCTGTCCTTCTTCGTACTGATGATCATCGTCTACATCCTGATCTCGATCGTGAGCCGGCTGTGATGAGCGATGTGACCTACCGTCTTGCCGAATGCCGACGACTACGTTGAGGTGAAGAGATGCCGTTGACCCCCGAGGACGTGCGGAACAAGCAGTTCACGACCGTCCGCCTCCGAGAAGGCTATGACGAGGACGAGGTCGATGCCTTCCTCGATGAGGTCGAAGCCGAACTGACCCGCCTGCTCCGCGAGAACGAGGACCTGCGCGCCAAGCTGGCCGCGGCCACGCGCGCTGCTGCCCAGAACCAGCAGAACATGCGCAAGCCTCCGGAGCCCCAGCAGGATCAGCAGCAACAGCAGCAGCAACAGCAGCAGGGCATGCGCGGTCCGGGTGGTCCCGTACCCGCCGGCATATCGGGCCCGCCGCAGCAGCAGATGGGTGGCCCCATGGGTGGTCCGCCCCAGCTGCCGAGCGGTGCCCCGCAGCTGCCCGCCGGTCCCGGCGGTCAGGGTGGTCCGCAGGGTCCCGGCCCCATGGGCCAGGGTCCGGGCGGTCCGGGCCCGATGCAGCAGCAGATGCAGCAGCAGATGGGTGGTCCGATGGGCGGCCCCATGGGCGGTCCTCCGATGGGCGGCCCCGGTCAGGGAGGCCCCGGTGGCGACAGCGCCGCCCGTGTCCTCTCGCTGGCCCAGCAGACCGCCGACCAGGCGATCGCCGAGGCCCGTTCCGAAGCCAACAAGATCGTCGGGGAAGCGCGTTCGCGTGCCGAGGGTCTGGAGCGTGACGCCCGTGCCAAGGCCGACGCCCTGGAGCGGGACGCGCAGGAGAAGCACCGCGTGGCGATGGGCTCCCTGGAGTCCGCTCGCGCCACGCTGGAGCGCAAGGTCGAGGACCTGCGCGGCTTCGAGCGCGAGTACCGCACGCGCCTGAAGTCGTACCTGGAGTCGCAGCTGCGTCAGCTGGAGACCCAGGCCGACGACTCGCTGGCTCCGCCGCGCACTCCGGCTGCCGCGTCCCTCCCGCCGTCCCCGGCGCCTTCCATGGCTCCGGCCGGCGCGAGCGCCCCGTCCTACGGTGGCGGCAACCAGTCGATGGGCGGCGCCCCGTCGCCGTCCGGTCCGTCCTACGGCGGTCAGCAGCAGATGTCGCCGGCGATGACCCAGCCGATGGCGCCGGTGCGTCCGCAGGGCCCGTCGCCGATGGGTCAGGCGCCCTCGCCCATGCGGGGCTTCCTGATCGACGAGGATGACAACTGACGGCCTGATGGCCAGTAGTACGGCGTAGACATCGGCAGCGTTCAGGGCGAGGCCCCGGGTTGATCCCGGGGCCTCGCCCTTTGCCATGCCTGTTCGTGCGTACGCAACCGCGTTCGTGCGACGCAACGCCGAAGGCCCGGTCCCACCAAGATCTTTGGCGGGACCGGGCCTTCGGTCTGAGCGTTACGCCTTGCGCAGGCGGAACGTCAGGGACAGACCCTCGTCGCTGAAGGGCTCGCCGTAGGTGTCGTCCGCCTCGCCCTGGGCGAAGTCCGTCGCCAGGACCTCGTCGGCGATCAGGCCAGCGTGGCCGGTCAGGGCCGCGACCGTCGCCGCGTCCGTGGCGGTCCAGCGCAGCGCGATGCGGTCGGCCACGTCGAGGCCGCTGTTCTTGCGGGCCTCCTGGATCAGCCGGATCGCGTCACGGGCCAGGCCCGCACGCCGGAGCTCCTCCGTGATCTCCAGATCGAGGGCGACCGTGGCACCCGAGTCGGACGCCACCGACCAGCCCTCGCGCGGCGTCTCCGTGATGATCACCTCGTCGGGAGCCAGCGTGATGGTCTCGCCGTCGACCTCCACCGACGCCGTGCCCTCGCGCAGGGCCAGGGACAGGGCGGCCGCGTCCGCGTTCGCGACGGCCTTGGCCACGTCCTGGACGCGCTTGCCGAACCGCTTGCCCAGCGCGCGGAAGTTGGCCTTGGCCGTGGTGTCGACGAGGCTGCCGCCGACGTCGCTCAGGGTCGCGAGCGACTCGACGTTCAGCTCCTCCGTGATCTGGGTGCGCAGCCCGGCGTCCAGCGCGTCGAAGCCCGACGCGGCGATCAGGGCGCGGGACAGCGGCTGACGCGTCTTGACACCGGACTCCGCGCGCGTGGCACGGCCCAGCTCCACGAGCCGGCGCACCAGCACCATCTGCTTCGACAGCTCCGGGTCGATGGCCGTGAGGTCCGCCTGCGGCCAGGAGGACAGATGGACCGACTCCGGGGCGCCCGGGGTGACCGGAACGATCAGGTCCTGCCAGACCCGCTCGGTGATGAACGGGGTCAGCGGGGCCATCAGCTGTGTGACCGTCTCGACGACCTCGTGCAGCGTGCGCAGCGCCGCCTTGTCGCCCTGCCAGAAGCGGCGACGGGAGCGGCGCACGTACCAGTTCGACAGGTCGTCGACGAACGCGGACAGCAGCTTGCCGGCGCGCTGGGTGTCGTAGGCGTCGAGCGCCTGGGTGACCTGGTCGGTGAGCGCGTGCAGTTCGGACAGCAGCCAGCGGTCCAGGACCGGGCGATCGGCCGGGGCCGGGTCGGCCTCCGACGGGGCCCAGCCCGACGTACGGGCGTACAGGGCCTGGAAGGCGACCGTGTTCCAGTAGGTGAGGAGCGTCTTGCGGACGACCTCCTGGATGGTGCCGTGGCCGACGCGGCGGGCCGCCCAGGGGGAGCCTCCGGCCGCCATGAACCAGCGGACCGCGTCGGCGCCGTGCCGGTCCATGAGCGGGATGGGCTCCAGGGTGTTGCCCAGGTGCTTGGACATCTTGCGGCCGTCTTCGGCGAGGATGTGGCCGAGGCAGACCACGTTCTCGTACGACGACTTGTCGAAGACCAGGGTGCCGACCGCCATCAGCGTGTAGAACCAGCCGCGGGTCTGGTCGATGGCCTCGCAGATGAACTGCGCCGGGTAGCGGGCCTCGAAGGTCTCCTTGTTCTTGTACGGGTAGCCCCACTGCGCGAACGGCATCGAACCCGAGTCGTACCAGGCGTCGATGACCTCGGGCACGCGCGTGGCCGTCCGGCCGCACCCGTCCTGCGGGCAGGCGAAGGTGACCGCGTCGATGTACGGGCGGTGCGGGTCGAGCCCCGACTGGTCGGTGCCGGTCAGCTCGGTCAGCTCGGTGAGGGAGCCGACGCAGGTGAGGTGGTCGTCCTCGCAGCGCCAGATCGGCAGCGGCGTGCCCCAGTAGCGGTTGCGGGAGAGAGCCCAGTCGATGTTGTTGTCCAGCCAGTCGCCGTACCGGCCGTGCTTGACCGTGTCCGGGAACCAGTTGGTGTTCTCGTTCTCCGCGAGGAGACGGTCCTTGATCTCCGTGGTGCGGATGTACCAGGAGGGCTGCGCGTAGTACAGCAGCGCGGTGTGGCAGCGCCAGCAGTGCGGGTAGCTGTGCTCGTACGGGACGTGCCGGAAGAGCAGGCCGCGCTCGTCGAGGTCGGCGGTGAGCTGCTCGTCGGCCTTCTTGAAGAAGACGCCGCCGACCAGGGGCAGGTCCTCCTCGAAGGTGCCGTCCGGGCGGACCGGGTTCACGACGGGCAGGCCGTAGGAGCGGCAGACCTTGAGGTCGTCCTCACCGAAGGCGGGGGACTGGTGGACGAGGCCCGTGCCGTCCTCGGTCGTGACGTAGTCGGCGTTGACCACGTAGTGGGCCGGCTCGGGGAACTCGACAAGCTCGAACGGGCGCTGGTACGTCCAGCGCTCCATCTCGGCGCCCGTGAAGGTCTGGCCGGTGGTCTCCCAGCCCTCGCCGAGGGCCTTGGCGACGAGCGGCTCGGCGACGACCAGCTTCTCCTCGCCGTCGGTGGCGACGACGTAGGTGACCTCGGGGTGCGCGGCGACGGCCGTGTTGGAGACCAGGGTCCAGGGCGTGGTCGTCCACACCAGGAGCGCGGCCTCGCCGGCGAGCGGGCCGGAGGTGAGCGGGAAGCGGACGAACACGGACGGGTCGACGACCGTCTCGTAGCCCTGCGCCAGCTCGTGGTCGGACAGACCCGTGCCGCAGCGGGGGCACCAGGGGGCGACGCGGTGGTCCTGGACCAGCAGGCCCTTGTTGAAGATCTCCTTGAGCGACCACCACACCGACTCGATGTACGCGGGGTCCATGGTGCGGTAGGGGTCGTTGAGGTCGGTCCAGAACCCCATGCGGGTCGTGAGCTCTTCGAAGGCGTTGGTGTGCCGGGTCACCGACTCGCGGCACTTCGCGTTGAACTCGGCGATGCCGTACGCCTCGATGTCCTGCTTGCCGGAGAAGCCGAGCTCCTTCTCCACCGCCAGCTCCACCGGGAGACCGTGGCAGTCCCAGCCGGCCTTGCGGGCGACGTGGTAGCCGCGCATGGTGCGGAAGCGGGGGAAGACGTCCTTGAAGACGCGGGCCTCGATGTGGTGGGCGCCGGGCATGCCGTTGGCGGTGGGCGGGCCCTCGTAGTACACCCACTCGGGGCGGCCCTCGGACTGCTCCAGGCTCTTGGTGAAGATCTTCTGCTCGTCCCAGAAGGCGAGCACCGTGTGCTCGAGGGCGGGCAGGTCGACCTGGGCGGGCACCTGGCGGTACGTCGGCGATGTCATCAGCGGGCTTCCTCCGGCGGACTTGCTGCCTTCCGTCCGGAGGGACGAGAGCTGTGACTGTGCCTGCGCCGTCTTCGGCGCGCTCCCGCGGTACCACCCTCCTTGGCCCTCCGGTGCGGGGTGTGCGCCGGTGAGCCCCCTCATTGGGTCGCGATGCCGGTTCTACCGGCCGCTGCTGTTCGGCTGCGGCTTTCCTCCGGCGGCTCCGGGGTGATCTTCACGTCGCGCTCGCCCCCGGGCTTCCACCGTCCCCGGGTCGCTCTGGGCTGCGTACGCCGCTACTCGTCCCCATCCACGCTTTTCGCTCCGCCCAGTGTACGGCGCCGGGCGGACAGCGGCCGACCGCTTTTCGGGGCCGCCGGGGACGGGGTGACGCGGGAGGCGCGGTTTGGGTTTGATGACCCGAATGGCGAGGTATGGGTCTTCGGATCCTGGGACGTCCGGCTCGGCGGATTACCGGGCGGGGAGTTGGGCACAACGGATGCAGGTTCGCCGCGCGGCATGCGCGAGGCGGGCGAATCGGGCGGTGTGCCCCGTTGCCGCGGGACTCAAGTCGATTTATCGTCCCAGCACGATTCGCGAGCAAGGTCACAATATGTGAAGGGGCCGCGGCCATGGTGGCGAAGAAGACCGCCGTACAGCAGCCGGCGTCCGGCAGGTCCGCGGAGGCCTCCGGCGGTGCGCCCAAGGACCCGGGTGGGAAGAAGACCACGCAGGGAGGCTCGGCGGGGCGGGCGGCGAAAGGGGCGACCGAGAAGGCGACCGGGGGGACGAAGGCGGCTGTCACCAGGACCAAGGCGGCGGTCAAGAAGGTGACGGCCAAGAAGACCGCTGCGGGAAAGGCCGTGGCCAGGAAGGTCGCGGCCAGGACGGCGGCGGCCACGGGGCCGAGCGAGAAGGCTGAGGCCGAGAGGGCTGGGGTCGAGGAGGCTGCGGTTGAGAGAACCGCGGCCGAGAAGCCTGAGGCTGAGAGGGGTGAGGCTCAGAAGGCGGCAGCCAAGACGACGGCAGCCAAGAAGGTGGCGGTCAGGAAGGCGACGGCCAAGAAGGCCGCGGCCGAGAAAGCTGCGGGAGCGAAAGCCGCCGAGGAGTCTGAGGCTGAGAGGGCTGAGGCCAAGACGACGGCAGCCAAGAAGGTGGCGGTCAGGAAGGCGACGGCCAAGAAGGCCGCGGCCGAGAAAGCTGCGGGAGCGAAAGCCGCAGCCGGGAAAGCCGCGGGCAAGAAGGCGGCGGCCGACAAGGCTGCTGCCGGTGAGACGGCGGAGCGGAAGGCTGAGGGAGGGAAGGCCGCAGCCGGCGGGGCGCCGGAGCGGAAGGCCTCCGGCAGGAAGGCCGCAGCCGGCGGGGCGGCGGAGCGGAAGGCCGCCGGTAAGAAGGCGGCTGCCGAAGAGACAGCGGGGAAGAAGGCTGCTGTCGGCGAGAGCGCGGGGAAGAAGGCAGTGGCCAGGAAGGCCGCTGCCGGTGAGGCCGCGGAGAAGAAGGCCGCGGTCAAGAGGGCGAAGGCCGCCAAGGCCGTCGCCGCGGGGAAGAGCGTCGGGGCCGAGGGCGTGCGCGCCGGAGGCAAGAGCACCACCACGAGGAGCGCGACCGGGAAGGGCACTGCCCGGACCGGCGCGGTCACACAGGACAAGGCCGGGAACAGCACGGCCGAGAAGGCGGGCGCGGCCGAGGCCGCGACGCAGACGGGAGCGACCACGGTGGGTGCGAAGAAGACTCCTGGCACGGCGACGGCGGCCAAGACCGCCGTTCCGAAGGCACGGGTCGCCGCGGCGGAGCCCGGTGAGCTCGCGGTACGCCCGGGGGAGGACCCCTGGACGGAGGCGGAGGTCGAGGAGGCGCGTGCCGAGCTGACGTCCGAGGAGACCCGGCTGCGTGAGGAGATCACGTCGTCGGAGCGCTCGCTCGTCGGTCTGATGCGCGACTCCGGGGACGGCGCGGGCGACGACCAGGCGGACACCGGTACCAAGAACATCACCCGCGAGCACGAGCTGGCCCTGGCCGCCAACGCGCGCGAGATGCTGATCCAGACCGAGCGCGCCCTGGACCGCCTCCACTCGGGCACCTACGGCCTGTGCGAGAACTGCGGCAACCCCATCGGCAAGGCCCGGATGCAGGCCTTCCCGCGGGCCACGCTGTGCGTGGAGTGCAAGCAGAAGCAGGAGCGCAGGTACTGACCGGCGGCCGAATGCCTCCTGAGCACGTGGGGGGCACGGGGTGTGTCGTACCCTCGTCCTCAGTCAAGGACCTAGGTTGAGGGACTCACGTGGCAGAGGCGGAGCGCATCATCGGTACGCCGGACACACCGGATGCTGCCGGGGACGGGCAGGAGCGGCCCGAGGACGCGGCGTCGGGCGAGCGCGCCGACTCCGAGGGCACCCGGGCCACCGGAGAGCCCGGTTCGGGTGAGCCGGAGCCCACGGCCCCGCAGCCCCGGGGCAAGCGCCGTATCGCGGTCCTGTTCGCTGTCGCCCTGTTCGCGTACGCCCTCGACCTGAGCACCAAGATGATCGTGGTGGCCAAGCTGGAGCACCACCCGCCCATCGAGATCATCGGGGACTGGCTGAAGTTCGAGGCGATCCGCAACGCGGGTGCGGCCTTCGGCTTCGGCGAGGCCTTCACGGTGATCTTCACCATGATCGCCGCGGCGGTGATCGTGGTGATCGCCCGGCTCGCCCGCAAGCTCTACAGCCTGCCCTGGGCGCTCGCGCTCGGACTGCTGCTCGGCGGTGCGCTGGGCAACCTCACCGACCGGATCTTCCGTGCGCCGGGTGTCTTCGAGGGCGCGGTCGTGGACTTCATCGCGCCCAAGCACTTCGCCGTCTTCAACCTGGCCGACTCGGCGATCGTGTGCGGCGGGATTTTGATCGTGCTGCTGTCGTTCAAGGGGCTCGACCCGGACGGCACCGTCCACAAGGACTGACAGGCGCCGTACGGGACTGTCGGACCCGTCCGGCATACTCGACGGGTGAGCACGATTCCCGAGATCCGCACCCTGCCCGTGCCCGACGGACTGGAGGGCGAGCGCGTCGACGCCGCCATCTCCCGCATGTTCGGCTTCTCCCGGACCAAGGCGGCCGAACTCGCCGCCGCGGGAAAGGTCGCGGTCGACGGGTCGGTGGTCGGAAAGTCGGAGCGCGTGCACGGCGGCGCCTGGCTGGAGGTCGAGATGCCGCAGGCGCCCGCGCCGGTGCAGGTGGTGGCCGAGCCGGTCGAGGGCATGGAGATCGTGCACGACGACGATGACGTGGTCGTGATCGTCAAGCCGGTGGGCGTCGCCGCGCACCCGTCGCCCGGCTGGACCGGGCCGACCGTCATCGGGGGCCTGGCCGCCGCCGGGTACCGGATCTCCACCTCCGGGGCCGCGGAGCGCCAGGGCATCGTGCACCGCCTCGACGTCGGCACCTCCGGGCTGATGGTCGTGGCCAAGTCGGAGTACGCGTACACCTCGCTGAAGCGCCAGTTCAAGGAGCGCACGGTCGACAAGCGCTACCACACGCTCGTCCAGGGCCACCCCGACCCGACCAGCGGCACCATCGACGCGCCCATCGGCCGCCACCCCCACCACGACTACAAGTGGGCGGTCACCGCCGAGGGCAAGGCGTCCGTCACGCACTACGACCTCATCGAGGCCTTCCGAGCGGCGTCGCTGCTCGACGTGAAGCTGGAGACCGGCCGCACCCACCAGATCCGCGTCCACATGGCCGCCCACCGGCACCCCTGTGTCGGCGACCTGACCTACGGCGCTGACCCGACCCTCGCCAAGCGCCTCGGCCTGACCCGCCAGTGGCTGCACGCGGTGCGCCTCGGCTTCGAGCACCCCGGGGACGGTCAGTGGGCGGAGTTCTCCTGCGACTACCCGGAGGACCTGCAGAAGGCCCTGGACCAGGTCCGGGAGGAGACGTACGCATGAGCACGCCGCGGTATGCGGTGCGTGTCGCGGAGGACCCCGCCGACCGTGAGGCGTGCTTCGCGGTGCGCAAGGAGGTCTTCGTCGGCGAGCAGGGTGTGCCGGAGGACCTCGAGTACGACGCGTACGACGCGGGGGCCGTGCATGTGCTGGCCGTCCGGGAGGACGGCGTGCCGCTCGGGACCGGGCGGCTGCTGCACGGCGAGGCGGCCGTGGCGCAGACCGGGGCCGACCCGTCCGTGGGCTCCCTCGGCCGGCTCGCCGTGGCCGGCCAGGCGCGCGGCCTCGGTGTCGGAGTCGCCTTGGTGCGGGCCATCGAGGACGCCGCACGCGCGCGTGGGCTCGCGACCGTGGACCTGCATGCCCAGACGCACGCGCTCGGCTTCTACGCGCGGCTCGGCTACGAGGCGTACGGGCCGGAGTATCTGGAGGCGGGTATCCCGCACCAGGGGATGCGGCGTTCGCTGTAGCCGCTCGCCGCGGGTGCCGAAACGGTTTGTCCGTGGACTTGCGTGGCAGGCTTGAGTCCAGTCGTATGACCGTCTGACCTCCCGGAGCGCTGACCGTGGATCAGTTGGCCCTGTTGTTCGTGCTGCTGCTCGGGGCCGTGATCAGCGTCCCGGTCGGGGACCGGCTGGGGATGCCCGCGCCGGTGCTGATGACGCTCCTGGGCATAGTCCTCGCGCTGCTCGACTTCGTACCGAACGTCGAGATCCCGCCCGACCTCATCCTGCCGCTGCTGCTGCCGCCCCTGTTGTACGCCGCCGTGCGGCGCACGTCATGGCGGCAGTTCGCGGCGAACAAGAGACCCATCTTCCTGCTGGCCGTGGCGCTGGTGTTCGTCACCATGGCCTGTGTGGCCGCCGCGGCCGACGCGATCGTGCCGGGGCTGCCGCTCGCCGCGGCGTTCGCGCTCGGTGCGCTGGTGGCGCCGCCGGACCCGGTCGCGGCGACCGCCGTCGCCGGGCAGCTGGGGCTGCCGCGCCGGCTGGTGTCGATCCTGGAGGGTGAAGGGCTGTTCAACGACGTGACGGCCATCGTCCTCTACCACGTGGCGATCGCCGCCGCCGTCAGTGGGACGTTCTCGCCCTGGCAGGCCGGCCTCGATCTGGTGCTGTCGGCCGTGGTGGGGGCGGCCGTGGGCATCGCGCTGGGCTGGGGCGCGAACAAGCTGATGGAGCTGCTCGGGGACGCGACCCTGCAGATCGGGCTGACCCTGCTGGTGCCGTACGCCTCGTACGTCATGGCCGAGGAACTGCACGGGTCCGGAGTGCTCGCCGTGCTCACCACCGCGGTGTTCCTCGCGGAGTACGGGTCCGACGCCGACGACGTCATGACACGGCTGGCCGGGCACACGTTCTGGAACATCGTCGACACGCTCGTCACCGGCGTCGCGTTCGGGCTGGTCGGTCTCGAGCTGCACAACGCCATTCGCACCGCGTCCGGCCGGTGGGGCGAGCTGCTCGGCTGGGCGGCGGTCGTGGTGGTCGTCGTCGTGTTCGTACGGCTGCTGTGGCTGCTGCCGGCGACCTGGCTGACCAAACGGCTGCACGCGCGGCGGGACTACGACGAGGACATCCCGGTGAGCTGGCGCGAGACCGTGGTGATGTGGTGGTCGGGGATGCGCGGGGTGGCCTCGGTGGCGTTGGTGCTGGCCATTCCGCTGGAGACGGACGCCGGGGCGCCGTTCCCCAACCGGGACGAGCTCATCTTCATCGCGTTCGGGGTGATCGTGGCGACGTTGGTGGTGCAGGGGCTGACGTTGCCGTGGCTGGTGCGGCGGCTGGGCGTGAAGGCCGACACGGACCGGGAGAAGGAACTCGCGAAGGAGCTGGCGATCCGGGCGTCCAAGGCGGCGAAGCGGAGGCTGCGCGAGATCGAGGAGCAGGAGGAGCTCCCGGAGGAACTGTCCGAGCAGATGGTGCGGCGGGCCTTCGACATCGGGGTGCGGATCAGTCCCGAGGTCGCGGAGGACGAGCGGCGGGAGGCCTCCCAGGAGCGCGCGCGGCGGCTGAAGCGGGTGCGGCGGATCCAGCAGGAGATGTTGAGTGCCGCGCGGCACGAGGTGCTGGCGGCGCGGAGTGAGCCGGGGGCCGATCCGGAGGTCGTGGACCGGGTGTTGCGTCATCTTGATGTGCGGTCGATGCGGTGAGCGGTTTCCCGGCGGGGTCTTCGCCGTCGGCGGCTGACGGGTCGTAGGGTCGTCGTATGGCTCGGAATGTTGTGATCAGTGGTGGAGGGACCGGGATCGGGCTCGCGGCGGCCCGGGCGTTCGCCGCGGGCGGGGATCAGGTCCTGTTGCTCGGGCGGCGGGCCGATGTGCTGGAGAAGGCCGGGGTGCCGGGGGCGCGGACGTATGCCGCGGATCTCACCGAACCGGCGGACGTGCGGGGTGTGGCCGGGTTCGTGGAGCGGGAGTTCGGGGCCGTGGACGTGCTCGTGCACAGCGCCGGAGGCAATGGGCTGCTCGAGCCGGACCCCGGCAGTGACGATCCGCTCGAGGCCGTCGCGCACAGCTGGACCGTGAACTTCCGGCTCAACACCCTGACCGCCGTGCTGCTCACCGAGGCTCTGAGGCCGCGCCTCGCCGAGCCCGGTGGGCGGGTGCTGTTCCTCGGTTCCATCGCCGCCTACCGGGGATCCGGGAGCGGAGCCTACGCGGCGGCCAAGGCGGGTCTGCATCCCTACGCCCATGATCTGGCCCGGCAGCTGGGGCCGCGCGGCATCACCGTGAACGTGGTCGCGCCCGGCTATGTCGAGGACACCGAGTTCTTCGGGGACGCGATGAGCGAGGAGCGGCGGGCGCGGCTCGTCGAGGAGACCTCGAACGGGCGGGCCGGTACCCCCGGTGACGTCGTCGAGACCCTGCACTGGCTGGCCTCTTCGGGCGCCGGGCACATCACCTCCCAGATCATCCAGGTCAACGGCGGCGCCGAACGCGGTCACTGACCGGACGGGGAAGGGGGCTGCCCGCGGTACGGGCAGCCCCCTTTGTCAGCTTGTTCGCCGGTGTCGTCAGCGCTCCGGCCGCGCCGAGCCGTGGTAGCGGCGCTGCTGGGGCGGGACGCCGTCCTGCGACGGGCGGTGACCGTTGTTCCAGGACGGCGGAAGGAGCGCGTCCGCCGTGTTGACCCGGGGGAGGGCGTACGGGTGCTCGTCGGCCAGCCAGCGGACCATCTGCTCGCGGACCGTGACCCGTACCGTCCAGATGTCGTCCGCGTCCTTGGCCGTCACCAGGGCCCGCACCTGCAGGGTGCTCGGGGTGGTGTCCGTGACGCACAGGTTGTAGGCGCGGCCGTCCCAGGCCGGGCACTCGCGCAGGATGTCGCGGAGCTTCTCGCGCATCGCGTCCACCGGGGCCGTGTGGTCGACGTGCCAGAAGACGGTGCCGGTCATCTGCGGGGTGCCGCGCGACCAGTTCTCGAACGGCTTGGACGTGAAGTACGAGACCGGCATGGTGATCCGGCGCTCGTCCCAGGTGTGGACGGTCAGGAACGTCAGCGTGATCTCCTCGACCGTGCCCCACTCGCCGTCCACCACCACGGTGTCCCCGATGCGCACCATGTCGCCGAAGGCGATCTGGAACCCCGCGAACATGTTGCTCAGCGTGGACTGGGCGGCGACACCGGCGACGATGCCGAGGATGCCGGCCGAGGCCAGCAGTGAGGCGCCCGCCGCCCGGAACGCCGGGAACGTCAGCAGCATGCTCGCCGTGGCCACCACGCCGACGACCGCGGACACCACCCGCATGATCAGCGTCACCTGGGTGCGCACGCGGCGGACCCTGGCCGGGTCGCGGTGGGCCCGGGCGCTGGCGTACCGGCTGTACGACGTCTCGACGATCGCCCCGGCGATACGGATCACCAGCCAGGCGGCCGATCCGATCAGCAGCAGCGTCAGCGCCTGTCCGAGGCCCTCGCGGTGGTCGTCCAGCAGTTGCGCCTCGTCGTAGGACCCTCTCAGGAGGGCCGCGAAGAGCACGAGCTGGTAGGGGATACGGCCGCGGCGGAGCAGACCCCACAGCTGGGTCTCGTGATGTCGTTCGTCAGCCTTGCGCAGAAGGAAGTCGGTGGCCCAGCCGATCACCAGCGTGAGCACGACCGAGCCACCGACCACGATCAGCGGTCGCAGCAGGTTCTCCATGCCCCGAACCTAACCGGCCACCGGCAGGCATGAACATGTGACTTCCGTCCGGTCGTGGGTACTGCCGCGATCTCGCGGTGTCACACCCGGCTGGCACCATGGGCTTCATGAACATCATGCTCTTTCACTCGACCCAGGGGCTGCGGCCCGCGGTGCTCCAGGCCGCTGACCGGCTGCGCACGGCCGGACACGAGGTGTGGACGCCCGACCTCTTCGAGGGGCGCACGTTCGAGGCGGTCGAGGAGGGCATGGAGCACCAGGAGAAGATCGGCAAGGACGAGCTGCTGAAGCGGGCCGTGCTGGCCGCCGCGCCCTACTCCGAGCGCGGGCTGGTGTACGCGGGATTCTCGCTCGGCGCCTCGATCGCCCAGACCCTCGCCCTCGGCGACGACAAGGCACGCGGGCTGCTGCTCCTGCACGGCACGTCGGACATCGCGCCGGACGTCACGGCGGACGACCTGCCGGTCCAGCTGCATGTGGCGGAGCCGGATCCGTTCGAGACGGACGACTGGCTCAGCGCCTGGTATCTGCAGATGGGCCGGACCGGCGCGGACGTCGAGGTGTACCGGTACGCAGGGGCCGGCCACCTCTACACCGACCCCGACCTGCCGGACTACGACGAGGAGGCCGCCGAGGCCACCTGGCGGGTGGCGCTCGGCTTCCTCGACAGCTTGTAGCCGACGGTCATCCGCCAGACGCGCTCCTGGACGGGCGCGCCGCCAAGGTTCAGCACGGACAGGGTGACGTAGGCCGGTGCCGCGGCGGCGGACTCCTGTGCCTGGGCGGCACTGGCGGTACCTCCGGCGAGGGCCAGGGCCGCCACGAGCACTGCGGTCTTCGTGCCTTCTCGTGGAAGGCCGCTCACACCGGGTCGTAGACCCGCTCGAGCTTCTGCGTGCCGCTGCGGGTGCGGTAGGAGCGGGTCCACTTGGCGGTCGCGTCGCGTTTCGCCCGGTCGGAGAGGACGTAGTAGTCCATCTGGGCGCGCTCGGCCGTGATGTCCAGGACGCCGTAGCCGTGGCGGTCGGTGTCGACCCAGTGGACGTGCCGGTTGGCGGCGCGGATGACGGGTGAGGCGACCGCGGAGACCGTGCCCTCCGGGACCTTGACGATGTCGTCGAGGTTGTCCGAGGTGACCGACGTGACGACGAACTCCGTGGCGGCGGACGGGGACAGCGGGTACGTGCCGGCGTCCACCGGTACGTCGTTGGCCCAGGCCATGTGGATGTCGCCGGTGAGGAAGACCGTGTTGCGGATCGCGTTCGCGCGCAGGTGGGCGAGGATCTCGCGGCGGTCGTCGGTGTAGCCGTCCCACTGGTCGGTGTTGAGGGCCAGGCCCTCCTGCGGCAGGCCGAGCAGCTTGGCGAGGGGCTTCAGCAGATCGGCGGAGAGCGAGCCGATGGCGAACGGCGAGATCATCACCGAGTTGCCGACCAGCCGCCAGGTGGTGTCGGACGCCTTCAGTCCCGCCTTGAGCCAGTCGAGCTGGGCGCGGCCGGTGAGTGTGCGGTCCGGGTCGTCGACCTCGCCGTTGCCCACCTTGACCTGCTGCGAGCGGAAGGACCGCAGGTCCAGCAGCGAGAGGTCGACCAGCTTGCCGAAACGCAGCCGCCGGTAGGTGGTGCCCGCGATCGCCGGACGCACCGGCATCCACTCGAAGTAGGCCTGCTTGGCGGCGGCCTGGCGGGCGGACCAGGCGCCCTCCGCACCCTCCGTGTGGTTCTCGGCACCGCCCGACCAGGCGTCGTTGGCGAACTCGTGGTCGTCCCAGATCGCCACGACCGGGGCCGTGGTGTGCAGGGCCTGGAGGTCCGGGTCGGTCTTGTACCGCGCGTGCCGGATGCGGTAGTCGGCGAGCGTGACGATCTCGTGGGCCGGGGCGTGCGGGCGTACGACGGTGCCGCGCGTGCCGTACTCGCCGGTGCCGTACTCGTAGATGTAGTCGCCGAGGTGCAGCCAGGCGTCCAGGTCGCCGCGGGCCGCGAGATGGCGGTACGAGGAGAAGTAACCGGCTTCCCAGTTGGCGCAGGAGACCACGCCGAAGCGGAGGTTCGTGACGGCCGCGTCGGCCGCCGGGGCGGTGCGGGTGCGCGCGGCGGGGGAGTCGGTGCCGCCGGAGGAGAAGCGGAACCAGTAGTCGGTGGCCGGCCTGAGGCCCCGGATGTCGGCCTTCACCGTGTGGTCGGAGGCGGCCGTCGCGGTGGTGGAGCCCTTGGCGACGATCGTGGTGAACGCGCGGTCCTCGGCGACGACCCAGCTCACCACGGTGTCCGGACCCAGCCCGGAGCCGGGTATCGCCTCCGGGACGGGGGTCACCCGGGTCCACAGCAGGACGCCGTCCGGCAGGGGGTCACCGGAGGCGACGCCGTGCAGGAAGGCGGGAGCCTGGTCGGCGGCGCGCGCGGGCAGGGAGGCGGCGAGCGGCCCGGCCAGGACAGCGGTCGCCGCCGCGGCCTTGACGACCGTACGGCGGCGGGGGTTGAGGGAGTTGATGCCCTCGGAGGTCTTCGATGATCTGTATCGACTGGTCACGGACGATCAGGTTACTGGTCGGTACGCACCAGAGCGGGCGAACTCGGAAAGTTCGCCCGCTCTTCACGTGGTGGCCCGTACCGGACCCGCCGTCACTTCTTGAGGGCCTGGCCCACCACCCGGTTGAAGTCGGCCACGGTCATCAGCGGCGTGCCCTGGCTGTCGGCGGTGAGCTGCTTGCCGTCCATGGCGAAGCCCGGGGTGCCCTTCACGCCCTCCTTGTTGTCGTCGAAGGTCTTCGACATGGCCATCGCCCAGGCGTCGTAGGTGCCCTTCTCGACCGCGTCCTGGAACTTCTTGTTGTTCTTCAGCTCGGGGACGGTGTTCGCGACCTTGATGAGGTAGCTGTCGTCCTTGAACTCGTCGGTCGTCTCCTCGGGGTGGTACTTCGCCGAGTACAGCGCGGCCTTGTAGTCGAGGAACGCGTCGTCGCTCACGTTCAGCGCGGCACCCAGGGCGCTCAGCGCGTTCTTGGAGCCCTCGCCGTTGTCCTTGTTGTCGATGAACGTGGCGCCGATGAACTGCATCTTGTACTTGCCGTCGTCGATGTCCTTCTTCACGGTCGGGCCGACGGTCTGCTCGAACTGGGCGCACACGGGGCAGCGCGGGTCCTCGAACACCTTCAGGGTCTTCTTGGCCGAGTCCTTGCCGATGACGACCGTGGTGCCCTTGGCGCCCGTGGTGTTGGCCGGCGTGACGACCTTGGCGTCCTTCTGGCCCTCCCAGTAGCTGGGCTTGTTGGCCTGGACGACCGCGTAGCTGATGCCGCCGGCTATCGCCAGGACGCCGACGATGGAGCAGGCGACGACGATCTGCCGCTTGACCTTCGCGCGCCTGGCCTCGCGCTCGCGCTCGGCGCGCAGCCGCTCGCGGGCCGCCGTCTTCGCCGCCTGGGTGTTCCGCTTGCTCATGGTGGTGTTCTCCGTAAGGGGACGCGCACACGTGGGTGTGCGGAATGCGTAGGGGGACTGCCTGTGCTCGAAAGGCTCGAAAAGTGCGGGAGCGCCTCAGACGAAGGCGGGCGAGCACGGCGGTCCACGCCGCCCCAGGGAGTACGTGAGGATCCGGTCGCGGGCGGTGGGCGTGCGGTCGGCGGCGCGCGACGGCAGACACCGCCCGGCCGGAGCCCGCTCCACCGCGACCGCGGCGACCGCCAGCAGCAGCGGCCGGACCCTTGTGGAGACCGCGGCCGCCACGGCCCGCAGCAGCTGGGCCAGGGCCCGCTCGCCGCGGCGCAGCCAGACGGCGGCGACCAGCCCCACGCCGATGTGCGCGCCGAGCAGCAGCCAGGCGGTGGCCGGGTCGGCATGCGCGACCGCGGCCGCGAGCCGGTCGGTGCCGGTGGCCCCGGCCATCCGGGCCAGCGGGGTGCCGACCTCGCCGCCCCCGCACAGCACATCCAGGCCGACCGAACGCAAGGGACCCGCGACCGGGCCGCCCGCCTTGCCGTAACAGGCGTGCTGACCTGTGGTGAACACCGTGTCGGCGGCCAGTTCCAGCGGGATCAGCAGGGCCGCGATCCGCCCGAAGGAGCGCTCGCGGCCCGCCAGGGCGTACGCGATCACGAACACGGCGGCGGCGACCGCGGCCACCGTGCCCAACGGCAGCGGGACCTGGGACAGCAGCACGTGCGACGCGGTGCTGAGCGTCACGACCACGGCCGTGAACAGCGCCGCGCGTACGGCTCTGAGCTGGATCCCGGATATGTCCATAGCGAAGGGAGAGTCTGTCATGGGGGCCTGTAAGGGACCCCTAAAGGATGCCTGTGAGGGTGCGGATGGCAAAAGCCCCGGCTACAGGCCCGGGATCCGGCCGTTGCGGAACAGGTCCACGAAGGTCTGGTGGTCGGCACGCGCGCGTGCGCCGTAGCCGTGCGCGAAGTCGACCAGCAGCGGCGGGAAGCCGTCCTCGTCGGCCGCGATCGCCGCGTCGATGGCCCGCTCCGTGGAGAACGGAACCAGGGACTCCCCGGACTGGTCGTCCGCCGCCGAGTGCATCGTGGCCGTCGCCCGGCCGAGGTCGGCCACCACCTGGGCGATCTCCTCCGGGTCGTCGATGTCGCCCCAGTCGAGATCCACCGCGTACGGCGATACCTCGGCGACCAGCTGGCCCGAGCCGTCCAGCTCCGTCCAGCCCAGCCACGGGTCGGCGTGGGCCTGGAGGGCGCGCTGGGAGATGACCGTGCGGTGCCCCTCGTGCTGGAAGTAGTCGCGGATCGACTGGTCCGTGATGTGCCGGGAGACGGCCGGGGTCTGGGCCTGCTTGATGTAGATCACGACATCGTTCTCCAGGGCGTCGCTGTGGCCCTCCAGGAGGATGTTGTACGACGGCAGCCCCGCCGAGCCGATGCCGATGCCGCGCCGGCCGACGACGTCCTTCACGCGGTAGGAGTCCGGGCGGGCCAGCGAGCTGTCCGGCAGCGTCTCCAGGTAGCCGTCGAAGGCGGCGAGGACCTTGTAGCGCGTGGCCGCGTCCAGTTCGACGGAGCCGCCGCCCGGCGCGAAACGGCGCTCGAAGTCGCGGATCTCCGTCATCGATTCCAGCAGGCCGAACCGGGTCAGCGAGCGGGCGTCACGCAGCGCGTCCAGCAGCGGGCCCTGCGCGGTGTCCAGCGTGAACGGCGGCACCTCGTCGCTCTTCGCACCCGTGGCCAGGGCGTGGATCCGCTCGCGGTAGGCGACCGCGTAGATCGTCACCAGCTCGGAGATCTGCTCGTCGCTGAGCGCCTTCGCGTACCCGATCAGCGCGATGGACGCGGCGAAACGCTTCAGGTCCCAGGTGAACGGGCCGACGTAGGCCTCGTCGAAGTCGTTGACGTTGAAGATCAGCCGGCCGTTCGCATCCATGTACGTGCCGAAGTTCTCCGCGTGCAGGTCGCCGTGGATCCACACGCGCGAGGTGCGCTCGTCCAGGTACGGCCCGCCCCGCTTCTCCGCCTCGAGGTCCTTGTAGAAGAGGCACGCCGTGCCCCGGTAGAAGGCGAAGGCCGAGGCCGCCATCTTCCGGAACTTCACACGGAACGCGGCCGGGTCGGCGGCCAGCAGCTGGCCGAAGGCGGTGTCGAATACGGTGAGGATCTCCTCACCGCGGTGCTCGTCGTCGAGCGGCGGGAACGACATCGCTGGGTGCCTCCTGGTGCAGATGTTCAGGGCGGCAGGTCCGCCCCTTGACTAACGTGCGGCGGGTCGGGGGAGTGCCCGCGACCCTCGCATGAAGGTACGCGGGTCAGCCCTCGGAGTGTCAGTGCCGAGGCATAGACTTCGACGCTGTCCCCCAGACTGTGCGCAGCCTGTCGGACCCCATTCGACCGATGTTCTCCCTGGAGGCCGAAGCCGTGTCAAAGCCGCCGTTCACGCACCTGCACGTCCACACCCAGTACTCGCTGCTGGACGGTGCCGCGCGGCTGAAGGACATGTTCAACGCGTGCAACGAGATGGGCATGTCGCACATCGCCATGTCCGACCACGGCAACCTCCACGGGGCGTACGACTTCTTCCACACCGCGCAGAAGGCCGGGGTCACGCCGATCATCGGCATCGAGGCGTATGTCGCGCCCGAGTCCCGCCGCAACAAGCGCAAGATCCAGTGGGGCCAGCCGCACCAGAAGCGGGACGACGTCTCCGGTTCCGGTGGTTACACCCACAAGACGATGTGGGCGGTGAACTCGACCGGCCTGCACAACCTCTTCCGGCTGTCCTCCGACGCGTACGCCGAGGGCTGGCTCCAGAAGTGGCCCCGGATGGACAAGGAGACCATCTCCCAGTGGTCCGAGGGGATCGTCGCCTCCACCGGCTGCCCCTCCGGCGAGGTCCAGACCCGGCTGCGCCTCGGACACTTCGACGAGGCACTCAAGGCCGCCGCCGACTACCAGGACATCTTCGGCAAGGAGCGCTACTTCCTGGAGCTGATGGACCACGGCATCGAGATCGAGCGCCGGGTCCGCGACGGCCTGCTGGAGATCGGCAAGAAGCTCGGCATCCCCCCGCTGGTCACCAACGACTCGCACTACACCTACTCGCACGAGGCGTCCGCCCACGACGCCCTGCTGTGCATCCAGACCGGCAAGAACCTCTCCGACCCCGACCGCTTCAGGTTCGACGGCACCGGCTACTACCTGAAGTCCACCGACGAGATGTACGCCATCGACTCCTCGGACGCCTGGCAGGAGGGCTGCGCCAACACCCGGCTGGTCGCCGAGATGGTCGACACCACGGGCATGTTCGAGAAGCGCGACCTGATGCCCAAGTTCGACATCCCGGAGGGGTACACGGAGGTCAGCTGGTTCCGCGAGGAGACCCTGCGCGGCATGGAGCGCCGCTTCCCGGAGGGCATCCCGGCCGACCGCACCAAGCAGGTCGAGTACGAGATGGACACCATCATCTCGATGGGCTTCCCGGGCTACTTCCTCGTGGTCGCCGACTTCATCATGTGGGCCAAGAAGCAGGGCATCGCGGTCGGCCCCGGCCGAGGCTCCGCGGCCGGCTCGATCGTCGCCTACGCGCTCGGCATCACCGACCTCGACCCCATCCCGCACGGCCTGATCTTCGAGCGGTTCCTCAATCCCGAGCGCATCTCCATGCCCGATGTCGACATCGACTTCGACGAGCGCCGGCGCGTCGAGGTGATCCGGTACGTGACGGAGAAGTACGGCGCCGACAAGGTCGCCATGATCGGCACCTACGGCACCATCAAGGCCAAGAACGCGATCAAGGACTCGGCGCGCGTGCTGGGCTACCCGTACGCGATGGGCGACCGCCTCACCAAGGCCATGCCCGCCGACGTCCTCGGCAAGGGCATCAACCTCGACGGCATCACCAACCCCGAGCACCCCCGTTACTCGGAGGCGGGCGAGATCCGGGGGATGTACGAGAACGAGCCGGACGTGAAGAAGGTCATCGACACCGCCAAGGGCGTCGAGGGCCTGGTCCGCCAGATGGGTGTGCACGCCGCCGGCGTGATCATGTCCAGCGAGACGATCACCGACCACGTCCCGGTCTGGGTCAGGCACACGGACAAGGTCACCATCACCCAGTGGGACTACCCGAGCTGTGAGTCGCTCGGCCTGCTGAAGATGGACTTCCTCGGCCTGCGCAACCTGACGATCATGGACGACGCCGTCAAGATGGTGAAGTCCAACAAGGGGGTCGACATCGACCTCCTGAGCCTCCCGCTCGACGACCCCACGACCTTCGAACTGCTCCAGCGCGGCGACACCCTCGGCGTCTTCCAGTTCGACGGCGGCCCGATGCGCTCCCTGCTCCGGCTGATGAAGCCGGACAACTTCGAAGACATCTCCGCCGTGTCGGCCCTGTACCGCCCGGGCCCGATGGGCATGAACTCCCACACGAACTACGCCCTTCGAAAGAACGGCCAGCAGGAGATCACGCCCATCCACCCGGAGCTCGAAGAGCCCCTCAGGGAGGTCCTGGACGTCACCCACGGCCTGATCGTGTACCAGGAGCAGGTGCAGAAGGCCGCCCAGATCATCGCCGGCTACTCGCTCGGCGAGGCCGACATCCTCCGTCGCGTCATGGGCAAGAAGAAGCCCGAGGAACTGGCGAAGAACTTCGTCCTCTTCCAGGCGGGCGCCCGTAAGAAGGGCTTCAGCGACGAGGCCATCCAGGCCCTGTGGGACGTGCTGGTCCCCTTCGCCGGCTACGCGTTCAACAAGGCGCACTCCGCCGCGTACGGCCTGGTCTCGTACTGGACCGCGTATCTGAAGGCGAACCACCCCGCCGAGTACATGGCCGCCCTGCTCACCTCGGTGAAGGACGACAAGGACAAGTCGGCCGTCTACCTCAACGAGTGCCGCCGCATGGGCATCAAGGTGCTCCCGCCGGACGTCAACGAGTCGATGTCCAACTTCGCGGCCCAGGGCGACGACGTGATCCTCTTCGGCCTCTCCGCCGTTCGCAACGTCGGCACGAACGTCGTCGAGTCGATCATCAGGTGCCGCAAGGCCAAGGGGAAGTACGTCTCCTTCCCGGACTACCTCGACAAGGTGGAGGCGGTGGTCTGCAACAAGCGCACCACCGAATCGCTGATCAAGGCCGGCGCCTTCGACGCCATGAACCACACCCGCAAGGGCCTGACCGCGCACTACGAACCGATGATCGACAACGTGGTGGCGGTCAAGCGCAAGGAGGCCGAGGGCCAGTTCGACCTCTTCGGCGGCATGGGCGAGGCGGCCGAGACCAGCGAGCCGGGCTTCGGTCTTGACGTGGAGTTCTCCCCCGACGAGTGGGACAAGACCTATCTGCTCGCCCAGGAGCGGGAGATGCTCGGTCTGTACGTCTCCGACCACCCGCTGTTCGGGCTGGAGCACATCCTGTCCGACAAGGCCGACGCCGGCATCTCCCAGCTGACCGGAGGTGACTATTCCGACGGCTCCGTGGTGACCATCGGAGGCATCATCTCCGGCCTCCAGCGCAAGATGACCAAGCAGGGCAACGCCTGGGCCATCGCCACCGTCGAGGACCTCGCCGGCTCGATCGAGTGCATGTTCTTCCCGGCGACCTACCAGCTCGTCTCGACGCAACTCGTCGAGGACGCCGTGGTGTTCGTCAAGGGCCGCCTCGACAAGCGGGAGGACGTGCCGCGGCTCGTCGCGATGGAACTGATGGTGCCGGACCTGTCGAACGCGGGCACCAACGCGCCCGTGATCCTCACCATCCCGGCCACCCGGGTCACCCCGCCGCTGGTCAGCCGCCTCGGCGAGGTGCTCAGCCACCACAAGGGCGACAGCGAGGTCCGGATCAAGCTCCAGGGACCGACCAAGACCACCGTGCTGCGTCTGGACCGGCACCGGGTGAAGCCGGACCCGGCGCTCTTCGGTGACCTGAAGGTGCTGCTCGGGCCGTCCTGCCTGGCCGGCTGAGGGCTCTCGATGCGCGTGAGGGGCGTACCCGGTACCGGGTACGCCCCTCACGCATATGCGCAAGTGGGTGGGTCTCAACGACCCGTCACGCAGATGTCAGTTGTGGCCGAAGCTGCGCTTCCGCTTACGGGTCGCCAGGTCGCCGGGGGCGGCCACCTCGGCCTCGGGCTGGGGCTCCGTCTGCGCCGCGGGGCTGCGGTCCGCCCGCTGGCCACGCTCGGTGGGACGCTGCTTGCGTTCACGGTTCTTGTTCTTGGCCATGGTGGTGCCTCCTGTGGGGGATCTAGGGGCCAGGGCCGGGACCAGATTCACACAGGCCGACAACGATCGCATGTCGGACAATTACCGTGCGTGACAGGGCTGGTCGGAGCGGGAACTCCCGAAACGCCACGCCGAAGATCGAGTTCCGGCCGTTAACCTCCGCGCCGTCGGGCAGACTCGAAGCAAGCCCGAAGCAAACCTCCTGGGAAGAGGGTGAGTCGTGTGGACCGCTGCATCGTCCTGGTGGACGCGGGGTATCTGCTGGGAGCCGCGGCGAGTCTCCTCGCCGGGGAGCCCTCACGGTCCCGCATCACCGTCGACCACACGGCCCTCATCCAGGGGCTGCGCGAACGCGCCGAGTCCGATACGCAGCAGCCCCTGCTGCGCATCTACTGGTTCGACGGCGCCCCCGACCGCGTCCCGCAACCGGAGCACCGCCGGCTGCGCGTGATGCCCCGGGTCACCGTCCGGCTGGGCGCGCTGACCCGCAGCGACGGCCGCTGGGCGCAGAAGGGCGTGGACGCCGCGATGCACGCCGAGCTCACCGAGCTGGCCCGCAACCGCGCCTGCTCCGACGTCGTCCTCGTCACCGGCGACGGCGACCTGCTGCCCGGCATGATGGCCGCCAAGGAGCACGGCGTCGCCGTCCATCTGTGGGCCGTCCAAGCCGCCGACGGCGACTACAACCAGTCCGAGGACCTGGTCGCCGAGGCCGACGAGCGGCGCGTCCTGGACCGGACGTGGATCACCAAGGCGGTCCGCGCCAAGGAGTACACCGGCGTGTGCGCCCCGCAGCCCGTGCCCCGGCCCGAGATCGCCGCGATCCTCTCCGCGCCGCTGCCCGAGTCCTCGCTCGCCGCCACGGCCGAGCGGACCGCCCCGCCGCCCCCGCACCCGGCGGCCGGCCCCGGGCAGAACGGCACCGAGGAGCGGGTCCCCGCCCCCAAAGGCGTCCCCACGCCCAAAGACCTGGCGGCCCTGCGCGCCCCCGGAACCCAGCCCGCCCAGCCCCCCGCCTCCGCCACCCTTCGCTGGTCCTCCGACAAGGGCTGGGTCGACCGGCCCACGGCCGAGCCCCCAGAAGCCGCCTCGATGCCGACGCTCGCCCAGCTGACCACGGCCGAGCAGCGGTGGGCCGACCGCGAGGAGGACATCACCACGGTCGGCGGCGACCCGTACGAGGTGGGGCAGGTCTTCGCACGGCGCTGGGTGGAGCGCCTCGGCGACCAGGGCCAGCTGCCGAAACTGTCCGGGATGTACCCGCGCATCCCGCACCGGGTCGACGGGGAGCTGCTGCGCTACGCCGCCCGCTTCGGCCTGCTCGCCCACAAGGACGACCAGATCGACGAGCGGGACCGGTACGCCATCCGGGCCGGTTTCTGGCGGGAGATCGGCGTGCGCACGGGTGTGGAGCACACGCCCGTCGGCGACTGAGATCCTTGCGAGCGGATTTCCCCGGAATGGACCGACCCGAGAGCCGGCCGGGGTTCCCGACCCCGTAGTCTCGTCCCTTGTGAGTAAGCGCGCGGCACAGGCATTTCGGCACGATGGTGACGTCGTGTGCGCGGTCCGCGGGCTGACCAAGACCTATCCGGCGGTCCGGGGCCGGCGCGGCGCACCGGGAACTCCCGAGGTCCGGGCCACGGACGACGTACGGCTGGACATCCGGCGCGGCGAGATCTTCGGCCTGCTCGGGCCGAACGGCGCCGGCAAGTCCACCCTCGTACGGCAGCTCACCGGGCTGATGCGACCCGACCGCGGCAGCGTGGAGATCCTCGGGCACGACATCGTGCGCCACCCGGAACGGGCCGCACGCATCCTCGCCTACCTCGGGCAGGAGTCGACCGCCCTCGACGAGCTGACCGTGTCGCTCGCCGCCGAGACCACCGGGCGGCTGCGCGGCCTGGACGTACGGGCCGCGCGGGCCGAGCGGGACGACGTACTCGACGAGCTGGGGCTCGCGCCCCTCGCCGGGCGGCCGCTGAAGAAGCTCTCCGGGGGCCAGCGGCGCCTGGCGTGCTTCGCCGCGGCACTGGTGGGGGAGCGCTCGCTCCTCGTGCTCGACGAGCCGACCTCCGGCATGGACCCGGTGGCACGGCGGGCCGTGTGGTCCGCCGTCGACCGGCGACGCGCCGAACGGGGGACGACGGTACTGCTCGTCACCCACAACGTCATCGAGGCCGAGACCGTACTGGACCGGGTGGCCGTCCTCGACCGGGGAAAGGTGATCGCCTGCGACACCCCGGCCGGGCTCAAGGAACAGGTCGCCGGTGAGGTACGGGTGGAACTGGTGTGGCGGGACGCGGCGCCGTTGCACGTCCCCGAGGTCGCAGCGCTGCGGGACCGCGTCGTGGAGTCGGGCCGCCGCTGGACGCTCCGGCTCGGGCCCGAGGAGGCCCGGGCGGTCGTCGCCACCGTCACCGGCGGGGCCGCCTTCGCCGCCCTGGACGACTTCACACTGGCCACGCCCAGCCTGGAGGACGTGTACCTGGCCCTGGGCGGTGCCGTGCAGCAGGGGCTGGTGAAGGCGTGAGGAGTACCGGGGCCTTGGGCGCGGGGGGCTTGAGTGCACAGGCCGCCGCATACGTACCGAACAGGGCGACTGCCGCAGTGGACCCGAGCGAAGGGGAGCAGCGCGACGTGAGTGTCGTACCCGCCGATGTCCTGCCGGGCAGTGCCCTGGCCGTGGAGGAGCCCGCCGCGTGCGCGGCCGAGCTCGGGCCCAGGGCGCGGCTGTGGCCTTCGCTGGCGGCCGTGTACCGGGCCCAGCTGTCCCGGGCGCGGGTCGCGCGGATCCCGCTGCTGTTCGTGGCGACCTTCCAGTCGATCGGGATCATGATCCTGATGCGCGGGGTCGTGGACGACGGGGCGGAGGCGCAGGCGGTCGTCGCCGGGTCGTCGGTCCTGGTCGTCGCCTTCGTCGCGCTGAACCTGCTCGCGCAGTACTTCGGGCAGCTGCGGGCCAGTGGCGGACTCGACCACTACGCGACCCTGCCGGTGCCGCCGGCGGCGGTGGTGCTGGGCGCGGCGGGCGCGTACGCCTCGTTCACGGTGCCGGGGACCATCGTGACGGCGGTGTTCGGCTGCGCGCTGTTCGGGCTGCCGCTCGCCCATCTGTGGGTCCTCATGGCCGTGATCCCGCTCGCGGGCGCCGCGCTCGCCGGACTGGGGGCGGCGCTGGGGCTGCTCGCGCCCCGGCCGGAGCTGGCCACGCTGCTCGGACAGCTGGGCATGTCGGCGGCGCTGCTGCTGGGCGTGCTGCCGGCGGACCGGATGCCGGAGGTCGTGCGCTTCGCGCGGGATCTGCTGCCGTCGACGTACGGGGTCGAGGCCTTCGCGCGGACGTTCGATCCGCATCCCGACTGGGCCTTCGTGCTCGGTGACCTCGCCGTGTGCGGGGTCGTGGGCGTCGTCTCGCTGGCCGTGGCGACCTGGGCGTACCGCCGGGCGGCCGTCCGGTGAGCGCGGAGCGGTCGTCCGGTGACGCGGCGCACAGGCGGGACTGGCACGATGGCAGGGTGACCGCACCACTGACTCCGCCACCGCCACCGCATGAACGTTCCGCGCAGGACGCGTGGCAGCCGCCGGCCGACGGGCCCCAGGCTCCCGGCTCTCAGCACGCCGAGTACGCCGGGCACGGCTGGTACGGACAGGACGGCCCCGGCATGAAGACCGAAGTGCGGGAAGCCGCCGTGATCTCGCTGGCCGTGGCGCTCGGCGGGGTGCTGCTCGGAGTGCTGTGGTGGTGGCTCGCGCCGCACGTGCCGCTGGTCGGTGACGTGGTGGAGGGCAACTGGGTCGTCTACCTCAAGGACACCGAGGGCGAGCAGGCCGTCGGGGTCGACGGCACCTTCACGCTGCTCGCGCTGGGCTTCGGGGCCGTCAGCGCGCTGGTCGTGTTCCTGCTGCGCCGGCGCGGGGGTGTGCCGCTGGTGGTGGGCCTGGCTGTCGGCGGGCTGCTCGGGTCGTTGCTGGCCTGGCGGCTCGGGGTGTGGCTCGGGCCCGCGGGGGATGTCATCACGCGGGCGAGGGATGTGGGGCGGGGGGTGACGTTCTCCGCGCCGTTGAAGCTGGGCGCGAAGGGGGCGTTGCTGGCCTGGCCGCTCGCCGCGCTGGTGTTGCATCTGGGGCTTACGGCGCTGTTCGGGCCTAGGGATCCGGAGCCGGAGTTTCCTGAGGGGCCGTACGAGGCGCCGCCTGCTGCGTAGGTGCTCGGCGTGGGCTGGGGGCGGGGCGTTGCGCAGCCCGGCGTAGCGGGGTGCCTCCCCCACTCTCGGCTTCGCTCGAGCGGGGGGACCCCCACCGCCCACCCGTGCCGCCCCTAGCGGCACGCATGCCCGCAGCCAGGGCGGCACCGGCCGCCCGCAGCTAAGCCCGGCTTACGGGTGCCAGTACTGCCTCCGTCAGTTTGGCCAGGGTCTCTGGGGCCAGTTCGACCTCCAGGCCCCTCCGGCCCGCCGAGACGCAGATCGTCGGGTGGGACGAGGCCGACTCGTCGAGGACCGTCGGGAGCTTCTTGCGCTGGCCCAAGGGCGAGATACCGCCGCGGACGTAGCCCGTCGTGCGTTCGGCCAGGGTCGGGTCGGCCATCGTCGCGCGTTTGCCGCCGACCGCGGCCGCCAGGGCCTTCAGGTCCAGTTGGCCCGCCACCGGAACCACCGCGACCGTGAGTGTGCCGTCGACGTCCGCCACCAGGGTCTTGAAGACCCGGTCCGGTGAGACGCCCATCGCCTCGGCCGCCTCCTCGCCGTAGGAGGGGTGGGCGGGGTCGTGGTCGTAGGAGTGGACGGTGAAATCCACGCCCGCCGTCGTGAGCGCGACCGTGGCGGGCGTGCCCCCCGGCTGCTGTTGCTTCTTCGACTTCTTCGCCATGCCGGTCCGCTTCAGTTGAGGCTCATCGGGCCGCGCGTCAGTTCCGACGCCGGCAACGACGGCAGATTACGGATGATGGCCGTCTCCGAGCGAAGGAGTTTCAGCTCGTCGCGCAGGCGGGACGCCGTGTCGGGGGCCTGGAGCAGGCGTTGCTTGGACGGGGTGTCCAGCATCATCGCCGCCGCCACCAGATACGACACCACGCCCGGCTCGTCGGGCAGCTCGGCACCGGTCGCCAGGGAGCGTTCCCGCGCGCCGGCCAGCCGCTTCTGGTACTGGCGGAAGGACCGCAGCACCCCCTCGGCCAAGGGCGCGGCCTCGTCGCCGGGCTCCTCGGGCAGCGTCTCCAGCTCGGCCGTAAGGAAGGGGCCGGAGGCGTCGACGGACAGCAGCCGCACCCGGGAGGTGCCGGTCGCCAGCACTTCGAAGGAGCCGTCGGTGCGCTCCCGGATCGTCGCCGCGTCCGCCACACAGCCCACCTTGTGGAACGCCTTGACCGGGTCCGCGCCGAAACCGGCCAGCGGGCCCCGGTCGGGCAGGGCCGTCGGGTCGGGCATGCCGGGCGCGCTCGGGGCCACCTCGTGGCCGTCGCGGATCGCCACGACGGCGAACCGGCGCGGCTCGTCCTCCGGGGTCTTCAGCAGCTCGCGCATCATGGCGCGATACCGCTCCTCGAAGACGTTGAGCGGGAGCACGAGCCCCGGGAACAGCACCGAGTTCAGGGGGAAGAGGGGGAGCCGGACGGTGGTCACGACGCAAAAGCCTAATGGTCGCCGGAGCGGACTCGTCCGCCCCGTTCACTCCGTGGATGCCAGGACGGCCGGCCTGCCGTCGCGGCCCGGACGTCGTCGCGCATCCGCAGGAAGTGTCCGAGCGGGTCGTCCGACACCTGGTCCCAGGGGAACGAGGTGGCGTACGGGCCGTTCAGCCGCAGCTGCTCGGTGGCGTCCGGCCAGCGCTCCAGGCACACCAGGACGAAGATCAGCAGGTTCCGCATCCGGGCGGGCCAGGGGTCGGCCGCCGGCAGCAGCGGGGACAGCGCGATCGCCCGGTCGGCGGCCGCGTCCAGCCGCTCGCGAGGCACCTCGGGCCCGCAGCCGTCGGTCAGGTAGCCGAAGGCCGCCCGCAGCGGGAGTGCCTGGGCGAGCGCGTCGGCGGGCGCGTCCTGTGCGGCCCGGTCGGCGAAGTCGAAGCACTCCTGGTGCGAACCGTGCCAGTAGGCGGCCAGATAGCGCAGGGCCGCCACATGAGAGCCGTAGTGGTGCGGAGACCGGCGTACGGCCGCCGCCCACAGCTCCTCGAAGTACTTGTGCCCGGCCTGCGCGCCCCGCGCGTGGTCGAGCGCGAGCCGCCACGGCACCGGGTCCCGCTGGTCGCCCCGGGCCGAGGCCGTGAGCAGCGGGCTCACCTCGCGCAGCAGCTCGGTGCGGGCCGGTGAGAGCCAGGCGCGGTCCACCGCCAGCTGGGCCCCGACCAGCAGCGCGTCGGGGTCGTGCGGGGCGGTGGCGAGCCAGGCGTCCAGCCATTCGGGGCGTGAGCGGGCGAAGGCGGCCAGCCGGGTCACGTACCGGTCGCGTCGTTCCCACTCGGCCGCCGCGCGGGTGGCCTGGAGCAGCCCGGCGGCCGGTCCGTGGTCGCCGCGGGCGGCGGCGACCAGCGCCGGACTCAGCCGCGCGTCGGGCGCGTCGAGCAGCACCTCGTCGTCGGCGAAAGGCCCGCCGACGAGGTGGGGGGCGGTCCTTGTCATCCGGCTCGCGCGGATGAACGGGAGCTGCAGAGCCATGGTGTCGACCATTGAAAGACCGCTGGTCACAGCGGCGCCAGATCGTTCGGGGAACTCGCCGAAAGTTGTACGCCTGATGGTCAAGAGAAGGTAAAGGTGTGACAGTTCAACAACTGTGGTCACACCGGCAACATCAGTTGCGCCGCAGCAAGCGTGTGGCCCCCGCCGCCACCGTCGTCGCCAGGATCCAGCCCAGCAGGATCATCGCCGTCGCCAGCCACTGCCAGCCCCCGCGCAACTGCCAGAAGCCCACCTGGCCCAGGTCGATGACCGGCAGCAGCAGATCGAGCGTGAAGAGCGTGGGGCTCCACTCCGGATGCTCGCCCCGCTTCAGCGGCGGATGGCCGGCCTGCGCGAAGGCGAACGAGCCCGCCGCCCACAGCACCGCCATCCAGACCGCGGCCCGGCCCGGCCGGTACCCGTAGGCGACCGTCCAGTCCTGCACATAGCCCCACAGCTTGGCCGCCGGCGGCAGGCTCTCGCGGTGCCGGCGCTGCTTGGCGAGCAGCACCTCGCGGGCGTCCACGTCCTCCCCGCCGGCCCGCAGTACGGACGCGAGACGCTCGTACGGCTCAGGGTTGTACTCGGCGGTCGCCGCCGCCACCCAGTCCAGCCGCTCGGCCAGCGGGAACGGGCCGCGCGGCACGAGGTTCTCGTAGGCGAAGCCGCCCATGTGCAGCCGCCCCGGGCCGGGCCAGGCGTCCGCCCGGTCCATCAGGTTGATGATCTTCGCCCCCGACAGCACCACCCGCCCGCGCGCCGGCTGCTCCCCGAGGAACCGCAGCTCGGGTGTCTGCACCCGGCGCAGCGACAGCTCCTGGTCCTCGGTGAGGCCGAACCGGGCCCGCTCGAAGTCGACGGCGTCGCCGAACCGCCCGTCGTCGAGCCGTATCCCGCCCTCGCACTCGAACCGCTGGATCCGTGTGCCGCGCGCCGGGGTCATCCCGCTCATCGCCTGGGCGCCGACCCCCGCCGGGGTCAGATACAGGCTGCGCTCGACGGTCAGCTGCGGGGCGTTCAGCGCGAGCCGCTCGTAGGGGTTGGCCAGGCGCGCGCCGCGCAGGCTCAGCGAGACGCCGATGGTGGCGGCGCGCAGGCTCAGCTCGCCGTGCGACTCCAGCAGCTCGGCCTGTAAGTCCTGGCCGACGGTCAGGCCGTCCGCGGCGATCGACCGTCCGCTGCGGTCCCGGTGCACGATCGACTGGTTGAGCATCAGGTCCGTGCCGATCTGCGCGTCCGTGATCCGGATGCCGCGGTGGAAACGGCAGCGCGGCAGATGCAGATCGCCCTCGGTGTGCACCCGGGCCGCCTCGAGGCGCGGCACCGAGCAGTCCACCATCCGCAGGGTCGTGAAGCGGGCCTCCGGCAGCAGCACGTCCTGCTCGAACCGGCACTGGCGCATCTCGACGTACGGCACCACCGTGCCCCCCGCGAGATCCAGCGAGCCGCTGATCCGTATGCCGGCCAGCTTCAGCGCCGACACCCGGCCGGCCAGGGCGGGCGGGCCGTCGAGAAGCAGCCAGCAGACGATCCGGGCCCGCACGGTCCGCTCCTCGCCCCACGGCAGGCCGCCGTGCGGATCGTCCACCAGCGGGTCGCCGCTGCTCAGGTCGTACACGCTGCCATTGCGGAAGGCCTGCCACATGCCGGCCTCGGCCGCGGTCAGGTCCTCGGGCACATCCCCGGCACGCACGCCGGCCCCCTCGGTCACGCTCTTCCCTTCCTCCCCGGGTACTCGTGGGTTGGTTTCTTCGTACAACAGTTCATGCCCGCTGGGTGACGCACCGAACGCGAAACGTGCTGTGCTTCGTGGGGGACACCCCCACACCCCCGTGATCTCCCGGCCTCCCGCGGCGTTCTGTATCAGCCATTGATACGCGCGGACGACGCCTCACCCGGGTCTGAGAGAATTGAGCACGTGATCTCCCGAATCGATCTGCGCGGCGACGCCCTCCCCGAGGGCACCGCCCTGCGTGACCTGCTGCCCCGAGCCGAATTCGACGTAGCGGCCGCCCTGGAGAAGGTGCGTCCCATCTGCGAGGACGTGCATCATCGGGGCGACGCGGCGCTGATCGACTTCGCCGAGCGGTTCGACGGGGTCAGGCTCGACCAGGTGCGGGTGCCGGCCGCCGCGCTCACCCGCGCGCTGGAGGAACTCGACCCGGCCGTGCGCGCCGCCCTGGAGGAGTCCATCCGCCGCGCCCGGATCGTCCACCGCGCCCAGCGCCGCGACACGCACACCACCCAGGTCGTGCCCGGCGGCGCCGTGACCGAGAAGTGGGTACCGGTCCAGCGGGTCGGGCTCTACGCGCCCGGCGGCCGCTCCGTCTACCCGTCCTCCGTGATCATGAACGTGGTGCCCGCGCAGGAGGCCGGGGTCGAGTCCGTCGCGCTCGCCTCTCCCGCCCAGGCCGAGTTCGACGGCCTGCCGCACCCCACCATCCTCGCCGCCTGCGCGCTGCTCGGCGTCGACGAGGTGTACGCGGCCGGTGGTGCCACTGCCGTCGCGATGTTCGCCTACGGCACCGAGTCCTGCGCGCCCGCGAACATGGTCACCGGCCCCGGCAACATCTGGGTCGCCGCCGCCAAGCGCTACTTCACCGGAAAGATCGGCATCGACGCCGAGGCCGGCCCGACCGAGATCGCGGTCCTCGCCGACGACACGGCCGACCCGGTGCACGTCGCCTCCGACCTGATCAGCCAGGCCGAGCACGACCCGCTGGCCGCCGCGGTCCTCGTCACCGACTCCGTCGAGCTGGCGGACGCCGTGGAGAAGGAGCTGGAGCCGCAGGTCGCGGCCACCCGGCACGTCGACGACCGGATCGTCCCGGCCCTGACCGGCAAGCAGTCCGCGATCGTGCTGGTCGACGGCATCGACGAGGGCCTCAGGGTCGTCGACGCGTACGGCGCCGAGCACCTGGAGATCCAGACGGCCGACGCCGCGGCGGTGGCCGAGCGGGTCCGCAACGCCGGCGCGATCTTCATCGGCCCCTGGGCCCCGGTCTCCCTCGGCGACTACGCGGCCGGTTCCAACCACGTCCTGCCCACCGGCGGCTGCGCCTGCCACTCCTCGGGCCTGTCCGTCCAGTCCTTCCTGCGCGGCATCCACATCGTCGACTACACGAAGGACGCGCTGGCCGAGGTCGCGCACCATGTGGTGACGCTGGCGGAGGCGGAGGACCTGCCCGCGCACGGCGCGGCGATCAAGGCGAGGTTCGGCTGGAAGGTACCCGAGAGCAAGTGAGCGACGTACGTATCGACGATCTCCCCGTACGGGACGAGCTGCGCGGCAAGTCCCCCTACGGCGCGCCCCAGCTGGACGTCCCCGTACGGCTGAACACCAACGAGAACCCCTATCCGCTGCCCGAGCCGCTGGTCGAGCGCATCGCCGAGCGGGTCCGTGAGGCGGCGCGGAACCTCAACCGCTACCCGGACCGGGACGCGGTCGAGCTGCGCACCAAGCTCGCCGAGTACCTGACGGACACCTCCGGCCACGAGGTCGGCCTTGCCAACGTCTGGGCGGCCAACGGCTCCAACGAGGTCATCCAGCAGCTGCTGCAGACCTTCGGCGGGCCGGGCCGTACGGCGATCGGCTTCGAGCCTTCGTACTCGATGCACGGGCTCATCTCGCGGGGTACGGGCACGGGCTGGATCTCCGGTCCCCGCAACGAGGACTTCACGGTCGACCTGGAGGCCGCCGAGAAGGCGATCGCCGAGCACCGGCCCGACGTCGTCTTCATCACCACGCCCAACAACCCCACAGGCAACGCGGTCCCGCCCGAGACGGTCCTCGCGCTGTACGAGGCCGCGCAGGCGGCCAAGGCCGCGACTGCCGGGGCGATCGTCGTGGTGGACGAGGCGTACATCGAGTTCAGCCACGGCGACTCGCTGCTGCCGCTGATCGAGGGCCGCCCGAACCTCGTCGTCTCCCGCACGATGTCGAAGGCGTTCGGCGCGGCCGGCCTGCGCCTCGGCTACCTCGCCGCGCACCCGGCCGTCGTGGACGCCGTCCAGCTCGTCCGGCTGCCGTACCATCTGTCGGCCGTCACCCAGGCGACCGCCCTGGCCGCCCTGGAGCACACCGAAACGCTGCTGGGCTACGTCGAGCAGCTCAAGGCCGAGCGGGACCGGCTGGTGCGCGAACTGCGCGCGACGGGCTACGAGGTCGTCGAGTCCGATGCCAACTTCGTGCAGTTCGGCAGGTTCGAGGACGCGCACACGGCCTGGCAGAAGATCCTCGACCAGGGTGTCCTGGTCCGGGACAACGGCATCCCCGGGTGGCTGCGGGTGTCAGCCGGAACCCCCGAAGAGAACGGCGCGTTCCTCGACGCGGTTCGTGCACTGAAGAAGGAGCAGAGTCAATGAGCCGCACCGGACGCGTGGAGCGGACGACCAAGGAGACCACGGTCCTCGTCGAGATCGACCTCGACGGCACGGGCAAGACGGAGATCTCCACCGGCGTCGGCTTCTACGACCACATGCTCGACCAGCTCGGCCGGCACGGTCTGTTCGACCTGACCGTGAAGACCGAGGGCGATCTGCACATCGACTCGCACCACACCATCGAGGACACCGCCCTCGCGCTGGGCGCCGCCTTCAGGCAGGCCCTCGGCGACAAGGTGGGGATCTACCGCTTCGGCAACTGCACGGTCCCGCTGGACGAGTCCCTCGCGCAGGTCACCGTCGACCTGTCCGGCCGCCCCTACCTCGTGCACACCGAGCCCGAGAAGATGGCGCCGATGATCGGCGAGTACGACACCACGATGACGCGTCACATCCTGGAGTCCTTCGTGGCCCAGGCCCAGATCGCGCTGCACGTGCACGTGCCCTACGGGCGCAACGCGCACCACATCGTGGAGTGCCAGTTCAAGGCGCTGGCCCGGGCCCTGCGCTACGCGTCCGAGCGCGACCCGCGCGCGGCCGGCATCCTCCCGTCCACGAAGGGCGCCCTGTGAACGGCATCTCGACCCTGCTGATCGTCGTCGGTCTGTTCCTCGTCGGCGGGATCTACTCCTTCGTCAAGCAGAAGATGCCCAAGGGCCTGATCGTGCTGCTGTCGATCGGCGCCGCGATGTGCCTCGTGGCCGGCGTCGTGCGGCTGGAGGTGTGGAATTGAGCGCCCCTCAGAGGAAAGTCGTGGTGTTCGACTACGGCTTCGGCAACGTCCGCTCCGCCGAGCGTGCCCTCGCGCGCGCGGGAGCCGATGTCGAGATCACGCGTGACTACGACAAGGCCATGAACGCCGACGGGCTGCTCGTCCCCGGCGTCGGCGCCTTCGCCTCCTGCATGAAGGGCCTGCGCGAGGTGCGCGGCGACTGGATCGTCGACCGCAGGCTGTCCGGCGGCCGCCCGGTCATGGGCATCTGCGTCGGCATGCAGATCCTCTTCGCGCGCGGCATCGAGCACGGTGTGGAGACCGACGGCCTCGACGAGTGGCCCGGCTCGGTCGAGCCGCTCCAGGCCGACGTCGTGCCCCACATGGGCTGGAACACCGTGGAGGCCGCGGCCGGCTCGCGGCTGTTCGACGGCCTGGACGCGGACGCCCGCTTCTACTTCGTGCACTCCTACGCCGTCCACGACTGGTCGCTGGAGACCCACAACCCGACCCTCGAGCCCCCCAAGGTGACCTGGTCCACGCACGGCAAGCCGTTCGTCGCGGCCGTCGAGAACGGCGCCCTGTGGGCCACGCAGTTCCACCCCGAGAAGTCCGGCGACGCCGGAGCGCAGCTGCTGAACAACTGGATCGGAACCCTCTGATGCCCCCGAAGTCCTCCGTGAAGCTCGAACTCCTCCCCGCCGTCGACGTCAGGGACGGCCAGGCGGTCCGCCTGGTGCACGGCGAGTCCGGTACGGAGACCTCCTACGGCTCCCCCCTGGACGCCGCTCTCGCCTGGCAGCGGTCCGGCGCCGAGTGGCTGCACCTGGTCGACCTGGACGCCGCGTTCGGCACCGGGAACAACCGTGAGCTGATCGCCGAGGTCGCGAAGGCGATGGACATCAAGGTGGAGCTGTCCGGCGGCATCCGCGACGACGACACCCTCGCCGCCGCCCTGGCCACCGGCTGCACCCGGGTGAACCTCGGCACGGCCGCCCTGGAGACCCCCGAGTGGGTCGCCAAGGTCATCGCCGAGCACGGCGACCAGATCGCCGTCGGCCTCGACGTACGCGGCACGACCCTGCGCGGCCGGGGCTGGACCCGCGACGGCGGCGACCTCTACGAGACGCTGGCGCGCCTCGACAAGGAGGGCTGCGCGCGGTACGTCGTCACGGACATCGCCAAGGACGGCACGCTCCAGGGCCCCAACCTGGAACTCCTGAAGAACGTCTGCGCGGCCACCGACCGCCCGGTCGTCGCCTCCGGCGGCGTGTCGTCGCTGGACGACCTGCGCGCGATCGCGGGTCTCGTCCCGGCCGGTGTCGAGGGGGCCATCGTCGGGAAGGCCCTGTACGCGAAGGCGTTCACCCTGGAAGAAGCCTTGGAGGCTGTGGCGTCATGACATCCGAAGCCGTACGGCGCGTGCAGAGCGGAAGTCCCTGGGAAGAGTCCTTCGGTTTCGCACGGGCCGTGGCGGCGGGTGACCGTGTCATCGTGGCGGGCACGACCGCCTTCAAGGGCGACGTGCTGTACGGCGACGGCGACCCGTACGAACAGACCCGGGTGGCCTTCGCCAGTGCGGTCGAGGCGATCGGTGAGTTCGGGCTCGGCATCGAGTCCGTGATCCGGACCCGTATGTGCCTGGCACATTCGCGCGATGTCGATGCGGTGGGCCGCGCCCACAAGGAGTTGTTCGACTCCGTGCGCCCGGTCACGACCCTGCTGGTCGTGGAGGGCTTCATCGACTCGCGGGTCCTGGTGTCAGTCGAAGTGGAAGCGTATAGAGGAGCCGTGGATTCATGACCCTGGCGGTCCGAGTCATCCCCTGCCTGGACGTGGACAACGGCCGGGTCGTCAAGGGCGTCAACTTCCAGAACCTGCGCGACGCGGGCGACCCCGTCGAGATGGCCAAGGTGTACGACGCCGAGGGCGCCGACGAGCTGACGTTCCTGGACATCACCGCCTCGTCGGGCAACCGCGAGACGACGTACGACGTGGTGCGCCGCACGGCCGAGCAGGTGTTCATCCCGCTCACGGTCGGCGGCGGTGTGCGCACCGCCGAGGACGTGGACAAGCTGCTGCGCGCGGGCGCGGACAAGGTGGGCGTCAACACCGCCGCCATCGCGCGTCCCGAGCTGATCCGCGAGATCGCCGAGCGCTTCGGCCGGCAGGTGCTGGTCCTCTCGGTGGACGCCCGCCGCACCGAGTCGGGCTCCTTCGAGGTGACCACGCACGGCGGCCGTCGCGGCACCGGCATCGACGCCGTCGAGTGGGCACACCGGGCCGCCGAGCTGGGCGCGGGTGAGATCCTGCTCAACTCGATGGACGCGGACGGCACGAAGGACGGCTACGACCTGGAGATGATCCGGGCCGTACGCAAGCACGTGACCGTCCCCGTCATCGCCTCGGGCGGCGCCGGCAAGCTGACCGACTTCCCCCCGGCCGTCGCGTCGGGCGCGGACGCGGTGCTGGCCGCCTCGGTCTTCCACTTCGGGGACCTGCGCATCGGCGAGGTCAAGGAGACGCTGCGGGAGGCGGGTCACCCGGTGCGGTGACGCCTTCGCTCAAGAGCCCCGGCCGCCCGGTGCGGCCGGGGCTCTTTCACGCCCAGGTGAGAAAGGAAAGTTGCGCAAAAATAATTGCGCAAGTTTTCTTTCGTACCTACGGTTCAGTCATGGGAAGCAAGGAGAGGGACCGCCGCATCACCGACCTGGGCACGCTCAAGGCGCTCGCCCACCCGCTCCGGATGAAGCTGATGCGCGGGCTGACCCTCGCCCGTGTCGCGACGGCCTCACAGCTCGCCGAGGAGGTCGACGAGGCCGTCTCGCTGGTCAGCTACCACCTGCGCAAGCTCGCCGAGCACGGGCTGATCGAGGAGGCCGAGCCGCGCAGCGCCGACGGGCGGGAACGCTGGTGGCAGCCGGCCTCGGACGGCGTGAGCATCCATGCCGAGGACTTCAGCGACGCCCCCGAGAAAGCGGCAGCGCACACCGCGGCCAGCCGCCTCTTCTTCGAGCAGCGCGCCGACATGTACCGGCGCCACCTCGACGAACGCGCCCACTGGGACTCCGAGTGGACCACCGCCGCCGAGTCCTCGGAGTCCGTACTGCGGCTCACGGCGGCCGAACTCGCCGAGCTCACCGGTGAGTTGCGTGCCCTCGCCCAGAAGTACCAGGAGAAGGGCCGCGCCGCCGAGGCGGCCGGGGACACCGAGGGGCGCGAGAACGTCGCGCTGCACACCTATGCCTTCCCCTTCCGTACCTGACACCGCCGCCGTCCGGCCGGCCCACCGCGACCCCGATGTGCTGCGCTGGCTCGGGGCCTACACCTCGTCGGCGGTCGGGGACACCGTCTACTACGTCGCCCTGTCCTGGGCGGCCGTACAGACCGGGACACCCGCCGAGGCCGGGCTGGTCACGGCGGTGAGTGCCGTGCCCCGGGCCCTGCTGATGCTCGGCGGGGGAGTGGTCACCGACCGGTACGGGCCGCGCCCGGTCGTCCTCGGCAGCAGTGCCGCGCGGTGTCTGCTCGTCGTCCTGGCTGCGGCGATGCTGCTGGTGGCGGACCCGGGGCTGTGGGCGCTGGGCGGTGTGGCGCTGCTGTTCGGGATCGTCGACGCCGTCTTCCTGCCGGCCGCGAGTGCGCTGCCCGCGCGGATCACCGGCCGGGAGCAACTCGCCCGCGTGCACGGCATGCGCGGCCTGGCCACCCGGCTCGCCACGGTCTTCGGCGGACCGCTCGGCGGCCTCGGCATCGCGCTCGGCGGCACGGCCGGGGCGTTCGGGCTGGCCGCGCTGCTCATCGGGGTGTCGCTGCCGGTGCTGTGGGCGGTACGGGTCGGCCGGACAGCCTCCGCGGCCGGGGGCGTGGAGCGCCCGCGCGGTACCGCCCTCGCCGAACTGCGCGACGGACTGCGGCACATCGCACAGGACCGGGTGCTGCGCCCGCTGGTGCTCGCCATGGCACTGGCCGACCTGGGCTTCGTCGGGCCGATGAACCTCGGACTGACCCTGCTGGCCCGGGAGCAGGGATGGGGCTCCGCCGGCATGGGCTGGGTGCTCGCCGCGTTCGGCGCCGGAGCCGGGGCCGCCTCGCTGCTGCTCGCGCTGCGCGGCCGGGTGCCGCGCGCCGGGCTGGTCATGGCCGTGGCGGAACTCGTCGGCTGCTCGGCGATCGCCGCGCTCGCCCACGCGCCGTCCGTCCTCGCCGCCACCGCGGTGGCCCTGGCCATCGGCCTGGCCGCCGGACTCGGCGGCGCGCTGAGAGGGGCGCTGCTCCAGGTCACGGCGGGCCCGGCCTACGTCGGCCGGGTCACCTCCGCCGCCACCCTGGTCGGCTTCGGCGTCGCCCCTCTCACCTTCCCGCTGGTCGGCGCGGCGGTCGCCCGCTGGTCGGCGGGCCCGGTCTTCGCGGGGTGCGCGGCGATCTGCGCCCTGGGCGTACTCGTCACCCTGTGCTCGGCCCCGCTCCGCCGCGCCGAACTCCCGCGCTGATCAGCCCACGCCCACCGGCGGCGCCGTCCGGCCGTCTCAGATGCCGAGCTGCTTCGACTCGTGCAGCTTCGCGATCGCGTTCTCGTCGCCGTCCAGGTCGACCTTGGCCGCGCTCTGCCGGCCGTAGGAGAACAGGACCAGCTCGGACGGCTCGCCGGTCACCGTGACCACGGGTGTGCCGCGCTGGGCGACCGTCGTCTGGCCGTCGGGGCGGCGCAGGACCAGGCCCGTCGGGACGCCGCGGCCCATCAGCCGGGCGGTGCGCTCCAGACGGGACCACAGGGCGTCCTGGAAGACCGCGTCGAGCTCGCGCGCGGACCAGTCGGGCTGGGCACGCCGGACGTCCTCCGTGTGGACATAGAACTCGATGATGTTCGACATCTCGTCGACCGGCTTGAGGGAGAAGGGCGAGAAGCGCGGCGGGCCCGTACGGATCAGCTGGATCAGCTCCTCGTACGGCTTGCCGGTGTACTCGGCCATCACCCGGTCCAGGCGCGACGCGAGCTGTTTGATCAGTATCCCGCCGGCGGCGTCCGGGCGGCGCTCGCGCACCACCACGTGGGCGGCGAGGTCCCGGGTCGTCCAGCCCTCGCACAGGGTGGGCGCGTCCGGGCCCGCGGTCTCCAACAGATCGGCGAGGAGAAGTCGTTCACGCTTTGCATGGGTCGACATGCGGCCAGCCTACGACCGTGCCCGGGGTCCGCCCAGTGGACACTCCATCTGGCCTGTCAGTGGCGCGCGGCACAATGGACCGCATGACCAGCACGCCCGCCCGTCGCCCGGCCACCGCCCCTCACGGAGGCGCTTCGCGCCACAGTGCTCCATCCAGCCGCCTCGACCCGGAGATCGCCGCGCGCCTCAAGCGCAGCGCCGACGGCCTCCTGCCCGCCATCGCCCAGCAGTACGACACCGGAGAGGTGCTGATGCTCGGCTGGATGGACGACGAGGCACTGCACCGCACCCTGACCACCGGCCGCTGCACGTACTGGTCCCGCAGCCGCCGGGAGTACTGGGTCAAGGGCGACACCTCCGGCCACTTCCAGTGGGTCAGGTCCGTCGCCCTGGACTGCGACGCCGACACCGTGCTCGTCAAGGTCGACCAGGTCGGCGCCGCCTGCCACACCGGAGCCCGCACCTGCTTCGACGAGGACGTGCTGCTCAAGGACGGCGGTTCGGACGCCGCCGCCGCGGATCAGTAAGGTCAGCCGCCATGGACCTCGAGACGTTCCGCAAGCTCGCCACCGACCGGCGGGTCATCCCGGTCACCCGCAAGCTCCTCGCCGACGGCGACACCCCGGTCGCGCTCTACCGCAAGCTCGCCGCCGAGCGCCCCGGCACCTTCCTGCTGGAGTCCGCCGAGAACGGCCGCTCCTGGTCCCGGTACTCGTTCGTCGGAGTCCGCAGCGCCGCCACGCTGACCACACGCGACGGACAGGCGCACTGGCTCGGCACCCCGCCCGTCGGCGTCCCCACCGACGGCGACCCGCTCGCCGCCCTGCGCGCCACCATCGAGGCCCTGCACACCCCGCACCAGGAGGGCATGCCGCCCTTCACCGGCGGCATGGTGGGCTACCTCGGCTACGACATCGTCCGCCGCCTGGAGAAGATCGGCCCCGGCGAGCGCGACGACCTGAAGCTGCCCGAGCTGACCATGCTCCTCACCAGCGACCTCGCGGTCATGGACCACTGGGAGGGCTCGGTCCTGCTGATCGCCAACGCGATCAACCACAACGACCTCGACACCGGTGTCGACGAGGCCTACGCGGACGCCATCGCCCGCCTCGACGCCATGGAGGCGGACCTCTCGCGCGCGGTGGCCCAGCCCCCCGCCGTCCTGCCGCCCTCCGAAGTCCCCGAGTACTCCGCGCTCTGGGGCGGCCCCGACTTCCAGGAGGCCGTCGAGGACATCAAGGAGCGCATCCGGGCCGGCGAGGCCTTCCAGGTGGTGCCCTCCCAGCGCTTCGAGACGCCGTGCACGGCCAGCGCGCTGGACGTCTACCGGGTCCTGCGGGCCACCAACCCGTCGCCGTACATGTACCTGTTCCGCTTCGACGGGTTCGACGTCGCCGGCTCGTCCCCCGAGGCCCTGGTCAAGGTCGAGGACGGGCGGGCCATGGTCCACCCCATCGCAGGCACCCGATGGCGCGGCGCCACCCCGCAGGAGGACCAGGCCCTCGCCGACGAACTCCTCGCCGACCCCAAGGAGCGCGCCGAGCACCTGATGCTCGTCGACCTGGGCCGCAACGACCTGGGGCGGGTCTGCGAGCCCGGCTCGGTCGAGGTCGTCGACTTCATGTCCATCGAGAAGTACTCGCACGTCATGCACATCGTCTCGACGGTGACGGGCCGCGTCGCCCCGGGCCGCACGGCCTTCGACGTCCTCACCGCCTGCTTCCCGGCCGGCACCCTCTCCGGCGCCCCGAAGCCCCGCGCCATGCAGATCATCGACGAACTCGAACCGTCCCGGCG
Organism: Streptomyces sp. NPDC040589; assembly: GCF_055594445.1. NCBI lineage: Bacteria > Bacillati > Actinomycetota > Actinomycetes > Kitasatosporales > Streptomycetaceae > Streptomyces > Streptomyces sp. NPDC040589. The sequence continues at coordinate 365,121 of NZ_JBVIWP010000006.1, read as the reverse complement.
CGGGCTGTACGGCGGCTGCGTCGGCTATCTCGACTTCGCGGGCGACTCCGACACCGCCATCGCCATCCGCACGGCCCTGCTGCGCGACGGCACCGCCTACGTCCAGGCGGGCGCGGGCATCGTCGCCGACTCCGACCCGGTCGCCGAGGACACCGAGTGCCGCAACAAGGCGGCGGCGGTCCTGCGGGCCGTCCACACGGCGAACCGGCTGGGAAAGGCCTGAGATGAACCCCGGGTGACGGTTCGCCCGGGGTTCAGGCGATAGTGGGGTACGTGACTGCTGTACCGCACCCACGTTCCCAAGCCTCCGGATCCGCCCGGGCCGGCCGCCTGAGCCTCGCCGTCGCCCTCCTGTGCGGCGCGCTCGGCGCTGCCGTGGCGCTGCTCGCCACCCGGCAGAGCTGGTCGGAGGGCACCGCGACAGTGGCCGGTGGCGCCTTCCCCCTGACCGCCACGGGCAGCGACGTCACGGGCGTCCCCGCCGCGCTCGCCGTAGTGGGCCTCGCCGCGCTCGTCGCCGTCTTCGCCGTCCGCCGGAGCGGCCGCGTCGTCGTGGCCGCCCTGCTGGCGCTCTCCGGCGCGGGCACCGTCGCCGCCGCCCTGCTCGGCGCCTCCGACAGCTCCGCACTCGACGAGAAGGCCGCCGAGGCCTCCGGCGACACCTCCGCCACCGTGGCGGCCCTCAGCCACACCGCCTGGCCCTACGTCGCGGCAGTCGGCGGCGTCCTGCTCCTGCTGGCCGGACTGCTCGCCCTGCGCTACGGCCGGCTGTGGCCCGCGATGTCCGGCCGCTACGAGCGGGACGGCACGCCCCGGCCGCGCCGCAAGGCCCCCGCCGTCGACCCCGACCGGCCCGAGGACCTGTGGAAGGCACTCGACCGGGGCGAGGACCCGACCGGGGCGTGAACCGCACGGCTGCGCGCGCCACGAGAAGCGGAGGGAGTACCCCCGCTCACCGGACGCGCGCACGTGCGGGACAATGGGCGCGAGCGTCCTGCTCAGACACGTACACAGCGACGAGGAGCAAGCAATGGCGGGCAGCAGCCACGGTCACACCCCGGCCGCCTGGACCGGTGTCACGATCGCCTTCATCGGTTTCTGCATCGCGGGCGCGTTCATGGTGTTGGACCAGCCGCTGGGCTTCTGGGCGGGCATGGTGGTCGTACTGCTCGGCGGTGTCGTCGGCGCGGCCATGCGGGCGATGGGCATGGGCCAGCCCAAGGACCTGCACCAGCCGCACGCGATGACGGGTGACCGCGAGCCGGCGCGCGCCGAGGGCTGACCCCCGGAACACACCGCGTTGTCGCGTGAGGGGCGGCCGGCACTGGGATGCCGGGACCGCCCCTCACGCGCGTGCGGGGCACAATGCATACCGTGAACGCCGACAGCCGAAGGGTGACGCGCAGCGTCCCGAGCCGCCTGGCCGTCCCCGCCGGGGTGCTGGCGGCCGTCGCCGCCGCCTTCGCCTACGTGGGTACGGTGGACCCCAACGAACCCGGCCACTACCCCGTCTGCCCGCTGCTGCGCTACACCGGCCTGTACTGCCCCGGCTGCGGCGGACTGCGCAGCGCGCACGCCGTCGTCCACGGCGACTTCGCGGCGGCGTTCCAGGACAACGCGCTCGCCGTCCTCGGCTATCTGGGCTTCGCCGTACTGTGGGCCGTATGGGTGGTCCACGCGGTCCGCGGGCGCCCGCTGCGGATCGATCCCCGGCCGGCGCAGGTGTGGAGCCTCGGCGCGTTGCTGCTGGTCTTCACGGTTGTCCGGAACCTGCCCTTCGGTGGCTGGCTCCATCCTTGATCAACTGGCGTCTGTCCAGGTAGTGGGACCGGCGTCAACCGGATGTGAGGCCTACGCCCCGCTGCGGATACCATCGCAGTGACCACGGTTTCGATGGTCGCTGGAACTGTCAACCGTCTGGAAGGGGGCCGCTCGCGTGAGTGTGCTCGACGAGATCATCGACGGAGTCCGTGCCGACCTCGCGGAGCGGCAGGCGCGCGTCAGCCTCGACGAGCTCAAGGAGCGCGCGGCGAAGGCTCCCGCGGCCAAGGACGGTGCGGCGGCACTGCGCGGCGACGGCGTCAAGGTCATCTGCGAGGTCAAGCGCTCCAGCCCGTCCAAGGGCGCGCTGGCCGCGATCGCCGACCCGGCCGGGCTCGCCGCGGACTACGAGGCGGGCGGCGCGGCCGTCATCTCGGTGCTCACGGAACAGCGGCGCTTCGGAGGCTCGCTCGCCGACCTCGAGGCGGTCCGCGCCCGCGTCGACATCCCGGTCCTGCGCAAGGACTTCGTCGTCACGTCGTACCAGCTCTGGGAGGCCCGGGCCTACGGCGCCGACGTCGTCCTGCTGATCGTCGCGGCCCTCGACCAGCCCGCCCTGGAGTCCCTCATCGAGCGCGCCGAGTCCATCGGGCTCACCCCGCTCGTCGAGGTGCACGACGAGGACGAGGTCGAGCGGGCGGTCGACGCCGGAGCCCGTGTGATCGGCGTCAACGCGCGCAACCTCAAGACCCTCGAGGTCGACCGCGGCACCTTCGAGCGCCTGGCGCCCGAGATCCCCGACCACATCATCAAGATCGCCGAGTCCGGCGTCCGCGGCCCGCACGACCTCATCGCCTACGCCAACGCCGGCGCCGACGCGGTCCTGGTCGGCGAGTCCCTCGTCACCGGCAAGGACCCCAAGACGGCGGTCTCCGACCTGGTGGCAGCGGGCGAACACCCCGCACTCCGGCACGGCCGGGGCTGATCTCCCGCTAGGCTTGCCCCGATGACTCTCACCATGACGACCCTGGACCGGTACGCCCGCCTCGCGCGCGGCTGCCGCCCCCGCGGCTGCCGAGCCCCGGCCCGCCGGGTCCACGGCCGCCGCGTGCGGTACGTCATCGGTGACGAACCGGGCCAGGTCAACGGCATGCGATGGCAGCGCCCCTCTTCTGCTTTTGGGGGCGCGGGGCTCTGTTTGATTTGCGGCTAACGCCGCGCGGGCGCGAACGGCCACAGCGGTCTCGCAGTCGACTGACAACCCTTGCCCCCACGGCGACTAGTGCATTCCACACACACTCACCGTGAGGTATCCGCATGCCCAGCCAGTTCTTCATCCCCGACCCGGAGGGTCAAACCCCCAGCCCCGAAGGCTACTTCGGGGCGTTCGGCGGCAAGTTCATCCCGGAGGCCCTCGTCGCCGCCGTGGACGAGGTGGCCGTCGAATACGACAAGGCCAAGCACGACCCCGAGTTCGCCAAGGAACTCGACGACCTGCTGGTCAACTACACCGGCCGCCCCTCGGCGCTCACCGAGGTCTCCCGCTTCGCCGCGGAAGCGGGTGGCGCACGGATCTTCCTGAAGAGGGAAGACCTCAACCACACCGGCTCCCACAAGATCAACAACGTCCTCGGCCAGGCCCTGCTCACCAAGCGCATGGGCAAGAGCCGCGTCATCGCCGAGACGGGCGCCGGCCAGCACGGCGTCGCCACGGCCACCGCCTGCGCGCTCTTCGGCCTCGAGTGCACGATCTACATGGGCGAGATCGACACCCGGCGCCAGGCCCTCAACGTCGCCCGCATGCGCATGCTCGGCGCCGAGGTCATCGCCGTGAAGTCCGGCAGCCGCACGCTGAAGGACGCCATCAACGAGGCCTTCCGCGACTGGGTCGCCAACGTCGACCACACGCACTACCTCTTCGGTACGGTCGCCGGCCCGCACCCCTTCCCGGCCATGGTCCGCGACTTCCACCGGGTCATCGGCGTCGAGACCCGCCGCCAGCTCCTGGAGCGCGCCGGACGCCTCCCCGACGCGGCCGTCGCCTGCGTCGGCGGCGGCTCCAACGCCATCGGCCTCTTCCACGCCTTCATCCCGGACACGGACGTACGCCTCATCGGCTGCGAGCCGGCGGGCCACGGCGTCGAGACCGGCGAGCACGCGGCCACCCTGACCGCCGGCGAGCCCGGCATCCTGCACGGCTCGCGCTCGTACGTCCTCCAGGACGACGAGGGCCAGATCACCGAGCCCTACTCGATCTCGGCCGGCCTGGACTACCCGGGCATCGGCCCCGAGCACTCCTACCTCAAGGACTCCGGCCGCGGCGAGTACCGCGCGGTCACGGACGACGCGGCCATGCAGGCCCTGCGCCTGCTGTCCCGTACCGAGGGCATCATCCCGGCCATCGAGAGCGCCCACGCGCTGGCCGGCGCCCTGGAGGTCGGCAAGGAGCTGGGCAAGGACGGGCTGATCGTGGTCAACCTGTCCGGCCGCGGCGACAAGGACATGGACACCGCCGCACGCTACTTCGGCCTCTACGACACCGACGCCGAGGTCGCCGCCGACGCGGACACCGACACCGCCGAGATCGAGGGGGACGCCAAGTGAGCGGCAACATCGAGCTGTTGAGTGACACCCTCGCAGCGGCCAAGTCCGAGGGGCGCTCGGCGCTCATCGCCTACCTCCCGGCCGGGTTCCCGACCGTGGACGGCGGTATCGAGGCCATCAAGGCCGTCATCGACGGCGGCGCCGACGTCGTCGAGGTCGGTCTGCCGCACAGCGACCCCGTCCTCGACGGCCCCGTCATCCAGACCGCCGACGACATCGCGCTGCGCGGCGGCGTGAAGATCGCCGACGTGATGCGCACCGTCCGCGAGGCCCACCGGGCCACCGGCAAGCCCATCCTGGTCATGACGTACTGGAACCCCATCGACCGCTACGGCGTCGAGCGGTTCACGGCCGAGCTCGCCGAGGCGGGCGGCGCCGGGTGCATCCTGCCCGACCTGCCCGTGCAGGAGTCGGCGCTGTGGAGGGAGCACGCTCAGAAGCACGGGCTCGCCACGGTCTTCGTCGTCGCCCCCAGCAGCAAGGACGAGCGGCTCGCGGACATCACCGCCGCGGGCAGCGGCTTCGTCTACGCCGCCTCCCTCATGGGCGTCACCGGCACCCGCGCGACCGTCAGCTCGCAGGCCGAGAACCTGGTGGAACGCACCCGCGCCACCGGCACCGGCCTGCCGGTCTGCGTGGGGCTCGGCGTCTCCGACGCCACCCAGGCGGCCGAGGTCGCCCGCTTCGCCGACGGCGTGATCGTCGGCTCGGCGTTCGTCAAGGCCATGCTGGACGCCCCGGACGACGCGGCCGGTGTCGAGGCCGTCCGCGCGCTCGCGGGCGACCTCGCCAAGGGCGTGCGCCGGCAGGCGTAAGAAACCGGGAAGTCATACCGGTCCCTCGTAAGGGTGGACCTGGGGCCGGGGAGGCGCGGTGCGCCTCCCCGGTTCGTTTCCGGGGTGTGAGCGAGAAGAACCGTGAGGGAAAGCGCACCGCCCGGGAGAAGCTGGCGGTCGAGCGTGAGAAGCAGAAGTCCGCGGACAAGCGCCGGCGCGCGCTGATCGTGGGCGGGGCCGTCGTAGCCGTCCTGGGTCTCGCGGCGGTGATCGGCGTCGTCGCCGCCAACGCCGGCAAGGAGGACGAGAGCGAGGCGTCGGGCCCGGTCGTGGCTCCCTCGGGAGCGCAGGGCAAGGACGGTCTCGCCATCCCGGTCGGCAAGGACAGCGCCAAGTCCACGCTCACGGTGTGGGAGGACTTCCGCTGCCCGGCCTGCAAGTCCTTCGAGACGACGTACCGGCCGGTGATCCACGAGCTGACCGAGGCCGGCGAGCTGAAGGTGGAGTACCACCTGGTCACCCTCATCGACGGCAACATGGGCGGCACCGGCTCCCGCAACGCGGCCAACGCCGCGGCCTGCGCCCAGGACGCCGGGAAGTACCCCGCGTACCACGACGTGCTCTTCGACAACCAGCCCCCCGAGGTCGACGACGCCTACGCCGACAACGACAAGCTGATCGAGCTGGCCGGCAAGGCCGACGGCCTGGACACCCCCGCCTTCCGCACGTGCGTGCGGAACGGCACGCACAACGGCTGGGTCGCCAAGTCCCACCAGGCCTTCGACAAGGGCGGCTTCTCGGGCACGCCGACCGTGCTGTTCAAGGGCGAGAACATCTACCAGGACCGGGCGATGACCCCGGCGAAGCTGAAGAAGATGGTGCTGGAGGAGAACAAGGGGTAAAGGCTTTTCTCACGCCCCCGTTATGGACCCGTAGCCGGGCTGCCTGCCGTGGGCCCGGTGCGGCAGGGTAGCGTCGACCTTGCCATGGAACTTGCCTTCATTCCCAGCCCGTCGCGCGGGGTGCTGTACCTCGGCCCCATTCCGCTGCGCGGCTACGCGTTCTGCATCATCATCGGCGTCTTCGTTGCCGTCTGGCTCGGCAACAAGCGCTGGATCGCCCGGGGCGGGCGGGCCGGCACGGTGGCCGACATCGCGGTCTGGGCCGTGCCCTTCGGCCTGGTCGGCGGCCGGCTCTACCACGTGATCACGGACTACGAGCTGTACTTCAGCGAGGGCCGTGACTGGGTGGACGCCTTCAAGATCTGGGAGGGCGGTCTCGGTATCTGGGGCGCGATCGCGCTGGGCGCGCTGGGCGCGTGGATCGGCTGCCGCCGCCGGGGTATCCCGATGCCGGCCTACGCCGACGCCGTCGCCCCGGGCATCGCCCTCGCGCAGGCCATGGGCCGCTGGGGCAACTGGTTCAACCAGGAGCTGTACGGCAAGCCGACCGATCTGCCGTGGGCCCTGGAGATCACGTCCTCGGCGGACGGGCGGGTGCCGGGCACCTACCACCCGACGTTCCTGTACGAGTCGTTGTGGTGCATCGGCGTCGCGGTCCTGGTCATCTGGGCAGACCGCCGCTTCCGGCTCGGACACGGGCGGGCGTTCGCGCTGTACGTCGCCGCGTACTGCGCGGGGCGTGGGTGGATCGAGTACATGCGCGTCGACGACGCCCACCACATCCTGGGCCTCCGGCTGAACGTGTGGACCGCGATCCTGGTGTTCCTGCTCGCGATCGCGTACCTGGTGATCTCGGCGAAGAAGAGCCCCGGCCGGGAAGAGGTCGTGGAGCCCGGTGCGGAGGTCTCCGGCGGCGAAGCCGACGGGGGCGAGAAGGCCGCCGCTGACGCCGACAAGGACGACGACGAGGCCAAGGACGACGAGGCCAAGGACGGGGCCGGGTCGGCGAAGAAGACCTGACCGTCCGCCGTACGTGTACGTGTGACCGAGGGCGCCCGGAGATGCTCCGGGCGCCCTCGGTGTGTCTCAGCGGCGGCGGGCCAGGGACAGCGTGCGCTGGGCCGCCGTCACCACCGCCGCGTCGACGAAGCAGCCGTCCGCGAGAGCCTGGGCGCCCTGCTGCGTCGCCGCCGCCTTGAGGATCGTCTCCGCCTGTTCGATCTCCCCCTCGGTGGGCAGATAGGCGCGTTCGATGACCGGCAGCTGACGGGGGTGGATCGCGGCGCGGCCCAGGAAGCCCAAGGCGCGGCCGTGGGCGCAGGAGGCGGCCAGCCCCGCCAGGTCGTGGATGTCCGGGTGGACCGACTGCGCAGGCGGGGGCAGGCCCGCAGCCCGGGCGGCCACGACCACCCGGGAGCGGGACCAGTCGAGAGCCGCGTCGTCCCGTACGCCCAGGTCCGCCCGCAGGTCCGCCTCCCCGAGCGCGATGCCCCGCAGGGACGGATGGGCCGTGGCGACGGCGTACGCCTGTTCCACACCGAGGGCCGTCTCCAGGAGGGCGTACAGGGGCAGCCCCGGGGGGACGGCGCGCTCGGCGATCCGGACGACCTCGGCGGGTGAGGTGATCTTGGGGAGTCGCAGGGCGCAGAGGCCGGGAGCGCGGGACACGGCCGCGATGTCCGGCGCGGCCCACGGGGTGTCCAGGGCGTTGACGCGGACGTGGACCGGGAGCGCGGGCAGGTCGCCGAGCAGGTCGGCGGTGGCGGCGCGGGCGTAGGCCTTGCGGTCCGGGGCGACCGCGTCCTCCAGGTCGATGACGACGATGTCGGCGCCGGAGGTGAGGGCCTTCGCCACCACGTGCGGGCGGTCGCCCGGGGCATACAGCCAGGTGAGCGGGTACGCCGCCGTCACAGGGCGCCCTCCGTGCGCAGCGCCGTGAGGTCGGCCGGGGTGAGGCCGAGCTCGGTCAGGACCTCGTCCGTGTCCGCGCCGTGCGGGCGGCCGGCCCAGCGGATCGCGCCGGGTGTGGCGGAGAGGCGGAAGAGGACGTTCTGCATGCGCAGGGGGCCCAGTTCCGGGTCGTCGACCGTGGTGATGGTGTTCAGGGCCTGGTACTGCGGGTCCGCCATCACGTCCCGGACGTCCTGGACCGGGGCCACCGCCGCCTCCGCCTTCTCGAAGGCCGCCAGGACGTCCGTGCGGGTGCGCGCGGCGATCCAGGAGCCGACGGCCTCGTCCAGGAGGTCGGCGTGGCGGGCGCGGTCGGCGCCCGTGGCGAACCACGGCTCGTCGGTCAGTTCCGGGCGGCCCACCAGGCGCATCACGCGCTCCGCGACCGACTGGGCCGACGTCGAGACGGCGACCCAGGTGTCGTCCGCCGTGCGGTAGACGCCGCGCGGGGCGTTGTTGGGTGAGCGGTTGCCGGTGCGGGGCTGGACGTGGCCGAGCTGGTCGTACCAGAGGGGCTGGGGGCCGAGGGCGGCCAGGATCGGTTCGATCAGGGCCATGTCGACGACCTGGCCCTCGCCGGTGCGCTCGCGTGCGGCCAGCGCCGTCATCACGGCGTACGCCGTCGTCAGGCCCGCGATGGAGTCGGCCAGGCCGAACGGCGGGAGGGTCGGGGGCGCGTCCGGTTCGCCGGTGATCGCGGCGAAGCCGCTCATCGCCTCGGCGAGGGTGCCGAAGCCGGGGCGGTGCGCGTAGGGGCCGAACTGGCCGAAGGCGGTGACGCGGGCCAGGACCAGACGCGGGTTGGCGGCCGACAGCTCCGGCCAGCCCAGGTCCCACTTCTCCAGGGTGCCGGGGCGGAAGTTCTCGATGACCACGTCGGCGGTGGCGGCGAGGCGAAGGAGGGTGGTGCGGCCGCCGGGCTTCGACAGGTCCAGGGTGATGGTGCGCTTGTTGCGGCCGAGCGTCTTCCACCACAGGCCGACGCCGTCCTTCGACGGGCCGTGGCCGCGGGAGGGGTCCGGTTTCGACGGGTGCTCGACCTTGACGACCTCGGCGCCGAAGTCGCCGAGCAGGGTGGCGGCGAGCGGGCCGGCGAAGAGGGTGGCGAGGTCGAGGACGCGGAGGCCGGTGAGGGGAGCGGTCATGGGCGCGGTCGTGGCAGCGGTCATGGGCGGTGGGTCTCCCGGTGCGTGAGGTGGGCGAGAGCGTCGAAGCCGATGCCGTCGAAGTCGCCGACGGACGTGGCGAGACGGTTCTTCAACGGAGCCGTCCAGCGGTCGGGGAGTGCCGCGGGGTGTCCGGCCAGCAGGCCGGCGACGCTGCCGGCCGTCGCGCCGTTGGAGTCGGTGTCCCAGCCGCCGCTCACGGCACGGCAGACGGAGCCGGGGAAGTCGCCGTTCGCGTGGGTGAGGGCGGCGGCGATCAGGGCGGTGTTGGGGACGGCGTGCACCCAGTGGTACGTGGGGGAGTGGACGGCGTGGAGTTCGTCCACGACCGTGTCGAAGTCGTCGTGCTCGCCCGCCAGCCGGACGGCGTGGCGGACGGCTCGGGCGAGGCGGGAGCGTGGGGGGACGACGGTGAGGCCGGTGCGCAGGCAGGCGTGGATGTCGTGTTCGCCCGTCGCGGCGGTCGCGAGGGTGGCTGCCGTGAACATCGCCGCGTAGACGCCGTTGGCGGTGTGGGTGAGCGTGGCGTCGCGGTGGGCCCGTTCCGCGGCGGCGGCCGGGTCGCCGGGGTTGGTCCAGCCGTGGACGTCGGCGCGGATCAGGGCGCCGATCCATTCGCGGAACGGGTTGCGATGGCGGGCGGTGTGCGGGGGTTCCAGGCCGGAGAGCAGGTTGCGGTAGGCGATGCGCTCGGCGGTGAAGGTGCGGCCGGCGGGGAGTTCGTCGAGCCAGGTGCGGGCCACGTCCGTGGTGGTGAAGGTGCTGCCGTGGCGTTGGAGGACGAGGAGGTTGAGGAGGGGGTAGTTGAGGTCGTCGTCCTCGGGCATGCCGTCGATGTTCTCGGCGAGGGAGGTGGCCGCCGAGCGGCGGTTCCAGGGGTGTGTGGTGAGGAGTTCTGCCGGGACGCCTCGGGCTGTGAAGTAGGTGGTGAGGGGCCAGTTGCCGGTGGATCGGGCCAGTTGGCGGATGCCTTCGAGGGGGAGCTTCTCGACTGGTTTGCCCAGGAGGCAGCCGGTGGCGCGGCCGAGCCAGGCGGCTTCCAGGTGCCGCGGCGTGGCGGCGGCGCGACTGCCCGCAGGCTCTGGCCAGTCCGGGCACAGGCGCCTGATCTCCTCCAGGTCCGTTGGTTCGTCGTCGGACAAGGCGCTCGGCAGGTCCGCCAGTTCGTCCAAGAGGTCTTCTGCCAGCTGGCGGAGGTAGCGGGACGCGGGGGTCGGGGACGCGCCTGCTGTGAGAGGGGCCTCGGGGCCGCCTGCCGCTCGCCAGCGGGCCGCGATCGCCTTCGGCTCGCGGCCGTCCTGGGACGCCTGGCGGAGTTCGTGGCCGATCAGGTCCTCCGGCTGGACCCAGGTCAGTCGGAGCATGCCGGGCCTCCGAGGGACGCGAAGGCCTGTTCGTGGGTGCGGCGGCGGGACACGTCCCGGGCGAAGATCTCGCGGGTCACGGCCGTGAGGGTCGTGGCCGGTTCCCAGAGGTCCAGGCGGCTGGCCTCCGCGACCGTCTTGGACCAGTCCTGGGGGACCGGCGAGCCGAGGGCGCCGGCCATGGCCCCCGCCATCGTGGCGATGGAGTCGCAGTCGCGGCCGTAGTTCACCGCGCCGAGGACCGCGTGGCGGTAGTCGCCCCCGGCCACGAGCAACATGCCCAGGGCTACGGGGAGTTCCTCGATCGCGTGGAGGCGGGAAGGGCGGCGGGCGCCGAGGGAAGGGGAACGGTAGTCGGGGCCCACCGTGTCGTAGGGGGCGACCGCCTCGCGCAGGGGGCGCAGCGCCGACTCGAAGTCCGTGTGGCGGGAGGCCTCCTCGCAGACCCGCTCGATGGCGGTGCGGGTGCCGTCCTTCGCGAGGGAGAGGCACGTCGAGACGATCGAGTCCGGGGTCGCCCCGGGCGTGCACGCCGCCGCCACCGCCGCGGCCAGGACGCCCGCCGCCTCACGGCCGTACGACGACTGGTGCGCGCCGGCGATGTCGAGTGCCTCGGCGTACGCCGAGGCCGGGTTGGCCGCGTTGACCAGGCCGACCGGGGCCATGTACATCGCCGCACCGCAGTTGACGATGTTGCCGGTGCCGGCCTCGCGCGGGTCGGCATGGCCGTAGTGGAGCCTCGTCACCAGCCATTTCTCCGCCAGGAAGATCCGTTGGAGGGGGAGGGCCTCGGTCTCCAGTTCCGGGATCCAGCGCGGCTCGGTCATCAGGTCGGGGACGAGGTGGTCGGCGACCGCGTAGGCGTCCAGGTGGTCGCGGACCCGGGCGTAGACGCGGACCAGGGCGTGGGTCATCAAGGTGTCGTCCGTGACGTGGCCGTCCCCCTTGTGGTACGGGGCGAGGGGGCGAGCCGTGCGCCAGGCGTCGCCGTGCCAGGGGCCGACGATGCCGTGGACGCGGCCGCCGTGGCGTTCGAGGATCTGCTCGGGCGCCCAGCCCTCGACGGGGCCGCCGAGGGCGTCGCCGACGGCGGCCCCGGTCAGGGCACCGGTGATCCGCTCGTCCAGTGGGGCGTTTTGGTGTGATTTGGGGTTCATGGCCGCATCATCCACCTGGGCGGGCCGGTTGTGCGGCTTCGAGGAGTTCGGCGAGTTCTACGAGGTCGGTGCCGGTGAGACGGGGGAGGACGCAGCCGGAGAGCGTGCGGCAGGTCTCCCGCCAGGAGGCCGGGATCGAGGCGCCGCCGCCCAGCGCGCCGGTGAGGGCGCCCGCCAGGGCCGGGGCGGAGTCCGCGACCCGGGACAGACAGGCCGCGGCGGGGACCGCCTCCGCGATGCGGCCGCGGGCGGCGGTGGCCAGGGCGAGGGCGACCGGGACCGTTTCGGCGGCGGCGATGCCGTAGCTGTAGACGTGGTCGACGATCTGGTGTTCCAGGGGCGGGACCAGGGCGAAGGCGCTGTCCGCGGCGGCGGCGAGGTGCAGGCCGTGCCGGGCGTTGCGGCCGATCTCCGTCTCCTCGGGGAGTTCGGCGAGGGCCGCCGTGACACAGGCGTCGACGTTCGCCCCGGCCAGGGCGAGGGCGAGGGCCGCCGCCATCGCGCGGGCGCCGTGCACGCCGTCGCCGTCCTGGGTGTAGCGGGCGTCGAACTCGGCGAGTGCGGCGGCGCGGCCCGGGTCGCCCGGGTGGGCCATGGCCAGGACGCAGGCGCGTACGCAGGCCGCGTCGTCGAAGTAGTGCGGGTTGTCGTGGCCGGTGGCGGGCGGTCGCAGACCGGTGGCGAGGTTGCCGAGGCCGGCGCGGACGGAGATGCGGGCGCGCAGGGGGAGGACGGCGGACTCGATCTCGGGGGCGCGGTCCGCCGCGGCGGCGACCTCGGCGGCGAGGGCGTTCCAGGTGAGGTCGATGGCGGCGCGGGTGCGGCGTTCTCGGCTGAGGTCGTTCAGGACGGTGTCGTCGCCTGCGCGCAGGAGGGCTTCGGCGGCGAAGGCCGCCCATTCGGCGTCGTCGGAGGGGCCGAGGCGGAGGGGTTCGGGGGGTTGGTTCAGGGCGATGGGGACGGGGAGGGTGGTGGTGGCGTTGTGTTCGGCGAAGGTGTCCAGTTCGCGGGTGAGGCGGCGGGTCCAGTCGGGCATGCGGGCGGCTCTGTGGCGGGCGGCGGGCCAGCCGGCGGCGTCTCCGGCGGCGAGTCCGAGCAGGAGGCCTTCGGCCTTTCTGTCTCCCGCTCGCGCACCGCCCGTAAGTGTCACCCGAAGGGTCCTGGTCTCCCGTGGGGCGCCTTTACCGTCGGCGGCCTCGGGTGGTGGCACCTGCGCGTGCTTCTCACCGTCGGCGGCCGACGGTGCCAGTGGGGTCATGTTCGGGCCCCCGTCTCGGCGTCCGCTGTCAGCAGGTCCGCCACGTCCAGGACGTGGTAGCCCGCCATCGCCGGGAGGCAGCTGCCGCGGACCGGGCCGATGGGGGTGGCCCAGGGCTGCGGGATCGCCGTGACGCCTTGTGTCGCGCCCGCGAGCGCCCCCGCCACCGCCGCCGTCGTGTCCGCGTCTCGGCCCATGTTCACCGCGGTCAGGACGGACTGCTCGAAGTCGCCGTCGGCCGCCGCGTACGCGCCGAAGGCGAGGGCGACCGCCTCGGGGGCCAGGTCGGTCCAGGGGTAGCCGCCGATGACGACCGCGGAGCGGACCGCCCGTTCGCCGCGGTGGGCCACCGCCACCGCGCGGCGCAGACAGCGGGCCGTCCACGAGTCGTCGGGCACGACCGCGAGGGCGGCGGCCACGACCGCGATCGCCGGGGCGCCCGCCATCGCCGCCGCCACACCCGCCGCCACCGCCTGGCCGCCGTAGATGCCCTCGCCGTCGTGGCTCACCGAGCCGTCGATGGCGACCAGGCGGGCCGCTTCCGCCGGGCGGCCCGCAGCGAACACCCCGAAGGGGGCCGCGCGCATGGCCAGGCCGTCGCTCCAGGCGTGCCGGTGCTGGGCGGAGATCGGGGCGGCCAGGCCCCTGCGCAGGTTCTCCAGCGTGCCGCGCTCGCTGAAACCGGCGCCCCGGAAGGGGCCCTCGTCACGGTCGGCGATCCACTCGTGCCAGGCCGCCTCCACATGCGTCGGGGTGAGTGCGGAGCCGTGCCGGGCCAGGAGGAGACCGGAGAAGATCGCGTACTCGGTGTCATCCGTGCCGGACGGGTTATCAGCGACGTAGCCGGTGATACGGCCCCACCGGGCGCGGATCTCGGAGGGCTTCATGTTCTCGGCGGGGGCGCCGAGGGCGTCACCGACGGCCAGGCCCAGCAGCGCGCCCCGTGCCCGCTCGCGGAGCGCGGCGGCGTCCCCGGGCGCCGGAACGGAGGGGATACAGGCGATCGATGCCATACGGCATGTGTCCCACTCCGGCGACCGCCCCGAGCCTCGGGAGCCACAGCATCACCCGGTCGACATCTGCGCAGGGTGATGATCAAGTGAGCGCAAAAGGGTAAACCCGCAGGTTAGCCCAGCCTTTCCTTGCTGGCGGCGCCGGAATTCACGGCGTACTTTGGGTGTTGTAAAAATCTGGAACTCGTCCAAAGAAGCCGTTGAAGCAAGGGAATCGGGGATCTTTCATGGCCATCATCGAGACCGAGGCGACGCTGCACGAGGCGCACCGGGACAACCACACGCACCGGGACGTGAACGGCGGCTGGCTGCGTCCCGCGGTGTTCGGTGCGATGGACGGCCTCGTCTCCAACCTGGCCCTGATGACCGGTGTCGCGGGCGGGTCCGTGGGCCAGCAGACCGTGATCCTCACCGGACTCGCGGGTCTGGCCGCCGGTGCCTTCTCCATGGCCGCCGGCGAGTACACCTCGGTGGCCTCGCAGCGTGAGCTCGTCGAGGCCGAGCTGGACGTGGAGCGGCGCGAGCTGCGCAAGCACCCGAAGGACGAGGAGGCCGAGCTCGCCTCGCTCTACGAGGCGAGAGGCGTCGAGCCGCGGCTGGCCCGGGAGGTCGCCCGGCAGCTGTCGAAGGATCCCGAGCAGGCGCTGGAGATCCATGCCCGCGAGGAGCTGGGCATCGACCCCGGCGATCTGCCCTCGCCCACCGTGGCCGCGGTGTCGAGCTTCGGCTCCTTCGCGCTGGGTGCGCTGATCCCCGTACTGCCGTATCTGCTGGGTGCGAGCACCCTGTGGCCCGCCGTGCTGCTGGCGCTGCTGGGGCTCTTCCTGTGCGGTGCGGTGGTGGCCAGGGTGACGGCCCGCACCTGGTGGTACAGCGGGCTGCGGCAGCTGTTGCTGGGAGGCGCGGCGGCCGGTGTGACGTACGCCCTGGGCACCCTGTTCGGAACGGCCGTAGGATAGCTCGGCTTGGACTTATGCGTGGGGCCGCATAAGTAGCCGTTACTCGCTGGTTTCGGATACGCAACCACGGGGCATGAGCCGTAAGCGCTGCGGGCAACGACGCTCGCCGCGCACCCCCAGCGGGACGGGTGAAGACGCCTGTTCCCGCCATCGGGCCCGGCGGGCATCGATCTCACCCGGTCGTTCCGTGTCGGCCCCCATAGCTTCCACCGTCCGCGCGGAACCCCCGCCGCGCACCTGCGGTGTCCGCATGTTGGAACGGATTATCCCGCTTCCCGAGAACCGCTCCATCATGTAACCTGCACGAAATTTTGCGATCACGCAGAGGGCCAACGTCGTCCCTCGGCACCTTGCATATGCCACATGACGACGACGGGAGAGCCGATGCGTACGCCGCGCCAGCCGTCCCAGCACTCCGCGAATGGCCAGAACTGGTCGTTCATGGATGCTCGCCCTGCTGCGCAGGGTATGTACGACCCCCGCAACGAGCACGACGCCTGCGGCGTCGGCTTCGTCGCCACCCTCACAGGCGAGGCGTCCCACACCCTGGTCGAGCAGGCTCTGACCGTCCTGCGCAACCTCGAACACCGCGGTGCCACCGGCTCCGAGCCCGACTCCGGCGACGGCGCCGGCATCCTGTCGCAGGTCCCGGACGCCTTCTTCCGTGACGTGGCCGGATTCGAGCTGCCCGAGGCCGGCGGATACGCCGTCGGCATCGCCTTCCTGCCGGAGGACTCCACCGCCGACGCCGTCTCGAAGATCGAGACGATCGCGTCCGAGGAGGGCCTCACCGTGCTCGGCTGGCGCGAGGTGCCGGTCGCGCCCCAGCTGCTGGGTGCCACCGCCCGGTCGACCATGCCGGTCTTCCGCCAGATCTTCGTCTCGGACGGTTCGTCGACGGACATCGCCCTGGACCGCAAGGCGTTCGTGCTGCGCAAGCGCGCCGAGCGCGAGGCCGGCGTGTACTTCCCGTCGCTGTCCGCGCGGACGATCGTCTACAAGGGCATGCTGACCACCGGCCAGCTGGAGCCCTTCTTCCCGGACCTGTCCGACCGCCGCTTCGCCTCCGCGGTCGCGCTCGTGCACTCCCGGTTCTCGACGAACACGTTCCCGTCGTGGCCGCTGGCCCATCCCTACCGCTTCGTCGCGCACAACGGTGAGATCAACACCGTCAAGGGCAACCGCAACTGGATGGTGGCCCGCGAGTCGCAGCTGGTCTCCGACCTGTTCGGCTCGGACGACAAGGCCCTGGAGCGGATCTTCCCGGTCTGTACGCCGGACGCCTCCGACTCCGCCTCCTTCGACGAGGTCCTCGAACTCCTGCACCTGGGCGGCCGTTCCCTGCCGCACTCCGTGCTGATGATGATCCCGGAGGCGTGGGAGAACCACGACTCCATGGACCCGGCCCGGCGTGCCTTCTACCAGTACCACTCCACGATGATGGAGCCCTGGGACGGCCCGGCCTGTGTCACCTTCACCGACGGCGTCCAGGTCGGCGCCGTGCTCGACCGCAACGGTCTGCGCCCCGGCCGCTACTGGGTCACCGACGACGGCCTCGTCGTCCTCGGCTCCGAGGTCGGCGTCCTGGACATCGACCCGGCCAAGGTCGTCCGCAAGGGCCGTCTCCAGCCCGGCCGCATGTTCCTCGTCGACACCGCCGAGCACCGCATCATCGAGGACGACGAGATCAAGGCCGAGCTCGCCGCCGAGAACCCGTACGCGGAGTGGCTGGAAGCCGGCGAGATCGAGCTGGGCGACCTGCCCGAGCGCGAGCACATCGTCCACACCCACGCCTCGGTCACCCGCCGCCAGCAGACCTTCGGCTACACCGAGGAGGAGCTGCGCGTCCTCCTCGCGCCGATGGCCAAGGCCGGTGCCGAGCCGATCGGCTCGATGGGCACCGACTCGCCGATCGCGGCGCTCTCGGACCGCCCGCGGCTGCTCTTCGACTACTTCACCCAGCTGTTCGCGCAGGTCACCAACCCGCCGCTGGACGCGATCCGCGAGGAGCTCGTCACCTCGCTGCGCTCCGCGCTGGGCCCGCAGGGCAACCTGCTCGAGCCGAACGCGGCCTCCTGCCGCAGTGTCCTGCTGCCCTTCCCGGTGATCGACAACGACGAGCTGGCCAAGCTCATCCACATCAACGCCGACGGCGACATGCCCGGCTTCAAGGCCGCGACGCTGTCCGGCCTGTACCGGGTGCACGGCGGCGGTGACACGCTGGCCGCGCGCATCGAGGAGATCTGCGCCGAGGCCGACGCCGCGATAGAGAACGGCGCCCGGCTGATCGTCCTGTCGGACCGCCACTCGGACGCCGAGCACGCGCCGATCCCGTCGCTGCTGCTCACCGCGGCCGTCCACCACCACCTCATCCGCACCAAGCAGCGCACCCAGGTGGGCCTGCTGGTCGAGGCCGGTGACGTCCGCGAGGTCCACCACGTCGCCCTGCTCATCGGCTACGGCGCCGCCGCCGTCAACCCGTACCTGGCGATGGAGTCCGTCGAGGACCTGGTCCGCGCCGGCACCTTCCTGCCCGGCATCGAGCCCGAGCAGGCCATCCGCAACCTCATCTACGCCCTCGGCAAGGGCGTGCTGAAGGTCATGTCCAAGATGGGCATCTCGACCGTCGCCTCCTACCGCGGCGCCCAGGTCTTCGAGGCCGTCGGCCTGGACGAGACCTTCGTCGAGGCGTACTTCAACGGCACGGCCACCAAGATCGGCGGCGTCGGCATCGACGTCATCGCCAAGGAGGTCGCCGCCCGCCACGCCAAGGCCTACCCGGCCTCCGGCATCGCCCCGGCGCACCGCGCGCTGGAGATAGGCGGCGAGTACCAGTGGCGTCGCGAGGGCGAGCCGCACCTGTTCGACCCGGACACGGTCTTCCGCCTCCAGCACTCCACGCGCTCCGGCCGCTACGACATCTTCAAGAAGTACACCGAGCGCGTGAACGAGCAGTCCGAGCGGCTGATGACGCTGCGCGGCCTGTTCGGCTTCAAGTCCGGCCGGCAGCCGATCTCCATCGACGAGGTCGAGCCGGTCTCCGAGATCGTCAAGCGGTTCTCGACGGGCGCCATGTCGTACGGCTCCATCTCCCAGGAGGCGCACGAGACCCTCGCCATCGCCATGAACCAGCTGGGCGGCAAGTCCAACACCGGTGAGGGCGGCGAGGACGCGGAGCGTCTGTACGACCCGGCCCGCCGGTCGTCCATCAAGCAGGTCGCCTCCGGCCGCTTCGGCGTGACCTCCGAGTACCTGGTCAACGCGGACGACATCCAGATCAAGATGGCCCAGGGCGCCAAGCCCGGCGAGGGCGGCCAGCTGCCCGGCCACAAGGTCTACCCGTGGGTCGCCAAGACGCGTCACTCGACGCCGGGCGTCGGCCTCATCTCGCCGCCGCCGCACCACGACATCTACTCCATCGAGGACCTGGCCCAGCTGATCCACGACCTGAAGAACGCGAACCCGCAGGCGCGGATTCACGTCAAGCTGGTCTCGGAGGTCGGCGTCGGCACGGTCGCCGCGGGTGTCTCGAAGGCGCACGCGGACGTCGTCCTGATCTCCGGCCACGACGGTGGTACGGGTGCCTCGCCGCTGACGTCGCTCAAGCACGCCGGCGGTCCCTGGGAGCTCGGCCTCGCCGAGACCCAGCAGACGCTGCTGCTCAACGGCCTGCGCGACCGCATCGTCGTGCAGACCGACGGCCAGCTGAAGACCGGCCGTGACGTGGTCATCGCCGCGCTCCTCGGCGCCGAGGAGTTCGGTTTCGCGACCGCGCCGCTCGTCGTCTCCGGCTGCGTCATGATGCGCGTCTGCCACCTGGACACCTGCCCGGTCGGCATCGCCACGCAGAACCCGACGCTGCGCGAGCGCTACTCCGGCAAGGCCGAGTACGTCGTGAACTTCTTCAAGTACATCGCCGAAGAGGTCCGCGAGATCCTCGCCGAGCTGGGCTTCCGCTCCATCGAGGAGGCCGTCGGCCACGCCGAGGCCCTCGACGTCACCCGCGCGGTCGACCACTGGAAGGCGCAGGGCCTGGACCTGGAGCCGCTGTTCCACGTGCCCGAGCTGCCCGAGGGCGCGGTCCGCCACCAGCTGATCGCCCAGGACCACGGTCTGGAGAAGGCGCTCGACAACCAGCTGATCAAGCTGGCCGCCGACGCCCTGTCCGCCTCGGACGCCACCGAGGCCCAGCCGGTGCGCGCCCAGGTGCAGATCCGCAACATCAACCGCACGGTCGGCACCATGCTCGGCCACGAGGTGACGAAGAAGTTCGGCGGTGCGGGCCTGCCCGAGGACACCGTCGACATCACCTTCACCGGCTCCGCGGGCCAGTCCTTCGGCGCGTTCGTGCCGCGCGGTGTCACGCTGCGCCTGGAGGGCGACGCCAACGACTACGTCGGCAAGGGCCTCTCCGGCGGCCGGGTGATCGTCCGCCCGGACCGCGGCGCCGACCACCTCGCCGAGTACTCGACGATCGCGGGCAACACCATCGCCTACGGCGCGACCGGCGGCGAGCTGTTCCTGCGCGGTCGTACGGGCGAGCGGTTCTGCGTCCGCAACTCCGGCGCCACGGTCGTCTCCGAGGGTGTGGGCGACCACGGCTGCGAGTACATGACCGGCGGTCACGCGGTGGTGCTCGGCGAGACGGGCCGCAACTTCGCGGCCGGTATGTCCGGTGGTATCGCGTACGTCATCGACCTGGACCGCGACAACGTCAACGTCGGCAACGTGGACGCCGTGGAGCCGCTGGACGACACCGACAAGCAGTGGCTGCACGACGTGGTCCGCCGCCACCAGGAGGAGACGGGCTCGACCGTCGCCGAGAAGCTCCTGGCCGAGTGGGACACCGCCGTCGAGCGCTTCAGCAGGATCATCCCCAGCACGTACAAGGCAGTGCTCGCCGCCAAGGACGCCGCCGAGCGAGCCGGTCTCTCCGAGACCGAGACCCACGAGAAGATGATGGAGGCGGCGATCAATGGCTGACCCGAAGGGCTTTCTGAACCACGGCCGCGAGGTCGCCAAGTCCCGCCCGGTCGAGGAGCGCCTCAAGGACTGGAACGAGGTCTACGTCCCCGGCTCCCTGCTGCCCATCATCAGCAAGCAGGCCAGCCGCTGCATGGACTGCGGCATCCCGTTCTGCCACAACGGCTGTCCGCTGGGGAACCTCATCCCCGAGTGGAACGACTACGCCTACCGCGAGGACTGGGCCGCCGCCTCGGAGCGGCTGCACGCGACGAACAACTTCCCGGAGTTCACGGGCCGTCTGTGCCCCGCTCCCTGCGAGTCGGCGTGTGTGCTCGGCATCAACCAGCCGGCCGTCACCATCAAGAACGTCGAGGTCTCGATCATCGACAAGGCGTGGGAGACCGGGGACGTCGCCCCGCAGATCCCGGAGCGCCTGTCCGGCAAGACGGTCGCGGTCGTCGGCTCGGGCCCGGCCGGTCTGGCCGCCGCCCAGCAGCTGACCCGGGCCGGCCACACGGTCGCCGTCTACGAGCGCGCGGACCGTATCGGAGGCCTCCTCCGCTACGGCATCCCCGAGTTCAAGATGGAGAAGCGGCACATCAACCGCCGTATCGAGCAGATGCGCGCGGAGGGCACCCGCTTCCGTACGGGCATCGAGATCGGCCGTGACCTGAAGGCGACGGACCTGAAGAAGCGGTACGACGCGGTGGTCCTGGCCGTCGGCGCGACCACGGCCCGCGATCTGCCGGTGCCCGGCCGCGAGCTCCAGGGCATCTACCAGGCCATGGAGTACCTGCCCCTGTCCAACAAGGTCCAGGAGGGCGACTTCGTGGCGCCCCCCATCACGGCCGAGGGCAAGCACGTCGTGGTCATCGGCGGCGGCGACACCGGCGCGGACTGCGTGGGCACCGCCCACCGTCAGGGCGCGGCCTCCGTCACGCAGCTGGAGATCATGCCCCGTCCGGGCGAGGAGCGGAACACGGACTCCCAGCCGTGGCCGACCTTCCCCATGCTGTACAAGGTCACCTCCGCGCACGAGGAGGGCGGCGAGCGGGTCTACTCCGTCTCGACGACCCACTTCGAGGGCGACGAGGACGGCAACGTCCAGTGGCTGCACCTCACCGAGGTGGAGTTCATCGACGGCAAGCTGACCCCGAAGCCGGGCACCGAGCGCAAGATCCCCGCCCAGCTGGTCACCCTCGCCATGGGCTTCACCGGCACCGACCGCGACAACGGCCTGGTCGAGCAGTTCGGCCTGGACCTCGACGAGCGGGGCAACATCGCCCGCGACGCCGACTTCCAGACCAACGTGCCGGGCGTGTTCGTCGCCGGTGACGCGGGCCGCGGCCAGTCGCTCATCGTGTGGGCGATCGCGGAGGGCCGCTCGGCCGCGCGCGGGGTGGACCGCCGCCTCGCGGGCGCCAGCGAGCTGCCGGCCCCGATCCGCCCGACGGACCGCGCGCTGATGGTCTGACGCGCACCCCCAGAACGTCCCGTACAAAGGCGTACGGGCGGGATATCTGGGGGGATACCCCCCAGACCCCCCGAGATGGCGCCTGCCCCACAGTCCCCGACCGGACGACAGGGCAGGCGCCGTCGTATGTCCCCGGCCGTCAGCCGTTGCCGCTCCCGTCCGGCCACACCTGGATGTGGTCCTCCTCCAGTTCCAGCAGCACCCGGTCCGCCATGCCCAGTGCCGTCGTGTACTCGTCCGGCAGCTGGAGGCGGCCCGCGCGGTCGAGCATCGCGTACTCGTGGGCCACCAGGGACTCCTGGCCCGCCTCGTCGATCTCCGTGCGGCGCAGTACCTCCGTGGAGGTGCGGCCGTCGCGGATCGCGACCGTGCGGCGGACCTCGCCGGCGACGGCCTGGTCGTGCGTGACGATGACGATCGTCGTGCCCAGCTCCTCGTTGGCCCGGCGGAACGCCGCGAAGACCTGCTGGCCGGTCGCCGAGTCCAGTTCGCCGGTCGGCTCGTCGGCGAGCAGTACGGCGGGGGCGTTGGCCAGGCCGACGGCGATCGCGACGCGTTGCTGCTGTCCGCCGGACATCTGGTGCGGACGCCGGTCCCGGCAGTCGGCGACCCCGAGCATGGCCAGCAGCTCGTCCGCCCGTCCGGCGCGTTTCCTCCGTGAGCCGCCCGCCAGTTGCATGGGCAGGGCGACGTTCTGCGCCGCCGTCAGATACGGCAGCAGATTGCGTGCCGTCTGCTGCCAGACGAAGCCGACCACCTCGCGCCGGTAACGCAACCGTGCCTTCGCGTCCATCGCCAGCAGATCGCGGCCCGCGACCTTCGCTGCGCCCGCGGTCGGGACGTCCAGGCCCGCGAGGATGTTCATCAACGTCGACTTGCCGCTGCCGGACGCCCCCACCAGGGCCATCAACTCGCCCTCCCGCACCAGGAGATCGAGCCCCTGGAGCGCCTGCACCTCCATGGCGTCCTCGCCGCCGCGCTTGGCGAAGATCCGCACCAGCCGGTCGCAGGCGATCAGGGCGTCGTGCCCGTACGCGGGCCGGTCGCGGTGCCGCGTCGCCCGCCGCTCCAGTTCCGCGAGCGACTCCGTCGTACCGGTCATCGCATGTCTCCTGCCCTGAGGTGAGTGATCGGTGTCCGGCGTCCCGCCCACCAGGCCTGCGCGACGGCCACAGCTCCTGCCAGCAGCACCGCGCCCGCGGCGGGCAGGGCCAGCGCCCACGCGTCGGCCCGCAGCGTGACGCGCCCCGGTGCCGTGACGCCGGACGCGCCGGCCAGGGCGAGCCGCTCCAGGTCGATGCCGGGGGCGAGCAGCACCACCGCGGCCCAGCCGACGGCCATGCCCCCGCCGGCCGCGAGCAGCGTCTGGGGCAGCGCCTCCAGGCCCAGCAGCCGCCGCCCCTGGCGGGCCGTCAGGCCCAGGGTGCGCAGCCGGGCCAGCAGCGCCGCCCGTTCCGGTGCCGACCGCAGCAGCCCGAGCACCAGGGCGAGCAGGGCGTACCCCGCGCTTCCCGCGACGGCCCAGACGTAGATCCGTTCCGCGCCCGACTGCAGCGGCGAGTCGGACAGCGCCGCGCGTGCCTCGCCGCGCAGTTCCACGGAGAGCTCCGGCCCGGCGCCGCGCACGGCCGCCCGCAGCGCCTTCGCGTCCAGCCCGGCACCGGCCGCCAGCAGGACCGTGGGGCGGCCGAAGTCCTTCAGCCCCGCCGCGTCGACCAGCAGGAACTCGCCCTCGGGGACGGCCGGGGTACGGGGGCGCACGGCGGTGATCCGCACCGTGACGGCTCCGGCCGGCAGTACGATCCGGCGCGGCTCCCGCCCGAGCCGCTCGGCGACCTCGGGGGAGGCGACGGCGTCCCGCACCCCGCCCTGGGTCCGCAGCCGGTCGGCCGGGAACCCCCCGAGCCCCATCTGCCGGGCCAGCCCCGCGTAGGAGTCCGGCTCGACCCCGACCACCGTCAGCGACCGCGTCGTGTCGGACGCGCGCTCCGAGGCGAACTCGACGCCGATGGGCGCGACCTGCCCCACGCCCGCCACCTCTCCCACCGCCCGTGCCTGCCCCGCCGGGAGCGGGCTGCCGTCGGTCGTGGAGATCCGTACGTCCGCGCCCGTCTCCAGCAGCGCGGCCCGGTCGCGGGCGTCCGCCACGCCCGTCAGCACGGACCCCCCGAACGCGGCCGTCGTCAGGGCCGTCAGCAGGGCCAGCAGCGGCAGCGTGGCGACCGCGGCCGGGGAGCGGCCCGCGTGGGCCAGCGACAGGAACCCGACCACGCCGCGCAGCCGCCCGGCCGGGCCGGCGGCCCACCGCAGGGGCAGCGGGTACAGCCGTACCAGGAGCAGCGCGGCGACCAGCCCGATGAGCACCGGGGCGGCGCTCACCAGCAGATCGCCCGTCGCCTGCGTACCGCGGCGGCGCAGCGCCGCCACCGAGCCCACGGCCAGCACCAGCAGGGTCAGTTCGGCGACCGTGCGGCGCGCGCCGGGCCTGGCGTGGGCGAGGTCGTCGCGCTCCTGGTGCACCCGCGGCCTGCGATGCGCCACGACCGCGCGCACCGGCAGCACGGCACAGGCGAGCAGGGCCACCGTGCCCGCCCCGAGGACGGCGGGCAGCGGCCGGCCCTCGTCCACGACGAGCACCGCGAGCAGCAGACCGCACGCCGCCGCGGGCACCGCCGGCACCGCGGCCTCGGCCAGCAGCCGCCCGGCGATGCCGGGCAGGGAGCCGCCCCGGGCCCGCAGCAGGGCGAGTTCGGCGTCCCGGCGGGCGGCGGCCAGGCCACCGCTCATCACCAGGACGACCACGGCGACCGCGGCGATGCCGAAGGCCGCGACGGCGACCACGGGCGTGATCGCGTCAAGGGTCTGGGTGTAGGAGCCGGCGATCTGCTCCAGGCCGGTGGACACCTGGGCCGTCGGACCGGCGGCCCCGCGCATCCGCACCAGCCCGGGCCCGTCCTCCAGGGAGGCGACCGCCTCGACGAGCGCCGAGGTGTCCGACCCGGTGAGCCGCCCGGTCGCGGGCGCGAACCGCCAGTACTTCTCCGGCTCGCCCTGCCCGCCGAGCAGCGCCGGCGCGGCCCCCGGCGCCAGCAGGACGCCCGCCTCCCAGTAGTACATCGGGGGACGGCTTCCGGTGGAGGTCAGGCCAGGTGTGCGCAGGACCGGCTCGGCGGACCAGTAGCTCCGCTGCGGGTGCCGGGGTTCGACGATGCCGGTGATCCGTACGGTCAGCGGCCCGTCCAGGAAGTCGGCCAGGGTGAGCGTGGAGCCGGTCCGCAGCCGCAGCGTGCGTGCGGTCTCGGCGGTCACGGCTCCTTCCACCACCCTGGTGTCCACGGTGACCGGTGTCTTCGCGGCCGGCAGCCGGCCCTCCCGGACGGTGGCGTGGCCGGCCAGTCCCGACTGCGTGGCCAGGGTGAAGCGGGGCGGCAGCCCGTCGGGCCGGGGCAGCGACGCCTCCTGTGCCTCCAGGCTCTTCGCGGTCCGCACCCCGTACGCCGACTCGGCCGGGTCCGCCCGCAGCGGTGCGGGCAGCAGGGCCCGCGCCGCGCCGTCGACGGCCTTCAGCGCCTTCGGCAGGACCTCGTCCGCACGGTCCTTCTCCGGCAGTTCGAGACCGGGCTGCACCGCCTTCAGCTCCAGCACGGTGGACTCGGGGGAGGCACCGGCGACCGCCGCGCGCAGCCCGTCCGTCTCGTACGCCTCGACGGCCCGGGGCAGGACGGCCGCGAGGAACGCCGTGACCAGCACCAGCACACCGAAGGCGACGGTGGCCACGGGCGCGGCCCGCAGCCGTGTCCGCACCCAGGGCGCGCCCTGTTCCCTCGGCGGCATCTCAGTCCTCCCCTTGATGGCGCAGCGCGACCGCCGGCTCGGCACGGCGCAGCGCCGACGCGGCGGTGATCAGCAGGAGCGGGGCGGCCACCCCCGCGAGGAGCAGGGCCACTCGATGCGGCGGGAGTTCGACGAGGACGGACGGGACCGGCCGTGCGGCACCTGAGGTCAGCACGATCAGCGGGACGACGGCCCGGGTCAGGGCGGTGCCCAGACCGAGCCCGGCGAGCAGGCCGACCCCGATGAGCAGGCTCTGCTCCGTCGCCACCAGCCGGGCGAGATCCCGGCGGGGCGTGCCCAGGGCGCGCAGCACCGCGAACTCAGCGGACCGCTCCCGCCGCGCCCCGGCGGCGCTCACAGCGAACCCCCCGGCGGCGAGGGCCGCGGCGGCCACCGCGACGGCCGTCAGCGCCGAGCGCGGCCCGGCGCCGAGCGGATCGCGCAGCAGCTCGGCGGCGGTCTCGTCCCGCACCAGCACCTGCCGCGCTTCGAGGTCGGGGCGCGCCCGCAGCGCGGCGGCGACCTCGGCGGCCTTGCCGGGGGCGGCGCTCACCCACCACTCGGTGGGGTCGAGCGGCGCACTGCCCCGCTGGGCCAGCACGGCGTCGACGGCGCGCAGATCGAGCAGCAGGGCCCCGCCGTCCACGGCCTTTCCGTCCAAGCCGGTGGCGGTGGTCGGCAGCTCCTCGACCACCCCCGCGATCCGCACCCGCAGCTGTTCCCCGGACAGCGGTACGTCGATGCTGTCCCCGGCCTCGGCCCCCGACGCCCGCAGGAAGTCCCGGGTGGCGACGGCGGCGAGGACCCGCGGCGCCTTCGCCCCGGCGGTGGCGACACGGACGGTGTAGACCGGCGGCGTTCCGAAACGCTCGATGCCGTCGGAGCCGGTGCCGTACGACACGGTCAGCGGCGCGGTCCCGGACACGGCGGGCCGCGCGGCCGAGCGGTCGACGACTTCGCCGTTCTCCGTCACCGACCACACGCCCCGCCAGCCCGTGCCGGCCGGCACGGACACGGTCCGGGCGGAGCCGTCGCGGCCGGTGGCGAGCAGCCGTTCGACGGTGAACCGGTGCTTCTCGGGATCGCCGGCGGGAGAGGTGTCGTCGAGCTGAAGTCCGGTCAGCCGCAAGGGTCCGGCGGGGGCGGCGCGCAGGCCCGTCGCCGTCCGGTCCAGGTCGAGCGTGACCCGGTGGACCCGGCCGTCCACCGGGACGGTCCCGGCGCCCAGCCGGTACCCGATGCCGTACCGGTCCTCGACGACCAATGTGAGCTGGGGCGTGCGGGCGGAGGGGGAGCGTCCCTTCCGGGCCGCCACGTCGGTGATCCGCACGTCGAGCGCGAGCCGCCGGGTGCCGTCGGGAAGCCGTATCGCCCGGTTCTCCTCCCGCGCGGGCGGGGTCAGTGCCCGCAGCAGCTTCGCCGGGGGCTCGTCGGCGAGATCGCCGCGCATCAGCATCTCCTGCCCCGCGTGGGAGGTGTCCAGGGCGAGGGCCGTCGCCTGGCGGCCGCCGGAGAGCGCCAGGGTGGTGCGGTGCGCGGGAGCGGTGTCCCGGGCCCCGGGGAGCCCGGTGTAGAGACCGGACTGCCCCGGACTGCCGGGCCGCTGGTCGAGGACCCGTACGGAGGCGCC
The DNA here is from genome assembly GCF_055594445.1 of Streptomyces sp. NPDC040589. Classification (NCBI taxonomy): domain Bacteria; kingdom Bacillati; phylum Actinomycetota; class Actinomycetes; order Kitasatosporales; family Streptomycetaceae; genus Streptomyces; species Streptomyces sp. NPDC040589. Next base: position 338,308 of record NZ_JBVIWP010000006.1, on the reverse strand, counting down.
CGCCCGGAAGTCGGCCTGGTCGTCCTGCGACCGGTCCCAGGACGCGCCGTGCCCGATCGCCAGCATTCCGGTCGCCACGGCGATGACCAGCAGGAGCACCGGACCGGCCCCGCGCAGCGGACGCCGGCTGAACTGCCACCCCGCCAGTGCCGTCGGCAGCCCGCGCCCGCTCGCGGACCGTCGCTCCGCGAGGCGGGCCGCGAGCGGCAGCAGACGCAGGGTCAGGACCGTGCCCGCCAGCAGCGCCAGCGCGGGCGCCGCGACCAGCAGCGGATCGATGCCCAGCTCCCCGGCCCGGTCCCGGCTCAGCACCCCGCCGCCGGTCGCGTCGGTCTGCCGGTCGAGCTGCCAGTACGCCAGGCCCGCGATCAGCAACAGCCCCACATCGGCTCCGGCCCGCACCGGAGCCGCCGACGTCGCGGCCCGCACCCGCCGCAGCCTTGCCGGTGTGCCCGCCGTCGCCGCCAGCGCGGGCGCCACGACCGCCAGCGCGCACGCCGCCGCCACCCCGCCCGCGACCAGCCAGACCAGGCCCACCGGGGCGGTGTCGAGCCGCAGTCCGATCCGGTCGAGCGAGGACCACCGGGCGAGCAGCCGGGCCAGCGGGCCGGACAGCAGCGCGGCACACACGGCGGCCGGTACCGCCAGCAGCAGCGCCTCCTGCGCGGCGAGTGAGGCGATCCGGCGGCGCGATCCGCCCCTGGCCCGCAGCAGTTCGGTCTCGCCGGCCCGCTCGCTGTCCAGCAGCCGGGCCACCAGCAGCAGCGCGTACCCGGCGAGCAGCACCAGCTGCACCGAGACGATCATCAGGGTGGACCGGGACACCAGCAGGGCCCGCCCCGTCCCGTCGAGCACCTCGGGCAGCCCCGTGCGCACGTCCGCTTCGCCCCCGAGCGCCGGGTCCTCGCGCAGCGCCCCGGCGGCGCGGACGATCGCCGCGCGGAGCGCGCCGATGCCGTCGGTCGTCAGGGTCCGGTAGTCGGCCGTCGCCACCCAGCCGGTGCCGTCCTCGGAGGTGCGGCCGGAGGCGAGCACCGACTCGTCCGCCAGCAGCGGCCCATAGGTGGTGAAGGCGACGGTGCGCACGCCCTGGCCGCCGAGGGTGTCCGCCTGCCAGTAGGGATCGGAGCTGTCGGCCGCCCGGTACACGCCGGTCACCCGTACCCGCAGCGGCTCGCCGCCCAGCCGGTCGGTGAGCGTGACGCGCGCCCCGGTCCGCAGCTTCAGCCGGTCGGCCGCCGCCTCGGGCAGGGCGACGGGCACGGCGGCGGAGCGTTCCGCCGGGGCCGGACCCGGCAGGCTGCCCGCGACCAGCCTGATCCGCGACCGGTCCAGGGCGGCGAGGTGCGTGAGGTCGGGCTGTCCGGCGCGGGCGTCGGCGTCCTGGAGGGAACGGGGCAGCGCGTACGGCCCGGACCGCTCCAGCGTCCGCACGGTCACCGGCAGCCCGCCGAACGCCTCACGCGCCCCTTGCTCCACCGCCCGCCGCGCCGCGTCCCGCCGCTCCCTGGGCACGTCCGCCTCGACGAGGAGGGAGGCGGAGACCGCGTCCCGTCCGCCCAGGGCGCCGCGCAGCGCCGCGTCCCCGACGGAGCCCGAGAAGGCCGCGAGGGCGGCGAGCACCGAGGTGGTCAGCAGTACCGCGAGCAGGGCAGCCACGAGGAGCAGCCGATGCGCACGCAGGCGCAGCAGCAGTAAGCCGGTCACGCTTCCCCCACCCGATGCCCGAGCCGCTCTTCCCCCAACCCGGCATGCATATCACGGAGTTACCGGTCCGGCACATGAGTTCGAATGCGGGTTGTTCCACTCTTGACCATCCGGACCGGTTCCGTATGGGATGCGGTGATGACCGAGAACACCAGCCCGGGGTCCGGTGCCGCCCTCGCCGACGACGCGTCCGACGAGCCGATGCTGCGGGTGGCGGACCTGCACCATTCCTACGGCACGGGTGCCGCGACCGTGCACGCGCTGCGCGGGGCCTCCTTCGCCGTCCGGCGCGGGGAACTGGTCGCCCTCAAAGGCCGTTCGGGCTCAGGCAAGACGACCCTGCTCCACATGATCGGCGGCCTGGACTCCCCGCAGAGCGGCCGTGTCGTCGTGGGCGGAACCGACCTGTCGGCGCTGAGCGGGAGCGAGCTGCTGGAACTGCGCCGCGACCGGATCGGTTTCGTCTTCCAGTCCTTCGGGCTGATCCCCATCCTCACCGCCGCCGAGAACGTGGGTGTGCCGCTGCGGCTGCGCCGGGCCGAGCCGCGCGAACGCGAGGAGCGGGTGGCGCTGCTCCTGGCCCTGGTGGGCCTCGCAGGCCACGAGACACAGCGGCCCGCCGAGCTCTCCGGCGGGCAGCAGCAGCGGGTCGCCATCGCCCGGGCCCTCGCCAACCGCCCGGCCCTGCTGCTCGCCGACGAGCCGACCGGCCAGCTCGACGCCGCGACCGGCCTGGCGGTGATGGAACTGCTGCGGGCCGTGGTCCGCAGCGAGGGCGTCACGGCCCTCGTCGCCACCCACGACCCCCAACTCCTCGGCCTGGCCGACCGGGTGCTGGAACTGAGCGACGGAGTGGTCACCGAGGAGTGAGAAGGTGGGGGCCATGGTCGCGATCAGTCTGAGCAAGGTCCAGGAGACCGCTCCCGCGCTGGTGAACCTCTACAAGAGCGCCGGGGTGTCCCTCACGAAACACGGCCTCGACGGGCTGCGGGCCGCGGTCTACCTCGTGGTCGACTACTCCGGCTCGATGCGGCCGTACTACAAGGACGGCAGCGTGCAGGCGCTCGCCGACCGGGTGCTCGGACTGTCGGCGCACCTGGACGACGACGGCACCGTGCCGGTCGTGTTCTTCTCCACCGACGTCGACGCCGAGACGGGGATCGCCCTGGCCGACCACCAGGGGCGGATCGACCGGATCGTGGCCGGGCTCGGGCACATGGGCAAAACCAGCTACCACCTGGCCATGGACGCCGTCATCGACCACTACCTCGACAGTGGTGCGGTCGAGCCCGCCCTCGTGATCTTCCAGACCGACGGCGGCCCCATCAGCAAGCTCGCCGCCGAGCGGTATCTGTGCAAGGCGGCGAGGCTGCCGCTGTTCTGGCAGTTCATCGGCTTCGGCGACCCGGGCAGCAAGCAGTTCGACTTCCTGCGCAAGCTGGACGAGCTGGCCGTGCCGGGCAAGCGGATCGTCGACAACGCCGGGTTCTTCCACGCGGGTGAGGATCCACGGCGGGTGCCGGACGCCGAGCTGTACGACCGGCTGGTGGGCGAGTTCCCGAGGTGGCTGGCCGCCGCCCGGGCCCAGGGGATCGTGCCACCGGCCTGAGCCCCCGCTCGCCCCCTTGGCCCAACCACCTCGCCCCTTGGCCTACCCGGTCATACGCCCCGTTTGCGCCGTCGCGATGGCGTGCCACGCTGGGAAGGATCCGACGGGGAGGCGACGACGTATGGGCGACGACGGCGCACGACGGGTGTACGGGACGGACTCCGCTCACCGGAGCCCCCTTCCCGGCAAGGGCGAGAAGCTCGCCGACTGGGCGGACGGGCGGCTCGGGCTCTACGGGCTGGCCAAGGCCAACATGCGCAAGGTCTTCCCTGACCACTGGTCCTTCATGCTGGGCGAGGTCACCCTCTACAGCTTCGTCGTGCTGATCCTCACGGGCGTCTACCTCACCCTGTTCTTCGAGCCGAGCATGCAGGAGGTCGTCTACAACGGCTCCTACACGGAGCTCAACGGCGTGCTCATGAGCAAGGCCTTCGAGTCCACGCTGGACATCAGCTTCGACGTGCGCGGCGGGCTGCTGATCCGGCAGATCCACCACTGGGCGGCGCTGGTCTTCATCACCGGCATGCTGGTGCACATGATGCGGGTGTTCTTCACGGGCGCCTTCCGCAAGCCGCGCGAGCTCAACTGGGTCTTCGGCTGGACCCTGCTGATGCTCGGCATCATCACCGGCCTGACCGGCTACTCGCTCCCCGACGACCTGCTCTCCGGCACCGGCATCCGCTTCGCGCAGGGCGCGATCCTGTCGATCCCGATCGTCGGAACGTATCTGTCGTTCTTCCTCTTCGGCGGGGAGTTCCCGGGCGAGGACATCATCTCGCGGCTGTACCCGGTCCACATCCTGCTGCTGCCCGGGATCATGCTGGGCCTGGTCGCCGCCCATCTGATCCTGGTCTTCTACCACAAGCACACCCAGTTCCCGGGCCCCGGACGCAAGGAGCGGTCGGTCGTCGGGATGCCCTTCCTGCCGGTCTACATGGCCAAGGCGGGCGGCTTCTTCTTCCTCGTCTTCGGCGTCCTGACGGTGATGGGCGCCGTCGCCCAGATCAACCCCGTGTGGGCCTTCGGCCCCTACAGACCCGACCTGGTCACCACGGGTGCCCAGCCCGACTGGTACCTCGGGTTCTCCGAGGGCCTGATCCGGGTGATGCCGGGATGGGAGATCAACCTCTGGGGGCACACGCTCGTCCTGGGCGTGTTCATCCCCTTCTCGCTCTTCCCGCTGATCCTGCTCGCCCTCGGCGTCTATCCCTTCATCGAGGCGTGGATCACCGGCGACAAGCGCGAGCACCACATCCTGGACCGGCCGCGCAACGCGCCCGTGCGCACCGGCCTGGGCGTGGCCTGGCTGACCCTGTACGCGGTGCTGCTGATCGGCGGCGGCAACGACATCGTGGCCACCCATCTGCATCTGTCCATCAACGCGATCACCTGGTTCGTGCGGATCGGTGTCTTCGTGCTGCCGGTCGCCGCCTTCATCGTGACGAAGAAGATCTGCATGGGCCTCCAGCGCCGCGACCGCGCCAAGGTGCTGCACGGCATGGAGACCGGCACGATCAAACGGCTGGCCAACGGCGAGTACATCGAGATCCACGAGCCTCTCTCGCAGGCCCGGCTGTTCACCCTCACGCAGCACGAGCAGCGGCCACCGTACGAGGTCGGGCGCGAGGTCGACGCGGGGGGTGTCCGCCGCAAGGTCAAGCGGTCCGAGCGGCTGCGGGCCCGGCTCGCGAACGCCATGTTCGGGCCCGACGCGCGGATCGAGAAGCCGACGGTGGAGGAGTACCGGGAGATCACCAGCGGCGATCACCAGCCGCGCTGACGACCAGGGCCCGGCACTCCTGGGGGTCGCCCCAGGCGGTGCGCAGGGCCCGGGCCTTGGTCAGCCACAGCGACAGGTCGCACTCCGCCGTGTAGCCGATCGCGCCGTGCAGCTGCAGCGCGGTACGCGCCGTGCCGTACGCCGCCTCGCACGCGGCGACCTTGGCGGCGGCGACATCGGCAGGACGCATGGTCAGCGCGGCGCCGAACACCAGCGGGCGCGCGAACTCCAGGGCGATCTTCGCGTCGGCCAGCCGGTGCCTGACCGCCTGGAACGAGCCGACGGGCACCCCGAACTGGCTGCGCTGCTTGACGTACGCGACGGTTCTGTCGAGCAGCGCGAGGCCCACGCCGAGGGCCTGGGCGGCGGTGGTGAGCCGAGCCCAGGCGAGGGCGGGTTCCGTGGCGGTGTCGACGACTTCGCCGCCGGGGGCGAGGGGCGTGAGACGACGGGCCGGGTCGAGGGAGGGGCGGACGGGGCCGTGGCCGGGGGAGAGGCGTACGCCGTCGGGCGCCCAGGAGAGCCGGAGGCCGGCCGCGTCGCCGTCCAGGGCGAACGCCCCCTCGGGTGCCACCGTCGCCATCGTCCCGCCGGACGCCAGCGAAGGCAGCAGCCGCTTGGCGATCCCCGGGCCTGCCCCCGTGAGGAGCACCGCCGCCGTGATCGTCTCGACCAGCGGGCCCGGTACCGCGTGGCGGCCCAGCTCGACGAACGCGACGGCCAGTTCGACAGGACGTGGGCCCAGGCCCTCGTACTCCTCGGGGACCGCCAGCGCGAACACGCCCGCCTCCGCGATACGGGACCACAGCGCCCGCCCGCTCGCATGGTCGCCCCGGCTCCAGTCCCGCACCACCGCCGGTGTCCCGGCCGCCGTCAGCAGGGCGTCCAGGGAGGCGGCGAAGGCCCGCTGCTCGGCGTCGGGGAGGAAACGCATCAGCGGCGCCCCTTCGGCAGGCCGAGCAGGCGCTCGGCGATGATGTCGCGCTGGATCTCGTTCGTGCCCGCGTAGAGGGGACCGGCGAGTGCGAAGACGTACCGCTCCGCCCAGTCGGTGTCCGCCAGCTCGCCCTCCGGGCCGAGGAGGTCGAGGGCCGTCTCCTGCAGCGCGATGTCCAGTTCGGACCAGAAGACCTTGTTGAGACTCGCCTCCGGGCCGACCGCCTCGCCGTCCAGGAAGCGGGAGGCCGCCGCGTACGTGAAGAGCTGGTAGGCCCGCGCGCCGATCAGGGCGTCGGCCACCCGGTCCCGCTCGGACACCGGACCGCCCCGCTCCAGCCACAGCCCCTCCAGCCGCCGCGCGGCGGCGAGGAACCGGCCGGGGGAGCGGAGCGTCAGCCCGCGTTCGTTGCCCGCCGTCGACATCGCGATCCGCCAGCCCTGGCCGGGTGCGCCGATCACGTCCGCGTCGGGCACGAAGACCTCGTCCAGGAACAGCTCCGCGAACGCCGGCTTGCCGTCGAGACGGGCGATCGGGCGGACCGTGACACCGGGGGCGCGCAGGCCGAACATGAGATACGTCAGGCCCTGGTGGGGTTTCGGGGCCTCCGGGTCGCTGCGGAACAGGCCGAACGCGCGGTCGGCGAACGCGGCGCGCGAGGACCAGGTCTTCTGTCCGCTCAGCAGCCAGCCGCCGTCCGTGCGCACGGCCTTCGCCCGCAGCGACGCCAGGTCCGAACCGGCCTCGGGCTCCGACCAGGCCTGCGCCCAGATCACCTCGCCGGAGGCCATCGCGGGCAGCACCCGGGCCCGCTGCTCCTCGGTGCCGTGATCGAGGAGGGTCGGGGCGAGCAGATGGATGCCGTTCTGGCTGACGCGCCCCGGGGCGCCCGCCGCGTAGTACTCCTCCTCGAAGAGCAGCCACCGCAGCAGACCGGAGTCCCGTCCGCCGTACTGTGACGGCCAGTTGACCACCGACCAGCGGTCCGCGGCCAGTTCCGCCTCCCAGGCGCGGTGTGCGGCGAAACCCTCCGCCGTCTCCAGGGAGGGCAGCGGCGCCCACGGCACGTGCGCGTGCAGCCACTCCCGCACCTCGGTGCGGAACTCCTCGTCCGCCGGGGAGAACGCGAGGTCCACGACCGCCCTCCTTCCCTAACAAGTGTTTGGTAGGTTAGCGTGAGCCCATGACAGACGTCGAGAGTCCGTCGTACCTGCCTGGTCACGGCCTGCTGAGAGACCGGACCGCCGTCGTCACCGCGGCAGCCGGAGCGGGGATCGGCGGGGCCACGGCGCGGCGCCTCCTGGAGGAGGGCGCACGCGTGCTGATCAGCGACGCGCACGCGCGGCGGCTCAAGGAGCACGAGGCGGGACTGGCCGCCGAGTTCGGCGCGGCGTCGGTCGCCGCCGTGCCCTGCGACGTCACCGACGAGACACAGGTGCGCGCGCTCTTCGACACGGCCGTGCGGGAACACGGACGCCTCGACATCGTGGTCAACAACGCCGGACTGGGTGGCACCGCGCGGCTCGTCGACATGACCGACGACCAGTGGTCCCGCGTCCTGGACGTGACACTGAACGGCACGTTCCGGTGCGTGCGGGCCGCACTCCGCCATATGAAGGACACCCGTGGCGGCGTGATCGTCAACAACGCCTCGGTCGTCGGCTGGCGCGCCCAGGCCGGACAGGCCCATTACGCCGCCGCCAAGGCCGGCGTGATGGCACTGACCCGCTGCGCGGCCATCGAGGCCGCCGACTACGGGGTGCGGGTCAACGCCGTGGCACCCAGCCTCGCCATGCATCCGCACCTGGTGAAGGTGACCACACCCGAACTGCTCGCCGAACTGACCGCACACGAGGCCTACGGGCGGTACGCCGAGCCCTGGGAGGTGGCCAACGTGATCGTGTTCCTGGCCTCCGGCTACTCCTCGTACATGACGGGAGAAGTGGTCTCCGTCAGCAGCCGCCATCCCTAGGACGACAATGGACCCGTGCCTCCTACGAAGAAGAAACCCCAGGTGACCGCCACAGAGCCCCCCGCGGCCTCCGCCGCTCGCGACCGCCGCGGCGAACTCCTCGGCACCGCCGCCGAGGTCTTCGCCGAGCAGGGCTACAACGCCACCACCGTCCGCAAGATCGCGGACCACGCGGGCATGCTCGCGGGCAGCCTCTACTACCACTTCGACTCCAAGGAGTCGATGCTGGAGGAGATCCTGCGCACCTTCCTCGACGAGCTCTGGGACGGCTACGACGCCGTCCTGGACGCCGGGCTCGGCCCCCGCGAGACGCTGGAAGCCCTGGTCACCGAGTCGTTCCGGGAGATCGACCGGCATCGCCCGGCCGTCGCGATCTACCAGAAGGAGAGCAAGCAGCTCGTGGCGCAGGAGCGGTTCGCGTTCCTCGCCGAGTCACAGCGCAGGTTCGAGAAGGCGTGGCTGTCCACCCTGGAGCGCGGCGTCGCCGAGCGGGCCTTCCGCGCCGACCTCGACGTCCGGCTCACCTACCGGTTCGTGCGCGACACGGTGTGGGTCGCCGCGTCCTGGTACCGCCCGGGCGGACAGCACAGCCCGGAGGAGATCGCCCGGCAGTACCTGTCGATGGTGCTGGACGGGATCGCCGTACGCGAATAGCCATTGTCTGTGAGGGAGTTGTCATGGCCGAGGCCTACATCGTCGAAGCGGTGCGGACGCCCGTCGGGCGGCGCGGGGGAGGACTGAGCGCGGTCCATCCCGCCGACCTCGGCGCGCACGCGCTGGGGGAGCTGATGCGCCGCTCGGGCGTCGACCCGGCCGCCGTGGAGGACGTCGTCCTCGGCTGTCTGGACGCCGTGGGGCCGCAGGCCGGAGACATCGCGCGGACCTGCTGGCTGGCGGCCGGGCTGCCCGAGGAGGTGCCGGGCGTGACCGTCGACCGGCAGTGCGGCTCCTCGCAGCAGGCCGTGCACTTCGCGGCACAGGCCGTGCTGTCCGGCACGCAGGACCTGGTCGTCGCCGGCGGTGTGCAGAACATGTCGATGATCCCCATCGCCTTCGCCACCCGGCAGGCCGCCGAACCCCTGGGACTGACCCAGGGGCCGTTCGCCGGCAGTGCGGGCTGGCGGGCGCGGTACGGGGACAAGCCCGTGAACCAGTTCGTGGGCGCCGAGACGATCGCCGCGAAGTGGGGGATCAGCCGGCGGGACCAGGAGGAGTTCGCCCTGCGCTCCCATCGGCGGGCGGCCCGGGCGATCGACGAGGGCCGCTTCGACCGCGAGACCGTGCCGTACGGGGAGGTCACGGCCGACGAGGGCCCGCGCCGGGACACCTCCCTGGAGAAGATGGCCGGGCTCAAGCCGGTCCTCGACGGCGGCACGATCACCGCCGCCTGCTCCTCACAGGTCTCCGACGGGGCGGCGGCGATGCTGCTGGCCTCCGAGCGGGCGGTGCGCGACCACGGCCTCACCCCACGCGCGCGCGTGCACCATCTCTCGGTGCGCGGCGAGGACCCGATCCGGATGCTCACCGCCCCGATCCCGGCCACCGCCCACGCCCTGAAGAAGACCGGCATGGCCATCGACGACATCGACCTCGTCGAGATCAACGAGGCCTTCGCCCCGGTCGTCCTGGCCTGGCTGAAGGAGACCGGCGCGGACCCGGACAAGGTCAACGTCAACGGCGGTGCCATCGCCCTGGGGCATCCGCTGGGCGCCACGGGCGTGAGGCTGATGACCACCCTGCTGCACGAACTGGAGCGCACCGGCGGCCGGTTCGGCCTGCAGACCATGTGCGAGGGCGGCGGACAGGCCAATGTGACGATCATCGAGAGGCTGTGAGCCGTCATTCGGGGGCGGTAAGCCCTCGGCAGGTGTCCTCGGCCTCCTTCATGATCCGCTCCACCAGTTCCGCGCAGGACGGCAGGTCGTCGATCACCCCGGCGACCTGCCCGGACGCCATCACCCCCAGATCCGTACGGCCGTCCACCATGGATGCCCTGAGCAGCATCGGGGTGTTCGCGGCCAGCAGGACCTGGCTCCAGGTCAGGTCCTTGCCGTGCTTGAGCGCACGGCCGTCCTGGAGCATGCGGCGCCAGCTCGTGCCGGACAGCCTCCGGTAGCCCGCCGCCCTGCGGACCGCCTGGAGGGCACCCCGCACCCGGCCGGAGCGCTCCAGCGCGTCGACCAGTTCCGTCCGCAGCATGCGGTGCGGCAGCCCGTCCACGGCCCTGGTAACCGTCACGTCCCGCACCGTCGCGGCCAGATACCGCGCCTTCACCGCGTCCGGCACGGTCGAGTCCGAGGTGAGCAGGAACCGCGTGCCCATCGCCACACCCGCCGCCCCGTAGGCGAGGGCCGCGACCAGCCCGCGTCCGTCGAAGAACCCGCCCGCCGCCACGACCGGTATGTCCACGGCGTCGACCACCTGCGGCAGCAGCACCGTCGTCGCCACCTCGCCGGTGTGCCCTCCGCCCTCCGTGCCCTGCACCAGCACCGCGTCCGCGCCCCACGCCGCCACCTTCTCGGCGTGCCGCCGCGCCCCCACGGTCGGCATGACGACGACGCCGGCCTCCTTGAGCTCGCCGATCAGCTCCCGGGAGGGGGCCAGGGCGAAGGAGGCGACCCGGACGCCCTCCTCGACCAGGATCCGGACGCGGTCGCCCGCGTCCGCCGCGTCGGCGCGCAGGTTCACCCCGAACGGCGCGTCGGTACGGGCCCGGACCTCCCGTACGGCCGCGCGCAGCTGGTCGAGCGTCATCGTCGCGGAGGCCAGGATGCCGAGGGCGCCCGCGTTCGCCGTGGCGCCGACCAGGCGCGGTCCCGCCACCCAGCCCATGCCGGTCTGCACGACCGGATGACGGACGCCGGTCAGCCGGGTCAGCGCCGTCTCCCTCACGAGGCGACCTCCCGGGCGCGGGTCCCGGCCGGGTCGACGACCTCGCGGATCAGCCGGAGTTCCTCGGCGGTCGGTTCACGGGTCGGCGGCACCTCGTCCGGGACGGTCAGCTCGAAGCCCGTCGCCTCCCTGACCTGCTCCACCGTGACACCCGGGTGCAGCGACGCCAGCCGCATCGAGCGGTCGGGGGTGGCGAAGTCGAAGACGCCCAGGTCGGAGACGACTCGTGGGATGCGGTGGTGCCGTGCCCCGGCCGCGTGGTCGTACCCGACGCCGCAGACCATGTCGACCCGCTCGACGAAGACCCGCCTGGAGTGCCTCGGGATCCAGTAACTGGTCGGGTTGTTGAGCGTGTTGACCGGTGCGCCGCGCACCCCGAGCAGCTGCCGCTTCGGCCGCTTCCAGTCGCCGATGCAGGAGATGTTCTGGTTGCCGAACCGGTCGATCTGGCTGGCGCCCATCATCACGTGCCGCCGGCCGCCGGTGACCCAGGCCAGATGCTGCCGGTACGGCAGCCAGCCCTCCGCCGTCCCGTCCGGGCGGACGAGCGTGGCCTCGCCGTCGGTCAGCAGCAGGTCCGGCGCGAAGGTGAGCCGGGCGAGCCGGGCGCCGACGGAGGGGATCAGCCCCATGGGACTGGCGAGCACCTCGCCGTCGTCCCGCCAGGCATCGGCGCAGGCGATCACGCAGTACTCGGCGCGGGTGACTTCCTTCATGCCCCCTCCTCTACGGCCTCTACGGCTTCTACGGCCGACCGGTACGCCTGCTCGTCCCCGGCGAGGAACCGGGCCGCGAACTCCGGCCAGGGAGTGGTCGCGTAGGTCTTCTGGAAGGCTTCGTCCCGGCCGTAGTCGGGCGCGCAGGAGGTGAAGTGCGCGCCGTGCGGGGCCTCGACGACTCCGGTGACCGTGTGACGCTTGATCAGCAGGGTCTGAGGCGGGTCCGCCTTCGTCAGCTCGGCCGTGTCGACGATCCGTTCGCAGCTGACGTACGCCGTGTCGGCCGCCTCGCAGAACAGGTCGTCGAAGTAGGGGTCGGGGCCCAGGTACTGGCCGTTGCCCGACCGGTCCGCGCGGTTGACGTGCACCAGGGCCGCGTCCATCCGCAGGGCGGGCATCGCGACGAACGTCTCCCTGTCCTCGTACGGCGAAGTGACCGTCCGCAGCCCCGGGTTGACCCGCATCACGTCCGAACCGAGCCCGGCCCGCACCGGCAGGAACGGCAGCCGGTTCGCCGCCGCGCGCAGCCCCCACATGAACATCGCCTCGTCGACCTCCGTCAGTTCGAAGGCGCCCCGCTCGCGGGCCGCGCGGTAGTGCGGCTCCAGGGGGATCGAGTCGAGGGTGACGAAGGCCGTGACCAGCTTCCGGATGCGCCCGGCGGCGGCCAGCATGCCCACGTCCGGGCCGCCGTAGGAGACGACGGTGAGATCGGTGATCTCCGACTTCAGCAGCGCTCTGACCAGGGCCATCGGCTTGCGGCGTGAGCCCCAGCCGCCGATGCCGAGGGTCATGCCACTGTGCAGACGGGAGACGACCTCGTCGGCGGTCATCGTCTTGTCGCTCACCTACGCACCCTCCTTCTCCTTCCCGAAGCCGGCCCGCACCCGGTCGGCCACCCCGCTGAGGCCCGCCTCGAAGGTGAAGCCCTGCTCGAAGCGGTAGCTGCGGCGCACGTCGACGGGGTCGATGCCGTTGATGGCCGCCTTGGCCAGGCGCAACAGCTGCCCGTCCTTCGCGGCGATCTCGCGCGCCAACTCCATCGCGGCGGCCGTCAGTTCCTCGCGCGGCACGACCCGCCACACCGAGCCGTGCGCGTGCAGCTCGGCCGCGCTCGCCGTGCGCGAGGTGTAGTACAGGGCGCGCATCAGGTGCTGCGGGACCAGCCGGGCCAGATGCGTGGCCGCGCCCAGGGCGCCCCGGTCCAGCTCGGGCAGCCCGAACACCGCGTCCTCGCTCGCCACGATCGCGTCCGCGTTCCCCACGAGGCCGATGCCGCCGCCCAGGCAGAAGCCCCGTACCGCCGCCACGACGGGCACCGCGCAGTCGTACACCGCCGCGAAGGCCTCCGCGCAGGCGCGGTTGGCGCCGATCAACGCGCTGTTCCCGTCCCGCTGTATCTCCTTGATGTCCACGCCCGCGTTGAACCCGCGCCCCTCGGCCGTCAGCAGCACGCACCGGACCTCCGGGTCGCGTCCGGCCGCGCGCACCGCGTCGGCCAGGGCGAACCAGCCGGCCACCGGAAGGGCGTTCACCGGCGGGAAGTCGACCGTGACAACCGCTATGCCCTTTTCCACGCACGAGGTGGAGACACCCATGGCCGCATCAGCTACCTTTCCACCAAACGTTTGTTAGGTGGAAAGGTAGCAGCGCATGGAGCTGGACGGGAAGGTCGCCGTCGTCACGGGCGGCACCCGGGGCGTCGGTGCCGGCATCGCGCGTGCCTTCGTACGGGCGGGGGCCGAGGTCGTGGTCTGCGCGCGCCGGGCCCCCGAAGTGCCGCGGCCCGGGACCCGGTTCGTGCCGCTGGACGTCCGTGACCCCGAGGCGGTCCGCCGCGTCCTCGCCGAGCTGCCCCGGATGGACGTCCTGGTCAACAACGCGGGCGGTGCACCGCACCGGCTGCTCACCGAGGCCGACGCCGAGCGGCACGCGCGCGTGGTGGAGCTCAACCTGGTGGCTCCCCTGACCGTGTCCCTCGCCGCGCACGACCACCTGCGGCGCACCAAGGGCTCGATCGTCATGATCGGCAGTGTCAGCGGGGGCCGCCCCTCGCCCGGCACCGCCGCCTACGGTGCCGCCAAGGCGGGCCTGGAGAGCCTCGCCCGCTCGATGGCCGTGGAGTGGGCGCCCGACATCCGGGTCAACACCCTCGTCGTGGGCATGGTCCGCACCGAGCTGTCCCACCTCCACTACGGCGACCGCGACGGCATCTCGGCCGTCTCCCGCACCGTCCCGCTCGGACGTCTCGCCGAGCCGTCCGACGTCGGCGCGGCCGCGGTGTTCCTCGCCTCCGACGCGGCCGCCTACATCAGCGGGGCGAGCCTGCTCGTCCACGGGGGCGGGGAGCGCCCCGCTTTCCTGGACGCCGCGACCGCGAACAAGGAGCTGTGAGATGAGCGCACTCTGCGACGGACGGGTCGTCGTCGTCACCGGCGCCGGGCGGGGGCTCGGCCGCGCGCACGCCCTCGCGTTCGCCGCCGAGGGCGCGCGGCTCGTCGTCAACGACTTCGGCGTCGGCCTCGACGGCACACCCGGGGGCGACGGCGCACCCGGCCCCGGCAGCCCGGCCGCCCTGGTCGCCCAGGAGATCCGTGCGGCGGGCGGCGAGGCGGTGCCGCACGGCGGCGACATCGCCACGACCGAGGGCGCCGCCTCGCTGATCCGGACGGCCCTGGAGGCCTACGGCCGGCTCGACACGCTCGTCAACAACGCGGGCTTCCTGCGCGACCGGATGCTGGTCAACCTCGACGAGGACGACTTCGACGCCGTCGTACGCGTCCACCTCAAGGGCCACTTCCTGCCCCTGCGGCACGCCGCCGCGCACTGGCGGGCCGAGGTCAAGGCGGGCCGCCGGCCCGAGGCCCGCATCGTCAACACCAGCAGCGGCGCCGGACTGCTGGGCTCGGTCGGACAGGGCAACTACAGCGCCGCGAAGGCCGGGATCGTCGCCCTGACACTGGTCGCCGCGGCCGAACTGCGCCGCTACGGCGTCCAGGTCAACGCGATCGCCCCCGCCGCCCGGACCCGGATGACGGAACGCGCCTTCGCCGACACCATGGCGGCACCCGACGCGGGTTTCGACACGATGGCCCCGGAGAACGTCTCACCGCTGGTCGTCTGGCTGGGCTCGGCGGCGAGCGCGGGGGTGACGGGCCGGGTCTTCGAGGCGGAGGGGGGCCGGATCACGGTGATGGAGGGGTGGAGGCCGGGGCCGAGTGCGGACAAGGGGGCCCGGTGGAGTCCGGCGGAGGCGGGGGAGGGGGTGCGGAAGCTGCTGGCGGAGGCGGGAGAGCCCGGGGCCGTCTACGGGGCGTAGGCCGGCGGTCTGGGGGCGGAGCCCCCCAGCACACCCCACCCGCGCAAACCTATGTGTCGCACTCCAGCACACTCCGGCACAATCCACACCGCGCCCGAACCCGCCCCCGCACCGGCACCCGAATCCGCTGATGACAGGTAGGGCACGGAAACGACACCCGCAACCGCCCACCCCCGTCGGGAGAGAACCGGTACCGCGCACCCGGCTGCGGCGGTGGCCCCGCCGGCGCGTGCCGCCGGTCCCGGGCATACCGCCGCCGCCCCGCCCACCCCGCCGCGGTCAACGGCGGCTGCCGCTCATCGCGCCGGGCCAGCTCCATCCCCTTCACGTACGCCGTGTACGCCTGAGCACTGGTGAACCACACCGACGGGTCCTCCCCGAAGACCAGCGCCCGCTTGGCCAGCACGTACCCGAACTCCTCCGGCGTCAGATAGCCCAGCTTCTGCGACGACGCCCCGTCCTCCCGGAACGCGTCCAGCAGCAGCCAGCCCGCGCCCAGATACGTCGTCGCCGTGTCCGTCAGGATCTCGTTGTCCCGGACGCCCGGGAAGGACAGGTCGAGGCGGTGCAGGTACACATGCATCACCTCGTGGGCGAGGGCCGCCCCGATGTCCCGCCGATGCGTACGGAACCGGTCGTTCAGCTCCACGAAGTACTCCGGCCCGGCCGCGAACTCGACGTTCGCCGCGTGCCGCATCTCCCGGAAGCTCACGATCAGCCGGGCGTCCGGAAGCCGGTAGTGCCGCACCAGCTCCTGCGCCACCCGCTGCGCCCCCAGATGCAGGTCGTCGGTGTCGCAGAACGCCACATCGGCGGGGACCACGCTGGTCGCGAACGTCTGGATCGTGTCGTACGACAGTCGCCTGTACAACGCCGTGATGGCGGCCCGCACCGTCTCCAGATGCGGGTAGCCGTGCTCGACCGGCCCGTCGTTCGCCACGCCTCACCCCCAAGACGCCCCTGAATCCGGTTCCACTGTACGAAAGTGTGACGGCCGCGGGGCCGCGCCGTCGCCGCGAAAACCGGTCGTCCGGCCCGGGCCCCTCCGGCAGAATCCGGGCCGTGACCAGCGAACAGCACACCGTCGCCACCGGTCTCCGGGTGGGCGGCCAGGACGACGACCTCGAAACGCGGCTCGACGAGGAGCTGACCGCCTTCAACACCGCCGCCGCCGACGGCGCCGTCACCGAGCCCCTCTCCGTCCGCGCCACCGACGACACCGGCGAGCTGATCGGCGGACTCACCGCCTGGACCTGGGGCAGCCTGTGCTCCGTGGACATGCTCTGGGTGCGGGATGACCAGCGGCACGCCGGCTGGGGCGGCCGGCTGATGCGCGCGGCGGAGGCCGAGGCGGCCCGGCGCGGCTGCACCGACATGATCGTCTCCACATACAGCTTCCAGGCGCCCGGCTTCTACCCGCGGCTCGGCTACCGGGAACGGGCCCGCATCCAGGGCGTGCCCGGCGGACACGAGGACGTCTACTTCCACAAGCGGCTCGGCGCGGCCGAGGTGTGAGACGACATGCGGCGGCCCGGTCTCCTCCCCGTAGGCTGACGCCCCATGACCACCAGCAACACCGGTACCGGTGACGTCGACGCCGCCGTCCGCGAGGAGCTCGCCCGGCTGCGCGACAGCATCGACAACATCGACGCGGCCGTCGTCCACATGCTCGCCGAGCGCTTCAAGTGCACCCAGCAGGTCGGCCACCTCAAGGCCAGGCACCAGCTGCCGCCCGCCGACCCGGCCCGCGAGTCCCGCCAGATCGACCGGCTGCGCACGCTCGCCGAGAACGCCAAACTGGACCCGGCCTTCGCCGAGAAGTTCCTGAACTTCATCGTCGCCGAGGTCATCCGCCACCACGAGCGCATCGCCGACGAGACCCTCAACGGCTCCACGCCCGGCGGCAACTGACCGCCGAGGACCGCTCCCAGGGGAGTGACACGGCGGCCCGCGCGGGGCATGCTGCGCTGTGCACAGCATGTCAGCTGACGAGCACTGCGCGTCAGTGTCCCGGACTTACTCTGGTCCTCCACGAGGGAGGGGCGTCGGGCCATGCCGTCGGATACCAGGATCCTCATCGTCGACGACCACGAGGACACGCTGTACGCGCTGGAGAGCGCCCTGGCCCCGCTGGGCTATCTGCTCGGCCGGGCCACCAGCGGTGACGAGGCGCTCAAGCAGGTGCTCCGCGGCCAGGTCGGCCTGCTGCTGCTCGACGTGCGCATGCCCGGCGTCAGCGGCCTCGAGGTGGTGCGCTACATGCGGCGCGTCGAACAGACCCAGCACATCCCCGTGATCCTGCTCACCGGCTTCGGCGCCGACCACGAACTGACCACCGCCGCCTTCCGGCTGGGCGTCGCCGACCTCGTCATGAAGCCCGTGGACCCCTGGGCCCTGCGCACCAAGGTCCGCTACCTCTACGACGCCCAGCAGCGGCACCTCGCCCTGGAGCGGGAAGTGCGCCGGCTGCGCGCCCTCGTACGGGAGCACACCGAGGCCGCCGTCCACCCCACGCGCCCCGCGCTGCCGCATCCCGACGCGCGCGTACCGACCCAGCGACCCATGGGGGCGCACGCCGGGGAGCTGGAAAAAGACCGTACCTAGACCGGACATTGGGCACGTACCGATCCGCCTCTGTGCCTTGCCAGTGCGATCAGGCAGCATGTCACGCATGTCCGTACTGACGCGCGACGAAGCGCAGACCCGAGCAGAGCTCCTCGACGTGCACCGCTACACGATCGAGCTCGACCTGACCACCGGCGACGAGACCTTCGACTCCCGCACCCTGATCAGGTTCAGCGCCCGCACCGACGGAGACACCTTCGTCGAGGTCAGGCCGGACGAGCTGCGCTCCGTCACCCTCGACGGACACCCCCTGGACCCGGAAGCCCTGGACGGCAACCGGCTCCCCCTGAAGAACCTCACCGCCGGCGAGCACGAACTGCGCGTGCACGCGCTCATGCGCTACTCCCGCACCGGCGAGGGCATGCACCGCTTCACCGACCCCACCGACGGCGAGACCTACGTCTACACCCAGCTGTTCCTCGACGACGTCCAGCGCGTCTTCGCCGCCTTCGACCAGCCCGACCTCAAGGCCGTCTTCGAGCTGTCCGTCCAGGCCCCCGAGGGCTGGACCGTCCTCGCCAACGGCATCACCGAACAGACCGGCGGCGTATGGAAGGCGGCACCCACGCCGCTGATCTCCACCTACCTCGTCGCCGTCGCCGCCGGCCCCTGGCACTCCGTACGCACCGAGCACAGCGGGCTGCCCTTCGGCCTGCACTGCCGCCGCTCCCTCGCCCCCTACCTGGACGCCGACGCCGACGAACTCTTCGACGTCACGCGCGCGTGCTACGACCGCTACCACGAGAAGTTCGACGAGCCCTACCCCTTCGACTCCTACGACCAGGCCTTCGTCCCCGAGTTCAACGCGGGCGCCATGGAGAACCCCGGCCTCGTCACCTTCCGCGACGAGTTCGTCTACCGCTCCGCCGTCACCGACACCGAGCGGCAGACCCGCGCCATGGTCATCGCCCACGAGATGGCCCACATGTGGTTCGGCGACCTCGTCACCCTCAAGTGGTGGGACGACATCTGGCTGAACGAGTCCTTCGCCGAGTACATGGGCTACCAGACCCTCACCGAGGCCACCCGCTTCACGGACACCTGGACCGACTTCGGCGTCACCCGCAAGTCCTGGGGCTACGACGCCGACCAGCGCCCCTCCACCCACCCCGTGGCCCCCGAGGCCGTCGACGACACCGCCTCCGCGCTGCTCAACTTCGACGGCATCTCCTACGCCAAGGGCGCGAGCGTGCTGCGACAGCTGGTCGCCTGGCTCGGCGAGAAGGACTTCCTCGCCGGCATCAACACCCACTTCGCCCGGCACAAGTTCGCCAACGCCACCCTCGCCGACTTCATCGACTCCCTCGCCTGCGCCACCGAGCGCGACGTCCACGCCTGGGCCGACGCCTGGCTGCGCACCACCGGCGTCGACACCCTCACCCCCCAGGTCGCCCCCGGCGAGAACGGCACCTGCGCCCTCACCGTCGACCACGCCGGCAGCCGCCCCCACCACATCGCCGTCGGCCTGTACGACCGGGACCTAGGCGACGACGGCAGGCACCTCGTCCTGCGCGAACGCCTCCACCTGGACCTGCCGCGCAACGACGCCCACCCCATCGGCAAGCGCCCGGCCCTGCTCCTCCTCAACGACGGCGACCTGACCTACGCCAAGGTCCGCTTCGACCCCGAGTCCTTCGAGACCATCCGCAAGGAGCTGTCCGGCCTGCCCGAACCGCTCACCCGCGCGGTCGTCTGGAACGCCCTGCGCGACGCCGTCCGCGACGGCGAACTGGCGCCCGCCGCCTACCTGGAGACCGCCCGGGCCCATCTCCCGCTCGAGACGGACCTCGCCGTCGTCCAGGGCGTGCTCGCCTTCGCGTCCACATACATCACCGACCACTACCTCACCCCCGAGGAGCGGCCCGCCGCGCTCGCCACCCTCTCCGACCTGTGCCGCGACCTCATCCGGCGCACCGAGGACGGCGACAACCCCGGCCTGCGCCTGATCGCCGTACGCCACCGCATCGACGTCGCGGCCCACCCCGACACCATCGCCGCCTGGCTCGCCGACGGCACCGTCCCCGGCGGCCCGGAACTCGACCCCGAGCTGCGCTGGCGCGTCCTCGCCCGGCTCGCCGTCCTCGGCGCCACCGACGAGGCCGCCATCGCCGCCGAGCTGGAGCGCGACCCCAGCGCCAGCGGCCAGGAGGGCGCCGCCCACTGCCGGGCCGCGCTGCCCGACCCGGAGGCCAAGGACCACGCCTGGCAGGCGATGTTCGGATCCGACGAGCTGTCCAACTACCTCTTCACCGCCACCGCCGCGGGCTTCTGGCAGCCCGAACAGGCTGATCTGGTACGCGATTACGTGCCGCGCTACTACACCGACGCGGTGGCCGTCGCCGAACGCCGCGGCCCCGCCATCGCCACGGCCGTCGGACGCTCGGCCTTCCCCGCCCACGCGGTCGACGCGGAGCACCTCCGCCTGGGCCAGGAGTGCCTGCGCGACGCCGGACCGATCCCGGCGCTGCACCGCAAGCTCGTCGACCAACTGGACGATCTGGCACGGGCGCTGCGGGTGCGGCAGGGCCCGCGGTCGTAGGACCGGCGGCGCCGGGCACGTCCCTGGCGCCGCACTCCTGACAGGGCTGAGACGACCGGACCCCAACAGGTTCTCCCCGTACGGAAGTACCTCCACCCGGGTCCGGTCGTTGGGCTTCTCGGGCGCGTCGCCCCGCTCCCCGGAGGACGCCCATGAGCACGCCGCCCCTCGCCTCAGGTCCCGAAGGCCCACGCGCCCTGCGGCCGTTGCTCGACACCGTGCTCGAAGCGCTGGACACCGGCGCCCGGGCGCGCGGCGGACCGCTGCCGGCGGGCGGACCGGAGGCGGTCGCGGCCCGCGTGCGCGAGACGGCGGGAGAGATCCTCCCCGACCAGGGCGACCCACACGCCCTGCGCACCCTGGTCCACGCCTTCGCCGAAGGCGCCGCCGACCCCGCACACCCCCTGTGCGCCGCCCACCTCCACTGCCCGCCCCTCGCCGTCGCCGCCGCAGCCGACCTCGCGGCCTCCGCCCTCAACCCGTCCCTGGACTCCTGGGACCAGGCTCCGGCGGCATCAGAGCTGGAGACGCTGGTGGCGGGGGCGCTGGCCCGGGAGGTCTACCGGCACGGCGCGAACCCCGACTCCCTCGTCACCACCGGCGGCACCGAGTCCAACCAGCTCGCCCTGCTCCTCGCGCGGGAAACGTGCGGCGGGGCCGTGCGGCTCGTGTGCGGGGACAACGCCCATCACTCGCTCGCGCGGGCCGCCTGGCTGCTCGGGCTGCCCGAACCCGTCGTCGTGCCCGCCCCGGCCGGAACGCTCGATCCCGCCGCGCTCGACGCGACCCTCACCCGCCTGCCCGGCCCGCTGCTCGTCGCCGCCACCGCCGGCACCACCGACGCCGGCCTCATCGACCCGCTGCCCGAGATCGCCGCCCGCTGCGCGGCCCACGGCACCCGGCTGCACATCGACGCCGCCTACGGCGGAGGCCTCCTGTTCAGCACCCGGCACCGCACCGCGCTCACCGGACTCGACGCCGCCGACACCGTCACCCTCGACCTGCACAAACTCGGCTGGCAGCCGATCGCCGCAGGCCTCCTCGCCGTCAAGGACCCCCGAGACCTCACCGCCCTGCGGCAGCGCGCCGACTACCTCAACGCCGTCGACGACACCGAGGCCGGCCTCCCGGACCTGCTCGGCCGGTCCCTGCGCACCACCCGCCGCCCCGACGTCCTCAAGCTCGCCGTCACCCTCAAGACCCTCGGCCGCGGCGGCCTCGGCACGCTCGTCGACCAGGTCTG
The DNA here is from genome assembly GCF_055594445.1 of Streptomyces sp. NPDC040589. Classification (NCBI taxonomy): domain Bacteria; kingdom Bacillati; phylum Actinomycetota; class Actinomycetes; order Kitasatosporales; family Streptomycetaceae; genus Streptomyces; species Streptomyces sp. NPDC040589. The sequence goes on along the minus strand of NZ_JBVIWP010000006.1, from coordinate 316,966 downwards.
CGCCCGGGCCCGGGAGTTCGCCGCCCTCGTCCACGACCACCCCGGCTTCGAACTCCACGCCCCGCCCGTCATCAGCACGGTGCTGTTCCGGCCCGCGGGCGCCACCGACGCCACCGTGGCCGCCGTACGCCGCGCGCTCCTCACCGACGGCCGTGCCGTCCTCGGCCGGACCCGTCTCGACGGCCGGCTCTGGCTCAAGGCCACCCTCCTCAACCCCGCCACCGGGCCCGACGACCTGGCCGCCCTGCTGCACCTCGTGGCAGCGCGCCGAGCCACACTCGTGGAAGGACACACCCCCCGATGAACCCCGCGCCCACCCCCGACCCCGCCCCGACGCCCCACCCGCACCAGAGGCCCGACGCCCCCCGCGACCTGGTCGGCATCGGCATCGGCCCCGCCAACCTCTCCCTCGCCGCCCTCGCCCACCCGCTCGGCGAACTCGACACCGTCTTCTACGACCAGCGCCCCGCCTTCGGCTGGCACTCCGGCCTGCTCATCGAGGGCGCGACCATCCAGGTCCCGTTCCTCGCCGACCTCGTGAGCCTCGCCGACCCCACCAGCCCCTGGACCTTCCTCAACTACCTCCGGTCCCGCGAGCGGCTCTTCCCCTTCTACTTCGCCGAGCGCTTCCACATCCAGCGCGCCGAGTACGACGCCTACTGCCGCTGGGTCGGCGAGAGCCTCCCGGACCTCCACTTCGGCCACCAGGTCGACGCCGTCCGCTGGAACCCCGAACGCGACGTCTTCGAGGTCGACTTCACCCAGCTCGACGCCGACGGAGAAGCCGAGGCCCTCGGCCGCACGTACACCCGCAACGTCGTCCTCGGCATCGGCACCGAGCCCTACGTCCCCGAACCCCTCAAGCCCCTCGCCCAGGCGCCAGGCGTCCCGGTCGTGCACGCCGCCGACTACCTCGACCACCGCGCCGCCCTCCTCGCCGCCGAGCACGTCACGGTCGTCGGCATCGGACAGTCCGGCGCCGAGATCTTCCTCGACCTGCTGCGGAACAGACCGGCCGGCCAGGAGAAACTCCACTGGCTGGGCCGCACGGAGGCCTTCGCGCCCATGGAGTACTCCAAGCTCGGCCTGGAGCACTTCACCCCCGACCACACCCGCTACTTCCACGCCCTGCCCGAGTCCGCCCGCGACCGGCTCGTCACCGGCCAGTGGCAGCTGCACAAGGGCATCGACGCCGCCACCGTCGCCGCCATCCACGACGAGCTCTACCGCCGCACCCTGCACGGCGGATGGCCCGACGCCGTCCTCACCCCCGGCGTCCACGTCCGCACCGCGGGCCGCGTCGCCACGACCAAGGTGGAACTGCACCTGGAACACGCGAGGCAGGACAGTCGCTCCCGGCTCACCACCGACGCCGTCGTCCTCGCCACCGGCTACCGCGAACGCCCCCTCGACCGCGTCCTCGCCGGACTCGACCCCTACCTGCGCCGGGACAGCCGGGAGCGCCCGCGGATCGACGAGGAGTACCGCCTCGTCCTCGACCCGTCCGTCACCGGCACGGCGTACGTCCAGAACGCCGAGACCCACACCCACGGCGTCGGCGCCCCGGACCTCGGCCTCGCCGCCTGGCGCAGCGCGATCATCCTCAACTCCCTGACGGGCAGGGAGGCGTACGCCCTCCCACGCCGTACCGCCTTCACCACCTTCGGCCTCACACAGCGGCAGCAAATCCCGCCGGCCCGCGAGGCACCGGCGCTGACCCCGCTCGTGGACCGAAGGCGATGAAGCTCAAGGCGCTCAGAAGACAGGCGTGCCGTTCCGCGTGAGCTTCCAGTCCACCGCCGCGAACTCGGCCGGGTCGACGGCCCCCTTCGCCTTCACCCAGGCGATCATGATGTTGCGGATCTCGTCCGAGTTCGACCACAGCAGCTGCGAGGCGGCGACATGCGGGAAGTTCCCGCCGCCGTTGGCCCGGTAGTTGTTCACCGCGAACACGAACTTCGCGTCGTCCGCGAGCGGCTGCCCCTCGAACCGCACGTTCGTCACCCGCGAACCGGCCGGCCTGGCGATGTCGATCTCATAGGCCAGCCCGCTCACCACGTCGTAGTTGTAGTCCGGCGTGCCGTTCGCGTTCGTCAGCTTCGCCGGATCCACCTGCGCGCCCGGCGCCGTCTGCACGAAGTAGTTCGCCGAGAACTCCAGATACGCCTTCATCTGCGCACCCGTCATCAGACGCGCCTCCAGCGTGTTCTCGAAGACGTACAGACCCGCCACGTCCCGGATCGTCACCTCGCCCGCCGGGATCCGGGCACTGCGCGAGAAGCACGCAGCCTGCGACAGCACCGGCAGCGAGGCGTGCTCCGTGCCCGCCAGCGCCTGCTTCACCGTGTCCGCCTGGATGTGGTTGATCAGGTCGATGATCGGCACGTCCTTGTACGGCGCCTCGGCCGACGTCATCTCCGCCGCGTTCGTGCCGATGACCTGGTTGACGTAGGCCACGACCTTCTCGTGCTCGTCCGACAGCAACCGGACGATCTTCCGGTCCTCCTCCACCGCGTTGGAGTTCAGGACCTTCGCGCCCACCTTCTCGACCTTCCAGCAGCCCTTCGCCCAGACCAGCTCGAAGTCGAACAGCGTCAGCCGCTGCCCCCACTTCAACGGCTCGGACAGCACGACCTGCTGGCCGGTCTTCTTGTTGGTGACGAAGTACTCGGGGATCTCCGTGTGCGCGTGCCCCACCAGGATCGCGTCGATCCCCGGCACCTGCTCCGCCACCAGACCCGCCGCGTTCTCGATGTACGGCAGCTGGTCACCGTAGGACGACGTCCCCGACGAACCGCTGTGCGCCGACACGATGACGACGTCCGCGCCCATCGACCGCAGCCTCGGCACCCACTTCGCCGCCTGCTCCTCCAGACCCGGGAACGTCATCTTGCCCTGCACGTTCGCCTTGTCCCAGATCGCGATCCCCGGGTTGGTCAGGCCCAGCACCGCCACCTTCACATCCCGCCCGAACGGCGTGCGCAGCCGGTGCATGCTGTACGGCGCGAACGCCGGCCGCAGCGTCTTGGCGTCCAGCGCGTTGGCGCCCAGCAGCGGGAAACGGCACTGCTGCTCGAACTTCCGCAGCACCGGAATGCCGTAGTTGAACTCGTGGTTGCCGAGCGCCGCCGCGTCGTAGTCCATGGCGTTCATGGCCTGCGCCATCGGGTGCACCGGGCCGCCCTTGGCGGTGATCGGGTCGACCTTGGCGTAGTAGTACGACAGTTGCGTGCCCTGGATGGTGTCGCCCGCGTCGATGAGCAGCGTGTTGCGGCGGCCCTTCTCCTCGCGGATCCGGTTCACCAGGGTGGAGATCTTCGCCAGACCGATGTCGTTGTGGTCCTTGTCGTCGAACTCCTTGTCCGTGAAGTAGTCCCAGTTGAAGACGTTGCCGTGCAGGTCCGTCGTCCCCATGACGGTGAACGCGTACCGCTTCACGCCCCGCTTCGTCCCACCCCGCGCCTCGGCCGCCTGAGCACCCGGCGCCGTGACCGCACCGGCCAGCGCCACCCCCGCCCCGGTCACGGCGGACTTCTCCAGGAACTTCCGGCGGTTCAACGGCATGTCTGGCTCCCCTTGCGGAATCTGTGAACGACGCGCGTAGATAACGCGCGTAGATTCTGACCCGGTCATGACCGGCCGCAACAGCCCCGGCAGGTTTCGATCTGATGACTCAGCCGGCCAACTCCACGCCTCCGGCCAGCCAAGACATGACAGAGTGGGGCGTATGACCGCGCCCACCGGAGACGCCTCCCAGCCCGCAGTCCCCTACGGAACACCCGACGCCCCCCGCATCGCCGTCCGCGGCGAGGCCCGCCTCGAAGTCGACCCCGAGATCGCCCGCATCGGCATCACCGTCGCCGCCCGGGGCCGCGACCGCCGCTCCGCCCTCGACGACCTCACCCGCCGCAACACAGGCGTCCTCGACCTGGTCAAGTCCTACGGCGACGCCGTCGAACGCCTGGAGACCGGCGCCTTCTCCATCACGCCCGAACTCACCAAGCACGGACGCGGCGAACGCATCCGCACCTACCACGGCCGCGTCCATGTCACCGCCGAACTCACCGACTTCACCGCCCTCGGCGAACTCACCACCCGCCTCGCCGACCTCGAACTCACCCGCGTCGACGGCCCCTGGTGGGCCCTGCGCCCCGACTCACCCGCCCACCGCGAGGCCAGGAAGAAGGCCGTACGGGAAGCCGTCCAGCGCGCCCGCGAGTACGCCGAGGCACTCGACACCACCCTCTCCGCCCTGGTCGAACTCGCCGACATCGGCGCGGAGAACGCCCAGCCGCCCTACCCCCAGGCACCCGGCCGCATGCGCTCCGCGGCCTACGGCGGCGCCGAGGACAGCGCGGCGGCCCCCCTCGACCTCGAACCCCAACGCCAGCGGGTCCACGCCCAGATCAACGCCCGCTTCACGATGGTGCCGCCGCGGTTGTAGCCGGTCTCCGCGTGCCATTTCGAAAACGCGACCGAGGGATTCCGAACGCTCATCGGAGCGCCCCGCCGCACAATTCAACAGTTGGCCATAGCGCTTCATTCAAAGTCTGTTGAGTAGTCACTCACGACCAATTCTCTACCGGCCAGTAACTCATAGGCTCACCCTTATGCGCCGAGCAAAGATCGTCTGCACACTGGGCCCCGCCACCGACTCGTACGACCAGATCAAAGACCTGGTCGACGCCGGAATGGACGTAGCCCGATTCAACCTCAGCCACGGCAGCCACGCCGAGCACGAGGAGCGCTACCACCGGGTGCGGAAGGCCGCCGACGAGACCGGCCGCAGCGTCGGCGTCCTCGCCGACCTTCAAGGCCCGAAAATCAGGCTCGGCCACTTCACCGAAGGCCCCGTACTCCTTGAACGCGGCGACACCTTCACCATCACCGTCGAGGAAGGCGCCGAAGGCGACGGCCGGATGTGCGGCACCACCTACGCCGGCCTCGCCGCCGACGTCACCCCCGGCGAACGCGTCCTCGTCGACGACGGCAAGGTCTGCCTCGAAGTCACCGAGGTCGACGGCCCCCGCGTCCACACCACGGTCATCGAGGGCGGCGTCATCTCCGACCACAAGGGCCTCAACCTCCCCGGCGTCGCCGTCTCCGTCCCCGCCCTCTCCAAGAAGGACGAGGACGACCTCCGCTGGGCCCTGCGCACCGGCGCCGACGTCATCGCCCTCTCCTTCGTCCGCACCGGCCGAGACATCCAGGACGTCCACCGCATCATGGACGAGGAAGGCCGCCGCCTCCCCGTCATCGCCAAGGTCGAAAAACCGCAGGCCGTCGAGAACATCGAAGAAATCGTCGCGGCGTTCGACGGCATCATGGTCGCGCGCGGAGACCTCGGCGTCGAAATGCCACTGGAACAGGTTCCGATCGTCCAGAAACGCGCGATCAAACTGGCGAAGCGCAATGCGAAACCCGTCATCGTCGCCACCCAGATGCTCGACTCGATGATCGACAACGCCCGCCCGACACGTGCGGAGGCCTCGGACGTCGCCAACGCCGTCATCGACGGCACCGACGCGGTGATGCTGTCCGGCGAGACGAGCGTCGGCAAGCACCCCATCGAAACGGTCCGCACGATGGCCCGCATCGTCGAGGCGGCGGAGGAAGACATCCTGGCGAAAGGCCTCCCGCCGCTCACCGAACGCAACAAGCCCCGCACCCAGGGCGGAGCCGTGGCCCGGGCCGCGGCCGAAATGGGCGACTTCCTCGGCGCCCGCTTCCTGGTCGCCTTCACCCAATCCGGCGACACCGCCCGCCGCCTCTCCCGCTACCGCTCCCCGATCCCCCTCCTCGCCTTCACCCCCGACCAGGGGACCCGCTCCCAGCTCAGCCTGACGTGGGGCGTGGAAACCTTCCTCGGCCCCTGCGTGGACTCCACGGACGCGATGGTCGACCAGGTCGACGAACTGCTGCTGAAGTACGGCCGCTGCCGGAAGGGCGACACGGTCGTCATCACGGCGGGCTCCCCTCCCGGCGTCTCCGGCTCGACGAACCTGGTCCGCGTCCACCACATCGGCGAGGACGACAGCCCGAAGTAGGACGTCAGTACTTGGGGCCTACGTGGGCGTCCATGAGGGCTACGGAGGCTTTGCGGGCGACGGAGATGTTGTACGGGTTGCCGTTGCGGGTGCAGTGGGTCCACTCGATGCCCAGTGTGTCGAGCGTGTCGGAGTAGAGCCGTCGGATGTCCTCGGAGACGTTGGTGAAGAAGTACCGAGGGTACTCGTAGCGCTTGCGCTCGCCGGCGACCATGCGGGTCGTCCAGTTGGTGACGCGGCAGCCGTCGGAGTGGATGAGGCCACGGACGAATTCCCAGGGGTGGGTGTCGACGATTTCCTGCTGCCAGGGTTCGAGGACGATCCGGCGCTCATGCTTCTTGCCGGGGCCGTGCTGAGGGAACATGCAGGTCCAGTGCTTCGTGTACGACTTCACCTCGACACAGCCGGGCTTGTAGCGCTGCTTGACGCTGGGCAATGGCATCACCTTGCGCATGGCGTCTTCGGCGGCAGAGATCAGGCCGGTCTGCATGGCATTGCAGAAGACGGACAGGTGATGCTGCTTGCGCTTCGAGATGATGTGGCCGTCGCCGAGGTAGAGCCCGAGCAGGTAGGCGTATGCGACCTGGTCGAACTCGCGGCCTGTGCACCGAGGGCAGTCGGTCGGTTGCTCGTAGGTCTCGCCGCGCGCTCTGCGGTCTTCGCTACGCCACCAGCCGACAGTGCCTCGCGGGACGTTTAGGCGCTCCGCGACTGTGCGGTTCGGTACGCCCTGGCGCATCAGTGCGACGGCTTGAGCTCGAATCGAAGGGTTGTGCTGCTCCATGGGGTAACTCTGCGCCACTGATCGTGACTGCGTGCAGCAAAAAGCGGAGGACCACGCGAACGTGATCCTCCGCTTTTGATGTTGTGCCCGGTGTGGGATTCGAACCCACATGCCCAAAGGGCACGGCATTTTGAGTGCCGCGAGTCTGACCAGTTCCTCCAACCGGGCAGGTCTGGGGACCGACCAGCAGTGTACCGGTTCACTGTGCGCCCTTGCTGCTAGGTACGCTCTTGGGAGCAGTACCGGCCTGCCCCGTACCAAGGAGCCCACGTGAGCGCCCCCGAGTCGCCCCAGCCTGTTGACGTGCCCGATGACGACAAGTCGCACGTGCCTCCGCTGACGACCCGTGTCGTCATCGCCGAGGACGAGGCCCTGATCCGGCTCGATCTCAAGGAGATGCTGGAGGAGGAGGGGTACACCGTCGTCGGTGAGGCCGGGGACGGTGAGCAGGCCGTGGAGCTGGCTCGTGAGCACCGCCCGGACCTGGTGATCCTGGACGTGAAGATGCCGAAGATGGACGGTATCTCCGCGGCCGAGAAGATCGCCGAGGAGAGCATCGCGCCGGTGCTGATGCTGACCGCGTTCTCGCAGCGCGACCTCGTGGAGCGGGCCCGGGACGCCGGTGCCATGGCCTACCTGGTGAAGCCGTTCAGCAAGACCGATGTCGTGCCGGCGATCGAGATGGCCGTGTCGCGCTTCACGGAGCTGAAGGAGCTGGAGAAGGAGGTCGCGGACCTCACGCTGCGGCTGGAGACGCGCAAGCTGGTGGACCGGGCGAAGTCGATCCTTCAGACCGAGTACGGGCTGAGCGAGCCGGCCGCGTTCCGGTGGATCCAGAAGACCTCGATGGACCGGCGGATGTCGATGCAGCAGGTCGCGGAGGCGGTCATCCAGGATGCCGACGAGAAGAAGGCCAACAAGGGCTGATCACCCCGCACACCACACGAGGCCCGCTCCCCATCCGGGGCGCGGGCCTCGTCGTATGACCAGCCTCTGTCAGTCCTCGCCGAGGTACGCCTTGCGGACGGACTCGTCGTGCAGCAGGTCCTGTCCCGTGCCGGAGAGGGCGATGTTGCCGACCTCCATGACATGGCCGTGGTCGGCCAGGGAGAGCGCCGCCTGGGCGTTCTGCTCCACGAGAAGGATCGTCGTGCCCTGGGACTTGAGCTCCGAGATCGTCGCCATGATCTTCTGCATCATGATCGGGGAGAGGCCCATGGAGGGCTCGTCGAGCATGAGCAGCTTGGGCTGGGACATGAGCGCGCGGCCCATGGCGAGCATCTGCTGCTCACCGCCCGATAGGGTTCCGGCGGCCTGCTTGCGGCGTTCCCCGAGGATGGGGAAGAGGTCGTAGGCCCGCTGGATGTCCTTCTCGATCCCTTCCTTGTCCTTGCGGAGGAACGCTCCGAGCTGGAGGTTCTCCGCGATGGTGAGGCGGGGGAAGATGTGCCGGCCCTCGGGGGAGTGGGCGAGGCCGAGGGCGACGATCTTGTGGGCGGCGACGCCGGTGAGCGGCTTGCCGTCGAAGGAGATCCTGCCCGATGTCGGCTTCAGCAGTCCCGAGAGGGTGCGCAGGGTCGTGGTCTTGCCGGCGCCGTTGGTGCCGATGAGGGTGACGACCTGGCCGGCTTCGACGCTGAAGGAGATGCCTTTGACGGCTTCGATCTTGCCGTAGGAGACCCGGAGGTCCTCGACCTCGAGGAGTGCGGTCACTTGGCTTCTCCCTTGGTGCTGCTGGTGGTGCTGGGTGCCGCCTCCGCGGCGGCTTCGGCGGCCTCGACCTCCGCGGCTTCGGCCTCACCGGGGTCGCCTTCGAAGGGTTCACCCAAGTAGGCGGCGATGACGCGCTCGTCGGCCTGGACGACCTCCGACGTGCCCTCGACGAGCTTCTCGCCCTGGACGAGGACGGCGACGCGGTCGCTCAGGTTGAAGACGAAGCGCATGTCGTGCTCGATGAGGAGGACGGCGATGCCCTTGTCGCGGATGGCGAAGACCAGTTCCTCGGTGGCTCGCGTCTCCTGGGGGTTCATGCCGGCCGTCGGTTCGTCCAGCAGCAGCAGGCCGGGCTCCGAAGCGAGAGCGCGGGCGATCTCCAGCTTGCGCTGCTCGCCGTACGGCAGGTTCCGCGCCAGATGATCCCGTTTGTGGGAGAGGCCGATGAACTCCAGGAGTTCCATGGCTCGTTCCTCGCTGGCGCGTTCGGCCTTCTTGAAGCCGGGGCCGCGCAGCAGGGCCGACCACAGGCCCTCCTTCGTCCGCGTGTGGCGGCCGACGAGGACGTTTTCCAGGACCGTCATGTTGGCGAAGAGCCGGATGTTCTGGAAGGTGCGGGCGATGCCGGCCTGGGTGACCAGGTGGGGCTTGGGCGGCAGGACCGTGCCCTTGTAGGAGACGGTGCCTTCCGTGGGGACGTACAGGCCGGTCAGGCAGTTGAAGAAGGTGGTCTTGCCGGCGCCGTTGGGGCCGATGAGGCCGACGATCTCGCCGGCGTTGACCGTGAAGTCGACGGAGCGGACGGCGGTGAGGCCGCCGAAGCGCATCGTGACATCGCGTGCTTCGAGTACAGGTGTCGTCATGATTCTTACGCCCCCGCCTTGGTGACGGCCGGTTCGTCGGTCAGCGTGGTCTGTTTCGGTACGTCGAGTTGGCCGGTCTCGTGGAATTCGAGCTGGCGCCGGCGGTTGGCGATGATGCCTTCGGGGCGGAAGCGCATCAGCAGGATGAGCGCGACACCGAAGGCGAGGAGCGACTTGTCCTGGAGGAACACCAGCTTCTCGGGCAGCAGGTAGAGCAGGGCCGCGCCGAGGAGGGGACCGGCGACGGTGCCCATGCCGCCGAGGACGACCGCGGCCAGGAGGAACGCGGAGTTGGGCGGTGTGGAGCCGGCGAACTGGTACGGGGTGGGGACCACGCTGTAGGTGACGTGGGCGCTGACGGTGCCGGCGAGGCCGGCCAGGGCGGCGCCGAGGGCGAAGGCGATGAGCTTGACGCGGAAGCCGTTGATGCCCATGGCGGTGGCGGCGGTCTCGTCCTCGCGGATGGCGATCCAGGAGCGGCCGATGCGGGAGTCTGCCGCACGTGTGTAGACCAGGACCACGATGGCCATGATCAGCACCATCAGCAGGTAGTAGTTGGCGAAGCGGCCGAGGGTGAACCCGCCGATGTCGTGCGCCTGGCCGAAGTTGAACCCGAAGAGGTTCAGGTCCGGGATGGAGGGGATGCCGTTGGGGCCGTTGGTGACGTCGGGTCCGGAGTCGCCGTCCATGTTGTTGACCGCGATGCGGAAGATCTCACCGAAGCCCAGCGTCACGATCGCCAGGTAGTCGCCGCGCAGGCGCAGGGTCGGGGCACCGATGAGGACGCCGAAGACCAGGGAGGCCGCGGCACCGGCCAGGGCGGAGGCCCAGAACGGCAGGTGGACGCCGGAGATGGTGGAGAACTCGGAGCCGGAGACGAGGGCGGCGGTGTAGGCGCCGACGCCGAGGAAGGCGACGTATCCGAGGTCGAGGAGGCCGGCGAGGCCGACGACGATGTTCAGGCCGAGGGCCACGGTCCCGAAGATCAGGATGTTGACGCCGATGTTGGCGTAGTGGTCGTCGGTCTGGGTGAAGGGGAAGGCGATGGCCGCGGCGAAGCCCATGGCGAGGGTGAAGCTGCGGTTGGCCGCCACCAGCGACGAGAACCGGTCCATGAGACCGGCGGTGTGCACGGCCCACATGGCGAACGTGACCACGAAGAGGTAGCCGACGAACAGTTCGCCGTACTCGGTGTCGATGCCGTAGGTGAAGACACCGAGGCCGATCATCGTGACGACCGTGATCACGGCCCGCTGGACCCAGGGCGCGGTGGCCTGGGGGGCGGGGATGCGGTCGGGTTTGGCGATGTAGGCCTTGAGGGCTGCCTTGGTGCCGTCGGCGCCGGTCTTCTCCTGGGGGAGGGCGAAGGCGCCGAGGACGGGCAGGAGGGAGGCGATGGCCGCTATCCAGCCGCCGGGTTCGAGGTTGACGACGCCGCCGAGTTCGGCACTGATGGCGATGACGGTGAACCAGGTGACGACGAAGCCGCCGAGGGCGGTGAGGACGAGCGGTGCGTTGTTACGGCCGGGCAGCAGCCAGCCGAGTCCGCTCGGCCCGTAGGAGGCGAGGGCGAACAGGGCGGTGAGGACGCCGGCGGTGAAGGTGAGCCACTGCAGGCCGCCGGGGTAGCCGTTGATGGTGAGGTCGCCGGGGAACTCGTCGGTCCAGGTCCAGGCGAGGAACGCGGAGGCCGCGGTGGCGATGCCGCCGGCGAGGAGCAGGGCGCGGGCGGCCGCTGCGGGCAGCGGGACGAGGCCGCGCGGTACGGGCGGGGCGGGGACGGCGTCCGGGGCGGGGGTCTTGGTCGTCTCGGTCATGTGATCACGCCCTGTCCGCGACGCGCTCGCCGAGCAGGCCTTGAGGCCGGAACAGGAGCACGAGGATGAGGAGGCAGAAGGCCCACACGTTGGCCCAGCTCTGTCCGCCGAGCTGGTTCATGCCCGGGATCTCGTCGATGTAGGCGGAGGCGAGGGTCTCGGCGATGCCGAGGACGACGCCGCCGAGCATGGCGCCGTAGATGTTGCCGATGCCGCCGAGGACGGCCGCGGTGAAGGCCTTCAGGCCCATCAGGAAGCCCATGCGGTAGTCGACGTTGCCGTACTTGAGTCCGTAGGCGACGGCCGCGACGGCGGCGAAGAAACCGCCGATGGCGAAGGCGATGACGATGATGCGGTTGGTGTCGATGCCCATCAGCTGCGCGGTGTCGGGGTCCTGCGCGGTGGCCTGCATGGCGCGGCCGGTGCGGCTGCGGCGCACGAAGATCGCGAGGGCGGCCATACAGACGACGGCGGCCAGGATGAGGAAGATGTCGGCGTCCTTGATGGTGATGGAGCCGATGTCGTGGGTGGCGTCGAGCCCGGGGAAGGCGCGGGCGCGGTCGGCGCCGGGGTAGAAGTTGCGGACGACTTCCTGGAGAGCCAGGGAGAGGCCGATGGCGGTGATGAGCGGCGCCAGGCGTGGTGCTCCGCGCAGTGGCCGGTAGGCGAACCGTTCCGCTCCGACGGCGATGAGGATGGCCACGAGGGCGCCGCCGAGGAGCATCAGCGGTACGGCGAGGGCCATCGAGGTGCCGTCGGGCAGGATGTAGAAGTAGACCGTGAGGGCGCCGAACGCCCCGGTCATGAAGATCTCGCCGTGCGCGAAGTTGATGAGCTGGACGATGCCGTACACCATCGTGTAGCCGATGGCGATCAGCCCGTACATCGAGCCGAGAAGCAGCCCGTTGGCCAGCTGCTGCGGCAGGGTGTTCACCGCATGGCCTCCATGTCGCTGGTGGTCGTGTGCACTGGATGTGTGCGTGGTCGTGTGCTGTGGGGGGTGTGGAAACGGGCCGCGCGGTCGGGGTCTTCCTTCCGCGCGGCCCGTGGTGCGGCGTTGTGGCGGGCCGACTACTTCAGGTCGGCGGTGCCGGTCTCCACGTCCTTCCAGGCACCCTTCTCGACCTGGTAGACCGTCAGCTGCTTGTTGGTGGTGTCGCCGTACTCGTCGAAGGAGATCTTGCCGGTGAGGCCTTCGAAGTCGGACTTCTGGACACCGTCGACGACCTTGGAGCGCAGGTCGTTGATGTCGGTGGGCACCTTGCCGCCGTTGGCGTCGGCCGCGGCCTTGACGGCCTTGATGATGGCGGTGGTGGCGTCGTAGGCGTAGGCGCCGTACGCGCCGTAGTCGCCCTTGTAACCCTTGTCCTTGTACGTCTGGATGAACGTCTTGGCCGCGGGCAGGGTGTCGGCGGGGACACCGATCGCCGTGGCGAGGTCGCCTTCGGAGGACTTGCCGGCGGCCTCGATGTAGGTGGAGGCGAACATGCCGTCGCCGCCGAACAGCGGGATCTTGACGCCGGTGTCCTTGAGCTGCTTGGTGATCAGCGCGGACTCGTCGTACTGGCCGCCGTAGTAGAGCAGGTCGGCACCGGAGTTCTTGATCTTCGTGGCGAGCGAGCCGAAGTCCTTGTCGCCGGTGTTGACGTGGTCGGTGGCGACGACCTTGCCGCCCATCTTCTTGTACTGCTCCGCGAAGATCTTCGCGAGGCCGGCGCCGTAGGTCTGCTTGTCGTCGACGACGAAGGCCTTCTTCTTCTTGAGGCCGTTGTACGCGTAGCCGGCGGCGAAGCTGCCCTGCAGTTCGTCGGTGGTGGCGGTGCGGAAGTACGTCTTGTAGGGACGCTTCTTGTCCGTCTGCCAGTTCTTGCCCTGGGTCAGCTCGGGGTTGGTGTTGGCCGGGGAGATCTGGACCATGTTGGCCGAGGCGAACACCTGCTGCATCGTCTGGGCGACGCCGGAGTTCAGCGGGCCGACGGCGCCGACGGCGGTCTTGTCGCCGACGATGCTGGTGGCGTTGGACTGGCCGGTGGCGGGCTGCGCCTTGTCGTCCAGGGCCTTGAGCTTGAACTTCACGCCCGGGACCCAGTTGTTCTTGTTGGCGTCGTCGACGGCTATCTGGGCGCCGTACTGGATGCCGAGGCCGGTGGTGGAGTTCTCACCGGACAGGGGGGCGTCGACGCCGATGGTCAGCGTGGTGCCGCCGCTGTCTCCGCTCTTGTCGCCGCTGCCGTCTCGGGACCCGCAGGCGGTGAGAGTCAGAGCTCCGGTCGTCAGAACGGAGGTAAGAATCACCAAGGAACGCTGTCGCACGATCAGTCCTTTCACAGGCAGGCCCGCCCTTGGTCGGGGGGTAGTGCCGCGCTGGTACCGAACTCCCGATGGAGCGGTGACTGGCCGTGACTCTAAGCCCGGTGTGGAGGCAGGGTCAGCGGCGTGGGACGGCTTGTGACTTTCTTGTTATGACGCGGTGGATGCCCGGCTTCTCCGGAGGGCCCTCTCGGCGGGTTTGGCCGACTTTCTCCGAAGTCCGCATTCTGAGAACCCGCACTTCCGGTTGGCCATGGCCGAGATCGTGCGGTCGACGTGGCGCAGGCGGTGAGGGCGGGATCGGAAAGGTCCCGGGAGCGGGCGCGGGTCGACGAGGAGGCCGAGGTGTTGTATTGCGCGCGCGTTACGGAGCGTTACGCCGAGAAAGGGGCGGCCCGCGTCCAGGGGGAGTTCCGAACAATTGGAAACAGTTAATTCCACGGTGATGCCGCGGGTGAACCGGAACCTGCCTGTTTCAACGGGGGAGTTGAAGGGTCCGGTTGTGTGTCTACGCGCGGACGCCGCCGCTCGGGTGTCCCCTCGCGGCGGCGTCGAGCCGGAATGTCTGGTGCGGGCGGATCAGCGCGCGGCGCGGATCAGTTCCTCGTCGCCCGGATTCACGTCGCGCAGCATGCAGGTGAGCCGGGCGGTACACACCCTTTTGTCGTTTTCGTCCGTGATGACGATTTCGTAGGTGGCGGTCGAGCGTCCCCGGTGCACGGGCGTGGCCACGCCGGTGACGAGGCCGGAGCGTGCCCCGCGGTGGTGGGTGCAGTTCAGATCGACGCCCACGGCGATCTTGGAGCTGCCGCCGTGCAGCATGGACCCGACCGAGCCGAGCGTCTCGGCCAGCACCGCGGAGGCCCCGCCGTGCAGCAGTCCGTAGGGCTGGGTGTTGCCCTCCACCGGCATCGTCCCGACGACCCGGTCCGCCGACGCCTCGAGGATCTGGACGCCCATCCGGGTCCCGAGGTGGCCCGCGGAGAACAGGGCCAGGAGGTCCACGCCGAGCGCGGCGTACTCGTCGATGACCTCTTGCGGGAACTTCACATGCTGCTGCTCACCCATGGGGCCGGGCTCCGTTCGTCCTGGTCACTACGGCTACCTCTGTGACTGAGCAAACGCTCAGTCGGTGGCCGATTGTTCCAGACGCACCACGACGGACTTGCTGGCCGGGGTGTTGCTGGTGTCCGCCGTGGCGTCCAGCGGCACCAGCACGTTGGTCTCCGGGTAGTACGCGGCGGCACAGCCCCGGGCCGTCGGATAGTGCACGACCCGGAAGCCCGGCGCCCGGCGCTCCACGCCGTCCCTCCACTCGCTGACCAGGTCGACGTAACCGCCGTCCGCCAGCTTCAGCGTCCGCGCGTCCTCGGGGTTGACCAGCACCACCCGGCGGCCGTTCCTGATGCCCCGGTAGCGGTCGTCGAGGCCGTAGATCGTGGTGTTGTACTGGTCGTGCGAGCGCAGCGTCTGCAGCAGCAGCCGGCCCTCGGGCAGCTCCGGGTACTCCACGGGCGCGGCGGTGAAGTTGGCCTTGCCGGTGGCGGTGGGGAAGCGGCGCTCGTCACGCGGGGCGTGGGGGAGGGCGAAGCCGCCGGCGGAACCCGTCACGCGCGCGTTGAAGTCCTCGAAGCCGGGGATCACGCGGGCGATCCGGTCCCGGATCGTCGCGTAGTCCTTCTCGAACTCCTCCCAGGGCGTGCGGCTGTTCTCGCCCAGCACGCCGCGGGCCAGGCGGCAGACGATGGCCGGCTCGGACAGCAGGTGCGCGCTCGCGGGCTCCAGCCGGCCCCGGGAGGCGTGCACCATGCCCATCGAGTCCTCGACCGTCACGAACTGCTCGCCGCTGCCCTGGAGATCGCGTTCGGTACGGCCGAGCGTCGGGAGGATCAGGGCACGCGCGCCCGTGATCGCGTGCGAGCGGTTCAGCTTCGTCGACACGTGCACGGTCAGCCGGGCCCGCCGCATCGCCGCCTCGGTGACCTCCGTGTCGGGGGACGCCGAGACGAAGTTGCCGCCCATGGCGAAGAAGACCTTCGCCTCGCCGTCGCGCAGGGCCCGGATGGCCCGTACGACGTCGTAGCCGTGCTCGCGCGGCGGCGCGAAGCCGAACTCCCTCTCCAGGGCGTCCAGGAACGCCGGGGCGGGGCGCTCGAAGATGCCCATCGTGCGGTCGCCCTGCACGTTCGAATGACCGCGCACCGGGCAGACGCCCGCGCCCGGGCGGCCGATGTTGCCGCGCAGGAGGAGGAAGTTGACCACTTCCCTGATCGTGGGGACCGAGTGCTTGTGCTGGGTGAGGCCCATCGCCCAGCACACGATGGTGCGCTCGGAGGCGAGGACCATCCGCAGGGCGTCCTCGATCTCCTTCCGGGTCAGCCCGGTGGCCGCGAGCGTCTCGTCCCAGTCGGCGGCGCGGGCGGCCTCGGCGAACTCCTCGTAGCCGTGAGTGTGTTCCCGGACGAACGCCTCGTCGACCGCGCCCTCCGTGCCGAGGATCAGCTTGTTGAGGAGACGGAAGAGGGCCTGGTCGCCGCCGATGCGGATCTGCAGGAACAGATCGGTGAGGGCGGAGCCGGTGGTGAGGCCCTTGGCGGTCTGCGGGTTCTTGAAACGCTCCAGGCCCGCCTCGGGCAGCGGGTTGACGCTGATGATCTTCGCGCCGTTGTCCTTGGCGTTCTCCAGGGCGGACAGCATGCGCGGGTGGTTCGTCCCCGGGTTCTGGCCCGCGACGATGATCAGGTCGGCTTTGTGCAGGTCCTCCAGCAGGACGCTGCCCTTGCCGATGCCGATGGTCTCCGACAGGGCCGAGCCGGACGACTCGTGGCACATGTTCGAGCAGTCGGGAAGGTTGTTCGTGCCGAGCTCGCGGGCGAACAGCTGGTAGAGGAACGCGGCCTCGTTGCTGGTGCGCCCGGAGGTGTAGAAGACGGCCTCGTCCGGGGAGGCGAGGGCGTTGACCTCCTCGGCGATGATGCCGAAGGCGCGCTCCCAGGTGACCGGCTCGTAGTGCGTGCCTCCTTCGGGGAGGTACATGGGGTGGGTGAGCCGCCCCTGCTGTCCCAGCCAGTAGCCGCTGCGCCCGGCGAGATCGGCGACCGGGTGCGCGGCGAAGAACTCGGGCGTGACCCGGCGCAGCGTGGCCTCCTCGGCGACCGCCTTCGCGCCGTTCTCGCAGAACTCCGCCTTGTGCCGGTGCTCCGGCTCGGGCCAGGCGCAGCCCGGGCAGTCGAAGCCGTCCTTCTGGTTCACGCTCAACAGCGTCAGCGCGGTGCGCTTCACGCCCATCTGCTGCTGGGCCATGCGCAGCGTGTGCCCGATCGCGGGGAGGCCCGCTGCCGCGTGCTTCGGCCCGGCGACCTGCGGCGCGTCCTGGACCGGATCACTCTTGGGCGGCTTCGTCGCCATCGCACGCTCCCCTTCGACTGCGCTGTGAGACAGGTCTCCTGCGCTGTGAGACAGGTCTCCGATCCTCGCACGGGGTGGTGACATCGAGTGGGGGCGGGCCCGGGGCGACGTCCCGCCCCGGAGCCCGCGGGGCCGGGGCCGGGGCCGAGTGTCAGTGGGGCGTGGCAGGATCGGGGGCGTGGCAGAGACAGCATCGAAGACGACCGACAAGACCTCCGGCGGCAGCCGTCCGCGACTGATGCTCATGGACGGGCACTCGCTGGCCTACCGCGCGTTCTTCGCGCTGCCCGCGGAGAACTTCACCACCGCGACGGGCCAGCCGACGAACGCGATCTACGGCTTCGCGTCGATGCTGGCCAACACGCTGCGCGACGAGGAGCCCACGCACTTCGCGGTCGCCTTCGACGTCTCCCGCAAGACCTGGCGGTCGCAGGAGTTCACGGAGTACAAGGCGAACCGCTCCAAGACCCCGGACGAGTTCAAGGGCCAGGTCGAGCTGATCGGCGAGCTCCTCGACGCGATGGGCGCCGCCCGCTTCGCGGTGGACGGCTTCGAGGCGGACGACGTCATCGCCACCCTCGCCACCCAGGCCGAGGCCGAGGGCTTCGAGGTGCTGATCGTCACGGGCGACCGGGACTCCTTCCAGCTGGTCAGCGAGCACACCACGGTGCTGTACCCGACCAAGGGCGTCTCCGAGCTGACCCGCTTCACCCCGGAGAAGGTATTCGAGAAGTACGGGTTGACGCCCGCGCAGTACCCCGACTTCGCGGCCCTGCGCGGCGACCCCTCCGACAACCTCCCCGGCATCCCCGGCGTCGGCGAGAAGACCGCCGCGAAGTGGATCAACCAGTTCGGCTCCTTCGCTGACCTCGTCGAGCGCGTCGAGGAGGTCAAGGGCAAGGCCGGCCAGAACCTCCGCGACCACCTCGACGCGGTCAAGCTCAACCGCCGGCTCACCGAGCTGGAGCGCCAGGTGGAGCTGCCCAAGGGTGTCACCGACCTGGAGCGGGCTCCCTACGACCGCACGGCCGTCGCGGTGGTCCTGGACACCCTGGAGATCCGCAACCCCTCGCTGCGCGAGCGGCTCTTCGCCGTCGACCCCGGCGCCGAGGAGGCCGAGACCACCCCGGTCAGCACGGAGGGCGTGCAGCTGGACGGCACGGTGCTCGGCACCGGCGAGCTGACCGGCTGGCTCACCGAGCACGGCACGCGGCCCCTCGGTATCGCCACGGTCGACACCTGGGCGCTCGGCACCGGCTCGGTCGCCGAGATCGCGCTCGCCGCGCCCGGCGGACCGGCCGCCTGGTTCGACCCCTCCCAGCTGGACGAGGCCGACGAGACGGCCTTCGCCGCCTGGCTCGCCGACGCGGAACGGCCCAAGACCTTCCACAACGCCAAGGGCGCCATGCGGGTCTTCGCCGAGCACGGCTGGAGCGTCGAGGGCGTCACCATGGACACCGCGCTCGCCGCCTACCTGGTCAAGCCGGGCCGCCGCTCCTTCGACCTGGACGCGCTGTCCCTGGAGTACCTGCACCGCGAGCTGACCCCCGCCGCCGCTGCCGACGGCCAGCTCGCCTTCGGCGCGGACGAAGGCGCCGAGGCCGAGGCCCTGATGATCCAGGCCCGCGCCGTCCTCGACCTGGGCCAGGCCTTCGAGAGCCGCCTGGAGGAGGTCGGCGCGGCCGACCTCCTGCGCGACATGGAGCTGCCCACGTCCGCGCTGCTCGCCCGCATGGAGCGGCACGGCATCGCGGCCGACCGGGCCCACCTGGAGGCCATGGAGCAGATGTTCGCCGGCGCCGTCCAGCAGGCGGTGAAGGAGGCCCACGCGGCGGCCGGGCACGAGTTCAACCTGGGCTCGCCCAAGCAGCTCCAGGAAGTCCTCTTCGGCGAGCTGGCCCTGCCCAAGACGAAGCGGACGAAGACCGGCTACACCACGGACGCCGACGCCCTCGCCTGGCTCGCCGGCCAGACGGACAACGAGCTGCCGGTGATCATGCTCCGCCACCGCGAGCAGGCCAAGCTCCGCGTCACCGTCGAGGGCCTGATCAAGACGATCGCCGCGGACGGCCGGATCCACACCACCTTCAACCAGACGGTCGCCGCCACCGGCCGCCTGTCCTCCACGGACCCGAACCTGCAGAACATCCCGGTCCGCACCGACGAGGGCCGCGCCATCCGCCGCGGCTTCGTCGTCGGCGAGGGCTTCGAGTCCCTGATGACGGCCGACTACAGCCAGATCGAGCTGCGCGTGATGGCCCACCTCTCCGAGGACGAGGGCCTGATCGAGGCCTTCACCTCGGGCGAGGACCTGCACACCACGGCCGCCTCCCAGGTCTTCGCGGTCGAGCCGACCGCGGTGGACGCCGAGATGCGCCGCAAGATCAAGGCCATGTCGTACGGCCTGGCCTACGGACTGTCCGCCTTCGGCCTCTCCCAGCAGCTGAACATCGAGGCGGCGGAGGCCCGCGCCCTGATGGACGCGTACTTCGAGCGGTTCGGCGGCGTACGGGACTATCTGCGCCGCGCGGTCGACGAGGCCCGGGCGACGGGCTACACGGCGACGCTCTTCGGGCGCCGCCGCTACCTCCCCGACCTCAACAGCGACAACCGCCAGCGTCGCGAGGCGGCGGAGCGGATGGCCCTCAACGCACCCATCCAGGGCACGGCGGCCGACATCGTGAAGATCGCCATGCTCAAGGTGGGCGACGCGCTGAAGGAGGCCGGGCTGGAATCCCGGATGCTGCTCCAGGTGCACGACGAAATCGTGCTGGAGATCGCCCCGGGCGAGCGCGCGGCCGCCGAGGAACTCGTCCGCCGCGAGATGGCGGACGCGGTTCACCTCCGTGTCCCGCTGGGCGTCTCGGTGGGCTCGGGGGCGGACTGGGAGTCCGCGGCGCACTAGGCGCTGCGCTGCTTGGGCCGGGCTGGGGCGGGCCGCGCCGGGCGGGGAGCAGGGGCGGGGTGGCGCTTCGGGGCCGGGTGCTTGTTGGGCGTCCGGAGAATGCCGCCACAGCTCCGTCCCGCCTCCGCCGAGGCACCGGCCCCTGGCCCAGTCCCACCCCGGCCCCGGTCCCGTCCGGGCACCCGCCCCAGCTGAGCCCGGCCGGCCCCGGGCCCACCCCCATCAAGACCATCACTCGCGTGGCCCCCGTGAAGGCGCCCCCGCCTCCGACCGTCGCAAAGATGCGGGCATGGGTATACGCACGCTCCTCGGCCGCACGGCACCAGGCGTGGCACTCCCGCCGGTCCGGGTCTACGCGGCCGACTCAAGCACGCTCCGCGTCCCCGCGACCCTCGCCACGGCCCTCCGCCGGACGACGGCGGATCTCCGTAACCGCCTGGCCTTCGGACGTCGGCCCACCGACTCCGCCGGCCTGCCCACCACCGGCCCCACCAGGCCCTCGGAGACCAGCGACCTGCCCGGCCGTCCCGAGACACCCGGCGAAACCGGCAGAGCCACCCCCCGCCGGGCCTGGTCCGACCGGGCACGCGGCTACCTGACCCTCGTCCTCACCCTGCTCCCACGGCCGCGCCCCGCACACACCACCATCACGGTGTACATCGCGACCACCGAGCCCCTCAGCGAGCGACCGGGCGGCTCGGCTCCGTATCGCCGGCACGGTCAGGACCGCCGGGGGCCGGAACCGGGCGCCGCGCCCTGACCACCGCGGCGTACAACAGCAGCGCCGGGACGAGCCCCGCCCCCGCACCGAAGCACACCGTCGGAATGATCTCCCACGGCTTCGCGGCCGAACCCCAGTAGGCCCACCACCGCGCCGCCCGCTGCACCGCCCCCACCAGCGCGAAGCCGCCGATCACGGCACCGGCCGCCCAGCGGTCCCGTGCCGCCAGCACCGGGACCCCCACCGGTTCGCCCACGGGCATCCGCCGCAGCCCGCACACCACGAACACGGCGATCACCACCGCGGCCACCGCCGAACCGCCGTACTGCAGGTACCAGTACAGCGGCGAGCCCGCCACCTCACGGCCCAGCACCGGAAACAGCCGCATCCCCCACCGGTCGAGGTGTGTGAACGCGTCCCACACGACGTGCGTCAGCGCACCGAGCACCGCGGACACGTACCACCGCACCACCAGGGCGGGCGTCACACGCGCGCGTGGCGCCCCGCATCGCACCAGGGCGGCCACCCGCCCCTGCCGAGCCCGCGGCAGCAGCGCCACCAGCGGCTCGCGCATCAGCAGCCACAGCCCCACCAGCGCCCAGGCGATGAGCACATCGACCGTGAACACCCCCCAGAACGCGTGCGTGACGTCGCCGAACTCCATCGCCCCGGACAGCACACTCGCCGCGTAGTAGGTCATGTCGGGCGCGAAGGAACCCGCCACGAGGACGGCGGGCACCAGCGTGCCCCGGCCGGTCCCGTCGGTGCGTACGGCGGGCAGTACGGCTGCCGCGTGGCTCAGCGTGAACGGCAACTCTGCTCCAAGTGACGGTCGTTGCGGGAGGATCGGACGGCCCAGTATGCGGGAAGCCGAACACCGGCAGCCCACCACGCTCGCCACATGACCAACCGGTGAAAACCGGGCACGAACGGGTGCCCGAGCAAAGGAAGTTGCCGTAGGGTCGCCAGGGTCACCGTGCCGGGGGCGAGAGACAGGTCCGTCGGAGGGCAACCACTCGGGCCGGTCGATCGTCACAACAGAGCGAACGCAACAGAAGAGCGCGAACGCAACAGAAGTGCGCGACAGGCAGAGACGGGCGCTGGAGCGTCCACGGGAGGGGTTCACTCTATGGCGGCGCAATTCGGCAGGAGGCTGCGCAAGGGGGCGGCAACCACCGCCGTGGCCGCGGTAGCGGTCGCGGCGCTGTCCGCCTCCCAGGCTCCGGGCGTGAACGACCACGGCAGACAGACCGCGGCGGACGCCACGCCCTCACCCGACGCGAGTGCCTCCGACGGCAGCGCCACCGGCAACTCGCCGTACTACACGGACCTGCCGCCGCTCAAGAGCCCGAACCCGTCCCCGAGTACCGGAACCGGCCCCGCCGCCCCGGGCACCACCGAGGCGGGCATCCCCGCGACCGTCCTCGACGCCTACAAGAAGGCCGAGACCGCGCTGAACGAGGCCAAGCCCGGTTGCAACCTGCCCTGGCAACTCCTCGCCGCCATCGGCCGGGTGGAGTCGGGCCAGGCCCGCGGCGGCCGCGTCAACGCCGACGGTACGACCCTCTCGCCCATCCTCGGCCCGCAGCTCGACGGCAACGGCTTCGCCCTCATCCGGGACACCGACGACGGCGCCTACGACGGCAACAGCTCCTACGACCAGGCCGTCGGCCCCATGCAGTTCATCCCGTCCACCTGGGCATGGGCGGGCCGTGATGGCAACGACGACGGCAAGAAGGACCCCAACAACATCTACGACGCGGCACTCGCCGCCGGGCACTACCTGTGCCGCTTCGACTGGGACCTGTCCGATCAGAACGACCTCGACCGCGCGATCCTCAGCTACAACAACTCGCGGGAGTACCTGAACCTGGTCATGCGCTGGGTGGAGTACTACCGCAAGGGCACGCACGAGATCCCCGACGGCACCGGCACACTGCCCGACAACCGCAGCGACGACGGGGCCGGAGCGAGCCCTTCGCCCTCCACTCCGAGCACCCCGACCACCCCGACCACCCCGGCTCCGGGCGGCTCGAAGCCCAAGCCCGAGAAGCCCGGCGGCGGCACGACGACCCCGAAGCCGCCCACCGACCCCGGCGGCACGCCGAAGCCGCCCACCGACCCCGGCGGCACCCCGACCGCGCCCCCCTCGACGCCCCCCACGAACACCGACACGGTGGACCACCTGGAGGACGCCGGAACCGCCAAGCTCACCGCCATGGCCGGCGACGCGTTCACCAAGCGGATCAGCACCCGCGCCGAGACGAAGGCCGGCAAGGCCGTCGGCAAGGTCAGGGTCCGCTTCACGATCATCGGCGACACGGACACCGCCTTCACCGGCGGCGAGAGCGTGGCCACGGTCGCCACCAACAGCTCCGGCGTCGCCGTCGCTCCCGCCTTGCTGGCGGGGGAGAAGACGGGTGAGGTCACCGTCCGCGCCACCGTCGTGGGCCGCACGGTCGCCGGCCTCGACTACACCGCCACCGTCACCGAGCGCGCCGCCGACGCCCTCGCCCGCACCGGTGACGCCGCCCTGACCTGCGCCCCGGGCGGCGAGTTCGCCAACCAGGTCGAGGTGAAGGCCACGTACAAGGGCGCCGTCGCCGACGGCGTCGCGGCCACCGCCACGCTGATCAAGTCGGCGGACGACCCGACCGCCAACGACAAGGGCCCCTACTTCAAGGACGCCGACGGCAAGGCCGTCCGCACCCTGAAGGCCCTGAAGACGGACGCGAAGGGCCTGCTGAAGCTGCCGAAGCTGTACGCGGACGACACCACCGGCACGTTCCTGCTCCGCGTCAACACCGCGGGCGGAGCGACACTCACCGTCGAACTGACCGTGGCGGCGGCCGAGACGTCCTCGCCGAGCCCGTCCACGAGCCCTTCGGCCAGTCCCGGCGCGTAGCTCTCAGGTAGTACGCACGACGCCCCTCTTGATAGGAGCCCTTGCAGGAGCCCTATGAGGAGGGGCGTCGTTGTGTGTGCAACGTGTTCTCATCTCCGCCGCGCGTTGCTACGGTGCCGAGAAACCTGACGGTGTATCAGCTCAACCGTGGGGAGGCCCCCGTATGCGCACCCTCGTCGCCGCCGCCACCGGTCTCGCCGTCGCGTTCGCCGTGGTCCTGACGCTGACCGCCCTCGGCTCCCCCTCGGGCGGGACGTCCCCGAAGCCGCTGCTGACGACGGTGCCCGCACACCCCTGACCGCCCGCCCGGGACGGAGGCCGAGATGCGTCGCAAGGCCGCTCTGATCCTGCTCGCCCTCGCCGTGTTCTTCACGGCGCTGTCCCCGCTGCTGCGCTGGTACGCCTTCCCGCGCCTCGCCAAGGTCCCCGCGAACCAGTACCAGGACATGGTCCTGGAGGCCCGCGACGCCACCCTCCTGGACTACGGCACCATGCGGGCGAAGAAGGTCCCCAAGGTCACCATCGTCCAGACCCTCAAGGGCAACGTGGAGGCCTCCGAGAGGATCGAGGAGTCGGCGGGCCGGGACGTGGTCGTCTGGGACGGCCTGTCCTACGTCGTCGGCCCCGACGGCGAGATGGTGTCGAAGATCCCCGAGCGCTACATCTTCGACGCCCACACCCAGGAGCCCGTCCACGCCACCGGCGAGTCGGTCGACGGCGACCCGGTGCGCCGCGAGGGCATCGAGTTCAAATGGCCCTTCCTCACGGAGAAAAGGGCCTACCAGTACTTCGACGCCCAGGCCCGCGTCACCGCCCCCATCCACTACCAGGACACCCGCACCTTCCGCGGCCTGGAGGTCTACTACTTCGAGCAGACCATCCCCTGGACCAAGGTGAAGATCCCGAAGACCCTGCCCGTGGAGGGGCTCACCCCCGAGTCCGTCGCCCAGACCGGCACGACCCGCTGGTACACCACGGTCCGCAAGTTCTGGGTCGAGCCCCTCACCGGCGCCCCCGTCTACGGCGAGGAGATCCACAAGGAGGAACTGCGCGGCGGCGCCCTCCTCGGCGACCGCGACAAGGTCACCGCGTTCGCCGGCCACGTGAAGATGCGCGAGGACTACATCACGCACACGGTCGACCTGGTGAAGTCCCAGCGCCTGCTCATCCTGCTGATGACGTCCTACCTGCCGTGGGGCTCGCTCACCCTCGGCGTCCTCCTGCTGGCCCTCGCGCTGTACCTGGAGGCCCGCGGCCGCCGCCCCTCCGGCCCGGCCCCGAGAGCGTCGCAGGAGCCGTCGCGGGTCAGCGCCTGAGCCGGGCGTTGGTGTACCGGGTCGGCTCGGCACCCGCCGGGTCCTCGGGCCACGGATGCTTCGGATACCGCCCGCGAAGCTCCGCCCTTACGCCCTTGTAGCCGTCCCGCCAGAACGAGGCGAGGTCGGCGGTGACGGCGGCCGGCCGCCCGGCCGGAGACAGCAGATGCACGAGCAGCGGCACCCCGGCGACCCGGGGCGACTCCTGCAGCCCGAACATCTCCTGCAACTTCACCGCGAGCACGGGCTGCTCGGGCCGCGAGTAGTCGACACGGATCTTCGACCCGCTCGGCACGGCCATCCGCTCCGGGGCCAGCTCGTCGAGCCGCCCGGCCTCCCCGGAGGCCCAGGGCAGCAGCCGGGCGAGCGCCTGACCGGCATCGATCCGCGCCAGATCGGCCCGCCGCCGCGCCCGGCTCAGCTCCGGCTCCAGCCACTCGTCCACGCGCGCGTGGAGCGCGTCGTCGGAGACATCGGGCCAGGGCTCACCGCGGTGCAGCCGCAGAAAGGCGAGCCGCTGCCGCAGGACATCGGCATCCGCCGACCACCGCAGCAACCCGAGCCCCTCCCGCCGCAGCCCGTCCAGCAGCGCACCGCGTACGAGCCCGGGATCGGCGTCCTTCAGCGACCGCACCGCCAACTCCACGGCCCCCAGCCGCTCCACCCGCCGCGCCACGACGTCCCCACCGTCCCAGCACACCTCGTCCCGCTCGTCCAGCAGTGCCCCCGCGGCGAGCCGGGCCATCCCCTCGTCGACCACGGCCCCCGACTGCACGCGCGCGTGCCCCTTGCCGACGGGCCGGTCCGCCACGGCGACGGCGACCCAGCCGGCCCCTCGCAGCCCGCTGCCCTCACCGAGCTCGGCCCGGGTCCCGGACACCATGAGGCACGACCCACCGTCGACCCTGGCAACACGCTCGGGAAAGGCGAGAGCGGCGATGAGCCCGACCTGCCGGTCCTCCGAGGCATCCGCCCACGCCTGAGCCTCTGCTTCTGCCTTTGGAGGGCAGTTACGAGTGGGTGGGTGGGAAACACCGGTAACGACGGCCCGCAGCCGCCGAACTTCGCTACGCCATCGCGAGGCATAGGCGTCACCCCCACGCCGAGCCCCTCGCAAAGCAGCGGCGAGATCATCCCCGTACGCCCGCGGCGCCTCCTCACTCAACAGTGCGACAACCTCCGCAGCCCGCTCAGTACCAACGAACGGCACGGAATCGACCAAGGCCCTGCCCAGCCGGGGATGCACCCCCAACCGCCCCAGCGACACACCCCGCTCCGTGGCCCGCCCGACGGAGTCAACCGCCCCGACAGCGCCCAGCACATCCCGAGCCGCCGCCATACCCCCGGAGGGCGGCGGATCCAGCAACGCCAGCCCGGACGCGTCAGGATCCCCCCAGCACGCCACCTGCAGCGCGAACGCCGTCAGGTCGGCCACCTTGATCTCCGGCGACGGAAAACGCGGCAGACGCGCATCCTCGGCCTCCGCCCAGCAGCGGTACACCGCCCCCGGCGCCTCACGCCCGGCCCGCCCCGCCCGCTGCCGACCGGCCGCCTGCGACGCCCGTACCGTCGTCAGCGCGCTCAACCCGCGCGCGTGGTCGACCCGCGGCTCGCGCGCCAGTCCCGAGTCCACGACGGCCCGCACACCCGGCACCGTCAACGACGACTCCGCCACGGACGTGGCCAGTACGACCCGCCGCCGGTCACCGGGGGCCAGCACCGCGTCCTGCACGGCGGCGGGCGCCCGCCCGTGCACTTGCAGCACATCAATGCCCCCAAGGTCCCCGAGCTGCCCGGCCACCCGGGCGATCTCGCCCACGCCCGGCAGAAAACACAGCACGTCCCCGTCCCGCTGGGCCAGTGCCCGCCGCACCACCGACGCCACATGCGTCAGCAGCGCCGGATCGACACGCATCCCGTGCGGCGGCCGTACGGGCCGCACCGGCGGCGTCCACACCACCTCCACCGGATACGCCGCCCCCTGGGCCTCCACCACCGGAGCGTCGCCCAGCAGCGCGGCCCACCCCTGCGCGTCGGTCGTCGCCGAGGCGGCCACCAGCCGCAGCTCGGGCCGCAGGGTCTGCCGCACGTCCCACAGGAACGCCGCCGCCGTGTCCGCGTCGAGGTGGCGCTCATGGCACTCGTCGAGCACCACCACGTCGACACCGGCCAGCTCCTGGTCCCGCTGCAACCGCTGCACCAGCACACCGGTCGTGACGACCTCCACGCGCGTGTGCCGCCCGACGACCCGTTCCCCGCGCACCGTGTAGCCGACGCTCCCGCCGGGCTTCTCGCCCAGCAGCCACGCCATCCGCCGCGCCGCCGCCCGGGCCGCGATCCGCCGCGGCTCGGCCACGATCACCCGCCGCTCAGGACCCTCCCCGAGCAGCCCCGCGAGGGCCAGCGGCACCAGGGTCGTCTTGCCGGTGCCGGGCGGCGCCACGAGGACGGCGGTGCCGTGCCCCTCCAGAGCGTCGTCGAGGGCGGGCAGGGCACCACGTACGGGCAGGGCGTCCAGGGCGTCGTAGCGGATCACGCACTCAGTCTCTCCCTCAGCCTCCGGCCGGGGGTGCCCCCATCTCGCTTCGCTCGCACACGAAGATGGCCGTCCCCGGGATCAGGTTCCCGCGCAGGGGCGACCAGCCGCCCCACTCGGAGGTGTTCCAGGCCGGCCACTCCGGCTCCACCAGGTCCACCAGGCGGAAGCCCGACGCCGCGACGTCCCGGACCCGGTCGCCGAGTGTCCGGTGGTGCTCGACGTAGACCGCGCGGCCCTGCTCGTCCTGCTCGACGTAGGGCGTGCGGTCGAAGTACGACCCCGACACCGACAGCCCCTCAGGCCCCGGCTCGTCCGGGAAGGCCCAGCGGATCGGATGCGTCACCGAGAAGACGAGGCGGCCCCCGGGCCGCAGCACCCGGCGCACCTCCCGCAGGACCAGGCGCGGGTCGGCCACGAAGGGCAGCGCCCCGTACGCCGAGCAGACCAGGTCGAACGAGCCGTCCGCGAAGGGCAGCGCACCTGCGTCGGCGCACACCAGGGAGACCGGTCCGCCGATGCGCAGCGCGTGCTGCAACTGTCGGTGCGAGATGTCCAGGGCGACCGGCCGGGCACCCTGGCCGGCCAGCCAGCGCGAGCACTGCGCCGCACCCGCGCCGATCTCCAGGACGTCCTTGCCCTTCAGCTCCTCCGGCGGGCCGAGCAGCTCGGCCTCCACCTCGTCGAGGCCCTCGGGCCCCCACACGAATCGGTCGTCGCCGAGAAATGTGCCGTGCTCGACCTGGTACTCGTCCGCGTTGCGGTCCCACCAGCCACGATTGGCGCGGGAGCTCTCCGTGACCCCGGCGGCACGCCGGGTCGCCTCGGGTTCGGACGCTTCGGGCTCTTGGATGATCGGCTCCCTCGTCATACTCTTCCGTCCAGCCCGTCCCGGAGGCGTCGCGAAGGGGTGCCGTACGGCCCGCGTGGCCTCGCAGGACAGGACTTGTGCCGGTTGTGCGGCGATCTGCCCCGGGTGGGCGGCTTCGCGCATTGACCCTGCCCGGCTGCCCCCGTATGCTACAAGTTGCGCTGCGGGCTTGCGCACCTCAGACGTAGCAGGCTGCGCTCGCACTGTATGTATGTCCCCTCGGTTGTCGAGGCGCCACCGGTTTTGTGTGGCGCTTCCTAGGCTGTCCGGCTTCTGCAGAGCGAAACGGGCTCCCGGCGTAGCAGTACCTACGACTTCAATGTCCGTACCGGAGCCCTTTCCCACATGACGAGCAGCACCGAGACCACCGCAACGACCCCGCAGGTTGCGGTCAACGACATCGGTAACGAGGAAGCCTTCCTCGCCGCGATCGACGAGACGATCAAGTACTTCAACGACGGCGACATCGTCGACGGCGTCATCGTGAAGGTCGACCGGGACGAGGTCCTGCTCGACATCGGTTACAAGACCGAAGGCGTTATCCCGAGCCGCGAGCTCTCGATCAAGCACGACGTCGACCCCAACGAGGTCGTCGCCGTCGGTGACGAGATCGAAGCCCTTGTTCTCCAGAAGGAGGACAAGGAAGGCCGCCTGATCCTCTCGAAGAAGCGCGCCCAGTACGAGCGTGCCTGGGGCACCATCGAGAAGATCAAGGAAGAGGACGGGATCGTCACCGGTACCGTCATCGAGGTCGTCAAGGGTGGTCTCATCCTCGACATCGGCCTCCGTGGCTTCCTCCCGGCCTCCCTGGTCGAGATGCGCCGCGTTCGCGACCTCCAGCCCTACGTGGGCAAGGAGCTCGAGGCCAAGATCATCGAGCTGGACAAGAACCGCAACAACGTGGTCCTGTCCCGCCGTGCCTGGCTGGAGCAGACCCAGTCCGAGGTCCGCCAGACGTTCCTCACCACCCTCCAGAAGGGTCAGGTCCGTTCCGGCGTCGTCTCCTCGATCGTCAACTTCGGTGCCTTCGTGGACCTGGGTGGCGTCGACGGTCTGGTCCACGTCTCCGAGCTCTCCTGGAAGCACATCGACCACCCGTCCGAGGTTGTCGAGGTCGGCCAGGAAGTCACCGTCGAGGTTCTCGACGTCGACATGGACCGCGAGCGTGTCTCCCTGTCGCTGAAGGCGACGCAGGAAGACCCGTGGCAGCAGTTCGCCCGCACCCACCAGATCGGCCAGGTCGTGCCCGGCAAGGTCACGAAGCTGGTTCCGTTCGGTGCGTTCGTCCGCGTGGACGAGGGCATCGAGGGTCTGGTCCACATCTCCGAGCTGGCCGAGCGCCACGTGGAGATCCCGGAGCAGGTCGTCCAGGTCAACGACGAGATCTTCGTCAAGGTCATCGACATCGACCTCGAGCGTCGTCGCATCAGCCTCTCGCTGAAGCAGGCCAACGAGGCCTTCGGTGCCGACCCGGCCGCGGTCGAGTTCGACCCGACCCTGTACGGCATGGCCGCGTCCTACGACGACCAGGGCAACTACATCTACCCCGAGGGCTTCGACCCCGAGACCAACGACTGGCTCGAGGGCTACGAGACCCAGCGCGAGGCGTGGGAGGGTCAGTACGCCGAGGCGCAGACGCGCTTCGAGCAGCACCAGGCCCAGGTCATCAAGTCCCGCGAGGCCGACGCCGCTGCTGCGGCCGAGGGCGGCGACGCCGCGGGTGCGGCTCCGGCCGCGAGCGGTGGCGGTGGCGGTTCGTACTCCTCCGAGGGCGCGGACAACTCCGGTGCGCTGGCTTCGGACGAGGCGCTGGCCGCGCTTCGCGAGAAGCTGGCGGGTGGGCAGAGCTGAACGCCCACTGAGCTGTAGCTCTTGACTGAGGGGCCGTACCTTTCGAGGTGCGGCCCCTCAGTGCTGCTCGGGAGCGGCGGTCGGGTGCCGACTGCCGGCCCGGTGGGGTCTTGTCGCGCAGTTCCCGGCGCCCCTTGAGTGGCTGTCCAGCCCGGCAAGATCATGAGTCTCCTCCTCCGGGAATGCCCACGGCCGCAAGGGCGTTGTGGAGTATGAACACGAGGAGGAGCGGTCACTGTGCTTGATCCGCAGGGTTTGTACGCATGGGAGCCGAAGGGGCTGGCTGCCGTCGACATGGCGCTCGCCCAGGAGTCGGCCGGTCTTGTCATGCTCTACCACTTCGACGGATACATCGACGCGGGAGAGGCGGGCGACCAGATCGTCGACCGGCTGCTCGACTCGCTTCCCCACCAGGTCGTCGCCCGCTTCGATCACGACCGGCTCGTGGACTACCGGGCCCGCCGCCCGCTGCTGACGTTCAAGCGCGACCGCTGGAGCGACTACGAGGAGCCCGCCATCGAGGTGCGGCTCGTGCAGGATGCCACCGGAGCGCCGTTCCTGCTGCTGTCCGGCCCCGAGCCGGACGTGGAGTGGGAGCGCTTCGCCGCGGCCGTGAAGCAGATCGTGGAGCGGCTCGGCGTCCGTCTGTCCGTGAACTTCCACGGCATCCCCATGGGCGTCCCGCACACCCGGCCCGTCGGCCTCACCCCGCACGGCAACCGCACCGACCTGGTCCCGGGCCACCGCAGCCCGTTCGAGGAGGCGCAGGTCCCCGGCAGCGCCGAGTCCCTCATCGAGTACCGCCTGCTCCAGGCCGGACACGACGTCCTCGGTGTCGCCGCCCATGTCCCGCACTACATCGCCCGCTCCCCGTACCCGGACGCGGCCCTGACGGTCCTGGAGGCCATCACGGCGGCGACCGGACTGGTGCTGCCCGGTATCGCCCACGCTCTGCGCTCAGACGCCCACCGCACCCAGACGGAGATCGACCGGCAGATCCGCGAGGGTGACGACGACCTCACCGCTCTCGTCGAGGGCCTGGAGCACCAGTACGACGCCGTCGCGGGCGCCGAGACCCGCGGCAACATGCTCGCCGAGCCGGTGGACATCCCGTCGGCCGACGAGATCGGCAAGGAGTTCGAACGCTTCCTGGCGGAGCGAGAGGGCGACACCTGACCGGCAAGGGGAGCGTCTAGGCTTCCAGGCATGGTGAAGGTTGGTCTGACCGGCGGCATCGGTGCCGGCAAGAGTGAGGTGTCACGGCTGCTCGTCGCATGCGGGGCCGTGCTGATCGACGCGGACCGCATCGCGCGGGAGGTCGTCGCGCCGGGGACCCCGGGTCTCGCCTCGGTCGTGGAGGCCTTCGGTGAGCAGGTGCTCGCCCCCGACGGCAGCCTTGACCGCCCCAAGCTGGGCTCCATCGTCTTCGCCGACGCGGCGAAACTCGCCACCCTCAACGCGATCGTGCACCCGCTGGTGGGTGCACGCTCCCGCGAGCTGGAGGAGGCCGCCGCCGAGGACGCGGTCGTCATCCACGACGTCCCGCTCCTCACGGAGAACGGCCTCGCACCGCTGTACGACCTCGTCATCGTCGTCGACGCGGCCCCCGAGACCCAACTCGACCGGCTCGTACGGCTGCGCGGCATGACCGAGGAGGACGCACGCGCGCGGATGGCCGCCCAGGCGACGCGCGAGCAGCGCCGGGAGATCGCGGACGTCGTCGTCGACAACGACGTCCCGCTGGAGGAACTGGAGCGCCGCGTGAAGGACGTGTGGGCCGAGCTGGTACGCAGGTCCCACGCGTCCCGGCCGGACGCTCAGGGCCGAGTGTCCCCCCAGGAATAGCGGCACCCCGAGGGGGCGTTGAACCTTTCCAGTGAGGGAAGGACTCTGCCGTGCCCGAGACCAGCGGTTCCACCGGACGTACCCCGGAGACGCATGTCATCGACTTCCGCGCCGCCGAGCAGCTGCTCGCCGCGCGGGACCCGCGGGGCGCGGTGAAGCTGCTCGACGGAGTCATCGCCGCGCACCCGGAGAACACCGCCGCGCGACTGCTGCGCGCGCGTGCCTTCTTCGCTGCGGCGCAGCTGCGGCCGGCCGAGCTCGAGTTCTCGATCGTCCTGGAGCGCGAGCCGGACAACGCGTTCGCGCACTTCGCGCTCGCCCGCACCTATGAGCGGCAGAACCGCCCCGACCAGGCGAAGCGCCATTTCCGCCTGGCGGCCGCGCTGGACCCGAACCCGCAGTTCCAGAAGGCCGCGCGCTTCGACTCGTGAGCGGCCGTCCCCGTCCGCCTCGGCTGCCCCGTCTGTCTCAGGGGTGGTCCTCGGGTGGCCGGTAGGGCGGGATGTCGGGGCCCGGCTGCCAGTGCGGGCCCTGGCGGATGTGCCTGAGGACGACGACCAGGTCGATCGTGACGACCAGCAGCAGCACCCCGCAGGCGATGGCCCAGCCGGGCCGCCCGGCGAGCGTGAACGCGACCGTCCCGAAGAGCGCCCAGACCAGCCCCCACACACTCAGCCAGAAGCGCGCCCGCAGGGCACTGCGCGCAGTCGCCGGTTCACTGCCTGTACGCATCGCGATCTCCACTCCTGCTTGCAACGTACTCTCCGCCGCGGATGCGGACCACCAGGCGGCCGGGGCCCGTG
Source organism: Streptomyces sp. NPDC040589 (assembly GCF_055594445.1). NCBI lineage: Bacteria > Bacillati > Actinomycetota > Actinomycetes > Kitasatosporales > Streptomycetaceae > Streptomyces > Streptomyces sp. NPDC040589. Next base: position 284,271 of record NZ_JBVIWP010000006.1, on the reverse strand, counting down.
CGGGACGGTAGCCAGCCGGTCCCGTGCGGGGGCCCACGGTGCGGACCGTGCGGGACATCGTTCACCCGGTCGGGTGAAGGTGGCCGGGAGAGGAACTGGCGTGCGGGCGTGGCCCGTTGGACCGGCATGGAGATGAAAATGCGTGAGGGGTACGAGGGGACGGGACCCGGGGCCATCACCCCGGACGGCTGCGCGGTGGAGCTCTACTCGCGACTGCCCGTCGGGGACGAGCCGGACATCATCGCCGCAGCGGTGCCCAAGGGCGCGCGGATCCTGGAGCTGGGCAGCGGGGTCGGTCGCATGACCCATGGACTGCTGGAGCGCGGGTTCACGGTCACAGCGGTGGACGAGTCCGCCGAGATGCTGGAGCGCGTGCGCGGGGCACGGACGATATGCAGCCCGATCGAGGCCCTGGACCTGGGCGAGACCTACGACGTGGTGCTGCTCGCGTCGTTCCTCGTGCACGCGGGGGACGTCGAGGTGCGGCGGGGCTTGCTGCGCACCTGTGTGCGCCATGTCGCGGAGGGCGGCAGCGTGCTGATCCAGCGGGAGGGCGCGGATTACCACACCAACCTGCCGCGCGAGCGCGTGGACCCCAGCGGCTTCACCGTGCGGATCGTGTCGGCGGAGCCGGTCGGCGACGGGGTCAACTCGGTGCGTGCGGAGTACGAGTTCCCGGACGCGGTCTGGACACAGACGTTCCGGGCACGACCGCTGACCAAGGATCAGTTCGAGGAGGCGCTGGAGGAGGCGGGCCTGAGGGTGGACCGGTATCTGACGGCGGACGGGATATGGGTGCAGGCGGTGCGGGCGGCCTAGGCGACCGAGGTGCGTGAGAGGGAGTACGGGATGGCGGAGCCCGGCCGTCTCATCGGCTACGACACTGTGTCGACGTCCCTGGCGCTGCTCGGTGACACCGAACTGCGCGAGTTGGTGGACGCGGCCACACCGCTGGGTACCGGCATCGGAGGGAAGTCGGCCCGGCTGGACGTGTCAGGTACGCCGGTCTTCGTGAAGCGGGTACCCCTGACGGACCTGGAGCGACGGCCGGAACACGTCCGGTCCACGGCCAACGTGTTCGGGCTGCCGATGGTCTGCCAGTACGGCGTCGGCGGGCCCGGGTTCGGGGCGTGGCGGGAGGTCGCCGTCCACACCATGACCACGAACTGGGTGCTCTCCGGGCAGTTCCAGGGCTTTCCCCTGATGTACCACTGGCGTGTCCTGCCGGACGAGTCGCCCGGCCTGCCGGAGGAACTCGCCGATGTGGACAAGGCCGTGGACTACTGGGGAGGGAGCGCGGCAATAAGGCGGCGTATCGAGGCCCTGCAACAGCCCTCGGCGAGTGTCGCCCTGTTCCTGGAGTACGTCCCCCAGACGCTCCACGCATGGCTGACGGCTCAGGTGCGAGCCGGTGGCGAGGCGCTCGACCGGGCGTGTTCCCTGGTGGAGAAGGAACTGCGGGCCGGCACGTCCTTCATGAACAGTCGCGGGCTGCTCCACTTCGACGCCCACTTCGAGAACATCCTGACCGACGGCCGGCGCCTGTACTTCGCCGACTACGGACTCGCCCTGTCCACCCGCTTCGACCTCTCGCGCGCCGAGGCCGACTTCTACGACCGGCACAGCACCTACGACCGCTGCTACACGGCCAGTTTCCTGGTGAACTGGCTGATCACCGCCTTGTACGCGGGCGACTGGGAGGAACGTGGGGCACGGATACAGGCATGGGCCGAAGGGCGACGACCCACCGGCGTGCCACCCGGGACGGCGGAGATCCTCAGCCGCAACGCCCCGGTCGCGGCTGTGATGACGGACTTCTACCGTGGGGTCCAGGGGGTGAGCAGGACGACGCCCTACCCAGGGGAGAGGCTCCTGCGACTCTGCCCGTGACGGGCGGGGCCGAGCGGGCTTCGGGGTGAAGAGAAGCGGGGAGGGCAGAAATTCCGCTGGGCGGCGATGAGTTCGCGGGCGAGCGGCGGTCCACCTCTTCGACACCACCACGGACCGCTTCCCCCAGGAGACCTTCATGTCCGAGACCACCGCTCCCGTCACCGCCGCCTCCACCTCTGCCGGCGTCGTCGTCGCCGAGTCCGCGACCCGTCGCGGGCGGCGTGCGCGGATCGCCCTGCGCGGTCTTCAGGTGCTGCTCGCCCTCTTCTACGCGATCCCGAGCGCCCTGCCCAAGCTGATCGCGCACCCGTCCGCCGCCGAGTCCTTCGAGAAGCTCGGCTGGGGCAGCGCGGGGATGTACACCATCGGGGCGCTCGAACTGGCCGGAGCGGTCGCCCTGTTGATCCCGGTGCTCCAGTCGGTGGCGGCGATGGCGCTGAGCGCGTTGATGGCGGGCGCGTTCGTCGTGCAGGTAGCCGTGTTCGACGGTCAGTACGCGGCGACGCCGCTCATCCTGATCGTGCCGCTCGCCCTCATCGCATGGGCGCGGCGGAGGCACAACGCGGATCTGATGCGACTGCTGCGGCGACGGGCGTGACTGGGTGACACCGTGTCGCATGCGACGCCGGCGGCGTCCGGGCGGGCCTAGGGCCTGTCGTTTGGATCACGCCGCAGACGCGGGGCCTGGCACGCGCATCTGCCGCGTTGTCGTCACTCGCCGATGCTCCGCATCGACTCCCTCCTCCGCCTTGCAACTGCACGCACCAGGCCCCGCTCACCGGCGCTGACAAGGTGCCGCCGATTCCCTGCGACCTGATCCAAACGACAGGCCCTAGGGGCTCGTCCCGGGCGTCGACATGTTGTGCGCCTTGTTGCGTCCGTCGGGGGACCTTGTTCAGGGGGAGTTGATCCGTCGGGACCGGGTCCTCAAGGCGTGGGCTTGCCGATGTCGCTGCCGAGGCCGTCGCCGTCGCCCGGGCCGGTCAGTCCGCGCAGGCGTTCCATTTCGCGGCGGTCCCGCTTCGTCGGGCGGCCCGTGCCGCGGTCGCGGATGCCGGCCGGGGCGACGGCCTCGCGGGGCGGGGGCGGCGGGGAGTTGTCGATGTAGCACTGGGCGGCGACGGGGGCGCCGACCCGCTTGCGGATCAGCCGCGTGACGATGACGACTCGCTCCCGGCCCTCGTGCCGCAGGCGTACCTCGTCGCCGACGCGTACGGCGTGTGCGGGTTTCACGCGGTCGCCGTTGACGCGGACGTGCCCGCCGCGGCAGGCGGTGGCTCCCATGGAACGGGTCTTGACGAGACGTACGGACCAGATCCAGCTGTCGACGCGGACGGTCCCGCCGCTCTGCGGCCCGGCCGCGTCGGCGGCGGCGATCGCCTCGGCGACCTTCGGGTCGAGGGCCTTCGCCTCTCCGTCGCCGGTGTTGTTCGCCGCACCTTGTGAAGCCATGTCCCCGACCTTAGTCCTCCGAGTGGTCCGATCGGGCGGGGAATCCTCCTCCGACGTCATCTACAAAACAAGTTTTGCAAAATGTCTTTTGCTGAATGGTCACGGCGGCCTACCCTCCCGGTATGGACAGCGACGAGCACAATCGCGTACTCGACCCTGAGCACGACACCGCCGCCCTGAAGGCCCTCACCCACCCTCTGCGCATTCGGCTGCTCGGGCTGCTGCGGCAGGACGGGCCCGCCACGGCCAGTGAGCTCGCCGTGCGGACGGGGGAGTCGTCGGCGTCGACCAGTTACCACCTGAGGGTGCTGGCGAAGTACGCCTTCATCGCCGAGGCCGAGCATCGTGACGGGCGGGAGCGGCGCTGGCGAGCGCTGCACACCATGACGTCCTGGAGCAACGAGGCGATGGAGTCCTCCGAGGCGGGCCGGGCCTTCGTCAGCCTGGCGCGGCGGCGGCAGTTGGAGCACCTGGAGTCGTCCCTCGCCCGGCACGAGGCGGACATGGCCGGCGGGCGACTCGGTCAGGAGTGGGTGGAGGCGTCCGGGATCAGCGACCTCATGCCCCGCCTGACGGCCGGGTCGCTCACCGAGCTGTGGGAAACGATCGCCGGGAAGCTGGAGGAACTGACCGCCCGGGACGCGGACGACCCGCGCGCCGAACCCGTGGTGCTCCTCACCGCCGGCTTGCCGCTCGCCCCGCAGGACCGTGAGGACGTAGACCCGCAGGACCGTGAGGACGCAGACCCGCACGACCGTGAGGACGCAGACCCGCACAGCCGTGAGGGCGGGGCCCAGGAGGGCACCTCATGACGCACCTCGTTGCCGAGGCGCCCGGGGTGCGGGCCGCTCGCCGCCGTTACGCCACCGTCTGCGCGCTCTTATGGCTGCCGCCGGGCCTCGGCGCGGCCTCGATGGTCCTCCTGTTCAGCGAGCGCGGGATGTCCCTCGCCGCGGTGGCGGGGCTCTTCGCCGCGCACTCACTGACCGTGGCCGCGCTGGAGCTGCCCACCGGCGGGCTCTCCGACGTCCTCGGGCGTCGGCCGGTCCTGGCCATGGCCGGTGTGCTCAACCTCGTCGCCGCGCTCCTGGTCGGCCTCGGCACCACCGCCTGGGTGCTCACCGCCGGCATGGTGCTCATGGGCGTGGCCCGCGCCTTGGCCAGCGGTACCGCAGAGGCCTGGTACGTCGACACCGTGCAGAAGGTGTCCGGCCCCGACGCCGAGCTGCGGACGGGACTGGCCCGGGGCGGATCCGCGACCTCCGCCGCGCTCGCGGTCGGCCTTCTGCTCGGCGGGGCCCTGCCCTGGCTGCTCGGAGTCGGACCCGACCTCGGTGCCAGGCTGAGCGAGGCGACGTCCGGGGCGGTGCCGCCCTTGGCCGTTCCCGTGCTGCTCGGAGCCGCGGTCAGGGTCGTCTTCGTCATCTATGTACTGGCCGTCCTGCGGGAGTCGCCGCGACCGCCGGTCACCCTGCGATCGGTGCTGCGCGGCGTGCCGGTCACCGTCCTGGGCGGGCTGCGGCTGGGAGTACGGGACGCGCTGGTCCGCCGGGTCGTGCTCAGCGCCGCGGCCGCCGGCAGTGCCCTGGCCGTCATCGAACTGCTCATACCGGGCCGTACCGTCGCGCTGACCGGGGCGACCGGATCCGGGGCGCTGGTCTACGCCGTGCTCGCCTGTGCGGGTTTCGCCTGCTCCGGCGTCGGCAGCCACCTCGCCCCGCTCGCCGCCCGGGTCGCGGGCAGCGGCGAGCGGGCCGTGCTGATCTGCCTCGGGGCCGGGGCGAGCGGTCTGCTCCTGCTCGGTGTCACCGCGTCCGCCGCACATCCGGTGGCCACGACCCTCGCGGTCGTCGGCTTCTGCCTGATCTACCTCGGTCTCGGAGCGGCAGGCCCGAACGAGAACGAACTGCTGCACCGGCGCGTCTCCAGCGAGGGCCGCGCCACCGCCCTGTCCGTCCAGTCCCTCGCCCAGCAACTGGTCGGCGCGCTCACCGGCCTGATCGTCGGGGTGATGCGGCCGGGCCCGCTGCCATGGCTCCTGACGGGTGCCGTGCTGCTCACCGGGGCGCTGCTGTGGCTCCGCCGCGGAGAGGAGCGGGCCGCGCAGGTCACCACCGCCCGCCCCGCGCCTACCGTGGAGTGATGGACGCCAGCGGCCTTCCCCTCCTCGACCGGCGCATCGCGGACTGCCGGGCCTGTCCGCGGCTGGTCTCCTGGCGTGAGGAGGTGGCCCGTGCCAAGCGAGCCGCCTACACGGACTGGACGTACTGGGGCCGGCCGGTGCCCGGGTTCGGGCCGGCGGACGCACGGTTGCTGATCGTGGGGCTCGCCCCCGCGGCCCACGGCGGTAACCGCACCGGACGGATGTTCACCGGCGACCGTTCCGGGGACGTCCTGTACGAGGCGCTGTACGACGTCGGCCTGGCCTCCCAGCCCACGGCCGTGCACGCCCACGACGGCCTGGAGTTGTACGGCGTACGCGTCACCTCGCCCGTGCACTGCGCCCCGCCCGCCAACAAGCCCACCCCCGAGGAGCGGGACACATGCCGTCCCTGGCTCGTGCGGGAACTGGGGCTGCTGCGTCCGACACTGCGTGCCGTCGTCGTGCTCGGCGCCTTCGGCTGGCAGGCCGCGCTGCCGGCGTTCGCCGAGGCGGGCTGGTCCGTGCCCCGGCCACGCCCCGCGTTCGCCCACGGGGCCCGTTATGACCTCGACGGTCTGGAGCTCTTCGGCTGCTTCCACGTCAGCCAGCGCAACACCTTCACCGGCCGCCTCACCCCCGCGATGCTGCGCGACGTCCTGCGAACGGCCGCGGAGGCGGCGGGGCTGCCCCAGGCCGAGTGAGGTTCTACGGGAGTTCTTCGTCCCCGAACAGATGCCGCACCGTGGAGCGGTAGTTGGTCCGTACGTGCGTGAGCGCGTGCGCTCGGGCCCGGTCCGGGTCGCCCGAGGCGATCGCCTCGTACAACTCGCGGTGCTCGACGAGGAGCTGGGGCCACTCCTCGTTGCGCCGGGTCATCCAGCGCAGCCGGCCGGCGACCGGTTCCAGGGCCTCGGTCAGCAGGCTGTTGCCCGCCATCGCCACGATGCGGTCGTGCAGCCGGCTGTTGACGTCCGTGATCACCTCGGCGTCCTCGGCCTCGGTCGCGGCGGCGGCGCGGTCGATCAGTTCCTGGACCTCGGCCAGGTCCTCCGGGGTCGCGCGGGCCGCGGCGAGTCCGGCGGCGTAGACCTCGAGCGCCTCGCGCAGTTCGAACAGTTCCTTGACGTCGGTCGGGGTGAGGCGGCGGACGACCGTACGGCGCGGGGTCTCGAAGTGGACGAAGCCCTCGGCGACGAGGGCCCGGATCGCCTCCCGGACCGGAACGCGCGAGACGCCGAAACGCTCCGCCAACTCGCGTTCCACCAGACGGTCGCCGGGGCGGAGACTGCCCGCGATGATTTCCTGCCGCAGCTCGGAGGTGACGCGTTCGCGCACTGCGCCCAGGGGTTCGATCTTCGTCATGCAGCCCATCTTCGCCGAGGCGAGGTGTCTTTTACGGAGCGTTAACAACAGCGACATCGGTCAGAACGGTTGACGGGGAGACCATGAGCGCAGTTTGGTATACCAAACGCCATGCCCGCTGAGAGCAGCCCTCCGTCGTCCCCTTGCTCATGGAGGCCCCGTGTCCCTCGCCGACCGTGCCGCGACCACCGGCACCCCAGCGTTCGTCCCCGACCCCCGGCTCACCAACGAAGACCTCGCGCCCGCGAAGAAGCGCAACTGGAAGGTCTTCGACCTCTTCGCCATGTGGATGTCCGACGTCCACAACCTCGGCAACTACACCTTCGCCGCCGGACTGCTCTTCCTCGGCATGAACGTCTGGCAGATCTTCACGTCCCTGCTCGTCGGCTTCGTGATCATCTACATCGGCATGAACTGGATGGGGAAGATCGGGCAGCGCCACGGCGTCCCCTTCCCGGTGGTCAGCCGTATCGCCTTCGGTGTGTGGGGCGCCAACATCCCGGCGCTGATCAGGGCCGTGATCGCCATCATGTGGTACGGCATCCAGACCTACCTCGCCTCCGTGGCCGTCAACGTGATGCTGCTCGCGGCCTGGCCGGGCCTGGAGTCGTGGACGCACAACTCCTTCCTGGGCCTTGACGCACTCGGCTGGGTCTCCTTCATCGCCCTGTGGCTGGTGCAGGCGGCGATCATCAGCCGGGGCATGGAATCGGTCCGGAAGTTCCAGGACTTCTGCGGCCCGGCGATCTGGCTCGTGATGATCGCGCTGGCCGTGTGGATCCTGGCCAAGGCCGGCTGGACGATCTCGCTCACCTCGACACCGCACCCGGTCTCCGTGGGCGAGCAGTGGCGCCAGTGGTTCGGCGCGATCGGCCTGGTCCTCGCCACGTACGGCACGCTGATGCTCAACTTCTGCGACTTCTCCCGCTTCTCGCCCGACTACAAGACGGTCAAGCGCGGCAACTTCTGGGGCCTGCCCATCAACTCCACGGCCTTCGTGATCGTGTCGGTCATCGTCACCGCGGGCGCCTTCGAGGTCTTCGGCAAGGAGATCACCGACCCGGCCTACCTGGTCGCCGAGATCGGCAACACCTGGGTGCTGGTGGTGGGCGCGCTGACCTTCGCCATCGCCACCATGGGCGTCAACATCGTCGCCAACTTCGTCTCGCCGGCGTACGACCTCGCCAACGTCTGGCCGCAGAAGATCACCTTCAAGGTCGGCGGCATGATCAGCACGGTCGCGGCCCTGCTCGTCACGCCCTGGAACCTCTTCTCCAACCCGACCGTCGTGAACTACTTCCTCGGCGGCCTCGGTGCCTTCCTCGGCCCGCTGTTCGGCGTGATCATGGTCGACTACTACTGGGTCAAGCGCGGCCGTGTGAACGTGGACGAACTCTTCGACGCGACGCCCGGCTCCCGCTTCCACTACCGCAAGGGCGTCAACCCCAAGGCGCTGTGGGCGTTCCTGCCCGCGGCCGGTGTCGCCGCCGTCCTCGCGCTGGTGAAGACCTTCAGCGATGTGGCGCCGTACTCCTGGTTCATCGGCACGGCACTCGCGGCCGGGCTGTACGCGGCCCTGTGCCGCGGCGAACGCACTGCCGAACCCACCGTCGAGCGCCCTGCCATGGAGGTCTGAGAGACGTGCGGATCGTCGTCACCAACTGCAACACCACGCAGGAGATGACCGAGGAGATCGTACGAGGTGCCCGGGCCGCCGCAGGCCCGGGCACCACCGTGACCGGGCTGACACCCGCCTGGGGGCCCGAGTCCGCGGAGGGCTGGCTCGACAGCTACCTGTCCGCCGCGGCCGTCCTGGACACGCTGCGGACCTACGACGGACCGCCGTACGACGCCGTGGTCATGGCCGGCTTCGGCGAGCACGGGCGGGAGGGCGTGCGGGAGCTGGTGGACGTACCCGTCGTCGACATCACCGAGGCCGCCGCCCATCTCGCCTGCCTGCTGGGCCGCCGCTACGGCGTCGTCACCACTCTGGAGCGGTCGCGCGGCCAGATCGAGGACAGTCTGGAGACGGCGGGCGTCGCGCGGAACTGCGCCGCGGTCGTCGGCACGGGCCTGAACGTGCTCGACCTCGGCGACGACGAACGCACCGAGACGGCGTTCCTCGCCGCCGCCGAACGGGCCTGTACGGCCGGGGCGGAGGTGCTGGTGCTCGGCTGCGCCGGGATGACCGGCTTGCAGCGGGCGGTCGGGGAGAAGCTGGGCCTGCCGGTCGTCGACGGGGTCGCGGCGGCGGTCAAACTCGCGGAGTCGCTGCTGGCGCTGGGGCTGACGACCAGCCGGGTGGGCAGCTATGCCGAGGCGCTGCCGAAGCGGAGGGTGTGGGGGAGGCCCGAGGGGCAGTAGCTCATGACGGGCCGTCGAGGGGGACGTCGTCGCGATGTGCCCCGTAGAGCGCCACTTGGCGGGCCATGACCTCCCGCATCGACGTGCCGCGCGGGATGCCGTACACCGTGCCGGGGAAGTCCAGCGCCTCCTGGATCTGCCACAGTTCGTCGTGCTCGCCGGGGGCGAAGAGCCGGGCCCGGGGCGCTCCCGCCGCGATCCAGCCGATGGGCAGGACCGTGCCGGGCGGCAGTACGGAGTTGACGTGCAGCACGCTGTGGATCCGCAGCTCGCAGCCGGTGCTCGCGACGGCCCCCGGGAAGACGCAGGCGCCGGTGGCCACGAAGACCTCGTCCTCCAGGGTCGCCCCGTTGACATGGGCGTGCGGGCCGACGAGCACGGCGTCACCGATCACGGAGGGGTGCGCGGCCCGCCCCCGCACCAGCGCGTTCTCCATGACGACGACGTCCGAGCCGACCCGCACCTCCCCGTCCTCCGCGGTGAGCACGGCCCCGTGCAGCACCCGGCTGCGCTCACCGAGGACGACGGCCCCGCACAGGACGGCCGTCGGGGCGACGTACGCGGACTCGGGGACGACGGGGCGCCGCCCGCGGTGCTCGATCAGCATGGAGTTCTCCTCAGGTCGGCGCCCCGCCGGGCACGACGGCTGTCGCCGTAATCTCCACCAGCTGCCCCGTGTACCCGAGGCACGCCACGCCGATCAGTGTCGACGAGTGCGGGCCCGCGCTGAGCCCGGACGCCTCGACGACCTCCCACACGGAGGACAGCGCGGTCGGTTCACTGCTCACGACGTACACGTCGGTCGAAACGACGTGCGGCAGGTCGCTGCCGACGGCGTGCAGTTGCTCCCGCAGATTGGCGATCACCTGCTCGGCCTGCCGTACGGGATCTCCGGGCCCGACGAGGTTGCCGTCGGCGTCGAGCGGCACGGACCCGGCGAGGAACGCCAGCCGCGTGCCGGTTTCGACGACGGAGGCGTGGGAGTAGGTGGGCGGCGGGAAGAGGCTCGGGACGGTGACGCGGTGGATCACGCGGGCTCCGATCTGGGGCGGTGACTGGGCAGCTGTTCGACCGATCATGCGGGGCCCGGTGCGCGGCCGCACCCGTATTTCGGTTCACCCGTGTCCCGGCCGGCGCGCGATTTCCGTTCACGCGATCCGCCCGGTCCCCCTACGCTTCCCGGACCGCTCACCCGCCCGCCCCAGGAGCCGCCCCCGTGCCCACCCTCCCGGACCAGGCCTTCCTCGACACCACCGCCGACCGTCTCGCCGCCCTCCCCGCCGTCGAGGCCGTCACCCTCGGCGGCTCCCGGGCCCAGGGCACCGAACGCCCCGACAGCGACTGGGACCTGGCGGTCTACTACCGCGGCGCCTTCGACCCGGCCGATCTCCGCGCGGTCGGCTGGGAGGGCGAGGTGTCCGCGATCGGCGCGTGGGGCGGCGGTGTCTTCAACGGAGGTGCCTGGCTGACGATCGACGACAGGCGCGTGGACGTCCACTACCGCGATCTGGACGTCGTCGAACACGAGCGGGCGGAGGCCGGGGCAGGCCGCTTCCGCGTCGAGCCGCTGATGTTCCATCTGGCGGGCATCCCGACGTATCTGCTCGTCGCCGAACTCGCGATCAACAAGGTGCTGCGGGGCACCCTGCCACGCCCCGGCGCCTACCCACCGGCCCTGCGCGACACCGCCCCGGCCCACTGGTACGGCATGGCCATCGCCACCCTCGCCTACGCCAGGGCCGGCCACGCCCCGAAGAGCGCCCTCACCCAGGTCGCGGGCGCGCTCGCCCTCGCCACGACACAGACCGCGCACGCGGTGCTGGCGGCGCGTGGGGAGTGGGTCACGAACGAGAAGGGGCTCGTGGCGCGGGCGGGTCTGCGTGACGTGGACGGGCTCGTGGGGAGCCTGACGGACGACCCGGGCACGCTCGCCCGGACGATCACCGACGCGGAGACCCTCCTCGGCCGGGCCGTGGAGGCGGCGCGGGGCTGACCGTCGTCGCCGATTGCGTTCATAAAGAACCCGGCTCTCCCGGACTCCGTCACGTTCCGGAAACCTTTCCTCCAGGAACCCCGCTTACCGTGGACACCCACACCCCGCCCCGGCCACCGTCGCCCGAAGGCCCACCCCTGCCCTCGATGAGACGACAGGAGCCCTGTGTCCCGGTCCCGCCGTTTTTCCCTCGTGCTGCCGCCCTGGCTCGCGCACGCCCTGCGCGCTCAGCGGGGACCGGTGCCCTGGAGCGCGGTGACGCGGGGGGCCTTGTCCGCCGGGCCGTTGTTGCTGGTGGCCGTGGAGACGGGGCGTACGTCGCTCGGTGTCGTCGCCGCCATCGCCGCCATGCTCGCCGGGATCAACGACCGGCCCGGGAGCCGGCGGGGCTCGGTCAAGCGGCTCGGGGTGCCCGCGCTGGGCGGTGCCCTGGGGCTGGTGATCGGGACGTATGCCGGGGACGAGACCGGCGCGGTCGTGCTGACCGTGGTCCTCACGGTCGTCGGGCTCGTCGCCGGGGGGATGAGCGCCGTGGGGCCCGTCGCCTCCGCTTCCGGGACGCAGTTGCTCGTCGGCGCGGCGATCGGCGCGGGGATGCCCCTGCCCGAGGCGGGGTGGGAGCGCGCGCTCGCCTTCCTCGCCGGGGCGGGCTGGCTGCTCGTGCTACGGCTCGTGCTGCCCACGCCCGGCTCCCTCGCCGGTGACTTCCGCTTCGACGGGGAGCGGGCGGCCGTGGCCGGCGTGTACGACGCGGTCGCCGCGCTCCTCGACGCCGTCGGCGGGCCGGACGCCATCTGCCGCCGTGCCGCGCTCACCGCCGCCCTCGACCACGCCCAGGACGCGCTCGCCGGGCCACGGCTGCGGCGGTACGCCTCCTCCTCCACCGAGCGGCGGCTGCACGCGCAGTACGCCGCCGCGCTGCCCCTCGCCGAGGCCGCCACCGCGCTGGCCTGGGCCGAAGAGGCCGTTTCCGAACGGGCCTCCGAAGGCCCCCGGCGGCTCGCCGCCGCCGTACGCGACAACACCCACACCGGGCCGCTGCCCGCCCCCTCCCGCTCGGTGCCCGCCCTGCGCGCCCTCGACGACGCCCTTCTGCAGGCGGCTGAGGTGTTCGACCAGGGCGGGGGCGGCGATCTGCACACCCGGCCCCGTACCGCCAGGGACCGGCTGCGCGCCGCCTTCGGTACCGCCGGACGCGAGTACGGACTGCGCGTCGCCCTCTGCTTCGGGGCCAGTTCGGCGGTCGCCCAGGCGCTGCACCGGAGCCAGTGGTACGGGGAGCACGAGCACTGGTACTGGCTGCCCGCCACCGCCGTCTTCCTCGTCAAGCCCGACCTGGGGCCGCTGGCCTCACGGGTGCTGAACCGGGCCGCCGGTACCGTCCTCGGCGCTCTCCTCTTCGCCGGGTTCGCCGTCGTCCTGCCCCGGCCGGAAGGGCTCATCGCGCTCGTCGCGCTCAGCGGGGCGCTGATACCCGTCGCCACCCGGCACTTCGCCGCCCAGACCGCCGTGGTCACCGTCCTCGTCCTCGCCCTGGTCATGGTCGGCGGCGAGCCACAGGCCTCCGCGGGCCGGATCGGCGAAACGCTGCTGGCCTGCGCGATCGTGCTGATCGTCGGGCACCTGCCGATGCCCGGACAGCGCGGCGGGGGAGTGCGCGCCCGGCTGGCGGCGGCGAGCCGAGCCGCGTACGCCTACCTCACCCACGTCCTCGACGAGGCCGACGCCCCGCGCATCGGCGGCTCCGGCACCCCCTCCGACCACCGCGCCACCCGCTGGACCCTGCGCCGTGAGGCCTACCGCACTCTCGCCGAGGCCCGCACGGCCATCTCCCTGTCCGCGCACGAACTGCCCGCCCTCGCCCGGCACACCGAGGGCGCGGACGAGGTGGCCGACCTCCTGGAACGTCTCGTCGACACCACCACCGCCTGCGCCGTGCACCTCGACGACACGGGCCGGATCGGCCCCCGCCACACGGAACGGCTCGCCGCGGTCCTCGACGAACTCACCGGACCCGGGGAACGGGTGGGGCTCCGACTGCCCCGGACACCCCTCGCCGGATAGCGCCCTCGTCGTACGTTGGCGTGATGACGCCTTCTGCCGCGGACCGTCCCGCCGATCTCATCATCAGCGCGTGCACCGTCCTCGTGCACGACGATCAAGAGCGGATCGGCTTCGAGGAGGACGCCGCGATCGTCGTACGGAACGGGATCGTCGAGGCCGTCACGAGCACCTCCGCGGTGGCGGACCTGGCCGCCGCCGAGCGGCTCGACGCCCGTGGCCAGGTCGCCCTGCCCGGCCTGATCAACTGTCACACCCACGCGCCGATGGTCGCCCTGCGCGGCATCGCCGAGGACCTGCCCATCGAGGAGTGGTTCAACGACGTCGTCTGGCCCGTCGAGTCCAACCTGGCGGCGAAGGACGTCGAGCTGGGCGCGCGGCTCGCCTGCGCCGAGATGATCCGCGCCGGCGTCACCTGCTTCGCCGACCACTACTTCGCCATGGACGCGGTCGCCGCGGTGGTCGCCGAGTGCGGCATGCGGGCGCTGCTGGGCGAGGCCTACTTCTCCTCGCAGGGCCCCGAGGGCCGGGAGCGGTCACTGGAGTTCGCGCTGCGGCACCGCGGCTCGGCCGACGGCCGTATCACCACCGCGCTCGCGCCCCACGCCCCCTACACGGTCGACGACGCCGACCTCGCCGCCACCGCCGAGCTCGCCCGCGCGCACGGCCTGCCCGTGCACCTCCACGCCGCGGAGAACCGCGACCAGACGGACACCAGCCTCGCCCGTCACGGCGTCACCCCGATCGAGGTCCTGGCCCGCACCGGCATCCTCGACACGGATGTGCTCATCGCCCACGGCACCGGCATCACCGACCGCGACCTGCCGGTTCTGGAACGGGCGGGCGGTCGTACGGCCGTCGCCACCGCGCCCCGCGGCTACCTCAAGTTCGCCTGGCCCGACACCACACCCGTCCGCGCCCTGCGCGACATCGGCGTCGACGTCGGACTCGCCACCGACGGCGCCGCCTCCAACAACTCCCTGGACGTGTGGGAGTCCATGGCCCTCACCTCACTGGTCCAGAAGTCGGCCGAGGGCGACCCCCGCCTGCTGACCTCCCGCCAGGCCCTGCACCACGCCACTCTGCAGAGCGCCCGTGCCGTGGGGCTGGGGGACACCGTCGGCAGCATCGCGCCGGGCCGCAGGGCGGACATCGTCCTGGTCGATCTCACCGGCCCGCACACCCGGCCCGTCCACGACCTCGCCGCCACCCTCGTGCACAGCGCCCGCTCGGCCGATGTCCGCACCACGATCGTCGACGGACGGATCCTGATGCGACGCGCTCGTCGCCCCCGACCCGGCCCGCCCGGCCGCCGCCAAGGATGCGGTCGTGGGGATGCTCGGCTTCTTCACCGGGCTGATCGCGGCCAAGCGCGCTGAGCCCGCCGACGACCTGCTCTCCGACCTGATCGCGGTCCGCGACGAGGGCGACCGGCTCACCGAGGACGAGCTGATGTCCCTGGCCTTCCTCATCCTCTTCGCCGGGTACGAGAACACCGTCCAGCTCATCGGCAACGCCGTGCTGAGCCTTCTGGAGCACCCCGAGCAGCTCGCCGCCCTGCGCACCGACCCGGCACGCATCCCGGCGGCCGTCGAGGAGTTCGCCCGCTACGAGGGGCCCGCCCTGCTCGCCATCCGGCGCTTCCCGACCGAGGACATGACGATCGGGGGCGTCACCGTGCCCGCCGGCGAGACCGTCCTGCTGTCCCTGGCCGCCGCCAACCGCGACCCGGCCCGATTCCCCGCCCCCGACCGGCTCGACCTCGGCCGGGACACCTCGGGGCATCTCGCCCTCGGCCACGGCATCCACCACTGCCTGGGCGCGCCGCTGGCCCGTGCCGAGACCGAAATCGCCCTGGCCGCGCTGCTGGAGCGGTTCCCGGACCTCGCCCTCGCGTCCGACGCCCCGCGGTGGCGCCCCTCCCCGCGCGCCCGGGGTCTGGTCGCGCTGCCGGTGACGTACGCGGAAAAAACCTCGTGAGCCGGCGATGAGTTCCGCCCCTCCCACCGGTCACCACCCCGGACGGACCGTTGCCACAGGAGGGGTACAGGAGGGTTCATGTCGTTTCCGGAGATCGTCTCGCGCGACCAGTGGCGTGCGGCGCTCGCGGAACTGCTGGTCAAGGAGAAGGCCGCCACTCGCGCGCGGGACGCGCTGGGCGCCGAGCGGCGCGGACTGCCCATGGTGGAGGTCGACGAGTACGTGTTCGAGGGCGGGGACGGCAAGGCCACCCTGCTCGACCTGTTCGAGGGGCGGCACCAGCTCGTCGTCTACCACTTCATGTTCGCGCCCGAGTGGGACACCGGCTGCCGCAGCTGCTCGGCGTTCCTGGACCAAATAGGTCATCTCGCCCATCTCAAGGCTCGTGGCACGTCGTTCGCGGCCGTCTCCCGGGCGCCTTTCCCGAGGGTCCTGCCCTTCAAGGCCCGGATGGGCTGGACGGTGCCCTGGTACTCGTCGCACGGGAGTGACTTCAACCGCGACTTCGAGGTGACGCTCGAACGCGAGGGGGAGCTCGTGGAGCGGCCCGGCCTCAGCTGCTTCCTGCGGGACCGCGAGCGGGTCTTCCACACCTACTCGACGTACGAGCGCGGCCTCGACGGCCTCGGCTCGACCACCAGCCTGCTGGACCTCACCGCGCTGGGCAGGCAGGAGGCGTGGGAGGAGCCCAAGGGGCGCTCGTCGGCTCTTGGGGCGCCTGCGGGAAGCGAGCGCATCCGCTATCACGACGAGTATGACGATTGACACGCAAAGTAAACACATCCGCCAAGAGGCTGAGAGGTTGGTCACACTTGGCGGTGAACGAGTGTCAACTACGTCTCAGAACCGTCACTTCGCGAGCCGTTCACCCCATGGTTGGCGTTTAACTCTACGAGTACAGCGTGACATGGAGGTGCAGGGTGAACGGGCGAACGGTGCTCGAGCGCTTTCCCGCCGGTGGGCCGCGTGGCTCCTGGCCGGCGGAGGAGTTCGCGCAGGCGCGGCGTCTGGAGGGCCTGCCGGCCGAGGTTGTCATGGACCTCGCGACGGACATGTTCCTGGTGATCGTGCGCAGCGGGGACAGCGCCGACGCCACGGCCTGACGGACGGACCGGGGAAGGCGTGGCTCAGCCCGCCTTCGGGGCCGGCACCTTCGCGACAGGGGCGGTCGGCGGGGCGGTCGGGGGCGGCGTGACCGTCGTGGGCGGCTTGGTGAACTGCTCCGCCTGGAGCGCGTACAGCTCGGCGTAGAGCCCGCCGGTGGCCAGCAGCTCGTTCGGCGTCCCGGACTCCACGAGCCGGCCCTGATCCAGGACGTGCACCAGGTCGGCGTGGCGTACGGACGCCAGCCGGTGCGTGATCAGTACGACCGTCTGGCCGCTGTCGGCCAGGGCACGGATCCGTTCGAACACCTCCAGCTCGGCCCGTGCGTCCAGGGCCGCCGTCGGCTCGTCCACGATCAGGATGCGGCCCCTGCGGTAGGCCGCCCGGGCGATGCCGAGCCGCTGCCACTGGCCGCCCGACAGCTCGTGCCCGCCGCTGAAGTTGCGGGCGAGCAACGTGTCGAGACCGCGCGGCAGGTCCGCGACCACCGTCTCCGCTCCGGCCTCGGCGATCGACGCGGCCAGCCGCTCCTCACACACGGGCGCCGACGTCCGCCCCAGGGCGACGTTCACCCGGGCCGTGAACGGCCACCGCTTGAAGTCCTGCGCCACCATCGCGATCCGCTCGGCCAGCAGGTGCCGGTCGGCGGTCGCCGCGTCCACGCCGTCCCACAGGATCCGCCCCCGCTCCGGGGTGTACAGCCCGGCGAGCAGCTTCACCAGGGTCGTCTTGCCGGAGCCGTTCTCGCCGACCAGGGCCACGATCCGGCCCAGCGGGAGGGCGAGCGTCACGTCGTCGAGAGCGGGGCGGGCCGAGTCGCCCGGGTAGCGGAACGTGACGTTCTCGAAGCGGATCTCGCGCGGGTCCTCCGGCAGTGGCTGCCCGCCGGCAGGGATCGCGCGCTGTGCCGCCTCCGTGTACAGCCGTTGCAGGTCGCCGACGAAGAGGGCCTCCTCGTGCAGCGCGTTGACCTCCACCACGAGAGTGTCGAGGCTCTGCGAACCGGTCCGGATCGCGATCACGGCCGTACCCGCCACCGACAGCGCCATCGAACCCGCCAACAGTAGTCCGCCGAGCGTCGCGTACGTCGCCACCGTCGCCAGGCCCGTCCACGCCGCCGCGATCAGGCCGGTGCGGGCGGCGAGCCCGGCCAGACGGGCCTGCTCGGCCTCGGCGGTCTCCGACATCGCGCGGAAGTGCCGCAGCAGGAACGCGCCCACGCCGTGCACCCGGATCTCGGGGGCCGCCTCGGGTTCGATCAGCAGGTTGCCCAGCAGCCGGCCCGCGCGGGCATGCTGCACCCAGGCATGGAAGGACTCGTAGCGCCGCCGGGCCACGGTCAGCGCGCTCCAGGCGCTCGGCAGCGTCATCGTCACCAGCAGCGGCAGCAGGGCCGGATGCAGCACGGTCAGCACGCCGGCCGCCGCGACCAGGGAGATCATCGCGTTGATCACACGCGTCCCGTACATGATCATCCGGCGGGCGGAGGCGGCGCCGTACTGCGCGGTGTCCAGCAGCTTGTGGAAGGCGTGGTCCTCGATCGCGGCCAGTTCCACGGTCGCGGCCCGCTCCAGGTACCGCTCGGTCGCCACGCGCTCCACCTTGGGCTCCAGGCGGCCGGTGGCGTAGGTGCTCGCGGCTCGCAGCAGTGCCGCGAGCAGCATGACGAGGGCCACCGTGACCAGTGCGGGGACGGCTCCGCGCAGCCGGTCGTCGATCGGCCCGCCGCCCATCAGCCGGGCCAGCACGCTGTTGACCGCGAGCAGGCTCACCGCCTGGGCCGCGCCCCGGCACACCTCGGAGGCCAGCACGATCCGCGCGGCGCCCCGGTCGGCCTGCCGGGCGAGCCGGAGGCTGGACGACAGCAGGGACGGCAACCGGGTGATCATGGCGCGGAAGTTCAGCTCCAGGAACGCGTCGGCGTGCTGGTTCCAGCCCATGTCGTAGCGCAGTGGCCCGCCGAAGAGCAGTCGCTCCGACTCGGACACATCCGGCGCGGTCCGCTTCTTCCCCACCGTCGACCGACCTCCCGGCTCAGGCCCCGCTCGTGAACGAACGGCCACTATCGCGGCGGCGGAGCCCGCCCGGGCAGGGCGCAGCCCGGGGCGCCGGATGCGCGCGGGCGCACGACCGGACCGGGGGAGGTGTGGGGCGGCGCGGGGTCGGGGGGTGGTGCGTATGCCTCGACCGGGATGTGCTCGGCGGGTCCTGCGCGCCGGAGGAGTCATGCAGGGCTGGGCGTGCGCGTCGGCCGGGTCGTGCGTGATGGGTGCTGCGCGTCGGCCGGGTCGGGCTCGGCCGGCTCTGAGTGGCGGCCGGCCGGTGTTCGAGAGGTGCTGTGCGTCGGTAGGGCCGTGCGTGATGGATGCTGCGCGTCGGCCGGGTCGGGCTCGGCCGGGTCGGGCTCGGCCGGGTCGTGCGCGTGATGGGTGCTGCGCGTTGGGCCCGGGCGTGCTTGATGAATGTCGCGTGCTGACTGAGCGGTGCTCGACCGAGCCCTGCTCGACAAGCCCTACGCGCTGACCGGCCGCGACCAAGCCGGCGCCGTACCCGTCACGCGGCACAGGGCCAGGTACAGCGGTATCGGCGGGGTGTACGGAAGCTTGCCGTCCGGGCGGTGGATCAGTTCGGGGATCTCCGGGGCGTCCGGGACGACCGCGCCGGTGGCGTACCGCGCGGGAGCCGGCCACTCCAGGGCGTGGTCGGAGTCGGCCGGCACCAGCCACCACCAGTGCGTCCCGTCGGCGTAGACACAGCCCGCGCGGGGCAGCCGGGGCATCACCAGCCGGCCGAGACGGGCGGGAACCGCGACCGCGTCGAAGCCGAGCGGCGCGGTCATGCCGTCGGGCACGGGCAGGCGCAGGGCGGGACCCGGCGTACGCAGCCCGCGCCGGAGGCGGGCCAGTGTGTCCAGGTTCAGTACGCGACCACCCTGCGCGGACGTCATGCCGCCCCCTGCTCTCGGCGTCGCCCCTGTGCGGGGACCTCCGGCGCGCCCCTCGTGTGACGCGCCTGGTGGGCTCCGTCCCCGTCGCCCGAGTCGTCGGACGGACCCGGCTTCGGGCGGGCGCCCCAGCCCAGGTCGTTCCGGGGCCCCGACGGGTCGCCCGGGGTGTCCGCCGTGCGCGGCAGCTCGGCCCAGACCAGCAGCCCGAGGTCGTGCTCATGGGCACCCCAGGCCTCGCAGAGGGCGTCGACGAGAAGCAGTCCCCTCCCGTGCTCCTCCTCGGGCCGCGTCCGGCCGGCCGCGTGAGGCTGGCCAGGGGCGCAGCCCTCGTCACGCACCGCTATCCGCACCAGGTCGTCGCCGTCGTGCAGCTCGCACACTATGTGCGTGCTCGCCGTGTGCACGATGGCGTTGGTGACCAGCTCGGATACCACCAGGGCCGCGCTGTCGCACGTGTCCTCACACACCGACCAGCCGGCCAGCCGGGCCCGCGTCAGGCGTCTGGCCTGTGCGGGGGAACCCGGATGTGCGGCCAGCTCGAAACGGAACCGGCGCTCGGCAGCGGCCCCGACAGGGCCGACTCCGGCGGTACCGAGGCCGAGAGGGCCTGCGGCGGCGTCTGTTCCTAAGGGCGCGGACGGAATCACGCTTGCCACTATCGCCCTGCCGTGAACACTTGGCAAGTGTCACTCTGAAAATTGCAGAGTGCGCTGTGACGGTCTGGAAGGCCGTGGCACACTGCATCGCAACAGCACTCCGCGCGGCGCCAGTTGAGATCGTCGAAGATTCGTTCGAAACGTCAGTTCGGATCAGCTCTTCGAAAGGGTCTTCGCATGGCGCCGCCGGGCTGTCAGCGTTCTTTTCGTGGCCGGCTCGTCAGAACTCTTCGTGGAGGTGGAGCGTGAGCGAACCGCGGTCCGCGCCGACGGTCGGTCAGGTCGTCCTCGGTCGACGCCTGTTGGATCTGCGCGAGCGCGCCGGGATGAAGCGCGAGGAGGCCGCCCGTATCCTCCGCGTCGCCCCCGCCACGGTCCGTCGTATGGAGATGGCCGAGGTCGCGCTCAAAATCCCGTATCTGCAACTGCTCCTGAAGGCCTACGGAATCTCCGACGAGGAGGCCGACGCCTTCGTCCAGCTGGCCGAGGACGCGAACAAGCCCGGTTGGTGGCAGCGTTTCCACGACATCCTGCCCGGCTGGTTCTCGATGTACGTGAGCCTGGAGGGCGCGGCCGGCGTCATCCGAAGCTACGAACCCCATTTCGTCCCCGGTCTGTTGCAGACCGAGGACTACGCGCGCGGGGTGCTCCGCTCCGGCGCCATCGGCCAGACCCGGCCCGACGACATCGAGCGCCATGTCGCCCTGCGCATGCGGCGCCAGGACCTGCTCACCCGCGAGGACGCGCCCCGGCTGTGGGTCGTGATGGACGAGACCGCGCTGCGGCGCCCGGTCGGCGGCCCGGAGGTGATGCGTGCCCAGATCGACAGACTGCTCGAGGCCACGAAGCTGCCCAACGTGACGCTCCAGGTCGCCCCGTTCGCCAATGGGCCGCACCCGGGCACGTACGGGCCGTTCGTGCTGTTCCGATTCGCCATGCCCGAACTGCCGGACATGGTCTACAGCGAGTACCTGACCGGCGCGGTCTATCTCGACGCGCGCGCCGAGGTGGCGACCCACCTCGAGGTCATGGACCGCATGGCGGCGCAGGCCGCTACGGCACATCGCACGAAGGAGATCCTCCGGGATCTCCGCAAGGAGCTGTGAATGGATCGCATCAAGCCGCGCAAACAGGTCTACAACGGCATGCCCGCGCGTGACTTGGGCAGCGAAGGCTGGCACAAACCGTGGAGCGGCGGGAACGGCGGGAACTGCCTGGAGGCGATGAAGCTCGCCGACGGCCGGATCGCCGTCCGCCAGTCCACCGACCCCGACGGTCCGGCGCTGATCTACACCACCGACGAGATGACGGCCTTCATCGAGGGGGCGAAGGCGGGGAAGGCGGACTTCCTGCTGTCCTGACGTGATGGCCTTGACGTGATTGCCTTTGCTGACGTTCGACCTTCCGACGCTCGACGTTCTGAAGCTCAACTTTTCGACGCTGGTGCTGAATTGACCACCCTTTGCGCCTTACGGAGTGCCTCATGACCGGGCAGGACCCCACCACGGCCGTCCAGATCGACACGACCAGACCCCATCCCGCACGGATGTACGACTGGTACCTCGGCGGCAAGGACAACTACCCGGTCGACGAGGAGATGGGGCGGCAGATGCTCACCCTCGACCCGAGGGTGCCGGTGATGGCGAGCGTCAACCGCGCCTTCATGCACCGGGCCACGCGCTGGCTGGCGCAGAACGGCGTACGGCAGTTCCTGGACATCGGCACCGGCATACCGACCGAGCCCAACCTCCACCAGGTCGCCCAGGAGATCGCCCCAGACGCCCGGATCGTCTACTGCGACAACGACCCCATCGTCCTGGCCCACGCGGCGGCCCTGCTGCGCGGCACGGACGAGGGCGCCACCGAGTACCTCCAGGCCGACGTGCGCGACCCGGACGCCATCCTGGAGGGCGCGCGCAAGGTCCTGGACTTCACCCGGCCCGTCGCGCTGTCGCTCGTCGCGCTGCTGCACTTCGTCTCCGACGAGGACGGCGGGCACGACCTGGTCAGCCGGTTGCTCGCCGCACTGCCCTCCGGCAGCTACCTGGTGATCACCCACGCCACGGCGGACTTCACACCGGAGGAGTCCAGGGCGGCGACCGAGAAGCTCCGTGCCGCCGGCGTCACC
Organism: Streptomyces sp. NPDC040589; assembly: GCF_055594445.1. Classification (NCBI taxonomy): domain Bacteria; kingdom Bacillati; phylum Actinomycetota; class Actinomycetes; order Kitasatosporales; family Streptomycetaceae; genus Streptomyces; species Streptomyces sp. NPDC040589. The sequence continues at coordinate 262,191 of NZ_JBVIWP010000006.1, read as the reverse complement.
CTGGCCCTGCGCTCCCGCGAGGAGTTCACCCGCTTCTTCGACGGCATGGACCTCGTCGAACCCGGTGTCGAGGTGCCCCACCACTGGCACCCCGAGCTGGGCGAGCCCGTGCCCGGGCAGGACGACGGTGTGATTCCGGGATACGGGGCGGTGGCGCGCAAGCCCTGAGGGGCTTCCGACGGGCCGGTCACGGCGGCGGCAGCGCCCCGCACAGCGCCTCCACGGCCGGCCCGTAGGCATGCTCCGAGGGAGTCGCGTATCCCACGACGAGGCCGTCGCTCACCGCCATGTCCGTGTCCGGGTGCCGGAACGCGCCGAGGCCGTCGAGGGCGATGCCCCGCCAGGCGGCGGCCTTGACCGCGGACGCCTCGGTGCCGGGCGGCAGCCGCAGTACCGCGTGCAGCCCGGCCGCGACGCCCGTGACCTCGACCTGCGGCGCGTGCTCGGCGAGCGCCGCGACGAGCCGGTCCCGGCGGCTCCGGTACCGCTGCCGCATCCGCCGTACATGACGGTCGTACGACCCGGAGACGACGAAGTCGGCGAGGCTCAGCTGGTCGAGGACGCTCACCCAGGCCTCGCGCTCGCCCTTCACGGCGAGTACGTCCCCGACATACCGCTCCGGGAGCACCATCCATCCCAGCCGCACCGCCGGTGACAGGCTCTTGCTGACCGAGCCGATGTGGATCACGCGCTCCGGGTCGAGCCCCTGGACGGCGCCGACCGGCCGGCGGTCGTAGCGGAACTCCCCGTCGTAGTCGTCCTCCAGAACCAGCCCGCCACGCGCGCGTGCCCAGTCGATCACGGCGGCCCGGCGCGCGGGGTGCAGCGGCCCGCCGGTCGGGAACTGGTGCGCCGGCGTGAGCAGCACGGCACGCTCGCGCCCCAACCGGTCGACCCGGGCGCCGTGTTCGTCGAGGGGCAGCGGCACGGTGCGCACCCCGGCGGCCGCGAGGACCTCCCGGTGGAATCCGAGCCCGTACGCCTCCACCGCCAGGGGCCCGCGCAGGACGCCGCCGCCGAACAGCAGCCGCAGCGCGTGCGCGAAGCCGGAGCAGATCACGATCCGGCCGGGCTCGGTCCGCACCCCACGCGCGCGGGCCAGGTACTCGGTGAGCGCCTCGCGCAGTTCGGCCCGGCCGGCGGGATCGCCCGGGCCGAACACCTCGTTGGGTGCCTGCTGGAGCGCCCTCCGGTAGGAGGCCAGCCAGGCCGCGCGCGGGAACGCCGAGACGTCCGGCGTGCCCTGCAGCAGGTTGTGCCGGGGGCCACGCGCGCGTGGAGGTGCCTTCTTGGGCACGCGAGTGGCGGGACGCAGCGGCTCGGCCCGCTCCGCGACCCGGGTGCCCGAGCCCTGACGGGCGGTGAGCCAGCCCTCCGCGACGAGTTCCGCGTAGGCGTCGGCCACCGTGTTGCGGGCGACACCGAGGTCGGCGGCGAGCGAGCGGTACGGCGGCAGCCGCGTGCCCGGAGCGAGCCGCCCGTCGCGTACGGCCTCGCGCAGCGCCCGGATCAGCGCCGTGCGCCGGCTGCCCGGCCCGGACAGTTCCAGATGCAGGTCGGACCCGATCCGCTCCGCGGAATTGACCCACGAATTCACCATGGAAATGCACCCTACAGCGGGTCTTTGCGGCTCGTAGGTTGAGGGACATGACGACGAACACGACCACGAACACGACGCGGGCGCACTCGACGGGAACGGCCCGGCTGGAGTTCGCCAAGTCCGCCCCGAAGGCATTCCGGGCCCTCATCGCCTTCGACGCCGCCGCCCGTGAGGGCCTCGACCCGGCCCTCGTCGAACTGATCCAGATCCGCGCCTCGCACCTCAACCACTGCGCGTACTGCCTCCACATGCACACCAACGACGCCCGCAAGGCCGGCGAGAGCGAGGACCGGCTGCACATGGTCGCCGTCTGGCGCGAGGCCCGCCACTTCTTCACCGAGCGGGAGCAGGCGGCCCTCGCCCTCACGGAGGCGATGACCCTCGTCGCCGACGCGGGTGTCCCGGACGATGTCTACGCGCAGGCCGCGTCCCTCTTCGAGGAACGGGAACTCGCCCAGATCCTCGCCGTGATCTGCACGATCAACACATGGAACCGGGTGGCGCTGTCCACGGCGAAGGTGGCGGGCACGGACGAGCGGTGACCACCTGCCGAGCGGTCGTCCCTCCAGACCACCATGGGCGGGTCTTTCCAGACCACCATGGGCCGGTCTTTCTAGACCACCATGGGCCGGTCGTACGGCCCGATCGGTGACGGCAGCCGCGAACTGCCCGTCAGGTGAAGGTCCACCGCGGCTGCCACGGCCCGCCCCTCGGCGATCGCCCAGACGATGAGCGACTGCCCCCGGGCGGCGTCGCCCGCGGCGAACACGCCGGGCACGTTCGTGGCGAAACCGGCGTCACGCGCGACGGTGCCGCGGGGCTCCATCGCCAGCCCCAGCTGGTCGACGAGCCCGTCCTGCCGGTCTGGCCCGGAGAAGCCGAGGGCGAGCAGCACGAGGTCGGCGGGGAGCGTCCGCCCGGTACCGTCCACCGGGCGGCGCCGCGCGTCCACCTCGACCAGGTGGAGCGACCGCACATGCCCCTCCGCGTCTCCGTCGAAGCGCAGCGTGGACGCCGCGAACAGCCGCGCGTCCGCGTCGGCGACCGGAGCGGTCCGCAGATCACGGGCCTCCTCGTGCGCGGCGGACAGCCGGTAGATCCGTATCGGATACGTCGGCCAGGGCTCGGCGTCCTCGTCGCGCTGGGCCTCCGGCAGCGCGTAGATGTCCAGCTGGGTCACCGACGCGGCGCCCTCCCGGACGGCCGTGCCCAGGCAGTCCGCGCCTGTGTCGCCGCCGCCGACGATGACGACGTGCTTCCCGGCGGCAGACAGCGGGGACGTCTCCAGGTCGCCCGCGCACACCCGGTTGGAAAGCGGCAGGTACTCCATCGCCTGGTGAACCCCCGTCAGCTCCCGCCCCGGCACTGTCAGTTCACGCCAGGCGGTCGCCCCCGTGGCGAGCACCACGGCGTCGTACCGGGTCCGGAGCTCATCGGCCCCGATGTCCCGTCCGACCGACGTCGACGTACGGAACTTGGTCCCCTCGGCCCGCATCTGCTCCAGCCGCCGCTCAAGATGGTGCTTCTCCATCTTGAACTCGGGGATGCCGTACCGCATCAGCCCGCCGGGCCGGTCGGCCCTCTCGTACACGGCGACCGTGTGCCCGGCCCGGGTCAGCTGCTGGGCCGCGGCCAGCCCGGTGGGCCCCGAACCGATCACCGCGACCGTCTTGCCGGACAGCCGCTCCGGCGGCCTCGGCGGCGCGAAGCCCTCCTCCCACACCCGGTCGGCGATCGCGCACTCGACGTTCTTGATCGTGACGGCCGGCTGGTTGATCGCCAGCACACACCCCGCCTCGCACGGCGCCGGGCACAGCCGGCCGGTGAACTCCGGGAAGTTGTTCGTCGCGTGCAGCCGGTCGGCCGCCGCCCGCCAGTCCTCCCTCGACACCAGGTCGTTCCATTCGGGAATCAGGTTGCCCAGCGGACAGGCGTCGTGGCAGAAGGGGATGCCGCAGTCCATGCAGCGATCGGCCTGCTTGCTGATGATCGGCAGCAGCGCCCCGGGGACGTAGACCTCGTCCCAGTCCCGCACCCGCTCCTCCACCGGCCGCCGCGGCCAGTCCTGGCGGGGCGTGGTCATGAAACCCTTGGGATCGGCCATGGCCGTCTTCCTTGCGTGCGCGTGTCACAGGCCGTGCGTCGTCGGGCGGTCCTCCTCCGGCCACGATACGTCCGCCTCCGGGCCGGTGCCCGTCGCCGCGAGCTGTCGATGAGCGCTGTCAGGTGAGCGCCAGCACGTACGCCACCGCCGCCCCGGCCGAGGCGGCCGTGCGGACGTGGTTCCACATCGTCCACTCGCGCACATACGCCGGCCAGTACGCGGCCGCCTCCGACGTGCCCGGATCCAGCTTGAGCAGCGCGTCGTTGCGCGGCACGTTCGCGACCATGGTGAGCCCGAACGAGCCGAACAGGTACAGGGCACTGCCCACCAGCAGCTCCACCGTCCCCTCCTCCGGCCACAGCACGAACGTCACCACGGCGATCACCGCGCACAGCACCGCCGACCCGAGGAACACGGCCATGAAGGGCGGCGTCACCGCGGCCACGTTGATCGCGTTCATCGCGGCGACCCCCTGCGCGGGCGGCAGCGTGGCCAGGCCCCGCATGACGAAGGTCGAGAAGCCGCAGAACACCCCGGCCACCAGACCGGTCCCGAGCACCCCCAGCACCGTCAGCACGAAGTACGGTCCGTCGATCATGTCAGCCTCTCCCGCCCGTCGAGCCGGGATCCTGCCCGGCACCCTTCCTCACCACAAGTGAATTCCCGTACGAGCACAGTGACCATGGCCGAGCGGCGCGGGGCCATGAGCGAACGTCCACGATCCCCCGAACGGCCGTGTCCGCCTGTCGACACGGGACTGCCGGCCGACGCTCGGCCGGATCACCCGGCGGAATCGAGCCCCGCCTCGGTCCACCCCCTCAGCACCGTATGCACCGCCGCCGCGATCCGCCGCCGCGCCTCGTGTCTCGGCACCCCGCTCATCAGCAGCCGGTCGTACGGCGTGTCCAGATGCCGCACGGACGCCACGACCGCCGAGGTCACCGCCGCCTCGGTCAGCGCCCGTCCCGCAGCGCTGCGGCCCACCCGCCCGCTGCCCCGCTCCGAGGCGTGGGCGGCGATGGCGCGTGCCCGGCCGGTGGGGCATCCGGGATACAGCCGCCGTATCTCCGCCGCGAACGTCAGAGCGAACAGCTCGTCCTGAGCTGCCCGCCGCCGCGCGTCCCGCACCCGGCGCCGCCGCCGTGCCTCGGCGTCCGCGAGACACCGCTGCTCGGCCCTCGCCAGCGCCGCCTCCTCGACCAGAACGCCCTGGCGTTCGTAACGGCTCTTGCGCCGGTTGAACCGCACGACCACCGCCGACAGCGTGCTCTCCTCCCGAGATCTGCGCGTCAGCGCGGTGTCGCCGCTCGGCAGGAACACCAGATGCCCGAGGTCGGCACAGTCGAGGCAGCGCGGGGCGCCGTCCTCCAGGACGAGCAGCGGCAGCGGGCCTCGCCGGCACTCGGCGCAGTACCGGCGCTTGAGAGGCTGGAAGACGAGGAGCCCGGTGAGGGGCGGAAGCATCGCGCGGGGGACCATACGTGGTTCATTCCCCCTGAGGACGGGACGAACTACGTCCGCCACGACCGACCCCGGCCCTCTCGACGCCTCCCTGCGGCCTGTCCCTCCCCGGCGTCCGAAGAACTCGCGGGCGTGACAGCTCCTGCCCCGGCCTGTCGCATCATGGGCCGTGTGCGACTCGAAGCGATCACCTGGGACCGGCTCGGCGACCTGCTCGCCGAGCGCCTCCTCGACCTGAAGCCCGCCGACGGCGCTCCCTGGCCCCGCATCGCCTTCGACGGCGCCCCGGCCGCCCGCCCCGGGGATCTCGCCCAGCGCGTCTCCGAGGCACTGCGCATACGCGGCCGCCCGTCGCTCGTCGTGGGCACGGAGGGCTTTCTGCGCCCCGCCTCGGTGCGGCTGGAGTACGGCCACCGGGACGTGGAGGCCTATTACAACGGCTGGTACGACACCGGCGCCCTGTGGCGCGAGGTGTTCGGCCCTCTCGAAGCCGGTGGCGACGGCCGCGTCCTGCCCGACCTCTGGGACCCGGCCGCCGACCGCGCCACCCGCAGCCCCTACACCCAACTCCCGCCCGGTGGCGTCCTGTTGCTGCACGGACCCTTCCTCCTTCGGCACTGGTTCCCCTTCGACCTGAGCGTTCACGTCCTGCTCTCCCCGGGCGCCCTGCGCCGTCGCACGCCCGACGCCGAGCACTGGACCCTCCCGGCCTTCGAGCGCTACGAGCACGAGACGGACCCGGCCGGCACGGCCGACGTCCTGGTACGGGCCGACGATCCGCGCCATCCGGCCTGGAGCGGTTGAGTAGCTGCTCGCCGTCGGATGGATGCGGACGGGGTTCCGTGTGCGGGCATCCGGTGGCGCGGCGAGAATGAAGGGCGTCGGGACTCGCGGTGCGTCCCGCACCGCGCCGGCCGTCCGGCCTCGGGAGGTACTTCATGACCACCGCCGGAGACATCATGCACCGCGGCGCCCAGTGGATCCCCGCCCACGAAACCCTCGACCGCGCCGCCCAGCTCATGCGCGAACTGAACGTCGGCGCCCTGCCCATCAGCGACGAGAACGAGCGGCTCTGCGGCATCCTCACCGACCGCGACATCGTCGTCGGCTGCGTCGCCATGGGGCACGACCCCGCCCGGATCACCGCGGGTGAGATGGCAAAGGGCACCCCGCGCTGGATCGACGCGAACGCCGATGTCGGCGAAGTGCTCCGCGAGATGCGGGAGCACCAGATCCGCAGGCTGCCCGTGATCCACGAAAAGCGCCTGGTCGGCATGATCAGCGAAGCCGACCTGGCCCGGCACCTGGCGGACGACCAGATCGCCTCCTGGGCCGAGAGCGTCTACTCCACCACCACACGCTGACCCCGGGGCACCCGGAGGTCCCGCCCGCGGTCACTCCCCGGGCGTCACGGCCCGTGTCAGAGCCAGCCGCTGCGCCGGAACGCCCGGTACAGCGTCACGCACGCGACGGATATGACGCCGATGACCATGCCGTAGCCGTACCGCCAGTGCAGCTCCGGCATGTGCTCGAAGTTCATGCCGTACACCCCGCAGACCATCGTCGGCACGGCGATGATCGCGGCCCAGGCCGTGATCTTCCGCATGTCCTCGTTCTGAGCGACCGTGACCTGCGCGAGGTGCGCCTGCAGGATGGAGTTGAGCAGTTCGTCGAAGGAGGCGATCTGCTCCTTCGCCCGCAGCAGATGGTCCGAGACGTCGCGGAAGTACGCCTGTATCTCAGGATCGACCGCTCGGATCGGCCGGGTGGCGAGATCCTCCAGCGGGCGGCTGAGCGGCACCACGGCCCGCTTCAGCTCGAGGAGTTCACGCTTGAGCTGGTAGATGCGCCCCGGGTCGGCGCGCGCACCGGTCTCCGCGAAGACATCCGTCTCGACCTGGTCGATGTCCGCCTGCATCGAGTCCGTGACGGTCAGGTAGTCGTCGACCACGTGGTCCGCGATCGCGTGCAGCACCGCGGACGGGCCCTTGGCCAGCTGGCCGGGATCGGACTCCAGCTCCTCGCGCAGCGGACCCAGCGAGCCGTGCCGGCCGTGCCGCACCGTGATCACGAAGTCCTCGCCGACGAACACCATGATCTCGCCGGTGTTCACCACCTCGCTGGTGGCCGTGAGTTCCTCGTGCTCGACGTAGCAGACCGTCTTGAACACCGCGAAGAGCGTCTCCCCGTACCGCTCCAGCTTGGGGCGCTGGTGGGCCTCGACGGCGTCCTCGACGGCCAGCGGGTGCAGGTCGAAGAGCTCGGCGATGCCCGCGAACTCCTGGTCGGTCGGCTCGTGCAGCCCGAGCCAGACGAAGCCCTCCCGGCGCTTGCGCACCCGCTCCACGACATCCACCAGATCCCCGCGCACGGGGGTGCGGACACCGTCCCGGTACGTCACGCAGTTCACCACCGAGGAGCCCAGCGGGGAGCGGGCCGGGTGGCTCAGGTCGACGCGCGGGCGCCGCCTGGCCAGCCGAGCCACCTTGCGAAGGCCGCCGACCCCGCCGAGGCTCGTGACCTTCCGCAGATTCCCTGCCATGGACATCCGGATCTCCTCGCGTGAACTCCTCGCGCCGTTCCTGCGCCTTGGCGCGCCAGTCTGCCAGGCCCACGTGAGCTGCGGGTAAGGCTGTGGAAACGACTCATTCCGCTTTGTTCCCGGCTGTGGACGAACGACTCGCCGATGCCGTTGTCCTGAGACATCGACGCATGCGGGTGCGGTGCGGTTCTCCTTACCGGAGCGTCGACCATTACGGGTAAGTCGGACAACTGGGATGATCGCGGCATGACGCGAACCGATGGGTACCTCCTCGACAACCGGCAGACCGAGGCGGCAGAGCATTTCAGCGCCTTCGCCGCTCTCTTCGACCCGACGACGTTCCGGCATCTCGAAGCGCTCGGCGTCGGATCCGGCTGGCGCTGTTGGGAGGTCGGCGCCGGCGGCCCGTCCGTGGTGTCCTGGCTGGCGAAGAGGGTCGGCCCGACCGGACGCGTCGTCGCGACCGACACCGACACCTCACGGCTGGCCCGGGGCGCCCGGCCGCCCGTCGAGGTCCGCGTCCACGACCTCGGCGTACAGGACCCGCCGGGGGAGGGCTTCGACCTGGTGCACGCTCGCCTCGCCCTCGTCCACGTCACCGACCGGCAACGGGCGTTGCGGTCCATGGCCGGCTCTCTGCGCCCCGGCGGGCGCCTCCTCGTCGAGGACGTCGACCCCGCCCTTCAGCCCCTGCTCTGCCCCGATGAGTACGGCCCCGAGCAGCAGCTCGCGAACCGGCTGCGGCACAGCTTCCGCAAACTGCTCGCCGACCGCGGGACCGACCTCCCCTGCGGCCGCACCCTCCCGCGCCAGCTCCGGGAGGCCGGCCTGACCCGCGTCCACGCCGACGCCTACTTCCCTCTCGCCTCACCGGCCTGTGCGGCCCTGGAGTCCGCCACGATCCGCCAGATCCGCGACCAGCTGGTCACCGCGGGCCTCGCCACGGACCAGGACATCCAGCGGCACCTCATGAACGTCACGTCCGGCGCGCTCGACCTCACGACGCCACCGATGATCTCGGCGTGGGGACGCAAGTAGTAGCCAGGGGTGGTGCGGGCGTGGGGTGTCAGCCCGGGCCGGGGCGGTCTGCCCCGCATTAGCCGGGCAGAGGCGGCCTGCTCCGCACCAGCCGGGCAGAGGCGGTTTGCTCCGTATCAGCCGGGCAGAGGCGGCCTGCCGCCCACTTGCTCCACTGCCCGCGCACCCGCCCGGCAGCCCTCCTCCGCCGCCTCCTCCGGTCCGGCGCCCGCGAGCAGGGCGCCGAGGAACGTGCCGGTGAAGGCATCACCGGCGCCCGTGGTGTCCCGCGGCGTCGCCGGCACGGCGGGAACGCGGGCGCACACCTTCCCCGAGCGAGCCACGAGTGCTCCCTCGCGCCCCTGCTTCGCGACGACCAGCGGGATGCTCAGGCTCAGCTCGGCCGCCGCGTCGGCCGTGTCGGCCAGCCCCGTCAGCAGGCACGCCTCGTCCCGGCTGGGCAGCAGTACGTCCACGCCCTCCACGAGCGCCAGGAATCGCTCGACGCCCAGGTCGGTGAGGAACCCCGCCGACGCCGGGTCCAGACTCACCGGCACGCCACGCGCCTGTGCGGCCTTCACAGCCACCGTCACCAGGGCGCGACCCTGTTCCGAGAACAGGAGGTAGCCCGACAGGTGCAGCCGGGCCACCCCGTCGAGCAGCGCGTCCGACCAGTCGGCGGGTTCGAGCCGCAACGCCGCGCCGCTGTCGGTGAGGAACGTCCGCTCCGCCGAAGCGTCCCGGTCCACCAGGCAGATCACCGTGCCGGTCGGCGCCAGCGGGTCGACGACGAGCTGCGGGCGCACGCCGTGGGCCGCCAGTTCACGCTCGTGCCAGGCGGCCGTATCCGCGCCCACACGCCCGAGCAGCCGTACCTCCGCCGCACCCCGGAGTGCCGCCCAGCACGCCACGTTCGCGCCCGCGCCGCCCGGCACCGTCCGGATCGAGGCAACCGTGTCCGTGCCCGCCGCGAGCGGCCCCCGGTGCCGCGCGACGACATCGGTGATGACGTCCCCGACGACCAGCAGCGCCGCGCCCTCCACGGAGCGCTCTTCACAACCCGCGGGGCGGCCGGCCCCGGTCCCGGTCACCCCCGGGCCCAGGCCGCCGCGATCCGCGCCGCCAGACGCACATTGCCGCGGACCGCCGCCAGGTTGGCGCTCAGGGAGGCTCCGTCGGTGTGCCGCACCAGATAGTCGAGCAGGAACGGCGTGACCGCCTGGCCGGTGACCCCCTCCTCCTCGCACGCGTGCAGCGCGTCCGCGAGCACGCGCGCGTGCAGCTCCGGATCGAGCTGCTCCGCCTCGGGGACGGGGTTGGCGACGATCAGGGCCGACTCCGGCTCACCGAGCGCGTCCTGGGCCCGCATGACGCCCGCCACCTGCTCCGGCGTCCGCAGCGTCCAGTCCACCGGATGCCCCGAGTCGGACAGATAGAAGCCCGGGAACCGGTCGGTGCCGTAACCGGCCACCGCGACACCCAGCGTCTCCAGCCGCTGCAGGGTCGCCGGCACGTCCAGGATCGACTTCACCCCGGCACACACCACGGTGATCCGCGTCCGCGCCAGCAGACCCAGATCGGCCGACTCGTCCTGCGTCACCGTCCATTCCCGGTGCACCCCGCCGAGCCCGCCGGTCGCGAACACCCGGACGCCCGCCAGCGCCGCCAGCAGCGCGGTAGCCGACACCGTGGTCGCCCCGCTCGCTCCGGAGGAGAGCGCGAGCGGCAGATCACGGTGGCCCAGCTTGCGGATCCCGTCTTCGTTCGCGACCCGCTCCAGCTGCTCCTTGTCCAGTCCGACATGGGGCCGCCCGTCCAGCACGGCGATGGTCGCGGGCACCGCCCCCTCCTGCCGCACGGCCGTCTCCAGCTCCAGGGCCACCTGGAGGTTGCGCGGCCGAGGCAGCCCGTGGGCGATGATCGTGGACTCCAGGGCCACCACGGGCTGCCGCGCCTCGAGCGCCGCCCGTACCTCTTCCGACATCACCAGCACCACGCGCCTGCCTCCTGTCAGTCGGTCCTCCCTCATCTCTGGCGGGCGGCGCGCCGGGCCAAACCCTTGCGGGCTGTCACAGAGGTCACCAGCCTGGAGTGCATGACGGACCACACAGCACGCCTCGACCACGTCGTCCTCTGGGTGCGCGACCCGCTCGCCGCCGCCGACTTCTACGAGAAGGCCGTCGGCATGGAGCCGCTCAGGCGCACCGAGTTCGCCGCGGGCCAGGTGCCGTTCCCGTCCGTGCGCGTCAACGACGAGACCATCCTCGACCTCATGCCGCTGACCTTCGCGGAACGCATGAAGATGCTGCCCGGCGCCGCCGACAGCGCCGGCCACCCGGTCAACCACGTCTGCCTGTCCCTGCCCCGCGGCGACTTCGACGCCCTGCTCGGCCGCCTCGAGGAACGCGCCGTACCGGTGTCGGAGCTCTCGTACGACTCCTTCGGAGCCCGGGGCAAGGCCACCCGCAGCTTCTACTTCCGGGACCCGGACGGCAACGTCTTCGAGGCGCGGCACTACGACTGACTTCGAGGCGCGGCACTACCACCGACCGGGCCCGAGACCTCAGAAGAGAGGCTCGGGCAGCACCCCCTCCAGGGCGAGCAGTTTCCGCTTGGTCTCCAGTCCGCCCCCGAAGCCGCCGATCCCGCCGCCGCTCTCGACGACCCGGTGGCAGGGCACCACCACGGGCAGCGGGTTGGCGCCCATCGCCATGCCCACGGCCTGCGCGGCGCCCGGCTGACCGACCCGCCCGGCCAGATCGCCGTACCCCACGACCGTGCCGTACGGCACGCCCGAGGCCAGTTCGCGCAGGACCTCCCTGTTGAAGCCGGAGATCAGCGACCAGTCCAGCGGCAGGTCGAAGTCGCGCCGCTCACCCGCGAAGTACGCCGCGAGCTGGCGTATCGCCTCGGCCAGCAGTGGGGAGCCGGGCGCCCCGACGGGCTCGGTGCCGAGACGCGACGCCAGCCGCTCGACCGCCCGGTCCCGCACCGCGTCCGTGGCATGGAACACAACGCTGACCAGGCCCTCGCGGGTCGCGGCCAGCAGCAGCGGACCGATGCCGCTGTCGACGACGCACCACACGACCCGCTGCTCGACCTGCGCATGGCTGTCCATGCGCCCACCGTACGACCCACCACTGACAACGCCGCCGCGCCGGGAAGGCCGCCAGGCGGCCGCCGGGGGCGAGAGATCACCCGCCGACGGCCTCCCGCACCACATCCGGCTTGTTCGTGATGATCCCGTCGACGCCGTACCGGGCGACCCGCTGGGCGGTGGCCGCGTCGTCGACCGTCCAGGTGAAGACCTCCAAAGGCGTGCCGTGCGGTCCGTCGAACGCCTGCACGGCGGAGACGTACGCCGTGGAGAGTGAGCCGTACGACGGGTTGATCTGGTCGGCGAAGCCGGCATAGGCCGACAGGTCGGACACCGGCGGCGTCCCCAGGAACCCGGTCTTCACACCGGGCTTCAGCTCGTGCACCGTCCGCACGCTGTCCGCGCTGAAGCTCTGCACGATCAGCCGGCCCGCCAGATGCGACTTGTCGAGCCAGCCTTCGTTGCTGAGGACCTTGAGCGTCTGGCGCTCTATGCCCGGATAGAGCTCCGGGTTCTTGATCTCCAGGAGAAGCTTCTGGTGGTGCCGCTCGACGCGGTCCACGAACTGCTCCAGCGTCGGCACGCGCGCGCCCGCGTAGGCGGGGCCGAACCAACTGCCCGCGTCGAGACGGGCGATCTCGGCGGCGGTGAAGTCCTTCACCTTCCAGGGGGCCCGCCCGGGGAAGACCTCCTCGACATCGGTGGTGCGCCGCAGGTTGTCGTCGTGGACGACGACGAGCTCGCCGTCCCTGGTCTCCTGGACGTCGTTCTCCACCCAGGGGATGCCCAGCTCGGCCGCCTTGTCCACGGCGGCCAGCGTGTTCTCGGGCGCGTACGCGGAAGCGCCCCGATGGGCGATGACCTGCGGCGCCACCTCGGCGTCGGCGGCCCCGGCGGGGGAGACGGGGACGAGGAGAGCGGCGGTCCCCAGGAGTGCGGTGGTGGAGGCGGCAACGGCGCGCGCGTGCATGCGTACTCCTCGCGTGAGCGTTCGGCGACATCACAGACAGATCAACTGTGACAGCAGAGGGTCAACGCGAGAGGGGTGCAGGATGGCCACAGGTTGAACGCAGATGACCCAACTCCGGTCACTGGTGCCGCACAACTGGGGCAAGGCCGTGTTTCTTTGCCGGAAAGTCGTTCGACCATTCCGGTGGGAGTCATACTCTCTGCGTCAACCCTGACCGCTCGTGCGGTCCTGGGAGGGGGCACATCAGGAGTTCCGGGACGCAAAGGGCGGGAAGGACAGCCGCGCATGCAGGGCACGGTCGACGGATTCAGCTACGGCCTGGTCACACCCCTGGTGGCCTACCTCATGGCCTGCCTGGGCGGCGCCCTGGGGCTGCGGTGCACCAATAGATCCATGCTGGTCGCCCAGTCGTGGCGCCCCGGCTGGCTCGCCCTCGGCTCGGCCGCCATCGGCTCCGGCATATGGACCATGCACTTCGTCGCGATGATGGGGTTCACGGTCCGGGAGACCCCGATCCACTACGACAAGGCGATGACCTTCGCGAGCCTCGCCGTGGCGATCGTCATGGTGGGCGTCGGGGTCTTCATCGTGGGCTACAAGGGTGCCCGGGGAACGGCCCTCTTCACCGGGGGCACCATCACCGGTCTGGGCATAGCGTCGATGCACTACCTCGGCATGGCCAGCATGCGCCTGGACGGGAAGCTGGAGTACAACACCTTCACCGTCGGCATCTCCGTCGCGATCGCCATGTGCGCCGCCACCGCCGCGCTGTGGGCGGCCGGCCAGGTCAGGGGATTCCTCTGGAGCGTGGGTGCCAGCCTCGTCATGGGGCTCGCCGTCAGCGGCATGCACTACACCGGCATGGCCGCCCTCGACGTCCACCTCCACGGCACTTCCGCACCCACCTCGGGAGAGTCGCCCGCGGCCCTGCTCGCGCCCATGCTGATCGGCCCGCTCGCCTTCCTCCTGCTCGCCGGTGTCGTGGTGATGTTCGACCCGCTGATGGTCATGGGGAAGCCCGCCGTCGCCCCCGTCGAGCAGAAGCCCGGCATCCCCGCCCACTCCCACAGCGCCGTCCACCACTCCGCGCACCGACTGCGGTTCCGCCCCCGCCGTCCCGTGGAGCACAGCCGCTCCCGAACCCCGCAGAAGCACTGATCGGAGCCCGTTGTCAGTGCGGGGTCGTACGGTGGATTCCATGCGGCCCGTTTCCCAGATCGAACGCACGGTGGCGCCCTTCGAGGTCGTCAGCCCCTACCAGCCGAACGGCGACCAGCCGACGGCCATCGCCGATCTCGCCCGGCGCGTCCAGGCAGGCGAGAAGGACGTCGTCCTGCTCGGCGCGACCGGCACCGGCAAGTCCGCCACCACCGCGTGGATGATCGAGAAGCTTCAGCGCCCCACACTCGTGATGGCGCCGAACAAGACGCTGGCCGCCCAGCTGGCGAACGAGTTCCGCGAGCTGCTCCCGAACAACGCCGTCGAGTACTTCGTCTCGTACTACGACTACTACCAGCCCGAGGCATACGTCCCGCAGTCGGACACCTACATCGAGAAGGACTCCTCGATCAACGAGGAGGTCGAGCGCCTGCGCCACTCCGCGACCAACTCGCTGCTCACCCGCCGTGACGTCGTGGTGGTCGCCTCGGTCTCCTGCATCTACGGCCTGGGTACGCCGCAGGAGTACGTGGACCGCATGGTCCCCCTCAAGGTCGGTGACGAGTTCGACCGGGACGAGCTGCTGCGCCGCTTCGTGGACATCCAGTACACGCGCAACGACATGGCCTTCGCCCGCGGCACCTTCCGCGTCCGCGGCGACACCATCGAGATCTTCCCGGTCTACGAGGAGCTGGCCGTCCGCATCGAGATGTTCGGCGACGAGATCGAGGCGCTGTCCACCCTCCACCCGCTCACCGGCGAGATCATCAGCGACGACCAGCAGCTGTACGTCTTCCCGGCCTCCCACTACGTCGCAGGGCCCGAGCGGCTGGAGCGGGCGGTCAACGACATCGAGAAGGAGCTGGGCGAGCGCCTCGCGGAACTGGAGAAGCAGGGCAAGCTCCTGGAGGCCCAGCGCCTCAGGATGCGCACCACGTACGACATCGAGATGCTCCGCCAGATCGGCTCCTGCTCCGGCGTCGAGAACTACTCGATGCACTTCGACGGCCGCCTGCCCGGCTCCCCGCCCAACACCCTGCTGGACTACTTCCCGGACGACTTCCTCCTCGTCATCGACGAGTCGCACGTCACGGTGCCCCAGATCGGCGCCATGTACGAGGGCGACGCCTCCCGCAAGCGCACCCTCGTCGACCACGGCTTCCGGCTGCCCTCCGCCCTGGACAACCGCCCTCTGAAGTGGGAGGAGTTCCAGGAACGCATCGACCAGACGGTCTACCTGTCCGCGACCCCCGGAAAGTACGAGCTCTCCCGCGGGGACGGCGTCGTCGAGCAGATCATCCGCCCCACCGGCCTGGTCGACCCGGAGGTCGTCGTCAAGCCCACCGAGGGCCAGATCGACGACCTGGTGCACGAGATCCGGACGCGCACCGACAAGGACGAGCGCGTCCTGGTCACCACGCTCACCAAGAAGATGGCCGAGGACCTCACGGACTACTTCCTGGAGCTGGGCATCCAGGTGCGCTATCTGCACAGCGACGTCGACACCCTGCGCCGCGTCGAGCTGCTGCGTGAGCTGCGCGCCGGCGAATACGACGTGCTCGTCGGCATCAACCTCCTGAGGGAGGGCCTCGACCTGCCCGAGGTGTCCCTGGTGGCGATCCTGGACGCCGACAAGGAGGGCTTCCTGCGCTCCGGCACCTCCCTGATCCAGACCATCGGCCGTGCCGCGCGCAACGTCTCGGGCCAGGTCCACATGTACGCCGACAAGATCACCCCGGCGATGGAGAAGGCCATCGACGAGACCAACCGGCGCCGGGAGAAGCAGATCGCGTACAACACGGAACAGGGCATCGACCCCCAGCCCCTCCGCAAGAAGATCAACGACATCGTCGCCCAGATCGCCCGCGAGGACATCGACACCGAGCAGCTGCTCGGCTCGGGCTACCGCAAGGGACGCAAGGACGGCGGAGGCGCCAAGGCGCCCGTGCCCTCCCTGGGCGGCAAGGCCGCCGAGGGGGCCAAGCCCGCCAAGGGCAGGGGCAAGGCCAAGGAGACGGTGCCGACCGACCGCCCCGCGGCCGAACTCACCGAGCAGATCGAGGAGCTGACCACGCGCATGCGGGCCGCCGCCGCGGACCTCCAGTTCGAGATCGCGGCCCGGCTGCGCGACGAAGTCTCCGAGATGAAGAAGGAACTGCGCCAGATGAAGGAGGCGGGCCTGGCCTGACAGCGGACCGCGTACGCGCAGTGTTGCAAGACCGACACAAAGCGCCGACCGGGGTACGTCACTGTCAGTGCCGCTGCGTAGGGTTCTGGTCAACCGCGAATGCGCGGCAACAGGGGACGTTCGAGAGGGGAATCAGCGCGTGACCGTCAACATGACCAAGGGTCAGGCCATCAGTCTTCAGAAGAACGACGGCGGCAGCCTGACCGCGGTGCGGATGGGTCTCGGCTGGCAGGCGGCTCCCCGGCGCGGCCTGTTCGGCTCACGGACGCGCGAGGTCGACCTCGACGCCTCCGCCGTCCTGTTCGCGGACAAGCAGCCGGTCGACGTCGTCTTCTTCCGTCACCTGGTGAGCGACGACGGCTCGGTGCGCCACACCGGCGACAACCTCGTCGGCGGTGTCGGCCAGGGCGGCGACGACGAGGCCATCCTCGTCGACCTCTCCCGCGTCCCGGTCCACATCGACCAGATCGTCTTCACCGTGAACTCCTTCACGGGCCAGACGTTCCAGGAGGTGCAGAACGCGTTCTGCCGCCTGGTCGACGAGACCAACGGCCAGGAGCTCGCCCGCTACACGCTGGCCGGCGGCGGCCAGTACACGGCCCAGATCATGGCGAAGGTGCACCGCTCGGGCTCGGGCTGGTCGATGACGGCCCTGGGCAACCCGGCCAACGGCCGTACCTTCCAGGACCTCATGCCGACGATTCTGCCCGTCCTCTAAGGCCCCAGGGGCACCCGCTCGGGGCGGGCCGGCGGGCGGCACACGACACCACACAACGACACAGGGGGACGAAGGCGATGACGGCCGAGCTGGTGCGGGGGCAGAACCACCCGCTCTCCCAGGCCCGTCTCGAGATCCGGGTCTCGGCCGGCACACCGATCGTGGCTGCGGCCGCGCTCAGCGACGAGACCGGCAGGATCCACGGCGTGGAATGGGTGGCCCATCCGGGTGCCCCCACCCAGCCCGGTCTCGAGGTCTCCCGGCAGGCCGCCGCCGACCACCGCCTCGCGGTGGACCTGGACGCCCTGCCGGAGGCTGTCCACCGTGTCGGCGTGCTGCTCGCCCTTCCCGCCGGTGGGGCGGGCCCGGTCCGCTTCGGCGCCGTCGCCGCCCCGTTCGTCGCCGTCACCGGCCTCGACGGCGGCGAGATCGCCAGCTACACCCTCACCGGCCTGGACAGCGAGTCGGCCGTGGTCGCCCTGGAGCTCTACCGCCGCCAGGGCGTCTGGAAGGTGCGCGCCGTCGGCCAGGGCTACGCGGGCGGCCTCGCCGAACTCCTCACCGACCAGGGCCTGCCCCAGGCTCACCAACTGGCCGGCAGCATCAACGAGGCGGTGGCCCAAGGGCTGGCCCGCTCGGTGCAGGCGCCCCCGCCGCGCACCGCGGACGGCGACCGTTCCCGCCAGACAGCGACCCCGGCCCTCGGCCAGGACCAGGGCGGCACCGTGCCCCAGGGCGCTCCCGGCCCCGTACCACCCACGTCCCCTTACGGCGGGCAGCCGCCCGGCGTGCCGGGGCAGCCCGCACCGCAGCCGACGTATCCCGGCACGGCGCCGGACCCTTCCGCCGTCACCCAGCCGTCCGTGCCGACCGCGGGCAGCCCGATCGACTACAGCCATCCGCGCCGCCAGAACGCCGCTCCGCCCCCGCCTCCG
Organism: Streptomyces sp. NPDC040589; assembly: GCF_055594445.1. Lineage (NCBI taxonomy): Bacteria > Bacillati > Actinomycetota > Actinomycetes > Kitasatosporales > Streptomycetaceae > Streptomyces > Streptomyces sp. NPDC040589. Next base: position 244,401 of record NZ_JBVIWP010000006.1, on the reverse strand, counting down.
CCCACCGCACCCCCGGCTGCGCCCGGGCAGCCCGCCCAGCCCGTGGCGGGCGACGCGACCGGCTGGTCCATGGAGGAGCGTCTCTACAACCAGGTGTGGGGCATGTTCGAGGACCTGGCCCGTACCACCGCCGCCTACCGCAGCGCCGTCGACTTCGCCGAGTCCCGCATGGACAAGGAGCTCGAACAGGTCCTGTCCGACCCGCGCAGCCGGATCGGCGGGCAGGGCGACGCCGCCCGTGAGGCGGCCCGCGCCCGGCACGCACAGCTCGTCGACCAGGCCAGGGAGGCCCTCGACCGGGACATCGCCCAGCTCACGGCAGAGGCCGACGTCGTCGAACCGGCTCTGCCGCCGGCGTACGCCCGCTGGGACAACCCCGTGTGGCATACCTACCGGCCGCCGATGGAGATCCCCATGGCCCTGCGCCTGGGCGACCTCCGTCTCCCCGAGGCCGACCGGATCCGCATCCCGATGCTGGTCCGGCTGCCGCTGGAGCGGGGTCTGTGGATCGACAGCGGCCACACCGGATCATCCGACGGTCTGTTCACCGACTCGCATGCCCTGGGGCGTCTCGCCATGGACACGGCGGTCGCGCACGCGGCCCGGCTGCTCGCCGCCTATCCCGCGAGTGAGTTCACCGTTCATGTCATCGACCCGGCCGGCTCGGGAGCGCAGCCGCTGGTACCTCTCGTGCAGAGCGGTGTGCTCGCGGCCCCGCCCGCGCTCGGCGCCGCAGGCGTGGCGGACGTGCTGGGGCGGCTCACCCAGCGGGTCGACCTGGTGCAGATGGCGGTGCGCGGAGGCGCCGCCGACTCCTTGCCACCCGGCTTCGACACCTCGCAGCAGTTGCTGATCGTCAACGACTTCCCGCACGGATTCGACGACCGCGCCGTGAACCAGCTGCGCTACCTCGCCGACGAGGGCCCCGCCTTCGGCGTGCACCTGATGATGGTGGCCGACCGTGAGGAGTCCTCCGGATACGGGCCTTTGCTCGACCCGCTGTGGCGTTCGCTGTTGCGATTGACGCCGGTGCCCGACGACCACCTCGCCGACCCGTGGGTCGGTCATGCCTGGACCTACGAGCCGTCGCTGGTGCCGCCCGGCAGTCAGGTCCTCCAGCAGGTGCTCTCCCAAGTCGCGGCCGCCCGCACCAAGTAGTTGTAAAGCCTCCCGACCTGGGGTTTTGATCCTCTTTTTGCCAAGCGCTTTACCTGTTCTTGGTGATTGGGGTAATGTTGACGGCACGGAGGGGAGTACTCCCTGTCTGCTGCGACGTACCCGTCAATACGGATCAGGCCAGATCCCGGGGCGTCGGCCCATCGTTGGGTGGAAGAGACCTCCGGCAGCGACGACGCTGACATTTGCCGTTAACGACTGCCGGAGGCGCAGTGGATGTTTCCGTGACCCTATGGGTCCTGACGATCGTGGGTCTTGCCGCCCTGATCGCGGTCGACTTCTTCATTGGCCGCAAACCGCACGACGTGTCGATCAAGGAAGCCGGGATCTGGACGATCGTCTGGATCGTGCTGGCCGCGCTCTTCGGGCTCGGTCTGCTGGTGTTCGGCGGCGGCCAGCCCGCCGGCGAGTTCTTCGCGGGCTTCATCACAGAGAAGTCGCTGAGCGTCGACAACCTCTTCGTCTTCGTCCTGATCATGGCGAAGTTCGCGGTGCCCTCGCAGTACCAGCAGCGCGTTCTCCTGATCGGTGTCCTCATAGCCCTGGTCCTGCGGGCCATCTTCATCGCGGCCGGCGCGGCGATCCTCGCCAGTTTCGCGTGGGTGTTCTACATCTTCGGCGCCTTCCTCATCTGGACCGCCTGGAAGCTCATCCAGGAGGCCCGCGCTGACGAGGAGGACGAGGACTGGGAGGAGAACAAGCTGCTCAAGGCCGCCGAGCGCCGCTTCGGTGTGGCTGACCGCTACCACGGCACCAAGCTGTGGATCGAGGAGAACGGCAAGCGGGTCATGACCCCGATGCTGGTCGTGATGCTCGCGATCGGCACCACCGACGTCCTGTTCGCCCTCGACTCCATCCCCGCGATCTTCGGCCTGACGCAGGACCCGTACATCGTCTTCACGGCCAACGCGTTCGCCCTGATGGGTCTGCGTCAGCTGTACTTCCTCATCGGCGGCCTGCTGAGGAAGCTGGTCCACCTCAGCTACGGTCTGTCGATCATCCTGGGCTTCATCGGTGTGAAGCTGGTGCTCCACGCCCTGCACGAGTCCGGGGTGCACGTCCCCGAGATCAGCATTCCGGTATCGCTCGGAGTGATCTGCGCCGTCCTGATCGTCACCACGATCACCAGCCTGCTGGCTTCCAAGAAGCAGGCGGCGGCCGAGGCGGCGCAGGGGGAGAGCGGAAGCGCTCCGAAGGACAGTATCGACGTCTGACCGCGTCGGACGTAGGAACAACCATCACCGGGACCGGTGGTCGGCGAATTGCCGACTGCCGGTCCCGGTGCTTGCTTGTTTCCTGAGCGTGTTCCCCGGTCCGGGGGCGCCGTGGCCGGCTGGAGGTGCCATGAAGTTCGTGCAGATCATCGACTTCGAGACCGAGCGCTTGGACGAGATGGAGCAGATTTTCGAGGACGCGGAGCGGCGCTTCGCCGGCCGGACGGGCGGCCCCACCCACCGCACGCTCCTGAAGGACCGCGACAACCCCCGCCGCTATCTGGCGCTGATCGAGTTCGAGTCGTTCGACGAGGCCATGCGCATCAGCGAGGACCCCGAGACCGGCCGCATGGCGGAGCATCTGGGCGCGCTGTGCATCGGCGAGCGGGTCTACACCAACTGCGACCTCCTGGACGCGAGTGAACTCAAGTAGGCCCTGGCTCGGGCCCCGCGCGACCGGAGTGCGGGGCCCTTGCCCCTCTGCGACGATCACTGCATGATCGCTCGGCGCAGGCCGCCGCTCACGGCACAGTGGACGACCCTGGTGCCCGTGCTCGCGGCCGTGTTGCTGGTCCTGACCTGGGGGCGCGATCTGCCCGCGGCTGTCGTCGCGCTGGTGACCCTGGTCCTGGCGGGAGCTGTTCTGTCCGCCGTCCAACATGCCGAGGTGGTGGCGCACCGGGTCGGTGAACCGTTCGGCTCCCTCGTTCTCGCCGTCGCCGTCACGATCATCGAGGTCGCCCTCATCGTCACCCTGATGGTCGACGGCGGGGACAAGAGCGCGACACTGGCCCGCGACACGGTCTTCGCAGCCGTGATGATCACCTGCAACGGCATCGTCGGCCTGTGCCTGCTGGTCGCCTCGCTGCGGCACGGCACGGCCGTCTTCAACCCAGAGGGCACCGGCGCCGCACTCGCGACCGTCGCGACCCTGGCCACGCTCAGCCTGGTGCTGCCGACGTTCACCACGAGCAAACCGGGCCCGGAGTTCTCCACCGTCCAGCTGACCTTCGCGGCGGTCTCCTCGCTGATCCTGTACGGCCTGTTCGTCGCGACGCAGACCGTGCGGCACCGGGACTACTTCCTGCCGATCACCCGGCAGGGCGACGTGATCACCGCCGAGGAGCACGCCGCGGCGCCGACTGCCCGTACCGCCCTGATCAGCCTGGGACTGCTGGGCCTGGCGTTGATCGGCGTGGTCGGCCTGGCCAAGGGTGTGTCGCCCACCATCGAGTCCGGGGTGGAGGCCGCAGGGCTGCACCAGGCCGTGGTCGGCGTGATCATCGCGCTGCTGGTACTGCTCCCGGAGACCATCGCCGCACTGCGCTCCGCACGCCGCGACCGTGTGCAGACCAGCCTTAACCTCGCCCTCGGCTCGGCCATGGCCAGCATCGGCCTGACCATCCCCGCCGTCGCGCTCGCGTCCGTGTGGCTGTCCGGCCCGCTGGTGCTCGGCCTCGGCGCCACGCACATGGTGCTGCTCGCCCTGACCGTGGTGGTGGCCTCCCTGACGGTGGTCCCGGGCCGCGCCACACCGCTCCAGGGCGGGGTCCATCTGGTCCTGTTCGCGGCGTACCTGGAACTGGCGATCAACCCGTAGGCGCCTCAGCCTCCGCCCCGGCCTCAGCCTTCGCCCCCGCCTCCACCGGCACCGGACGCGTCTCCGGCAGCAGCGCGAAACACCCCAGGCTGACCAGCGCGATCGCCGTCAGATACGCGGCCACGCCCCAGGGCACCCGCCCGCCCTGCTCGGCGAGCGCCGTCGCCACGATCGGCGTGAGAGCGCCCCCGAGGACGCCGCCGAGGTTGTAGCCGACGGCGGCGCCGGTGCAGCGCACCCGCGGCTCGTACAGCTCGGGCAGATACGCGGCGATCACGGCGAACATCGTGATGAACGAGAGCATCGCGCCGAGGAAGCCGAGGAACATCGGCAGCGGCGTTCCGGTGGCGAGGAGCGCGACCATCGGGAACATCCACAGGGCGGCCGCCGCGCACCCGGCCAGGCACATGGGTCGTCGGCCGTAGCGGTCCCCGAGCATCGCCACCAGCGGCGTGAGCGCGCCCTTCACGACCACCGCGCCCATGATGCAGGTCAGCATGACACTGCGGCTCACCCCGAGCCGTTCCGTCCCGTAGGCGAGGGACCAGGTCGTCACGGCGTAGAAGATCGCGTAGCCGATCGCGAGCGCTCCGCCGGTCAGCAGGAGGAGACGCCAGTGGTCGCGCATGACCTCGGCGATGGGCACGCGCGCGTGGTCGTCGAGTTCGAGGAAGCTGGGGCTCTCGGCGAGCGACGAGCGCAGCCACAGCCCCACAACCGCCAGTACCCCCGCCGCCCAGAACGGCACCCGCCAGCCCCACGCGGCGAACTGCGCCTCGGAGAGCGTCGCCGACAGCCCCAGCACCACACCGTTGGCGAGCAGGAACCCCAGGGCGGGCCCGACCTGCGGGAAGCTCGACCACAGCCCGCGTCGCTCGGCGGGCGCGTGCTCCACCGTCAGCAGCACCGCTCCGCCCCACTCCCCGCCGAGCCCCAGCCCCTGCAGGAAGCGCAGCACCAGGAGCAGCAGGGGAGCGGCCACGCCGATCGTGTCGTAGGTCGGCACACAGCCGACCGCGACCGTGGAGGCGCCGGTGAGCAGCAGGGAGGCGACGAGGACCGGCCGCCGTCCACGCCGGTCCCCGATGTGCCCGAACAGCACCGACCCGAGCGGCCGCGCCACGAAGCCCACGCCGAAGGTGGCGAAGGCGGCCAGCGTCCCGGCCACCGGCGAGAACGTCGGGAAGAACAGCGGACCCAGGATGAGGGCCGCCGCGGTCCCGTAGACGAAGAAGTCGTAGAACTCGATGGCCGTGCCGGCGAGCGATGCGGCCGCTAGGCGCGGCATGGAGGGTGCCCTTACGGTGCGTACGTCGTGCATGCCGCGTCAACTACCCACGGTGACGGTGGGTTACGGGGGCGCGCGGGGGCTCGGGGCCCTCAGTAGGTGACCGTGATGCGCCGGGCCGGTCCGTCCACGCGCACGGTGCCGCCGTACGGGATGACCAGTTGCGGATCGGTGTGCCCGAAGTCCACGTCGAAGACGATCGTGGTGTCGGGAGCGTAGGCCCGCATGGCGCGCACAACCGCCTCACGCTGGTCGGACGCGTAACGAGCGGCCTCCTCCGGGGCGTTGGGCCGCTCGAAGGACCAGGTCTTGGGGCGGCCCATCAGCAGCGCCGGGAAGCGCTGGAGCAGCCCGCGCTCGCCCATGGTGCGCAGGGTGCTGAAGACCTCCGTGGCACTCGGCATGTCCTCCGAGGTCTCCAGCAGGAGCACACCGCCGTCGTACTCGGACGGGTCGTGCGCGATCTCGCGGTCGGCCATCAGCAGCCAGCCGAGGATCTCCAGGCAGCCGCCCCAACTGCGGCCCTCCACCACACGGTCGGCGTTGACCCAGGTCCAGCCGGTCCCGTGCCGGGTCTCCGGCTCGGCATCGAAGGTCGCCGGGTCAGCCCAGTCCCGGTCGATGTCACGCCATCGCTCGGCGGGCTTCAGCTCGTACGGGCCGGAGGTGAACAGGGCCGCACGCAGGGAGTCGGCGGTCTGCGGGTGCAGGGCACCAGGACGGCCGAGCTCGCACATGACGCTCCCGCCGTGGTATCCGACGATGCCGCTGTTGCGCAGGAAGGCGAGCAGGTTGGTGTTGTCGCTCATCCCGAAGAACGGCTTCGGGTTCGCCCGGATCAACTCCCGGTCCAGCAGCGGCAGCACGGTGATCTGGTCGTCCCCGCCGATCGACGCGATGACCGCCTTGATGTCCGGATCGGAGAAGGCGGCGTGGATGTCGTCGGCCCGCTCCCGGGGCGTCGAGCCCATCTTGCGCGTCGCCGGATACTCGACCGGCTCCAGCCCGTACTCCTTGCGCAGCCGCTCCAGTCCCAGCTCGTAGGGGAGCGGGAAGAGCCCCGGCAGGCCGGAGGAGGGGGAGATCACGGCGATACGGTCACCGGGCGACGGCTTGGGCGGGTAGGAGAGGCTCGTCATGCCGGGAGGCTATGGCCCGGCGGGCTGTCGGCGCACCGTGATAAACCGGGTCCGAGCAGCGGTCCGTCACGGGCCGCCCGACCCTGAACGGACCGGAGGAACCGTGCCCCGCACCCTGGCCAACGCCCCGATCATGATCCTCAACGGCCCCAACCTGAACCTGCTCGGCCAGCGTCAGCCGGAGATCTACGGCTCCGACACGCTCGCCGACGTCGAGGCCCTGTGCGCCAAGGCGGCGGCCGCGCACGGCGGCACGGTCGACTTCCGCCAGTCCAACCACGAGGGCGAGCTGGTGGACTGGATCCACGAGGCGCGGCTGAACCACTGCGGCATCGTGATCAATCCGGGTGCCTACTCGCACACCTCCGTCGCCATCCTGGACGCCCTCAACACCTGTGACGGCATGCCGGTGTTGGAGGTCCACATCTCCAACATCCACAAGCGCGAGTCGTTCCGGCATCACTCCTACGTCTCGCTGCGCGCCGACGGGGTCATCGCGGGCTGCGGGGTCCAGGGCTATGTGTTCGGGGTGGAGCGCGTCGCGGCGCTGGCGGGAGCGGGACAGGCGGACGCGTAGACCCTGCCCGCGGTGTAAGCCCCGATCGCCCTGGCTAGCGCCCCTTACAGCCGCCCCGCCTCCACGATCCGCCGCAGGAAGCGCTGCGTGCGCTCCTGCCGCGGTTCCCCGAAGACCTGCTCGGCGGTGCCGCGTTCCAGCACCACGCCGCCCTCCAGGAAGCACACCTGGTCGGCGACCTCCCGTGCGAAGCCCATCTCGTGCGTGGCCAGCACCATGGTCATGCCCTCGTCCTTCAGGTCGCGGACGACGGTGAGGACCTCGCCCACCAGCTCGGGATCGAGGGCGGCGGTGATCTCGTCGAGCAGCAGCAGCCGGGGGCGTACCGCCAGGGCACGCACGATCGCCACCCGCTGCTGCTGGCCGCCGCTCAGCCGGTCCGGGTACTCGCCCGCCTTCCCGCCCAGCCCCAGCCGCTCCAGCAGCGCACGCGCGCGTGCCTCGGCCTCGGCGCGGGGCAGGCCGTGCACCCGGCGCGGAGCGAGCGTGATGTTCTCCAGGACCGTCATGTGCGGAAAGAGGTTGTACGACTGGAAGACCACGCCGATCCGGCGGCGCACGGCGTCCTGGTCGACGCGCGGGTCGGTGATCTCCTCGTCGTCCAGCCAGATCGCCCCGTCGTCGATCTCTTCCAGCAGGTTCGCGCACCGCAGCAGCGTGGATTTGCCGGAGCCGGAGGCGCCGATCAGCGCGGTGACCGTGTGCGGGGCCACCTCCAGGTCGACGTCCCGCAGGACGACCGAGCCGCCGAAGGTCTTGCGGACGGACTCCATGCGCAGCACGGACGTTTCGCTCATGTGGTTCCTCCCTGGGCCCGCCGGCGGTCCATCCGCGCCGTCACCCAGTCCGTGAAGCGGGTCATCGGGATGGTCAGCGCGACGAAGACCAGACCCGCGACGATGTACGGCGTGTAGTTGAGGCTGCGTCCGACGATGATGTCGGCGGCCCGTACGGCGTCCACCGCACCGCCGATCGAGACCAGCCCGGTGTCCTTCTGCAGCGACACCAGGTCGTTCAGCAGCGGCGGCACCTGGCGGCGTACGGCCTGGGGCAGCACCACGTGGCGCAGCGCCTGCCGGTTGCTGAGCCCGAGGGAGCGGGCCGCGGCACGCTGCGAGGGATGCACGGACTCGATGCCGGCGCGGAACACCTCGGCGACGTACGCCGAGTACGTCAGGGTGAGCGCGGTGCCGCCGAGGAGCACCGGGTCGACGGTCACCCCCTGGAGCCGCAGCGCCGGGACGCCGAGGACCACGATCATCAGGTTGATGATGAGCGGCAGCCCCCGGAAGAAGTCCGTGTAGGCGGCGGCCAGGGCGCGCAGCGGGAAGAACACCGGGCCGCGCAGTGTACGCGCGACGGCGATCAGCATGCCGAGGACGAGCACCGCGGCACCGCAGATCAGCAGCAGCCGGACGTTCAGCCACAGCCCGTCGAGGACCTTCGGGAACGCCTCGCGCGCGTACCCCCAGTCGAAGAAGGTCTCCTTGGTGCGCGGCCAGCCCGGGGCGTTGACGACGACCAGGTAGAGGACGGCTCCCGTGACGAGGGTCGAGAGCGCGCCGATCGCGGTGGCACGCCGGGCGCGGGCGCGCTTGTAGCGTTCACGGTCCAGGCGCCGCTGCGAGGGGACGTACCCGTCCGGCGCGTCGTGCTCGCCGGATCCCTCCGCCAGCTCCTCCTTGTTCACCGTCACTTGAGCACCGGGGCGTCGACGGCGTCCGACAGCCACTGCTGCTCGAGCTTGGCGAGCGTGCCGTCCTCGCGCAGCGCGTCCACGGCCCGCGAGACGCAGGGGGTGAGCGCGCTGCCCTTGTCGAGCACGAGACCGAACTGCTCCGGCGTACCGCCCTGGTTCTCGAACTGGCCGACGACCGTCGCGTCCGTGATCTCGGCCCCGGTGATGTAGAAGGCCGTCGGCAGGTCCACGACGATGGCGCCGACCTGGCCGTTCTTCAGCGCGGACTTGGCCTGGTCGTTCTTGCCGTAGACGGCCGCGGCCTGCTTCGGCTTCACCACGTCGTCGATGTAGTCGAGACTGGTGGTACCGACCTGGGCGCCCAGCTTCACGTCCTTCAGGTCGGCGATGCTCTTCGCCTTCGCGGCCTTGGAGCCCTTCAGCGCGACGACGGCCTGGCGCACGTCGTAGTAGCCGGACGAGAAGTCCACGGCCCTCTTGCGTTCGGCGCTGACGGACACCTGGTTGATGTCGAAGTCGAAGGTCTTCTCGCCGGGCGCGAAGGCCTTGTTGAACGGGACGGTCTGCCAGGCGACCTTGTCCTTGCCGTACCCGAGCCGCTCGGCGACGGCGTACGCGACCGCCGACTCGAAGCCCTTGCCGCCGGCGGGGTCGTCGTCCTTGAACCACGGCTCGTAGGCGGGTTCGTCGGTGGCGATGGTCAGCTTGCCCGAGGAGTGGGTGGCCAACTTGCCCTTGGCGCAGGTGCTTGCGGCCGATGCCGATGGCCCGTCCGACGCCTCCGGCTGCGGAGCACAGCTCACGGCGGCGGCGGCGAGGAGGAGGACGACGGCGGCGGCAGCGCGGCGCAGGGCGCGAGGGGCAGGATGCATGGCGGGAGATTGGCAGCCGACAGTCCCGTTTGTCGAGGTCACGGCACCAGGCGTCCGCATGGTGGGAACGGGTGTTGCAATCTCGTGAACGGCCGGGGCCGCCGGCCGAGGGCGGGGATCGACAGGCCGGCGGCCCATCCGCCCAGGAGCCGTCATCCTGCGCGGGGCTCCTACCAGTTGACCGCGCAACTACACGCACCGGGAGCGCGCGCACGACACCGGCGCGTGTGAAGCGTTCACACGGGGCGCGTGCGCGGCTTGTGACTGCGAACTCGCGCCCCGGCTCGGCCTCTCACCACCCGCGCGCGTGCCACTCCGGCAGTTGCGGGCGCTCCGTGCCCAGCGTCGTGTCGTTGCCGTGCCCCGGGTAGACCCACGTCTCGTCCGGGAGGACGTCGAAGATCCTGGTCTCCACATCGTGGAGGAGGCTGGCGAACGCCTTGGGGTCCTTGTGGGTGTTGCCCACACCGCCGGGGAACAGGCAGTCCCCGGTGAACACATGGGGGTGCCCGTGCGGGTCGTCGTAGACGAGGGCGATCGAGCCGGGCGTGTGCCCGACCAGGTGGCGCGCGGTGAGTTCCACGCGCCCCACCCGGATGGTGTCGCCGTCGTCGACCAGCACGTCGGTCCGTACGGGGATGCCGTCGGCGTCGTCCCGGCCCGCGTACGTGCGGGCGCCGGTGGCCGCCACGACCTCGGCGAGCGCCTGCCAGTGGTCGCCGTGCTGGTGGGTGGTGACGACGGACGCGATGCCGTCGCCACCGATCATGCCGAGCAGTGTGTGCGCCTCGTTCGCGGCGTCGATCAGCAACTGCTCGTCCGTGGCCCGGCAGCGCAGCAGATAGGCGTTGTTGTTCATCGGACCGACCGCGATCTTGGTGATCATCAGGTCCTTGAGCTCGTGCACGTCGGCAGGCCCGCCGACCGTCACCTCTCCGCTGTACGTCATGTCCGCCAGCCTATAGCGGGGGAGTGGTCCGGGTCCTAGAGCGGGGGCAGCGCCGGAAGCCGGCCCCCGGCCACCTCCAGCGCGGATCCGGCACGGCGGCCGGCGAGCCAGCCCAGAAGATCGGCCGGGGGACCAGTGACGGTCACCTCGGGTCCTTCTCCGGGTTCCCGTCCCGTGCTCCACGCGCGCGTGGAGTCCGTGAGGCGCGTGGGCGGTACGTCGGGATGCCCGGCGAACCGGTCGGCCAGGAAGACGATCTCCCGCTCGGTGAACTCCGTCGGCAGATCCTCCAGCTCGTACCCGATCCCCAGGTCCACGTGGTGCAGCTCCACCTCCACCCAGCGCCGGAACGGCACCCGGGACGCGGAGTCCGTGACCCCGTTGCGCAGCTCCACCGTGCGCGACCAGTCCGCCGGAGCGGCCCCGGTCTCCTGGAAGCGGGCCGCGCTCTCGCGCAGGTCGGCGAGCTGGACGTCGAGGGCGCGTGGGGCGTCCCGCTCGATGTCGGCGTCCCGGGCCTCGCCGGAGACGTACATGGGGCGCCCTTCGAGGACGTTCACGAGGGCGTCCGCGTTGCGGGCGAGGTGGGCGAGGACATGGCCGCGGGTCCAGCCGGGAAGCCGTGACGGCTGCGTCACAGACGCGTTGTCCTGTTTGCCGACTGCGATGAGCAGCCGCTCCGTAGCGTCACGTACAGACGCCAGGTCATGACCGTGATCAATCATGGTGCTGACCCTAGCCGCGCCACACCTTTGGGTGAAGGTGGTGAACGAGTGCCGTAAATCGAATGCACGTGCTATAGGGTCGGACGTGGCGTCGGGCATGCTGGAGAGCCGGGGTTTTGTTGACAACCCGTGAATCCGACCGGCGTTGTCAGTGGCTCCCCCTAGTCTGAGAAGGACGGGGGCCCCGCCCCTGTCACTTCTCTCAAGAAAGGTGCGGACCGGCGTGGCCGACCGTCTCATCGTTCGTGGAGCGCGCGAGCACAACCTCAAGAACGTCTCGCTCGACCTCCCGCGCGACTCGCTCATCGTCTTCACGGGCCTGTCGGGGTCGGGCAAGTCCTCGCTGGCCTTCGACACCATCTTCGCCGAGGGGCAGCGGCGCTACGTGGAGTCGCTCTCCTCCTACGCCCGGCAGTTCCTCGGCCAGATGGACAAGCCGGACGTCGACTTCATCGAGGGCCTCTCCCCGGCGGTCTCCATCGACCAGAAGTCGACCTCGCGCAACCCGCGCTCCACGGTCGGCACCATCACCGAGGTCTACGACTACCTGCGTCTGCTCTTCGCGCGCATCGGCAAGCCGCACTGCCCCGAGTGCAGCCGCCCGATCTCCCGCCAGTCGCCGCAGGCCATCGTCGACAAGGTCCTGGAGTTGCCGGAGGGCAGCCGCTTCCAGGTGCTGTCGCCGCTGGTGCGCGAGCGCAAGGGCGAGTTCGTCGATCTCTTCGCCGAGCTCCAGACCAAGGGCTACTCCCGCGCGCGCGTGGACGGCGAGACGATCCAGCTGTCGAACCCGCCCACGCTGAAGAAGCAGGAGAAGCACACCATCGAGGTGGTCGTCGACCGCCTCACGGTCAAGGAGGGCGCCAAGCGCCGCCTCACCGACTCCGTGGAGACCGCGCTCGGCCTGTCCGGCGGCATGGTCGTGCTCGACTTCGTCGACCTCCCCGAGGACGACCCCGAGCGTGAGCGCATGTACTCGGAGCACCTGTACTGCCCGTACGACGACCTGTCCTTCGAGGAGCTGGAGCCCCGCTCCTTCTCCTTCAACTCGCCCTTCGGCGCCTGCCCGGACTGCTCCGGCATCGGCACGCGCATGGAGGTCGACGCGGAGCTGATCGTCCCGGACGAGGACAAGAGCCTCGACGAAGGCGCCATCCACCCGTGGTCGCACGGCCACACCAAGGACTACTTCGGCCGCCTCATCGGCGCACTCGCCGACGCGCTGGGCTTCCGTACGGACATCCCCTTCGCGGGCCTGCCGCAGCGCGCCAAGAAGGCCCTGCTCCACGGTCACAAGACCCAGGTGGAAGTCCGCTACCGCAACCGCTACGGGCGCGAGCGCCGGTACACCACGGCCTTCGAAGGTGCCGTCCCCTTCGTGAAGCGCCGGCACCGCGAGGCCGAGAGCGACTCCAGCCGTGAGCGCTTCGAGGGCTACATGCGCGAGGTGCCCTGCCCCACCTGTGAGGGCACGCGCCTGAAGCCGATCGTCCTCGCGGTCACGATCATGGACAAGTCCATCGCCGAGGTCTCCGCGATGTCGATCAGCGACTGCGCGGACTTCCTGGGCGAGCTGAAGCTCACGGCCCGCGACAAGAAGATCGCCGAGCGCGTGCTGAAGGAGGTCAACGAACGGCTGCGGTTCCTGGTCGACGTCGGCCTGGACTACCTCTCGCTGAACCGCGCGGCCGGCACCCTCTCCGGCGGCGAGGCCCAGCGCATCCGCCTGGCCACCCAGATCGGCTCCGGCCTGGTCGGCGTCCTGTACGTCCTCGACGAGCCGTCCATCGGCCTGCACCAGCGCGACAACCACCGCCTGATCGAGACCCTCGTCCGGCTGCGCGACATGGGCAACACGCTCATCGTCGTCGAGCACGACGAGGACACCATCAAGACCGCCGACTGGATCGTCGACATCGGACCCGGCGCCGGTGAGCACGGCGGCAAGGTGGTGCACAGCGGCTCCCTGAAGGAGCTGCTCGCCAACGCCGAGTCGCAGACCGGTCAGTACCTGTCCGGCAAGAAGGCCATCCCGCTGCCCGACCTCCGGCGCCCGCTGGACCCGACCCGGCAGCTCACGGTGCACGGCGCCCGGGAGAACAACCTCCAGGACATCGACGTGTCCTTCCCGCTGGGCGTGCTCACCGCCGTCACCGGTGTGTCCGGCTCCGGCAAGTCGACCCTGGTCAACGACATCCTGTACACACACCTGGCCCGCGAGCTGAACGGCGCGAGGAGCGTGCCCGGGCGGCACACGCGCGTGGACGGCGACGACCTCGTCGACAAGGTCGTGCATGTCGACCAGTCGCCCATCGGCCGCACCCCGCGCTCCAACCCGGCCACCTACACCGGCGTCTTCGACCACATCCGCAAGCTGTTCGCCGAGACCACCGAGGCGAAGGTCCGCGGCTACATGCCCGGCCGCTTCTCCTTCAACGTCAAGGGCGGCCGCTGCGAGAACTGCTCGGGCGACGGCACCATCAAGATCGAGATGAACTTCCTCCCGGACGTGTACGTCCCGTGCGAGGTCTGCCACGGTGCCCGGTACAACCGGGAGACCCTGGAGGTCCACTACAAGGGCAAGTCCATCGCCGACGTCCTGAACATGCCGATCGAGGAGGCCACGGAGTTCTTCGAGGCGGTCCCCGCGATCTCCCGCCACATGAAGACCCTGAAGGACGTCGGCCTCGGCTACGTCCGGCTCGGCCAGTCCGCGACCACCCTGTCCGGAGGCGAGGCCCAGCGCGTCAAGCTCGCCAGCGAGCTGCAGCGCCGCTCCACCGGCCGCACGGTCTACGTCCTGGACGAGCCGACCACCGGTCTGCACTTCGAGGACATCAGCAAGCTGCTGACGGTCCTGTCCGGACTGGTCGACAAGGGCAACACGGTCATCGTCATCGAGCACAACCTCGACGTGATCAAGACCGCCGACTGGATCGTCGACATGGGCCCCGAGGGCGGTGCGGGCGGCGGCCTGGTCGTCGCCGAGGGCACCCCCGAGCAGGTCGCCGCGGTCCCGACCAGCCACACCGGCAAGTTCCTCCAGGAGGTCCTCGGCGCCGACCGCATCAGCGACGCGTCCTCGGTGCCGGCACCGCGCAGGACGGCGTCGAAGAAGACGGTCGCGGCGCAGGCCCCGGCGAAGAAGACCGCCACCAAGAGGGTCAACAGCACCGCCGCCAAGAAGGCGGCGACCAAGACCACCAAGACCACGAAGGCCGCCGCGAAGAAGACGACGCGGACGACCAAGGGCTGAGGGCTGCGCCCACGCGCCGTGCCCCACGGGAACTCTCGTGGGGCACGGCGCGTCGGTGTGTCGGGAGCCCGTGTGCTGATCAGCCGTTCCCCGGCTCCACGAACTGCATGTCGAGCTGGATCTTCACCACTTCCCCGAGCAGACCGGGAGCGAAGTCGAGCCCGAACTCGCTGCGCCGGATCTCGCCCGTCGCCTCGAACCCGGCATGCCGGCTGCCGTCCATCGGCACCTCGACCAGCCCGCCGAACTCCACGGCGAGCGTCACCGGCCGGGTCACCCCGCCGATCGTCAGCTCACCCTCCATCGTCCAGTCCTCGCCCTCACCCGACACCCGGGTCGAGCGGTACGTCATCGTCGGGCGCTTCTCGACGTCGAGCAGGTCGTAGGCGCGGACATGCGCGTCCCGGTCAGCGTTGCCCGTGTCGATCGAGGCCAGGTCGACGGTCGCGGAGACCCGCACGTCCTCGACCCGTTCCCCGACGAAGAGTTCGGCCTCCAACCGCTCGAAACGACCCCGTACCTTGGCGATGCCCAGGTGACGGATGGTGAAGTTCACCGAAGAGTGGAACGGGTCCAGGGCCCATTTCCCCGGAGCCAGCGGCAGGGCGGTGGCAGAAGCGGCGGCAGCGATGTCATTCGTCATGTGCTCCACCCTGAGGGCCGGGCGGCGCAGGAGGGAGACCGTCCGGAGCCTGGTAGTGGCAGGGCCACGATCCGCGCCCGGGCGCGTTGTACGTTCGGCGGGTGAGCGACAACGAGTTGGGCACCTTCCTGCGCACCTGGCGTGAAGCCGTCAGCCCCGCCGAGGTGGGGCTGCCCACGGGGCAGCGGCGCCGCACCCCGGGCCTGCGGCGCGCCGAACTGGCCACGCTCGCCGGCATCAGCGTCGAGTACCTCACCCGGCTGGAACAGGGACGCGACCGCAACCCCTCCGCCCAGGTGCTCGGTGCCGTCGCCGACGCCCTGCATCTGACGCTCAACGACCGGATGCTGCTGCGCCGCCTGACCAAGGAGGCGGACGGCGGCGACCCGCTGGTCTGCGCGGCGGCCCCGTCGCTCGGCCGCACGGCGCGCCCCACCGTCCGGTCCGTGCTCGACCGCCTGGAGCCGACCCCCGCGCTGGTGGTCAACTGGATCGGCGACATCCTCGCCCACACCGCGGGCTACGAGCGGCTGGCCGGCCCCCTCGGCCTGCTCGACGACGAGCGGCCCAACCTGCTCCGGTACCTGTTCACCGACGAGCGGGCCCGGGTCGCCTACCGCGACTGGGACCGGGTGGCCGACGACATGGTCGCCCGGCTCCGGCACGGGGCCCCTCTCCGGGATCCGCACGTCGCCGAGCTGGCCGACGAGCTGACGGTGACGGCGGGAGCGGACTTCGCCGACCGGTTCGCCGACCTGGCCGTGGTGCCGCGGCGGACTGGCTCCCAGCACATCGAGCACCCGGAGGCCGGATCGCTGCGACTGCTGCACGAGACGCTGGTGCTGCCCGACGAAGGCCAGCGCGTGATCGTCCATCTGCCCGCGGACGATGCCACGGCCGACGCCCTGGACCACCTCGACGGCCGCCGCCCCGGCGCGCTGCGAGCCGTGGGAGAGGCCGGCTGAGCGAACTCAGCCGTCCAGCTCGTGCGCGTACGGCGGCTCCGCACCCGCCCGTGAGCAGGTGACGGCCGCCGCGCGAGCCGCGAATCGCAGGAGTTCCGTCCAGCCGTCGGACCCCAGCGCTTCCAGGGCTCGCTCGCTCAGCGCATCGCGCACCGCGAGTCCGTGCAGCAGCGCCGCGTTGACCGTGTCGCCCGCGCCGATCGTGTCCACGACCTCCACCCGCTCGCCCGGCACCGCGTACTCGCCGCCGTCGGCGGTGAAGACGGTCAGCCCGTCACCGCCCCGGGTGATCACGACCGCTGCCGGGCCCGCCGCCAGCCACTCCTGGGGCGTGCCGCCGAGCCACTGGGCGTCCTCGGCGGACAGCTTCAGCAGCGACACCGACGGCAGCCAGCTCTTGAACCGCGCCCGGTAGGCGTCCGCGTCCGGGATCAGCCCGGCCCTGATGTTCGGGTCCAGCGCGGTGAACACGCCCTGCGCGGCCGCCGAACGCATCAGCTCCTCGTACGCGCTCGCCCCCGGCTCCAGCACCAGCGAGCAGGTGCCGAAGGAGACCGCACGAGTGCCCGACGGCAACGCGGAGGGCGCCGCGAACAACCGGTCCGCCGTCCCGTCCACGTAGAAGGAGTACGCCGCCGAGCCGTCCACACCGACCGTGGCGACGGCGAGGGTCGTCGGCTCGGCGCCGCGCTGCACCGACGACACGTCGACCCCGGTCTCGCGCAGCCGGTCCAGCAGCGCCTCCCCGAAGGCGTCGGACGACACCCGGGAGCAGAAGGCGGCGGGGGAGCCGAGGCGGCCCAGCGCCACGGCCGTGTTGTACGGGCCGCCGCCGAGCGCCGGCTGCAGCGCCGCCAGGGCACCCGCGCCCCGCGGTACCAGGTCGATCAGTGCCTCACCGGCGACGACGATCATGCGACGGTTCCTCTCTCGGACTGCGCGGCCCGCGCGGATTGCACGGACTGTGCGTACTACTGGGGCTGTTGGGCCTGCTGAGGCTGTTCGGGATGCTCGGATCGTGTCGGCTCCTCCGGGCAGCCGCACGATGTGCGATGGACGAAGGCGGAGGCGAGCCGCACGGTCCGCGCCGGCCGGTCCGGCTCGGCGAGACGCTCCAGGAGCACGCGTACGGCATGGGCGCCGATGTCCTTGCTGGGCTGCGCGATCGCGGTGAGCCGGGGCGAGAACAGATCCGCCCAGGCGAAGTCGTCGAAGCAGCACAGCGCGATGTCGCCCGGTACGGACAGGCCGCGGGCGCGCAGGGCACGCAGCGCCCCGATGGTCATGGCGTTGTTGCCGGTGACCAGCGCGGTGGGCGGCACGGCGAGGGACAGCAGGGCCGCGGCGGCCTGTTCGCCACCGGCCGACTCCGAGTCGCCGTGCACCAGGAGCCGTTCGTCGTACGGCAGTCCCGCGAAGGCGAGGCCGCTGCGGTAGCCGGTGATCCGCTCGCTCGTGGTGCTGAGCCCCGGCCGCCCCGCCACCAGCCCGATCCGCCGGTGGCCGAGGCCGGCGAGATGGGTGACCAGCCGGGACGTCGGTTCGGCGTTGTCGGCGCACACCTGGTCGAAACGCGGACCGCCGTCCGCCGCCGGGTCGGCCACCAGCCGGTCGAGGAACACCGCCGGTACATCGTGCCGCCCCAGGTACGTCAGCAGCCCGAGCGGATCCGCCGAGGGCGCGACGATCATGCCGTCCACCCGGCGCTCGTGCAGCAACTGGACGACCTTGCGCTCGTGCTCCGGGTCGTCGTGCGGATCGGCGATCAACAGGCTGTAGCCGTGTTCCAGGGCGCTGGCCTCGACGCCCTGGAGGATCTCCGTGAAGTACGGGTTGCTGATCGCCGACACCGCCAGCCCGATGGAACGGGTGCGGGACGTCACCAGGGAACGGGCCAGCGTGTTCGTGGTGTAGCCGAGCTCCTCCACGGCGTCCAGGACGGCCTGGCGGGTGTGCGGCAGCACCGGCCGGGTGCCGTTCAGCACGTGCGAGACGGTCGCCACGGAGACACCGGCGCTTCGCGCGACGTCGGCCATGGTCGCCATGCCGTTCCCTCCTCCGCTTCCGGCGGTCCGGCGGGGAACGTATCGCATCCGACGCCGTACGTAAACGCTTGCGCAAACGTTTACGTCCGTGCGGGACCGTCACCGTGACCGCACCGCGACCGCAGACCGGCCACGGCCCCGCCGTCGTGACGCCTACTCCCAGTCCCAGCCGATCCCCAGAAACCCGGCCCGCACCCGCGGCTCGACCACGTGCACCGACCGGTGCCGTCCACTCAGCGCCAGCTCCTGGCAGCCGCTGCGCGGCGCCGCCGCCGAGTGCTGCGCGAACCGGTGACAGCGCACCGGGAGGGCCGCGGCGTCGAAGCACACCTGGAGCGCGTACTGGCCGCCGGGGACGTCGAAACCGCGGACGTACTCGCGCGACTCGTCCGCCGTCCCGTCCTCGACGCCGTAGCGGAACAGGAACGTGTCCCCGGCCCGCAGCCGGGTGTCGAAGAGCAGCTCGGCGGCGAGCACGCCGGTGTCGCGGTGCCAACGGACGCGTCCCGTACGGCAGTTCTCCAGGGCATGCACCCTCACGCGCTCGGGCACGGCTCCCCGGTCGCCGTGGTGGACGGCGACGAAGCGGTCGACGCCGTCCCGGTGGGCGCGCACGATGTGGTGCGACTCGCGCTCGGCCAGCTCGCGCCGCGCCCCGATCCGCAGCCGCTCGTGGTGCCCGAGGGTGTGCAGGCCCCCGTCCGGCGGGCAGTCCAGCTCTGCCAGCAACTGGTCCAGGACCCCGGAGGCCTCGACGAGGGAGCGATAGGACCGGGCCGTGGACCGCTGCCCGGACGGGCCGGCGTCGGACTCGGCGAGCAGCCGGATCAGCGACTCCTCGGGAAGCTCCAGGATCTCTTCCAGCGCGCGGACGGCTCGCAGCGACTCGGGGCGCTGCGGACGCCTGGCCCCCTGCTGCCAGTAACTCAGGCTCGTGACACCGACCTTCACGCCGTGGCGGGACAGGTGGTGCTGCACGCGCTGCAGCGGCAGCCCACGGGCTGCGATCGCCGCACGCAGGGCGACGTGGAAGGGGCCGCCTCGCAGGGCCGAGTCCAGGTCCGCGGTGGCGATGTCCGCGTGCTGTGTGGCGTGCGGCATGCAGGGGCCTCTCTCTGAGTCGGCAACGGCTGGTCAGACCGTTCGCACGGGCCGCCCGGGGCCGTCCCGTCGGCGCACCGGCGGGTCTTCACATCCGTACGTCGTCGTTCAGGGCCCCGAGTTCCACCGCATTGAAGCGTGTTGACCTGGTCCCGACAACACCTGATGCCGGACAGTGATGTACGCCCGCCCGGACATGCGAACGCCCGGGGCGTACGCCCCGGGCGTTCGCGGCAGACGGTGGGTTTCTAGGAGCGGTCGCTTCCGCCCTGTTCCTCGAGGGCGAGACGCTTGGCCCGCACTATGTCGGGGTCGCGCGGGTCCAGGGCGTCGCGCAGCGCGAACGCCTCGTCCGCGTACCGGCGGGCACGGACCGTCCGCCGGGTTTTCTCGATCCGCATCCGCTTCATCTGCGCAGCCCTCCGACCCGTGGCCCGCCCGCTCCGAGTGGAAGCGGCCGGTCCGCACTGACAACCTGTGCCTGCACCGACACGGCCCTCGTCCGCCGGACGCCGCCGTGTCCCCGTGGGAAGCCTGCATTCCCGCTACCGGCCCGCCGTAATCCCCGCGGCGGGACATGCCGTTGGAAACTGCCACCCGCCAAGCCCGTGATCGTGCCCCGCGCTCCCGTCGGACTGTCGGTGCTCGCCAGTAGGGTGTGAGACATGGCCGACCCCTCCAGCTACCGCCCCAAACCGGGTGAGATCCCCGACACGCCGGGGGTCTACAGGTTCCGTGACGAGCACCGCCGGGTGATCTACGTCGGTAAGGCGAAGAGCCTGCGCCAGCGCCTGGCGAACTACTTCCAGGACGTGGCGGGAATGCACCCGCGCACCCGGACCATGGTCACCACGGCCGCGTCCGTGGAGTGGACGGTGGTGTCCACGGAGGTCGAGGCGCTCCAGCTGGAGTACTCCTGGATCAAGGAGTACGACCCCCGGTTCAACGTCAAGTACCGCGACGACAAGAGCTACCCGTACCTCGCGGTGACGATGAACGAGGAGTACCCGCGCGTGCAGGTGATGCGCGGTCACAAGAAGAAGGGCGTCCGCTACTTCGGGCCGTACGGGCACGCGTGGGCGATCCGCGACACCGTCGACCTCCTGTTGCGCGTCTTCCCCGTGCGCACCTGCTCCGCCGGTGTCTTCAAGAACGCCGCCCGCACCGGCCGCCCCTGTCTCCTCGGCTACATTGGCAAGTGCTCGGCCCCCTGCGTGGACCGGGTCTCCGCCGAGGAGCACCGCGAACTGGCCGATGAGTTCTGCGACTTCATGACCGGCCGGACGAACACGTACATCCGCCGGCTGGAGAAGCAGATGGCGGAAGCGGCCGACGAGATGGAGTACGAGCGGGCGGCCCGGCTGCGCGACGACATCGAGGCCCTGAAGAAGGCCATGGAGAAGAACGCGGTCGTGCTCGCCGACGCGACCGACGCCGATCTGATCGCGGTCGCCGAGGACGAGCTGGAGGCGGCCGTCCAGATCTTCCATGTGCGCGGCGGACGCGTGCGCGGCCAGCGCGGCTGGGTCACCGACAAGGTGGAGGAGATCACCACCGGCGCCCTCGTGGAGCACGCCCTGCAGCAGCTCTACGGCGAGGAGACCGGCGACGCCGTCCCCAAGGAGGTCCTGGTCCCGGCCCTGCCCGACCCCGTGGAGCCCGTCCAGGAGTGGCTCACCGGGCGGCGCGGCTCGATCGTCTCCCTGCGCGTCCCGCAGCGCGGCGACAAGAAGTCCCTCATGGAGACGGTCCAGCGCAACGCGCAGCAGGCGCTGGTCCTGCACAAGACCAAGCGCGCCTCCGACCTGACCACGCGCTCGCGCGCCCTGGAGGAGATCGCCGACGCCCTCGACCTGGACAGCGCCCCGCTCAGGATCGAGTGCTACGACATCTCCCACCTCCAGGGGGACGACGTCGTGGCCTCCATGGTCGTCTTCGAGGACGGGCTCGCCCGCAAGAGCGAATACCGCCGCTTCCAGATCAAGGGCTTCGCCGGGCAGGACGACGTCCGTTCCATGCACGAGGTGATCACCCGCCGCTTCCGGCGCTACCTCGCCGAGAAGGAGAAGACGGGGGAGTGGACCGACGGCGAGAACGCCGAGACCCCTGAGATCGACAGCAACGGCGAGATCGTCGGGACCGGCCTCACCGAGGACGACGGCCGCCCCAGGAAGTTCGCCTACCCGCCCCAGCTCGTGGTCGTCGACGGCGGTGCCCCCCAGGTCGCGGCCGCCCGGCGGGCCCTGGACGAGCTCGGTATCGACGACATCGCCGTGTGCGGCCTCGCCAAGCGCCTGGAGGAGGTCTGGGTGCCCGGCGACGACGACCCGGTGGTCCTGCCCCGCACCAGCGAGGGCCTGTACCTGCTCCAGCGGGTCCGCGACGAGGCCCACCGGTTCGCGATCACCTACCAGCGCTCGAAGCGGGCCAAGCGCTTCCGCTCCAGCCCTCTGGACGACGTGCCGGGACTCGGCGACACGCGGAAGCAGGCACTCCTGAAACACTTCGGTTCGTTGAAGAAACTGCGATCCGCCACCATCGACCAGATCTGCGAGGTTCCCGGCATAGGCCGCAAGACCGCGGAGACCATCGCGGCGGCCCTCGCCCAGGCGGCCCCGGCCGCACCCGCCGTCAACACGGCGACCGGAGAGATCATGGAAGAGGAACCCGGCACGGAACCTGGCACGGAACGCGGGACCATGGGTTCCAGTGGGGAACCCGTGACGATGGGCGCCCCGGACGAACGACGGGGGCAGGAGACATGAATGTGAACGAGCACGACGGGCAAGAACAGCAAGCCGGAGACGGAGCACAGGTGAGCACGGGCACGCCCAACGACAAGGCCCCGGTCCCGGACGCGGCCATCCCCGAGCTGGTGATCATCTCCGGCATGTCCGGGGCCGGCCGCTCGACGGCCGCGAAGTGCCTGGAAGACCTCGGCTGGTTCGTCGTCGACAACCTGCCACCCGCGCTGATCCCCACCATGGTGGAGCTCGGCGCCCGCTCCCAGGGCAACGTGGCCCGGATCGCCGTCGTCGTCGACGTCCGCGGCCGCCGCTTCTTCGACAACCTCCGCGAGTCCCTCGCCGACCTGGAGGCGAAGAACGTCACCCGGAGGATCGTCTTCCTGGAGTCCTCCGACGATGCCCTGGTGCGCCGCTTCGAGTCGGTGCGCCGCCCGCACCCCCTCCAGGGCGACGGCCGGATCGTCGACGGCATCGCCGCCGAGCGCGAACTGCTGCGCGAGCTGCGCGGCGACGCCGACCTGGTGATCGACACCTCCAGCCTGAACGTGCACGAGCTGCGCGCCAAGATGGACGCCCAGTTCGCCGGCGAGGAGGAGCCGGAACTGCGGGCCACGGTGATGTCCTTCGGCTACAAGTACGGCCTGCCGGTCGACGCCGACCTCGTCGTCGACTGCCGCTTCCTGCCGAACCCGCACTGGGTCCCGGAGCTGCGCCCTTACACCGGCCTCAACGACGAGGTCTCCGGGTACGTCTTCAACCAGCCCGGAGCCAAGGAGTTCCTCGACCGGTACACGGAGCTGCTCCAGCTCGTCGCCACCGGCTACCGCCGTGAGGGCAAGCGCTACGTGACCATCGCCGTGGGCTGCACGGGCGGCAAGCACCGCTCGGTCGCCATGTCGGAGAAGCTCGCCGCCCGGCTCGCCTCCGAAGGCGTGGAGACCGTGGTCGTACACCGGGACATGGGACGCGAATGACACGACGTACTCCGCGGCTGAGCCGGCTGCGCCGGGTGGTGCCCGACGGCAGCACCGACGCACGGGCCGGCCGGCCCGCCGAGGCCCGGGGCGGCAGACCACGCCGCCGGGGCACCCAGCCCAAGGTCGTCGCCCTCGGCGGCGGCATGGGCCTGTCCGCCTCGCTGGCCGCACTGCGCCGGATCACCGGCGACCTCACCGCCGTCGTCACCGTGGCCGATGACGGTGGCTCCAGCGGCCGGCTCCGCGACGAGCTGGGCGTGCTGCCGCCCGGCGACCTGCGCAAGGCGCTGGCCGCGCTGTGCGGTGACGACGACTGGGGCCAGACCTGGGCCCGGGTCATCCAGCATCGCTTCCAGTCCCAGGGCGACCTGCACGAGCACGCGGTCGGCAACCTGCTGATCGTCGCCCTCTGGGAGCAGCTCGGCGACCACGTGCAGGCCCTCGACCTGGTCGGACGGCTGCTCGGCGCCCAGGGGCGTGTGCTGCCCATGTCCGCCGTCCCACTGGAGCTCCAGGCCCTGGTCAAAGGCCACGACCCGGAGCGCCCGGAGGAGGTCGACACGGTCCGCGGCCAGGCCACCGTCGCCCTCACCCCGGGCGAGGTGCAGTCCGTGCACGTCGTGCCGCACGACCCGCCCGCCGTGCCCGAGGCGGTCGAGGCCGTCCTGGACGCGGACTGGGTGGTGCTCGGCCCCGGCTCCTGGTTCTCCTCGGTCATCCCGCACCTGCTCGTGCCCGAGCTGCTGGACGCGCTCACGCAGACCAAGGCACGCCGGGTACTCTCCCTGAACCTCGCCCCGCAGCCCGGAGAAACCGAGGGCTTCTCCCCGCAGCGTCATTTGGAGGTTTTGGGACGACACGCCCCTAAACTCGCCCTGGACGTGGTGCTGGCCGACGAGGCCGCCGTGCCCGACCGTGACTCCCTGACCGACGCCGCCAAGCGCTTCGGGGCCGCGGTCGAGCTGGCGCCGGTGGCCAGGCCCGACGGGACCCCGAGGCACGACCCGGAGCTGTTGGCCGCCGCGTACGACCGTATTTTTCGGATGCATGGAAGGATCGGCCCATGGCGATGACGGCAGCGGTGAAGGACGAGATCTCCCGGCTCCCCGTCACCCGGACCTGCTGCAGAAAGGCGGAGGTCTCCGCCATGCTGCGGTTCGCCGGCGGCCTCCACCTGGTGAGCGGTCGGATTGTGATCGAGGCGGAGCTGGACACGGCGATGGCGGCCCGCCGTCTGAAGCGGGACATCCTGGAGATCTTCGGCCACAGCTCCGAACTGATCGTGATGGCACCCGGCGGACTGCGCCGCGGCTCCCGCTACGTCGTGCGTGTCATCGCGGGCGGGGACCAGCTGGCCCGCCAGACCGGCCTGGTCGACGGGCGCGGCCGCCCGATCCGTGGCCTGCCCCCGCAGGTGGTCTCGGGGGCCACCTGCGACGCCGAGGCCGCCTGGCGTGGCGCGTTCCTGGCGCACGGCTCGCTCACCGAGCCCGGCCGGTCCTCCTCCCTCGAGGTGACCTGCCCGGGCCCCGAGGCCGCGCTCGCACTGGTCGGCGCCGCCCGCCGCCTGTCGATCGGGGCCAAGGCCCGTGAGGTGCGCGGGGTGGACCGTGTCGTCGTGCGGGACGGCGACGCCATCGGTGCCCTGCTGACCCGGCTCGGTGCCCATGAGTCGGTGCTGGCCTGGGAGGAGCGCCGGATGCGCCGCGAGGTGCGCGCCACGGCGAACCGGCTCGCCAACTTCGACGACGCCAACCTCCGCCGCTCGGCCCGCGCCGCCGTCGCGGCCGGTGCCCGCGTGCAGCGCGCCCTGGAGATCCTCGCCGACGACGTCCCCGAGCACCTCGCCGCCGCCGGCCGGCTGCGCATGGAGCACAAGCAGGCCTCCCTGGAGGAACTGGGCGCGCTCGCGGACCCGCCGCTGACCAAGGACGCCGTCGCCGGCCGGATCCGCCGCCTGCTGGCCATGGCCGACAAGCGCGCCTCCGACCTCGGCATCCCGGGCACGGAGTCCAACCTCGCCGACGAACTCGCCGACAACCTCGTGGGCTGACCTCACAGGCCGTCAATCAGCCGGTGTCCGGCGCCCACTTGGGTGGTCGGCACCGGCTTTTGCGTGTCGTTCAGGCACTCTTGACTCGATCATGGACTGTCATGAGCCTGGCATCTGTTCGCTGCTGTGGCGAACCCACGCAAGGGGGGTTCATGAGACGAAGAGCGAGATCGATCCTCGCTGTCGGCGCGCTCCTGATCGGCGGAGCGAGCATCGCACCCATTGCCCAGGCACAACCGGGAAGTTCGGCCCCGTCCGACTCGGACGAAGTCAAGGTCTTCCGGGCCGAGGTCACCCAGAAGCAGGTACCCCTGCTGCTGGCGGCCGGTCAGGACGGCCACGAACTCGGCGAGCAGGTGCCCGAGAAGGGCACGGGCACCGTCGAGGTCTATCTCACCGACCAGCAGGCGACGAAGCTTCGGAAGCAGGGCGTCGGCCTCACCGAGCACAAAGTCTCCGCAGGTGCCGAGAAGCGCGTCAAGAACGCCGCCGAGGGCGTGTTCCGCCCGTACAGCGGAGGGGGTGGCCTGAAGGAGGAGATCCTCCGGGCCGCGCAGCAGCACCCCGGCCTCACCAAGGTCGTCTCCATCGGCAAGACGGTGGGCGGCCAGGACATCCTCGCCCTGAAGCTCACCAAGAACGCGAAGAAGGCGAAGGACGGCTCCAAGCCCTCCGTCCTCTACATGTCCAACCAGCACGCGCGCGAGTGGATCACGCCGGAGATGACCCGGCGCCTGATGCACCATTACCTGGACAAGTACAAGACGGACAAGCGCGTCAAGAAGATCGTCGACTCCACGGAGCTGTGGTTCCTCCTGTCGGCCAACCCCGACGGCTACGACCACACCTTCAAGAGCGACGACAACCGCATGTGGCGCAAGAACCTGCGGGACAACAACGGCGACGGCGTCATCGGCACCGGCGACGGCGTCGACCTCAACCGCAACTTCACCTACAAGTGGGGCTACGACGACGAGGGCTCGTCCCCCAGCCCCACCAGCGAGACCTACCGCGGCGCGAGCCCGGGCTCCGAGCCGGAGACCAAGGCCCTGGACGCCTTCCAGAAGCGGATCGGCTTCACGTACGGCATCAACTACCACTCCGCCGCCGAACTCATCCTCTACGGAGTCGGCTGGCAGGTGGCCACCCCGACCCCGGACGACGTCCTGTACGAGGCGCTCGCCGGCACGCCCGAGAACCCGGCGGTCCCCGGCTACCACCCGCAGGTCTCCTCCGAGCTGTACACGACGAACGGCGAGGCCGACGGCCACGCGGCGAACGTCAACGGCCTGGCGATGTTCACCCCTGAGATGTCGACCTGCGCGACCGCCTCGAACGTCGACCCGAACGACGAGTGGAAGGCGTCCGACTGCCGGTCGGTCTTCACCTTCCCGGACGACGAGAAGCTGATCCAGCAGGAGTTCGCGAAGAACATCCCGTTCGCACTCTCCGTCGCCGAGTCGGCCGCCCGCCCCGACCGGCCGTCCTCCTCGGTCGGCATGAGCGCCGCCGACTTCACCCCGGCCGCCTTCTCCACGTCCTACTCGCGCGGCGCCGACCAGGAGATCTCCGTCGTCGCACGCAAGTCCGTGCGCGACAAGGAGCTGAGGT
The DNA here is from genome assembly GCF_055594445.1 of Streptomyces sp. NPDC040589. Classification (NCBI taxonomy): domain Bacteria; kingdom Bacillati; phylum Actinomycetota; class Actinomycetes; order Kitasatosporales; family Streptomycetaceae; genus Streptomyces; species Streptomyces sp. NPDC040589. The sequence continues at coordinate 217,764 of NZ_JBVIWP010000006.1, read as the reverse complement.
ACCGCGTCAACGGCGGCCGCACCGAGGACATGGCGCTCAAGCCCTGGAAGGGCGGTGAGACGTACGGCGGTGAGGACAACCTCTACTTCGACGAGTACCGGGCGAAGGTCAAGGACGGCGATCCGGGCGACAAGGTCGAGGTGTGGTTCACCGGGGAGACGAAGAACGGGAAGCCGGTCTCCAGCAAGCGCTTCACCTACACCGTGGCCGAGCTCCCCAGGGCGAACACCCTCGTGGTCGCCGAGGAAGGCGCCGCCGCCACGCAGGCACAGAGTTACGTCGACGCGCTCAAGGCCAACGGCCGCAAGGCGGCCGTCTGGGACGTCGCCAAGCAGGGCGCGCCCGACGCGCTCGGCGTGCTGAGCCACTTCGACACCGTCGTCCACTACACGGGCGCGGGCGTCCCGGGCGTCGCCACCCAGCTCCAGCTGCGGGCCTTCCTCAACGAGGGCGGCCGGCTGATCGAGGCGGGCGAGCAGGCCGGCGGCAGCGTCGACCTGGGCGGCGGCACGCTGTCGAACGACTTCAGCCAGTACTACCTGGGTGCCTACAGCCGCACCTCGACCCCCGGGGCGACCGGCTTCACCGGCTCCGGCGGGCTCGGCGGCTTCACGGGCACGCTCGCCGGCACCCCCGGCAACCCGCTCGACAAGGCGGGCACCTACGCGGTCACCTCCGGCGAACTGCCCGCCGACAAGTACCCGCAGTTCGCGAGCGAGGGCGCGGGACAGTTCGCCGGCACGGTGAACCCGTACGGCCCGTACGCGGGCTCCTCCATGGCGGCGGCCGTCCACACCAACGACGGCTACAAGCGCCTCACCCGCACCGTGGACCTCACCGGCACCACGGCGGCGGACAAGCCCACGCTGCGCACCCAGTTGCTGTGGGACACCGAGCCCGGCTACGACCACGTCCTGGTCGAGGCCCACACCACCGGCGCCGACGACTGGACGACCCTGCCCGAGGCGGGCGGCGCCACCAAGGCCACCGTGCCGGAGGAGTGCGCGGCCGGCTTCTACGTCAATGAGCACCCCTGGCTGAAGCGCTACCTCACCCTGACGGACGACGGCTGCACCGCGGCCGGCAGCTCCGGCCAGTGGCACAGCCTCACCGGCGCCTCCAGCGGCTGGCAGCAGGTGAACTACGACCTGAGCGCCTATGCCGGCAAGACGGTCGAGCTGTCGATCAGCTACGTCACCGACCCGGGCACCGGCGGGCGCGGCGTCCTCGCCGACGACGCCGCGCTCGTCGTCGGCGGCACGGCGAAGGAGACCGAGGGCTTCGAGACCTCCCTCGGCGCCTGGAAGACGGCCGGCCCGCCCGCGGGCAGCCCGGCCGTCCTCAAGGACTGGACGCGCACCGGGGCGCTGTTCCGGACATTCGGCGCGGTCACCACGGACGACACCGTGCTGCTGGGCTTCGGCCTGGAGCACGTCGCCGCGGCGGCCGACCGGACGGCACTGATGAGGAAGGCGCTCGCTTCCCTGGACGGGTGACACCCCTTACCTGAAAGGGTGACGTCCCTGGTCAACAGGGATGCGCTTCGTGTAGCGAAATCGAGTGATCTTGCTCTCAGTGGTGGGCGGTCCGTACCCCTACTGGCGGGTACGGACCGCCCTGCCGTGTATGGGGCATCTGGATGTCACCACCTGGGGCTCAGGGAGGTAGGGTCGTAGGCGGTCGGGGACATCCCAAACAGAGCTCGCCGGCTCTTCATGGCCGGCGTACCAACGAGGAGATCGGTTCGTGACGATCCGCGTAGGCATCAACGGCTTCGGCCGCATCGGCCGCAACTACTTCCGTGCGCTGCTGGAGCAGGGTGCGGACATCGAAATCGTGGCTGTCAACGACCTGGGTGACACCGCGACCACCGCTCATCTGCTCAAGTACGACACCATCCTGGGCCGCCTCAAGGCAGAGGTGTCGCACACCGCAGACACGATCACGGTCGACGGCCACACCATCAAGGTGCTCTCCGAGCGCAACCCCGCCGACATCCCGTGGGGCGAGCTGGGCGTCGACATCGTCATCGAGTCGACCGGCATCTTCACGAAGAAGGCCGACGCCGCCAAGCACCTCACCGGCGGCGCCAAGAAGGTCCTCATCTCGGCTCCGGCCAAGGAAGAGGACATCACCATCGTGATGGGTGTCAACCAGGACAAGTACGACCCGGCGAACCACCACGTCATCTCCAACGCCTCCTGCACCACCAACTGTGTGGCGCCGATGGCCAAGGTCCTCGACGAGAACTTCGGCATCGTCAAGGGCCTGATGACGACGGTCCACGCGTACACCAACGACCAGCGCATCCTGGACTTCCCGCACTCGGACCTGCGTCGCGCCCGCGCCGCCGCCGAGAACATCATCCCGACCACCACGGGTGCCGCGAAGGCCACCGCGCTGGTGCTGCCGCAGCTGAAGGGCAAGCTCGACGGCATCGCGATGCGCGTCCCGGTCCCGACCGGCTCGGCCACCGACCTGGTCGTGACGCTGCAGCGCGAGGTCACCAAGGACGAGGTCAACGCCGCGTTCAAGAAGGCGTCCGAGGACGGCGACCTCAAGGGCTACCTGGCCTACACCGAGGACCAGATCGTCTCCTCGGACATCGTCAGCGACCCGGCCTCCTGCACCTTCGACTCCTCCCTGACCATGGTCCAGGAGGGCAACTCGGTGAAGATCCTCGGCTGGTACGACAACGAGTGGGGCTACTCCAACCGCCTCGTCGACCTTACGGTCTTCGTCGGCAACCAGCTCTGATCAATCGAGCAGGCACGACCATGTGAGAGCAGGGCTCGGTCAGCGCGAGGACGCGCTGTCCGAGCCCTGACGCACGTACAGATCAGAGCTGTTCGATCACGAGCGCTTACGAGCGATCACGAGCTCTTTCAGGAGTCCCCTCATGAAGACGATCGACGAACTCCTCGCCGAAGGGGTCGCGGGCAAGCGGGCTTTCGTCCGCGCCGACCTGAACGTGCCGCTGGACGGCACGGCGATCACCGACGACGGCCGCATCCGCGCCGTGCTGCCCACGGTCAAGGCCCTCGCCGAGGCGGGCGCCCGCGTGGTCGTCGCCTCCCACCTGGGCCGCCCCAAGGGCGCCCCGGACCCGGCCTTCTCCCTCGCCCCCGCTGCGGCGCGCCTCGGTGAACTCCTCGGCGCCGACGTGGCCTTCGCGACCGACACGGTCGGCGAGTCCGCCCAGGCCACCGTCGCCGCGCTGACCGACGGCCAGGTCGCCGTCGTCGAGAACCTGCGCTTCAACGCCGGCGAGACGAGCAAGGACGACGCCGAGCGCGGCGCCTTCGCCGACCGGCTCGCAGACCTTGCCGACGTCTACGTCGGCGACGGCTTCGGAGCCGTACACCGCAAGCACGCCTCCGTGTACGACCTCCCGGCCCGGCTGCCGCACTACGCCGGCTACCTCATCGCGACCGAGGTCGGCGTCCTCAAGAAGCTCACCGACGAGGTCGAGCGGCCCTACGTCGTCGCGCTCGGCGGGGCCAAGGTCTCCGACAAGCTCGCCGTGATCGACCAGCTGCTCGGCAAGGCCGACCGCATCCTCATCGGCGGCGGCATGACCTACACCTTCCTCAAGGCCAAGGGCTACGAGGTCGGCATCTCCCTCCTTCAGGAGGACCAGATCCCCGCTGTCCAGGAGTACATGGAACGGGCCGAGAGGACCGGCGTCGAGCTGGTCCTGCCGGTGGACATCCTCGTCGCGACCGAGTTCCCGGACCTGAAGACCAAGGCCCCGGCCAACCCCACGACCGTCGCCGCGGACGCCATCCCGGCCGACCGGATGGGCCTCGACAACGGGCCCGAGACCTGCAAGCTGTACGCGTCCAAGCTCGCCGACGCCGCCACCGTCTTCTGGAACGGACCCATGGGCGTCTTCGAGCACCCCGACTACGCCGAGGGCACCAAGGCGGTCGCCCAGGCCCTCGTCGAATCCAAGGGCTTCACCGTGGTCGGCGGTGGCGACTCCGCCGCCGCCGTGCGCACCCTGGGCTTCGACGAGACGGCATTCGGCCACATCTCGACCGGTGGCGGCGCCTCCCTCGAATACCTAGAGGGCAAGACGCTCCCCGGCCTCGCCGCACTGGAGGACTGACCCACATGACCGCGCGCACGCCGCTGATGGCGGGCAACTGGAAGATGAACCTCAACCACCTCGAGGCCATCGCCCACGTCCAGAAGCTCGCCTTCGCCCTGGCCGACAAGGACTACGAGGCCGTCGAGGTCGCCGTCCTGCCGCCCTTCACCGACCTGCGCTCCGTGCAGACCCTGGTCGACGGCGACAAGCTCAAGATCAAGTACGGTGCCCAGGACATCTCGGCGCACGACGGCGGTGCCTTCACCGGCGAGATCTCCGGCCCGATGCTGGCCAAGCTCAAGTGCTCGTACGTCGCGATCGGCCACAGCGAGCGGCGCCAGTACCACGCCGAGACCGACGAGCTGGTGAACGCCAAGGTCAAGGCCGCCTACAAGCACGGTCTGACGCCCATCCTGTGCGTCGGCGAGGAGCTGGAGATCCGCGAGGCGGGCAACCACGTCTCCCACACCCTCGCCCAGGTCGAGGGCGGTCTGAAGGACCTCCCCGCCGAGCAGGCCGAGACCATCGTGATCGCCTACGAGCCCGTCTGGGCCATCGGCACCGGCAAGGTCTGCGGAGCCGGGGACGCCCAGGAGGTCTGCTCCGCGATCCGTGGCAAGATCGCCGAGCTGTACTCGCAGGACCTGGCCGACAAGGTCCGCATCCAGTACGGCGGCTCGGTCAAGGCGGGCAACGTCGCCGAGATCATGGCCCAGGCCGACATCGACGGCGCCCTGGTCGGCGGCGCCTCGCTGGACGCCGACGAGTTCGTCAAGATCGTGCGCTTCCGCGACCAGTGAGTATGCGGTAGCGGCGATCCGTCGTACCCTTGCGGGGTCCAGCACTGTGCTGGGCCCCGCGTCGTCCATCCGAATCCGAGGAAGTTGGTCCAGCCGTGGTTTTGGGGTTCTCGATCGCCCTGATCGTCTTCAGCCTGCTGCTGATGCTGCTGGTGCTGATGCACAAGGGGAAGGGCGGCGGCCTCTCCGACATGTTCGGTGGCGGCATGCAGTCCTCCGTCGGCGGCTCCTCGGTCGCCGAGCGCAACCTCGACCGGATCACCGTTGTGGTCGGTCTGGGATGGTTCGCGTGCATTGTCGTGCTCGGCATCCTGATGAAGGTGAACAACTGACCGAGACGCAAGCCGCACGGAACTCGTTCGCAAGCCCCATGTTCGGTACGCGCCGCTGAGCGCGGCCTATCATGGGGCTTGCGTCTTCGTGTGAGGGTTGTAACTCCAATCACTGGACGCGCGTTGGGCCTTACGTAGACTGAGGCGCTCGCGGCGAAGCGGAACGCCGACTCGCTTCGCGGCACCATCACGCAGGGAGTTACGACCGTGGCAAGTGGCAACGCGATCCGGGGAAGCCGGGTCGGGGCGGGGCCGATGGGCGAGGCCGAGCGCGGCGAGTCCGCGCCGCGGCTGCGCATCTCCTTCTGGTGCTCCAACGGACACGAGACCCAGCCGAGCTTCGCCAGCGACGCGCAGGTGCCCGAAACCTGGGACTGTCCCCGCTGCGGATTCCCGGCCGGCCAGGACCGGGACAACCCGCCGGACCCGCCGCGCACCGAGCCCTACAAGACGCACCTGGCGTATGTGCGGGAGCGGCGCAGCGACGCGGACGGCGAGGCGATCCTCGCCGAGGCGCTCGCCAAACTGCGGGGCGAGATCTAGAAAACGAGACCGGCCGGGCACCAGCAGGTGCCCGGCCGGAGCTGGTTTCCGAGCCCCGCCGCGGTCCGCTCGCGGACCGATTGTCAGTGGTGCCCTCTACGGTTTGTGCATCGGGCGAACCGTGAGGGGGGGGGGACAGTGGCGACGGCCGAGGTGGGGAGCGTGCGCACGCCCGTGTGGCGTGGGGGTTTCGGACGGCTGTGGAGCGCTGCCGTCCTGTCCAGCTTCGGTGACGCGCTGCGTACGGCCGCGCTGCCCTTGCTGGCCGTCACACTGACCGACGAGCCGCTGCTCATCGCCTCCGTCACGGCCTGCGGCTATCTGCCCTGGATCGTCTTCGGACTGCTCGGCGGGGCCGTCGCCGACCGCGTGGACCAGCGGCGCGCCATGTGGATGGTGGATGCGTTACGCGGTCTGCTGGTCGCCGCCTTCGCCGTGGCCGTCGCGCTCGGCCACGCCTCGATCGGCCTGCTCATCGTGCTGGCCGCGGCGCTCACCACCCTCCAGACCCTCTTCGACAACGCCGCGACCGCGCTGCTGCCCGCCTTGGTCGACCGGGACGCGCTGGGCGGTGCCAACGCCCGGCTGATGACCGGCCAGCGCGTCGCGGGCGGCCTGCTGGGCGGGCCGGTCGTGCCGCTGCTGCTGGCGGCGGGGGCCGCAGTGCCCTTCGCGGCCGACGCGGTGACCTTCCTGGTGGCCGCCGCGCTGATCGCCACACTGCCGGCCGACGGGACCGACCGTGAGCCGAGGCCGGCGGGCAGCACCCTGCGCCGCGAGATCGCGCAGGGGCTGCGCGCCCTGTGGCGCGACAGCGCCCTGCGCATCCTGTGCGCCGCCACGGCCCTGTGCAACATCGGCATGGGCACCCTGCTCGCCCTGCTGGTCGTCCTCGTCACCGACTGGCTGGAGGCGGGCCCCGCGGGCTACGCGGCGGCGGGCACCGCCTTCACCCTGGGCGGCCTGGCCGGGGGAGTGGTGAACAGCCGGCTGGTCGCGTGGCTCGGCCGGCTGCGGTCGGTGCTGCTCGCCGGATCGGCGCAGACCGCGGCCCTCGTCGTCATGGGCACCGTGCGCAGCCTGACCGTGCTGGTGGGGATGCTGGCCGTCTTCGGGCTCATGGGCATGGTGTGGAACGTCAACACGACGACGCTGATGCAGGAGCGCAGCCCCGCCGAGCTGCTGGGCCGGGTCAGCTCGGCCTTCCGCACCCTGGCCTTCGCCGGAGTACCCCTCGGCGCCCTGCTGGGCGGAGCCGTCGCCACCGCCTGGGGGCCGAACACCCCGCCCCTGCTCACCGCCGCATTCTTCCTCCTGGCCGTCATCGCGCTGATACCCACGCTCCACGCGAACGTATCTGTTGTTGAACCGGACGACGGTGCCACGACGACCGAGGCCACGCGCTGATCAATTAGGTTGGGACCGGCAGCGGGGCAAGGTGCGCAGGCAGGACAGGAAAGAAGGCTGAAGTCCGAGATGAACGCAGACGGCCGTACCAGGCTCAACCAGACGCCCGAGTGGACGGCACTGGCCAAGCACCGCGAGGAGCTGGGCGAGGTCAGGCTGCGCGAGCTGTTCGCCGCCGAGCCCGGCCGCGGCACCGCGTACGCCCTCCGGGTCGGTGACCTGTACGTCGACTACTCCAAGCACCTCGTCACCGACGACACCCTGCGACTGCTGCGGGAACTGGCCGCCGCCACCGATGTCTTCGGGCTCCGGGACGCCATGTTCCGCGGGGAGAAGATCAACACCACCGAGGACCGGTCCGTGCTGCACACCGCGCTGCGCGCCCCGAGGGACGCGGTGATCGAGGCCGACGGCGAGAACGTGGTGCCGGGTGTGCACGCCGTGCTCGACAAGATGGCCGGCTTCGCCGACCGCGTCCGCTCCGGGGAGTGGACCGGCCACACCGGCAAGCGCATCCGCAACGTCGTCAACATCGGCATCGGCGGCTCCGACCTCGGCCCCGCGATGGCGTACGAGGTGCTGCGCGCCTACACGGACCGCTCGATGACGTTCCGCTTCGTGTCGAACGTGGACGGCGCCGACCTGCACGAGGCGGTGAGGGACCTGGACCCGGCGGAGACGCTGTTCGTCGTCGCCTCCAAGACCTTCACCACCATCGAGACGGTCACCAACGCCACCTCCGCCCGCGGCTGGCTGCTGGCCGCGCTCGGTGACGAGGCCGCCGTCGCCCGGCACTTCGTCGCCCTGTCGACGAACGCCGAGAAGGTCGCCGGGTTCGGCATCGACACGGCCAACATGTTCGAGTTCTGGGACTGGGTCGGCGGCCGCTACTCGTACGACTCCGCGATCGGCCTGTCCCTGATGATCGCCATCGGCCCGGACCGCTTCCGGGAGATGCTCGACGGGTTCCGGATCGTCGACGAGCACTTCCGGACCGCGCCCGCCGAGTCCAATGTGCCGCTGCTGCTCGGCCTGCTGGGCATCTGGTACGGCAACTTCCACGACGCCCAGTCGCACGCGGTGCTGCCGTACAGCCACTACCTGTCCAAGTTCACCGCCTACCTCCAGCAGCTCGACATGGAGTCCAACGGCAAGTACGTGGACCGGGACGGGCATGAGGTGGAGTGGCAGACGGGGCCGGTGGTGTGGGGCACGCCGGGCACCAACGGGCAGCATGCCTACTACCAGCTCATCCACCAGGGCACGAAGCTGATCCCGGCGGACTTCATCGGCTTCGCACGGCCGGTCGCCGAGCTGAGCGACGAACTCAAGGCGCAGCACGACCTGCTGATGGCCAACTTCTTCGCCCAGACGCAGGCGCTCGCCTTGGGCAAGACGCCGCAGGAGGTACGGGCCGAGGGGGTTCCGGAGGAGCTGGTGCCGCACAAGACGTTCCAGGGCAACCACCCGACGACCACGATTCTGGCGCCCGAGCTGACGCCGTCCGTCCTCGGCCAGCTCGTCGCCCTCTACGAGCACAAGGTGTTCGTGCAGGGTGCGGTGTGGAACATCGACTCCTTCGACCAGTGGGGCGTGGAGCTGGGCAAGGTCCTCGCCAAGCGTGTCGAGCCCGCGTTGACCGAGGGCGCCGAGGTCGAGGGTCTGGACGCCTCCACGAAGGCGCTGGTCGCGGCCTACCGGGAGTTGCGCGGCCGGGAGTGACGGCTTCCGGACAGTGGACGCGGACGGTGGGACGCCGTCCGCGTCCCGTAGACTCCGGGCGATCATGACAGCGAGTGCTCGGGGGAGCGCGAAGTGGCACGCACACGCGGAAGTTGGACGGGCGGCACGCTGACGGCCCGGTCCCTGTTGAAGCCCCAGGACGTGGCTCGGGCCGTGTTCCACCCGGCGTGGATACCGGATTCGCTCGATCCGTCCGTGGAGCAGCTCAAGAAGTTCCGGGTCATCGCAGGCGCGGTCGCGTCCCTCGGCGTCTACACCTTCCTCCAGGGCGGCTTCGACTTCACGGAACTGCTGGAGAACGCGATGACCGCCTCGGTCGTCCTGCTCTTCCTCACGCCGCTGACGGTCGGGGCGATGCTCTACGTCTGGCGGCGCGGCGGCACCGTACGGCAGTTGCGGGTGCAGCTGCTCAACTCCCTCAAGCTGCTGGTGCTGTTCGTCGGATGTGTGGCCGCCCTGCTCGTGCTGGTGCAGACGGTGAACGGGTCGGCGCACCCCGCCGTGATCATCGGGGTCGGCGTGACCATGATGTGGATGCTCATCTTCACGGCCTACGGGGCGGTGCGGGTCTCCGGCAACTTCTTCGGCACGGCTGCCGTGCACCGCTGTCTGCCACCGCTGCTCGCCATGGTGACGAGCTGGCTGATGGCCGTCCCGGACCTGGTCACCGGTGATCTGCACGGGCTCAGCCTCACGCTGGGCATCGTCTTCATCCTGGGCGCTCCGGTGACGGTCACCGCGATCGCGTCGCTGGAGATGGGGCGGCTGAGGCGGCGGTACGGGATCCGGCTGAAGGCACACCCGGCGACCCTGGCACCGGCCCCCGGCCCCGTTCCGCCGATGTCCCCGCCCGTGCCGCCGGGGATGCCCCCGGCGGGGCAGCCGTACCTGCCGCCGCGGGGGAACCCGTACAACAATCCGTACGGCAACCCCTACGCGCCACACCCTCAGCCGCCGTACAACCCGCAGCGGCCCTACGGCGGCTGACCGGCGAAGCCGCCGAAGTCGAGGTCAGGCGACCGCGCTCAGCGTGTCCGCGAGCCGGCGGCGTGCCGCGCGGGCCGCGGGCAGGGCGGCCAGCGCGGCCGCGCAGAGCACCGCCGCCGCCCCCAGTGGCAGCATGAGGAGGACCGACGGGCCCTGGGCGATCCCCGCGCCGATCCCGCTCGATCTGCCCTGGGCGTCGATGAGCCAGTGGGCGAGCGGCAGACCCAGGGCGGCGGCGGCGAGCACGGCAGCCAGGGCCGTACAGCCGGTGGCCGTGACCGTGATCGCCGTGATCTGGCGGGGGGACAGGCCGATGGCCTTCAGTGCCAGCAGGTCCCGTTCGCCCTCGCGGACGGCGCCGCCGATCGCGGTCAGCAGTTCGATGAGACCGATGAGGGCGAGCACGGCGATCAGCCCGGCGACGACGGCGCGCAGCGGCGAGAGACCGTCGGCGGGGTTGGCCACGGTGTGCACGTCCAGATGGCCGCGCCCGGCCGTGGCGAGCCGGTCGGCGACCTCCCCCGGGTCGGCGCCGGGGTCCAGCCGCAGCTCGTAGAGGGTCGGGCGGAGCCCGGGATCGTTCGCGCGGAGGGTGTCGAGGGACGTGGAGATGACCCGGCCGGCGTTCTCCGGCTCGATGCTGCGGCCCACGATGTGCAGGATCTGCGGCTGGTCGCCGACGGTCATCCGCACCCAGTCGCCGACGCGCACGTCCAGCAGGTCGAGCAGCCCCTGCCCGGCCACCGCCTCGTCGGCGCCGCGGGCGGCGCGGCCCTCGGCGAGGGTGTACGGGTAGGGGTCCTGGTGGGTGCCGAGGCCGCGCAGGGCGATGGTCGCCGTCTGGCCCGGGACCAGGGCGGCCGTCTCGACGCCGGGGTAGGCGGCGGCGACCTGCGGGTCGTGTTCCAGGAGGGTGCGGGTCTGCCGTTCGCTCAGGCCGGTGTCGGCACGGACGCTGAGCGTGGTGGGCAGGCCGATCTGCTCCGGCTCGCTGTGGAAGCGGTCGATGGTGGTCCACGCGCTCATCGCCACGACGATCAGCAGCAGCGGCAGCGTGAGGCGGGCGACCGTGGCCAGAGACCGGGAGCGGCGGGTGAACGCCTTGTGCCAGCCCAGCACCAGCGCGGGCGGAATCCGCAGGCCGAGTGCCCGGCGGGCCACGCCGGACAGTTGTCCGGTGCCTGGAGCCGCGGGCGGGAGTCCGAGGAAGCGGCGCAGGCCGCCGGCGCGCCGGCTCCGGCCCCTCGTGCCGGTCAACCGCCCGCCCAGCGCCGCCGCCGGCCTCGGCACCGGCACCGGCGGCACCCGTCCCGCCCGCCACGCGGCCAGGCCGGTGGTCGCGCCGATGAACAGCACCGCGCCCACCGGGACCACGACCAGCGCCACGGTGTGCCCGGGAAGGCCCTGCCACACGCCGACCGCGTCCCCGAGCCGCCCGGGGATCCGGCTGCCCAGGGCCTCGGCGAGCGCGGCGGCGGCCACGGCGCCCAGCAGGGCGTAGGCGAGGTGCTGGAGCAGGAAGACGCGGACCACCTGCCCCGGGGTGAAGCCGATCGCCTTCAGCACGGAGAGGTCCCGCAGATGGCCGCGGATACGGGTGCTGATCGCCCCGTGCACGGCGAGCCCGGCGGCGACCAGCGCGCCCAGTCCGAACAGGCCCAGCACCTGGCCGAGGAGCCGGTTGTCGCCCTGCGCCTCGGCGCGTGCCTGCTGCCAGGTGGAGACCTCGCCGATCGCCCCGGCTCCCAGCACGGTCACGGCACGCTGCACGACGTAGGAGGTGTCGCCGGGGTCCGTCAGGCGCAGCCCGATCACCTGGCCGCCGGGGTCCGGCACGGCCGACGGCAGGGCCCACACCAGGCCCGGCTGCTCACCGGGCCGGTAGCGCGGCTCGGCGCTGTCGGCGAGCCCGACGACGGTCAGCTCGCGGGCGGTTCCGGGCACGGTGAGGGTGTCGCCGGGCTCGGCCAGCAGCGCGCGGGCGAGACGGCTCTCGAGGACCACACCGTTCGGCGTCGAGGGGTCGAGCCAGTGGCCGGAGACGAGCGGCGGGCGGCCGACGGAGGGGCGTTCCGGAGTGCCGCGCAGCTCCACGGCGGCGCGGCTGCCCCGTGAGGAGACGGTGGCGGCGGCGCTGGGATAGGGCCCGGCGACGGAGTCGACGCCGTCCAGCCCGGCCAGTTTCCCGGTGTCGGCGGCGGTGTCGGTGTGCAGCCACACATGCGCTCCGTGCGACTGCGTGAACACGCGCTGCCAGGGGTTGGTCGCGTACCCGAACAGGGCCGTGGCCAGCAGCAGCGACGCGACGATGCCCGCGGTGGCGAGGACGAGGAACAGCGCCTCGCCGCGGTGCGTGCGCAGATCGGAGTGTGCCCAGCGCAGGGTGGCTCGCACGGGCCTCAGCCTCTCGGCCCGGACGCCGGGCAGCCGTCGTACACCCGCATGTCAGTCCTTGAGTTCCAGCACACCGGAGATGCCGGACCGGCGCGGTGGGGTGCCGCCGTCGAGTTCCGCGTCGTCGGCGATCCGGCCGTCGAAGAAGCTGATCACCCGGTCCGCGGCGCTCGCCAGCCGCGCGTCATGCGTGACCAGAAGGATCGTCTGGCCGCGCTGGTGGAAGCGGGACAGCAGCCGCATCACCTCGCGGGTGCCCTTGCTGTCGAGGCTGCCGGCCGGTTCGTCGGCCAGCAGCAGCGGGGGATGGTTGACCAGGGCCCGGGCCAGGGCGACCCGCTGCTGCTCACCGCCGGACAGCTCGCCCGGCATGCTGCGCTCCTTGCCCGTCAGGCCCAGCTCGCCGAGCAGCTGCTCGCGCTCGGTGCGCGCCCGCTTCGGCGAGCTCCCGGCGAGCAGGGCGGGCAGCTCCACGTTGTCGGCGACGGACAGGTTGGACACGAGGTTGAAGAACTGGAAGACGATCCCGATCCGCTTCCTGCGCTCCACCGCCCAGCGGGCCTCGCTGTAGGTGTCGGTGGACTCGCCGTCGAGCCAGAGGTGGCCCGCGTCCGGCCGCTGGAGCCCGCCCAGCAGATGCAGCAGCGTCGACTTCCCGGCGCCGGACGGGCCGGTGATCGCCACGAACTCGCCCGTCCGTACGCACAGGTCGACCCCGCGCACGGCATGGGCGGGCGCGCCCTCGCCGTGGTGCGTCTTCACCAGCCCCTCGGCGCGCAGCACAGGAGCGGGACGGTCGTCGCTCACTCCAGCTCCTCCAGCTCTTCCTGGCACCGCTCCAGCCAGTCGAGATCGGCCTGCAGGTGCAGCATCGCGCCCTCTATCAGCAGATGCGCGATGCGGTTGTCGCGGTCTTCGGCGGCGGCCAGCTTCGACAGCTGCCGCATGGTGTTCAGATACTGGCGCCGCTGGTGGTTGATCAGGGAGATCTGGTCGGCGAGCCCGGTCTGCGGAGCGAGCGCCAGCTTCATGAAGAAGTCGTCCCGTACCCGCGGCTCGTCCTCGGGTTCCTCGAACCAGGCGCGCAGCGCCTCCCGCCCGGCGTCGGTGAGGTGGTAGACCTTTTTATTGGGCCGGCTGGACTGCGCCACGTCCTCGCCCTCGATCAGTCCCGACTTCTCGAGGCGGCCGAGGGTCACATAGATCTGGCCGACATTCGGCTGAGGGTACGCGGAGCCCAGCAGTTGCTCAAGGTCCTGCTTGAGCTCGTAGCCGTGGGCGGGGCCGCGGGCGAGGAGTGCCAGGAGGTGCAGGCGCACGCGTGCAGTCCTCCTGTCCGGTCAATGTGCTCCAGACCCTAGTATCGCCCATACCTAACAGGTATACATGGCCTCTGATTCCGGGCAAGGGAGCCCGTCGCCGGTGTACAGGGAGGAACCTATGCGGTGGATCCATGCCGCGGGTAGGGGCCTTCTCGTTCTCGTCGTGGTCATGACCGGCTACGTCGCCGCCGGAGCACAGGCGGGCGAGCCGGCCGACGGAGGCCGCGGACCGCTCACCCTGGCCACCGCCGGAGACCTCACCGGCTATCTCGGCCCCCTGCTGGAGGGCTGGAACCGAACCCACCCCGGCGAGAGGGTGACCCTCGTCGAGCTGCCCGACTCGGCCGACGAGACCCAGGCGCAGATGGCCACCGACCTGCGCGACGGCGACCGCAGCCGGTTCGACGTGCTCAACATCGACGTCAACTGGACCTCGGAGTTCGCCGCCGCGGGCTGGATCAGGCCCCTGCCCCGCGACCGCTTCCCGCTGAAGACCTTCCTCCCGCCGGTCGTCGACACGGCGACCTACGACGGACAGCTGTACGCCGTCCCGTACGTCACCAACGCCGGCCTGCTCCTCTACCGCAAGGACGTCCTCGCCAAGGAGGGCGTCGCGCCGCCGCGCACCTGGGCGGAGCTGGAGCGGTACGCGAAGACCATCGCCCCGAAGTACGGCCTCGACGGCTACGCCGGGCAGTTCCTGCCCTACGAGGGCCTCACGGTCAACGCGGCCGAGGCCGTCTACTCGGCGGGCGGCTCGATCCTCGGCGACGAGGGCGAACGTGTCACCGTCGACTCGGCGGCGGCCCGCGAGGGCATCGGGTTCCTGGCCCGCGGAGCGCGGGAGGGCTGGATCCCGAAAGAGGCGCTGGCCTACAAGGAGGAGGAGTCCAAGCAGGCCTTCCAGGACGGCCGGCTGCTCTTCCTGCGGAACTGGCCGTACGCGTACGTCGGCGCCTCCGCCCCGGGTTCCCAGGTCGCCGGGAAGATCGGCGCCGTGCCGCTGCCCGGACGGGACGGGCCGGGGACGAGCGTCCTCGGCGGATCCAACCTGGCCGTCAGCAGCCACGCCCGGCATCCCGACTCGGCCGCCCGCCTGATCGCGTACCTCACCAGCGAGCGCGTCCAGCGGCAGGTCCTCACCCGTGGCGCGCTTCCGCCCGTACGGGCCGATCTCTACACCGACCCGCGGCTCATCCGCAGGTTCCCGTACCTGCCGACCCTGCGCGAGAGCGTGCTCGCCGCCGCACCGCGCCCCAAGAGCCCGCGCTACGACCAGGTCAGCCTGGTCGTCCAGGCGGTCGTGCACGACGCGATGGCCGGGCACGAGACGCCGACGGCAGCGGTGCGCCGTCTGGCACGGGAGCTCGCCGTCATCTCGCGCGGCTAGGGCGCTTCTAGTTACTTGTTAGGTAACGCGGACGTCTCATCTGGCTGAGATATGCCCGATTGGCACCCAATTTTACTATTTCAACTCCTCAGTAGCTTCCGTCTTTTCATTGACACCCTCTCGACATGCCTACTTAACATGCATGCATAACCGCTGCCCTCCACAGAGACAGGTCGATGGGTTGAACAGGCACCACTGGTGGCGTGACGCAGTGATCTATCAGGTGTACGTCCGCAGCTTCCTCGACAGCACCGGCGACGGCATCGGCGATCTCGCCGGCGTCCGGGCCGGACTGCCGTATCTGAAGAAGCTCGGCGTCGACGGGATCTGGCTGAGCCCCTTCTATCCCTCGCCGCAGCACGACCACGGCTACGACGTGGCCGACTACTGCGACGTCGATGCGCTCTTCGGCGACCTCGCCGAGTTCGACCTGCTGGTGGGCGCCGCGCGGCGGCTCGGCGTGAAGGTGCTGCTCGACATCGTCCCGAACCACTGCTCCAGCGAGCACCTCTGGTTCCGCGAGGCCCTCGCCGCGTCTCCCGGCAGCGAGGCCCGCGCCCGTTTCCACTTCGCCGACGGCCGCGGCCCGGACGGCGACGAGCCGCCCAACAACTGGCACGCGATGTTCGGCGGCCCGGCGTGGAGCCGGGTGACCGAGGCGGACGGGCGGCCCGGCCAGTGGTACCTGCACATGTTCACGCCCGAGCAGCCCGACTGGAACTGGCGCGACCCGGAGGTCGCCGCCGAGTTCGACCGGGTCCTGCGGTTCTGGCTGGACCGGGGTGTCGACGGCTTCCGCATCGACGTCGCCGCCGGCCTCTACAAGCACCCCGAACTGCCCGACTCCGACGACCCGGAGGCCGACGCCCGCACCCGCGACTCGGTCAACCCGCTCGCCTGGAACCAGCCCGAGGTGCACGAGGTGTGGCGGCGCTGGCGCTCCATATGCGAGGAGTACACCGAGCGCGACGGCCGCGAACGCCTCCTCGTCGGCGAGGTCTCCGTCCCGACCGCCCGCGAGCACGCCCAGTACGTCCGCCCCGATGAACTCCACCAGGCCTTCTTCTTCGACCTGCTCAGCGCACCCTGGGACCCCGAGGCCTTCCAGAAGGTCATCTCCGAGGCCATGCAGGACATCGCCGGGACCGGCTCGACGGTCACCTGGGTCCTCAACAACCACGACCAGGTCCGCACCGTCACCCGCTACGGCGAACCCGCCACGGAGGGCAGCGGCCTCGGGGCCGCCCGGGCCCGCGCCGCCGCGCTGCTGATGCTGGCACTGCCCGGCGCCGCCTACATCTACCAGGGCGAGGAGCTCGGCCTGCCCGAGGTCGTCGACCTGCCCGACGACGTGCTCACCGACCCGATCTTCCACCGCACCGGCAGCCGGGCCCGGATCCGTGACGGCTGCCGGGTGCCGCTGCCCTGGTCGGGGCAGGCGTCCCCCTTCGGCTTCACCTCCGGCGAGGAGAGCGCCAAGCCGTGGCTGCCGCAGCCGGAGTACTTCGCCGAGTACGCCACCGACCGCGCCCTCGCCGACACCCGCTCCTTCTGGCACCTGTACCGCGACGGCCTCCAACTGCGCGGCACCCTGCCCCAGCTGGGCGAGGGCACCCTGCGCTGGCTGGACGCCCCGCCCGGCGTCCTGGCCTTCGCCCGCGGCGACGACCTGGTGTGCGCCGTCAACTTCGGTACGGCACCCACCCCCGCGCCGGTCTCCGGCACCCCACTGCTCGCCAGCGGCCCCTGCCCCGCCGGGGTACTGCCCGGCTCCACGGCCGCCTGGTGGATCCGTTCCTGAACTCCCCGCAAGTCAACTCCCCGAAGGGACATCAACGATGATGCGACGACGTACCACCCTGCTCGCCGGCTGCACCGCCCTCGCCCTCGCGCTCGGCGCGACCGCCTGCGGCGGCGGCCCCGTCACGGCCGGCGGCGGCGACAAGGCCCTCAGCGGCCAGACGGTCACCGTGGCCGGCGTCTGGTCCGGCACCGAGCAGAAGAACTTCCAGAAGGTGCTGGACGCCTTCACCGAGAAGACCGGCGCCAAGACGCAGTTCACGTCCACCGGCGACAACGTCTCCACCGTCGTCGGCAGCAAGATCGAGGGCGGCAACGCCCCCGACGTCGTGATGGTCCCGCAGGTCGGCGTCCTCAAGCAGTTCGCCGCCAAGGGCTGGCTGAAGCCGCTGTCGAAGAAGACCGAGCAGTCCGTGGACGCGGGATACGCCCCCGTGTGGAAGGAGTACGGCAGCGTCGACGGAACCCTCTACGGCCTGTACTTCAAGGCCGCCCACAAGTCGACCGTCTGGTACAGCCCCGACGCCCTCGCCCAGGCCGGCGTGAAGCCGCCGAAGTCGTACGACGAGATGCTGAAGGCCGGGCAGACCGTGTCCGACTCCGGGCTCGCCGCGTTCTCCGTCGCCGGACAGGACGGCTGGACCCTCACCGACTGGTTCGAGAACGTCTACCTGTCCCAGGCCGGACCCGAGAAGTACGACGCCCTCGCCGCGCACAAGCTGAAGTGGACCGACGCGTCGGTCGTCGACGCCCTCACCACGCTCGGCAAGCTCTTCAAGGACAAGCAGCTCATCGCCGGCGGCCAGAAGGGCGCGCTGAACACCGACTTCCCCGGCTCCGTGGAGAAGGTCTTCGGGCCGGAGCCCGAGGCCGGCATGGTCTACGAGGGCGACTTCGTCGCAGGCGTCGCCAAGGACCAGTTCGGCAAGACCGTCGGGAAGGACGCGAACTTCTTCCCGTTCCCCGCGGTCGGCGGCGGTGAGGCGCCGGTCGTCAGCGGCGGTGACGCGGCCGCCGTCCTGAAGGACGGCAAGAACCAGAAGGCCGCGCAGGCTCTCACGGAGTACCTGGCCACGCCGGAGGCCTCCGCGGTGTGGGCCGAGGCCGGCGGTTTCCTCTCCCCGAACAAGGAGCTCGACCTCGCCAAGTACGGCGACGACGTCACCCGCGCCACCGCCAAGTCCCTCGTCCAGGCCGGGGACTCGGTCCGCTTCGACATGTCCGACCAGGCCCCGGCGGCCTTCGGCGGCACGAAGGGCACCGGCGAGTGGAAGCTGCTCCAGGACTTCCTGCGCGACCCGTCCGACCCGAAGGGCACCGCGGCGAAGCTGGAGGCCGCGGCGGCCAAGGCGTACCAGGACTGATACGCCATGACAGCGACCCTCGTGAAAGAGACGAGCCCCCCGCCGCCCGGCACGATCGCCGACCGCACGCGGCGCCTGCGCCGGCGCGGCAAGGTCATCGCCCTGCTGTTCGTGCTGCCCGCGCTGCTGCTGCTCGGCGCGCTCGTCGTCTACCCGGTGCTGTTCAGCATCGGCCGCAGCTTCTTCGACGCCTCCGGGACGACCTTCGTCGGCGGCGACAACTACGCCGAGATGTTCAGCGACCCGGCCACCCTCAACGCCGTGCGCAACACGGCCATCTGGGTCGTCGTGGCACCGGCCCTGCTGACCGGCCTCGGGCTCATCCTGGCCGTCCTGGTGGAGAAGGTCCGCTGGGCCACGGCCTTCAAGCTGCTGCTCTTCATGCCGATGGCGGTCTCCTTCCTCGCCGCCGGCATCATCTTCCGGCTCGCCTACGACGAGGACCCCGACAAGGGCGTCCTCAACGCGGCGGCGGTCTCCGTCCACGACGCGTTCGAGGGCTCCTCGTCCTACCCGACGGCCCGGGCGCGTGACGGGCAGGGGCTGACGAAGGAGAAGGACGGGTCGTACCGCACGAGTCAGAGCGTGTCGCCGGGCAACGCGGTGACGCTCCCGCTGGTCGGGGTGCTGCCCGACGACCTGCCGGGCGGGACGAAGCCGGCGTACGCGGCGGCGGGTCAGAAGGCCGCCTCCGACGAAGTGCGCGGCGTGGTCTACCTGGACTTCACGCCCGGCGGAGGAGGGGAGCAGGGCAAGGTCGACCGGCGGGAGAGCGGACTGCCCGAGATGAAGGTCCAGGCGGTGCGCGACGGCAAGCCGGTCGCCACGGCGACCACCGCGTCCGACGGCTCCTTCCGCTTCGAGGGACTCGAACCGGGCTCCTACGCCGTGCAGCTGCCGTCGTCCAACTTCGCCCCGCCCTACGAGGGCGTCTCCTGGCTCGGACCGGCGCTGGTCACACCGGCGATCATCGGCGCGTACCTGTGGATCTGGACCGGCTTCTCCATGGTGCTCATCGGCGCCGGCCTGGCGACGCTCCCGCGGGACACGCTGGAGGCGGCGCGGATGGACGGCGCCAACGAGTGGCAGATCTTCCGGCGGATCACGGTGCCGTTGCTGGCACCCGTCCTGACGGTCGTCTTCATCACCCTGGTGATCAACGTGATGAAGGTCTTCGACCTCGTCTACATCATCGCGCCCGGACCGGTGCAGGAAGACGCGACCGTGCTCGCGACGCAGATGTGGCTGGTGTCGTTCGGCGGCGGCAACAACCAGGGCCTCGGCAGCGCGCTGGGTGTGCTGCTCCTGCTGCTGGTGGTCCCGGCCATGGTGTTCAACGTCCGCCGTTTCCGAAGGGGTCAGCGATGAACGCGGTTCGGCGCGGGTTGGGCAACGGGGTCGTCCAGGCCTTCCTCGTGATCGTGGGTCTGGTCTGGATGACGCCCCTGGCCGGGCTGTTCCTGTCCTCGATGCGGTCCGCCGAGGACACCGCGAAGGGCGGCTGGTGGACGGTGTTCACCAGCCCCGGGCAGCTGTCCTTCGACAACTACTCGGAGCTGCTGGGGAACGCCGGGATCACGACGGCGTTCTGGAACACGGTGCTGATCTCGGTGCCGACGACGGTGCTGGTCGTCGTCATCGCGGCACTGGCGGGCTATGCCTTCGCATGGCTGGACTTCCCAGGGCGGGAGACGATCTTCCTGGTCGTGGTCGCGTTGCTGGTGGTGCCCGTGCAGATCGGCCTGCTGCCGGTCGCGAAACTCTTCGGGCAGCTGGGGCTGTTCGGGACGATCCCGGGTGTGGTCCTCTTCCACGTCGCCTACGGCCTGCCGTTCGCGGTGTTCCTGCTGCGGAACTACTTCTCCGAGATACCGAAGGAGATGCTGGAGGCCGCGCGCATGGACGGGGGCAGTGAGTGGCGTATCTTCACGCGGCTCGTGCTGCCCGTGGGGCGGCCGGCGATCGCCTCCCTGGCCATCTTCCAGTTCCTGTGGGTGTGGAACGACATGCTGGTGGCGTTGCTGTTCGCGGACAGCTCCTCGCAGCCGCTGACCGTGGAACTCCAGTCGCAGATACGGCAGTTCGGCAGCAACATCGATGTGCTGGCGCCGGGGGCGTTCGTGTCGCTGGTGGTTCCGGTCGTCGTGTTCTTCGCGTTCCAGAAGCACTTCGTGCAGGGCGTGATGGCGGGGTCGGTCAAGTAGCCGTGGGGAGGCGGGCGCGGTCCACCGCCCGCCTCGACGCGTGTTCCACGTGGGCGCGGAAGCCGCGTGGCGGGCGGCCGGTGAGGCGTTCGACCGTGTCGGTGACCCGGTCCTCGGCTCCCTCGGCGATGGCGCTGTCCAGGCCGGCGAGTACCGCGGCGAACTCCGGGGGCATGTCCCGCGCCAGACGGTCGCGCAATTGCTCGACGGTCAGCCGCCGGTGGGTCACCGGGCGCCCCGTGACCTCGCTGAGCACGGCCGCGGCGTCGTCGTAACTCAGCGCCTGCGGCCCGGTGACGACCAGGTCGCCCTCCGTCCACCGGTCGGCGGTGAGCGCGTGGACGGCGACGGCCGCGATGTCGTCGGCGTCCACGAAGGCCACCCGCCCCTCGCCCGTCGCGGTGAGGATCGTCCCGTGCTCGCGGATGCTCCGCGCGTGCGGGTGGTCTCCGGTGAGGTTCTGCATGAACCACGAGGGTCGCAGTGCCGCCCAGGTCTCGAACAGGCCGGGCAGGGCCTGCTGCACCTGCCCGACGGCCGGGCCGCCGGACGGGATCGCCGAGGAGCCGAGCAGCACGGCCCGGCCCACCCCGGACGCACGGGCCTGTTCCAGGAACGGCAGCATGACGGCTGCGGGCTCGGGCGCCCCGACCGGCGGGACGAGATAGACCCGGTCCGCGTCCTTCAGCGCCTCCTCGAACGTCCCGGGGTCGTACCAGTCGAAGCGGACCGCTTCGGCACCGGCGACGGCGACCGCGCGCCGGCTCGCCGCCTTCACCCGCCGGCCTCGCGCGGTGAGCAGCCGGGCCACCCGCCCGCCGGTCGTGCCGGTGGCGCCCATGACGAGGGTGGCCGCGGTCATCGAACCCTCCCGGCGAAGTCCGCCGCGCCGTCCTGGGGCAGGGCGAGCGGGTTCCAGTAGTCGCGGTAGTGCCTGATACGTCCGTCGGCGACCGTCACCACGGCGATGTACGTCATGTCGAACGGTTCTCCGCTCTTCACCAGCCGCCCCACTCCGCGCATCTCCACCACGATCTTCCCGGGAGCGTCGGTCTGGTGGACGGTCACGTCGGGAAAGTCGTGCAGGTCGATGTGTTCGGGATAGTCGCGCATGTAGTCGAGGACGGCCGCCTTGCCCTCCAGTCGCTTCGGCCACCCCTCGGGCGCGAACGGGAACTCGAGGACACCGTCGTCGTCCCAGAGCGCGACCCAGGCGGCGATGTCCTTGTCGAGCAGCAGCCGCAGGCCGTGGTGGTACAGGTCGGTCGGGGTCAAGGATGTGGTCATGGGTGTCCCTCCGATACGATGCGGACCGCCGGTCCGCTTAATGTCCGACGATACGGACCCGTGGTCCGTTTAGCAAGATGCGGACCCGTGGTCCGTTTAAGCGGCCGGAGGAAGAGGAGGAGTCTCATGCCCGAACGCAAGCCCCGTGCGGACGCCGTGCGCAATCGTGAGTCCGTCCTGGCGGCGGCCGACAGGCTCTTCGCGGCGTGTGCGGACCCCGAGGACGTGACCATGGCCGACATCGCCGCCGCGGCCGGCGTCGGCAAGGGCACGCTCTTCCGCGGATTCGGCGACCGCACCGGGCTGATCCGCGCGCTCTACGAGTCCCGGCTGGAACCGGTCCGCCACGCGGTCGCCGAGGGACCCGGCCCGCTCGGGCCCGGCACGCCCCCGGCGGAACGCGTCCCGGCCCTGCTCGACGCCCTGTTGTGCTTCAAGCTCGACCACCGGCACCTGTCCGTGGCGTTGGAGGGCACGGGAAGCGACAGCCCCTATCGCGCCGCGCACTACGACTGGTGGCACGGCACGCTCCGGGACGTCCTCGAACAACTCCCCGGCTTCCCCGACGGCGACTTCGCCGCCCACGCGCTCCTCGCGGCGGTCCGCGCGGACCTCGTCGACCACCTGGCCGACCGGCGGCACATGGCGCGTGAGCGTCTACGGGCCGATCTGACGGCCTTCACCGCGCGGGTGCTGGGCGGGAGTTGAGCACCGAAACGCCGAAGCGGCCGGAGGCCCCCTGAGGTCAGGGGCTCCAGCCGCTCCGGTGATGAGAAAGTCAGGCGTCCTCGACGCTCACGCCGAGGCCGGCGGATACAGCGAGCGCGGAAGCTGAGAGGCCGCCGCCCCGTCCAGCAGCCACAGCGTCCGGCTGCGGCCGTACGCCCCGGCCGCCGGGGCCTGGATCTCGCCCGCGCCCGAGAGCGCGATCGCCGCGGCCTGGGCCTTGTCCTCGCCCGCGGCCAGGAGCCACACCTCACGGGCCGCCCGGATCGCCGGCAATGTCAGCGTCACCCGGGTCGGCGGCGGCTTGGGCGCGCCGTGGACGCCCACGACCGTGCGGTCCGTCTCGCGTACCGCGGGCAACTCCGGGAACAGCGAGGCGACATGCGTGTCCGGGCCGACGCCGAGCATCAGCACGTCGAACGTCGGCGCGGGGCCGTGGTTCTCCGGGCCGGCAGCCCGCGCCAGTTCCTCCGCGTACGCGGCCGCCGCCGCGTCCACGTCGGCGCCGTGGGGGCCGTCCGACGCGGGCATCGCGTGCACCCGCTTCGGATCGAGCGGCACCGCGTCCAGCAGTGCCTCCCTCGCCTGCGTGATGTTGCGCTCCGGGTCGCCCTCGGGCAGGAACCGCTCGTCGCCCCACCAGAGGTCGAGCCTGCTCCAGTCGACGGCGTCCCGGGCGGGCGCCGCGGCCAGTGCGGCCAGCAGGCCGTTGCCGTTGCGGCCGCCCGTGAGGACCACGGACGCCGAGCCCCGGGAGGCCTGCGCGTCCACGATCTTCGTGATCAGCCTGGCCGCCGCGGCCTGCGCCATCAGCTCCTTGTCGCGGTGCACGACCAGCTGCGGTGCCGTACTCACTTCGTCGTAGCCCTCACTTCGTCGTCGCCTTCCGTACCGGTTCCAGCGCGGGCGGTTCCTGCTTCACCGGCGCCTGCGCCGTCGCTTCCGCAGCGGGTGCTTTCGCAGCCCTTTCGACGGGAGCGGGGAGGGCGAGGCGGCCTCGCCCGTCACTTTTGGGCTCTCCGCTCTCTCCTTTGGCCACCGACTCCTCGGAGACCCGAGGGGCCGGAGCCGACCAGGATGACTTCAGCCGGTCCACCCCGTACCGCAGGGCCGACGCGTACGTGTCGTCCGGGTCAAGCCGCCGCAGCTCCTCCGCTATCAGCTCGGCCGTGTCCCGGCGCTTGAGCGCCACTCCGCGGTCCGGCTGGCCGTCGATGGAGAGCGTGGCGAGGGAGCCGTCCGCGCGGTCCAGCTTGATCGGGCCGCAGTTGGTGTCCAGGCGGACCGCCGTCAGACCGGGGCCGCCGGACAGCGAGCGCTTCACGGGGACGTCCAGCCGGTCCGCGAGCCACATCGCCAGCAGCTCGCAGCTCGGGTTGAACTCCTCGCCCTCCACCTCGACGGCCCTGACCTCGCAGGTGACCTGGTCGAGGGCCGCCGCCAGCATGGAGCGCCAGGGCGTGATGCGGGTCCACGACAGGTCCGTGTCGCCGGGGGTGTAGGTCCCCGACCGGGTCGCCAGGTCCCGTACCGGCTGCTCGGAGGCGTAGGTGTCGGTGACACGGCGCTGGCCGAGGGCACCCAGAGGGTCCTTCGCCGGGTCGAGCGGCGCGTTCACCGGCCACCACACCACCACCGGGGCGTCCGGCAGCAGCAGCGGCAGCACCACCGACTGGGCGTGCTCGGCCACCTCGCCGTACAGGCGGAGCACCACCGTCTCGCCCGAGCCGGCGTCCGCGCCCAGCCGGACCTCCGCGTCCAGGCGGGACTGCGTCCGGTCGCGGGGCGAGCGGGAGACGCGCTTGATGACCACGAGCGTGCGCGAGGGATGCTCGTGCGAGGCGTCGTTCGCCGCCTTCAGCGCGTCGTAGGCGTTCTCCTCGTCCGTCACGATGACCAGCGTGAGCACCATGCCGACCGCCGGGGTGCCGATCGCCCGGCGGCCCTGCACCAGCGCCTTGTTGATCTTGCTGGCGGTGGTGTCCGTCAGGTCTGTCTTCATGGCCGGCGCCAGCTCCGTCCGTGTCGCTCGAGCATTTCGTCCGCCTCGACGGGCCCCCAGGTACCGGCCGGGTACTGGGCGGGCTTGCCGTTCTTGTCCCAGTACTCCTCGATCGGGTCGAGGATCTTCCAGGACAGCTCGACCTCCTCGGTGCGCGGGAAGAGGTTCGAGTCACCGAGGAGAACGTCCAGGATGAGACGCTCGTACGCCTCCGGGCTGGACTCCGTGAAGGACTCGCCGTACGCGAAGTCCATGGACACGTCCCGGATCTCCATCGACGTGCCGGGGACCTTCGAGCCGAAGCGGACCGTCACGCCCTCGTCCGGCTGGACGCGGATGACGATCGCGTTGGAGCCCAGTTCCTCGGTGGCCGTCGTGTCGAAGGGGGAGTGCGGGGCCCGCTGGAAGACGACCGCGATCTCCGTCACCCGGCGGCCGAGGCGCTTGCCGGTGCGCAGATAGAAGGGGACACCCGCCCAGCGGCGGTTGTCGATCTCCAGCTTGATCGCGGCGTAGGTGTCGGTCTTCGACGAGGCGTTGATGCCGTCCTCGTCCAGATAGCCGGTCACCTTCTCGCCGCCCTGCCAGCCGGCCGAGTACTGGCCGCGCACGGTGTCCCGGCCCATGTCCTTCGGCAGCCTCACGGCGCCGAGCACCTTGGTCTTCTCGGCGGCCAGCGCGTCCGCGTCGAAGGAGGCCGGCTCCTCCATGGCGGTGAGCGCCAGCAGCTGGAGCAGGTGGTTCTGGATGACGTCACGGGCGGCGCCGATGCCGTCGTAGTACCCGGCCCGGCCGCCGATGCCGATGTCCTCGGCCATGGTGATCTGCACATGGTCCACGAGGGACCGGTTCCAGATCGGCTCGAACATCGTGTTGGCGAAGCGCAGCGCCAGGATGTTCTGGACGGTCTCCTTGCCGAGGTAGTGGTCGATCCGGAAGACCTGCTCCGGCGCGAACACCTCGTGGACGACCTTGTTGAGTTCCTCGGCCGACTTCAGGTCGTGGCCGAAGGGCTTCTCGATGACCGCGCGCCGCCAGGAGCCGCCCTGCTGGTCGGCCAGCTGGTGCTTCTTCAGCTGCTGGATGACCACCGGGAAGGACTTCGGCGGCACGGAGAGGTAGAAGGCGAAGTTGCCGCCCGTGCCCTGTGCCTTGTCCAGCTCCTCGATCGTGGAGCGCAGCCGCTCGAACGCGTCGTCGTCGTCGAATGTGCCCTGCACGAAGCGCATGCCCTGGATGAGCTGCTGCCAGACCTCCTCGCGGAAGGGCGTGCGGGCATGCTCCTTGACCGCGTCGTGGACCTCCTGTGCGAAGTCCTCGTGCGCCCACTCGCGGCGCGCGAAGCCCACCAGCGAGAAGCCCGGCGGCAGCAGACCCCGGTTGGCGAGGTCGTACACGGCGGGCATGAGCTTCTTGCGTGACAGGTCGCCCGTGACGCCGAAGATGACCAGGCCCGACGGCCCCGCGATACGCGGGAGCCGTCGGTCCGCGGGGTCACGCAGCGGATTGCTGCTCGACACCTGTTCAGCCCTCCGAGGGGGCGAGGCGCTGAAGCTCGGCCTCGGTCGACTTCAGCAGGTCGGTCCAGGACGCCTCGAACTTCTCGACGCCCTCGTCCTCCAGCAGCTGGACCACGTCGTCGTACTTGATCCCGAGCTGCTCGACCGCGTCGAGGTCGGCGCGGGCCTGCTCGTACGTGCCGGCGAGGGTGTTGCCGGTGATCTGGCCGTGGTCCTCGGTGGCGTAGAGGGTCGCCTCCGGCATGGTGTTCACCGTGTTCGGCGCGACCAGCTCGGTGACGTACATGGTGTCGCTGTACGCCTTGTCCTTGACACCGGTGGAGGCCCACAGCGGACGCTGCTTGTTGGCGCCGGCCTTCTCCAGGGCGTTCCAGCGGTCGCTCGAGAAGACCTCCTCGTACGCCTGGTAGGCGAGCCGGGCGTTGGCGATGGCGGACTTGCCGCGCAGCGCCTTGGCCTCGGGGGTGCCCAGGGCGTCGATCCGCTTGTCGATCTCGGTGTCGACGCGCGAGACGAAGAAGGACGCCACCGAGTGGATCTTGGACAGGTCCAGGCCCTTGGCCTTGGCCTTCTCCAGACCGGACAGGTAGGCGTCCATCACCTCGCGGTAGCGCTCCAGCGAGAAGATCAGCGTGACGTTGACGCTGATGCCGTTGCCGATCGTCTCGGTGATGCCCGGCAGGCCCGCCTTGGTGGCCGGGATCTTGATCAGCGTGTTGGGGCGGTCCACCAGCCAGGCCAGCTGGCGGGCCTCGGCGACCGTCGCCTTGGTGTTGTGCGCGAGGCGCGGGTCGACCTCGATCGAGACCCGGCCGTCCTGGCCGCCGGTGGCGTCGAAGACCGGGCGCAGGATGTCGGCGGCGTCGCGGACGTCCGCCGTGGTGATCATGCGGATGGCCTCTTCGACGGTCACCTTGCGGGCGGCGAGGTCCGACAGCTGCTGGTCGTAGCCGTCACCCTCGGAGATCGCCTTCTGGAAGATCGTCGGGTTGGTGGTGACGCCCACGACGTGCTGCTGGTCGATCAGCTCGGCGAGGTTGCCGGACGTGATGCGCTTGCGCGACAGGTCGTCCAGCCAGATCGCGACGCCTTCCTCGGAGAGGCGCTTGAGTGCGTCTGTCATGGAAATTCCATCTCCTACGTGTCGTGTATGAGCGTCAGCGCTGAGCTGCGGCGATCGATTCCCGGGCGGCGGCGGCCACGTTCTCGGCAGTGAAGCCGAACTCGCGGAAAAGGACCTTGCCGTCGGCCGAAGCACCGAAGTGCTCCAGGGAAACGATGCGGCCGGCGTCCCCGACGTACTTGTGCCAGGTCAGTCCGATACCGGCCTCGACCGCCACGCGAGCCTTCACGGCCGGCGGAAGGACGCTGTCCCGGTACCCCTGGTCCTGCTGCTCGAACCACTCCACCGACGGCATGGACACCACGCGCGTGGGCACGCCGGCGCCCTGGAGCTGCTCGCGCGCCTCGACGGCGACGTGCACCTCCGAACCGGTGGCGATGAGGACGACCTCGGGCTCGCCGCCGTCGGCCTCGAACAGGACGTAACCGCCCTTGGCGGCATCCTCGTTGGGCTGGTACGTCGGCACACCCTGACGCGTCAGCGCCAGACCGTGCGGCTGCCCCTTGCCGAACTCCTTCGTCCAGCGCTTCAGGATCTCGCGCCAGGCGATCGCGGTCTCGTTGGCGTCCGCCGGGCGTACGAGGTTCAGACCCGGGATCGCCCGCAGCGACGCCAGGTGCTCGACCGGCTGGTGCGTCGGGCCGTCCTCGCCCAGGCCGATGGAGTCGTGCGTCCACACGTACGTCACCGGCAGGTGCATCAGCGCCGACAGCCGCACCGCGTTGCGCATGTAGTCGGAGAAGACCAGGAACGTGCCGCCGTAGACGCGGGTGTTGCCGTGCAGCGCGATGCCGTTCATCTCGGCGGCCATCGCGTGCTCGCGGATACCGAAGTGGATCGTGCGGCCGTACGGGTCCGCCTCCTGAAGCGGGTTGTCCGCCGGGAGGAACGACGACGTCTTGTCGATCGTGGTGTTGTTCGAGCCCGCCAGGTCGGCCGAGCCGCCCCACAGCTCGGGAATGACCCCGCCGAGGGCCTGCAGGACCTTGCCCGAGGCGGCACGCGTGGCCACACCCTTGCCGGCCTCGAAGACCGGGATCTTCTCCTCCCAGCCGGTGGGCAGCTCACCCTGGGCGATCCGGTCGTACTCGGCGGCGCGCTCCGGGTTGTTGTCCCGCCACTGCTGGTACGCCTTCTCCCACACCGCCCGGGCCGCCTGGCCCCGCTCCAGCGCCTTGCGGGTGTGCGTGATGACCTCGTCCGAGACCTCGAAGCTCTGCTCCGGGTCGAAGCCCAGCACACGCTTGGTCGCGGCCACCTCGTCGTCACCCAGCGCCGAGCCGTGCGCGGCCTCGGTGTTCTGCGCGTTCGGGGCGGGCCAGGCGATGATCGAGCGCATCGCGATGAACGACGGCCGGTCGGTGACCGCCTTGGCCGCCTCGATCGCGTCGTAGAGCGCGTGCGGGTCCAGGTCGCCGTCCGGCTTCGGCGCCACCCGCTGCACGTGCCAGCCGTACGCCTCGTACCGCTTCACCGTGTCCTCGGACACGGCCGTCTCGGTGTCGCCCTCGATCGAGATGTGGTTGTCGTCCCACAGCAGGACCAGGTTGCCCAGCTTCTGGTGGCCCGCGAGGGACGAGGCCTCCGCGGAGATGCCCTCCTGCAGACAGCCGTCACCGGCGACGCAGTAGACGAAGTGGTCGAAGGGGGACTCGCCCTCGGCGGCCTCCGGGTCGAACAGACCGCGCTCGTAGCGGGCGGCCATCGCCATGCCCACCGCGTTCGCGACACCCTGCCCGAGCGGGCCGGTCGTCGTCTCCACACCGGTCGTGTGCCCGTACTCGGGGTGACCGGGGGTCTTCGAACCCCACGTACGGAAGGACTTCAGGTCGTCCAGCTCCAGACCGAAACCGGCCAGGTACAGCTGGGTGTAGAGGGTCAGGGACGAGTGGCCGGCGGACAGCACGAAGCGGTCCCGCCCGACCCAGTCGGCGTCCGCCGGGTCGTGCCGCATCACCTTCTGGAAGAGGGTGTAGGCGGCAGGCGCCAGGCTCATCGCCGTACCCGGATGGCCGTTACCGACCTTCTGTACGGCATCGGCGGCCAGGACACGCGCGGTGTCGACGGACCGCTGGTCCAACTCGGTCCACTCGAGGTCTGTGGTGGTCGGCTTGGTGCTCACCCTGGGTCAGGGCTCCTCTCCACATGTTTCGGATGCCGGTGTATCGGGGCGCCCACCGGCCGCAGTCGAGCCTACCCCCGTGGGACGTGCGTTTTTTCGAGTCACTCAAGAGTGCCGGGGCTCATCCCGATCCGCCTCCTGACTGGGCCGTACCGCATTCGGCAAGTGAATACGGAGCCGCTCATCCGGGTGCTCAATCGAGCCGCCGGCTGCCCTTCCGAAGCCCCCTCCCAACACGACCCGACCCCCGCGAATGTCCGAGTCTGGGCAACGTCTAAAGTGGCGTGGTACGCGCGAGCCTTTACCGGTACTTCACACGGGTGAGGCTCGCTGGGATGTCTCTGTAGGGGTGTGCGTGACGGCCGTTGAATCCCGTCCAGCGGGGATGACCGGGACGGACCAGAGCCCGGCCCACCGGCCGCTCGGGGCCCGTGTCATGGCGTTCGTGGCTCTCACCAAGCCGCGGATCATCGAACTGTTGCTGATCACCACGGTTCCGGTGATGTTCCTGGCGCAGCAGGGTGTACCCGACCTGACGCTGGTGCTGCTGACCTGCGTCGGCGGTTACCTGTCGGCGGGCGGCGCCAACGCGCTCAACATGTACATCGACCGCGACATCGACGCGCTGATGGACCGCACCTCGCAGCGCCCGCTGGTCACCGGCATGGTCAGCCCGCGCGAGTGCCTGGCTTTCGGCATCACCCTGGCCGTCGTCTCGACGCTGCTGTTCGGCCTCACGGTCAACTGGCTCTCGGCCTGGCTCTCCCTCGGCGCGCTCCTGTTCTACGTCGTCGTCTACACGATGATCCTCAAGCGCCGTACCTCGCAGAACATCGTGTGGGGCGGCATCGCCGGCTGTCTGCCCGTGCTGATCGGCTGGTCCTCGGTCACGAACTCCATGTCGTGGGCGCCGATCATCCTGTTCCTCGTCATGTTCTTCTGGACGCCGCCGCACTACTGGCCGCTGTCGATGAAGGTGAAAGAGGACTACGCGCGCGTGGGCGTGCCGATGCTGCCGGTGGTCGCCTCCAACAAGGTGGTCGCCAAGCAGATCGTGATCTACAGCTGGGTCATGGTCGCCGTCTCGCTCCTGCTGACCCCGCTCGGCTACACGGGCTGGTTCTACACGGCGGTCGCCCTGCTGGCCGGCGGCTTCTGGCTGTGGGAGGCGCACGGCCTGCAGAACCGCGCCAAGGCCGAGGTGACGGGCGCCAAGCTCAAGGAGATGCGGCTCTTCCACTGGTCGATCACCTACGTGTCGATCCTGTTCGTGGCGGTCGCGGTCGACCCGTTCCTGCGCTGACGTACGTCACAGGGCCCTGCTCTCGCCAGTCGATCTACTCGTGAGTAGCATCCTGACCATGGCAGACACGCAGCAGGTTGACCCGAAGACCGAGCGCAAGGTCGCCCGGCTCGCCAAGCAGATCACCTCCTTCTCCAAGACCCACGGCGGCGCCGAGGGCCAGGTCGCCTACCTCGGCGAACGCGGAGCCCGCATCGTCCTCGTCGGCGAGGACGGCAACTGGGGCGACCTGGTGGCCCCGTCGTACGAGATCGCCGACCAGGCGGTGGAGAAGTCGGGCATCACCCGCCACGAGTCCTTCGACGGCGAATTCGCGGCGAAGGTGAAGACGGGCCGCTACGAGTGGACGCGCATGGCGGGCATCCAGGTGGGCGGCCCGAAGAACGCCTGACCTCTCAGGGGCGCGGGGAACTGCGCGACAAGCCACACTCCGCCCGCAGTCGCCGATTCACCCGCACCCCCCTCCGGGACCGCGACCTCAACCCGCTTCACCCGTTAGGACCCTTGGAACAACAGGGTCCACACCGGGGAGCCCGGATGATCGAAACGCCGTCCCTAGTGGACCAGTACTGCCACGGAGTGCTCCGCACGGAACTGGGCCTCGGCACCTTCGAGGCCCACCTCTCCCGCACCGAGGGCCCACCCGCCCCCGGCACCACCCTCTTCGACACCCAGACCGGCTTCGCCGTACGGCGCTGGTGCCCGCCCCTTCTCGGCCTCGAACCCCACTGCACCCCCGCCCACTACCTGGCCCGCCGCCGTGAACTGGGCGTCCTGGAGTCCGGCCGCCGGCTCCTGCGCGGCAGCGGCATCACGACGTACCTCGTCGACACCGGCCTGCCCGGAGACCTCACGGAGCCCCGCGAGCTGGCCTCCGCGGGCGCCGCCGAGGCCCATGAGATCGTGCGCCTGGAACTGCTCGCCGAGCAGGTCGCCGACACCTCCGGAACCGTCGAGTCCTTCCTCGCCAACCTCGCCGAGTCCGTGCACGCCGCCGCCGCGAACGCCGTCGCCTTCACCTCGGTCGCGGGCGTCCGGCACGGCCTCGCGCTCGCGCCCGAGCCGCCCGGGCCGGGAGAGGTGCGGGGAGCGGTCGGCCGCTGGCTCGCGGGGCGCGGGGTAGGCGGGGAGCTGAGCGACCCCGTACTGCTGCGGCATCTGCTGTGGAGCGCCGTCGCCTCGGGGCTGCCGCTCCAGCTGCACGCGGGGCTCGGGGCGCCGGGCCTGCGCATCGACCGTACGGATCCGGTGCTGCTGACGGACTTCGTGCGGGCCACGGCCGGGCTCGGCACGGACCTCGTCCTGCTGCACGGCTACCCGTACCACCGGCACGCCGCCCATCTGGCCGGCGTCTTCCCGCACGTCTACGCCGACTGCGGCGCCGCCCTGGTCCGCACCGGCGCCCGGGCCGCCACTGTCCTCGCGGAGATCCTGGAGCTGGCCCCGTTCGGCAAGATCCTCTTCTCCAGCGGCGCCCAGGGGCTGCCCGAGCTGCACGTGGTGGCCGCCCGGCTGTTCCGCGAAGCGCTCGGCCGGGTGCTCGGCACCTGGGTCGCCGAGGGCGCGTGGTCCCTGACCGACGCGCAGCGGGTGGCGGGGATGCTGGCGTCGGGGAACGCGCGCAGGGTGTACGGGCTCGACTAGGCCTTCGTCAGGGAGGCCTCGGCGGCGGGGCCGGGCAGGTCCACAGCCACCTCGGAGCGCTCACGCAGCGACAGCACCACCCGCAGCACCCAGATCCACATCACGGCCGAGCCGAACATGTGCAGGCCGACCAGGATCTCGGGCAGGTCCGTGAAGTACTGGACGTATCCGATGGCGCCCTGCGCGAGCAGGATCAGGAACAGTTCGCGGGTGCGGTTCAGGGGGCCCTTCGGTGCGTCGACCGCCTTGAGGACGAACCACAGGGCGAACGTCAGCGTCACCACGATCCACGCCAGCACGGCGTGCAGTTTGCTCACCGTCTCCCAGTCGACCGGCATCCGCTCGACCTCGCTGGAGTCGCCCGCGTGCGGGCCCGCGCCGGTGACCACGGTGCCGACCAGGATGAGCAGGACGGCGGCCGCGGTCAGGAACCACACCAGCTGCCGCACGGCCTTGCCGACCAGCTGGCGGGGTGCGGTGTCGCCCTCACGGGCGCGCTGCCACATCACCGTGGCCACCGCGATGAGCGCGGACGTCGCCACGAAGTGGGCCGCGACCGTGTACGGGTTGAGGCCGACCAGCACCACGATGCCGCCGAGCACGGCGTTGCTCATCACGATCCAGAACTGCGCCCAGCCCAGCCGGACCAGGCCGCGCCGGTACGGCTTCTGCGAGCGCGCGGCGATGATCGCCCAGCCGACGGCCGCGCACAGCACGTACGTCAGCATGCGGTTGCCGAACTCGATGACGCCGTGAACGCCCATCTCGCTGGTCGTGGTCAGGGAGTCCGCGGTGCACTTGGGCCAGGTCGGGCAGCCCAGGCCCGAGCCGGTCAGCCGCACGGCACCGCCGGTGACCACGATGAGCACCGACATCACGATGGCGGACATGGCGGCCCGCTGGACGGTCCGGGGTTCCGGGGTCCAGCGTGCGGCGATGAAGGCGAGAGGGTTGCGCAGGGCGGCCATGGCGTCGGCGCGGGTCACTTTTGGCACGCGACCCATCGTAGGACGCCGCTTGTGCACGCTTTCACGAGGGTCCCTCATGGCCTACTCCCAGCGGAAGAACCGCCCGGCCGCGGCCAGCCCGGCCACGGCCCAGACCGCCAGGATCCCCAGGTCGGCCCAGGGCGTCCCGGCCCCGTGCTGGAGCACGTCGCGCAGCCCGTCGGACAGCGCCGAGACGGGCAGCAGACCGAGTACGTCCTGCGCGCCGGAGGGGAACTTGTCCAGCGGGACGACGACCCCGCCGCCGACGAGCAGCAGCAGGAACACCAGGTTGGCGGCGGCCAGGGTCGCCTCGGCCTTCAGCGTCCCGGCCATCAGCAGGCCGAGGCCGGAGAAGGCCGCCGTGCCGAGGATCAGAAGCAGCAGGACGGCGAACGGGTTGCCCTGCGGCGACCAGCCGAGCGCGAAGGCGATCACCGTCAGCAGGACCACCTGGAGCACCTCGGTGACCAGCACGGACAGCGTCTTCGCCGTCATCAGGCCCCAGCGCGGCAGGGGCGAGGAGGCGAGCCGCTTCAGCACGCCGTAGCGGCGCTCGAAGCCGGTGGCGATCGCCTGGCCGGTGAACGCCGTCGACATCACCGCGAGCGCGAGAATGCCGGGGGCGAGGAAGTCGACCGCCTCGCCGGCTCCCGTGTCCACGATGTCCACGGTGCTGAAGAGGACGAGCAGCAGGGTCGGGATCACGACCGTCAGCAGCAGCTGCTCGCCGTTGCGCAGCAGCATCTTCGTCTCGAGCGCGGCCTGGGCCGCGATCATGCGGGGGAGGGGCGCGGCCCCCGGCTTCGGCGCATAGGTGCCGGTGGCGGTCACGAACGCAGCTCCTTACCGGTCAGCTCCAGAAAGACGTCTTCCAGGGAGTGCCGCTCCACCGAGATCTTCTCCGGCATCACGCCGTGCTGGGCGCACCAGGAGGTGACCGTCGCGAGCAGCTGCGGGTCGATCTTGCCGACGACCCGGTAGGAACCCGGCGTCAGCTCGGCGGCCGAGGAGTCGGCGGGCAGGGCCTTGAGCAGCGAGCCCACGTCCAGGCCGGGACGGCCGGTGAAGCGGAGCGTGTTCTCGGCGCCGCCCTTGCACAGCTCCTCCGGGGAGCCCTGGGCGATGACCCGGCCCGCGTCGATGATCGCCACGTCGTCGGCGAGCTGCTCGGCCTCGTCCATGTAGTGGGTGGTGAGGATCACCGAGACGCCGTCGGCGCGCAGGTCCCGGACCAGGTCCCAGGTCGCGCGGCGGGCCTGCGGGTCGAGCCCGGCGGTCGGTTCGTCCAGGAACACCAGCTCGGGGCGCCCGACCACGGCCATCGCCAGCGCGAGCCGCTGTTGCTGCCCGCCCGAAAGACGCCGGTACGTCGTGCGCCCGCAGGAGCCGAGCCCCAGGCGTTCGACGAGCGCGTCCACGTCCAGCGGATGAGCGTGCAGCTTGGCGACATGGCGGAGCATCTCGTCGGCCCTGGAGCCCGAGTACACGCCGCCGGACTGGAGCATCACACCGATGCGGGGCCGCAGCCGCCCGGACTCTCCGACCGGGTCGAGGCCCAGGACGCGCACCGTGCCGGCATCGGGCTTCCGGTACCCCTCGCAGGTCTCGACCGTCGTCGTCTTGCCCGCTCCGTTGGGGCCGAGCACGGCGGTCACACCCTCCCGGGCCACCAGGTCGAGCCCGTCCACCGCGGTCTTCGGGCCGTACCGCTTCACCAGGGCCTGGACCTGGACCACGGGCTCACTTCGCATGGGTCCAGAGTCTAGGTAGGCGCGCGGGGGCTCAGACCGGGGGGTGCGGGAACTCCTCCTCACGCGGCCGGTGCACCGCCAGCCACCGTTCGGCGTAGGCCACCGCGTCCGCCACCGGGAACAGCCGGGCTTCGGCCGCCCCGACCTTCCCGCGTACGACGGGACGGTCCCGTTCGAAGTCGTAGCCCAGCTCGTCGAAGCGGTCCGAGCTGATCGACACCTCGGTCACGGTCTCCCAGCCTTCCGGACCCGGTCGGCCCACGGCGACGCGCGGGGACGGTATCCGGTACTCGGCGAGGTGGAAGCTGGTACAGGAGGCGTAGCCGGCACCGAGCAGCAGGACCCGGGCGCCCGTCGCCTCCAGCGTCGCGAGCGGGCTGTGCTCGCCGAGCCTGCAGTCGGGCGCGTGCCCCTCGGTCACCTCCGCCGCGCGCGGCCCGACCGCCGCGAACGAGGTCTGCGGATGGGCGCTGCGCAGGGCGCCGGGCCAGGTCCGTACCGTCTCCGGGACGACTCCGACCCCGCGTGCGGGCGTGATCCGGGGGTCGTACGCGGGCATGGTCGCGCGAATGGCCGCCCACCATTCCGGGGGTACGGGCGGCTTGCGCCACAGGACCGGGTCGGAGAGGTCCCCGGTCTGCGTGGGGACCACCAGAGTGCCCTCCGGGCCGAGCGCGTCGAGCAGCCCCCGCACCACCGCGACGGCGCCGCCGTTGACCCAGCCGAGGGCGCTGAGCGAGGAGTGCACGAGGAGGGTCTCGCCGGGCCGCACGCCCAGTTCGCCCAACTGCGTCCGCAGTGTGTCCCGGGTGACAAGAGGGCCGGTCGGAGGGGGTGTGGACATGGTTCGGGAGTGTCCCCGAAGGGGCTTCGACATGCCACCGGTTTGATCGATCAAAGATCGTTTCCGCAGGTCAGGTTAGCTTTACCTAAGTGACGCAAGGCACCGTCGCGCGAGGCGGGTGTGGCTTGCCCGGTCCTGAAGAATTACGCAACAATGGCGTTGTGAAAAACGTCGGCGAGGCTCGGGAGGCTCCCATGGGTGCCCCACAGGAGGAGCTCGCGACCGGTGAGCGGTCCACCCGCAACCGCGTCGCGCGATCCATCCTGGACCACGGCCCGTCGACCGTCGCCGAGCTCGCCGAGCGGCTGCGCCTCACCCAGGCGGCCGTACGTCGGCACCTGGATGCCCTCGCGGGCGACGGTGTCGTGGAAGCGCGCGAGCAACGGGTCTACGGCGCACGCACCCGCGGCCGTCCCGCCAAGGCGTTCGCCCTGACGGACTGCGGCCGGGACGCCTTCGACCAGTCGTACGACAAGCTCGCGGCCGACGCGCTGCGCTGGATCGCCGACCGTGAGGGCGGCAGCGAGGCGATCGCCGCCTTCGCCCGCGCCAGGATCGCCGCACAGGCGGGCGCGTACCGCCAAGCGGTCGAGGCGGCGCCGCCCGAGAAGCGGACCGAAGCGCTGGCCAAGGCCCTGAGCACGGACGGGTACGCTGCTACGGCGCGCAGTGCGCCCCACCCGCAGAAGGGTGAACAGCTCTGCCAGCACCACTGCCCGGTCGCCCACGTCGCCGAGCAGTTCCCCCAGTTGTGCGAGGCGGAGACGGAATTTTTCGCCGAGCTGCTCGGTACCCATGTACAGCGGCTCGCCACCATCGCGCACGGCGACGGCGTCTGCACGACGTTCATCCCCAAGATTTCCCACACGCAAGTTGACAGCGACAACGCATCTGCAAGCACGGCCGGGAGGAACCCCGCATGACTCTCCCCACGGAGACTGCCCACCCTGAGCTCGAGGGTCTGGGTAAGTACGAATACGGCTGGGCCGACTCCGACACGGCCGGCGCCTCTGCCAAGCGCGGCATCAACGAGGACGTCGTCCGCGACATCTCCGACAAGAAGAACGAGCCGGAGTGGATGACCAAGCTCCGTCTCAAGGGCCTGCGCCTGTTCGAGAAGAAGCCGATGCCGAACTGGGGCTCGGACCTGTCGGGCATCGACTTCGACAACATCAAGTACTTCGTGCGCTCCACGGAGAAGCAGGCGGAGTCCTGGGAGGACCTGCCCGAGGACATCAAGAACACGTACGACAAGCTCGGCATCCCCGAGGCGGAGAAGCAGCGCCTCGTCGCCGGTGTCGCCGCCCAGTACGAGTCCGAGGTCGTCTACCACCAGATCCGCGAGGACCTGGAGGAGCAGGGCGTCATCTTCCTCGACACCGACACGGCCCTGAAGGAGCACCCGGAGCTCTTCAAGGAGTACTTCGGGACCGTCATCCCCGTCGGCGACAACAAGTTCGCCTCGCTGAACTCCGCCGTGTGGTCGGGCGGCTCCTTCATCTACGTGCCGCCGGGCGTCCACGTGGAGATCCCGCTCCAGGCCTACTTCCGGATCAACACGGAGAACATGGGCCAGTTCGAGCGGACCCTGATCATCGTCGACGAGGGTGCCTACGTGCACTACGTCGAGGGCTGCACCGCCCCGATCTACAAGTCGGACTCGCTGCACTCCGCGGTCGTCGAGATCATCGTCAAGAAGAACGCCCGCTGCCGCTACACGACCATCCAGAACTGGTCGAACAACGTCTACAACCTGGTCACCAAGCGTGCCGTGGCCTACGAGGGCGCGACCATGGAGTGGGTCGACGGCAACATCGGCTCCAAGGTGACGATGAAGTACCCGGCCGTCTACCTGATGGGCGAGCACGCCAAGGGCGAGACCCTGTCCATCGCCTTCGCCGGCGAGGGCCAGCACCAGGACGCGGGCGCCAAGATGGTCCACATGGCGCCGAACACGTCGTCCAACATCGTCTCGAAGTCCGTCGCGCGCGGCGGTGGCCGCACCTCCTACCGTGGCCTCATCGAGATCGGCGAGGGCGCCCCGGGCTCGAAGTCGAACGTGCTCTGTGACGCGCTGCTGGTCGACACGATCTCCCGCTCGGACACCTACCCCTACGTGGACGTCCGCGAGGACGACGTGTCCATGGGCCACGAGGCGACCGTCTCCAAGGTCTCCGAGGACCAGCTCTTCTACCTGATGAGCCGCGGTCTGTCGGAGGACGAGGCCATGGCGATGATCGTGCGCGGCTTCGTCGAGCCCATCGCCAAGGAGCTCCCCATGGAGTACGCGCTGGAGCTCAACCGGCTGATCGAGCTGCAGATGGAAGGCGCGGTCGGCTAACCCCACCGCAGTCCATCAAGCCCTTACGTAACGGAAAGCGAGCACTACGACAGCCATGGCTGAGGCCCAGAACATCCCGGTGGGGTCCACCACCACCGGCTCGATCGCGGTGGCGGCCGAGTCGACCGTCGCCACCCGCATGAGCGCGCCCCCCTCCTTCGACGTGACGGACTTCCCCGTCCCGCACGGCCGGGAGGAGGAATGGCGGTTCACCCCGCTGGAGCGCCTGCGCGGTCTGCACGACGGCACCGCCGTGGCGAACGGCAACGGCGTGAAGGTCGAGGTCCAGGCCCCCGAGGGCGTCACCGTCGAGGCCGTCGGCCGCGACGACGCGCGGCTCGGCAAGGCGGGCACCCCGGCGGACCGCGTCGCCGCCCAGGCCTACTCCGCGTTCGAGAAGGCCTCGGTCGTGACCGTCCCGAAGGAGACCGTCCTCACCGAGCCGATCCGCATCGCGGTGCACGGCGAGGGCGGGACCGCCTTCGGCCACCAGGTGATCGAGCTGGGCGCCTTCGCCGAGGCCGTCGTGGTCATCGACCACACCGGTGACGCGGTGCTCGCCGCCAACGTCGACTACCTCCTGGGCGACGGCGCCAAGCTGACCGTCGTCTCCGTCCAGGACTGGGACGAGAAGGCCGTCCACGTCGCCCAGCACAACGCGCTCGTCGGCCGCGACGCCTCCTTCAAGTCGGTCGTCGTCACCTTCGGCGGCGACGTCGTCCGGCTGCACCCGCGCGTCGCCTACGCCGGCCCCGGCGGCGAGGCCGAGCTCTTCGGCCTGTACTTCACCGACCAGGGCCAGCACCAGGAGCACCGCCTCCTGGTCGACCACAACGTCCCGCACTGCAAGTCGAACGTCGTCTACAAGGGCGCGCTCCAGGGCGACCAGGCGCACGCGGTGTGGATCGGCGACGTGCTCATCGAGGCCAAGGCCGAGGGCACCGACACCTACGAGATGAACCGCAACCTGGTCCTCACGGACGGGGCGCGCGTGGACTCCGTACCCAACCTCGAGATCGAGACCGGCGAGATCGTCGGCGCCGGCCACGCCTCGGCGACCGGCCGCTTCGACGACGAGCAGCTCTTCTACCTCATGGCTCGCGGCATCCCGGAGCAGGAGGCCCGCCGCCTCGTGGTCCGCGGCTTCTTCGCCGAGTTGGTCCAGCAGATCGGCCTCCCGGACATCGAGGAGCGCCTGATCGCCAAGATCGACGAGGAGCTGGAGGCATCGGTGGCATGAGCCTCGCATTTGTACGCGTCTGTGGGCTGAGCGAGCTGGAGGACGACACCCCGAAGCGGGTGGAACTCGACGGCACGCCCATGTCCATCGTGCGGACCGAGGGCGAGGTGTTCGCGGTGTACGACATCTGCTCGCACGCGAACGTCTCCCTGTCGGAGGGCGAGGTCGACGACTGTCACATCGAGTGCTGGCTGCACGGCTCGCGCTTCGACCTCCGTTCCGGCAAGCCCGACGCCCTTCCGGCGACGCGCCCCGTCCCCGTATACCCCGTAAAGATCGAAGGGGACGACGTGCTCGTCTCCCTCACCCAGGAGTCCTGAGGCACCCATGGCAACGCTTGAAATCCGAGACCTGCACGTCACCGTCGAGGCCGACAACGCCACGAAGGAGATCCTCAAGGGCGTCGACCTCACCGTGAAGCAGGGCGAGACGCACGCCATCATGGGCCCGAACGGCTCCGGCAAGTCGACCCTCGCCTACTCCCTCGCGGGTCACCCGAAGTACACGATCACCGGCGGCACCGTCACCCTCGACGGTGAGGACGTCCTGGAGATGTCCGTCGACGAGCGGGCCCGCGCCGGCCTGTTCCTCGCCATGCAGTACCCGGTCGAGGTCCCGGGTGTGTCGGTGAGCAACTTCCTGCGCACCTCCGCCACCGCCATCCGCGGCGAGGCCCCCAAGCTGCGCACCTGGGTGAAGGAGGTCAAGGAGGCCATGCAGCGCCTCAACATCGACCCGTCCTTCGCCGAGCGCAACGTCAACGAGGGCTTCTCCGGCGGTGAGAAGAAGCGCCACGAGATCCTCCAGCTGGAGCTGCTCAAGCCGAAGATCGCGGTCCTCGACGAGACCGACTCCGGCCTGGACGTCGACGCCCTGCGCGTCGTCTCCGAGGGCGTGAACCGGGTCCGTGAGACGGGTGAGGTCGGCACCCTGCTGATCACCCACTACACCCGCATCCTCCGTTACATCAAGCCCGACCACGTGCACGTCTTCTCCGGCGGCCGCATCGTCGAGTCCGGCGGTGCCGAGCTCGCCGACAAGCTGGAGGACGAGGGATACGAGGCATACACGAAGGGTGGCGCATCCGCGTGACACAGCTGCCGGGCCTCCTCGACACTGAGGCGCTCCGCAAGGACTTCCCGATCCTGGACCGCCAGGTCCATGACGGAAAGAAGCTCGTCTACCTCGACAACGCGGCGACCTCGCAGACCCCGCGCCAGGTCATCGACGTCCTCGACGAGTACTACGAGCAGCACAACGCCAACGTCCACCGTGGCGTGCATGTCCTCGCCGAGGAGGCCACGGCGCTGTACGAGGGCGCGCGCGACAAGGTCGCGGAGTTCATCAACGCGCCCTCGCGCAACGAGGTGATCTTCACCAAGAACGCCTCGGAGTCGCTCAACCTCGTGGCGAACATGCTGGGCTGGGCCGACGAGCCCTACCGCGTGGACTCCGAGACCGAGATCGTCATCACGGAGATGGAGCACCACTCCAACATCGTGCCGTGGCAGCTGCTCGCGCAGCGCACGGGCGCGAAGCTGAAGTGGTTCGGCCTCACCGACGACGGCCGCCTCGACCTGTCCAACATCGACCAGGTCATCACGGAGAAGACGAAGATCGTCTCCTTCGTGCTGGTCTCCAACATCCTGGGCACCCAGAACCCGGTCGAGGCGATAGTGCGCCGCGCCCAGGAGGTCGGTGCGCTGGTGTGCGTCGACGCATCCCAGGCCGCGCCGCACATGCCGCTGGACGTGCAGGCCCTCCAGGCCGACTTCGTGGCCTTCACCGGCCACAAGATGTGCGGTCCGACCGGCATCGGCGTCCTGTGGGGACGGCAGGAACTCCTCGAGGACCTGCCTCCGTTCCTCGGCGGCGGCGAGATGATCGAGACGGTGTCGATGCACTCCTCGACCTACGCCCCGGCACCCCACAAGTTCGAGGCGGGCACGCCCCCGATCGCCCAGGCGGTCGGGCTCGGCGCGGCGATCGACTACCTCAACTCGATCGGCATGGACAAGATCTTCGCCCACGAGCACGCGCTCACCGAGTACGCGGTGAAGCGGCTCCTGGAGGTCCCCGACCTCCGGATCATCGGCCCCACCACGGCCGAGGAGCGGGGCGCGGCGATCTCCTTCACCCTCGGGGACATCCACCCGCACGACGTGGGCCAGGTCCTCGACGAGCAGGGCATCGCGGTCCGGGTCGGCCACCACTGCGCGCGGCCGGTCTGCCTGCGCTACGGAATTCCCGCGACCACGCGAGCGTCGTTCTATCTGTACTCCACGCCGGCCG
This sequence comes from Streptomyces sp. NPDC040589, assembly GCF_055594445.1. Lineage (NCBI taxonomy): Bacteria > Bacillati > Actinomycetota > Actinomycetes > Kitasatosporales > Streptomycetaceae > Streptomyces > Streptomyces sp. NPDC040589. The sequence continues at coordinate 176,201 of NZ_JBVIWP010000006.1, read as the reverse complement.
AGATCGACGCACTGGTCGACGGCCTGGAGCACGTACGGAACTTCTTCGGCTGAGAGGCGTGCGGAAACCGTGAAGCTGGATTCGATGTACCAGGAAGTCATCCTGGACCACTACAAGAACCCGCACGGGCGGGGCTTGCGGGACGGCGACGCCGAGGTGCACCACGTCAACCCGACGTGCGGTGACGAGATCACACTGCGCGTGAAGTACGACGGCACGACGATCGAGGACGTCTCGTACGAGGGCCAGGGCTGTTCCATCAGCCAGGCGAGCGCGTCCGTACTGAACGAACTCCTCGTCGGCAAGGACCTCTCCGACGCGCGGAAGATCCAGGAGACCTTCCTGGAGCTGATGCAGTCCAAGGGGAAGCTCGAGCCCGACGACGCCATGGAGGAGGTCCTGGAGGACGCGGTCGCGTTCGCCGGGGTCTCCAAGTACCCGGCCCGGGTCAAGTGCGCCCTGTTGAGCTGGATGGCCTGGAAGGACGCGACGGCCCAGGCCCTGGGCGAGGCCGACGCCGAAAGGAAGACGACGGCATGAGCGAGACCATCGAGATGAAGCCGGCCTCGGAGGACGAGGTCCGCGAGGCCCTGTACGACGTCGTGGACCCCGAGCTGGGCATCGACGTCGTCAACCTCGGGCTGATCTACGGCATTCATATCGACGACGCGAACATCGCGACGATCGACATGACGCTGACGTCGGCGGCCTGCCCGCTCACCGACGTCATCGAGGACCAGGCGAAGTCGGCCACGGACGGCATCGTGAACGAACTGCGCATCAACTGGGTCTGGATGCCCCCGTGGGGCCCCGACAAGATCACGGACGACGGCCGGGAGCAGCTTCGGGCGCTCGGGTTCAACGTCTGAGATCCACGCGTGACGAAGGGGCGGCACCCATCGGGTGCCGCCCCTTCGTCATGCTCGGTCCAGCGCGGCTCAGTCCAGCCCGGCCACCAGCCGGAACGACGCGTCCGCGCGGAACTCGCCGTAGTGCTGGTACGGGTCGAGGCGGAGCTGGAAGTCGCGGTGGCGCAGGAAGCGGCCCGGGTAGTTCACCGACTCCAGCATGACCGCGCCCGAGGGGTACACGGGGCGGGGGCAGAAGGTGGCGTCCTTGCGGAAGAGGGCCGAGCCGTCGTCGCTGTCCTCGACGAGGACGAAGCTGCGGTGGCGGAGGTAGCGGCCGTCCGCGGTGGTGAAGGAGTAGCAGGAGGAGTCGGCGAGGCCGGAGACGCGCCGGAAGGTGGCGTCCTCACGCTGCTCGGGGCCGGAGCCGATCGAGTCCAGGCGCACATAGCCGTCGCGCACCCGCCAGTAGCGCTCGGGGTAGTTGACCGAGCGTATGGATATCCCGTTGGACTTCGGGGGCTTCGGGGCCGGTGAAGTCCGGTGGGAATCCGAGGGCTTCGGCGCCTTCGGGCGCGGCTTCGCGGAGGCGCTCGGGCTGGTGGGTGCGCTCGTCGTCGGGGTGGGGGACGGGTGTCCGCGGTCCTTGCCGGGCGCGTGCGTGGTGTTCCCGGAGGGTGTCGCGAAGGAGATCAGCCCGCCGGGGGCCGAGTTGCTGAGTGTCGTCGGCTCCGCCGACTCGGGTGTCGTGTCGCCGGACTGACTGTCCATCACGGCGATCGCCGTCACACACGCGGTGACCGTGGCCAGGGCGAGGGTGCCCGCCAGCCAGAGCCTTCGCGTTCCCGGTGCCCGGGTGGTGTCCGGGGCCCAGCCGCTCTCCCACGGACGGTCCTGTGGCGGCCGGGACTTGTCTTCTGTCATGCGTTTGTTCCTCCATCGGGCACCCTTGACGGCGGCGCAGTTGTGGTGGCCCGGTGCGTGATCGGTGACACCGTAGTGGACGTGTGGGATCACTGGGGGCGTTATGTGAGAGCGGTTTCCGTCCTGTGATGTGTACGGTCGTACAGATGGTGTGTACGCTTGTACACATGGGTTATCTGCTGCTGTCCGCGGCCATCGCCGCCGAAGTGGGTGCGACCACCGCCATGAAGTACAGCGACGGCTTCAGCAGGCTCGGGCCCTCGCTGCTCACGCTCCTCGGATACGTCGTCTCCTTCGCACTGCTCGCGCAGACGCTGAAGACCGTCTCCGTCGCCTCGGCCTACGCCATCTGGTCCGGCGTGGGCACCGCGGCCGTCGCTACCATCGGGACCCTGTTCCTGGGAGAGGGCATGACCACGGCCAAGGCCGCCGGGATCGCGCTGATCATCGTCGGGGTCGTGGTGCTGAACATGGGAGGTGGGCACTGATGCCCCGGCGTTACGACCCCGAGCGGCGGCAGCGGATCATCGACGCGGCGATGCGGGTCGTCGGGGAGAAGGGCATCGCCGGGCTGAGCCACCGCAGTGCCGCCGCCGAGGCCGATGTGCCGCTCGGCTCCACGACGTACCACTTCAAGACCCTCGACGAACTGATGGTCGCCGCGCTGCGGCAGGCCAACGAGGGGTTCGCCAAGGTGGTCGCCGCCCGCGGCGGCCTGGAGGATCCGCAGAGCGACCTCGCGGCCGAACTCGCCGCGTGGATGGGCGAGTGGCTCGCGGGCGACCGCACCGCCGTCGAGCTGGAGTACGAGCTGTACCTGGCCGCCCTGCGCCGGCCCGCTCTGCGGCCCGTCGCCGAGGAGTGCACCAAGGTACTCGCCGAGGTGCTGTCCCGGCGCACGGATCCGGTCACCGCGCGGGCGCTCGTGGCGCTCGTCGACGGCATCTGTCTTCAGGCGCTGCTGACGGGGGCGCCGTACGACGAGGTGTACGCACGGGAGGTGCTGGGGCGGGTCGTGGCGGGGGCGGGTCGTCGCGGGGCGGGGGAGTGAGGCCGGTGGCGGGGCGGCCGCCGCGCGTCGCCGACCAGTACGGGAGACGTACCGCCCGGCACGTGAGACGCCTCCGTACCGGTTCGCATCGACCGCCGTCCGCCGGTTAGGTTGCCCTCATGACCGACACGACTGCTCCTCGCACCACCGGCGCCGTGGCCGCCGGCCTCGCCACGATCGCCGCCGACGGCACCGTTCTCGACACCTGGTTCCCCGCACCCGAGCTGGCCGGCGAGCCCGGCCCGTCCGGCACCGAGCGGCTGTCCGCCGAGCGTGCCGCGGAGCTGCTCGGCGACGGCGCGACCGCCGCGGTCGGCCCCGACGCCCGCCGGGGCGTCGAGGTGGTCGCGGTCCGCACGGTCATCGCCTCGCTCGACGAGAAGCCGGTCGACGCGCACGACGTCTACCTGCGCCTGCACCTGCTCTCGCACCGTCTGGTGAAGCCGCACGGCCAGAGCCTCGACGGCATCTTCGGCCACCTCGCGAACGTCGCCTGGACCTCGCTGGGCCCGGTCGCCGTCGACGACCTGGAGAAGGTCCGCCTGAACGCGCGCGCCGAGGGCCTGCACCTGCAGGTGACGAGCGTCGACAAGTTCCCGCGCATGACGGACTACGTGGCCCCCAAGGGTGTCCGCATCGCCGACGCCGACCGGGTCCGCCTCGGCGCGCACCTCTCCGAGGGCACCACCGTCATGCACGAGGGCTTCGTCAACTTCAACGCCGGCACGCTCGGCACGTCGATGGTCGAGGGCCGTATCTCCGCGGGCGTCCTGATCGGCGACGGCTCGGACATCGGCGGCGGCGCCTCCACCATGGGCACGCTGTCCGGCGGCGGCAACGTCATCATCTCCATCGGCGAGCGCTGCCTGATCGGCGCCGAGGCGGGCGTGGGCATCGCCCTCGGCGACGAGTGCGTCGTAGAGGCCGGCCTCTACGTCACCGCCGGCACCCGCGTCACCATGCCCGACGGCCAGATCATCAAGGCCCGCGAGCTGTCCGGCGCCTCCAACATCCTGTTCCGCCGCAATTCGGTCACCGGCACGGTCGAGGCCCGGCCGAACAACGCGGTGTGGGGCGGGCTGAACGAGATCCTGCACAGCCACAACTAATCCGCGTCGGTCATCGCCGAGCGCCCTCCCAGGCCCGAGGACGGCCGGGAGGGCGCTCGTGTGTTCACGGCCGTTCCGCCGCCTTGACCTCAAGCAAAGTCGAGGTCCTAGCCTGCCGGGCAAGTGATCGATATCTGGGGGCAGGAGCGGGCGGCGATGATTCTTGTGACCGGTGCGACCGGGAACATCGGAAGGACTCTGCTGGGGGAGTTGAGTCTGAGGGGCGCCGTGGCGGTGCGGGCTCTGACGCGGGATGCGGGGCGGGTCTCGGTCCCCGAGGGGGTCGAAGTCGTCGAGGGCGATCTCGCGCGGGCGGATTCCCTGAAGGGCGCGCTGGAGGGGGTGCGTTCGCTGTTCCTGTTGTCGGGGACGGGGGACGAAGAGGAGGTTCTCGCGGCTGCCCGGCAGGCGGGTGTGGAGCATGTGGTGCTCGTGTCGTCGATCACCGTGCAGACCCATCCGCACCTGCCCGCGGCCGGCGAGAACCTGGCCGTCGAACGGTTGCTCAAGGACAGCGGAATGGCCTGGACGATCCTGCGGCCGACGCAGTTCGCCTCGAACACTCTGTGGTGGGCGCAGTCGATCCGTGCGGAGGGCGTGGTCCGGGCGCCGTATGCGGACATCGGGCTTCCCGCCGTGCACCCCGCGGACATCGCGGCGGTCGCTCGCGCCGCGCTGACCGAGCCGGGGCATCGAGGGCGGACGTACGCCCTGACGGGGCCGGCACGCGTCACCGTCCGGCAGCAGGTCGCGGCCGTGGCGGCGGCTCTGGGGCGGGAGGTGACCCTCGTCGAGATCAGCCCGGAGGAGGCACATCGGCAGATGGCGTCCTTCCTGGGGGACGAGACCGCGCACGCCGTGCTCGATCTCATGGGCGGGGACGTCAACGACGAGTTGCTGACGGTGCGCGACACGGTTGCGCAGGTCACCGGTTCCTCGGCCAGGTCGTTCCGGCAGTGGGCAGCGGAGAACGGTGACGCCTTCCGCTGAGCCGGGACACCTACGGACGCATGAGCGGGCGTGACCTCGTGACGGGGCAGGCAGATGAACCGGTGGACGCAGTGTCCGATCTGACGCCGAACCGATGAAACGAGGACCGGGGCATGAGGAATGAGCGGGAGCGGGTCGTGGCGCGCTGTCTGGCCGTGGCGGTCGCGGCACTGGCGGTGTGCTGGATTCCGGCGGGGGCCGCGCACGCCGACGAGACCAACACGAACTCGCACAACGGCCACCGGTTCGGTCTGGTCAACGTCAGCACCGGGCAGGTCGACGACCCGGCCGAGGACGTGCTGGAGCACACGCTGCTGTTCGGTGACGGGTACGCCTGGAACTGAGCCGGCAGCACGACCGCGGGGTGGGGTGCCGGGGTTCGTATCGCACGTGGGTGCGGTGCGGACCCCGGCCCGTTGGCGGGGCAGGGCCCGCCTCGGGGCTGGTCAGGTGGTGGTCACGTGGTGGTCAGGGTCCTGTGGAGCGACAGGAGTTCGTCGGTCCTGGCGCGGTCGGCGGGGCGTAGGGGGGCGCGGACCGGGCCCGCGGGGAGGTTCAGTGCGGTGAGGAGTGCCTTCGTGGTGACGGTGCCCGGCAGGCCTGCCGACATGATCGCCTCGATGAGGGGGGTGGCTCGCTGCTGGAGGCGGGCCGCGTGTGCGGTGTCGCCCGCGTCGAACGCGTCCAGGACCGCTCGCAGGTGGCTCGGGATCACGTTCGCGACCGTGCTGACGTAGCCCGTGCCGCCTACGGCGTACAGCGCGAGATTGTGCTCGTCGCAGCCCGCGTAGTACGCCAGGTCCGTGCGGGACAGCACCTTCTGGGCGCCCAGGAAGTCGTACGAGCAGTCCTTGACCGCGACGATCCGGGGGTGTTCGGCGAGGCGGAGGATCGTCTCGGGTTCGACGCGGATGCCGGTGCGGATCGGGATGTCGTAGAGCATGAGCGGGAGTTCGGTGGCGTCCGCGATCTCGCTGAAATGGGCCTCGATCGCGTCCTGCGGGGGCCTGCTGTAGTACGGCGGGATCACCAACAGGCCGTCCGCGCCCGCCTTTTCGGCCTCCCGGGCCAGGTCGGCGGTGTGCCTCGTGTCGGCGGTGCCGACACCCGCGACGATCGACGCCCTGTCGGCCACGGCCTCGCGGACGGCGGCGATCAGGGCCGACTTCTCGGCGTCCGTGGTGGTCGGGGACTCGCCCGTCGTGCCGGAGACTACGAGGCCGTCGCAGCCGTGTGCGACCAGGTGCGTGGCGAGGTGCTGGGCGCCGTCGAGGTCCAGGGTTCCGGTCTCGGTGAACGGGGTGATCATGGCGCAGAGGGTGCGGCCGAACGGTGGCGTCGTCGTCATGTCAGTAGTGTCGGCGGCGTGTCTGTGTAGCTCCACTTAAATCTTCTACCAGGTGTTGGTTAGATCTGCTTCGAGGTTGTGTGGGGGTGGTGAGGGTACTCGGGCGTTCCTACTTCGAGAGGAGGCGGAACACTGTGACCGGGACCATGGAACATCGGGTCGTGCACGACGAGCACCACTCCGTGGGTGAGCTCGTCGGACAGGCCGCGGAGCAGCTCTCCCTGCTGGTGCGGCAGGAAGTGGCTCTCGCCAAGGAGGAGCTGGCCGAGAAGGGGCGGCGTGCGGGGCGTGGTGGTGGGCTGCTCGGTGCGGCGGGTGCCGTTGCCTATGCGGGGCTGCTCGCGCTGGCCGGTACGGGGGTTGCCGCGCTCTCGCTGGTGCTGTCCGTGTGGGCCTCGGCGCTCATCGTGACGGGGGTGCTGTTCGTCATCGCGGCTGTGCTGGGTGTGGTCGGTCGGGGGCAGTTGCGGCGGGCCACGCCTCCTACGCCTGAGGAGGCTCTCGGCAGTGTGAAGGCGGACGTGGAGGAGATCAGGGAAAGGGCGCATCGATGACGGACGCGACGGGTGGGGCCAAGGGGCCCGATGAGCTGCGGCGGCAGATCGAGCGGACCCGCAGTGAACTCGGCAATACCGTGGAGGAGTTGGCGGGGAAGGCGGATGTGAAGGGGCGTGCGCGTGCGCGGGCGGCTGATCTCCGGGACAAGGCCGGGGCGATGACGGTGCAGTTGCGCAGCAGTGCGGTGCAGGCTGGGCATACGGTGCAGGACAGGGCGACGCATACGGGGCCTCGGCCGGTGCGGAATGCTGTTCAGGCCGGGTTCCGGCATCCGCGGCCGGTGTTGGTGGTGGGGGCGGCTGCCGGGGCTGTGGTGGCTGTCGGGGTGTTCCGGCGGAGGCATCATCACGGGCATCGCTGAGTGCCTGCGGTGGGCTGTGGGGGTGCGCGTCGCGCCTATGCGCCGGGTTGTGGGGCGGGGCCGTGTCGGGGGGTGTCCGTCCTCGGAACGGCGCGATGGGGTTGGACGCCGACTGACTGTTCGTTGACGCGCCAACCGCTGCGGGCGGACACCCCCCGACACGTCCCCTTGCCGCCGTTGGCGCGTGCGGGCGCGTGGTGGTCCCCCGGTTGTGGCTGGCCGTCGGTGCGAGCTGCGGGTGGTGTGGGCGGCATCGTGGTCCGTTTGGCTGCCGCCGGCCGTCGCTGCGGGCATGCGTGCCGCCAGGGGCGGCACCCCGCTACGCCGGGCTGCGGACCCACCCGGCCCCAGCGCTGACGCCGAGTGACTGAGAACCCTTCCTTGACCTCAAGCTTGGTTGAGATTGAAGGGTGGGGTGCGTAGTCATTCGGCGAACCGCGACTGGAGTGTTCAATGAGCCGTCGGACCGAGCAGCACCCCGATCTCACCGACCCGCGTATCGGTGCTCCCCTCTTCAGTACCTGGCGTGTGGGGACGCCCGAGCGGCAGGGGCGGACAGTGGAGGCGATCGGGCGTACCTGGGAGCGGCGGCCCTGGCCCGCTGATGGGCTGCTGGGGTATCACGTGTACGCGGGGCATGACGGGTCCACGCTGATGCACCACTCGCAGTGGAGCGGTGAGCAGGCCTTCGAGGCGTTTGTGAAGACTCATCGGCAGGAGCGGGTCGACGAGATCGACACCGCAGTGCCGGGAATCGAGCGGGTGGGGCTCGGGCGGTACCGGCGGTATCGCAGCAGGGAACGGGCCGTCGGGGACGTGCGCGTGCCTGGGCTGATCGTCACCGTGCGGATCGGCTTCGAGGAAGGGGCCGGGGCGCGTAGGGAGGAGTGGATCGGCTTGGTGGCGAGGGCCGTGGAGGACGATCCGGACGGGCACGCCGGGCTGATCTCCGCTCACTTCCATCTGAGTACCGATGGCGGGCATGTGCTGAACTACGCCGAGTGGGAGAGTGACCAGGCCTATGACGCTGCCTTGGCCGCTTCAGGGGGCGATGACGCGTGGGAGCGGGTGCGGGCGTATCCGGGGGTGAAGGGGACGAGCGGGAGCCGGTATCGGCATGCTCTGGGGCTTGTGCCCGGGTGAGTGAGGATGAGGTGGGCCGGCTGAAGCAGTTCTTCAGCCGGCCCTTGTGGGTTACGGGCGGAAGCGCAGGACCTGGGGGTCGTGGTCGCTGATCTGGTCGTTGAACTCCGCGTTGATGTGCACGCTGTCGTACTCGAAGTCGCAGTCGCGACGGATCGACGGGCTGATCAGGATCTGGTCGAGGACCTGGCTGTTGCCCTGGTAGACGTACGAGTAACGCTCGTTGCGGGGGAGCGACTTGATCGCCGACCAGAGTTCGCCGCGGCCCTCCAGGAGCTTCGCGGTCTTCGAGAACTCGAAGTCGTTGATGTCGCCCAGCGTGATGACGTCCGCGTTCTTCTGGGTGTCGAGGATGTCCTTGACGAAGGCGTTCACCAGGGTGGCCTGCTGGTGGCGCTGGGTCTCGGAGCTGCGGGACGGCGGCTGGTACTGGGAGGTCAGGCCCTGGTCGCCGCCCTTGGAGTTGAAGTGGTTGGCGATCACGAAGACCGTACGGCCGCGGAAGGCGAACTCGCCGGCCAGCGGCTTGCGGCTGTTCTTCCAGGCCTCGTCGGCGGGGGCGATACGGCCGGGGCTCAGCGTGAGCTGGGCCTTGCCGCGGACCTTCGTCACGTCGGTGGCCGTCGTGGCGTCGCCGCCCGCGCGGTCGGCGAAGGAGACCCGCTCCGGGTTGAACAGGAAGGCCTGGCGGATGTTGCCGCCGGGCTCGCCGCCGTCGGTGTTGTTCGCCGGGTCGATCGAGCGCCAGTCGTACTTCGGGCCGCCTGTCGCGACGATCGCGTCGATCAGCTTGGTCATCGTCTGGTCGGCGGCGACCGTGCCGTCGTTCGTGGCGCCGTTGTTGTCCTGGATCTCCTCCAGGGACACGATGTCGGGCGACTTCAGGTTGTTCACGATCGCGGAGGCGTGCTCGGCGAACGTGCCGTCGGACGGGTCGAGGTTCTCGACGTTGTACGTCGCGACCGACAGTTCGCCGCCGCGCTGACTACGGGTGGTCTCGCGCTTCAGGTCACCCGTCTTGAGCGTGCCGAGTTCGCTCGCGACCAGGGTGTAGCCGCCGAACTGGTTGTAGTCGAGCGGGCCCGCCGTCGTGCCGGAGAGGGTGTCGCCTACGTTCGCCTTCGGGAAGTCGGCCGTCGCCCCGAGGGACTGGATCTGGAGGCGGCCGGTGTTCTGGGCGTCGTAGGAGCCGTAGACCGTGCCGCCGTGGCGGTTGCGGTTCTCGTGCGGCTTCACCGTCACCCAGAGTTCGGTGTACGGGTCGGTGGCGCCCACCACCCGTGTGTCGGTGACGCGGACGGTCATGCCCTCCAGCGCCTCGTAGTGGTCCAGGGCGTACTTCGAGGGCTTGAGGGCGAGGGCGTTGATCGAGCCGTTGGTGGTCGTGTCGCCGGGTGGCGCGTAGGTGGCCGGGACCGACCGCGAGGTGATGGTGGTGGCGGCGGGAAGCGTGTTGCCGCTGGAGAGGACCGTGAACGTCGGCTTGGTGATCTCCGTCAGCGACTGGTTGCCGGAGGTGGCGCCGCCGGGGACGTACTCCGCGACCGTGCCGCTGACCGTGACGGAGTCACCGACGGCGACCCCCTTCGGCGCCGAGCTGGTGAAGACGAAGACGCCCTCGCTGGTCGCCGGGTCGGCGTCCGGGTTCGGGTCCTGGATCCAGAAGCCGCGGGAGGAACCGTACGTCCGGATGCCGGTGACGATTCCGGCCACGTCCGTGACCTGCTTCCCGGCGTACGGGGAGGTACGGGTGTTGCCCTGGACGTCGTGGACGCGGACCGAGTCCGCGTGCGCGGGGGTGGTGAGGACGATCGTGGATGCCGCGGAGCACGCGGCGGCGACGGTGAGCGCGGCGAGACGCGCGGACGACTTGCTCGGCAACGGGGTTCCCTCCGGGGACATGACAGGTGCCGGGACGAGGGTGGTGCGTGGACTGACTGCCGCTACCTGTGGGGCGGGCGGTGTGACGCGCGTAGCGGGCGGTGGACGGGCGGGCGGGGTGGGGCCGGCCCGGTGAACAACTGTCCGCCGACTTCTACGCGCGTCAATCTCCAGCCTGGTCACGTCACTTGTCAAGGTTTCGGCCATGTACGACGGCTGACGGGGAGATGAAGTAGGCGGCATGGGTGGAAATCCGTCTAGGCTGAGCGGCTGAGTCGTATGAGGCGCCCTAGGAGAAACAGCCGATGTCAGACAGCTCCCCCCTGCCGCCGGTGCGGCTGCACTCCGAAGCGGAGCTGGCGCGTGCCGCACTGTCCACGCCGTTGCTGTCCCGGGCCGCCCGGCTCGCCCGCTGGGCCGGGCCGGACACCCGCGTCGACGCCGGGGGAGGGCTCGTCGACGAGCAGCTTCCCGCGGCGGTCGAGACGCTCGGGCTGAGCGGGGACGATGCCGCAGCCGACGCCAGCGAGGCATGGCGGGTGGCCGTGGACACCGGGCTCGTCGAGGTCGTCGACGAGGAGGAGGGCACCGTCCGGGCGGGCGAGGACCTGGCCCTGCTCACCGGTGGCTCGCCGCAGGACGTGCTCGCCCTGTGGCTCGCCGCCCTGGAGACGGTGCTCGCCGACGCGAGCGTGCCCGACCTGGAGGGGCTCGCGGATCTCGTCGACGAGGACGGCGAGCTCGACCTCTCCGGGCTCGACTGGGACCCCGAGTCCGAGGCCGAGTTCCTCGACGGGGTGCTCGGCAACCTCTATCTGCTGACCGCCGGCGAGGACACGCCCGGCGAGGCGCCGGTGCCGCTGCCCGCGCTGGCCGCGTCGGTGATCGTGCCCAGCGACATGGGCGAGCCCACCAACGACGTCCTGGAGCAGGTGTCCGACGCGATGATGCGGCTGGACGACCAGTTCCGGATGCTGGAGCCCGTGGGGTTCGTGGAGTACCAGCCGGTGGACGAGGCGCTCATGGCCGACGCCGACGAGGAGCCCGCGGCGCCCGTGGACGACACCGACGTCTCCCGCTACGGCATGGTCCGGCTCACCCCGCTCGGGCTGTACGGGATGCGTGCCCGGCTGCTGGAGGCCGGGTTCGAGGCACCGGCCGTCGGGGACCTCGCGGACAAGGGCGCCGACGCGCTGCTCGACGGCACGGCGGCGTTCCCGCCGGCCGCGGCGCAGGCCGAGACCGAGCAGTGGCTGTCCCGCCGTGACTCCCTCGCCTCCGCGCGGGAGCTGCTGGCGGCGGCCCGTGGCGCGGACGCCGGTGCGCCGCTGCGGCGGCTGCGCTGCCAGCAGGCGCTGTCCCTGGTCGGCGCCTCGGCCGAGCCGGCGCTGCGGGAAGTCCTCGACGATGCCGAGCTGGGCGGGCTCGCGCGGGTGTGGCTGACCGAGCACGGGGCGGCGGATGTGCCCGCGCCGTCCGAGGCGATGGTGTATTGGCTGACCATCGACACGGTGGCTGCGCAGCTTGCCGCCGAAGGGAACTCCGAGGAGTTGCGGGCGTTGGTACAGGGGCTTGCTCAGCAGCACAGCGGGTTCTTTGCGGCGGTGTGGCGGGTGGATCATCCAGCTGTGGCTGATGTGCTGGAGGCGATGGGGCGGTTGCATCCGGACAAGAAGATCGCCAAGGAGGCGCGGAAGGCCGCGTTCAAGGCGCGGTCGCAGCACGGGGGCTGAGCTGGTCCGGCGTATGCCGGCCCGTTGTGGCTGGTCGCGCCCACGCGGCGGAGCCGCATATGAGAACAGTCCCGCGCCCCTTTGGGCGTTGTTCAGCCCTCATTCACCTATGAGCGGCACGGTGTCGCCGAACGAGGTCCGCCACCCTCCACGGCATACTCACCGTCACAGGAGACACCATGTCGCTCACCCGCAGGGACTTCGCCAGAACCTCCGCGATCACCGGTGCCGGTGTCGCGCTGGCGGGCAGTGTCGGCGCCCTCGGCACCGCACCGAACGCCCTCGCGTCCTACGACACCGGCAGCGCGGGGGACGCGTCCGCGGACTCCCGGCACGGAGTCGGCTACGGGCCGCTGGTCCCGGACCCCAAGGGCATCCTCGCCCTGCCCGCCGGCTTCACGTACCGGATCCTCACCTACAGCGGCAAGACGAAGCTGGAGTCCGGCGAGTTCACGCCGTCCAACCACGACGGCACCGCCACCTTCGACGGTCCCCGCGGCACCACCCTGCTCGTCAACAACCACGAGCTGAAGGGCCCGCGCGCCAAATGGGAGCACCCGGTGCCGCTCACCGAGGGCCTCGTCTACGACCCGGCCGCCGCCGGTGGCTGCACGGTCGTCGAGGTGCGCCCCGACGGACGCGTCGCCGAGTGGGTGGGCATCGCCGGCACCTCCACCAACTGCGCAGGCGGCAGCACCCCCTGGGGCACCTGGCTCACCTGCGAGGAGAACTCCGACAAGGCCGGCGTCAACGGCATGACCAAGGACCACGGCTATGTGTTCGAGGTCGATCCGTGCGACCGGCGCGCCAACCGCGGCCCCAAGCCCCTGAAGTTCTTCGGCCGCTACGACCACGAGGCCGTCGTCATCGACCCCAGGCGCGGCCACGCCTACCTCACCGAGGACGCCGCCGACCCCAACGGCCTCTTCTTCCGCTGGACCCCGCCCAGGGGCTTCGAGTACGGCCCCGGCAAGTTCCGCAAGCTCGCCGACGACGCCGGTGTCCTCCAGGCGCCCAAGTGCTTCGACTCCGGCGGCAAGTTCGTCGACGACCTGTCCAGGGCCACGAAGATCGGCACCGTCTACGGCGTCGACTGGGTGGACGTACCGGACCGCGACGCGCGCACCACGCCCGTGCGCAAGCAGTTCAAGGACGACCAGGTCACCCGCGCCCGCAAGCTGGAGGGCATGTGGTGGGGCGACGGCGGTGCCTACATCGTCTCCTCGTACGCCCGCGAGGAGAGCCCCGTCCAGCACGACGGGCAGGTCTGGTTCTACGACCCCAAGCGCCGGACACTGACGTTGAAGGTCCTGCTCGGTGTGAATCCCGACCCCTCCAAGGACGGCGCCTTCGACGGCCCCGACAACATCACCGTCTCCCCGTACGGCGGCCTCGTCATCGCCGAGGACGGGGAAGGGGTACAGCACCTGTTCGGGGCCACCGACAGCGGACGTACATACCCCATCGCCCGCAACGAGCTGAACATAGGCACCGAGGAGGAGCCGGAATACAGCGAGTTCACCGGTGTCACCTTCTCTCCCGACGGCCGGACGCTCTACGCCAACATTCAGACGCCGGGCATCATGCTTGCCATCACCGGCCCTTGGAAGCGCCAGAAGCGGTAATTAATTCGTTCGCAGTGCCCGCGCCGCGCCTCCTACAGTGAGATCACAACGTCACGCACCTCCCGGTGCGATGGCAGCGGCTACTTCTCTTCCAAAGAATCCGACGCCGCCGCCGACTTGATCTCGGGAGGCGCAGCATGTGGTGGGTGCCCGGTGCGAAGGCAACGGTTACTTCCTGGGATCGGAGGGTTGCGGGTTCGAGTCCCGCCGGCGACTTCGTGTCGCCGTAGCTCAATGGGTAGAGCATCTGAATTAGTCCGTCGCCGACTTCTGTCCTCGGGCGCCCACCTCTTTTCTCGCATGCAGCGTCTCCCCCGGAAACAAGTAAGAACGAATTCGGGGGAATTCATCATGGCGCGATTCAACTCCAAGGCAGCCCGCGCGCGTCCCGTCTCGCGCGTCACGTCCACCGGGCGTGTGCTGCGCACCTACGAGGGCGGCCGCGGCCGCGAGCGGGATGCCCGCTCCGAGCTCTTTCTGCTCGCCGTCTCGAACTTCGTCTCGCAGCAGACCTTCTACGAGGCCGGCGCCGACCGCGACGACCGCTTCGCGAAGCTCGTGCGCGAACTCGCCGTCACCGACCCGGTATGGACGGCCGGCCTGCTCGGCTGGCTGCGCGGCGAGGGCAACCTGCGTACGGCCTCGGTCGTCGGCGCCGCCGAGTACGTCAAGGCCCGCCTGGACGCGTGCGCGACCGATGGCCCGTCCAACCGGCAGGTCGTCGCCTCCGTGCTCCAGCGGCCCGACGAGCCGGGCGAACTGCTCGCGTACTGGACCGCGATGTACGGGCGGAACGTGCCCAAGCCGGTCAAGCGCGGCATCGCCGATGCCGTGCGCCGCCTGTACCACGGCAAGGCGCTGCTGAAGTACGACACCGCTTCCAAGGGTTACCGCTTCGGCGACATCCTCAACCTCGTGCACGCGGCCCCGGACCCGGACAAGCCGTGGCAGGGCGAGCTGTTCCGCTACGCCCTCGACCGGCGGCACAACCCCGACACCGCGGTGCCGCCGGAGGCGGACCGTGTCCTCGGCGCGCACCGCGAGCTGATGGCGCTGCCGGTCGAGGAGCGGCGGGCGGTCGTGACCGCCGAGGGCGGTGCCGAGCGGCTGGCCGCGGCCGGAATGACGTGGGAGACGCTGGCGGGCTGGCTGCAGGGGCCGATGGACAAGGCGGCCTGGGAGGCCGTGATTCCCTCCATGGGCACCATGGCGCTCGTGCGCAACCTGCGGAACTTCGACGAGGCCGGGGTGTCCGACGAGGTCGCCGAGCGGGTCGCCGCGCGGATCAGCGACCCGGCCGAGGTCGCGCGCTCGCGGCAGTTCCCCTTCCGGTACCTCGCCGCGTATCAGCACGCCCCGTCACTGCGCTGGTCGTACGCGCTGGAGCGGGCCCTCGGTCACTCGCTCGCCAACGTGCCCGCGCTGCCCGGCCGGACGCTGGTGCTCGTGGACCGCTCGGGCTCGATGTTCTGGTCCCGGCTGTCCGACCGCTCGGAGCTCACCCGCGCCGACGCGGCGGCGGTCTTCGGTACGGCGCTCGCGCTGCGGGCGGAGCGCGCGGACCTGGTCGAGTTCGGCTCGACGAGCGACCGTGTGCGGTTCCGCGAGGGCGAGTCGGTCCTGAAGATCCTCGACCGCTTCGGCGACCTGGGCGGCACCGACACGACGGAGGCGGTGCGCCGGCACTTCCGGAAGCACGACCGGGTGCTGATCGTCACCGACGAGCAGTACACGCACCACCGCCAGGGCGACCCGACCGAGCAGGTCCCGGCCGACGTGCCGGTCTACACCTGGAACCTCGCCGGATACCGGGCGGGCCACGGCCCGTCGGGCACGGGGAACCGGCACACCTTCGGCGGCCTGTCGGACGCGGCCTTCCGGATGGTTCCGCTGATCGAGGCGTCCCGCGACGCCGACTGGCCCTGGGCGGCCTGAGGGACCGTGGCCCGCACCGCGTGGGGAGTGCGGGCCACGGTCCTCTTGTTAGCGGGGTAGCTGACATCTAACATTTCAGTTCATGGAGGCCATCCGACCCGTGCCCCGGACCCTGCTCAGGGACCGGGCGTACGCGGCGATCCGGGACGCCATCGTGGCCGGGGAGATCGAACCCGGTGCGGTGGTGCGGGACGCCGAGCTCGCCGAGCGGCTCGGGCTGTCCCGGGCGCCGGTGCGGGAGGCGTTCTCCCGGCTGGTGGACGAGGGACTGCTGGAGAGCAAGCCGCAGAGCTACACCCGGGTGACTCCGCTCGTGGCCTCCGACGTGCGGGACGCCGCCGCCGTGGTCGGCGCCATGCACGAGCTGGTGACGCGGGTCGCCGTGCCCCGGCTGCAGGCCGCGGACATCGAGGCGATGCGTGCCGCCAACGAGCGGTTCTCCGCCGCCGTCGGCAGCGGAGACGTGGACGCGGCTCTGCGTGCCGACGACGCGCTGCACGAGGTCCTCGTCCGGGTGAGCGGCAACCGCGCGGCCGCCGCGACCGCCGCCCGCTACACCCCGCTCATCCGCCGCCTGGAGCGACGGCGCTTCGGCCAGGGCGGCAGCTGCCGTTCGGCCGGGCTGCACGAGCGGCTGATCGAGGCCTGTGCGGCCGGTGACGTGGCCGAGGCGGTCCGCGTCACGGCGGAGATCTGGCGGGGGCTCGAAGAACTCGCCGACTGAGACCGACCCCCGATCCCGGGAGGACCCATGCCCCTTTCCTCGTACGAGCGTTACCCCCTGCTCTTCGGGCCCTCGCCCGTCCACCGCCTGGTGCGGCTGACCGAGCACCTCGGCGGCGCCTCCCTCTGGGCCAAGCGCGAGGACTGCAACTCCGGTGTCGCGTACGGCGGGAACAAGACCCGCAAGCTGGAGTACCTGGTCGCCGACGCGCTCGCCCAGGGCTGTGACACGCTCGTCTCGATCGGCGGGGTGCAGTCCAACCACACCCGCCAGGTCGCGGCCGTCGCCGCCCGGGCCGGGCTCAAGTGCGTGCTCGTGCAGGAGAGTTGGGTGGACTGGCCCGACGCCGTGTACGACAAGGTCGGCAACATCCTGATCAGCCGGCTCGCCGGGGCCGATGTGCGGCTGGTGAAGGCCGGGTTCGGGATCGGGTTCAAGGAGAGCTGGGAGCAGGCGCTCCGGGAGGTCGAGGAGGGGGGCGGGAAGCCGTACGCCATCCCGGCCGGTGCCTCCGACCATCCGCTCGGCGGCCTCGGCTTCGCCGCCTGGGCGCATGAAGTGGTCCAGCAGGAGCGGGAGCTGGGCGTCTTCTTCGACACCGTCGTCGTGTGCTCGGTGACCGGGTCGACGCAGGCCGGCATGGTCGCCGGGTTCGCCGCGCTGGAGGAGGCGGGCGGGCGGCCCCGGCGCGTGCTCGGCATCGACGCCTCCGCCAAGCCGGCCGCCACCCGCACGCAGATCGCCCGGATCGCCCAGAACACCGGGCAGCTCATCGGCCTCAAACGCGAGCTGACCGAGTCCGGCATCGAACTCGACGAGCGGTATCACGCGGGCATCTACGGCATCCCTGACGAGTCCACCCTGGCGGCGATGCGGCTCGCCGCCCGGACGGAGGGCATGGTCACCGACCCCGTGTACGAGGGGAAGTCCATGGCCGGAATGATCGACCTGGTCTCCAACGGGGAGATCGGCCGCGACTCCACGGTCCTCTACGCCCACCTGGGCGGACAGCCGGCGTTGAACGCGTACAGCGCGTTGTTCTGAGGGGCGGCTCGGGCTGGGGGTGGTGCCCGGCCTCTCGGCGGGGTCGCGCGCGTGCGTGGGAATCAACCCGCCGGGGCCCCTGTTGTCTGCGGATACCCGAGATCACGGAAGAGCCCCATGCCCGAGGAATCAGCCGTTCGAGAGCTCCGACTCGTCGTGACCGCCGACGACTACGACGCCGCGCTGCACTTCTACCGGGACGTGCTCGGTCTGGCCGAGAAGGGGGCCTTCGCCTCGGAGGGCGGGCGGGTCACGATTCTTGATGCCGGGCGGGCCACGCTGGAGCTGACCGATCCGAATCACGCGGCCTTCATCGACGAGGTCGAGGTGGGGCGGCGGGTGGCGGGACATGTCCGGGTCGCCTTCCAGGTGGACGACTCCGTCGCCGTCACGGCGAAGCTGGCCGCCGCCGGGGCCGAGGTCGTCGCCGAGCCGACGCGCACCCCCTGGAACTCCCTGAACTCCCGGCTGGAAGCCCCCGGCGCCCTCCAGCTGACCCTGTTCACGGAGCTCGACGACTGAGCGGCCCGCCCCGCTTCCCCTGCCGGGCCGGATCCGGCGCCGGATACAGTGCTCTGCGTGCGGACGGACAATCAGCGGGGGGAGCCGGGCACGGACCGGCCCGATGGTGCCCGGCGCCGGGCCACGATCCACGATGTCGCACGGCTGGCCGGGGTGTCACGCCAGACGGTCTCCCGGGCGGTCAACGACAAGGGTGAGATCGACCCGGGCACCAAGGAACGGGTGCTGGAAGCGGCGCGGCTCCTGGACTACCGGCCCAGCCGGTTCGCGCGCGGGCTCGTCCAGAAGGGGGCGGTGACGGCGGGCCTGGTCATCCCGGACCTGCGGAATCCGTTCTTCCCCGAGGTGGCCGCCGGAGTGCTGGAGGCGGCCGAGCAGCGCGGCTGGCAGGTCGTCGTATGGGACTCCCGTATCGACGAGGCCAGGGAGCGGCAGGCGCTCGACGTGCTCTCGCACCAGGCGGACGCGGTCGTGGGCTACTTCAAGGATTCGGACGAGGTGCTCACCCGGCACCTCGGGGGCGTGCCCCTGGTGCTGCTGGAGCGCGGCCCGCAGCAGACCCGGTTCGCGGCTGTCGGTATCGACGCCTCCGCCGGTGTCGAGCAGGGCATCGCCCACCTGGTCGAGGCCGGGCACCGCCGGATCGGCATGCTGGACGGCGAGCGCGGACCCGGTGCCCGCAAGCAGGCCTTCCTCGAGCAGGTCCGGCGGCACGGTCTGCCCGTCGACGACAGCTGGATCGTGCTGTGCACCGAGCACAGCGTGGCGGGGGGCGAGGCCGGCATGGAGCGGCTGCTGGACGCGCGGCCCGAGATCACCGCGGTCTTCGGGTTCAACGACCTGATCGCGGTCGGGGCGATGCGTACCGCCCGCCGCCGTGGCCGCAGGGTGCCGGACGATCTGGCCGTGCTGGGCTTCGACGGCCTCTCCCTGGGCGAGCTGGTGGACCCCGCCCTGACCACCCTGCACATCGACAAGCGACAGCTGGGACGGCTGGCCGTCGAGCAGATGGCCCGGCTGTGCGCCGGCGAGGAGCCGTTGCGGGGCGCGGACGCGTGGGTGACGCCCGAACTGGTCGTGCGCGAGTCCGCCTGACTCGCCTGACTCCCCGGGCCGTCGGGCCCGTCGGCAGATCTGCCCCGCAGTTCCCTTGACACCGGTTTTCGGGCGCCCCGATACTCAACGGCAACGCTCACGTGAACGTTCACGAACCCTCAGAATCTCCCATCGCGAGATAGTCGGCCCGACCACCACGCGCCCGCCGACATCGTTGTCTTCGCTCTTCCTCATCCCGGAAGCTTCCCCCCATCCCCGTGAGAACGGGCCCGCGGCAGCGCTGTCCCCCGGCCGCGGTACGCCCGGAAAGCGAGTGCGCGCCCATGGAACACCGCACGATGTCCCGCAGACGATTTCTGGGGGCCTCCCTCGGCGGCGCGGGAGCGGGCCTGCTCGGACTGACCGGATGCGGGACCGAGGCGGGCTCGGCCTCCGCCGGCACGGACCACCTCAGCCTCTGGTACTGGAAGGGCTCGCTCAGCGACAAGCTGCTCGCCACCGCCCGGCGCGGTGTGCCCGGCGTGCCGGGACTGAGGGTGAAGGGCTCCCAGATCCCGGACGGCGACATCGACTCCAAGGTGCGCACCAGCCTCGCCGCCCGCGCCTACGTTCCGGACCTGACGGTCGTCAACAGCGACAACCTCGCCACGTTCTTCCCCGACGAGAACGAGTTCCTCGACCTGCGCACGCTCGGCGCGGAGTCCGTCCGCGACCAGTACCTCGACTGGAAGTGGAAGGCCTGCTTCACCCCGACGGGCAGGATGATCGGCTTCCCGCTGGACGCCGGTCCCACCGCGCTCTACTACCGCCGGGACCTCTTCGAGAAGGCCGGACTGCCCTACGAACCGGCGGATGTCGCCGAAGGGGTGCCCACCTGGGAGAAGTTCATCGCCGCCGGACGGACCCTGCGGGCGAAGGGACCCGGCAAGCCCTACCTCGTGAGCAACATCGGCAACGTCTTCCAGCAGGTCCTGCTCCAGAGCCCCCAGCAGTTCGTGGACGCCGACAACCGCTTCATCGGTGATCAGGAGCATGTCCGCCGCGCCTGGGATCTCTCCGTGGAGATCCTCCTGCAGAAGCTCAGCGCCCGGATCACCGACGGGACGCCCGACTTCAACGCGGCCATGAGCGGCGGCAGGGTCGCCACCATGACCACGGCGGTGTGGGCCATCTACGGCCTGAAGGACACCGCCCCGAAGACCTCCGGATCCTGGCGGCTGACCACCCTGCCCGACGGCCCCTGCAACTACGGCGGCTCCTACGTCACCCTGACCCGCTACTGCCGGGAACCGGAAGCGGCCTTCGCCTTCCTGAAGTGGCTGCTCAGCCCCGCGAACCAGCTCAAGAGCTACCAGGAGATGGCCCTGTTCCCCACCACTCCGGCCGCCTACGCCGACCCGGCGATGCACAAGCCCGACCCCTTCTTCGGCGGTCAGCAGCCCATCGACGTCTTCGGCCCGGCCGCCCAGAAGGCCCCGGTCGTCTACTTCAGCCCCTACGAGGAGACCGCCAACACCCCGTTCTTCCAGGAGCTGACCAATGTGGAGATGCTCGGCAAGAACCCCGACCGGGCGTGGCGGGACGCCGTGAACACGGCCGAGACCACGCTGTCCCGGGTAGGGGTGAGCTGACATGGCCACGGTTCTCGATCCGGCCGGTGCGCCGGCGGCCGACGAGCGGCCACCTGCCCGCCGTACCAAGTCCACCACCCCGGGCGGACGTAAGCGTCACGTCCCGCCCCTGCTCGCCATCTCCCCGTTCTACGTGCTGTTCGCCGTCTTCGGCGCCTTCCCGATCGTCTTCTCCGTCTATCTGTCCTTCCAGGACTGGGACGGCATCGGAGACATGCGCTTCGTCGGGTTCAAGCAGTACGGCTGGCTGCTTCAGGACTCGGTGTTCTGGCACTCGGTGCTCAACACCTTCGAGATCTGGTTCCTGTCGACGGTGCCGATGCTGTTCCTGGCCCTGGTGCTGGCGTTCCTGCTGCATTCGCAGGTCCGCTTCACGGGCGCCTACCGGGTGGCGTACTTCATCCCCAACGTGACCTCGATGGTCGCCATGACCGTCGTCTTCGGCTCGGTCTTCGCCCAGGCGGGCCTCGCCAACGCGGTGCTGCGGGCCATCGGGGTGGACGGGATCGGCTGGCTGTCCTCGGAATGGGGCATCAAGTCGTCCGTCTCCCTGATGATCATCTGGCGGTGGGTCGGCTACAACGCGCTGATCTTCCTGGCGGGCCTCCAGGCCATCCCCACCGAGCACTTCGAGGCCGCCCGCGTCGACGGCGCGAACAGCCGGCAGACCCTCTTCCGGGTCGTGCTGCCGCAGCTGCGGCCCGTGGTGCTGTTCGCCGCCGTCACCTCCACCATCAACGGCCTGCAGATCTTCACCGAGTCCCAGGTGCTCTTCCAGTCGACCGACGTCGGAACCACGGGCGGTCCGGGCCAGGAAGGGATGACCATCGTGCTCTATCTGTGGCAGAAGGCCTTCAAGGAGCACCAGTTCGGCTACGGCGCCGCGATGGGCTGGGTCCTCTTCGCGATCATCGCCGTCTTCACCATCATCAACTGGCGGCTGGTCTCCGGCTCGGACGACGACCGCCGTCCCGGCATCGCCGGTCTGCTGCGCCGCAAGGGGGCCCGCAATGGCCGCTGACGACAGGACGACCTCCAGCGCGAACCTGGCCATCGGCTCCGGCAGCAGGCTCAGCCGTATCGGCGTCCGGGCGACGCTGCTGTTCGGTGTGCTGGTCTCGCTGTTCCCCTTCTACTGGCTGGTGGTGCTGGCCTCCGGCACCACGCAGGACATCTACCGTTACCCGCCCAAGCTGCTGCCCGGGCCGCATCTGCTGGACAACATGGGGCGGGTGCTCGACACCGTCGACTTCTTCGGCTCGCTGTTCAACACCGTCGTCGTCGCCGTGCTCGGGACGGTGCTGGTGCTGTTCTTCGACTCGCTGGCCGCGTTCGCCTTCGCCAAGTACGAGTTCCCGGCGAAGAAGTTCCTCTTCGGCATGCTGCTGGTGACGTACATGATCCCCGCGCAGCTCTCCCTGGTGCCGCAGTTCGTCACCATGGCCGAGTTCGGCTGGGCGGGCTCGCTGAAGGCACTGATCATCCCCAGCGCGGCGAACGCGTTCGGCATCTTCTGGATGCGCCAGTACGCCCAGAACTCACTGCCGGACGAACTGCTGGACGCCGGGCGGATCGACGGCGCCGGCTTCTTCCGCCTCTACTGGACGGTCGCCCTGCCGCTGTTCCGCCCGGCCCTGGCCTTCCTCGGCATCTTCACGTTCATCGGCCTGTGGAACGACTACATCTGGCCCCTGGTCGTCATGATCGACCCGGACAAGGTCACCCTCCAGGTCGCCCTGGCGAACCTCAACGTCCTCTACAACACTGACTACTCCCTGGTGATGGCGGGTGCCTTGATGAGCGTCATCCCGTTGATCCTGGTGTTCCTCATCGGCGCGCGGCACTTCCTGCGGGACCTGGCGGCGGGGGCGATGAAGATTTGAATCCTCCCCTCCGTGAAGGGAGGGGATTTCTGGCTCAGGCTGCCTCCTGGAGCAGCGCTCCAGGAGGTCTTGCGCCATCAGGCACCAGCCCACTTGCGGCCGGTGTCCTGGCGCTGCCTGGCGATCTTCTTGTACGCCTTCGCCCGCAGCTTCTTCGCCTCGCGGTATCCCTTCGACCCGGGCTGTCCCTTCTTCGGCCTGCGACGGGCCATCATGCGGTCATAGCGGGTCAGCTTCTTCTGGGCCTTCCTGCCGTGCCCGGTGCGTGGCAGGTCGTGCGCGTCGGATGTGGTCGTCGCGGTCTCCCTCACGCCCCAGTCGACACCGAGCACCCGGCCGGTCGGCGGCAGGGGCAGGCTCCGTCTCGGTAAGGTGCGGAGAGTGTCCCCGGTTCGTGAGGAGTGGCTGCGTGGCGCAGGTAAGGCCCATGCGGGCGGATGCCCGGCGTAACTACGAGCGGCTGCTGAAGGTGGCCGTGGAGGCCTTCGCCGAGCACGGGGAAGGCGCGTCGCTCGACGACATCGCCAAGCGGGCCGGGGTCGGCTCCGGCACGCTGTACCGGCACTTCCCGACCCGGCACGCGCTGCTGGAGGCCGTGTACCTCGACCGTATCGAGGCGATCGCGGCCCGGGCCGACGAGCTCGCGGCCGGGCTTCCGCCGGGCGAGGCGCTGGTGGAGTGGCTGTACGAACTCGGCGACGGGCTGATCGCGGTGCGCGGCCTCAAGGCCCTGCTGGGTCCGGCCGTCACGGATACCGGCTCCCCCGTGGGGGCGGCCTGCGGCGAATCGGTGAGGGGCGCGGCGGGGCGGCTGGTCCGCGCGGCGCGGGAGGCGGGTGCGCTGCGGGGGGATGTCGAGCCGATCGATGTTCTGCGGCTGGTCCACGGTGTCGCGGCGGCGGCGGAGCTGGCGGATGCGGAGTGTGCGTATGTGCGGCGGTATCTGATGCTGTTGGTGGAGGGGCTGCGGCCGAGGGGTGCGTGAGGGTGTGGGGTCGTCTTCCCGGGCGCCGTAAGGGTGCGGGAGGTTCGCAGGGTGCGGGAAGTGTGTGGCTTGTCGCGCAGTTCCCCGCGCCCCTGGAGGGGCGCGGGGAGCAAGCATGTTGTCTTACAGGGCCTGGGCTGCCGGCTTGACCATGCCCCTGACCGTGCGGGACTTCACGAAGTCGCCCATCGCTGTCATGTCCCACTCGCCCGAGAACTGGCGGATCAGCTTGGCCATCATCACGCCGGTCTGCGGCTCGGCGCTGGTGAGGTCGAAGCGGACCAGTTCCTCCCCGGTCGTGCCGTCCAGGAGGCGGCAGTAGGCCTTGGCGACCTCCGTGAACTTCTGGCCGGAGAAGGAGTTGACCGTGAAGACCAGGCCGGTGACCTCCTGCGGCAGCCGGCCGAGGTCGACCATGATCACCTCGTCGTCCCCGCCGCCCTCACCCGTGAGGTTGTCGCCGGAGTGCTTGATCGCGCCGCCCACGATCTGGAGCTTGCCGAAGTAGCAGCTGTCGATGTGGTTGCGCTGCGGCCCGTAGGCGATGACCGAGGCGTCGAGGTCGATGTCCTTGCCGCGGTACGCCGGCTCCCAGCCGAGGCCCATCTTGACCGAGGAGAGCAGGGGGCGGCCGCCCTTGACGAGGGAGACGGTCTGGTTCTTCTGGAGGCTGACGCGGCCCTTGTCGAGGTTGATCTTCCCGGTGCCGGGCGCGGGCGGGGGAGGCGTGGCGGGGGCCGGGGGCGCCGCGGGCGTGGAGACGGGCGGGGCCGGCGGGGCCACCGGCGGCTGCATGGGGGCCGGGGGCGGGGTCACCGGCTGGGCGGCGGCGGCCGGTTCCTCCACCGTCACACCGAAGTCCGTGGCGATGCCCGCGAGGCCGTTGGCGTAGCCCTGGCCGACCGCGCGGGCCTTCCACTGGCCGTTGCGCAGATAGATCTCCACGATCACCAGGGCCGTCTCGCTGCCGAGCTGCGGCGGTGTGAAGGAGGCCAGGACGGAGCTGTCGTCCGCGTTGCGGATCGTGGCGGTCGGCTCCACGCCCTGGAAGGTCTGGCCCGCGGCATCCGGGCTGGCGGTGACGATGATCTTCTCGATGCCGGGGGGTACGGCCGCCGTGTCGACCGTGATCGCGTCGGGCGCGGTGCCGCCGCCGGAGCGGTACGTCACGCCCGGGCCCGACGGCTGGTTGTAGAAGATGAAGTCGTCGTCGGAGCGCACCTTGCCGTCGGCGGTGAGCAGCAGGCCCGATACGTCGAGCCGCACCGGGGCGGCGACGTCCACCGTCACGCGGGCGGCGGACAGGGGGATGTTCGAGCCGGGGGTCATAGCTGTCATGCCGGGTGAACGAGCGAGGCGGTTTTGCCGTTCCCTTACCTTGCGGCCAATCGGGTCAGCGGCGATTGCGGGGATGGTCGCGCGAGGTGCGTTCGTTGCCCCGCTTGTAGTTGCCGGTCCAGCGGGCCATGACGAGCTGGGGGTCGGAGGTCTCGACCTCGGTGAGGAACTGTTCGGCCCGGGGGCCGTTCAGGGTGGTGGCGGGGCGGCCGTGGTGGGTGATGCGGACGGTTCCGCCCGTGTGCTGCTCGTAGCTGAATCCGTGGGGTTGTGGCATGCCGGGAGGGTACGGGGCGGGAGACAGGCGCCCCCAGCGAATTTCGCCTGGCCCGCCTCGGCCGACCCGCGCCCTGTGACCCGGTCCATTGATAGGTGTTTTGCTATCAATCCGTCGAAGATCGGCATCAGGCGGATGTTCCCTTCGGCG
Organism: Streptomyces sp. NPDC040589; assembly: GCF_055594445.1. Lineage (NCBI taxonomy): Bacteria > Bacillati > Actinomycetota > Actinomycetes > Kitasatosporales > Streptomycetaceae > Streptomyces > Streptomyces sp. NPDC040589. The sequence goes on along the minus strand of NZ_JBVIWP010000006.1, from coordinate 151,085 downwards.
GTTCGGCTGCACAAGACTGGCGCGGAAGGATCTTGCACGACCGGCGGTGACTCGGGGGACGCGTGGGGTGCGGCCGGAGGGGGTCGCATCCCACGCGCCGTTTGACCGGTCCGGCCTTCCTACGGCACCACGACGATCTTCCGGCCCACGCCGGCCGCGAACTGCTCCAGCGCCTGCGGGTACCGCTCCAGCGGGATGCGGTCGCTGATGAAGATCTCCGGGTCCAGCACGCCGTTCGCGAACAGCTCCGCCGCCCGTTCGAAGCTGTGCAGCACCGCCATCGAGCCCGTGATGGTGATCTCCTGGTTGTAGATGCGGTACGGGTCGATCGTCACGCGGGTCGAATAGTCGGCCACGCCGAACTGCAGGAACGTGCCCGCCTTCGCCACCCGGTCCAGGCCGTCCTGGATCGCCGCCGCGTTGCCCGTGGCGTCGACGACCAGGTCCCAGCCCTGCGGCCGGTCCAGTTCGTCGGGGTTCGCGGCCGACGCGGAGACACCGAGGCGGCGGGCCGTCTCCAGACGGGCCAGGTTCACGTCGACGACGTCCACGCTCGCCGCGCCCGTGCGCTTGGCCAGCTCCAGCATCATCAGGCCCATCGTTCCGGAGCCGTAGATCAGGACGTGCGCGCCGAGGCGGGACTGGAGCACGTCGTAGCCGCGTACCGCGCAGGACAACGGCTCCACGAGGGCCGCGTCCTCCGTACGGACGTGTTCCGGGAGCTTCACGCAGTTCGCCACCGGGGCCACCGCGAACTGCGCGGCGCCGCCCGCCGTCGTCACGCCGATCGCCGCCCAGCGTTCGCAGAGGTTGTTGTGGCCCGTACGGCAGTAGCGGCACTCGTAGCAGTAGAGCGAGGGGTCGACCGCGACCCGGTCGCCCACCGACACCTCCGTGACCTGGGTGCCGACCCCGACCACCTGGCCCGCGAACTCGTGCCCGGGCACGATCGGCAGCTTCGGGGCGAACTCGCCCTGCAGGATGTGGAGGTCGGTGCCGCAGAGGCCGCAGGCGGCCACCTCGACGACGACCTCGCGCGGCCCTGGCGTCGGGTCCGGGACCTCGGCGACGACGGCCTTGCCCACGGACTCGATGACGGCGGCCTTCATTTCACGGCTCCCAACGACAGGCCCTGGACCAGCTTGTCCTGGGCGGCGAACCCCGCGGCGAGCACCGGCAGGGAGATGACGAGCGACGCGGCACACACCTTCGCCAGGAACAGGCCCTGGCTGGTGATGAAGCCGGTCAGGAAGACGGGGGCGGTCTCGGCGACCACGCCGGTCAGCACCCGTGCGAAGAGCAGTTCGTTCCAGCTGAAGATGAAGCAGATCAACGCCGTCGCGGCGATACCGGGGAGGGAGATCGGGGCGACCACGCGCGCGAGGACCGTCGGCAGTCTGGCCCCGTCCACCTTCGCCGCCTCGATCACCGCGACCGGGATCTCGGCGAGGAAGGACTGCATCATCCACACCGCGATCGGCAGGTTCATGGACGTGTAGAGGATGACCAGCAGCCAGATGTTGTCGAGCATCCCGGCGTTCTTCGCGAACAGGTAGATCGGCAGCAGGCCCGCGACCACCGGCAGCATCTTCGTGGAGAGGAAGAAGAACAGGACGTCCGTCCACTTGCGGACGCGGTTGATCGACAACGCGTACGCCGCCGGGAAGGCCAGCAGCAGCACCAGCAGGGTCGAGGCCAGTGACGCGACCGTCGAGTTGATCAGCGCCGGCCAGGGGCTCGCGCCGCCGCCCGCGCCGAAGAACTCGCGGTAGCCGTCCAGGGTCAGGGAGGCCGCGAAGGAGGGCGGGTTGGTCGCCGCGTCGGCTTCCGAGTGCAGGGACGTCAGGGCCATCCAGGCGATGGGCAGGAAGAACACGATCCCGGCCAGCCAGGCCATGAGGCCCATGCTGTTGCGGCGTACGACGTTCATGCGCGGGACACCTCCTCGCGGAACAGGGACGACACCACGCGCAGGGCGAAGGTCGCGATGACGATCGAGCCGATGACGACCAGGACGCCCGCGGCCGAGGCGAGGCCGTTCTCGTGGGCCTGGTAGAAGCTCTGGTAGACGGTGTAGGGGAGGTTGGCGGTGCCCAGGCCGCCGGACGTGATCGTGAAGACCGCGTCGAAGTTCTGGACGATGTAGATCGAGCCCAGCAGGGCGCCCAGTTCGAGGTAGCGGCGCAGGTGCGGGAGTGTCAGATGGACGAAGATCTGCCAGTCGCTCGCGCCGTCGACCCGGGCCGCCTCGACCTGCTCGTGGTCCCGGCTCTGCAGTCCGGCGAGCAGGATCAGCATCATGAACGGCGTCCACTGCCAGACGAGGGAGGCCTCGACCGCGAGCAGCGGGGTGTTGGAGATCCAGTCGGGCTGTGGGCCGCCCACATAGTGCAACAACCCATTGAGCAGGCCGTATTCAGGGTTGTAGAGCACATGCTTCCAGAGCAGGGCCGCAGCGACCGGGACCACCAGGAACGGTGCGATCAGCAGGGTGCGGACGATGCCCCGGCCCCGGAACCTCCGGTCCAGCAGCAGGGCGAGGACGAGTCCCAGCACCAGGCTGGCCAGGACCACGGCCACCGTCAGGAGCACGGTCGTCCACACCGAGTGGCGCAGGTCCGCGTCGGTGAGGACCTCCTGGTAGTTGTCGAGGCCCGTGAAGTGCCGGGCGTCGGGATAGAGGGCGTTCCAGTCGAAGAAGGAGATCACCAGCGTGGCCACGAAGGGCAGCTGGGTGACGACGACCATGAAGATCAGGGCGGGGAGCAGCGGGGCCCGGGTGGCCCAGGCGCGCAGCCGGGCGGAGGGCCTGCGGGCCGGGGTGCGGAGCTCGGGGGAGGCCACGGGGGCCGTTGTCGTGGCGGTCATCGTCCCTCGTACTCCTCGGAGATCTTCTCGGCGAGCTGCTGGGACTTCCTCAGGGCCGATTCGACGGACTGGCGTCCGGCGATGGCCGCGCTGATCTCCTGGGAGACCTTGGTGCCGAGGTCGGTGAACTCGGGGATGCCGACGAACTGGATGCCGGGCGCGGGCCGCGGCTGCACGCCGGGATCGTCGGGCCGGGCCCCCTCGATGGCCTCCTTGGTCATCTCCTGGAAGGCGGCGGCCTCCTTGCGGTAGTCGGCGTTGGCGTACGTCGACGCCCGCTTGCCGGCCGGGACGTTCGACCAGCCGGCCTTGTCGCCGACCAGTTCCTCGTAGCCCTTGCCGGACGCCCAGGAGACGAACTTCCAGGCGTTGTCGGGGTTGCGGGAGGACTTCTGGATGCCCCAGGCCCAGGTGTAGAGCCAGCCGGACGACTTCGTCTTCTCGACGGGGGCGGGGGCGTAGCCGACCTTGCCCTTGACCGGGGAGTTCGCCGCCTCCAGGGATCCGGCCGCGGAGGTGGCGTCGTACCACATGGCGACCTTGCCCTGGGTCATGTTGTTCAGGCACTCGGCGAAGCCGGACTGGGCGGCGCCGGACTCGCCGTGCTCGCGGACCAGGTCGACATAGAACTTCGTCGCCTTCTCGAAGGCGGGTGAGTCGAGCCGCGCCTTCCAGTTCTTGTCGAACCAGGTGCCGCCGAAGGTGTTGACGACCGTCGTCAGCGGCGCCATGACCTCGCCCCAGCCGGGCAGGCCGCGCAGGCAGATGCCCTTCATGCCCGGTTCGGTGCCGTCGGCCTTCGCCGCGAGGTCCGCCACCTGCTGCCAGGTGGGGTGGGCGGGCATCGTCAGGCCCTGCTTCTCGAACACGTCCTTGCGGTACATCAGGAACGACGACTCGCCGTAGAAGGGCTGGCCGTAGAGCTTGCCGTCCTGTGCGGTGAGGGACTGGCGCATCGGCTTCAGGACGTCCCGCTCGTCGTAGGCCGGGTCCTTGGCCACATAGCCGTTCATCTCGTGCAGCCAGCCGTTGCGGGCGTAGATCGGTATCTCGTAGTTGGACAGGGTGGCGACGTCGTACTGGCCGGCCTGGTTGGCGAAGTCCTGGCTGATCTTGTCGCGGACATCGTTCTCGGGCAGGACCGTGAAGTTGACTTTGATGCCGGTCTCTTGGGTGAAGTGGGCGCGGGTGAGCTTCTGCAGCTCGACCATCTGGGGGTTGTTGACCATGAGGACGTTGATGGCGTCGCCGCCGGATCCGGCCCCGCCCGCGCCGACCCAGCAGCCGGAGAGCAGCGGGGCGAGCAGCGTCCCTGCGGCGGCCGCGGCGAGCGTGGCTCGCGTTGGCCGTCGTCGGCTCTGGGTTCGCATGGATCGCTCCTGGATGTATGGGGAGATAAGGGGTAGTTCAGGGCATGGCTGCGCCCGATGGGGGACGTCGGTGTGGTGTCAGACCCGGATGACCTGGGGTCCGAGCAGTGAGTAGCGGTGGGCTTCGGCCGTCGGCAGCAGCGTGCTCGTCACGATCGTCTCCAGCGTGCCGACCTCGGCGAACCGGCAGAAGCTGACCGCTCCGAACTTGGTGTGCACGCCCGCGAAGACCGTGCGGCGGGCGGCCCGGATCGCCTGTGTCTTGACCTCGCTGACGGCCGGGTCGGGGGTGGTGAGGCCGTGTTCGCGGGAGATGCCGTTGGCGCCGATGAACGCCAGGTCGACGACGAAGCCGGCCAGCATCTTCGTCGTCCAGTGGTCGACGGTGGCGAGGGTGCCGGAGCGGACCCGGCCGCCGAGCAGCAGGACGGAGACGGTGTCGGTCTCGGCGAGCGCGCCCGCGACCGGCAGGGACGCGGTGACCACGGTCAGCGGCCGGTCCCTGGGGAGTGCCTCGGCGATGAGCTGCGGGGTGAAGCCCTCGTCGACGAAGACGGTCTCGGCGTCCCCGAGCAGCTCGGCCGCGGCGGCCGCGATCCGGCGCTTCTCGGGGACGTGGCTGGTGGCCCGGAAGGCGAGCGTCGTCTCGAAGCCGGCGCTCTCCACCGGGTAGGCGCCGCCATGGGTGCGGCGGAGCAGGCCGTGATCCTCCAGGACGCGCAGATCCCGGCGCACGGTCTCCTTGGCCACGCCCAGCTCGGTGGCGAGGGTGGTGACGTCGACAGCGCCGTCACGGCGTGCGACGAGCACGATCTCGCGCTGACGTTCTTCCGCGGTTCTGTTCATGGCCGTCACCCGCCTCCTGCTGTGCTGCCCGCTCGGGCCCTCGGTCGGGCCTTGGGGGAAGTTCTACAGCGGGTGTTCGACGGTGGCCAGGTCTGTTGCGGGCGCGATCCTGCCCGTGTGTGCCCGTTCGGTCCCGGGCATGCGCGGCGTGCCGCGGGGGTGCCGTGGCCGTCCGCGGGTGCGTTGTGGCTGGTCGCGCGGTTCCCCGCGCCCCTGGGGGCGCTGCCCGACCGCGTCCGGGCCGTGCCCGAATGCCCGAGCGGGCGGGTCCGTTCTCTGCCCGCCCCGTCGCCGGAGGCGCTGTCTTCAGGTCAGTACGGCCAGATCGGCGGGTCCGTCACGAACTGGCCGCCGAGGTAGGCGTGCGCCTCGTTGCCGTCCCGCAGCTCGCCCTGCTCGGCGATCAGCTTCTCGGCGAACGGCTCGGAGTCGTCCTGGGGGTCGTAGCCGAGCGCCCGCGCCGTGCTGAGGTCCCACCACAGCCGGGTGTTGGCGGAGGAGCCGTAGACGACGGTGTGGCCGACGTTCCCGGCGGTCAGGCTCGCGTGGAGGAGGCGGGCGCCGTCGGCCGGGCTCATCCACACCGACAGCATGCGCACGCTGGTCGGCTCGGCGAAGCAGGAGCCGATGCGCACCGAGACCGTCTCGATCCCGTGCTTGTCCCAGTAGAACTGCGCGAGGTCCTCGCCGAAGGACTTGGACAGGCCGTAGAAGGTGTCCGGGCGGTGCGGGGTGTCGATGGGGATGAGCGGGTCGTCGCCTCGAGGGCGCGGGGTGTAGCCGACGGCGTGGTTGGAGGAGGCGAAGACGATCCGGCCGACGCCCTCCTCGCGGGCGGCCTCGTACAGGTGGTAGGTGCCCTCGATGTTCGCCTTGAGGATCTTCTCGAAGGGGGCTTCCAGGGAGATGCCCGCGAGGTGGATGATCGCGTCGACGCCGCGGACCGCCTCGCGCACGGCGTCCTTGTCGCCGAGGTCGGCGACGATCGCGTCCGGCGCGTCCTCGATCGGGCGCAGGTCGAGCAGGCGCAGCTCGTAGCCATAGGCCGGGAGCAGGTCCCGCATCAGGGTGCCGAGGCCGCCGGCGGCGCCGGTGAGCAGAACGGTGCGGGGAGCGGGCATCCTCGGGTCTCCTTGAATGGGCCGCCGTGTACATGGGCGCACGGCATTCATATGCGTGGACACGCTAAGGAGCTGGGGTGGAGCCCGTCAAGTATGTCGCGGGAGCGGCGAATCCGCTGGTGCGTCGCGGGTTCGTGCGCTTGACCGGCACGTAGGGGGCGCCTTAGCGTGGAGGTGTTCAGAAATATAGACGCCAATCATGAATATGGAACCGGGAGAGCTCGTGACGTCAGCCCCTCTCGCCGCTCGGCTCACCATCCCCAGCGGACCGCTGTTCTTCCCGGTCACCGCGTACGGCCCCGACGGCTCCGTGGACCTCGACGCCTACCGCACGCATGTGCGCCGCGGGGTCGAGGCCGGAGCCGCCGCCGTGTTCGCCTGCTGCGGCACCGGTGAGTTCCACGCGCTCACACCCGAGGAGTTCGAGCGGTGCGTCCGGGCGGCCGTCGAGGCGACCGAGGGGCGCGTGCCGGTCGTCGCGGGCGCCGGGTACGGCACCGCGCTCGCCGTGCGCTACGCCCGCCTCGCCGAGGCCGCCGGGGCGGACGGGCTGCTCGCCATGCCGCCCTACCTCGTCGTCGCCGGGCAGGAGGGGCTGCTGCGGCACTACCGGGAGGTGGCCGCCGCGACCTCCCTGCCCGTCATCGTCTACCAGCGCGACAACGCTGTCTTCACGCCGGAGACCGTCGTCGAACTGGCCCGCACGGACGGGATCATCGGCCTCAAGGACGGGCTCGGCGACCTCGACCTCATGCAGCGCGTCATCAGTGCGGTGCGCATGGAGGTCCCGGGCGACTTCCTGTACTTCAACGGTCTGCCGACCGCCGAGCAGACCCAGCTCGCCTATCGCGCCCTCGGCGTCACGCTCTACTCCTCCGCCGTGTTCTGCTTCGCGCCCGAGCTGGCCCTCGCCTTCCACCGGGCCCTCGGGAACGGCGACGAGCGGACCGTGGAGAAGCTGCTGGACGGCTTCTTCCGCCCGTTCGTCGAACTGCGCGCCCAGGGCCGCGGCTATGCCGTCGCCCTCGTCAAGGCCGGTGTACGGCTGCGCGGACTGGACGTGGGCGAGGTACGGCCCCCGTTGCACGAGCCGACCGAGGATCATGTCAAGCAGCTCGCCGAACTGATCGAACGCGGCTACGCGCTGTTGGAGGAGGCCAAGTGAAGGCGTCGGCATTCGTCTACCCCTGGGACGTCAACGGGGACCCGGAGGCGCCCGCGCGGATCGCTCGCCTCGGCGTGGAGCAGGTGACGCTCGCCGCCGCCTACCACTCCACCCGCGCCCTCACGCCCCGCCACCCGCGCCACCGCATCGTCACCGCCGAGCACGCCTCCGTGCTCTACCCGGCGGACGACCGCTGGGCGGGGCGGGAGCTGCGCCCCTACGCGGCCGGCGCCTGGGCCCCCGGTGACGCCTTCGGGGAGGCCGCCGCCGCCCTCACGGACGCCGGCCTCGAGGTGCACACCTGGGTCGTCCTCGCCCATAACTCCCGCCTCGGCGCCGAGCACCCGGACACCTCGGTCGTCAACGCCTACGGTGACCGCTACCCCTGGGCGCCGTGCATCGCCCAGCCCGCCACGCGCGCGTACCTGACCGACCTGGCGGCCGAGGCGGCCGTACGGCCCGGGGCGCGGGGCACCGAGCTGGAGTCCCTCGGCTGGTACGGCCTGCAGCATCTGCACGCCCACGACAAGACCGGCGGCGTCGGCCTCGGGGACGCCGGGGAGTACCTGATGGCCCTCTGCTTCTGCCCGTCCTGCCGGGAGGGCTACGGCCGGCACGGCCTGGACGGTGACGAGCTGGCCGCCGCCGTGCGGACCGCGCTGGAGCCGGTCTGGCAGGGGGCGACGCCCTCCGACGGGGGCTGGACGGGCATCGAGAAGCTCCTCGGCGAGACCCTCGGGCACACCACGCGCGCGTGGCGCGACGACACCGCCCGCACGCTCCAGGAGGAGGCCGTCGCGGCGGTCCGCGCCGCCGCCCCCGACGGCTTCCAGGTGCTGCTGCACGCGGACCCGGTGTCCTACCACGTCGGCGCCAACCCCGGCGTCGACCCGGCGCACATCCTCTCCGTCGCGGACGGCGTGGTCGTGCCCTGCGCGGGAGGCGCCGGCACCCTGACGCCGTTCGCTGGCCAGGGCAAGGAGGGCGCGGTCATCGCCGCGAACTTCCCCGTCGTCTCGGGCATGGGCGGCGGCCCTGACACCCTCGCCACCGACGCGGCAGAGGCCCAACGACTCGGCGCCACGGAACTGCGGCTGTATCACGCCGGGTTGGCGTCGGACGGGGACCTGGAGGCGGTTCGCTCCGTTCTCGCGGGTCGCTGACGCGGCGGGGGTTGCCCCGGCGGCTCGGTGCCATCGAACTGTGGCTCTGCCAGGCGGGGTCGGCGGGCGCCAGGAGGGCTGTGCCCAGGGTCGACGGCGTCGGCCGGTGGTGCGCTGGCTTGGCCAGGGGTGCCTCGGTGGCTGGGTGCCGCCGAGCTGTGGCTTCGTCATGTCGGGTTGGTGTCCGATGGCGACCTTGGGCGCGCGGGGCGTTGGAAGAGCGGGGCCGCTGTCGTCAGGAGGGCTGCGCCCAGGGTCGACGGCGACGGCCGGTGGTGCGCTGGCTTGGCCAGGGGTGCCTCGGTGGCTGGGTGCCGCCGAGCTGTGGCTTCGTCACGTCGGGTTGGTGTCCGATGGCGACCTTGGGCGCGCGGGGCGTTGGAAGAGCGGGGCCGCTGTCGTCAGGAGGGCTGCGCCCAGGGTCGACGGCGA
>NZ_JBVIWP010000006.1:0-142023 GCF_055594445.1 Streptomyces sp. NPDC040589 | reverse complement strand
CGACGGCCGGTGGTGCGCTGGCTTGGCCAGGGGTGCCTCGGTGGCTGGGTGCCGCCGAGCTGTGGCTTCGTCACGCCGGGTCGGCGTCCGACGGCGACCTCGGCGCGGTCCGTTCCGCCCGCGCGGGGCGTTGGAAGAGCGGGGCCGCTGTCGCCAGGAGGGTCGCGCCCAGGGCCACCAGTACCAGCCGGTGGCCGACCAGCTCGACCAGGGCCGCCCCGGCGGCCAGGCCGATCACGTTCGGGGTGTACACCAGCGTGTTGGCCGTGGCGGTGACACGGCCCAGCAGGGGGCCGGGGGTCTCGCGTTGCACCGAGGTCAGGGTGGCGATCAGTACGGCGGGCAGGCCCGCGCCGATCGCCGCGCTGCACAGCAGCACCAGTGGGTCGGACGGCACCGCGCGCAGGGCCACCGCGACGGACAGCAGGGCGATGCCGTACGCCGCGAAGCGCCGCTCGCCCAGGTGGCGCAGGGCCGTGCCGGAGAGTAGGCCCACTGCGACCGACCCGGCGCCCTGCACGGCGTACAGCACACCGGCGTACGCGGGGGAGTGCCCGAGGCCGTCGACGACGGCGTAGACCATCGCCCCGTTCACCCCGGCGCACAGCATGGTGGCGCCGCCCGCCAGGACCAGGGGGCGCAGCACGGGGTGGGACCAGAGGTGGCGGGCGCCCTCGGCGGTTCGCTTCCGTCGGCTTCCGGTCGGTGGCGCGGGCTCCTGCTCCCGGACCCGCAGCAGCGCGTACAGGCCCGTGGCCAGCGCGAACGTCGCCGCGTCCAGGAGGGCGACGCTCGCACCGCCATACGCCGCGTACAGGCCCGCGCCCGCCAGCGGGGCCAGGAGTTTCATGCCCTCCGTGGCCGTCATGCGCAGACCGTTGAAGTCGCCGAGCAGGGACGAGTCGACGGCGTCGGCCACGAGCGCCGACTCGGCCGCGTCATGGACGACGCCCGCCGCGCCGTACACGAACAGCACCGCGTACAGCAGCCACAGGTCGCCCGGGGCGTCGACGCTCACGAGGGTGAGCAGCAGGGTGCCCAGGAGCGCGTTCACGCCGATCAGCAGCGGCTTGCGGCGGCCCCGGTCGGCGAGGGCGCCCAGCAGCGGGCCGGCCAGGGTCGGCAGCCACATGGCGAGCATGCACAGCGCGGCCAGGCCGTCCGAGCCGGTGAGGTCCTTGACCCAGACGCCGGACGCGAGCCACAGGGCCGAGGTGCCGAAGCCGGAGACCACCACGGAGGAGAGGTAGAGCCCCGCGTCGCGGTCGCGCAGGACGAGTACGAGAGGCCAGGTCGACTTGGTCGTCATGCCTGGCCATCGTGGGACTAAGGACCGTGCGGAGGGATCGGGAGGGTGCCCTAATTCCAGCGTGAGGACAGTGATCAATCCCATGGTGAGGCGAGCATTTCCCCGAGCTTGCCGAGGCCCTGGAGCCAGCCCTCCTCGTGGAGTGCCCGCCGCCGCTCAGTGGCGAAGTCGCCCTGGTCGAGGGTGAGCTCGGACCGTCTGACGTCGGTGTCGTGCAGCGACAGCGTGACCACCGTCTCCCGGTCCTCGGGGTCGGGATCCTCCCAGCGGAAGGTGTACGACAGGCCTACCGGGGGATCGACCTCGATGAATTCGCCCACCAGGTGGAACAGCTCGCCTTCCGGGGGCTGCATCGCGATCCGGTAGGCACCACCTGGACGGAGGTCGATCTCCACACTCGGGGTGCTGAACCCGTCCGGGCCCCACCAGCGTGCCAGTTCCTGGGGATCGGTCAGCTTTCGGAACACGACCGGGCACAGATCCTCCAGCTCGTACTCGAGATGCAGCCTCAGTTCGCCGTCCTGCGTCATCACGCACCACCTGTCACCGAAGGTGCCTGGAATAACCCCTATGTGTATTTTAGGCCGGGCGATGAGTTCCGTGGTCGCCGTCGGTCTACCTCCCAGGAGCGACATCAGGACATCAGCAGGACATCAGAGGGAGCAGCCGATGACCGACACGACCCCGACCCTCGACCTCGGACCGCAGACCGCGGTCGTGGCGCGCCTGGCCGAGGGCGTCACCGACGAGCAGCTGGCGGACCCGACGCCCTGCCCGAAGTACGCGGTGCGCGATGTGCTGGCCCACCTGGCCGGGCTCGCCGTCGCCTTCCGCGACGCCGGCCGCAAGGACCTGGGCGTCACGACCGGCACCGACCCGGGCTCCGCCCTGCCCGAGCTCGGCCCCGGCTGGCGCGAGGAACTGCCCGAGGTGCTCGGCGAACTGGCCGAGGCCTGGCGCGCCCCGGCCGCGTGGACCGGCATGACCCGCGCCGGAGGCGTGGACCTGCCCGGCGAGATCGCGGGCCTCGTCGCCACCGACGAGCTGGTGATCCACGGCTGGGACCTGGCCCGCGCGACCGGCCAGTCCTATGCCCCGGACCCGGGCGCGCTCCAGGTCTGCCACGACTTCCTCGCGGCGGCGGCCGACGAACCCGACCGCGGCGAGATCTTCGGCCCGGTCGTGCACGTCGAGGCGGACGCGGCGCTGCTGGACCGGGCGGTGGGGCTGAGCGGGCGGGAGCCGGGGTGGACGCCCCGGCCGTAGAAAGCGATTTCCCTTTCCTTTGTCGAAAGCATTGACGAACCGCACGCGCCCTCCTACCGTCATCGCGTCGTACTTCGTACGTCATATATGAGACGCGATACGTGAGATCCGATACGTGAGATCCGAGAGGCGCGCATGACCTCTGTGCCCACGCCGATCCCCTCCCGCACGCAGTTCGTGCTGGAGGGGATCAAACACCGCATCCTCACCGGGCAGTTGACGCCCGGGCAGGCGCTGGTCGAGACCGAGCTCGCCGCACAGTTCGGGGTGTCGAAGACCCCGGTGCGCGAGGCGCTCAAGACCCTCGCCGGGACCGGGCTGGTCGTGATGAGCCAGTACAAGGGCGTCACCGTGCGCCTGGTGGACGCGGACATGGCACGCGAGGTCTACGACGTACGGCTGCTGCTGGAGCCCGAGGCGCTGAAGCGCGCCGTACAGCGCGGGGCCTCCCTGGACGCCGCCCGTGATGCGCTGACCAGGGCCGACGCGGCCATCGACACCGCCGAACGCTCCCTCGCCAACCGGGAGTTCCACCGCGCCCTGTACCTGCCCTGCGGCAACCCGCTGCTCGGCCGGATGCTAGACGAGGTCCGCGACCAGGCCGCCCTGGTCTCCGCCGTCGCCTGGGCCGCCTCGCCCTCCTGGGAGCGGGAGGCCGGCGAGCACCGCGAGATCCTCCGGCTCGCCCTCGACGGCGACGCCGACGGCGCGGCCCTCGCCCTCCACTCCCACATCGCGTCCTTCGTACGGCGCGCTTTCCCCGAGGCAGGACTGGAACAGGAAGGTCAGCAATGAGCAGCGTGGCGTTCGAGACCCAGCGGGCGGCCCTGGCCGACGTGGTGGCGATCCCGGTGACCCCGTTCGCCGAGGACGGCTCCGTCGCCGAGGACACCTACCGGGCCCTGCTGCGCCGTCTGCTCGACGGCGGCATCACGACCCTCACCCCGAACGGCAACACCGGCGAGTTCTACGCCCTGACCCCCGAAGAGCGCCGCCTGGTCACCGAGTTGACCATGGACGAGGCCGGGGACCGGGCCGTCGTCCTGGTCGGGGTCGGCCACGATGTTCCCACCGCGATCGCCTCCGCCCGGCACGCCCGTGAACTCGGCGCCCAGATGGTGATGGTCCACCAGCCCGTCCACCCCTACGTCTCCCAGGGCGGCTGGGTCGACTACCACCGTGCCGTCGCCGAGGCCGTGCCCGAGCTGGGCGTCGTCCCGTACGTCCGCAACCCGCAGCTCACCGGTGCCCGGCTCGCCGAACTCGCCGACGCCTGCCCGAACGTCATCGGCGTGAAATACGCCGTCCCGGACGCCGCCAGGTTCGCCGCCTTCGCCCGGGACGCCGGGCTGGAGCGGTTCGTGTGGGTGGCGGGACTCGCCGAGCCGTACGCCCCCTCCTACTTCTCCGCGGGCGCCACCGGCTTCACCTCGGGGCTCGTCAACGTCGCCCCCGCCGTCTCCCTGAACATGATCGAGGCGCTGCGCTCCGGCGACTACCCGGCCGCCATGAAGGTCTGGGAGCAGATCCGCCGCTTCGAGGAACTGCGCGCCGACAGCGGTTCCGCCAACAACGTCACCGTCGTCAAGGAGGCCCTCGCCTCCCTCGGACTGTGCCGCCGCGAGGTGCGCCCGCCGAGCAAGCCGCTGCCTCAGAGCGAGCGCGCCGAGGTCGCCGCCATCGCCGCGGGGTGGTCGATATGACCGGCAGGCTGCGTCCCGAGGACCTCAGGAGCCATCAGTGGTACGGCGCCGAGGGCCAGCTGCGCACCTGGTCGCACAACGCCCGTATGCGCCAGCTCGGTTACGAGGCGGAGGAGTACCGGGGCCGACCGGTGATCGCCGTCCTGAACACCTGGTCCGACATCAATCCCTGCCATGTCCATCTGCGCGAGCGCGCCGAGGCGGTCAAGCGGGGGGTGTGGCAGGCCGGCGGCTTCCCGCTGGAGTTCCCGGTCGCCACGCTCTCCGAGACGTACCAGAAGCCGACCCCGATGCTCTATCGCAACCTGCTCGCGATGGAGACGGAGGAGTTGCTGCGGTCGTACCCGATCGACGCGGCGGTGCTGCTCGGCGGCTGCGACAAGTCGACGCCCGCGCTGCTCATGGGCGCGGCCTCGGCCGACGTACCGGCGATCTTCGTGCCGGCGGGGCCGATGCTGCCGGGCCACTGGCGCGGTGAGACCCTCGGGTCCGGCACCGACATGTGGAAGTACTGGGACGAGCACCGCGCGGGCAATCTGACCGACTGCGAACTGAGGGATCTGCAGGGCGGGTTGGCGCGATCACCCGGTCACTGCATGACCATGGGGACCGCGTCGACGATGACCGCGGCGGCGGAAGTTCTCGGTATGACACTGCCGGGCGCCTCCTCGATCCCGGCCGTCGACTCCGGGCACGAGCGGATGGCCGCCGCCTCCGGGCGCCGTGCCGTGGAGCTCGCCTGGACCGCGCTCAAGCCGTCCCGGATCCTCACCCGCGAGGCCTTCGAGGACGCCGTCACCACGGTGCTCGGGCTCGGCGGCTCCACCAACGCCGTCATCCACCTGATCGCGATGGCGGGGCGCTGCCAGGTCGAGCTCACCCTCGACGACTTCGACCGCATCGCCCGCACCGTGCCGGTGCTCGCCAACGTCCGGCCCGGCGGACAGACGTACCTCATGGAGGACTTCTACTTCGCCGGTGGTCTGCCCGCCTTCCTCTCGCGGATCACCGACCTGCTGCACCTGGACCGGCCCACCGTCAACGGAACCCTGGGAGAGCAGATCGGGAACGCCGTCGTTCACGACGACGACGTCATCCGCACCCGCGAGAACCCGGTCGCCCAGGAGGGCGGGGTCGCCGTGCTGCGCGGCAACCTCTCCCCGGACGGCGCCGTCATCAAGCACATCGCGGCCGAGCAGCACCTGCTCAAGCACACCGGTCCCGCCGTCGTCTTCGACGACTACCGGACGATGCAGCGCACCATCAACGACCCGTCGCTCGGCATCACCCCCGAGCATGTGCTCGTGCTGCGCAACGCCGGCCCCAAGGGCGGCCCGGGCATGCCCGAGTACGGGATGCTGCCCCTGCCCGACTACCTGCTCAAGCAGGGTGTCCGGGACATGGTCCGGATCTCCGACGCCCGGATGAGCGGGACGAGTTACGGCGCGTGCGTCCTGCACGTGGCACCGGAGTCGTACGTCGGCGGGCCGCTCGCCCTCGTCCGCACCGGTGACTCCATCACCCTCGACGTCGAGGCGCGCACCCTCCACCTCCACGTGGACGACGAGGAGCTGGAGCGGCGCAGGGCGGACTGGACGCCGCCGCCCACCCGGTACGAGCGCGGCTACGGCGCGCTCTACAACGAGCAGATCACGCAGGCGGACACCGGCTGCGACTTCGAGTTCCTGGCCCGCGCGGGCAAGGTGCAGGACCCGTACGCGGGCTGAGCCCCACGGCACGACAGGCCCCACGGCACGACAGCGGCGCACGGTACGACAGCGGCGCACGGCACGACCCCAGCGCCACGGCACGACCCAGTGCCACGGCACTACCTCAGCGACACGGTACGACCTTCGCGCCACGGCACCACCTTTGCGCCACCGCACCACCCAGGCACCACCCGCGCCTCCTCGGCGCGCCCACGCACTTCAGCACGACCCGGCACCACCCTGCTTGGAAAGAAAGCGCTTCATGCGAACCCGTGCACGAAGTGCGAACGTACTGAGAACGGAGAACAGTCATGGCCCAAGCCGCAGCCGTGGCGAAACCGCCCGCGCCACCCCGGCGGCGCCGGGCCTCCGCCACGCCGCGCAGGCTCCCGTACCTGCTGATCGCCCCGGCCGCCCTGCTCATGCTGGGCTTCATCGCCTACCCGGTCATCAGCGTCTTCTACTACAGCCTGCAGAACTACAACCCCACCAAGCCGTGGCGGAACGGCTACGCGGGCTTCGACAACTTCGTCCACGCCTTCACGAAGGACCCGGTCTTCTGGGACACGCTGGTCTTCAGCGCCAAGTGGGTCTTCGTCGAGGTCGGACTCCAGCTGCTGTTCGGTCTCGCGCTGGCCCTCATCGTCAACCAGACCTTCGTGGGCCGGGGCCTGGGACGCGCCCTGGTCTTCTCCCCATGGGCCGTCTCCGGCGTACTGACCT
The DNA here is from genome assembly GCF_055594445.1 of Streptomyces sp. NPDC040589. Classification (NCBI taxonomy): domain Bacteria; kingdom Bacillati; phylum Actinomycetota; class Actinomycetes; order Kitasatosporales; family Streptomycetaceae; genus Streptomyces; species Streptomyces sp. NPDC040589. Next base: position 135,313 of record NZ_JBVIWP010000006.1, on the reverse strand, counting down.
CCGCGATCTGGGTGCTGCTCTACAACTCCCAGACGGGCATCACCCGTTACCTCGCGGACATGGGCATCGGCTCCTACGGCACGAGCTGGCTGTCGGACACCTCCACGGTGTTCCCGGCGGCGGTCGTGGCCGACCTGTGGCGCGGCGTGCCCTTCTTCGCGATCCTCATCCTCGCCGACCTCCAGTCCGTCTCGAAGGACCTGTACGAGGCCGCCGAGGTCGACGGGGCCAGCCGCATCAAGCAGTTCTGGCACATCACGCTGCCGCATCTGAAGGACGCCATCATCCTGTCCACGCTGCTGCGCGCGGTGTGGGAGTTCAACAACGTCGACCTGCTCTACACACTGACCGGCGGCGGCCCGGCGGGGGAGACCACGACCCTCCCGCTGTACATCGCCAACACCTCGGTCGACGCCCACAACTTCGGCTACGCGTCCGCCCTGACCACGGTCGCGTTCGTGATCCTGCTCTTCTGCTCGATGGTCTATCTGCGGCTGAGCAAGTTCGGAGGCGACAACAAGTGAGCGTCAAGGAAGCCACCAAGGCGGCGCCCGCTCCCGTGCGCGCCACCCCCGAACCGCAGCGGCCCACGAAGAGGAAGCGCGCGTGGGACGAGGCCCCCCGCTGGCAGGTCTACCTGCCCCTGGGGATCTACCTGGTCTTCACCCTCATCCCCTTCTACTGGATCCTGCTCTTCTCGCTGCGCCCGGCCGGTTCGACCTCGCTCGTGCCCTGGCCGATGACCTTCGAACACTTCGAGAAGGTGTGGACGGACCGCAGCTTCGGCACCTACTTCACCAACAGCGTGCTCGTCGGCGTCGCCACGCTGCTCATGACGACGCTCGTCGCGCTGGCCGGCGGCTACGCCCTCGCCCGGTTCGACTTCAAGATCAAGCGGGCGTTCATGCTGGCGCTGCTGTGCTCACAGTTCGTGCCGGGCGCCCTGCTGCTGGTGCCGCTGTTCGAGATCTTCGCCGAACTGCAGATGATCAACTCGCTGGGCAGTGTCATCCTCGCCGAGACGGTCTTCCAGCTGCCGCTGTCGATGATCCTGATCAGCAACTTCATCAAGAACGTGCCGTACTCCCTGGAGGAGGCGGCCTGGGTGGACGGCTGCAACCGCATGACGGCCTTCCGGATCGTGGTGCTGCCGCTGCTGCGGCCCGGCCTGATCGCCGTCGGCTCGTTCGCCTTCGTCCACTCCTGGAACCACTTCCTGTTCGCCCTGATGTTCCTGAACAACCAGGACAAGCAGACGATCCCCGTCGGCCTCAACTCCCTGATGAGCGCGGACAGCGTCGACCTGGGCGCCCTCGCGGCGGGCGGCATCATCGCGGCCGTCCCGGTCGTGATCGTGTTCGCCTTCATCCAGAAGTGGCTGATCACCGGGTTCAGCGCGGGGGCGGTGAAGGGATGAGGGGCAGACAACTGGCTGTCACCGCTGGGCTGTTGGCGCTGCTGTGCGTTCCCGCGCATGCCGAGGACCGGGACATCGGTCGCGACACCCTGCCCGCGAACGACGGCTGGGCCTCCGAGGGCGCGGGCACCACGGGAGGCGCCGCCGCCGACGCCGAGCACGTCTTCACCGTCACCGACCGGGCCGGACTGGTCCGCGCCCTCGACGGCGGCAGCGACACCCCGAAGATCATCAGGATCGCCGGGACCATCGACGCCAACACCGACGACGACGGCGACCGTCTGGACTGCTCCGACTACGCCACCGGCGGCTACCGCCTGAAGAAGTACCTCGCCGCCTACGACCCCCGCACCTGGGGCTCCGCCAAGCCCAGCGGCCCGCAGGAGGAGGCCCGCCAGGCCTCCGCCGCCCGGCAGGCCGAGCGGATCGTGCTGCCCGTCGGCTCCCACACCACGATCGTCGGCCTCGGCGACTCGGCCGTCCTGAAGGGCGCCAGCCTCCAGGTCAGGGACGCGGACAACGTGATCATCCGCAACCTCGACGTGCGCGACGCCTACGACTGCTTCCCCGTCTGGCAGCCCAACACCGGCGGCCTCGGAGACTGGAAGGCGGCCTACGACACGATCTGGCTGACCGGCGCCACCCATGTGTGGGTCGACCACATCACCGCATCCGACCAGGGCCACCCGGACGCGAAGGAACCCACCCACTTCGCCCGCAACTACCTGCGCCACGACGGACTGCTGGACATCACAGGCGGCTCCGACCTCGTGACCGTCTCCTGGAGCCGGTTCGCCGACCACGACAAGGCGATGCTCATCGGCAACGGCGACACCGCCACCGGCGACCGGGGCAAGCTCCGGGTCACCCTGCACCACAACGCGTTCGAGTCGGTCGTGCAGCGCGCCCCGCGCGTCCGCTTCGGGCAGGTGCACGTCTACAACAACCGGTACGAGATCACCGACGACGACTACCGCTACTCCCTCGGCGTCTCCACCGAGTCGAGGATCCACGCCGAGAACAACGCCTTCCACGCCCCCGGCCATGTGGAGGTCGCCGACCTGGTCAAGAGCTGGAACGGCAGCGCCCTGCACCAGAGCGGCACCCTCTTCAACGGCTACCCGGTCGACCTGCTCGCGATCTACAACGCCTACAACTCCGGCAGTGAGCGCGATCTGACCGCCGACGTCGGCTGGACCCCCACCCTGCACGGGCGGATCGACAGCGCGGCGGCGGCCGACCGGGCCGTGGCCCGCGGCGCGGGAGCGGGGAGGATCCCATGACCGGTCGCATGATCGACTCCATGAACACACCACTGCCTGTCGTCCTCGCCGGTGCCCGGGGCCACGGCCGCTGGCACGTCGAGAACATCCGCCGGCTCCAGAAGCAGGGCCTCGTGCGGCTGGCCGGTGTCTGCGAGCTGACGCCGCTGACCGAGGAGGAGCTCGGCGACCTGGGCACGCCCGAGCAGTCCGCCGACTTCGGTGCCCTGCTGGACTCCACCGGCGCGCGGATCGCCGTGATCTGCACACCGATCCCGACCCACACCGACCTGGCGCTCACGGCGGCGGAGCGGGGCGTGCACCTCCTGCTGGAGAAGCCGCCCGCCCCCTCCTACGCGGAGTTCCGCCGCATGGCCGACGGGGTCGCCGCGGCCGGGGTCGTCTGCCAGATCGGCTTCCAGTCGCTGGGCTCGCACGCCCTGCCCGCCATCCGCGAGCTGATCGACCAGGGCGCGATCGGCCGGCTGGTCGGGCTCGGCGGGGCCGGTGCCTGGGTGCGCGACGAGGACTACTTCCGGCGGGCGCCCTGGGCGGGCAAGCGGCGGCTGAACGGCGTCGACGTGATCGACGGGGCGCTGACCAACCCGCTCGCCCACGCCGTCGCCACCGCCCTCGCCCTGGGCGGCAGCACCCGCGCCGAGCACGTCGGCGGCATCGAGACCGAGCTGCTGCGCGCCAACGCCATCGAGTCCGACGACACCTCCTGCGTCCGCATCACCACCACGCAGGGCCACCCGGTGACCGTCGCCGCGACGCTGTGCGCCGAGGAGCCGGACGAGCCGTACGTCCTCGTGCACGGCAGCAGCGGCCGGATCACCTTCTGGTACAAGCAGGACCGGATGCTGCTCCAGCGCGCGGGGCACGGCCCGGAGGAGTCCGAGCACGGCCGTACCGACCTGCTGGAGAACCTCGTCGCGCACCTCACCACCGGCGCGGCCCTGCTGGTCCCGCCGGAAGAGACCGGCGCCTTCATGAAGGTCGTGGAGGCCATCCGCACGGCTCCCGACCCGGCGCCGCTGCCCGACACCGCCTGGCACCGGATCCCCGACGGGAACCGCCGTGTCGTACCCGGCATCGACGGCCTCGTCGCGGCCGCCGCCGACACCCTCTCCCTCTACTCCGAGCTGGGCGCCCCCTGGGCACTGGCCGCGGAGCACCTGTCGAACGAGGTGAGCACCCGATGACCAGCAACGACACCGCGGTCCTGCGCGTCGCGGGCCGGCCGGTCGGCCGGTACGTCACCCGGCCCGAGCTGCCGGTGCGGCTCTCCCCGCGCCCTTACCTGCATCCCGTCACCACCCTGTCCGGTACGGCGGTCACCGAGCTGAGCCCCGCCGACCACGCACACCACCTCGGCGTCGGTGTAGCCGTTCCCGACGTCGAGGGGTTCAACTTCTGGGGCGGGCGCACCTACGTCCGCGACCAGGGCCCGACCGAGCTGGACAACCACGGCTCCCAGCGGCATGTCGCCTTCCAGCTGCGCGACCCGGACGGCTTCGTGGAGGAGCTGCGCTGGGTGACGGCGGCCGGTGAGCTGCTGCGCGAGCGCCGTACGGTCGCGGCCACCGAACTCACCGACCAGGCCTGGGCCCTGGACCTCACCTTCTCCCTCACCAACGTCACCAAGGACCCGCTGTCGATCGGCAGCCCGGCGACGAACGGGCGCCCGGGCGCGGCCTACGGCGGCTTCTTCTGGCGCGCCCGCAAGGAGGCCACGCCCCCGGACGTCTTCACCGCCGGCACCGAGGGCGAGACCGAGGCGCACGGCCGGCGCGCCGACTGGCTCGCCCTGACCGGCTCCGGCTGGACGCTGGTGTTCGCCGGGGCCACCGAACAGACCCGCCGCGACCCGTGGTTCGTGCGCACCGGGGAGTACCCCGGGGTGGGTTCCTCCTTGGCCCACGAGGAGCGGCTGCCGATCCCGCCGGGCGAGACCGTCGTCCGCCGGGTCGTCACCGTCGTCGCCGACGGCCGGCTCGGCCGGGACGCCGCGGCGGCCCTCGTCCGCAAGGCGGTGAGCCCGTGACCACCGAGACCTATCGCAACCCGATCCTCGACGCCGACTGGTCCGACCCGGACGTCGTCCGCGTCGGCGACGACTTCTACCTGACCGCCTCCAGCTTCGGCCGCGCCCCCGGCCTGCCGTTACTCCACTCCCGCGACCTGGTGAACTGGACCCTGGTCGGCCACGCGCTGGACCGTCTCGAACCGGCGGAGGAGTTCGAGCGGCCCCGGCACGACTGCGGCGTCTGGGCCCCGTCCCTGCGGTATCACGACGAACGCTTCTGGATCTTCTGGGGCGACCCCGACCAGGGCATCTTCCAGGTCAACGCCCCCGAGATCAGAGGCCCCTGGACCCGGCCACGCCTGCTGAAGGCCGGCAAGGGCCTGATCGACCCCTGCCCCCTGTGGGACGACGAGACCGGCGAGGCCTATCTGGTGCACGCCTGGGCCAAGTCCCGCTCCGGCATCAAGAACCGCCTCACCGGGCACCGGATGCACCCCGACGGCACCGAACTCCTCGACGAGGGCAAGGTGATCGTCGACGCCGACCGCATACCCGGCTGGTTCACCCTCGAAGGCCCCAAGCTCTACCGGCACGACGGCTGGTACTGGATCCTCGCCCCCGCCGGGAGCGTCGAGACCGGCTGGCAGGGCGCCTTCCGCTCGCGCGGCTTCTTCGGGCCGTACGAGGAGAAGATCGTCCTGGAGCAGAAGGACACCGACGTCAACGGCCCCCACCAGGGCGGCTGGGTGCGCACCGCGACCGGCGAGGACTGGTTCCTGCACTTCCAGCAGCGCGGCGCCTACGGCCGGGTCGTCCACCTCCAGCCCATGCGCTGGGGCCAGGACGGCTGGCCGGTGCTCGGGGACGACGGCGCCCCCGTCGCCGTACACGCGATGCCCGACCTGCCGCCGCAGCCGCCCGCCGCTCCCGCCACCGACGACGACTTCCCCGGCGGACGGTACGGCCGCCAGTGGCAGTGGACGGCCAACCCGGGCGACGGCTGGGCCACCCAGCACTCCGCGGACGGGCTCAGGCTGACCTGCGTCCGCTCGGCCGACGCCCACGACCTGCGCAAGCTGCCCAGCGTGCTCACCCAGCGGCTGCCGGGCGCGCCCCGCAGGGTCGAGGTGGAGCTGCGGCTCGACAGCGACGAGCCAGGGGCCCGGGCCGGACTCGCCGTCCTCGGGGACGCGTTCGGCTGGATCGGCCTCCAGCGGGGCACGGACGGCACCGTGCACCTGGTGCACCGGTTCGCCGAGGCGGTCGCGGACGCCGAACGCGACGCCGCCCACCCGCGGCTCGCGCCCGAGGGCCGGGCCCGGCTGCGCATCGAGATCGGCGCGGACGCCCGCTGCCGCTTCTCGGCCGACACCGGCGACGGCTTCCGGCCCTCGGGCCCGGTCTTCGCCGCCACCCCGTGGCGCTGGGTCGGCGCCCTGATCGGCCTGTTCGCCCTCGCGCCCACCGGTCAGGGACACGCCGGCGCGGCGACCTTCACCCGGTTCCGGATCAGCCCCTCGTAACGCACCTGTCGTCGTACGCCTGTTGGGAGCCGCAATGACGCACTTCCGTAGCAAGCGCTTGTCGAGACCGGGGCACGGCAAGATCGTGGCCGCCGTGCTCGGCCTCGTCGCCGCGCTGAGCCTCGGGGCGATCGGTGACGCCCAGGCAGCGCCGTCCTCGCGGGGGCTGCCCGCCGCGGACCGCTGGACCGACCGCCCGCACGGCTTCGCCTCCCTCGCCGGCGGCACCAGCGGCGGCGCGGGCGGCAAGGTCGTCACCGTCACCGACCAGGCCGCGCTGGCGAAGTACGCGGCGGCCGAGGAGCCCTACGTCATCCGTGTCAAGGGCGCCCTGGAGATGGACCCGTTCGGCACGGAGATACCCGTCGCCTCGGACAAGACCATCATCGGCGTGAGCGACAGCGCCGAGATCGTGCACGGGGGCTTCACCCTCGACCCCGGCACGCACAACGTCATCATCCGCAACCTCACCATCCGCGACACGGCCATCGAGGGCAACTGGGACTGCAAGGACACCGACTACGACGGCATCCGCCTCGACACCGCTCACCATGTGTGGATCGACCACATACGGTTCTCGCGGATCTGCGACGGCCAGCTCGACATCCGCAAGGACAGCGAGTACGTCACCGTCTCCTACAACCAATTCACGAACAACAACAAGACCTTCGGCATCGGCTGGACCCCGAACGTCAGGACGCAGATCACCGTCGACCACAACTGGTTCACGGGCACCAAGCAGCGCAACCCGTCCGCCGACAACTGCGCCTACGCGCACCTCTACAACAACTACCTGTCCTCGCAGCTCTCCGACGGCGACCCCGTGTGGACCTACGGGAACTGGTCGCGCGGCCGGACGAAGATGGTCATCGAGAACAGCTTCTACGACGGTGTCCAGCACCCCTACCAGGCCGATGCCGGCGCCGAGCTGGTGCAGCGCGGCTCGATCCTGCGGAACACGACGGGCCGTCACGATGCCTGGGGCACGGCCTTCGACCCCCGTGAGTTCTACGCCTACCGGCTCGATCCGGCCGCCGCCGTGCCCGCGCTGGTGAAGCGGTTCTCGGGGCCGCAGAAGCGGATCGGCGGCCCGGTCGTGCTGAACGTACCGGCCGACCACCCGACCGTGCAGTCCGCCGTGGACGCCGTGCCCGACGGCAACGACACCCCCGTGACGATCGCCGTCGCACCCGGCACCTACCGCGAGAAGGTGTACATCCCGGCGAGCAAGCCGAACGTCGTGCTGCGGGGGACCGGACGCGACCGCTCCGACACCGTCATCGTCTTCGACACGCCCGCCGAATACGGGGGTTCGACGGGGAGCGCCACCGTCCGCATCGCCGCGAACGACGTCACCGCACGCAACCTCACCTTCAGCAACGACTTCGACGAGGCCGCGCACGAGCTGAAGGGCGAGCAGGCGCTGGCGATGAAGACGACCGGCGACCGGATCGTCTTCGAGGACGCCGCGTTCCTGGGCAACCAGGACACCCTGATGACCGACAGCCCCAAGCTGACCGCCCTCAGCCGTGTCTACGTCCGGGACTCCTACATCGAGGGTGACGTCGACTTCGTCTACGGCCGGGCCACGACAGTGATCGAACGGTCGGTGATCCGGGCGCTGAGCCGCGGCTCGGCCACGAACAACGGCTACATCACCGCCGCCTCGACCTGGACGGGAAACCCGCACGGGTTCCTCATCACCAAGTCGAGGATCGTGAGCGACGCGCCCGCCGGGACCTTCCACCTCGGACGGCCCTGGCACCCGGGCGGTGAGCCGGACGCGGTCGCGCAGGTGCTGATCCGGGACACCCAGCTGCCCGCCGCGGTCAAGTCCTCGCCGTGGACCGACATGAGCGGGTTCTCGTGGAAGGACGCGCGGTTCACCGAGTACCGCAACCACGGGCCCGGGGCGGGCGTGACCGCGGACCGGCCGCAGATGAGCGACGCCGCCGCGCGGACCCACACCGTCGCGCACTACCTCAAGGGCACGGACGACTGGGCTCCGTACGCCCGCCACCACTGACCCCCCGCACGTTCACAGCCAGTTGGATCCAGAAGAAGAGAGCCGACCAATGAAGATCAGCATTCGCAGAAGCAGGCGCGCCGCCACGGCCGTCGCCCTGGGGGCCGCGCTCGCCCTGACCGTCACCGCCTGCGGCGACGACGGCAGCGGGGCGAGCGGTGACAAGGGTTCCGAGGGCAGCGGCAAGGGCGAGATCGTCTTCTGGGACAACAACGGCGGTGTCCGCACCGAGATCTGGAAGGAGATCATCGCCGACTTCGAGAAGGCCAACCCGGACATCAAGGTCGAGTACGTCGGGATCGCCTCCACCGAGTACCAGTCCAAGGTCGACACCGCCCTCCAGGGCGGTGGCCTGCCGGACGTCGGCGGTGTGGGCGCGGCGATGCTCGCCGGGTTCGCCGCGCAGGGCGCGCTGGAGCCGCTGGACGAGCGGCTCGGCAAGTCGTCGCTGAACGGCAAGCTCAACAAGGACATGGTCGAGTCGCTGAAGGCGGCCGGCGGTGGCGACGACAAGCTGTACTCGATTCCGACCTCCGCGAACAACGGTGTGCTGTATTACCGCACCGACCTGTTCGAGAAGGCGGGCCTGGAGGAGCCCACGACGTGGGAGCGGTTCTACGAGGCCGCGGACAAGCTCACGAACAAGGGCAAGAACGAGTTCGGCTACACCATTCGTGGTGGCTCCGGGTCCATCGCCCAGGCGCTGGACGCCATGTACGGGCAGTCCGGGATCACGTCGTTCTGGGATTCCAGTGGTGACAAGACCACGGTCAACGACCCGAAGAACGTCGAGGCGCTGGAGAAGTACGCGGCGCTGTACAAGAAGGTCACCCCGGCGGCCGACCTCAACAACGACTTCACGAAGATGGTCGCGCAGTGGGACTCCGGCACGATCGGCATGCTGAACCACAACCTCGGGTCGTACCAGGACCATGTGAAGGCGCTGGGGGCCGAGAAGTTCCGCGGCATTCCCCAGCCGGTGGGCTCCGGCGGCAAGCGGGTGCAGGTGTCCAACCCCGTTGACGGTCTTGGTCTGTTCAAGAGCGGCAAGAACAAGGAAGCCGCCTGGAAGTTCATCGAGTTCGCGACGTCCAAGGCGGAGAACTCGCGGTTCAACGAGGCGGCGGGGCAGGTGCCGTCGAACACGGACGCGGCGTCGGATGCGTGGATTTCGAAGGCCGAGCCTACGAAGCTGGCCGCTGACGCGTTGTCGGACGGGTCTACGACGATTGTGCAGCTGCCGTACTACCTGCCTGACTGGAACACGATTTCCAAGGCTGACAATGAGCCCAACTTCCAGAAGGTGCTGCTCGGGAAGATGAGTTCGAAGGAATTCCTGGACACGATGGCTGAGCAGTTGAATGCGGCTCAGGAGGAGTGGAATCAGCAGAACGGGTGATTGCTGGATTCGCCGTGGGGCGGCCTGTGGTTCGCAGACTGCGGGCCGTCCCCGGCTTGTCGCGCAGTTCCCCGCGCCCCCAAGAAAAAAAGGGAGTTGGTCTTGGTGTCTCTTAGCCGAAGACAGGTTGCCGTTGCCGCTGTTGCCTCGGTGCCTCTCGGATTATCCGCAGCTGGTACGGCACAAGCCACCCATGGTCGACGCAGCCGCACCCTCTACATCGCCGGTGACTCCACCGCCGCCCAGAAATATGCTGCCGCCGCGCCCGAGACCGGGTGGGGGATGGCGCTCCCCTTCTTCCTTCACCGCTCTCGGTCCGTTTCCAATCACGCCGTGAACGGGCGGAGTTCCAAGAGCTTCGTGGATGAAGGGCGGCTCGACGCGATTCTCGATGTGATCGAGCCCGGGGACTTCCTTCTCATCCAGTTCGCTCACAACGACGAGAAGGCGGAGGACCCCACCCGCTACACCGAGCCCTGGTCGACGTATCAGGACCATCTGCGGATGTACGTCGATGGTGCCCGGGCCCGTGGGGCGCGGCCCGTGCTGGCCACCGCCGTCGAGCGGCGGAGGTTCGACGCGGCAGGGAAGGCCGTGCCGACGCACGGTGAGTATCCGGCTGCCATGCGGGCGCTCGCCGCCGAGGAGCGGGTCGCGTTGCTGGACATCCAGGCGCTGTCGCTCGCCCTGTGGCAGGAGCTGGGGGTCGAGAAGACGAAGACGTACTTCAACTGGACCGCGACCGAGCAGGACAACACGCACTTCAATCCGCCGGGCGCGATCGCCGTGGCCCGGCTCGTGGCGCGGGAGCTGCTCCGGGCCCGGGTGCTCGGGCCGCGCGACGTGTGCCGGCTGGAGGCGGAGATTCCGGAGTCCTGGATCAGCTGGCCCGACTCCGCCGCGTAACACCCCTCGACACAGAAGAAGGAAGAGAGCCGCACCGTGAAGATTCAGAAGTGTCATGATCACGTCATTGGCAGAGTCGCCCTCCTGGTGGGGTGCACCGCGCTCGTGCTGTCCCTGAGCGGTACCACCGCGCAGGCCGGCTCCCGGGACGCGGCTCGCCAGACCCTCGGGACGAATGACGGGTGGGGCGCGTACGGCACCGGCACCACGGGCGGCGCCACGGCCGATGCCGCGCACGTCTACACCGTCACCACCTGGGAGCAGTTCAAGGCCGCCCTGAAGGACGGCGGTTCCGCGCCCAGGATCATCAAGGTGCAGGGGATGATCGACGCCGTCTCCCAGGGCTGCGAGGCGTTCGAGGCCGAGGGGTACGACTTCCAGAAGTACCTCGCGGACTACGACCCCGCCGTCTGGGGGCACGACAAGCCGGTCAGCGGTGCGCAGGAGGACCTGAGGGCCGCGTCCGCCGCCCAGCAGGACAAGGCCATCAAGGCGAACGTGCCGGCCAACACCACGATCATCGGCGTGGGCAAGAACTCAGGGATCCTCGGCGGCAGCCTCCAGATCAAGGGTGTCGACAACGTCATCGTCCGCAACCTCACCATGGAGGCCCCGGTCGACTGCTTCCCGCAGTGGGACCCGACCGACGACAACAAGACCGGCGCCTGGAACTCCGAGTACGACGGGGTCGTCGTCTACGGCTCCACCCATGTGTGGATCGACCACAACACGCTGACCGACGGCCGCTACCCCGACAGTTCCCTGCCGTCCTACTTCGGCAAGACCTACCAGCAGCACGACGGGCTGGCCGACGTCGTGCGCGGCTCCAACCATGTGACGGTGTCCTGGAACTCGTTCAAGGACCACGACAAGACCATGCTGATCGGCAACAGTGACAGTGCCACCGCCGACGACACGGGCAAGCTCAAGGTCACGCTGCACCACAACCGTTTCGAGGGCATCGTCGAGCGGGCGCCGCGGGTGCGGTTCGGGCAGGTCGACTCCTACAACAACCACTTCGTGGTCACCAAGGGCCAGAAGTGGGGCTACGTCTACGGCATCGGCAAGGAGTCCCGGCTCGTCGCCGAGCACAACGCGTTCACGCTCGCGCAGGGCATCAGCACGGGGAAGATCCTCAAGAAGTGGAACGAGGCGCCGCTCACCGCGAACGCCAACTACGTCAACGGCAAGGCCGTCGACCTGATCGCCGTGCACAACGCCGAGATCCCCGGGGAGACGCTCCAGTCGGGTGCCGGCTGGACGCCGACCCTGCGTGCCGGTGTCGACCCGGCGAAGTCGGTCCCGGGCATCGTCAACGCCGGCGCGGGCGCCGGCCGCGTGCGCTGACCTGACCCGCCCCTCCTGAACGGGCCGGGGCGGCCCGCATCGCATCCCTTGGGGCTTCCTGGTAGGTCTCCGCAGCGTCGCGACGCCCGGCACGCACACGGTGCGAAGGGCCAGGTGGCTCCGCCACATGACCCTCCGCACCGCACGCCGATCGCACGCACCGAACGCCGCTCCTTCTCCTGCGGAGATCCACCAGAAGGCCCCTTGCCCCAGGGTGCGCCCGCCCCGGCCCTTCCCCATCCCGCATTCGCCGTACCGCGAAGGAGCAGCCGCATGCTCTCGCAACCCCACCGTTCCCTCTCCCGCCGGGGGTTCCTCGTCGCGAGCGCCGCCTCGGGCGCCGCCCTCGGTCTCGCCGCCGGCCCCGCGCGGGCCGGTACCCGTCCGCGTCCGTTCGGCCGGTACGGCTCACCGGCCGCGCGCCTCACCCCGAAGACCCTGTACGTCCACCCGGGCGGCGCCGGTGACTTCACCACCGTCCGGGACGCCGTGGCCGCCGCGAGCGGCAGCGGACACACCCTGGTCATCGCCCCGGGTGTCTACCGTCAGACGGTCGCCGTCGACCCCGCCCGTACGGAGATGACCTGGATCGGGGCGAGCGAGGAACCCCGTGACGTCGTGCTCGTGTACGACAACGCTGCCGGGACGCCGAAGCCCGGCGGCGGCACCCACGGCACGACCGGCTCCGCCACCACCACCGTGCAGGCCGACGGCTTCACCGCCCGCTGGATCACCTTCGCCAACGACTGGCTGCGCGCCGACCACCCCGACATCACCGGCACCCAGGCCGTCGCCCTCAAGGTCCAGGGCGACCGGTCCGCCTTCCACCACTGCCGGTTCCTCGGCCACCAGGACACCCTGTACGCCGACTCCATGGCGCTCGGCACCTTCGCCCGCCAGTACTTCGCCCACTGCTACGCCGAGGGTGACGTCGACTTCGTCTTCGGACGGGCCACCGCCGTATTCGAGCACTGCCACTTCCGGACCCTGAACCGCACCGACCTGCCGGCCGCCCCGTACGGCTTCGTCTTCGCCCCCTCGACGGCCGGTGCCAATCCGCTCGGCTACCTGGTGACCAGGAGCCGCGTCACCAGCGAGGCCCCCGACGGCCACTTCAAGCTGGCCCGGCCCTGGGTGCCCAGTTCCGACACCACCGCCCGCCCGATGCTCACCGTCCGCGACACCCGGCTCGGCCCGGGCATCGACGCGGTCGCGCCCTACACGAACATGGCGAGCGGCTATCCCTGGCAGTCGATGCGGTTCGCCGAGTACCGCAACACCGGGCCGGGTGCCGTCGTGTCCGTCCCGGAGAACCGCCCCCAGCTCACCCGGGCGCAAGCCGCGTCGCACACCAGGCAGACGTATCTCGGCGACTGGCGGCCCTGTGCGTAGGGCCGCGGCGCTCCTGCTCGGCGTGTGTCTGCTCTGGCCGGCTCCCGCGGCCTCCGCCACCGAACGCGCACCCGTCGGCTGGGCCTCGACCGGCACCGGCACCGACGGCGGGGCGGGCGGCAGGACCTGGACGGTGGACACCCGCGCCGAGCTGAAGCGGGCTCTCGCCAACGACGGTGATCCCAGCGCGCCCAAGGTGATCCGGGTCGTCGGCGCCATCTCCGGGCACGAGGCCGACGACGGCTCCCAGCTCGGTGAGCAGGACTACGCGCCCGGATACGGCCTCGGCAAGTACATGTCCTGCTTCGGCGAGGACGGCGCCGCCTGGTCCGACACCCGCTTCGACCACTGCAAGCGGCAGCGGCAGCTGCGCCAGACCGGTTCGAACAAGGAGAAGGCGCAGATCCAGCTCACCGTCCCGAGCAACACCACGCTGGTGGGCGTGGGGCGTGACGCCCGGCTGCTCGGGGTGTTCCTGACCGTCAACACCGGCAGCGACATCATCGTGCGCAATCTCCGTCTGGAGGCGCCCGTCGACCACTTCACCAGCTGGTCCCCGGACGACGGCACGCACGGCAGCTGGAACGCCCGCTTCGACGCGCTGACCGTGATCACCGGCAAGAACATCTGGATCGACCACTGCACCTTCACCGACGGCCGCTTCCCGGACCGCGAGGCACCCCTCGGCTTCCACGGCGAGCGCGTCCAGCGGCACGACGGGCTGCTGGACATCGAGGACGGCTCCGACTTCGTCACCGTCTCCGACAGCCGCTTCGACGACCACGACAAGGCGCTCCTCATCGGCTCGGGCGACGGCCGCGGCGACCGGGACCGGGGGCATCTCAAGGTGACCTTCGCCCGCAACCTGTTCAGCGGCATCGTGCAGCGCGCCCCACGCGTCCGCTTCGGGCAGGTGCACGTCGTCAACAACGTCCACCGGGGGCGGGCGCCGCTCTACGCCCTGGGGGTCGGCGTGGAGTCCGCGATCTTCTCCGAGCGCAATGTCTTCCGCTATCCGGGCGGCCTACCGTCCGCCGCCGTCGCGGACTACGGCGGTGAGCGGTTCCGTGACACCGGCTCGTGGTTCAACGGCCGGCCCGCCCGCCTCAACGACGTGGCGAGCGGCCTCGGTCTCGGGAGCGATGTCGGCTGGGACCCCGCCGATGTCTACGACTACCGCGCCCTCACGTCCCCGGCGGCGGTCGAACGGTACGTGCTGCGGCACGCCGGAGCCGGGAGGCCGCATGGACGCCCATGAGCTGCTCGGCCGGCGGACCTTCGTGGTCGGGGCGGGTTCGGCGCTGCTGGCCGGGGAAGCGGTGACCGGGGCGGAGGCGGCGGTCGTGGACGGGCCGCTGCCCGACTTCCACCCGGCGCTGAAGGAGCGGCTGACCTTCCCGCTCGCCTGGGGGACGTCCCCGATCCGCGACTTCCGCGCCTGGCGGCGTACCGCCCGGGCCACGGTCGAGGAGCACCTCCTCGTCGAACGGCAGGACCGGGTGCCGTTCGCGCCGGAGTACACCGGGCGGGCCCAAGGGCACGACCACACCCGTGAGTTGGTCACCCTCTCGCTCACCCGGTACGAGCGGGTGCGCGGCGCCCTGCTCACCCCGCACGGCGACGGGCCCTTCCCCGCCGTGCTGCTCCTGCACGACCACGGCTCCAGGTTCGACATCGGCAAGGAGAAGCTCGTCCGGCCCTGGTACGACGACACGCGTCTCGCCTCCGCCCGGACGTGGGCGGACAAGTACTTCAGCGGGCGGTTCGTCGGCGACGAACTGGCCCGGCGGGGCTACGTGGTGCTGTGCCTGGACGCCCTCGGCTGGGGCGACCGCGGGCCCCTCGCCTACGAGCAGCAGCAGGCGCTGGCGTCCAACTTCTACAACCTCGGCTCCTCGATCGCCGGGCTCATGGCCCGGGAGGACCAGCGGGCGGCCGCCTTCCTCGCGGGACTGGACCGGGTGGACGCCCGGCGGGTCGCGGCCGTCGGCTTCTCCATGGGCGCCTACCGCGCCTGGCAGACCGCCGCCCTCAGCGACCACATCGCGGCCGCCGCGAGCGTGTGCTGGATGACCGGCCTGAAGGAGATGATGGTGCCCGGCAACAACACGCTGCGCGGGCAGTCGGCGTACTGGATGCTCCACCCGGGGCTCGCCCGGCATCTCGACATCCCCGACGTGGCGAGCATCGCCGCCCCCAGGCCGATGCTGTTCCTGAACGGCGGGCTCGACACGCTCTTCCCCGCCGAGGGCGTACGGGTCGCCTACGACAAGCTGCGTGCCGTCTGGCGCTCGCGCCACGCCGAGCAGCGGATACGGACGAAGACGTGGCCGGAGCTCGGCCACGTCTTCACCCACGCGATGCAGGACGAGGTCGTCAGCTGGCTCGACGACGTCCTGTGAGGCTCACCGCCGTACCGGCTCGATGCCTTCCAGCGTCGGCACCACCGGCTTGATGCTGCCGTCGGCCGCGAACTCCATGCGGTCGATGGTGGTCTCGCGGTGCATGCCGTCACCGCCCGGCAGGCCCGGGCCGTTCAGGGCGAAGCGGTGGTAGACCATGTACCAGTCGTCGGTGCCGGGCGTGTTCACCACCGAGTGGTGACCGGTGCCGAGGATGCCGTACTCGGGCCGCTTCTCCAGGATCGTCCCGCGCTTGGTCCACGGGCCGAGCGGGGACGGTCCCGTCGCGTAGGCCACGTGGTAGTTCTCGCTGCGGGTGTCGTCCTCCGACCACATGAAGTAGTAGGTGCCCTTCCGCTTGATCACGAAGGAGCCCTCGCGGAAGTTGTCCGGGGTGATGTCCTGCACCTTCGACGCGTCGAAGGACACCATGTCGTCGTTGAGCGGCACCACGTACCCGTGGCCGTTGCCCCAGTACAGGTACGCCTGGCCGTCGTCGTCCGTGAAGACCGCCGGGTCGATCATCTGGCCCTTGAGCGCCCCGCCCTTGGCGACCAGCGGCTTGCCGAGGGCGTCCTTGAAGGGGCCGGCGGGGGAGTCGGCCACCGCCACGCCGATCTGCTGCTCGGCGCAGAAGTAGAAGTAGTACTTGCCGTCGCGCTCGGCGATCGCGGGTGCCCAGGCGTTCTTGTCGGCCCAGCTCACGTCCGGCCCGAGGTCGACGATGACGCCGTGGTCCTTCCAGTTGACCAGGTCCTTCGACGAGTACGCCTTGAACTTGGTGCCGCTCCAGCCCTGGAAGCCGTCCGTCGTCGGGTAGATCCAGTATCTGCCGTTGAGATAGTGCACGTCGGGGTCGGCGTTCAGGCCGGGGAGCAGCGGGCTGCGGGTGCGGACCGCCTCGACCGTCCAGGTTCGCTTCGTCCCGTCGGCGGCCGTCACGGTGTACTTCTGCGGCTTGCGGAAGTCGCGGCGGGTACCGGACTTCGGGCTCAGCGTGGCACCCTCACCCACCCAGAGCTCCGGGGCGAGGCCCCGCAGGTCGGCCTTGGGCTCCATCGGCAGCACGACCTTCGAGGCGCTGTCCGTGACGATCGAGTAGCCCTTCTGGTGCTTCGCCGTCGCGTCGACCACCGAGGTGGAGGTGCTCGGGTAGGCCGCCAGCAGCCGGTCGTACTCCTTCTGCGTCACCGGGAGCACCGTGCCGTGCCGGGGGCTCGCCGGGAGCTGGTAGTTCGTGGACGGGGTCCACTTGCCCGAGGCGAGGTCGGTGGTCTCGAACGGCAGGTAGCCGCGGCCGCCGTACTCGTCGATGAACAGGTACCACTTCTTCTCGGTGTTCGACTTGAACACCGTCGGGCCCTCACCGCGGTCCATCGCGCCCTTGCCGATGCAGTCGGCCACGAAGTCGTACTTCGTCGAGGTCAGGGAGGTGGACTTCTCGCCGGTGATGAACTTCGAGCAGGGGCTGGAGGACGTGGGGTCCCGCTCGTCCTTGGTGTAGCGGTAGTACTCGTCCTTGTACTTCACGACCGTGGAGTCGATGACCGAGTAGCCGGGGTCGTTCCAGACCTTCGGCTCGCTGAAGGTGCGGAAGTCCTTCGTGGTCGCGTACATCATCTTGTTGTACGTGTCGCCCTTGTGGTCCGGGTCGTCGTCGGCGTACAGCTTCGACGCCCAGAAGACGACGTACTCACCGAGCTTGTCGTCCCAGTAGGCTTCCGGGGCCCAGGTGTTGCCCGCGGTGTCCGGGGAGACCTTCACCAGGCGCTGGTCGGTCCAGTGGACCAGGTCGGTGGACTCCCAGACCATGATCGACTTGCTGCCGTGCCGCTGGACGTCGTCCCAGCTCCCGCTGGAGTTCTGGTACATCCTGAGGTCGGTGGCGATCAGGAAGAACTTGTCGCCCTTCGGGGAGCGGATCACGAACGGGTCGCGCAGCCCCTTCTCGCCGATCGTCGACGTCAGGACCGGCTTGCCGGCGTTCAGCTCACGCCAGTGCAGCGCGTCGTTGCCCCGGCTGAGGGCGTAGCGGATCTGCTCGCCGTCGGCGGTGCCCTCACCCGTGAAATAGGCGAAGAGATAGCCGGCGTACTTGGAGTGCTTCACGGGTGGTGCTCCGGGGTCTGCGGTGCTGGGCGGCGCCGTGAGGAGAGTCAGGAGGAGGCCGGTCAGGGCCAGGAACGGAAGCAGTAGCGTGCGGGGGCGCATGACACTTCCTGTCGGAGTGTGGGGGATTCTGTTGGGTATCGGCCCTCGGAGTTTCACCGGACGGGTGCAGTGCGTCAACGGGTGTGCATGAGGCCGGTGGTTCCGAAAGTTTCGAAACCCGGACGCGCCTGTGCACGTGACCGCGGCAACCCTTTCCCGGCACGGCGGCGACTGCTGGGCGGAAACGGATCGGAGCGGGCCCCTCCGAACCGCTTCCGTCCTTCATCCCCCAGGAAAGGAACGCTCCGTGCTGCTCAGCACCGGACGCCACCGCAGGACCCGTACGCTCACCATCGCCGCGGCCGTGGCAGTGACCGCGGGGGCGGGCGGCGTCTACCTCGGGCTGTCGAGCGGTGGCGCGCAGGCCGCCTCGGCCGCGGTCACCGTCTCCACCGCCGCCCAGCTCGAAGCGGCCGTGAAGAACGCCACCGCCGGCACCGTCATCCAGGTCCGCGGCGGCACCTACTACCCGGCCGCGACCCTCAAGTCCACGGCGAACGGCACGAGCTCCGCGCGCATCACCCTCCGGCCCTACGGCAGCGAGAAGGTGCGCATCGACGGCTCCAAACTGCCCGCCGGTTCCTGGCTGGCCGGCCTCTACGGCGACTACTGGACCGTCCAGGACCTGGCCTTCGTCAACGCCCCGGCCCAGGGCTTCGTCGCCACGTCCTCGGCCGGCGGCGTGTTCAGGAACCTGGTCACCGCCGGCAACGGCGACTCCGGCTTCACCCTGCGCGGCGACGGCACCACCGGCAACCTCGTGCAGAACCTGGACAGCCACGGCAACTACGACCCGGCAGGTCACGGCCAGAACGCCGACGGCATCGCCGTGAAGTTCGGCTCCGGGACGGGCAACAGGATCACCGGCGCCCGGCTGTACGACAACTCCGACGACGGCCTCGACCTCTGGCAGTTCTCCTCGCCGGTCACCCTCGAGCACTCCTGGGCCTTCGGCAACGGCGAGAACCGCTGGAACGCCCCGGCCTTCGAGGGCAACGGCAACGGCTTCAAACTGGGCGGCGGGGGAGCCTCCGTCGCCCACGTCGTCAACAACAACGCGGCCTGGGACAACACGCTGCACGGCTTCACCGAGAACTCCAACACCGGCGCCATCGCCCTGAACCGCAACACCGCGTACGCCAACGCCCACAACGGCTTCTACTTCGCCACCGGCAAGGCCCGCCTCGGCAAGAACCTCGCGGTCAAGGACAAGGGCGGCCCCGTGAAGCGGGGTTCCTCGACGGTCTCCGCCGGCAACAACTGGGACAGCGGCGTCGCCACCCCGCCCCTCAGGTCGACGGACGCGGCCGGCGCGTACGGGGCACGCAAGGCGGACGGCTCCCTGCCCGCGACGACGTTCCTGACGACCGGCTCCACGACCATCGGCTCGACGATGGACTAGGCGGCCGTCGTACGGCTGCCCCGGGTGGCGTAGAGGCGCAGCCCGCCGACGGCCAGTACGGCGGCGGCCACCGTGGCGGCCGTGCTGTCCGACGGCTGCACGGGCCAGGTCAGCAGCCGCAGGAGCCCCGGTTCCGTCAGCGGCGGAACGACCGCTGCGGCTCCCGCCCAGACGGTCGGCAAGGTCCAGGCCAGCTGATGGCCCAGCACGGCCGCCGCCGGCGCGGTGAGTCCGGCGAGGCCGGCCGTGGCGCGCAGGACGACACCGGCCGGGGCGGCGCTCGCCACGGCCGCCATCGCGCACACCGCGCCGGCGACCACCACGAGATGCGCCGTGCGCCAGCGGGCCCAGCGGATCGCCGCCGTCCTCTCAAGCGCGGCGGCGGCCCCGCCGAGCCCGTGGCCGAGTACACCGAGACCGAGGGCGAGCACGGCGAAGACGGGCTGTCCCCGAGGTCCAGCGGATCACCGAGCCCGGCCACCTCCTCCGGGGTCCCCTGGAACACCAGCCGGCCTTCCTCGTCCAGCCGCCCGACGGCGGCCCCCTTCTCCACACACCTGGTCGGTCGTCCGGCGGGTCCCCGCGGGTTCACCTCCGGCCTGTGATGCCGGTCATGTGCGCAGATGCCGACGCCCCCGCCGGTTCGCACCGGCGGGGGCGTCCTGCCGACTGGCCGAGGGGGGCTCGGCCAGTACCGTCCGACCGTCCGGAGGGGGGCTCCGGAGGGTCGGGTGCCGAAGGTCCGGCTGGGGGCCCGGACATCCGGCATCCGGCCGGCCCGAGGGGGGACACGGGCCGGCCGGGGGTTCACATGAGCCGCTGCCTCACTGGTAGCTGATGTCGGAGGCCTTGAACTTGCAGGTCTTGCCGTCCGGGCCCGGCGGCTTCAGCTCGGTCGGCTCCTTGCCCGTGTTGTTGCCCGTGAAGCGCACACACGTCTTGATCTTCTTCTTGCTGTCGCCGTGGATGCGGATCTTCGACAGCGTGGCCGTGTCGCCGTAGTTCTCGTTCACGCCGACGATCGAGTTCATCGGCGCCGTCACGTCGATGTCGTCGAGCACGATGGTGCGCTTGTGCTGCGTCCCGCAGTTGCCGCAGGAACGGACCAGCTTGCCGGCGTTCTGCACCTGGAAGCCCGACACGTTCAGCGTGCCGGCGCCGTTGAACTGCAGCACCTTGTCGTCGGCGTTCTTCGCGCCGCCGCCGATCACCTTGTACACCGCCGAGGCGGACTTGCCCTTGAAGCTGGCCGCGTCCTCGCCGACGTCCAGCCACCACACGTTCTGCAGCGTGCAACTGCCCTTGCAGTGCACGCCGTCCGCGGCCGGGGTGCCGATGATGACGTTCTTCAGTGTGGCGCCGTCCGCCAGTTCGAAGAGAGGCTTCTGGCCCTCGTCCTGGCTGTCGCCGCCGAGCGCGCCGCTGCCGTAGAACTTCTTCATCCCGCCGTCGTGCACACCGGAGACCGGGATGGTCTTGGACACGGGCTCGCTGCCCTTGTCGGCGGGCCAGGAGGACGCGGCGCTGGCGGTGGAGAGCATCGACGTGGTGACGATGGCGGCTCCCGCGATACCGAACGCCGACAGCCCGGCGATCACCGCCCGCCGCTTGGTGACCCGGCGGCGGTGGCGGACGCGCTGTTCTGCTGGTGCAGTCATGTACCGATTCCTCGAATGGGGGGTGACTCTTTGCGCGTAGTGGTCGTCACCGGTGAGGAAAGGGTTGCCGCGTCTTCAGAACATTTTCACGCGGGACCTACGAGTCGCCGCCTTCGTCGTCCGCGTCGTCCACGGCCGCGAAGCCGCCGCCCACCGACAGCCGGTCCGACCCGGCGGTGGCCGTCACCGTGTAGCGGTCCTTGCCCGCGTCACGCCCCCCGCGGTCGTGGTCGAACTGGCCCGCGAACACCCACTCGCCCGCCGGGACCTTGCGGCCCTCCTTGAGGGTCCAGGTGTAGACGAGGGAGCCGTCCTGCTCGCCGACCGCGAGAGTGAAGTCGTTCTCGGGCAGCGACCGCCAGGCGCCCGCGTCGGAGACCCCGCCGCTCTGGGAGACGCTCAACCGCACGGTCAGCGCGGTCAGTTCCTCACGGGTCTTGATCGTGATGTTGCTCTGTGCCCAGAAGTCGTTGCTGTGCGGGTCGACCGAGCCGTCCGACCACAGCGGCCCGTCCTCGGTGGCGGCGGGCGGCCGCGTGGTGACGGAGGCGCTCTGCTTCCCGGAGGGCGGCGGGGCGGACTCGCGGCGCTCCGGCGAGGAGGTCGGCGTGGGATCCACCGGTGGCACGGGGGCCCGGCTCGTCGCCTCCGGCGACGGCCTGGGCGTGGGCGTCGGCGACGTCGCCACCTCCTGCTGCGGCGGGGCGGCCTCGTCCTTCACCGCGGAGGCGACCGCGTAGCCGCCCACCGCCAGCACGCCCGCCACCGCGGCCGTCGCACCGGCCACCCGCATCCAGCCGAACACCGGCGGACGCGTCGCGCGGTGGGCGGATACGGCCGGACCGGCCATGCCGCGCTCGACCCGGGCCAGGATGCTCTCCCGGTCGGGCTCGTGCCCCCCGGCCGCCTCGTGCAGCCGGGCGCGCAGCTCCTCGTGCACGTCCCGCCGCATGGTCATCGGTCCCTCCCTCCGCCCTCACCGGTGCGCGCCCGCAAGCCCTCCACGGAGGGTGAGCAACGGGGTGCCCCCACCGCCGCGTGCATGCGCTGCGGCACTCCCTTCGTGCCCAGCAACCGCTGCAGTTCGGCCATTCCCTTCGAGGTCTGGCTCTTCACCGTACCCACCGAGACGCCCAGGGCGAGCGCGGTGTCCTTCTCCGACAGGTCGAAGGCGTGCCGCAGCACCACACAGGCCCGCTTGCGGAACGGCAGCCGGCGCAACGCCTCCTGGACGTCGACCACGCCCGCGACGTCCGGGTTCTCGGTGTTCTCCTCGCGCTGGGACCAGAACAGCGCGATGCGCCGCCGCTCTCGCACCGCGCTGCGGATGCGGGTGCGGGCCAGGTTGGCGACCACACCGCGGGCGTACGCCGCCGGATGGTCGGCGGCGCGCACCCGGTCCCAGCGGTGCCACAGCGCCAGTAACGCGTCCGCCGCCAGGTCGTCGGCGGTGTCCGACTCGCCCGTCAACAGGTAGGCCAGGCGGGACAGTTCTGCGTAATGGCGCTCGAAGAAGGCGTGGAACTCCACGGAGGCGGCGTCGTCGACGACTGTGCCCACGGGCGACCTCTCCTCGCAGCGGCTTCGGGCACTCCCGGGCGGGGGCGCCTGTGCGTGTCATGTAGATGACATGTGATCATCCGGGGGAGGCCCGGACGAGATCGGGAAGCGTAGCAGCGTTCGTCAGGATGGTTCGTACGGAGCTTCGAACAACGTATGGCGGGCCGGACTTCGATTCCGTAACACGAAGAAAACCTGAACGTGGTTCAACGCGAGGAAAATCCAGCCAGCACCCGCACACCGATCACCCAGGCATCAAGGAGCACTCGTCATGTCCGAATCGCAGAAGGTGGCCGACCGGTCCGACGCCGCACCACCACCGGTGAACAGCGTCGACCGGTTCTTCAAGATCTCCGAGCGGGGATCCACCTTCGGCCGTGAGATCCGCGGCGGCTTCGCCACGTTCTTCACGATGGCCTACATCCTTGTCCTGAATCCCATCATCCTGGGCAGCGCGAAGGACAAGTTCGGGCACCAGCTGGACGCCGTCCAACTCACCACCGCCACCGCCCTGGTGGCCGCGGTCATGACGATCATCATGGGCGTGGGCGGCAATCTGCCCCTCGCGCTCGCCGCCGGACTCGGCCTGAACGCCGTGGTCGCCTTCCAGATCGCCCCGCTGATGAGCTGGGACGACGCGATGGGCCTGATCGTCCTCGAAGGCCTGCTGATCTGCGTGCTGGTGGTGACCGGTCTGCGCGAGGCCGTCATGCACGCCATACCCCAGCCGCTCAAGCAGGCGATCAGCGTCGGCATCGGCCTGTTCATCGCCTTCATCGGCTTCGTCGACGCCGGGTTCGTCAGCCGTATCCCGGACGCCGCGAACACCACCGTGCCCGTTCAGCTGGGCGGCACCGGCACCCTCACCGGCTGGCCGATGCTCGTCTTCTGTCTCGGCCTGCTGCTGACGATCGGCCTGCTCGCCCGCAAGGTCAAGGGCGCCATCCTGATCAGCATCGTCGGTATGACGGCGGTGGCGATCGTGATCAACTCCATCGCCGACATCAAGACCTGGGGCCTGACCACACCGTCCTGGCCCGGCAACCTCGTCGACACCCCCGACTTCGGACTCATCGGCGACTTCGACCTGTTCGGCGCGTTCAGCGCCCCCGGCGTCGGCGTCATCACGGTCGTCCTGCTGATCTTCACCCTGATCCTGTCCGACTTCTTCGACACCATGGGCACGGTCGTCGGCGTCAGCGCCGAGGCGGGCCTGCTGGACGAGGAGGGCAAGGTCCCGAACCTCGGCCGGGTGCTGCTGATCGACGGTGCCGCGGCGGTCGCGGGCGGCGCGGCCTCGGCCTCCTCGGCGACCTCCTACATCGAGTCGGCGGCCGGCGTCGGCGAGGGCTCGCGCACCGGTTTCTCCAACCTCGTCACCGGCGGTCTGTTCGCCCTCGCGCTGTTCCTGACCCCGCTGCTCACCATCGTCCCGCTCCAGGCGGCAGCCCCGGCCCTGGTCGCCGTCGGCTTCCTGATGATGACCCAGGTCAAGTACATCGACTGGGACCGGTACGACATCGCGATCCCCGCGTTCCTCACCATCGCCGTGATGCCGTTCACCTACTCCATCACCAACGGCATCGGCGCCGGCTTCCTCGCCTACGTCGTCATCAAGACCGTGCTGGGCAAGGCCAAGGAGGTCCACTGGCTGCTGTGGGGGACCTCGGCGCTGTTCCTCGTCTACTTCGCGATCGACCCGATCGAGCAGATCCTGGGCGCGAAGTAACGGCAGATGGGCCGCCCCCGGGGGGAAGGGGGCGGCCCATCTGTCTGTAGAGACGGCTTTCGTACGGCGAAGGTTCAGTCGGAGGTTCAGTCCTTCAGCGCCGCTTCCATCATCGCCTTGGCGACCGGCGCCGCCAGGCCGTTGCCGCTGACCTCCGAGCGGGCGGCGTTCGACTGCTCGACCATGACCGCCACGGCGACCTCCTTGCCCGACGAGTCGGACTTGCCGTACGAGGTGAACCAGGCGTACGGCACCTGGCTGTTGTTCTCGCCGTGCTGGGCGGTGCCAGTCTTGCCGCCGACCGTCGCGCCCGCGATCTGGGCGTTGGAGCCGGTGCCCTTGTCCACGACGGTCTGCATCGCCGACTGCAACTGCTCAGCGGTCGAGGAACTGACGATCTCCTTCGAGTCCGCCTCGTCGTCGTAGTCCTCCAGCACATCACCGCCGCTGTTGGTGATCTGCGACACCATGTGCGGCGAGACCAGCTTGCCGCCGTTGGCGATGGCCGCAGACACCATGGCCATCTGCAGCGGGGTCGCGGTGACGTCGAACTGGCCGATGCCCGTCAGGGCGGTCTGCGACGGGTACATGTCCGACGGGTACACGCTCGTGTAGGCCCGGACCGGCACATCCAGCTTGTCGTCGTTGAAGCCGAACTTCTCGGCCATCGCCTTCACCTTGTCCTGGCCCAGCTGGACGGCCATCTTCGCGAAGACGTTGTTGCACGAGTACTGCAGCGCCGTGCGGATCGTGGCGTCCGTGCAGGGCGCGTTCGGGTTCTCGTTCGACAGCTTCTTGCTGGTGCCCGGCAGCGTGTACGGGTCCGGGCTGTCGGTCTTGTCGTCCACCGAGTCGTACAGCCCGTCCTCCAGCGCCGCCGCGGCCACGACCAGCTTGAACGTCGAGCCGGGCGGCAGCGGCTGCCGCAGCGCACGGTTGGTCAGTGGCTTCTCCGGGTCGCTCGTGAGCTTCTTCCAGGCCGCCCCGGCGGTGTTGGCGTCCGTCAGCGACGAGGGGTCGTACGACGGCGTCGACACGACCGCGAGGATCTTGCCGGTCTTCGGGTCGACGGCGACGGCGCCGCCCTTCTTGTCGCCGAGCGCGTCGATCGCCGCCTTCTGCACGCCCGGGTCGATCGTGGTGACCACGTTGCCCGGTTCGGCCCGCTGGTTGGTGACGGTGTCCATCACGGACTTCAGACGGTTGTCCGTGCCGTTCAGGAGGTCGGTGTAGATGCCTTCCAGCTGGGTCGGCGCATACGCCTGCGAGGCGTAGCCCGTCACCGCCGCGTACCGCTCACCGTCCGTGTACGTGCGCTTGTACTTGAGGTCGCCTGTCTTCGTCGCGGTCGAGCCGGTGACCGACCGGCCGCCCACGATGATGTTCCCGAGCGGCGCCGAGTACGTCTCGATGGCGTTCCGCCGGTTGTCCTTGTCGTCTGCGAGCGCCTGGCCGTCGTAGAACTGCACCCAGGTCGCCCTGACCAGCAGAGCGAACACAAGGAGCAGCGCGAAGACCGATGCGCGCCTGATCGTCTTGTTCATCCCGAACATGAGGACGAACCAGGAGGGGTGGATCGTTCCCACCCGTCCCCTTTTCTCATTCGGCGTTAAGAAAGCCCGCCTCGTACGCCGCGATGACCGCCTGCGTACGGTCCCGGGTGCCCGTCTTGGCCAGGACCGCCGCCACGTGCGATTTCACCGTGGCGGGGCCGACCTCCATCCGGCGGGCGATCTCCGCGTTGGTCAGCCCGCCCGCCATGTGCCGCAGGACCTCACGTTCGCGTCCCGTGAGCTTCGCCACCCACACGGGCGGCGTGGGGCGCGCGCGAGCGTGCTCCGTCGCCAGCGTGCGGACGGCCGCCGGGAACAGCAGGCTGTCGCTGCGCGCCACCAGCCGCACCGCCTGCACGAGCGCGTCGGCGTCCGCCCGTTTCAGCAGGAACCCGGCGGCTCCGGCGCGCAGCGCGTCGTACACGTAGGAGTCGTTCTCGAACGTCGTCACGACGACGATCCGGGGCGGCTCGTCCAGCGTGGCCAGGATCTGCTCGGTGGCGCGGATGCCGTCGATCTCCGGCATGCGCACGTCCATGAGGACGACGTCCGGCCGCAGGTCCCGGACGACCGACACGGCCTCGGCACCGGTGGCCGCCTCGCCCACCACCTCCAGGTCCGGCTCGGCGGAGAGGATGGCGCGCAGCGCGGTGCGCACCATGCGCTCGTCGTCGGCGAGGACGACACGGATGGGTGCCGGGCGGGTCATGCGGGTCCTCTCATCGGCAGGTGTACGCGCAGACGCCAGGTCTGTGCGGCGGTCGGTCCGGCCGTCGACGTCCCGCCCAGCAGCCTGGCCCGGTCCGCGATGCCGCGCAGCCCGTGGCCGCCGCCGGGCCGGGAGGGCGCGGGGCCGGTCACCGGATTCTCCACGGTGATCTCCAACCGCCCGCCCGCCACCGCGATCCGCACCTCCACGGCGACCCGGTGACCGGTGTGCCTGAGGGCGTTGCTCAGCCCCTCCTGCACGATGCGGTAGGCCTCGCGGGACAGCAGCGGAGGCAGCGCCTCCGGGTCGGCGTCGATCGTGGCCGTCACCCGCGCCCCGCTCGCCCGGGTGCGGGACAGCAGGCCGTCGAGGTCGCCGGCGAGGGTGGGCGCCGGGGCTGTCCCGGGGCCGTCGCCCTCGCGCAGCACGCCCAGCACGGCGTCGAGTTCGCCGACGGTCCGCCGGGTCGTGTCCTCGATCGCGGCGAGGGCCTCGCGCACGAACTCCGGGTCGGAGTCGAGGACCCGGCGTGCCGCGCTCGCCTGGAGGGTGACCGCGCTCAGCGCGTGACCGACCGAGTCGTGCAGCTCCCGCGCCAGCCGGTTGCGTACGGCGAGGTCGGCGGCGCGTGCCTCGGCGGCCGCCAGCCGGCCCTCGGGAGACGGGCCGAGCAGGGCGGGTGCCCAGCGGGCCAGCAGCGCACCGCAGCCGGCCGCGCAGCCCGCGAGGGCGACGAGCATCGCCGCGCCCGCGACCGGCGCGAGCGCCAACGCCCAGGCGTGGTCGAAGACTTCGGGCAGCCCGAGCCGGGTGCCGCGCAACCCCGCGAGGAGCGGCAGCACGATCAGCACGGCGGCGAACGGCGGCACGGCCAGCGACATCCCGGCGATGATCCCGCCCAACCCGAGATGGAGCGTGAACCAGCCCGCCGTGCGCCCCTTCTCGCCCCGCGTCCGGGCCGGTCCGAAGGCGAGCCGGTCCGCGTCGACACCGCACAGCCAGCGCACGGCGGCTGCTTCCAGCGGCCGGGTCAGCGGGAACACGGACGTGACGGCGGCGAGCGGCAGCCCCACCCCGAACGAGGCGAGCTGGAGGGGGAAGGACCCGAAGACGTCCGTGCCGCCGGCGGCCGGGCCGATGATCACCGAGCCGACCAGCACATACGGCATGGCGAGCGCGCCGCCGAGGATCAGGTGGACCCAGCGCAGCCGCGCCCGCCGGCCGAACAGAAGCCGGGCGGCCTGTCTCACGCCGCCCGCCGAGCGGCCCTGGCCGAGCGCTCGGCGAAGTAGTAGACGCCGATGGCGGCGACGAGGAAGCCGACGAGCATCTGCCCAGCGTAGGCGAGGCTCATCAGCGGCGTAGGACGGTCGGCGAGGTCCTCCACACCGCCGAGGGAGGCCAGCGCCAGCCAGCCGCCCCAGCAGGCCACGGCACCCGAGCCGACCCAGGCGAGCCCGAGCGGCACCGCCACGGGCAGGGCCCGGCCGCGCCGGAACGCCAGCAGGAGGCCGCCGGCGACGGCCGCGACGAGGAACATCACGTACACGGCCTCCAGGACGTGGAAGTCGGCGGTGCGGTCCGCCGCCCGTCCCTCGCTGAGCCCGGCGGTGACGCCGCAGGCCCACAACAGATGGACGGTGAGCGGCAGCAGGGCGAGCACGGCGGCCGCGACGGCGAGCGCGCGGTGGGCGGGCCCGACGACTCCGACGGGCAGCTCCCACACCCGGCCGCGCCACAGGTGCCCCCAGCGGTCGCGGGCGTAGAGCACGAACAGGGCGCCGAGAGCGATCCCTTGGAGGATGAACCCGGTGTACACCACGGTGAACACCCATGCGTGGAGGAAGGAGTCATGGCCCTGGTCCGGCGCGGCTCCGCCGCCGAACGCCTTCACGACCAGCTGTGCCGGGAACCCGGTCATGATCGGCGCGAGCAGCCCGGTGGCGACCCACACGGGAAACGCCGGCAGCCACGCGGGCACCTTCAGCCCCCAGGGCCGGGTCAGCACCAGCGCCAGCACGATCACCGCGCTGTCCAGCAGCACGGACAGTCCGTTGATCACGGCCATGCCGGCACGGTCGTCGAGCAGGGCGCTCCCCTCGGGGATACCGACGTGGCTGCCGGCGATCCAGGCGGCCTTGAGCCCGAGGTACGGCAGACAGGAGAGGACGGCGACGGCGCGGAGAACGCGCCGGGGGCGGCTGAGCCCCGAAGGTCCGGGAGCGGATGTGGGCGCGGCGGCGGGAGCGAGCGACTGCGTCATGCGATCAGGCTCCCGCGCGGGAGGCCAACGGCACGTCCTGCACGGTGACGATCCGCCTCCGCCGGATGGGGGAGATCCGGATGGGGGGAGAGGCCCCTCAGCCCTCCAGGAGCAGCACCGTCTCGTCGATCTCGGCATCCCGGGCCTGGGCGTACCCCGTGGCCGCCGCCACGGCACGGAACCCGCACTTCTCCAGGACACGCAGCGACCCCACGTTGTCCGAAGCCGCCCGCGCGTAGAGGGGACGCTCGTCCACCTCCGTCACCAGCGCCCGCAGGGCGTCGGTCGCGATGCCCTTGCCCCAGTACGCGCGGTCGATCCAGTACGTCACCTCGCGCTCGCCCGGCTCCCCGTACACCGCCGCGCTGCCGACCACGTCACCGTCGGCCAGCACCGTGCGGACCACGGCGGACGAGGAGCGGATCTTGGCCCAGTGGGCGTCGAAGGCATCCCGGTCGGCCGGGTCCTTGGGGGTGAAGGCCGCCATGTGCAGCGCCTCGGGGTCGTTCATCTGCCGGAAGAAGACCGGCAGATCGCTGTCGTGGATCTCGCGCAGCTCGACATTCATGCCTCAGAGCCTACGGGTGGCCAGTGTCAGCCGGTCCCGTGCGTCGAACAGCGCGTCCTTCACGAGCTGTTCGTGCGCCGGTGTCAGCCGGGCCACCGGCACCGAGCAGCTGATCGCGTCCCGCGCCGGGGTGCGGTACGGGATCGCCACGCCGAAGCAGCGCAGCCCCAGCGTGTTCTCCTCGCGGTCCACGGCGAAGCCCTGCTCCCGCACCTGGTGCAGCTCCTCGATGAGCTTCTCCCGGTCGGTGATCGTGTGCTCGGTCAGCGCGGGCAGCGTCTCCGGGAGCATCTTGCGGACCTGCTCGTCCGAGTACGTGCTCAGCAGTGCCTTGCCGAGGGACGTGGAGTGCGCGGGCAGACGGCGGCCGACCCGGGTGAAGGGGCGCAGATAGTGCTGCGACTGACGGGTGGCGAGGTAGACGACGTTCGTGCCGTCCAGGCGGGCCAGGTGGATGGTCTCCGTGGTGTCGTCCGAGAGCCGGTCCAGCGTCGGGCGGGCCGACGCGACCACCTCGTCGCCGTCGATGTACGACGTGCCGACCAACAGGGCCCTCACGCCGATGCCGTACCGCGTGCCCGTCGCGTCCGTCTCCACCCAGCCCAGCTCGACCAGGGTGCGCAGCAGCATGTACAGGCTGGACTTGGGATACCCGACGGCCTCCTGGACCGCCGCGAGGGAGTGCATACCGGGCCGGCCGGCGAAGTACTCCAGCAGTTCCACGGTCCGCACCGCGCTCTTGACCTGCGCACCGCCGCCTGTCTCGCCTGCCGACATCGCCCTTGACCCCTTCGTTCGACGAGAAGCTGGAGATATAGTCTCCGACAGCATTCATCATCAGAGACAGCGTTCAGTATATCGAACATCCCTGGTGATGACGTACATACTGCGGCATTGCATGCGGCAACGAATGTGGAGGGACCCGCGGTGGCAGCAGCACCAGTCTGGAGTGTCGACCCCCGAACCGGGAAGCAGCGCGAGCAGGTTGCGGTGGAGGCCACAGCCCAGGAGGTGGACGCCGCCGTCCGGGCCGCGGACGAGGCGCGGGGCGCACTCGCCGACCGCGCCGTCCGCTCGGCCTTCCTGCGCACCGCCGCCGACGAGCTGCAGGCGGCCAAGGACGGTCTCGT
The DNA here is from genome assembly GCF_055594445.1 of Streptomyces sp. NPDC040589. Taxonomy (NCBI): domain Bacteria; kingdom Bacillati; phylum Actinomycetota; class Actinomycetes; order Kitasatosporales; family Streptomycetaceae; genus Streptomyces; species Streptomyces sp. NPDC040589. The sequence goes on along the minus strand of NZ_JBVIWP010000006.1, from coordinate 104,827 downwards.
CGAGACCGCCGACGCCGAGTCCGCGCTCGGCCCGGTCCGGCTCACCGGCGAACTCGCCCGCACCTGCTTCCAGCTGCGGGCCTTCGCCGACATAGTCGACGAGGGCGCCTTCCTCGACGTCGTCGTCAACCACCCCGACGACACCGCGACCCCGCCGATCCCGGACCTGCGCCGCTACAAGGTGCCGCTGGGCGTCGTCGCCGTCTACTCGGCGTCGAACTTCCCCTTCGCCTTCTCGGTCGCGGGCGGCGACACCGCGAGCGCCCTCGCGGCCGGCTGCCCGGTCGTCGTCAAGGCCCACCCGGACCACCCGGCCCTGTCCGAGTACGTCGCCGTGGTACTGCGCCGGGCCGCCGCCCGGCACGGCATCCCCGAGGGCGTCGTCGGGCTGGTGCACGGCTTCGAGGCCGGCGTCGAGCTGATCAAGCACCCGCTGGTCGCGGCGGCCGGCTTCACCGGCTCCGTACGAGGTGGCCGTGCGCTCTTCGACGCGGCGGCCGCCCGCCCCGTCCCGATCCCCTTCCACGGCGAGCTGGGCTCCCTGAACCCGGTCGTCGTCACCGAGGCCGCGGCCGCCGAGCGCGCCGAGGCGATCGGCGCGGGCCTCGCCGGGTCGATGACGCTGGGCGTCGGCCAGTTCTGTGTGAAGCCGGGCCTCGTCCTCGCCCCCGCCGGCGCCGCCGGTGACGCGCTGCTGAAGTCCCTGACCGACGCCGTCAGCGACACCGACGCGGGGGTCCTGCTCGACCACCGCATGCGCGACAACTTCGTCGCCGGTGTCGCCGAGCGCGCGCGGCTGTCCGACGTGGAGTCCCCGGTCACGCCCGGCTCGGGCGGCGAGCACACCGTCAGCGCGGGCTTCCTCACCGTCCCGGCGAGCAGGCTGGCCGCGGAGGGTGAGCACGACCTGCTCCTGGAGGAGTGCTTCGGGCCGGTCACCGTGGTGGCCCGCTATGAGGACGACGCCGAGGTGAAGGCGGTGCTGTCGCGGCTGCCGGGCAACCTCACGGCGACCGTGCAGCTGTCCGAGGAGGAGGCGGCGGGGGAGGGCCGCGGGGCGGAGATCCTCGCGGAGCTGACGCCGCTGGCCGGTCGCGTCCTCGTGAACGGCTGGCCGACGGGTGTCGCGGTCGCGCCCGCGCAGCACCACGGCGGTCCGTACCCGGCCACGACCTCCACGTCCACGTCGGTCGGCGGTACGGCCATCGAGCGGTGGCTGCGGCCGGTGGCGTACCAGAACGCGCCGGCGGCGTTGCTGCCTGCGGAGTTGCGGGACGACAACCCGCTGGGGCTGCCTCGTCGGTTCAACGGGCGTTTGGAGCGGTAGCGCCGTGGGGGTGCGGTGAATCGCGGTCTTCCGGTTCGTTGTGGTTGATCGCGCAGTTCCCCGCGCCCCTTGAGGTGGGACCTGGAAGAGTTGGCTGGATGGATCTGGAACTTTCCGAACTTCCTTTCGGTCTGCGTACGTATGGGCCTGACGGCCACTGGTCTTACGAGGACGGTGTGCTCTCCGGGTGGGCCGGGCCCAGGCAGGATCGGTTCGTGCCGCCCACCGGGGAGGGGCTGGACCCCGCCGCCGACGCGCCGCGGCTGCTCGGGGCGCCCGAAGGGGACTTCCAGCTGATCGCCCGGGTCACGGTGGGGTTCGGTGCGGCCTTCGACGCGGGCGTGCTCTACGTGCATGTCGGGGAACGGGCCTGGGCCAAGCTCTGCCTGGAGTACTCCCCGGACGTTCCCACCGTCTGCACGGTCGTCACCCGGGGCCACTCGGACGACGCCAACTCCTTCACCGTGGACGGCAGTTCCGTCTGGCTGCGGGTGAGCCGCACCGGCCGGGCCTTCGGCTTCCACGCCTCCCGGGACGGCGAACACTGGACCTTCGTCCGCCTCTTCACCCTGGGCGAGGAGAAGGAGACGGGCGCGGCCCTGGTCGGCTTCATGACGCAGTCCCCGATGGGGGAGGGCTGTGTGGTGACGTACGACCACATCGAGTTCCGCCCGAACTGGCCGAAGGACCTGCGGGACGGCAGCTGAGGTCCGCCGGTGGAACCGCCTCCTCGCCCGGCGCGTCCTGTGCTGCATGATCGAAACCAACCCGAATGTCGACGGTCTGGAGATCAGGACCGCACTGCCCGCCGAAGCCGGGGAGGTCGCCGCCTTACACCAGCGCGCCCGGGCCACCTACTACCCGGACGGGTTCCCGGACGACGGGGCCGACTGGCAGGGCCGGTGGCGGGAGGCGATAGGGAGGTCCGACGGGCGGGTGCTGTGCGCGGCGCGTGACGGGCGCCTGGCCGGGATCGCCTCCTACCGCAGGGCGGAGGGGGCTCCCGCCGGCACCGTCACGCTGTTCCAGTTCCACGTCGACCCCGACCGCTGGCGCGCCGGAATCGGCACCGCCCTGCATGCCGCGTGTGTGGAGGAGTGGCGGACCGGCGGGGTGCGTACGGCCTGGCTCGACGTGCATGTGGCCAATGAGCGGGCACGGGGCTTCTACGGTCGCCAGGGCTGGGTGCCGGACCCGGAGTCGCCGGTCGCCCCGGGCGATCACCACATGCGGCTGCGTCTCACCGTTCCCGGGGAATGAAGCCACCTGCTTGAACGTTCATGCACTTGGCGGAGGGAGTCTCCGTACCCGTACGAGCTGGAGAGAGCCGAGACATGCGCGTCGAGATCTGGAGCGACATCGCCTGCCCCTGGTGCTACGTGGGCAAGGCCCGCTTCGAGAAGGCGCTGCGGGACTTCCCGCACCGCGACGAGGTCGAGGTCGTGCACCGCTCCTTCGAGCTGGACCCGGGCCGCGCCAAGGACGACATCCAGCCCGTGATCACGATGCTCACCAGGAAGTACGGGATGAGCGCCGCGCAGGCCGAGGCGGGCGAGGACAACCTGGGCGCGCAGGCCGCCGCCGAGGGGCTGGGCTACCGCACCCGGGGCCGCGACCACGGCAGCACCTTCGACATGCACCGCCTGCTCCACCTCGCCAAGGAGCACGGCCGCCAGGAGCAGCTGCTCGACGTGCTGTACCGGGCCAACTTCGCCGAGGAGCGCTCGGTCTTCGGCGAGGACGAGCGGCTCGTGGAGCTCGCCGTGGCCGCCGGGCTCGACGCGGACGCCGCCCGTGCGGTGCTCGCCGACCCGGAGGCGTACGCCGCCGAGGTCCGGGCCGACGAGCGGGAGGCCGCGCAGCTCGGCGCGAACGGTGTGCCGTTCTTCGTGCTCGACCGGAAGTACGGCGTCTCCGGCGCCCAGCCCGCCGAGGTCTTCGCCCAGGCCCTGACGCAGGCGTTCGGTGAGCGCGCGCCGCTGAAGATCGTCGACAGCGGAGCCACCGACGGCGCGGACGCGTGTGGCCCGGACGGCTGTGCGGTGCCCCAGCACTGAAACCCGCAGGTCGGGGCGTATCCATAAGCGCTTCTTAGCGACGTCACGCAGACATCGGCAATGGACGGGGGGTTCCCCGGGGACGCAGAGTGGTCCCATGGAGACCTTCGAGAACCTCGTCCGTGCCGAGTTCACCCCGAAGCGGACCTACCTCAACACCGCGAGCAACGGGCTCCTGCCCGCCCGTACCGTCACCGCCGTGCACCAGGCGGTGCGGATGCGTGCCGAGGGCACGCCCCTGGGTCCCCTGTACGAGGACGTGGAGGCCGCCCGCGCGTCCTTCGCCCGGCTGGCCGGGGTGCCGGCCGAGCGTGTCGCGACCGGCGCCTCGGTCGCCGAGTACGGCGGTCTGATCGCCGCCTCGCTGCCCGCCGGCGCCGAAGTCCTCACGGCGGAGGGCGACTTCGCTTCTCTGGTGAACCCGTTCCATGTGCGCGGCGACCTCAAGGTACGCGCCGTGCCCCTGGAGCGGCTCGCCGAGTCCGTCCGCCCCGGCACCGCGCTTGTCGCGGTCAGCACCGCCCAGTCCGCCGACGGCCGGCTCGCCGATCTGCCCGCCGTGCGCGAGGCGGCCCGGGCGCACGGGGCCCGCACCTACGTCGACGCCTCGCAGTCGGCCGGCTGGCTGCCCATGGACGGTGACGCGGACGACTTCCTCGCCGCCGTCGGCTTCAAATGGCTCATGGGGCCGCACGGGGCCGCGTTCTTCGTCGCCCCGCGGGACTTCGGCGGCCTCACCCCGCTGCTCGCCGGCTGGGTCGCCGGCGAGGTCCCCTGGGACAGCTGCTACGGCCCCGTCGAGCAACTCGCCCACTCCGCAGGGCGGTTCGACATCAGCCCGGCCCTGTTCACCTACGCCGGGCTGCGCGCCTCGCTGGCGCTGATCGAGGAACTCGGCGTCGACGCCGTGCACGCCCACGACCTCGCGCTCGCGGACCGCTTCCGTGCCGGGCTCGACGGGCTGGGCCACGCGCCGGTGTCCGCGCCGGGCTCGGCGATCGTGTCCGTGCCGGGGCTCGGCCACCGGCAGGGCGAACTGAGCCGGGCGGGCATCGAGGTGTCCGACCGGGCCGGCAATCTGCGGGCCGCGTTCCACCTCTACAACACCCCGGCGGACGTCGACCGGCTCCTGGACGTCCTGTCCGGCTGAGGACATGACCGGGCCGGGCCTCCCGTCCCACACGAGGAGGCCCGGCCCGGTGCTCAAAGGGGCGTCACCGCACCGGCGTGAACTCCCGGGCCCCGATGAAATCGGGTCGCCTGACCGGCGCCGCGAACGGCTCGACCGCCGTGTTCTCCACGCTGTTGAACACGATGAACACGTTGCTGCGCGGGAACGGCGTGATGTTGTCGCCGGAACCGTGCATGGCGTTGCAGTCGAACCAGGTCGCCGAACCGGCCTTGCCCGTGAACAACTTGATGCCGTGCTGCGAGGCCAGCCGGCTCAGCGCCTCGTCGGAGGGCGTGCCCGCGTCCTGCATCTGCAGCGACTTCTTGTAGTTGTCCTTCGGCGTTTCTCCCGAGCACCCGAGGAACGTCTTGTGCGACCCCGGCATGATCATGAGCCCGCCGTTGGTGTCGTAGTTCTCGGTCAGCGCGATCGAGACCGACACCGTGCGCATCCGCGGCAGACCGTCCTCGGCGTGCCACGTCTCGAAGTCCGAGTGCCAGTAGAAGCCACTGGCCCCGAAGCCCGGCTTGACGTTGATCCGCGACTGGTGGACGTACACGTCCGAGCCGAGGATCTGCCGCGCCCTGCCGACGACCCGCTCGTCGCGCACCAGCCTGGCGAACACCTCGCTGATCTTGTGCACCTCGAAGACCGTGCGGATCTCCTTGGACTTCGGCTCGACGATCGACCGCTCGTCGGCCCGCATGTCCGGGTCGTGCACCAGCCGGTTCAGCTCGTTTCGGTAGACCGCGACCTCGTCCTCGGTGATCAGCTCGTCGATGGCGAGGAAGCCGTCACGCTCGAACGACAGCAGGTCGGCCGGCGCCACCGGGCCCGGGGCGTCGGGCGCACCCCAGACGACCGGGTCCTGGCGCGGCGTCAGCACCTCGGCGGCGCCACGACTCGGATAGAGGTCCGGCATACCGGTGGTGGTGTCGTAGGTGGCGGTCATGAAACGTCACACCTCCTCGGTGAGCAGCGGGTATACGCCGTTCTCGTCGTGGTCCTCCCGTCCGGTGACAGGCGGGTTGAAGACGCAGAGGCAGCGGAAATCCTGCTTGATCCGCAGCGTGTGCTTCTCGTGCCCGTCCAGGAGGTACATGGTCCCGGGGGTGATCGTGTACGACTTCCCGGTCTCGTGGTCGGTCAGCTCGGCCTCACCCTCCACGCAGACAACGGCCTCGATGTGGTTCGCGTACCACATCGACGTCTCCGTACCCGCGTACAGGACCGTCTCATGCAGGGAGAAGCCGACCTTCTCCTTGGCGAGGACGATGCGTTTGCTCTCCCACGTACCGGACGCCGACTTCACGTGCCGGTCGGTACCTTCGATCTCCTTGAACGAACGGACAATCACGGTGCTGCGATGCCTCCTAGGTGAGTGGTGCTCGGTTGGTGTGTCAGGCGGTCTCTCGGACGGCGCGGGCCAGCGTCCGCAGGCCCTCGTCCAGCTCTTCCGGCGTGATGGTGAGGGCGGGGAGCATCTTGACGACCTCGCTCTCGGGGCCGGACGTCTCGATCAGCAGCCCCAGGTCGAAGGCGCGCTTGGCGACCTTGTTCGCGCGATCCTTGTCGTGGAACTCCAGGCCCCACACCAGGCCGCGGCCCCGGTACTCCTTCACGTCGGCCAGGTTCTCCTCGGTGATGGAGATCAGCGCCTGCTCGACCTGCTCGCCGCGCTTGCGGGTCTGCTTCTCCATCGCGGAGCCGTCGGCCCAGTACGTCTCCAGGGTCGCGGTGGCCGTGACGAACGCGGGGTTGTTGCCGCGGAACGTGCCGTTGTGCTCGCCGGGCTCCCAGACGTCGAGCTCGGGCTTGAACAGGCACAGCGACATGGGCAGGCCGTAGCCGCTGATCGACTTCGAGACGGTGACGATGTCCGGCACGATGCCCGCCTCCTCGAAGGAGAAGAAGGCGCCGGTACGGCCGCAGCCCATCTGGATGTCGTCGACGATCAGCAGCATGTCCTGCCGCTCGCACAGCTCGGACAGGGCGCGCAGCCACTCGGGCCGGGCCACGTTGATGCCGCCCTCGCCCTGCACGGTCTCGACGATCACGGCGGCCGGCTTGTTCAGGCCGGAGCCCTGGTCCTCCAGCAGTCGCTCGAACCACAGGAAGTCCTCGACCGTGCCGTCGAAGTAGTTGTCGAACGGCATGGGCGTGCCGTGCACCAGCGGGATACCGGCGCCGGCCCGCTTGAAGGCGTTGCCGGTCACGGCCAGCGAGCCCAGCGACATGCCGTGGAAGGCGTTGGTGAACGAGACGATCGACTCGCGCCCCTTCACCTTCCGCGCCAGCTTCAGCGCGGCCTCCACGGCGTTGGTGCCCGTCGGGCCGGGGAACATGACCTTGTAGGGCAGGTCGCGCGGCCGCAGCAGCAGGTTCTGGAAGGCCTCCAGGAACGTGCGCTTGGCGGTGGTCGACATGTCGAGCCCGTGCGTGACGCCGTCGCGCTCCAGGTAGTCGATCAGCGCGCGTTTCAGGACCGGGTTGTTGTGCCCGTAGTTCAGTGACCCCGCTCCGGCGAAGAAGTCGAGGTACTCGTGGCCGTCCTCGTCGTACATACGGCTGCCCACGGCGCGGTCGAAGACGGTGGGCCAGCCGCGGCAGTAGCTGCGTACCTCGGACTCAACGGTCTCGAAGACACTCAGGTCGGGCTGGGTGATGGTCACGACGAATCGCTCCTCGGTGCGTGGGGGAAGTCTGCGGGAGTGGGGGTGGGACGGGAAGTCAGTGGGGCAGCGGGCCGATGCGGTACAGGACCTCGGGGTCGTGCGGCCCGTCGGGGAACACGGCCGTGTCGAAGAGCACCTCGCGCTCCAGCCGGGCGCCGTGACGCTCGGCGAACGACGTGAACAGGCGCTCCGAGGCGGTGTTGCCCGGAGTGATGGTGGTCTCCACCGTCGTCACCCCGAGGTCGGCCACGGTGCGGGCGGCAAGCCCGTCGAGCAGCGTGGCGGCCAGCCCGCGCCCGCGGTGTGCCTCGTCCACGGCCACCTGCCAGACCAGCAGGGTGCGCGGGCTGTCCGGCCGCACGTACCCGGTGATGAAGCCCATCGGCTCGCCGTGCTCGTCACGCGCCACGGCCGACGTCGCCGCGAAGTCGCGGCACCACAGCAGATAGCTGTAGGACGAGTTCAGGTCCAGAACCTTCGAGTCCTTCGCCATCCGCCACAGTGCGGCTCCGTCGGCCACGGTGGGACGGTCGATTTGCGGATCTGCTTGTACGGCAGTCATGCCAATTGAATTTACCCAGAGAAATTCAAAATCGCATCGCCGGACGGGGTCGCGCATGAGCCATGACTGTGTTATCGCGCGGGCGCGAGTCTTTAGGTGTAGGGGTGGTGAGATGCCCAAGTTTGTGCCGGAAATATCGGGCGAAGTGGTCACAGTGTGTAACGCGTCACAGCCATGTAATCCCCACGAGATCTGCCCGAATTTCCTCGCGAAGTGTCCCCAGAATCTCTGGGTTTAGGACCGAAGAAAGCGGGCAGAAGAATACGGGAAGCTGTTCGTTGATGAATTCTTAATATGTGTGCCAGCTTACATGCGGGGTGTAGTCAAAGCACGTGTAATTCAGGCCCCGGTCACTCCGTCGATGCGTTCCCGCAGGATATCGGCGTGACCGTTGTGCCGGGCGTACTCCTCGATCATGTGAATCAGCACCCATCGCAGGCTGACCTCCATCCCCGGGACCGGCCCCTCGGCGACCCGCCCGACGTGGTCCAGCGGCAGCCGGGCACACAGCTCCCGCCCGCGCGCGATCTCCCCCCGCCAGAGCTCCAGCGCCTCGTCGAGGCCCCTCCCCGGATCCAGCGCGTAGCCGGTCGGGTCCTCGAACAGAGGCGGCACGCCGAGACCGGCGGTCACTCTCTGGAACCAGTTCCGCTCGACCTCGGCGAGGTGCTGCACCAGCCCGAGCAGCGTCAGCGCGGACGGCTCGGCCGACGGGATCCGCGCCTGCGCGTCGTCCAGCCCCGCGCACTTCAGCTCCAGCGTGGCCCGGTGGAAGTCCAGCCAGCTCTCGAGCATGGCCCGCTCGTCACCACTGAGGTGCGGCACGGGACGGCCGTCGGGGAGGGACGGGGTGTGTTCGGCAGATGTGTCGGTGGTCATGCGGGGAGCATGGCACGCACCACTGACATCGCTCCCTGGCTACTGGCGCCGACCGGCGTCTTTCCGCCCGTCCGGCGCTTGAGGACGAGGCCGTCCGGGCCGAAGCGGGGGCCTGGGGCGCAGCCCCCAGCGGAGACCTCAGCCCCCGACTACCGCCACGCCTCCTCCACGGCCCGCAGCGCCCCCTCCACATCCACCTTCAGCCCCTGCTCGGAGAGCGCACCCCCGAGCGCCGCCAGACTCGCCCGCACAGCGCCCGGCGTCGCGTCCGCGCCGTAGTGGTTGACCCGGATCATCTCCTTGGCCAGCGCACCCCCGCCGGCGGCGACCGGCAGCGCCGGATCCGACGTCAGCGCCCTGGCCACCAGCTCCGACGCCACCACCCCGGACGGCGCCCGGAGCGTCGTGGCGACGGGCGCCGCGTCCCGGGCCTCGTACACATACGGTTCCAGGCCGCCACCGAGCGCGACCGCCCCGGCCCGCGTGGCCGCCGCGGCGGAGGCGTGCCGGGCCATCACGGCATCGAGCCCCGCCGCCTCGATCCGCTCCACGCACGCCTCCAGCGCCAGCATCTCCAGCTGCGCCGGAGCGTGCGGCAGCGCCTTGCGGCCGCCGTCGATCCACCGCTCCTTCCAGTCGAGGAGCGACAGATACGACCGGCGCGGCGCCCGCGGGTTCGCCGCCATCCGGGCCCAGGCCCGCTCGCTGACCGACACCGCCGAGACACCGGCCGGACCGCCCATCGCCTTCTGCGCCCCGATCACGCACAGGTCCACGCCCCACGCGTCCGTCAGCACCGGCTCGGCACCGATCGACGCCACCGCGTCCAGGTAGAACAGCGCCCCGTGCGCCCGCACCACCTCGCCGATCTCCGCGACCGGATTGGTGTTCCCGGTCGCCGCCTCCGCGTGCACCAGGGACACGAAGCCGATCTCCGGGTGCTCGGCGAAGGCCTGCCGGATCTGCTCGGCCGTGACCGCCGTGTGGAAGGGCACCGCCAGGTCGACCACCGTGGCACCGCAGTCCCGCAGCCAGTCGCCGAAGGTCTTCCCGTACGGGCCCGTGATGACGTTCAGCGCCGTCGTCCCCGGGCCGGCCGTCGCACGGATCGCGCCCTCCAGCGGCAGCAGCGCCTCGCCCTGCATGATCACGACGTCCTGCTCGGTGCTCAGCAGCCGCGCCACACGGTCCTCGATCGCGGCGAAGTGGTCCGCGCCGAGCGGGGCCAGGTCCAGAAACGGGTGCGTCACGGTGGGGCTCTCTCCATTCACGGGGGCCAACGGCATCTGCACGGGGCCGACGGCATCGAGGGTAACCGGCGGGTACGTCCCCCCTCGCAGGTGAGGTCCGCTGCTCATTAGGGTGCGGTGCATGAGCGATCGCACGGTGCTGCACGTGAAGGGACGGGTGCTCGTCGGGCCCGAGGACGTCCGCGACGAACTGTGGGTGGTGGACGGCCGCGTCTCCTACGACCGTCCCGCCGGCGCCCGCGACATCCGCACCGTCAAGGGCTGGGCCCTGCCCGGCCTCGTCGACGCGCACTGCCACGTGGGACTCGACCGGCACGGCGCGGTCCCCCAGGACGTCGCCGAGAAGCAGGCCCTGACCGACCGGGACGCGGGCACGCTGCTGATCCGCGACGCGGGTTCACCCTCCGACACCCGCTGGGTCGACGACCGCGAGGACCTGCCGAAGATCATCCGCGCCGGGCGGCACATCGCCCGCACCCGCCGCTACATCCGCAACTACGCCTGGGAGATCGAGCCGGAGGACCTGGTCGCCTACGTCGCCCAGGAGGCCCGGCGGGGCGACGGCTGGGTCAAGCTGGTCGGCGACTGGATCGACCGCGACCTCGGCGACCTGTCGGCCTGCTGGCCCCGCGGCGCGGTGGAGGCGGCGATCGCCGAGGCCCATCGCCTGGGCGCCCGCGTCACCGCGCACTGCTTCGCGGAGGACTCGCTGCAGGACCTCGTCGAGGCGGGCATCGACTGCGTCGAACACGCGACGGGCCTGACCGAGGACCTCATCCCGCTGTTCGCCGAACGGGGCGTCGCCATCGTCCCGACCCTGGTCAACATCGCGACCTTCCCGCAGCTCGCCGACGGCGGCGAGTCCCGGTTCCCGCGCTGGTCGGCCCATATGCGCCGGCTCCACGAACGCCGCTACGACACCGTCCGGGGCGCCTGGGACGCCGGCATCCCCGTCTTCGTCGGCACCGACGCCGGCGGCACCCTCGCCCACGGCCTGGCGGCGGCCGAGGTCGCCGAACTGGTCACCGCGGGCATCCCGCCCCTCGACGCCCTGGCGGCCGGAACCTGGAAGGCCCGCACCTGGCTCGGCCGCCCCGGACTGGACGAGGGTGCCCCGGCCGACCTCGTCGTCTACGACCAGGACCCCCGGGCCGACGTACGCGTCCTGGCGGCGCCGCGCCGGGTGGTGCTGAACGGGCGCGTGGTCGGGTAGCCGAGCGGGTGACGCGAGGGAACGTCAGTGCCGGGGGATTCGAAAACTTCCACGGTATCGCCACGTTGGAGTGAAGAGGCATCAGATCGCTGACGCCGTACCCCGGGTGCGCGAGTCTTTCCGGGTCCCGAGCCTGTCTCTCCTGGAGTCCCCACCGTGAACAGCACTTCCTTCCGCATGCCCGCACGCCGTCTGGCGACCGTGGCGACGGCCACGGCCCTCGCCGCCGGGCCTGTGGCACTGACCGGAGTGAGCCCGGCGCACGCCACCGGCGATCACGGCCGCGCGAGCGCCCTCGTCCTGCGCACCGGCCTCGATGTCTCCCTGCTGAACAAGTCGGTCGAGGCCCCGCTCGCCGTCACCCTCAACGAGGTACAGGCCCCGCAGAGCGCCGAGAAGACCGCGCTGACCGCCCGCCTGGACGGGGTGAACGGCGGAAAGCCCTTCAGCGTGCTGCGCGCGGACGTGGCCGAGGCGAGAGCCACCGCGACCGCCACGAAGGCCGAGGGGAGCACCACCCTGGCCCGCGCCCGCGTCCATGTCCCCGGCCTGCCGCTGCTGTCGGTCGTCGAGATCGAGCAGATCACCGCGAAGGCCGTCTGCGAGGCCGGGAAGAAGCCCGTCGCCACGACCGGCCTGCCCGGCTCGGTGACCGTGCTCGGCAAGCGCGTCACCCTGACCGCCGGCGGCCCGACGGACGTCAAGGTGCCGGGCGTCGGCGACGTACGCCTGGACCTCTCGAGGACGCGGACGACATCCCGGACGGCCGCCGCCACCGCCCTCGAACTCAAGGTGTCCGTCAACCCGTTGAAGCTGAACGTGGCCGAGGTGAACGGCACGCTCACCCTGGCCGAGGCGACCTGCGAGACACCGAAGGCCGCGCAGGCCGCACAGCCACCGTCCGAGCCCTCCGCCGAGCCGTCCGACGCCCCCGCCGGGCTCGAGCCGCAGGGCGCGCCGGCCGAGGAGGGTCTGGCCGAGACGGGCGGCAGCTCGACGACCCCGTACGTCACGGGCGGCGCGATCGCCCTGCTCGCGGTGGGCGGGGGAGCGGTGGCCCTGGCACGCCGCCGGAACTGACCTCCCGGGCCGGGGGCGTCAGGCGCGGCGGAGAACCGGTCCAGGGGAGGGCCCGGACCGCGCGCCTCCTCGCCGACTCGCCGACTCGCCCGGGCCGCCCCGGCACACGGACCGGAGCGGAGACGGCGGGGGCCGCCCAGGCCGGGTAGCCGTTTGCCGGTGCCGGCCGCGGGGGTTGGACGAGCCCGACGGTGCCGCGGTAGCCGTTTGCCGGTGCCGGCCGCGGGGGTTGGACGAGCCCGACGGTGCCGCGGTAGCCGTTTGCCGGTGCCGGGCGGGGGTTGGACGAGCCCGACGGTGCCGCGGCAGGGGTTTGCCGGTGCCGGGCGGGGGTTGGACGAGCCCGACGGTAGCCGCGGCAGCCGTTTGCCGGTGCCGGGCGGGGGTTGGACGAGCCCGACGGTAGCCGCGGCAGCCGTTTGCCGGTGCCGGGCGGCGGTTGGACGAGCCCGACGGTGCCGCGGCAGCCGTCTGCCGGTACCGCCCGCCGGTTCGACGAGCCCGACGGCGCCGGCGAGCGGCGCCCCGCCGGGAATCACCGCGGGCCCGCCGACCGTGAACCGTCAGCCCGTCACCGCACGCTCCAGCGCCCGCAGGAACCCGTCCGTCGTCGTCCGGTCCCGTACCGCCAGCCGTAGCCACTCCTCGTCCAGGCCGGGGAACGTGTCGCCGCGGCGCACGGCGTAGCCGAGGTCGCGCAGGCGCCGGCGGACGGCCGCCGCGTGGGGCAGGCGGATGAGGAGGAACGGGCCCTCCGCCGGCTCGACCACCCGCAACCCCGCCGGGGCGAACCGCGCGAGGCCCGCCACCAGGTGGGCGCGGTCCGCCGCGACGCGATGGGCGGCGTGGGCCGCCTCGGCCACGCCCCGGGGCCCCACGCACGCCCGCGCCGCGGCCAGCGCCGGTGTCGACACCGGCCACAGCGGCTGCGCCCGCTCCAGGTCCTCGATGGTCTCCGGCGCCGCCAGCACGTACCCGATCCGCAGTCCGGCCAGCCCCCACGTCTTGGTCAGGCTGCGCAGCACCACCAGACCGGGGACGTCGACGCGGCCCGCCAGGGCCTCGCGTTCGCCCGGCACCGCGTCCAGGAACGCCTCGTCCACCACCAGCACCCGCCCGGGACGGGCGAGCCCGGCGATCGTCTCCGCCGGATGCAGCACCGACGTCGGGTTCGTCGGATTGCCGATCACCACCAGGTCCGCGTCCTCGGGAACGGCCGCCGGATCCAGCCGGAAGCCGTCCTCCGCGCGCAGCAGCACCCGGTCGACCGCGTGCCCCGCGTCCCGCAGCGCCGCCTCCGGCTCCGTGAACTGCGGGTGGACGACGACCGGCCGCCGCACCTTCAGCGCCCGCGCCAGCAGAACGAACGCCTCCGCCGCCCCCGCCGTCAACAGCACCCGCTCCGCCGGCAGCCCGTGCCGCTCCGCCACCGCCGCGCGTGCGGCCCGCCCGTCGGGGTAGGCCGCGAGCCCGCCCAGCGACGCGGCGATGCGCTCCCGCAGCCACACCGGAGGCGTGTCGGCCCGGACGTTCACGGCCAGATCGACGAGCGATCCGCCGTCGTCCCGGACCTCCGCGTCCCCGTGGTGCCGCAGATCGTGCCCGCTCTCAGTGCGCATCCGAGTCCGCCCCCCGGTGGAAGTGCCCGGGCGCGTGGTGACCCGTGACGGCCTCCTCGTAGCGCTCCCACACCAGGTCCAGCAGCTCCGGCTCCGGACCGATGACGCCGGCCGAGCGCACCTCGATCTCCGGGTGCGCCTCCGCCCAGCCCTCCGTCTGCTGCCGCACCCGGTCCGGCTGGACACCGGTGAACAGGAAGTACGGCAGGACCACGATCCGCCGGGCCCCCAGCCGCACGCACCGGTCGAGCCCGTTCGGCACGTCCGGCGCCGCCAGCGACACGAACGCCGTCTCGACCCCCGCGTACCCGCGGCCCTCCCACAGCAGCCGCGCCGCCCTGTGCACCTCGGCGTTGGCGTCCGGGTCCGTGGACCCGGCCCCCACCAGCAGCACCGTCACATCGGCCCGGTCGCCCGGCCTGCGCCCGGCGGTGCCGCCCAGCGCCTCGTCCAGCCGCCGTTCCAGCACGTCCAGCAGCGCCGGGTGCGGGCCGAGCGGGGGCCCGTACGTGTACGAGATCCCGGGGTGCCGCTCCTTCTCACGGGCCAGGGCCGCCCGGATGCCGCCCTTGGCGTGCCCGGCGGGCACCAGCATCAGCGGAACGGCGGTGAAGTGCCGTACGCCCCGCTCCACCAGCTCGGTGACGGCGTCGCCCAGCGGCGGCCGCGACAGTTCGACGAAGCCGCCCGCGACGGGCAGTTCCGGGCGTCGGGACCCCAGCTCCCGTACGAACTCGCAAAACGCCTCGGATCCGGTGTCGTCGCGGGCGCCTTGGCCGGCGATGAGCAGGGCGGGAGGGGTGGTCACAGGTGCTCCTCGACGGAAGTGGGGTGGAACGGCGGGACGTTGCGCGCGGCCGCGGCCGCGGACTCGGCCGGACGGGTCGGGCCGGGACCCGGCTCGGCGCCCTGCGGGCGACCGACGGTCTCGCGGCAGGTGACGCCCACCGCGGCCGTCTCGATGTCGCGCGAGGTGTCCGGGCGGGCGCCCGCCCGGAGCCCGTCCACCCCTGGCCGCCGCACGACGGCACAGGTCGCCCTCGCGGGGCTCGCGGCCGACTTCCGCTTGGGGACGAGGAGTTCACCCCCGCCGGCGAGCGCGGCGGCCTCGGCCACCGACGGGGTGCCGACGGCGGTGAGCGGCACGTCGGACGGGTGCGGCACCTCGACCTCAGCCAATTCCCCGGCGGAGTAGGTCACCAGGGGCACCCCGAGCCGCCGCGCGGCCTCCACGACGCCCGGCTCCTCTGCCTTGGCGTCGACGGTGGCGAGCTCGGCCACGGACGCCGCGGACAGCCCGGCCTCCCGCAGGGTGTCCTCGACAAGCCCGAGCACCTCCTCGACGGAGACACCCCGCGAGGCCCCGATCCCGACGCCGACCAGCGTGCCGCTCATGACGTCCGGCACCTCTCCACGAACCGGAGGGCGACACCGGGCTCGGACGCCCAGTGCGTGTGCAGATAACTCGCGTGCACACCGCGCCGTACGAACCCTTCGACCCGCCGCTCCGGGGACCGGAACCCCCAGGCGGGATCCGGCCCCGAGCCGGGCTCCACGGCGGTCCGGTGGAATTCGTGCCCCCGCATCCGTGTCCCCGCCTCCGCGAGCACACTGTCGCCGACCGCCACGGCGTCCCGGTATCCCAGGGTGAGCCGCCGCGTCATCCGCGCCCCGGCGTCCAGCACCCCGCACATCGGCTGCCCGTCCAGCTCCCGGCACAGATACAGCAGCCCCGCACACTCGGCGGCGACCGGGGCGCCGCTCTCGGCCAGGCCGGCGACGGCCTTGCGCAGGGGTTCGTTGGCGGACAGCTCGGAGACGTACATCTCCGGGAACCCGCCCCCGATCACCAACCCGCTTGTGTCTTCGGGCAGTTCCTCGTCCCGCAGGGGATCGAAGGGCACGACCTCGGCACCGGCTGCGGTGAGCAGCTCGGTGTGCTCGGCGTAGGAGAAGGTGAACGCCTCACCGCCGGCCACGGCGATCCGTGGCCGGGGTCTCTCGTGCGACCGTGCCGGGTGGTGGCCGGGTGAGGAGACCGCCTCGGCCGCGTCCCAGGCCGCACAGGACAACGCGCCCGCCCCCTGGGCCAGCCGCATCAGCGCGTCCAGATCACAACCCTCGGAAACCTGCGCGGCCATGGCCGCGACAGCCCCCAGGGCCTCCTCGCGCCGCTCGGCGACCGGAACCAGCCCCAGATGCCGCGACGGCGTGTCCACCTGCGGCGCCCGCCGCAGCACCCCGAGCACCGGCACCCCGACCTGCTCCATGGCCTCCCGCAGCAGCCACTCGTGCCGGTCCGACGCGACCTTGTTCAGGATCACGCCCCCGACCCGCACCTCCGGATCCCAGGTGGTGAACCCGTGCACCAGCGCGGCCACCGACCGGGACTGCGACGACGCGTCGACGACCAGCACCACCGGCGCCCGCAGCAGCTTGGCGACATGAGCCGTGGACGCCAGCTCGCCCTCACCGGCCGCCCCGTCGAACAGCCCCATCACGCCCTCGACGACGGCGATGTCACACCCCCGCGCCCCGTGCAGGAACAACGGCCCGACCAGCTCCGGCCCGCACAGATAGGCGTCGAGGTTCCGTCCCACGCGCCCGCTCGCGAGCGCGTGATACCCGGGGTCGATGTAGTCCGGCCCGACCTTGTGCGGGGACACGGCGAGTCCCCGCGCGGCGAACGCGGCCATCAGCCCCGTGGCGACGGTGGTCTTGCCGCTGCCGGAAGCCGGCGCGGCGATGACCAGCCGTGGGACGGACGAGGACATCACCACTCGATGCCCCTCTGCCCCTTCTGCCCGGCGTCCATGGGGTGCTTCACCTTGGACATGTCGGTCACGAGGTCCGCGAAGTCGACGAGCTTCTCGGGCGCGTTCCGCCCGGTGATCACGACATGCTGGGTCCCGGGCCGGTTCCGCAGCACCTCCACGACCTCGTCGGTGTCGATCCAGCCCCAGTGCAGCGGGTAGGCGAACTCGTCCAGCACATACAGCTTGTACGTCTCGGCCGCCAGGTCCCGCTTGACCTGCTCCCAGCCCTCCCGGGCCTTCTCCTCGTTGTCCATCTGCCCGTCGCGCTGCACCCACGACCAGCCCTCGCCCATCTTGTGCCAGTCGACGGACCCGCCCTCACCGGACGCCCCGAGCACGCGCAGCGCGTTCTCCTCGCCGACCTTCCACTTCGCCGACTTGACGAACTGGAACACCCCGATCGGCCACCCCTGGTTCCAGGCCCGCAGCGCGAGCCCGAAGGCGGCGGTGGACTTGCCCTTGCCGACGCCCGTGTGCACGAAGACGAGCGGCCGGTTCCGGCGCTGTCGGGTCGTCAGTCCGTCGTCCGGAACGACACTCGGCTGTCCCTGCGGCATTACGCGGCCCTCCTCGAAGTACCCTGCACATCCTTGACCAGCCCGGCGATCGAGTCGGCCCGCAGCTCGTCCAGCGTCACGGCGGTGCCGCCCAGCTCGCCCGCGAGCTGCCCGGCGAGCCCCAGCCGCACCGGACCCGACTCGCAGTCCACGACGACGGACGCGACGCCCTCGGCCGCGAACAGCCGCGCCGCGCGCCCGGCCAGGGCGACCGGCTCCGGGCCCCCGGTGGCCCGCCCGTCCGTCACCACCACGACCAGCGGCCGCCGCGCGGGATCGCGCAGCCGCTCCACCCGCAGCACGTCGTGCGCGCGCAGCAGCCCGGCCGACAGCGGCGTACGGCCGCCGGTCGGCAGCGACTCCAGCCGGGCCGCCGCCGCGTCCACGGACGAGGTCGGCGGCAGCGCGACCTCCGCGCCCGACCCCCGGAAGGTCACCAGGCCCACCTTGTCCCGCCGCTGGTACGCGTCCAGCAGCAGCGACAGCACGGCCCCCTTCACGGCGCTCATCCGCTGCCGCGCCGCCATCGACCCGGAGGCGTCCACGACGAACAGCACGAGATTGCCCTCGCGGCCCTCGCGGGTGGCCTGCCGCAGGTCGTCGCGGCGCACCACGAGTCCCGGCCCGGACCGCCCGCGCGCCCGCTGGTGCGGGGCCGCGGCCTGCACGGTCGCCGCCAGGTGCAGCTTGGTGAGGGAGCCCTTCGGCCGCCGGGCGCCGGTGGTCCGGCCGTGTTCGGTCCGGGCCCGCGAACGCCGCCCGGCGGCACCCTCGCCGAGTCCGGGCACGCTCAGCACCTTGGTCCGGAAGGGTTCGGAAGCGCGTGCGGCCGACTGTTCGCCGGCTCCCGACGGCTGCGGCTGCGGCTGTCCCTCCTGCTCGCCCTCCGGCCGGGGCTCCTGGTCACCGCCCTGAGGCCCGTCGTCGGGCGCCGGCTGTCCACCGCCCCCGCCGGGCCCGTCCGGCCCCGAGTCCGGGTCCGGGTCGAGGTCCGGGTCCGGGTCGTCGTCCCCGGAGAACTCCTCCAGGGTCTCGTCCAGCTTGTCCTCGTCAAGACCCGGCGCGTCGAAGGGGTTGCGGCGCCGGCGGTGCGGCAGCGCGAGCAGCGCGGCCTGCCGTACGTCCTCGGCGAGCACGTCCGTACGCCCGGCCCAGGCCGCGAGCGCCGTAGCGGTCCGGGCCATCACGATGTCGGCGCGCATGCCGTCCACCTCGAAGGCCGCACAGGTCGCCGCGATCTGCCGCAGCGCGTCGTCGCCCAGCCGCACCGACGGCAGCAGCTTCTTCGCGGCCACGATCCGGGCCCGTACGTCGGCCTCCTCGTCGGCCCAGCGGGCGGCGAACCCGGCCGGGTCGTCGTCGTAGGCCAGCCGCCGTCGTACGACCTCGACGCGCTGCTCGGGCTCGCGCGAGGCCGCGACCTCGACGGTCAGCCCGAACCGGTCGAGCAACTGCGGCCGCAGCTCGCCCTCTTCGGGGTTCATGGTGCCGACGAGCAAGAAGCGGGCGGCGTGCCGTACGGAGACGCCCTCACGCTCCACGTACGAGGCGCCCATCGCGGCCGCGTCCAGCAGCAGGTCGACCAGGTGGTCGTGGAGGAGGTTGACCTCGTCGACGTAGAGGATGCCGCGGTGCGCGTCGGCGAGCAGGCCGGGCTCGAAGGCCTTCACGCCCTCCGACAGGGCCCGTTCGATGTCCAGCGCGCCGACCAGCCGGTCCTCGGAGGCGCCGACGGGCAGCTCGACCATGCGGGCCGGCCGGGAGGCGAAGCCCCCCGGCTCGTGCGGCCCGTCAGGGCAGCCGGGGTCGGGCGAGCCGGGGTCGCAGGAGAAGCGGCACTCGGAGACGACGTCCACCTCCGGCATGAGCGCCGACAGCGCCCGCACGGCCGTCGACTTGGCCGTGCCCTTCTCGCCGCGCACCAGCACACCGCCGACCGCCGGTGACACGGCGTTCAGCAGCAGCGCGAGCCGCAGATCGTCCTGGCCGACCACGGCCGTGAACGGAAAGGGGGTGGTCACTTTTCGTCGTCCTCCAAGTCGCCTTCGAATCGCGGATGGATCGGGCAGCCGGTCCAGCGTCTCAGGTGGCCCGCGGTCGCCGTGCCGGCGGTCCACATCACCGCCACGGCCCTCATGCGGGCGCTCCCGGCGGGACGAAGGGCAGCCCCGGCGGCGCGCCGGACTCGATGAGCCGCCACAGCGCGTCCGTGTCCGCGTGCTGTTCGATCAGGTCGCCGAGCCGGTCGAGCTGCTCCTCGCGCAGCGCGGCGAACGAGGTGTCCGGCGCCGGTACGAAGCGGCGGCCGGCGGCGGCCGCCACCTCCCGCAGGAAGGCACGCCGGAATCCGTCCGACTCCAGCGAGCCGTGCCAGTGCGTGCCCCAGGTCTGGCCGACCCGGCAGCCGTCCAGGAAGGGGGCGCCGCCGGTGACATCGGCGACCCCGTGGTGGATCTCGTAGCCCTCGACGTGCTCCCCGAGGGCCTCGCCCGCCGGCCGGGTGAGGGTCTTCTCGCGGGCGAACCGCACCCGCACGGGCAGGATCCCGAGCCCGTCGACCCGGCCCCTGCGGCTCTCGACGTCGTCCTCGATGTGCTCGCCGAGGATCTGGAAGCCGCCGCAGATGCCGAGGACGGGCCGCTGCTCGGCGGCCCTGCGCACCAGCGCGTCGGCCAGCCCGCGCTCCCGGAGCCACTCCAGGGCACGGACGGTCCCCCGGGTCCCCGGCACGATGACGAGGTCGGCGTCCGCCAGTTCCTCCGGCCGGTCCACGAACCGCACGACGACACCGGGCTCGGCGGCCAACGCGTCGACATCCGTGAAGTTGGACATGAGCGGGACCGCGCAGACGGCGACGCGCAGCACGTCCTCGCCGACGGGCGGGGCGACGACGGACTCCCGGACCGTCCCTCGCAGGGAGACGCGCAGCCCGTCCTCCTCGTCGATCCCGAGCCCGTGCCGGAAGGGCAGAACGCCGTACGTGCGCCGCCCGGTGAGGCCGTGGAGCATGTCGAGCCCCGGCTCCAGCAGGGAGACGTCCCCGCGGAACTTGTTCACGAGGAACCCGGCGACACAGTCCTGGTCCTCACGGGACAGCAGGGCGACGGTCCCGAAGAACGAGGCGAAGACCCCGCCCCGGTCGATGTCGCCGACGACGAGCACGGGGAGCCCGGCGTTACGGGCGATCCCCATGTTGACGATGTCCGTCCGCCGCAGATTGATCTCGGCCGGCGAACCGGCCCCCTCGCAGATCACCGCGTCATACGTGCCCCGCAGCCGCTCCAGGCAGTCCAGCACCGTCCCGAGCAGCCTCTGCTGCCGCCCCCCGTGGTACCCGCGCGCACTGAGCTCGCCGACCGGCTTGCCCAGCAGCACGACCTGACTGCTCTGCTCGCCGCCGGGCTTGAGCAGCACGGGATTCATCAGCGCGGTCGGCTCCACACGGCACGCCTGCGCCTGCATGGCCTGCGCCCGCCCGATCTCGGCGCCCTCCCGTGTCACGAACGAATTCAGGGACATGTTCTGCGCCTTGAAGGGCGCGACCTTGACCCCCTGCCGCACCAGCCACCGGCAGATCCCGGCGGTCACGACGCTCTTGCCGGCGTCGGAGGTGGTACCGGCGACGAGAAGCCCCCCGCCCGTCATGACGTACGCCCCTTCACGATGTGGCGCGCGGCGACACAGACGCCGAGCGCGAGCCAGCCGACGCGCCTGGACAGCCGTACGGCCCGTTCGATGTCCCCGGTGCCGACGCCGCGCCCCGCGCCGTTGAGGACGGGACGGTGCTCGACGCGTCCGCCGTAGGACAGGGTTCCGCCGAGCCGCACCCCGAGCGCCCCCGCGAACGAGGCCTCCACGGGCCCGGCGTTGGGACTCGGATGCTTGGCGGCGTCGGAACGCCAGGCCGTCACGGCTCCCCGGGGGTCGCCCCCGGCCACGGCCGCGAGCACGGCGGTCAGCCGGGCTCCTGGCCACCCCACGACATCGTCCAGCCGCGCGGAGGCCCACCCGTAGCGCCGGTACCGGGCCGACTTGTGCCCGACCATGGCGTCGAGGGTGTTGACGGCCCGGAACCCGACGAGCCCCGGCACACCGCCGACGGCCCCCCACACGAGCGCCCCCACGACGGCGTCGGAGGTGTTCTCCGCGACGGACTCGACGACGGCCCGGGCGATCCCGTCGGCGTCCAGGGCCTGCGGATCCCGTCCGCACAGATGCGGCAACCGCGCACGGGCCGCTTCGACGTCCCCGGCCTCCAGGGCGCGCCCGATGGCCTGTGCCTCCCGGGCGAGCGAAGTCCCGCCGACGACGGCCCAGGTGGCGACCCCGGTCAGCCCGACCGACGCGACAGTGGACGTACGCACGGCACGCGCGGCGACGGCCCCGAGCGCGACGGCCCCGCCCGCACACACCACGGTGTGCAGCGCGCCCCACCCGCGGTGGTCCCGCCACAACACCCGCTCCACCACACCCGCGGCCCGCCCGAACACGGCGACCGGATGCCCCCGGCGAGGATCGCCGAGCAGCAGATCACCGATCAGACCGGCGGCGGCACCGTACGCGTGGACGCGACCGGCACCCATGGGCTCAGCCGGCCACGGGGGCGGACAACGGTGGGGTACTGGCCCTCGATCGGCAGCCGAACATGGCGATATGTCCTCACTCAGGGTGTCCACGCCCTGGTTCGACGAGACCGGCGGTGAGAGTTCCTGGCTCCCGGTGAGTGCTACCCCGGTGACAGTGGCGGGACCGCGCCGGACTTCCACCGGCTTCCTCTCCTGCCGCCGCATTGGCCCCGGCAGTCCACCACGGCCGCGAACAGCCGTCAACTTGCTGTTGACCTGCGAGGGGAGAGTGTGGACAAGCCCACACCGCCTGCCTCGCGGGGGGGTGCCAACAGCTGCCCCGCACAAGGCAACCGGGCGGCCCGGGACCGAAGCCCCGTGCCGCCCGGCGACAGACGATCGTGGTGGTCGTGGTCAGGCCACGATCAGATAGATCCCGTACCCGACAGCCGCCGCACACGCCGCGAAGCACGCGTACGCACCCGTCACCGCAAGCCCCGCGGACCCGCCCGCCGCCACCGCCCGCTCGCGGCGCGACAGGCCCGTGATGCCGAGGGTGAACAGGCCGACGAGGGTCACGGTGGCCACGAGGCTGACGCCGAAGACGGAGCCGAGGGTCGCCCAGTCGATCTTCATCTCAGAGATTCTTCCTTGTCACCGGGTGGGCGGGATCAGACCGGGGTGGTCGTGGTGGAGGGCTTCCGTTCGGCCTGGGCCTGGGCCGGGATCGTGGCGGCCAGTTCCTCGGACGGGCCCGCCGGAGGCGGCGTCACCGCGGCGATCGCGGTGGTCACGACACCCGCCGGCTCCTCGTCGACCTCGTTGACGTTCGTGTGGTCGACGACCTCACGGCGCGACAGCTTCCAGATCACCGCGCTGGAGGCGACCAGGAAGACCGCCACGACCGCCGTGCCCCAACTCCCGAAGCCGGTCACGTACTCGGCGAGCGCGCCCACCAGGGCCGCCGCCGGCAGCGTCAGACCCCAGGCGACGAACATCCGGGTCGCCGTCGACCAGCGGACCACGCCGCCCTTGCGGCCGAGTCCCGCGCCCATCACCGCGCCGGACACGGAGTGGGTGGTGGAGAGGGAGAAGCCGAGGTGCGAGGAGGCCAGGATGACCGTCGCCGCGCTGGTCTGGGCGGCGAAGCCCTGCTGCGGCTGGAGGTCGGTCAGGCCCTTGCCCATGGTGCGGATGATGCGCCAGCCGCCGAGGTAGGTGCCGAGCGCGATGGCGATACCCGCCGAGAGGATGACCCACATGGGCGGGTCGGAGTCGGGGGCGACGGCGCCGCCTGCGACCAGGGCGAGGGTGATGACACCCATCGTCTTCTGGGCGTCGTTGGTGCCGTGGGCCAGCGAGACCAGGCCCGCGGAGGCGATCTGGCCGGCCCGGTAGCCCTTCTTGGAAGCCTCGCCGTCGGCCTTCTTGCCGAGGGAGTACGTCAGCCGGGTGGCGAGCAGCGCGGCGATGCCCGCGACCAGCGGGGCGGCGATCGCCGGGATCAGCACCTTGGTGACCAGGACGTCACCGTGCACCGCGCCGACGCCCGCCGAGGCGATCGTGGCGCCGATCAGGCCGCCCATCAGGGCGTGCGACGAACTGGACGGCAGACCGACGAGCCAGGTCAGCAGGTTCCAGAGGATCGCTCCGACCAGGGCGGCGAAGATGACCTCGGGACGGATTCCGGCCTCGTCGACGAGGCCCTTGGAGATCGTGTTCGCGACTTCGACGGACAGGAAGGCGCCGACCAGGTTGAGCACCGCGGACATGGCCACCGCGATCTTCGGTCTCATGGCGCCCGTGGAAATGGTCGTGGCCATCGCGTTCGCGGTGTCGTGGAAACCGTTCGTGAAATCGAACGCGAGTGCGGTTACCACCACAATCGCGAGGATCAGCGAGAAGCTTTCCATTTACCCAGGCAATCGTTCGGCGTCGTTGGCGGGACGAACGTAGGTAACCCGAGTGAACGGAAGATGAACTGGGAGGGGCGCAGGGGTGTCCGCAACAGAGGAGTGTCATTCCGCCCTGGTGTGGCGGCCCTTGCGCCCCAGCGATCAAGTGCCCCGTGCGAACCGTTTCAGTCGATCGAGTGACCCGTCGAAGAGATTCTGGTCACCCGGCAGGGTGCCGTCGCCGTTGTCGTACTGCCAGAAGGTCCAGGAGGTCCAGCCGGCCGGCAGTGGCCCCGCGCTCGCCGCGTCGTAGCGGGCGACCCACAGGTGGTGGTTCGCGGCGAAGGCACGGCTGTTGCCCGTGCACGTGTTCCACCAGTGGGTGGTCGTGTAGATCACCGGGCGGCGGCCGGTGAGCCGCTTGACCTCGCCGCTGAACGACTTGATCCAGCTGACCATCCCGGCCTTGCTCAGGCCGTAGCACTTGTGCTTCTTGTCGTACGGGTTGTACTCGATGTCGAGCGCCGGCGGCAGCGTCCAGCCGTCCGCGCTCCAGCTGCCGCCGTTGCGTACGAAGTGGGCCGCCTGTGCCTGGCCCGACGACCTGTTCGGCAGTGCGAAGTGGTAGGCGCCGCGGACGAGGCCCGCCGCGCGAGAGCCGTTGTACTGCCGGCTGAAGTAGGGGTTGCGGTACGTGGTGGACTCGGTCGCCTTGACGTAGACGAATCTGGCGCCCTTCGCCTTCGCGCTCGGCCAGTCGACGTTCTTCTGGTGGGACGAGACGTCGTGCCCCTTCGGGCGGCTCGCCGCCGCGGCCGGAAACTCCGCGAGCGTGGCCCCTCCCAGGGCGAGTGCCGCCGCGGAGGCCGCCAGTAAGCGGCCGCGGCGGCGGGTCGGTATGTGGTCACGGGCCATGTGATTCCCCCCGGAATGGCTGCGTGCACGGCAAATCCCCCAGAGAGTACTGAAGAGCCGTTGAATATCCGATGATCTCCAGCCAAGAGAGATCCATGACATGTTTGTGCCGGTATGCGCCCTTACGGATGCTCGGTTTCCGGCCTAAAGTGCCCCCGCTCGGCGGCGCGTCGAAGGGCTGCCTGGCAGGATCGCCGCATGGCTGAGCAGCGAGGCGACGAGCGGGACGCGGGGGACGTCGGAGGCGGCGGACAGGATGTGGGGGAGGCGCGGCGGAGCGGTGTGCGCCCCGAGGAGGCGCGCGCCTGGGAGGAGCTCGCCGCGACGGCCCGCCGGACGGTCACCGACGGGCTCGTCGTCGGAACGTCCGGCAATGTCTCGGTGCGCGTCGGGGACATCGTCCTGGTCACGCCGTCGGGCGTGCCCTACGACCGGCTGGCGCCGGACGACGTGACCGGGGTCGACCTCGACGGCCGACAGGTCCTCGGCGCGCTCGTCCCGACCAGCGAGCTGCCCATGCACCTCGCCGTCTACCGCACGACCGGTGCCCGTGCCGTCGTCCACACCCACGCCGTGCACGCGACGGCCGTCTCGACGCTCGTGAGCGAGCTCCCGCTGATCCACTACATGGCCGCCGCGCTCGGCGGACCCGTCCGGGTTGCCCCGTATGCGACGTACGGCAGCGACGAGTTGGCCGAGAACATGCTCCGCGCCCTCGCCGACCGCTCCGGCTGTCTCCTCCGGAACCACGGCACGATCACCTACGGCGCGACACTCGACCAGGCCTACGACCGCACCGCCCAGCTGGAATGGATGTGCCGGCTGTGGCTGACCGCCACATCGGTGCCGGGCCTGTCCCCGAGCCTGCTGTCCACGGAACAACTGGCCGAGGTGGGGGACCGGCTACGGGGGTACGGCCAGCGCGGCTGACCCCCCTCCCGGACCTCACCGCACCGGCACCGCGGGCCTCACCTGTCCGGGGGCTCCCGGCAACCGCCTGCCCCCACCGCCCACACCCCGGATGCCCGTCACGCCGCCCGCCACCGGCCCAGCCACATCGCCGGACCGCCGGCGTCCCCCGTGCGCGTGCGGCCACGGCCACGGCCAAGCCGACCGGCCTGCTCGCGCGAGCACGGCTCGGCCGGCCGCCGGCATCTCGCCCCGCGGGTGCGAGCCCCACTCCTCCGAACCGGTTTCCCGCCGTGCCTGTGTGGCCACGGCTCCGCCGGCGGCCTGCGTCTCGCCGTGCCCGCGTGGCCACGGCTCCGTCGGCCACCGGCATCTCGCCCTGCCCGCGTGGCCACGGCTCCGCCGGCCACCGGCATCTCGCCCTGCCCGCGCGAGCACCGCTCCGCCGGCCACTGGTATCCCCACCCTGCGGGGCGCGAACACCGCTCCGCCGGTCAGTGGCGTCCCGCCCTGCGGAGCGCGGCCCCCGCCCCGCCGAGCGCCCGGGCCCGCCCACCGCGTACAACCGCCCTGCCGGCCACCCGCGCCCGTCACCCCACCGCCCCCGCCCACTGGTCCCTCGCCCCGTCCGCCGGGACACTGGAGACGTGCGCACTGTCAAAGCGGCGGCCGCCGCCGCCACCGCCGTGATCGGAGCCGGCGCAGCCGCCGTGGCCGCCGGACGGTTCGCCAGTGACGTCGCGCTCAAGGCGCCTCCCGGCAGGCCGCTGCCCACCGAACCCCGGCTCACCGTGCACGGCACCGCCGCCGGGCAGATCGTCCTCACCCGGGACCTGGCCGCCCTGCGGCCCGGCCGCTACGGCCTCTCCGGTGACGGCTCCCACGCGGTGGTCGGCCCCGTCCTGACCACCGCCCCG
This sequence comes from Streptomyces sp. NPDC040589, assembly GCF_055594445.1. Lineage (NCBI taxonomy): Bacteria > Bacillati > Actinomycetota > Actinomycetes > Kitasatosporales > Streptomycetaceae > Streptomyces > Streptomyces sp. NPDC040589. The sequence goes on along the minus strand of NZ_JBVIWP010000006.1, from coordinate 78,420 downwards.
CACGCCGCCGACACCGTCGTACGCCGCCTGGAGAGCGTCACGCACGGCACCCTGAAGGCCGGCGACAAGGCCTGGCTCACCCCGAACGTGTACGTCGGCAACCCGAGCGCCGCCCTCGGCCTCGAACACGCCGACGTCGACATCCCCGGCGAACTCGGCACCCTGCCCGCCTGGTTCGTGCCCGGTGCCCGGGACACCTGGGTGATCGCCGTGCACGGCCTGGGCACCACACGGGAACTGGCCATGAACGTCATGGGGTTCCTGCACCGCAACCGCTTCCCGGTGCTCGCCCTCGCCTACCGAGGCGACCTGGGCGCACCCCGCCGGCCCGACGGCCTGAACCACCTCGGCGAGACCGAGTGGCGCGACCTCGACGCGGCGATCCGCTACGCCGTGCGCCACGGCGCCCGGGAAGTCGTCCTGCACGGCTGGTCCACCGGCGCCACCATGGCCCTGCGCGCCGCCGCGCACTCGGGACTGCGCGACCGCGTCTCGGGGCTCGTCCTGGACTCCCCGGTGCTCAGTTGGCAGACCACCCTGCGCGCCCTCGCCGCGGCCCGCCGCACCCCGGGAGCGCTGCTGCCCCTCGCGGTCCGCGCGGCCCAGGGCCGCACCGGCCTGCACGACGACGGCGTCGCGGGCCCGGCCCCGTTCGACGGGCTCCGCATCCCGGCGCTCGTCTTCCACGGACCTGACGACACGGTGGCTCCCTGGCGGTTCTCCCGTCACCTCGCCGACGCGCGCCCCGACATGGTCGCCCTGTACACCGTCGGCAACGCGCCCCACGGAGCGATGTGGAACGCCGACCCACAGGCCTACGAGGAGGCGCTGCGACGCTTCCTGACGCCTCTGATGTGACTCCGGGCCCCGTCGCGACCCCCTTCCGTTCCGCCCCTACCGACCGGTCGCGATGATTCCGTTTAGCGTCGTACCACTGGCTTGTTTCCGGCCCTCGGCGGCTCGCGGGGCCCGGTGCGTTGGCCTTCTCCGTCGCCCGCCGTGACATTCCGTTTGGGTTTTCGGACCGTCAACCGGAAGACTGCACCTGTGACGTCCCGTATCCCGCGCGACTCCAGGCTTCGACTCGTCCGCCCGCGACCCCTGGCCGCCACCCCCAGAGCGATGAACCAGCGGCGCTCGCGCCGACCCGCACCGCGCCCCCCGGAGGGCACCCCGGCACCGGCGGAGCTGGCCAGAATGGCGCGCTCAGGTCTGGCCGCCGCGGCCCGCGTCGCCCGCTGGGCCGACGCGGCGCTCGGCCCCGGCGGGGACAGCGCCACCGCCGACGGCAAGGCCACCCTCTCCGACGCGACCGCCGAACGGGCCGCCCGCGACCTGGGGCTGACCTCCGCTCAGGTCAGGGGCGACTGGGACACCGCCCGCCTCGCCGGCCTCGTCGAGGTGCACGGCGACAGCGCCCGCCCCGGCTGGCGGCTGCGCGCCTGGGACCGCGACGACAGCGCCGTCCTGCGCGGCTGGGTCGCCCTCTTCGACGCCTGGTCGCTCGCCTACCCGGAGCCCGAGGACCGCGAGCCCGCCGCCGTCGCGGAGGTCGTCTCGGCCATGCCGCAGGCGCTCTCCTTCCTCCAGCTGTCCGCCGGCCCCGTCCCCGTGGAGCAGCTCCTCGACCTCCTGGAGCAGCGCGTCACCGAGCTGCGCACCGCACGCTGTGAGATCCCCTACGGTCCCCAGCCCGAGCCGGTGGCCGAGCCGGAGCCCACCGACGCCCCGCTCGCCCCCCTCCTCGACTGGGCCCTGCGCGCCCTCGCCTCCGTCGGCGCCCTCACCTACGGCGACGGCCAGGCCACGCTCACCCCGCTCGGCAGCTGGGCGGTCTGGGTCAAGCTGGAGCAGATCTGCGTCGCCGCGCAGAGCCCGGCCGGGAACATCGAGCAGGCGGCCGAGGACATGCTCCGCGGCTGTGCCCAGCTGCGCCCGAACGCGGCCCGCGCCGAGTACCGCGCCTGGCTCGCCGCCCGCCCCGTCGGCAGCGCCGTCACCGAACTCCTCGGCGCCGCCCGTGGCGAGGACGCCCTGCTGCGCGGCCTCGCCTTCGAGGCGCTGCGCGTCGTCGGCGCCCCCGCCGAGCCCGTCGTCCGCGGTGTGGTCGCCGAGCCGACGCTCAGGCCGTACGCCCTGCTGTGGCTGGCCGAGCACGACGGGGCCGACCCGGAGGACGCCCACGAGGTCCTCACCCGTCAGGAGGCGACCTGGCTGTGGGTGGACACCGCGGCCGCCGTCGCCGACCACGGTGAGGCCCCGCTGCTCGTCCGCCATCTGGAGTCCGCGGTGCAGCCGACCATCCCGATGCTCCTCGACGAGGTACGTGCCGTGGGACACCCGCGCACCGTGCAGGTCCTGGTCGCCCTCGCCGCGGCACACCCCGACCCGGCCCTGGCCAAGGCCGTACGCCGGGCCGCGTTCCAGGTGCACACCGGCGGCAGCTAGCAGCCGGCAGCCGGTGGGGCTCTCAGCCCGCTATCTCGGGCGCGTACGTCCCGAAGCTCCACACATTGCCCTCGAGGTCCCGGGCCATGTAGTCCCGCGAGCCGTAGTCCTGGTCCGTCGGGGGCATGAGGATCTCCACGCCGTGGTCCACGGCGCGGCGGTGGTGTGCGTCCACGTCGTCCACCACCACGTACACCCCGGTGGTGCCCGCGGCCTTCATGGCCGCGTCGAAGACGCCGCCGCGGCCCTTGGTGCCGACCATCACCGCGCCGTTGCCCTGTGTCAGCTCGGCGTGCATCACCGAGCCGTCCTCACCCTCGTACACCGAGAGCTCCGTGAAGCCGAAGGCCTCCGTGAGCTGCCGGATCGCCGTCTTCGCGTCCGCGTAGAGCAGCGTCGGATAGATGCTCGGACGTCCGCCGGACGTGCCTGCCATAGCGATCACTTCCTTGTGTCTCGCCGAGTGTCCCGCTGCCGGAAAGCCGGAGTCCGGCCTGCTCCACAGTCTTCCACCGACCACTGACAACGGCCCCGCCCCGGGGTGCGACCCTCGAACACGCACACGCAGAAAAAGTTGGTTGCACGGCCCCGTTAGACTGTCCGCATGGCCATTCTCCTCGCGCATTAGACGGCGGGAACGTCCTCAGCCGCCCATCCCGCCCCCGTATCCGCCCTGGAGTCTGTCCGTGATCTCCGCCTCCGGTATCGAGCTGCGCGCCGGTGCCCGCGTCCTCATCGAAAACGCCACCTTCCGAGTCGCCAAGGGCGACCGCATCGGCCTCGTCGGCCGCAACGGCGCAGGGAAGACCACCCTCACCAAGTGCCTCGCCGGCGACGGCATCCCCGCCGGCGGCACCATCACCCGCTCCGGCGAGGTCGGCTACCTCCCGCAGGACCCCCGCACCGGCGACCTCGACGTCCTCGCCCGCGACCGCATCCTCTCCGCGCGCGGCCTGGACGTACTGATCCGCAAGATGCGCGAGAACGAGGAGCGCATCGCCAACGGCAAGGGCGGCACCCGCGAGAAGGCGCTCAAGCAGTACGAGCGCCAGGAGACGGAGTTCCTCACCAAGGGCGGGTACGCCGCCGAGGCCGAGGCCGCCACCATCGCCGCCGCGCTCAACCTGCCCGACCGCGTGCTCGGCCAGCCCCTGCACACGCTCTCCGGAGGCCAGCGCCGCCGTATCGAGCTGGCCCGCATCCTGTTCTCCGACGCGGACACGCTGCTGCTCGACGAGCCCACCAACCACCTCGACGCCGACTCGATCATCTGGCTGCGGGACTACCTGAAGACCTACCGCGGCGGCTTCATCGTGATCTCCCACGACGTCGACCTGGTCGAGACGGTCGTGAACAAGGTGTTCTACCTGGACGCCAACCGCTCCCAGATCGACGTCTACAACATGGGCTGGAAGCTCTACCAGCAGCAGCGCGAGTCCGACGAGAAGCGCCGCAAGCGCGAGCGGCAGAACGCCGAGAAGAAGGCCTCCGCGCTGCATTCGCAGGCCGACAAGATGCGGGCCAAGGCCACCAAGACCGTCGCCGCGCAGAACATGGCCCGCCGGGCGGACAAGCTGCTGGCCGGCCTGGAGGCCGAGCGGAAGTCCGACAAGGTCGCCAAGCTGCGCTTCCCCGAGCCCTCCCCGTGCGGCAAGACCCCGCTCATGGCCGAGGGCCTGTCGAAGTCCTACGGATCGCTGGAGATCTTCACCGACGTCGACCTGGCCATCGACAAGGGCTCGCGCGTCGTCATCCTCGGCCTCAACGGCGCGGGCAAGACGACCCTGCTCCGGCTGCTCGGCGGGGCCGAGAAGCCCGACACCGGCGAGGTCATCGAGGGCCACGGCCTCAAGCTCGGCTACTACGCGCAGGAGCACGAGACCCTCGACCCGGAGCGCACGGTCCTGGAGAACATGCGCTCGGCCGCCCCCGACCTGGACCTGGTGGAGGTCCGCAAGACGCTCGGCTCGTTCCTGTTCTCCGGCGACGACGTCGACAAGCCGGCCGGGGTCCTCTCCGGCGGCGAGAAGACCCGTCTGGCGCTCGCCACCCTGGTGGTGTCCTCGGCGAACGTCCTGCTCCTCGACGAGCCCACCAACAACCTCGACCCGGCCAGCCGCGAGGAGATCCTCGGCGCGCTGCGCACGTACAAGGGCGCGGTGGTTCTCGTCACGCACGACGAGGGCGCGGTCGAGGCGCTCCAGCCGGAGCGGATCATCCTGCTGCCGGACGGCGTCGAGGACCTGTGGGGTGCCGACTACGCGGACCTCGTCGCCCTCGCTTGATCGAATACGTGATCAACGCCGTATGGATCATTCGGCCTAGCGGTGATCCATCATCTGTGTGAGATCTCCTCGTACCGAGGTGTGTCCTACATCGATTTCGCGGCCGAGCCCCCGATTCTTCCGGGCTCGGCCGCGACGCCTTTCTGACCTGGCATTTTCCGGGGCGATCCGTTCGGTCGTACGGACGCCACTCTTCGGAATTCCATATTCCGGATGTGGGGATGTGCTCCCGTCGTCACAACCTTGTCTCACGGACCTTGCCGAATGGGTGGCCATCAAGGCCCGGAGGGGTGATCATGAGGAGACCAGAGCGCACTTCCCATGAGGAGGCACGGGTGGCCGAGACTCTGAAGAAGGGCAGCCGGGTGACCGGCGCCGCGCGCGACAAGCTCGCGGCAGACCTGAAGAAGAAGTACGACGCCGGTGCGAGCATCCGGGCGTTGGCCGAGGAGACCGGCCGCTCGTATGGCTTTGTGCACCGCATGCTCAGTGAGTCGGGCGTCACGCTGCGAGGGCGTGGCGGGGCGACCCGGGGCAAAAAGGCCACGGCCTGACCCCGGGTGGCCCCTCGGCTTCGATGGTGGCCACCCGGTCGGTCGTCTGATCGGCCGGGTGGTTACTGTGCAGTCACTTAGCTGACCGCACACATCGGAGGCGTCCATGGCTTCGCCCGACAAGGACCTCGTTCCCGTACTCGACAAGGACGGCGTACGGCTCACCGTCGACGACGCGGTCGCCACGGTGACGCTGACCAACCCCGCCAAGCGCAACGCGCAGAGCCCCGCTCTGTGGCGGGCGCTGACCGAGGCCGGTCGGCAGCTGCCGGGCTCCGTCCGTGTCGTGGTGCTGCGGGCCGAGGGCAAGTCCTTCTCGGCCGGTCTCGACCGGCAGGCGTTCACGCCCGAGGGCTTCGACGGGGAACCGTCGTTCATCGACCTCGCGCGTGGTGACGACGCCGAGCTGGACGCGACCATCGCCGAGTATCAGGAGGCGTTCGCCTGGTGGCGGCGCAGCGACATCGTCTCCGTCGCCGCCGTCCAGGGGCATGCCATCGGGGCGGGCTTCCAGCTCGCCCTCGCCTGCGACCTGCGCGTCGTCGCCGACGACGTGCAGTTCGCGATGCGCGAGACCAGCCTCGGACTCGTGCCCGACCTGACGGGCACGCATCCGCTGGTGGGACTCGTCGGATACGCCCGCGCGCTGGAGATCTGCGTGACCGGGCGCTTCGTCACGGCCGAGGAGGCCGTGAACACCGGACTGGCCAACGTGGCCGTGCCCGCCGACCAGCTCGACGACACGGTCCGCGACCTCGCCTCGGCCGTCCTCGCCGCGCCCCGCGACGCCGTCATCGAGACCAAGGCACTGCTGCGCGGCGCCCAGGACCGCACGTACGAGGCCCAGCGCGGCGCGGAACGCCAGGCCCAGGCCCGCCGGCTGCGGGACCTCGCGGGCATCGGGGACTGAGGCGGGACCTCCCGGCGGATCGGGGATTACTCAGCCGATCCCGCTCACCAGTACCGCCACCGTCGGGTGGTCCGACAGTGTCCTCCTCACTGCCGTGCGGACCTCGCGGGCCACGTCCCGGGCCCGGTGGTCCGCCGCCACCGCGAGTTCCAGCCGGACATGACGGTGCGGCAGCGCGGTCTCGCCCGGGAGGTTCTCGATGTGCACGGGGTGGCCCAGTGCGCCGGTCAGGTGAAGCACGCCCGGGACTTGGAGGGCGGCGGCCGCCACGCGGGCTTCGTCGCCGTCCACGGGCCGCGCGGCCCGCGGCGGTTCGGGGAGAAGGACGGCGGGCCCGGGTTCCGGCTCCTCGTCCAGCAGCCCCGTCACCTGCAGGTCCACCTCCGTCACCGTCAGACCCAGCCCCTGCGTCGCGGCGGTCGCCAGCGTCGCCCGCAGCAGGGACGCCGAAGTGGGCAGCGGCTGCGAGGCCGTGGCCGCGAACTGGGCCGTCACCCGCAGCGGTCCGGGCGGCTGCGCGCTCGGCGGGGCCGGTACGGCCGGCTCCCCGGTGTCCGCCGGATGGGCGAGCGCGACCCGGAGCGCGTCGACGCGTACGCCCGGCGCCTCCTGAGCCGCGCGCCGCAGCACCGCCTCGGCCGCCTGCTCGGTGATCCACGCGCCGTCCCGCGCATCACCCAGCGGCAGGAGCCTGCCGAGGCCCATCTGATGTTTCACTGCCTGCGTCCACCGGTCACCCGTCATTCCTCCAGCCTGCCGCATCAAAGGCGCGCAACCACGTAACCGTGCTTACGGTGGTCGAAGGACGACAACCGAAAAGGACGTACGCCGATGACTGACATGACCGAGAACCGGGGCGGGGAGAGCGAGACGCCGGCGGCACGCAGGAGTCCGTTGGCCAAGCGCAGTGGCGGAGATCCGGGCTCGCGCGGGCGGACGACGATCGCCGACGGCGTGGTGGAGAAGATCGCCGGGCTCGCCGCACGCGACGTGGACGGCGTGCACGCCATGGGCAGCGGCATCTCCCGCACCTTCGGAGCCGTGCGCGACCGCGTGCCAGGTGGCGCGAAGTCGGTTTCGCGCGGGGTGAAGGCCGAGGTCGGCGAGGTGCAGGCCGCCCTCGACCTGGAGATCGTCGTCGAGTACGGCGTGTCGATCGCCGATGTGGCCCGGGACGTACGGGAGAACGTCATCACCGCCGTCGAGCGGATGACCGGGCTCGAGGTCGTCGAGGTCAACATCGCGGTGAGCGACGTGAAGCTGCCGGACGAGGAGGAAGAGGAACCCGAGCGGCGGATCCAGTGAGGCACGGCCCGTCGGACAACACAGCGGCTGAGGAGCTGAGGAGCGCATGAGCATGGCCGTGGTCGGCATGATCGCCGGCATGGCGTTGGCATTCGCCGGATACTTCGGCGGATTCGGTGCCTTCCTGCTGGTGGCGGCGCTGGGCGCCGTCGGCTTCGTCGTCGGCCGGTTCCTGGAGGGGGACTGGGAATTCGGCGACTTCTTCCGCACCCGTCACGAACGGCGGCGGTGACGCCCGTGAGCGCGGGGGCCGGTGAGCTCGGCAGACCTCTGACCGCCGTCCCGCCGGGTGAGCGCGGCTCGACCCGGATCGCCGACCGGGTGGTCGCGAAGATCGCCTCGCAGGCGGCCCGCGAGGCCGTGGGGACACTGCCGCCCGACGCAGGCCGGCCGTCCGCCAGCGTGGTCGTCCACCACGAGGCCGCCCACGTCCGGGTGCACGTCGAACTCGACTACCCCTGCGACGTCGGCGACCGCTGCCGCCGGGTGCGTCGCCAAGTCGTCGAGCGAGTAGGCACGCTGGCGGGAATGGAGGTGCCGGAGGTGGTCGTCCAGGTGGAGCGGCTGCATCCGGTCGCCGGGCCCGGCGCGGCACAGGGGAGGACGCGATGAGCGAACCCCGGGACACCGACCCGACCGAACCGCCCGAGTCCGAGAGCAGCACACAGCGCCTGCCGGTCCTGGAATCGTCGGAGAACGGCGCCGGACCCGACCAGGCCGCTCCGGCGGACGCCGACGGACAGCCGCCCGCACTCGACGACGAGGGCGGACGCGAAGGCCGCTTCTGGTCGGCCCGCCGCGTCCCCGCCGGCATCGTCGCGCTGCTGCTCCTGGGCCTCGCCGGACTGTTCCTGTACGACATCGCGTCCGTGCGCGCCGACCGGCCCGCCATGAGCTGGCGCCGGGAGTTCGCCCGGCAGCTCGCCGAACGGCCCCTGGACGACACCTGGGTGCTCGTCGGGGCCGGCGTCGCCGCCGCCCTCGGGCTCTGGCTGCTCGTCCTGGCCGCCACGCCCGGCCTGCGCGATGTGCTCCCGATGCGGCGCGCGCACGCCGACGTACGCGCCGGACTGCACCGCGACGCCGCCGCGTCCGCGCTGCGGGACCGGGCCATGGAGGTGGCCGGTGTGCAGTCCGCGGAGGTCCGGATGCGCCGGACCCGGGCGAAGGTCCGCGCCGCCTCGCATTTCCGTGAACTGGACGACGTACGAACCGAACTGGACGCCGTGCTCACCGACGCGGTCCGCGGACTGGGGCTGTCCCGGCCGCCCGCGGTGTCGGTGCGCGTGCGGCGGCCCGGCAGGAAGGGGTGACGGCGGTGCTCCGGATCGTCAACCGCGTGTTCCTCGGACTGGTGGGCCTCGTCCTGGTGGTGCTGGGCGGCTCGGTACTGGCCGTCGGCCTCGGCGCCCCGGCACCTACGTGGTGGATCCACGACAGCCGGCACGACGTGCTGCTGAGCTACGCCGAACGCACGCGCTGGCGGGAGGACGGCTGGTGGTGGCCGACCGTCATCGCCGTACTCGCCGTCCTCCTGCTGCTCGCCCTGTGGTGGCTCGTCGCGGTACTCCGCCGGCGCCGCCTCGCCGAGGTCCTCGTCGACACGGGCGACGGCGAGGGCGCGCTGCTGCGTGGCCGGGCCCTGGAGAACGCCCTCGCCCAGGAGGCGGAACAGGCCGACGGCGTGGACCGCGCCGACGCCCGGCTGACGGGCCGCCGTAGCACCCCCGAGGCCCGAGTGCGGCTCGCGCTGGAACCGCACGTGGACCCGGGAACGGCCCTGCACGGCCTGACGACGGGCGCCCTGGCCCACGCCAGAACATCGGCGGGCCTCGCCTCACTCCCGGCGGAGGTGAGGCTGAGGGGCGTCAAGCACCGTGCGGAGAGGGTGAGTTGAGTACGGGAGTATCAGGTATCAGAACCCGTGCCGGGCTCCGCCGTCCACCGGCACCATGACCCCGGTCAGATACGAGGCCGCCGGCGACAGCAGGAACGCGGCCACTCGCCCGAACTCCTCCGGCGCCCCGTACCGCCGCAACGGAATGCGAGACTCCGAAGCCGCCCTGGTCGCCTCGGGGTCCGCCGACAACCCGTCCAGCTGGCGGACGCGGTCCGTGTCGATCCGGCCGGGCAGCACCCCGACCACCCGGATCCCCCGCGGCCCCAGTTCCTCCGACAACGACTTGGCGAATCCCGCGAGCCCGGGCCGCAGCCCGTTCGAGATCGTCAGCCCGGGAATCGGCTCGTACACCGAGCCGGAGAGCACGAACCCGATGACACCCCCGGCCTCCAGCTCGGAGGCCGCGGCGCGAGCCAGCCGTACCGCACCGAGGAACACCGACTCGAACGCCGCCTGCCACTGCTCGTCCGTGTTGTCGGCGACGAACCCGGCCGGCGGGCCGCCCACGCTGATGAGGACACCGTTGAAGCGCCCGAAGTTCTCCCGCGCGGCCCCGATCAGCCGGGCCGCCGCCTCGGGGTCGGCGTTGTCGACGGCCACCCCGACCGCGTTCGGGCCCAGCGCTTCCGCCGTCTCGGCGACGCTCTTCTCGTCCCTGCCCGAGACGACCACCTTCGCCCCGTCCGCGACCAGCTCGCGCGCGGAAGCGTTGCCGAGGCCTCGCGTGGCCCCGGTGACGACGTACACCCGGTCCTTCAGTCCAAGATCCATGGTCCCTATCCTGCCCCCTCCTCACCGAACAGGGCGAGGGCGGTGTTCACGAGGCCGATGTGGCTGAACGCCTGCGGGAAGTTGCCGAGCTGCCGGCCGCTCACCGGGTCGAACTCCTCGGACAGCAGGCCGACGTCGTTGGCGAGCCCCACCAGCCGCTCGAACAGCGCGCGGGCCTCCTTCGTACGGCCCGTCATGTACAGGGCGTCCGCGAGCCAGAACGAGCAGACCACGAAGGTGCCCTCGGCACCGGGCAGTCCGTCGACGTCCGCGTCGTCGGTCGTGTAGCGGAGCAGCAGCCCGTGGTGGTCCAGTTCCTCGCGGATCGCGTCGATGGTGCCGATCACCCGCGGATCGTCGGGCGGCAGGAAACCGACGCGGGGGATGAGCAGCAGCGCGGCGTCCAGTTCGCGTGAGCCGTAGGACTGCGTGAAGGTGTTGCGTTCGGGGTCGTAGCCCTTCTCGCACACCTCGCGGTGCACCTCATCGCGCAGCGCGCGCCAGCCCTCCAGGTCGCCGTCCAGCTCCGGATGGCGCTCCAGGGTCCGTACGGCACGGTCGGCGGCCACCCACACCATCACCTTCGAATGCACGAACTGGCGCCGGCCGCCGCGCACCTCCCACAGCCCCTCGTCGGGCTGGCGCCAGTGGGTCCGCAGGAAGTCCATCAGGGCCGTCTGCAGCGCCCACACGTCCGGCTGGGCGGACAGGCCCGACTCGCGGGCCAGTGACAGGGAGTCCATGACCTCGCCGTAGACGTCCAGCTGGAGCTGGTTCACGGCGTCGTTCCCGATCCGGACGGGCTGGGACCCGGCGAAGCCGGACAGCCACGGCAGCTCGACCTCGGGCAGCCGTCGCTCGCCGGCCAGGCCGTACATGATCTGGAGGTCGGCCGGGTCGCCCGCGACCGCGCGCAGCAGCCAGTTCCGCCAGGCCTCGGCCTCGTCCTGGTAGCCGACCGCCAGCAGCGCGCCCAGGGTGAGGGTGGAGTCGCGCAGCCAGCAGTAGCGGTAGTCCCAGTTGCGCACCCCGCCCGGCTCCTCGGGCAGTGAGGTGGTGAGGGCGGCGACGATGCCGCCGGTCGGGGCGTAGGTGAGCGCCTTGAGGGTGATCAGGGAGCGGACGACGGCGTCCCGGTACGGTCCGTCGTAGCGGCACCGGGACACCCAGGCCCGCCAGTCCTCGACGCTGTGGCGGAGCGCCTCGTACGGGTCGACGAGCGGCGGGCGCTCCTCGTGGGAGGGGTGCCAGGTCAGGACGAACGCGACCTTCTCCCCCTTCTTGACCGTGAACTCCGCGTGCGTGCCGAAGTCCTCGCCCCAGCTGCGCACCTCCGGCTCGCTGCGCAGCCAGGTGGAGTCCGGGCCCGCGACGGCGACGCGGTGGCCGTCCACCCGGCGGACCCAGGGGATGATCGAGCCGTAGTCGAAGCGCAGCTTGAGGACGCTGTGCAGCGTCACCTCGCCGTCCAGGCCCTCGACGACGCGTACGACGTCGGGGGCCTGGTCGCGCTGGGGCATCAGGTCGGTGACCCGGACCGTGCCCTGCTCGGTCTCCCACTCGGTGTCCAGGACGAGGGTGTCGCGGCGGTAGGCGCGCCGGGTGCACCGGTCCGCTCCCACGGGAGCGACGCGCCAGTAGCCGTTGTCCTCGTCGCCGAGCAGTCTGGCGAAGCAGGCCGCCGAGTCGAAGCGGGGCAGACACAGCCAGTCGACGGAGCCGTCCGTGCCCACCAGGGCCGCGGTCTGTTCGTCACCGATGAGCGCGTAGTCCTCGATACCGGTATGCACGGAGTGCGGGTTCCCGGCAAGTCGGGCCTGCAATCAGGGCTGGAGCCGGGGGAGTGACGGGCCCTCGGCGCCGGAGGAGCCGGTGCCGGTGCCGGAGAAGATGACACCGGGATCCGACGGCGCCTGGTTGAGCACCCACAGGCCGATCAGTGTGGCCAGGGTGAAGACGACCGCGATCAGCACGGCGAGCACGAGCCGCCGCCGGCGTTCGCGCCGCAGCCACTCACCGCGTGCAGTGCGGTACGCGTCGGGGTCGGGGAGCACCCCGCCGGCCAGTGCCTCGAGCGCCTCGCGCAGCTCGCGTTCGGTGCGGCCGTCGCCGTGGCCGGTCCGGTCCGGGCTCGTGTCCTTCATCGCCGGGCCTCCATCGCCTGGGTCAGGGCGGCGATGCCGCGTGCCGTGTGGGTCTTGACGGAACCTCCGGAGATGCCCATCGCGGCGGCTATCTCGCTCTCCTTCAGACCGAGCCAGTGCCGCAGCACCAGCGCCTCGCGCTGGCGGGGCGGCAACTCCTGGAGCGCCGCGATGAGCACGCGCTGGTCGTCGCGCAGCAGCGCGGCGTGCTCGGCGGAGGCGACCATCTCGTCCGGCGGGCTCGGCGGGTTCTCCTCGTGCCGGCGGGCGACCTGGAGGTGGCGTATCCGCATCCGCGTCAGATTGCAGACGGTGGACCGCAGGTACGCCTCCGCCGCGGCCGCGTCCCGCAGGCGCCGCCACTTGCGGTAGATCTGGTAGTACGCCTCGGCCACCACGTTCTCCGGGTCGTCGGCGCCGAGCAGGACGGCGAGGCGCAGCATCGAGGAGTAGTGCAGCTCGAAGAGGCGGGCCACGCCTGCCTCCCGCTCCCGGTCGGCCGGATCGGCGGCTGGGGGCAGGGGCACGGCGGCGGGCTGTGGCACGGCCGGTGGCGCGGTGGAGGAGTTCTGACTGCGTCTCACGGGTTGTTCGCTCCGGTCTCCGGGCGTCGCCGGACGGTCAGGCGGGACGGCAGGTCGGTCGAGTCGACGCCGCGCGGGACGCCGAGTCGGGTCAGCGCCGCGGTGCCGGCCACCGCGACGGCCAGATTGAGCAGCAGGGCGGCGAGCCCGGCGTAGATCTCCAGCGGCCCGGCACCGGTGCCGAGCGGCACGATCGAGGAGAACCCCTCGCGCACCACCAGATACGTCCCCGACGCCATGCCCACGGCCCACCCGGCGAGCAGCGCCCGCGGATGCAGTCGCCCGGTGAACAGCCCGACGGCCACGGCCGGGAAGATCTGCAGGATCCACACGCCGCCGAGCAGCTGGAGGTTGATGGCGTCCTGGTCGCGCAGCCCGAACACGAATGCCACGGCCCCCGCCTTCGCGGTGATCGACACCGCCTTGGCGATGCGCACCTGGCGCTTGGGCGTGGCCGTCGGCTGGACGTACTCGACGTAGACGTTGCGGACGAAGCTCGTCGCCGCGGCGATCGACATCACCGCCGCCGGGACGAGCGCACCCACGGCGATCGCGGCGAACACCAGCCCGGCCAGCGGCGCCGGCATCAGCCGGTCGACCAGCATCGGCACGGCCGCCTCGGCACCACCGCGCGGCGCCCGTACCCCCGCCGCGAGCGCGGCGAAGCCGAGGAACCCGAACAGCGCGAGCAGCCCGGTCCAGGCAGGCAGCGCCACCGAGACCTTGCGCAGGGTGCGCGGCCCGTCGGCGGCGAAACCGGCGGTGAGCACATGCGGGTACATCAGCAGGGCGAGGGCGGAGCCCAGGGCGAGGGTGGCGTAGGCGGGCTGCTGGGCGGGGGACAGGAGCAGTGCCCGGTCGCCCAGCCGCGCAGCGGCGCCGTCGAAGACCGGGCCGGGGCCGCCGAACCGTACGAGGACCAGCCAGGTCACGGCGGTCAGCGAGACGAACACGGCCACCGCCTTCAGCGCCGAGATGACCGTGGGCGCGCGCAGCCCGTGCCGGTATGTGGCCACCGCGAGCCCCGCGAACAGCGCGACCAGCACCAGATCCCCGGACACGCCCCGCGGATGGACGCCCCCGGCGGTCAGCACCGCCCGGATGCCGATCAGTTGCAGCGCCAGGTACGGCATCGTCGCGAGGATCCCGGTCAGCGCGACCACCAGGGCCAGCGGCGGCGACCCGTACCGGCCCCGTACGAAATCGGCGGCGGTGACGTAGCCGTTCCGGCGGGCCACGCTCCACAGCCGGCTCAGCAGCACGAAGGCGAGCGGGCAGACGATCACCGTGTAGGGCACCGCGAAGAAGGCGGGCGCGCCGTTGCCGTAGGCAAGACCGGGCACGGCGGTGAAGGTGTACGCGGTGAAGATCGTGCCGCCGAGCAGCAGCCAGGTCCAGCCGGGGCCGAGGCTGCGGTCGGCCAGCGCCCAGCCCTCCAGGGAGGGCAGCCGGTCCACCGGACGCAGCCGCCGTGCGGTGACCGCGAGCAGCGACGCCCCGCCGATCACGGCGAGAAACGTCGCGGTCATGGCGCCGTCAGCCATGGGTCACCGTCCTTGGTGTGCCTGTGCCCTTGCGCGAGAGTTGCGCGGACGGCCCGTCCGGAGGACAGGGAACCGGCGGGAAATCTTCTGGGAACGCCGTGTCATCCACTTCCGGCGGGAGCGCAACTCTTGCACAGACCGACAGCGAGCGGGAGAGGTGCGCAGGTCGGGGAAGCGCCCCCGCACCGGCCCCCGCGCAGGTCCTGTCGCACACCACCGCCACGGTGAGGAGCCGCCATGCCCGTATCAGTCCTGCCCGAATCCGGCCGGTCAGCGCCCGAAAAGCGGCGAATACCCCCTCGGTCCCTCCTGCTCTGGACCGCCGTCTCCCTCCTCGGCGCGATCGCCTGGGGTGTCCTCGCCCTCGCCCGCGGCGAGGAGATCTCGGCGGTCTGGCTGGTCGTCGCGGCGCTCGGCTCGTACGCCATCGCCTACCGCTTCTACTCCCGCTTCGTCGCCCGGCGGGTGCTCCGGCCCGACGACCGCCGGGCCACTCCCGCCGAGCGCCTCGAGGACGGCGTCGACTTCCACCCCACCGACCGCCGGGTGCTGCTCGGCCACCACTTCGCCGCGATCGCCGGCGCCGGACCGCTGGTGGGGCCGGTGCTCGCGGCGCAGATGGGCTATCTGCCCGGGACGCTGTGGATCGTCGCCGGTGTGATCTTCGCGGGCGCGGTGCAGGACATGGTCGTGCTGTTCCTGTCCATGCGGCGGGACGGGAAGTCGCTCGGGCAGATGGCCCGGGACGAGATCGGCCGGTGGGGCGGGGCCGCCGCCCTGATCGCCGTGTTCGCCATCATGATCATCCTGCTGGGTGTGCTGGCCCTGGTCGTCGTCAACGCCCTCGCCCACTCCCCGTGGGGCACCTTCTCCGTCGCGATGACCATCCCCATCGCCCTGTTCATGGGCTTCTGGCTGCACGTCATCCGGCCGGGCCGGGTCGTCGAGACCAGCCTGATCGGCGTCGTGCTTCTCCTGCTCGCCATCGTCGGCGGCAGCTGGATCCAGCAGTCCTCCCTGGCCTCCGCCTTCACCCTGAGCCCCACGACCCTCGTCTTCTGCCTGGTCGGCTACGGCTTCGTCGCCTCCGTCCTGCCGGTGTGGATGCTGCTCGCGCCGCGCGACTACCTTTCCACCTTCATGAAGATCGGCACGATCGCCCTGCTCGCGGTGGGCGTGGTGGTCGCCGCCCCGGTGCTGCGCGCGGACTCGGTGAGCGACTTCGCCTCCTCGGGCGCGGGGCCCGTCTTCGCCGGCGCGCTCTTCCCCTTCCTCTTCATCACCATCGCCTGCGGCGCGCTGTCCGGCTTCCACGCTCTGGTCGCCTCCGGCACCACGCCGAAGCTGATCCAGAAGGAGTCCCAGGTCCGGATGATCGGCTACGGCGCCATGCTGATGGAGTCGTTCGTCGCGATCATGGCGCTGATCGCGGCGGCGACCCTGGAGCCGGGCCTGTACTACGCCATGAACGCCCCGGCTGCTCTCCTCGGCACGACGGCCGAGTCGGCGTCCCACGCGGTCGCCGGCCTCGGCTTCACGATCACCCCCGACCAGCTGACCCAGGCCGCCAAGGCCGTGGAGGAACAGACGCTGATCGCCCGCTCCGGGGGTGCCCCGACCCTCGCGGTCGGCATGTCGGAGATCTTCTCCGGGGTCATCGGCGGCACCGCGATGAAGGCCTTCTGGTACCACTTCGCCATCATGTTCGAGGCGCTGTTCATCCTGACGACCGTGGACGCGGGCACCCGGGTCGGCCGCTTCATGCTCCAGGACATGCTCGGCAACGTGTGGAAGCCGGCCGGCCGGGTCAACTGGAAGCCGGGCATCTGGCTGTGCAGCGCCCTGGTCGTCGCGGCCTGGGGCTACTTCCTGTACACCGGCGCCACCGACCCGCTCGGCGGAATCAACCAGCTCTTCCCGCTCTTCGGCATCGCGAACCAGCTCCTCGCCGCGATCGCCCTGGCCGTCTGCACCACGGTCCTGATCAAGTCCGGGAAACTGCGCTGGGCCTGGGTCACCGGTGTCCCGCTCGCCTGGGTCGTCGCCATCACCTTCACCGCCGGCTGGCAGAAGATCTTCTCCGACGACCCGAAGGTGGGCTTCTTCGCCCAGCGCGCACGCTACGCCGACGCCCTCGACGCCGGTCAGGTCCTGCCGCCCGCCGAGAGCCCGGCCGACATGCGGACCGTCGTCACCAACTCCACGGTCGACGGAGTCCTGATCGCGCTGTTCCTGCTGCTGGTCGCCGTGGTGCTCGTGAACGCGGCGGTGGTGTGCGTACGGGCGATCCGGGCCCCGGCTCCGCTGCCGACCACCGAGGCGCCGTACGTCGAGTCCCGCATCGAGGTGCCGGGTGAGGAGCCGGCCGGGTCCCTGGCGGGGGCCCGCTCATGAGGGCGGTGCGCTGGGCGCGGGCCGTGGCCTGGTACGTCCGCGAGCTGCTGCGCACGCTGGACCGGGGGTCGGGCCCGCGGGGGAGGTGCTGCTAGCGGACCGGGGGCAGGCCTGTGGGGGCGGTGCTGCTGATGGGGCCGGGGGACGGGCCTGCGGGGGCGCTGCGGGTGGTCGGCCCGTGGGGGCGGTGCCTGTGCTCGCTGGGTCGGGGGTCGGGCCCGCTGGGGTGCTGCTGGTGACGGCCCAGGGCTCGGCCTGAGCGGCGCTGCCGCCAGTGGCCCGGGGCGGCAGCGCCGCTCAGGGCCACTGGCCCGGGGCGGCCGCAGGGGCGTTGCTGTCGACGTGACCGCGGGCGCCTGTTGACCTGGACCGTGGGGAGGCCGACCGCCGGCCGTCACACGGCCGCCGGCTCCGCCTCCGTCGTGTCGGTGTCCTCGGCCGCCGCCCGGGCCCGGTCCCGGGCCTCGCGGCGGGCCAGGACCACCCAGCCGACCGGGACGGCCGCGGCGAACAGCCACCACTGGTAGGCGTAGGCGTAGTTCAGCGCGGCGTCCTCCTTGCCCGGGTTGCCGAGGAGCTCGGGGGTGTCGCCCTTGGGCTCGGGCGCCGTCTGGGCGACGTAGCCGCCGAGCACCCGGACGTCCAGGCGCCGGGCCTCCTGCTCACTGTTGATCAGCATGATCTGCCGGTCCGGCAGCCCTTCGAGGTTCTTGATGCCGCTCGCCTCGGTCGTCTCGTCGGGCATCAGCCGCCCGGTGACGGTGACCTCGCCGGCCGGCGGTGCGGGAACCTTCGGGAACGCGGTCTGGCTCGGGCCGTCGGAGGGGATCCAGCCCCGGTTGACCAGCAGGACCTTGCCGTCGTCGAGGACGAACGGGGTGAGGATGTGGTAGCCGACCTCGTCGTCGGAGTTGGTGCGGCGGCGGACGACGACCTCGTCCTCCGTGTCGAAGTGACCCTTCGCGGTCACGGTGCGGTACCGCTCGGCGCTGGTGACGGTGTGCCCGGGCCCGGTCAGCTTCTCCACGGGCACCGGGTCGGCCGCCAGCGCGTGCGAGACCAGCTGGTTCCGGGCGGTGCGCTCCTCGTAGCGATGCATCTGCCAGATGCCCAGCCTGATCATCGTGGGGATGAGTAGCAGGGCGATCAGTGTGAGGATCACCCACTGCCGGGACATCAGGAAGCGGTACACCCCACGACCGTACAACTCGGTCGTGGGGTGCGATCAGGCGGGTACGGGTTCACACCTTGTCGACAATTCCCGCCTTTCCCTCCGCGCGTGCGCAGTGCGCGCCGCAGTACCACTGGCCCTCGACCTCCACGCCCTGCCCGATGATCTGTACACGGCAGTGCTCGCAGATGGGTGCCATGCGGTGGATCGCGCAGGAGAAGCAGTCGAAGACGTGCACCGCGCCCTGCGCGTGCACCTCGAAGGTCATTCCGTACTGATTGCCACATACCTCACAGGTCGCCATGCGCCACAGGGTGAGCCGTCACCCCGGCCCGGGCGAGCGGGTGCCGGGCGAGTCGCTCCCCAATCACCCGTCCGTACGGTCCCCCCGCTACGCCGGCTCCACATCCGCGAGGAGTTGCCCGAACGCCGCCTCGTCCACGACCGGCGTGCCGAACTGCCGTGCCTTGACCACCTTGGACGTGCCCGAGTCCGGGTCGTTCGTGACGAGCAGGCTGGTGAGCCGGGACAGGCTGGTGGCCACGTGCAGTCCGGCCTCGGTGGCGCGGTCCTCCAGCAGATCGCGCTCCACCGAGGTGTCACCCGAGAAGGCGACCCGCATGCCCTGCTTGAGCCGCCCGCCCGCCTCGTAGCGCCCCGGGTTGGGGTAGGGGCAGGCGGGCCGCTTGCGGGCCGGGCGCCAACTGGTCGGCCGGTAGCCGCCGTAGCCCGCCTGCTGTCCGATGCGGGGCGCGGGGCGGTCCGACCACTCGGTCAGCGGCCGGCACTCCAGCAGCGGCAGCCGTACGCCGTTCGCCGCCGCGGCCCTGAGGCTGGGCCGGAACGCCTCGGCCAGCACGCGCGCGTCGTCCAGCGCGTGGTGCGCCCGCTGCTGGACGACGCCGAAGTGCGCGGCGAGGGACTCCAGCTTGTGGTTGGGCAGCGGGAGCCCGAGTTCCTTGGAGAGCGCGATGGTGCACAGCCGCTGCCGCACCGGAGCCTCCCGCTTCGCGCGCGCGTACTCCCGGGCGATCATCTGCCAGTCGAAGACGGCGTTGTGCGCGACGAGCACCCGCCCTTCGAGCCGGGTCGTGAACTCCTCCGCGATGTCCTGGAAGAGGGGCGCGCCCTCGAGTGCCTCGCTCGTCAGTCCGTGGATCCACACGGGGCCGGGGTCACGCTCCGGGTTGACCGTCGAGTACCAGTGGTCCTCGACCTCGCCGCGCGCGTCCAGCCGGTAGACGGCCGCGGAGATGATGCGATCGTCCCGGGCCAGACCTGTGGTCTCCACGTCAACAACCGCGTACCCCTGGGGATACGCGGCCGGCCATGACGTGGGAGAGGGCACTGCGGTCGTCAGGTCATCGAGCATGGTCCCTGAGGATACGGGCCACGACTGACACCACGGCCCGCCAGGTGCGCGCACCCGGCCCTTCCGATACTCCCTCAGGCGTGTTGTCCGGTCTGTCCGTTCACGAGGCGTACGTCTGACCGATGCTCAGCCGCTTGGTCGAGGGGTGAGGGTCCGGGGCACCGGCGCGAGGGCCCGCCCGAGCGAGACGGCGACCGCGTCCGGGCGTCCGCCCCTCGCGCCCGGTGCCGGCGTCGTCGAGCATCGCCAGTTCGCCGCCCGGCGCGCACGGCCGGCTCGAACGGCGATCTCGGGGCGCAGGCGGACGTGAATCTCCCGGCGGGTGCGGTCTGCCCCGATGCCGGAGTCCGGGGTCCGGGTGGTCACCGCCGCCCGCCTGCCGCGCCTTCCCGATTGGCGGAGATCACCAAGAAGCAAGCGCGTACCGTCGGTAATACTTGTGGGTAACAACGTCTAGTCGGGGCAGGGCGGCGGTCCTACGGTGCTTGCATGCCGAACCTGCCCGATGTCGTGCTGTGGTCGATTCCCGCCTTTGTGCTGCTCACCGTGGTCGAGATGGTGAGCTACCGTCTCCATCCCGACGAGGACGCGGAGGGCTACGAGGCGAAGGACGCCGCCACGAGCGTCGGCATGGGCCTCGGCAGTCTCGTCTTCGACTTCCTGTGGAAAATCCCGATCGTCGCCCTCTACACGGCCCTCTACGAACTCACGCCCCTGCGCGTGCCCGTCCTGTGGTGGACCGTCCCGCTGATGCTGCTCGGGCAGGACTTCTTCTACTACTGGTCCCACCGCGGCCACCACGTCATCCGCGTTCTGTGGGCCTGCCACGTCGTCCACCACTCCAGCCGGAAGTTCAACTTCACCACCGCGCTGCGCCAGCCCTGGACGTCCCTGACCGTGTGGCCGTTCTACGTGCCCCTCATAGCCGCCGGCGTGCACCCCGCCGCCCTCGCGTTCTGCTCCTCCGCGAACCTCGTCTACCAGTTCTGGATCCACACCGAGCGGATCGACAAGATGCCCCGCTGGTTCGAGTTCGTCTTCAACACCCCCTCGCACCACCGCGTCCACCACGCCTCCCAGGGCGGCTACCTCGACCGCAACTTCGGCGGCATCCTCATCATCTGGGACCGGCTGTTCGGATCGTTCGCCCCCGAGACCGAACGGCCCGTGTACGGACTGACCAAGAACATCGACACGTACAACCTGCTGAAGGTGGCGACGCACGAATACGTGTCCATCGCGAGGGACTTGAAGGCGGCGCACAGCTGGCGCGAGCGAGCGGGACGCGTGTTCATGGGACCGGGCTGGGGGCCCACGCCCGCCTCTGCGCCGTCGACGGCCCTCACCAGGCCCAGGCCTGCGGATCCGCCCCTGGACCCCGCAGCGACCCCCGCCCCCGTCGGCGAGAGCACATCGGCGTGACCCGCTCCCGCCTCCTCCTCGCCGCCTTCGGTCTCGCCGCCGCCGTCGACCTCGTCTCCCTCGCGACCGGTTTCGACGCCGGGCACACCGTGGCCAAGCCCCTGCTGATGCCGCTCCTGGTCCTGTGGGCCGCCCTGCGCCAGGCACCTCGGCTCCTCCTGGCCGCCCTGCTGTTCGGCTGGGGCGGGGACGTCCTGCTGCTGTCCGACGCCGAGCCGGCCTTCCTCGCCGGCATGGGCTCCTTCGCCGCGGGCCATGTCTGCTACCTCGTCCTCTTCAGGGCGTACGGCAGCCGGAACGCGGTCCCACGCGCGCGTGCGGGCCTCCTCGCCCTCGGTTACGGCACCGCCCTCGTCACGACCGTCGCGCTGCTGTGGCCGGACCTGCCCGCGGACCTGCGCGTGCCCGTCGCCGGGTACAGCCTCCTGCTCACGGCCATGGCGTACGGGTCCGCCACCCGGCTCGGCCTCTGTGCCGGACTCGGCGGTGCGCTGTTCCTGCTCTCCGACACGCTCATCGCGACCGGCGTCGCCGAATGGCCGCAGCTGCCCAGGCCGGACTTCTGGATCATGCTCACGTACATCGCCGCGCAGGCCCTGCTGACCGGCGGCACGCTGGGGGCGCTCAACGCGCGCAGGGCACCGGCCGCGACGTACGGCGAGATGCGGGCCGTCTGAGGCTCACCAGCGGATGGGGACCGGAAGGGCCGTCAGCAGTCCGGACGCCGCGACCACCAGGCCCAGCGCGACGACCTCCGCCCGCGCCGGCGCACAGGCGCTCAGCGGATCGGCCGCCCGGCGCAGCCGGCTCCGGGCCCACAGGGCGATGACGGCTACGGCGGCCACGAGCAGCACCTTGGCGAGCAGCGCCCGCCCGTACGCCGTGGCCGTCAGCTGCTCCAGGATCGTCCCCGGCGGCATTCGGCGCAGCGAACTCCACACACCCGTCGCGGTGATGGCGGCGAGCAGCACGGCCGCCACGCGCGCGTAGAGGCCCAGCAGGGCCGCGCCCGCCCCCGTGTCGTACCGGCCGTGCCACAGACGCAGGGTCCGCAGCGCGTGCAGCAGGCCGCCCGCCCACAGCGCCGCGCAGGTCAGGTGGACGAGCGTCAGCCCGGAGCCGGTCAGCGGGCTGTGCTCGGTCGGGGGGTGCGCGCGCAGCGCCTCCGCGACGATCACGGCGGCCAGCGGCCACAGCTGCGTGGCCGGCCGGCGAGACAGGGTGCACAGCCCCGCCACCAGGAACGCGTTGACCTCGAGCAGGGCGAGCTTGCCGTCCCGGGACGCGTGGAGCCCGCCGACGTCCATGTCCGCCAGACCGCCCGGGACGAGATTCCCCGTGGCGACGACCGAGGCGAGCCCCAGGGCGGCGACGAAACCGACGACGGCGGCGAAGGGCGACCAGCTGCGCGGCACGGCCAGGGGCCGGCCGAGGGCCTCCTCCGCGCCGGGCACGGAATGCGCCAGCCGGTTCACGAACAGCTCACCCACCGGGACGCACAGCGCCGCGAACAGCACCGTACGCAGCAGGGCGATGCCGCCGGCACCGGGCGCGCCGGCCTCCCCGGTGCCGTGCAGCACGGTGGACGGGCCGAGCAGCGGGATCAGCGCGGCCAGGGCCACCAGGACCAGGATGGCGACGGCCCGGCCCGCACCGGCGCGCCGTACGGGCCCGCCGCTGCCGGCCACTCCTGGCGTGGGTCTTGTCAAGGTCACCCCAAGATCTTCACCAACCTTCACATGGTCGGGCAAGTCCAGGGGGGCGAACTCAGTCGCCCTTCGACGCGGCCGACCACCACAGCCGCACTTCCTTGCCCACGTCCGTGGGGCGCAGCTCCCATCCCTGTGCGAGCGCGACCTCGGCGACGTACCACCCGCCGACACCGCGGTACGCCCGCAGCGGTATGGCACACTCCACCGGCGGCTTGGGTTTCTGCGGCTCGACCGGCTTCGAGGCCCGCGCGGTCCACTTCCCGACCCGCTTGTCCACGCGCGCCTTGTAGTGATCGACGTCACCCTCATGGCGCAGCTCCGGCCAGGACACGCACCAGGAGGCCAGGCGCCCGACGCGCAGAACCATCCCGCCCGCGGCTTCGATGAAGCGGCGTTCGAGGGTGCTGCTGAAAGCCGTGATCACCTCGGCGAACATGCCGACGACGAAGAGCACCGCCGCCACCGCCACCCACAGCACACACACCACCGGAAACCACACCACGCTCCCCGCGAACCGCAGGGCCAACTGCCACCGCGGCCGGACCGGTTCGGCGGTCCAGGTCGCGGGATCTTCGTACACGTCCATGACAAGAGATCCTGCCGCAAGGACGCAGCGGGCCGGGCGGGTGTCCCCGCCCGGCCCGGACCACCTTCACACGAGCTCTACTTGGTCACCGCGTCCAGGGCGTCCGCGATGCCCCAGCCGTAGAAGCCGTTGCGGTTCTTGGAGCCCTCGCACACCGCGTCGATCTTGCCGTCGGCGTCGATGTCGTACGGGTCCGTGCACGGCGTGGCGTCGGCCTCCGCGTACAGCAGGGCCTTCACCAGGGCCGGGGGAGCGTACGGGTGCGTCGACTTGATGAGGGCGGCGACGCCCGCGACGTGCGGGGACGCCATCGACGTACCGGCCATGTAGCCCCACTTGCCGCCCGGCAGCGTGCCCAGGATCAGCCCGCTCGTGGCAGGTGCATCCGGCTTCTGGTAGGCGGTCGAGTCGCCGCCCGGTGCGGCGATGTCGGCGACGCCCAGCCCGTAGTTGGAGAAGGACGACTTGATGCCCTTCGCCCCCGTCGAGGCGACCGTGACGACACCCGGCAGCTGGGTCGGTATGTCGAGGCACTCCGAGGGGTCGACGGTCCGGTCGCCCGGCGTGGTGTCGTTCGGGGACGACGGGTCGGTGATCTCGTCGGCCGAGAGGTCGTAGTTCTCGTTGCCCGCCGCCGCGACGTTGACCGCGCCCTTCTTCTCCGCGTACCGCGAGGCCCGGCCGACCGCGTCCAGGAGCGCCTTCTGGTCCGGGTCGTCTCCGCAGTTGAAGTACCAGGGGTCGGTGTAATAGCTGTTGTTGGTGACGTCGACCCCGTGCTCGGCCGCCCACACGAAGCCGCACACCACGGCCTCCGTGTAGAAGAAGCCGTCCGGGTTGGACACCTTGATGCCGGAGACCTTCACCCCGGGCGCGACACCGGTCATGCCGACGCCGTTCTTGGCGGCCGCTATCTCACCCGCCACATGGGTGCCGTGCGGGCTCTCCGACGCGCCCGGCCGCCAGGCCCCGTCCGCGGTGTCCGGCTTGCCCGACACGCAGTTGACCGACGCCTCGCGGTCGAAGTTGGGCGCGATGTCGGGGTGTGTGTCGTCGACGCCGGTGTCGATCACGGCGACCGTGACCTTCTTGCTGCCCAGCGACTTCTCGTGCGCCTTGTCCGCCTTGATGGCCGGCAGGTCCCACTGCTGGGGCTGGAGCGGGTCCTGCCCGGCGGGGGCCTCGGCCTTGGCGACCTCGGCCGCGCTCAGCGCCTTCGGCGTGCCCAGGTCGCCCGTCGTCGCCGTGGGCAGCGGCTTGGTGCGGGTGGCACCGGCCGACTGCACGCCGCGTACCTTGCGGACGGTCTTGGCGAAGTCGGGGTTCGAGGAGTGGACGACGATGACGCCTATCTGGTCGTACGACGTCACGATCGTGCCCCCGGCCTTGCCGACGGCCTTCTTCACGTAGGCCGAAGTGCCGTGCCCCGGCTTGACGTTGACCACGTAGCTGAGCGGGGTCGCGTCGGCCGAGACCGCCGCGGGGGCGTCGTCGGCGGCCGTGGCCGTGGTGTTCGGCAGGAACGCGAGGGCCGTGGCCATGGCCATCCCGGCCGGGATCGCGACGGCGCGGCGGTAGCGCGCGAGCGGCGCTGTCATGGTGTCTCCAGTAGGTTCGCGGTACGAGCTGACGGTGCGTGAAGTCTCAGGATGTACAAGTCACTTGACCGCGCGCAGCGCATTCACGATGCCGTGTCCGTAGAAGCCGTTGACGCGCTTGCCGCCCTCGCACGTGGCGTCCTGGGTGCCGTCGCCGTCCTGGTCGTAGGACTCGGGGCAGGCGGTCCGGTCGGCCTGCGCCTTCAGCAGCGCCTGGAGCTGGGCCGGAGACGCCTTGGGGTGCTCGGACTTCAGCAGCGCGGCGACACCGGAGGCGTGCGGAGCGGCCATCGAGGTGCCCTGGAGGAAGCCCCACGCGCCGCCCGGCATGGTGGACAGGATGCGGCCGTTCTTCGAAGGCGTGTCGGGGATCTGGTACCGCCCGTCACCGCCCGGCGCCGCGACGTCGACGACGCCCTTGCCGTACGTCGAGAAGTACGACTTGACGCTGTTGACGCCCGTCGAGCTCACCGTGACGACACCCGGGAGCTGGTTCGGCACGTCGAAGCACTCGTGCGGGTCGATGGTGCGCTCGACGGGGGTGGAGTCGTCCGGGCTGGAGTCGTCGACGATCGCGTCCGAGTCCAGGTCGTGGTTGGAGTTGCCCGCCGCGGCGACGTTGAGCGTGCCCTTCTTCTGGGCGTACAGCTGGGCCCTGTTGACCGCGTCGACGATGGCCCGCTGATCCGGATCGTCCATGCAGTTGTACAGCCAGGGATCGACGTAGTAGCTGTTGTTCGTGATCTCGACCCCGTGGTCGGCGGCGAACACGAAGGCACACACGACGCTCTCCGGGTAGAAGAGGCCGTTGGCCCGGTCGGTCACGTTGATGCTGGAGACCTTCACACCGGGGGCGACGCCCGCCACGCCTATGCCGTTGCGGGCGGCGGCTATCTCACCCGCCACATGCGTGCCGTGGTAGTCCTCGGGGGTGTAAGGCCGCCAGGCGCCCTCGCTGGTGTCGGGCTTGCCGCCGGCGCAGTTGGCGGACTGCGACGCGGAGAAGTTCGGGGCGATGTCGGGGTGGGTGTCGTCGACGCCGGTGTCGATCACGGCGACGGTCACCTTGCGGCTGCCCGGGTTGATCTTCGCGGCCTTGTCGGCGCCGATCGCGCGCAGATCCCACTGGTCGGCCTCGAGAGGCTCGCTGTCGGGTGCCTTGGCCGAGGCGGCCTCGACCCGCGCGGCCTGGGCGTCGGTCAGATACTGCGCCGCGCCCTCCTCCTTCGTCCCCGCGGCGGTCAGCGGTGTCGTCCTGGTCGCACCCGCCGACCGGACGCCGCGCACCTTGCGGACGGACTTGGCGAAGTCGGCGTTCGAGGAGTGGACGACGATCACGCCGATCCGCTCGTACGTGGTCACGACCGAGCCGCCGGCCGCGCCGATCGCCTTCTTCACCGACGCGATCGTGCGACGGTCGACCTTGGTGTTGACGACGTACGCCAGGTTGGGCGCGTCCGCCGAGGGCGCGGACGACTCCACGCGCGGGGCCGCCGAAGCGGCAGCCGGCAGAAAGCCCAACGAGGTCGTCAGCGACAGCACGACGGGCACGGCGAGGGCGAGCCGGCGTCTGGAACGCAGCTGGGACATGGGGTCTCCACATCATCCGGAAACGAAACCGGCCCGAGGCACAGGTGGTGCTCGGGCAGGTACATGACGGGTGGTTCAGGGCGAAGCTATCCCGCGCTCTCGCTGGCCAGCAACGGTTTCCCGAAACGACTTCGGAAAGAACGCCGGGCAGTTGAACCGGTTCTCGTGTGCCGCCGTGACGTTGAGCAGGGAGCGCGAGGACACTCGCCTCCGTCCCCGTTCAAACCGCTTCCGTCGTCACGAGGAGACTCTCCGTGTCCACCGATGCACCGCCCCCCTCGAAAGAGCAACACAAACTCCCCTCACCCGAGGAGTTCGCCGAGGTGCAGGAGAGCGCGGAGTTCGGTGAACTGCGCCGCTCCTACCGCTCCTTCGCCTTCCCGCTGACCGTCGCCTTCATCGCCTGGTACCTGCTGTACGTGCTGCTGTCGAACTACGCGGGCGGCCTCATGGGCACCAAGCTGTTCGGCAACATCAACGTCGCCCTCGTCCTCGGCGTCGCCCAGTTCCTCACCACGTTCCTCATCGCCTGGTGGTACTCGCGGCACGCCGCCGTGAAGCTCGACCCCAAGGCCGAGGCCATCAAGTCCCGGATGGAGGGCGGCGCATGAGCTCCGTACAGCACACCCTGCTCGCCGCGAACGAGGCCAGCGAGCACCGGCCGCTGATCATCACCCTGTTCGCGCTGTTCGTCCTGGCCACGCTCGGCATCACCGTCTGGGCCGGCCGCCAGACCAAGGACGCCGCCGACTTCTACGCGGGCGGCCGCCAGTTCAGCGCCTTCCAGAACGGACTCGCGGTCTCCGGCGACTACATGTCGGCCGCGTCCTTCCTCGGCATCGCGGGCGCGATCGCCCTCTTCGGCTACGACGGCTTCCTGTACTCCATCGGCTTCCTGGTCGCCTGGCTGGTCGCCCTCCTCCTGGTGGCCGAGCCGCTGCGCAACTCCGGCCGCTACACCATGGGCGACGTGCTCGCGTACCGCATGCGCCAGCGCCCCGTCCGCACCGCCGCCGGTACGTCCACGATCGTCGTCTCGATCTTCTACCTGCTGGCCCAGATGGCCGGCGCGGGCGTCCTCGTCTCGCTGCTGCTCGGCATCACCTCCGACGCGGGCAAGATCCTCATCGTCGCCCTCGTCGGCCTGCTGATGATCGTGTACGTCTCCATCGGCGGCATGAAGGGCACCACCTGGGTCCAGATGGTCAAGGCCGTGCTGCTCATCGGCGGCACCATCCTGATCACCTTCCTGGTGCTGCTGAAGTTCAACTTCAACATCTCCGACCTGCTCGGCACGGCCGCCGAGAACAGCGGCAAGGGCGCCGCCTTCCTGGAACCCGGCCTCCAGTACGGCATGACCGGCACCTCGAAGCTGGACTTCGTCTCCCTGGGTATCGCCCTGGTGCTCGGCACGGCGGGTCTGCCGCACATCCTGATCCGCTTCTACACGGTGCCCGACGCCAAGGCCGCCCGTAAGTCGGTGAACTGGGCCATCGGCATCATCGGCGGCTTCTACCTGATGACCATCGCCCTCGGCTTCGGCGCCGCCGCGCTGATCTCCCAGGAGGAGATCGTCGCGTCCAACCCGTCCGGCAACACGGCGGCACCCCTGCTCGCCCTGCACCTCGGCGGTGTCGACTCGACCTGGGGCGCGATCCTGCTCGCCACGATCTCGGCGGTCGCCTTCGCGACGATCCTCGCCGTCGTCGCCGGCCTCACCCTCGCCTCGTCGTCGTCCTTCGCGCACGACATCTACGCCAACGTCATCCGCAAGGGGAAGGCGTCCGGCGCCGAGGAGGTCCGCGCGGCCCGCTGGGCGACCGTCTTCATCGGCGTCGTCTCCATCGGCCTCGGCGCCCTCGCCCGCGACCTGAACGTGGCCGGCCTGGTCGCCCTCGCCTTCGCGGTCGCCGCCTCCGCCAACCTGCCGACGATCCTCTACAGCCTGTTCTGGAAGCGCTTCACCACCCAGGGCGCCCTGTGGTCGATCTATGGCGGTCTGATCGTCGCCGTCGGCCTGGTGCTGTTCTCGCCCGTCGTCTCCGGCGACCCCAAGGCGATGTTCCCCGAGGTGGACTTCGCCTGGTTCCCGCTGAAGAACCCGGGCATCATCTCCATTCCCTTCGGCTTCCTCATGGGCTGGCTCGGCACCGTCCTGTCCAAGGAGGAGCCGGACGCCAAGAAGTACGCCGAGCTGGAGGTCCGGTCCCTGACCGGCACCGGCGCCCACTGATCACCAACACCCGCGCGCGGCCGCGTCGTAGGAACCTCCAGGTCCCTGCGGCGCGGCCGCGTTCCGCGTCGTGGGATCGGGCCTGTGGAGTTGTCGGTGGGGTCACGTAGGCTCGCAGCTGTCGGAGAGGAAGTGCTCCGGGCACGATCCGCGTCGAGGGAGGGGGCCCACGTGCTCATCGACACCTACGGCCGAGAGGCCACCGACCTGAGGGTCTCGCTGACCGACCGGTGCAATCTGCGCTGCACCTACTGCATGCCCGAGGAAGGCCTGCAGTGGCTGGCCAAGCCGGACCTGCTCACGGACGACGAGATCGTCCGCCTGATCGACATCGCGGTCACCTCCCTCGGTATAGAGGAGGTCCGCTTCACCGGCGGCGAGCCCCTGCTGCGCCCCGGCCTGGCCGGCATCGTCGAGCGCGTCGCGGCCCTCGACGCGCGCCCCCAGATGTCCCTCACGACCAACGGCATCGGCCTCAAGCGCACCGCGACCGCCCTGAAGGCGGCGGGCCTGGACCGGGTCAACGTCTCCCTCGACACGCTCCGCCCGGACGTCTTCAAGACCCTCACCCGCCGCGACCGCCACAAGGACGTCATCGAGGGCCTGTACGCCGCCCGCGACGCCGGCCTGACCCCGGTCAAGGTCAACTCGGTCCTGATGCCGGGCCTCAACGACGACGAGGCCCCGGACCTCCTCGCCTGGGCCGTGGAGCACGACTACGAGCTGCGCTTCATCGAGCAGATGCCCCTGGACGCCCAGCACGGCTGGAAGCGCGACGGCATGATCACGGCAGGCGACATCCTGACCTCCCTGCGCACCCGCTTCGAGCTGACCGCCGAGGGCGAGGAGAAGCGCGGCTCGGCACCCGCGGAGCGCTGGCTGGTGAACGGCGGGCCGCATGTGGTCGGCGTCATCGCCTCCGTCACCCGCCCCTTCTGCGCGGCCTGCGACCGCACCCGCCTCACCGCCGACGGGCAGATACGCACCTGCCTCTTCGCCCAGGAGGAAACCGACCTCCGCGCCGCCCTCCGCTCCGACGCTCCGGACGAGGAGATCGCCCGCATCTGGCGGCTGGCGATGTGGGGCAAGAAGGCGGGCGCGGGCTTGGACGACCCGACATTCGTACAGCCCGACCGTCCCATGTCGGCGATCGGTGGTTGAGGCACCCAGGGGCGCGGGGAACTGCGCGAACAACCACACACGGCCCGCACCCGAACGCGGAGCCTCAGCCCTCGGGTGCTTCCCACTCCTTCAGAAGAACCACGTCCTTCAAAAATCCCCGCACCCCGAGGAACTGCGACAGATGCTCGCGATGCTCGTCACACGCGAGCCACGTCTTGCGCCGCTTCGGCGTATGGATCTTCGGGTTGTTCCACGCAAGCACCCACACCGCGTCGACGCGGCAGCCCTTCGCGGAACAGATGGGCGTCTCGTCACTCACAGCTTCTTCTCACCAGAAAAGGCGACGCCGAGCAGCCACGGGGGGAGCTGCCCGGCGTCGGTCCGTCGCTCCGACGGGGGATGCGGAGCGCGTACGAAGTATGTCACGGGTAACCCCGAGCCCGGCACCTGAACAACATGATTGATCTGAGCTTTTCTTGAGCTTGGCGGGAAGATGACTTCCGTTTGTGATCGCCCCCGGGCGTCCCTATCGCTCGTGCGAATCGGTCTTCGCACCCGGCGCGGGCCCGGACACGGCATCTTCCGCGGCGGATTCCGCGGAGCCGTCCCGCGCACCCGGCGGCGCGATCATCGGACGCGTCGGCGCCGCCACGAATGTCGACGGCAGAGACGGCGCGTTCTCGCGCCCGGCGTTCGCGATCACCACCGCGATGTACGGCAGTACCAGCCCGAGCACCAACGCCACGATGGCGACGTGCCGTTCGACGTTCCACAACGTGGCCGCGAGGATCACGGAGATCGTGCGGACCGTCATCGAGATCACGTACCGGCGCTGCCGCCCGCGTACGTCTTCCTGAAGTCCCGTCCGGGCGCCGGTGATCCGGAAAACCTGGACGTTGCCGCCGCCATGCTGCTTCCGCATCGCATTCCACCATCCGCCCGTATCGGACTCTCCCCGCCCCGTGGCCGTCCCCGGCCGGCCGGGGAACCTGACCAGGACAGCTCCCACGTTACGCCGAGCCTGCGCCCGCTACGAGACCGGGGCCCGTCCGGCCGAGGCGAACGGCGTGGGCCGTGGCGCGTACGGCCATCCCCGGCATGCGGCGTACGGCACCTGGGCCGACACTGGCCGTAGAGCTCACGTCGAGCCGTACGAGGAGGCAGCGATGGGCTGGTTGTGGGCGATCATCGTGGGACTGGTACTGGGCCTGCTCGCCAAGGCGATCATTCCGGGCAAGCAGCACATCCCCCTGTGGCTGACCGTCATCCTGGGCATCATCGGAGGCATCGCCGGCAACGCCATCGCCCGGGCGGCCGGCGTCGACGCCACATCGGGTATCGACTGGTGGCGGCACGTCTTCCAGCTGGCGATGGCGATCATCCTCGTCGGCCTCGGCGACAAGGCCTGGACGGCGGCCCGGGGAGACAGACGCACCGCATGACGGGGCGCACGGCGAAGGGGGCCGCCTCCGCACCGGAGACGACCCCCTCCCCGCGCGTGCTCAGCCGCCCGTGACCTCGACCGCCGCCAGGTTCTTCTTGCCCCGGCGCAGCACCAGCCAGCGGCCCTGCAGCAGGTCCTCCTTGGCGGGGACCGCGTCCTCGCCGGCGACCTTGACGTTGTTCACGTAGGCGCCGCCCTCCTTGACCGTGCGGCGCGCGGCCGACTTGCTGGCCACCAGGCCGACCTCGGCGAACAGGTCGACGACCGGGCCGAGCTCGGAGACCTGGATGTGCGGCACCTCCGACAGGGCCGCGGCCAGCGTCCTGCCGTCGAGCTCCGCCAGCTCGCCCTGCCCGAAGAGG
Organism: Streptomyces sp. NPDC040589; assembly: GCF_055594445.1. Taxonomy (NCBI): domain Bacteria; kingdom Bacillati; phylum Actinomycetota; class Actinomycetes; order Kitasatosporales; family Streptomycetaceae; genus Streptomyces; species Streptomyces sp. NPDC040589. Next base: position 46,969 of record NZ_JBVIWP010000006.1, on the reverse strand, counting down.
GCCTTGGACGCGGCGATCACGGCGGCCGTCTGGTCCGCGCCGTGCACCAGCGTCGTCAGCTCCTCGGCCAGGGCGCGCTGCGCGGCACGGGCCTGCGGACGCTCCTCCGTCTGCCGCTCCAGTTCCTCCAGCTCCGCACGCGAGCGGAAGGACAGGATGCGCATGTACTTGGAGATGTCCCGGTCGTCCACGTTCAGCCAGAACTGGTAGAACGCGTACGGCGTCGTCATCTCCGGGTCGAGCCAGACGGCGCCGCCCTCGGTCTTGCCGAACTTGGTGCCGTCCGCCTTGGTCATCAGCGGCGTCGCCAGAGCGTGCGCCGTGGCGTCCGGCTCAAGGCGGTGGATCAGGTCCAGGCCCGCCGTGAGGTTGCCCCACTGGTCGCTGCCGCCCTGCTGGAGCGTGCAGCCGTAGCGCCGGTAGAGCTGCAGGAAGTCCATGCCCTGCAGGAGCTGGTAGCTGAACTCCGTGTAGCTGATGCCCTCGGAGGACTCCAGGCGCCGGGCCACTGAGTCCTTCGTCAGCATCTTGTTGACGCGGAAGTGCTTGCCGATGTCCCGCAGGAACTCGATGGCGGAGAGGTTCTCCGTCCAGTCGAGGTTGTTGACCATGACGGCAGCGTTCTCGCCCTCGAAGGCCAGGAACGGCTCGATCTGGGAACGCAGCTTGCCGACCCAGCCGGTCACCGTCTCCGGGTCGTTCAGCGTGCGCTCCGCCGTCGGACGCGGGTCGCCGATCAGACCCGTGGCACCGCCGACCAGCGCCAGCGGCCGGTGACCGGCCTGCTGGAGCCGCCGCACGGTGAGCACCTGCACCAGGTGCCCCACGTGCAGCGACGGCGCCGTCGGGTCGAAGCCGCAATAGAACGTGACGGGACCGTCCGCGAGCGCCTTGCGCAAAGCGTCCTCGTCAGTGGACAGGGCGAACAGCCCGCGCCACTTCAGCTCGTCGACGATGTCCGTCACGGTTCTCGTATCTCCTTGAGTGGGCTCGAATGGAGTGGGCCCGAATGATGGGGCTCGTAATCAGGTACGAGGTTATACGCCCTGACTGACAGAGCTCATATTGAAGTCCGGCACCCGCAGGGCCGGCATCGCGGCCCTGGTGAACCAGTCGCTCCATTCCCTCGGCAGCGTCTTCTCCGTCCGCCCGGCCTCCGTCACCCGGCCCAGCAGACCGACCGGCGTCTCGTTGAACCGGAAGTTGTTCACCTCGCCGGTCACCTCGCCGTTCTCGACCAGGTAGACGCCGTCCCGGGTCAGGCCCGTCAGCAGCAGCGAGGCCGGGTCGACCTCGCGGATGTACCACAGGCAGGTCAGCAGCAGCCCGCGCTCGGTGTTCGCGACCATCTCGTCCAGAGAGCGGTCCTCGCCCCCGTCCAGGATCACGTTGTCGATGCCCGGCGCCACCGGCAGACCGGTCAGGCCCGCGCTGTGACGGCTGGTCGTCAGGTGCCGCAGCTCTCCCTCGCGCATCCACTCGGTCGCCGCCAGCGGCAGCCCGTTGTCGAACACCGACTCGTCGCCGCCGGAGGAGTGCGCGATCACGAAGGGCGCCGACTCCAGGCCGGGCTCGTTCGGGTCGCTGCGCAGGGTCAGCGGCAGGTCGGTCAGCTTCTCGCCGACCCGCGTGCCCCCGCCCGGCTTGGAGAACACCGTGCGGCCCTCCACCGCGTCCCGGCCCGACGCCGACCACAACTGGTAGATCAGCAGATCGGCCACGGCCGACGGCGGCAGCAGCGTCTCGTACCGGCCCGCGGGCAGCTCCACGCGCCGCTCGGCCCACCCGAGGCGCACCGCGAGCTCCGCGTCCAGGGCCGCCGGGTCGACGTCCTTGAAGTCCCGCGTGGAGCGCCCGGCCCACGCGGACCGGGTCCGGTCCGGTGACTTGGCGTTCAGCTCCAGCGTCCCGTTCGGCTGGTCGTGCCGCAGCCGCAGCCCCGTGGAAGTGCCCACGTACGTCGACACCAGTTCGTGGTTGGCGAACCCGTACAGCTCCCGGCCGCCGGCACGCGCGCGTGCGAAGGACTCGCCGAGCGCCGGGGCGAAGTCGGCGAACACCGCGGAGGAGGTCTCGGCGGGCGCCTCCGTGAACTCCGGGCTCGCGGCCACGCCCGTGACCAGCGGCTGCGCGTCCTCGGCGGGCCCGGCACCGCGCGCGGCGGCCTCGGCGGCCCGCACCAGGGGCTCCAGCTCGTCGGCGGTCACGGCGGACCGCGACACCACACCCGAGGCCGTGCCCTCCTTGCCGTCGACCGTGGCGACGACGGTGAGCGTGCGCCCGCGCGTGACGCCGTTCGTGGTCAGGGCGTTGCCCGCCCAGCGCAGGTTGGCGGTGGACTGCTCGTCGGCGATGACGACACAGCCGTCCGCCCGGGACAGTTCGAGGGCGCGCTCGACGACCTCGTGCGGCTTGCTGGAACGCGCGCTCATCGACCGGCCTCCTGGGTCGTGTTCAGAATGTTGACGCCCTTGAAGAGGGCCGACGGGCAGCCGTGCGACACGGCCGCGACCTGCCCCGGCTGGGCCTTGCCGCAGTTGAAGGCGCCGCCCAGGACATAGGTTGCCGGACCACCGACGGCGGACATGGAGCCCCAGAAGTCGGTGGTCGTCGCCTGGTAGGCCACGTCCCGCAGCTGCCCGGCGAGCCGCCCGTTCTCGATCCGGTAGAAGCGCTGCCCCGTGAACTGGAAGTTGTAGCGCTGCATGTCGATCGACCAGGACCGGTCGCCGACGACGTAGATCCCCCGCTCCACGCCCCCGATCAGGTCCTCGGTCGACATCCCGGCCGGGTCCGGCCGCAACGACACGTTGGCCATGCGCTGCACCGGCACGTGCCCGGGGGAGTCGGCGTAGGCGCACCCGTTGGAGCGCTCGAACCCGGTCAGCTTCGCGATCCGCCGGTCCAGCTGGTAGCCGACGAGCGTGCCGTCCTTGACGAGGTCCCAGGACTGGCCCTCGACGCCCTCGTCGTCGTACCCGATGGTGGCGAGCCCGTGCTCGGCGGTCCGGTCGCCGGTGACGTTCATCAGCTCCGAGCCGTAGCGCAGCCTGCCCAGCTGGTCGAACGTGGCGAAGGACGTGCCGGCGTAGGCGGCCTCGTAGCCGAGCGCCCGGTCCAGCTCGGTCGCGTGCCCGATGGACTCGTGGATGGTCAGCCACAGGTTGGACGGGTCGACGACCAGGTCGTACAGGCCCGGATCGACACTCGGCGCGCGCATCTTCTCGGCGAGCAGCTCCGGGATCCGCTCCAGCTCGCCCTCCCAGTCCCAGCCGGTGCCCCGCAGGTACTCCCAGCCGCGTCCCACGGGCGGCGCCAGTGTGCGCATCGAGTCGAACTCGCCGCTCGACTCGTCCACCGACACGGCGTTGAACACCGGGTGCAGCCGTACCCGCTGCTGCGTGGTAACCGTCCCCGCGGTGTCGGCGTAGAACTTGTTCTCGTGGACGGTGAGCAGCGAGGCGTCGACATGGTCCACCCCGTCGGCCGCCAGCAGCCGCGCGCTCCAGTCCGCGATCAGCCCGGCCTTCTCCTCGTCGGGCACGGTGAACGGATCGATCTCGTACGACGAGACCCAGGTCTTCTCGGAGTGCACGGGCTCGCCCGCCAGCTCCACGCGCTCGTCGGACCCGGCCGCCTTGATCACCTGCGCGGACAGCTTGGCCATGGCCACCGCCTGCCCGGCGACCCTGGCGGCGGCGTCCAGGCTGAGGTCGACGCCGGACGCGAAACCCCACGTACCGCCGTGCACCACCCGCACCGCGTACCCGAGGTCGGTGGTGTCCGACGACCCGGCGGGCTTGGCGTCCCGGAACCGCCAGGAGGCGCCCCGCACCCGCTCGAACCGGAAGTCCGCGTGCTCGGCGCCCAGCGCACGCGCGCGTGCGAGGGCCGCGTCGGCCAGAGCCTTGAGGGGCAGGTTCAGGAATGTTTCGTCGATGGCATGGGCCATGAAGCTCTCCCCGTCTGTTCTGCGGATGTCCGCAGTGAACCATGCCGTGGGGCGCCGGTCGGCAGCCACCTGTTTGCGCGTTCTTGGAGTGCCGATGGCAGTAGGCTGATGCACCGTCGGCGACCGGGGGGCGTTGTCCGGGCAACGGCGCTGACACAGCCGTTACAGCAGTAGGGGAGCACAGGCGACGATGGACATCTTCGGGGTCCACCAGAATCTGATCAGTGATTATGGCGCCTTCACAAGTTCGCTGGTATCCGTCCGGGACAGGGGTATTCAGCAGCACCTTGATGAGGAGCGGGAGCGCAAGGCTCGCTGGCCCGACCCCCGTATCTCTCTCAATCCGAATTTCCGCAGTGGCGGAACTGTCGCTGAACTGGTCGATGCCGACGTTCTGCACCCCATGTGCCGCGACTATTTCCGCGTAAAGGAACACGAGGATGACCCTGGCTCCCGGACCCTGAGGCTCCACCGCCACCAGCGGGAGGCGATCGATGCGGCGGCTCGCCGGGATTCATACGTCCTCACGACGGGGACCGGATCCGGCAAGAGCCTCGCCTACATCCTTCCTATCGTCAACGAGGTGCTGCGCCATCCGAACCCCGACGGCATTTCGGCAATTGTCGTCTATCCTATGAACGCGCTCGCCAACAGTCAGGAATACGAACTCGCTCGCTATCTGCAATGGGGGATCCCCGAGGCGGACCGCCGAGTCACTTTCGCTCGGTACACCGGTCAGGAGAATGCCGAGGGGAAAGCGGCCGTACTGCGTTCCAAGCCGGACATTCTGCTGACGAACTACGTGATGCTGGAGTACCTCCTCACGCGCCCCCACGAGCGGGAGGAACTCATCGGGGCAGCCCAGGGCCTCAGGTTTCTGGCTCTCGACGAGTTGCACACCTATCGCGGCAGGCAGGGGGCGGATGTCGCCTTCCTCGTCCGCAGGCTCCGGGACGCCTGTGCCGCCCCTGATCTCCAGTGCATCGGTACGTCCGCCACCATGGCCAGCGCCGCCACGTTCGAGGACGCCCAGGAAAAGGTCGCCGACGTCGCATCCCGGCTGTTCGGTACGCCGGTGCGGCCCGACAACGTCATCGGCGAGACGCTGGAGCGGTCCACCGACCCGGGGGCCTACCTCGCCTTCCCCGCTGCCGAGCGGAGAGCGGGGCTGTCCGCTTCCGTCCGCCGGGCCGCGCAGGAACCGCACGCGCTGTCGCGCGACTACTCGGTGTTGAAGGTCGATCCCCTCGCGATCTGGGTGGAGGACTCCTTCGGCCTGGTCGAGGACGAAAGAGTCCGCGGCGGGCTGGTGCGCCGGACGCCGATCACGGTGCCCGCCGCGGCAGCCGCGCTCAGCGAGGACTGCGGCGAGCACCAGGAGACGTGCCACGCGGCGATCGAGGCCGTCCTGAGAGTCGGCGCGAAGGCGCTGCACCCGCAGCACAGACGTCCGCTGTTCGCCTTCAGGCTTCACCAGTTCCTCTCCAAGGGTGACACCGTCTACACGAGTCTCGAACCATCGGGGCAGCGCCACCTGACCAGCCAGTACCAGGTCAGCGTGCCCGCACAGCGGGACAAGCCGCTGATTCCGCTGGCGTTCTGCCGGGACTGCGGCCACGAATACCTGGTGGTCACCCGCGAGGAAGGCGCGGCCGGGCAGCGCTTCGTCGCGCGCAGGGATCCCGAGGCCCCCGCCGAGGACGGCGACGGCTACCTCTACGTCAGTGAGGAGCGGCCCTGGCCAACCGCTCCCGACGAGATCCTGGGAAGGCTGCCCGACAGTTGGGTCGAGACCGCCGATGACGGGTCACGCTCCATCGTGCAGGCCCGCAGCGGTGACGTCCCGCGTGAGGTGCGGCTGGCTCCGGACGGAGCGGTCGTTGCCGGAACCGGGGACGGAATGCGCGCCTGGTGGATCGCCGCCCCCTTCCGCTTCTGTCTGCGCTGTCGCGTCAGCCACGAACAGTTGCGCGCCCGTGATTTCGCGAAGCTCGCCACCTTCGCGGCCGAGGGCCGCAGCTCGGCGGTCTCCCTCATCAGCTCCAGCGTGGTGCGCTCCCTGCGCGGCCAGCAGGACATCGACGAACGGGCGCGCAAGCTCCTCACCTTCGTCGACAACCGTCAGGACGCCAGTCTCCAGGCCGGGCACTTCAACGACTTCGCCCAGGTCACACAGATCCGTGGTGCCCTGTACCGGGCACTCGCCGCCGCAGGCCCGGCGGGGCTGCGCCACGACGCGCTGCCGCAGGCCGTCGAGGAGGCGCTGGGCCTGAGCATGGAGGACTTCGCCCGCAACCCCGGAGCCAAGTACAGCCAACGGGAGTCCGCCCGCTCCGCCCTGCGAGCGGTCCTCGCCTACCGTGTCAACGCGGATCTCGAACGCGGCTGGCGCATCACCATGCCCAACCTCACCCAGACCGGACTGCTGCGCTTCGAGTACACGGACCTGCGGGAGATCGCAGCCGACCAGGAGTGCTGGCAGGACGCACCCGCGGCGCTCGCCGGTGACTCTCCCGAACACCGCGAGTACGTCGCCCGAGTCCTTCTGGACGAGCTCCGCCGGTCCCTCGCCGTCGACGAGCCGCTGTTGACGCAGGCAGGGTTCGACCAGCTCCGGCGCCAGTCCGAGGCCCACCTGCTCGGCGTCTGGGCGCTCCCGCCGAAGGAGCCCGGCGTGCCCTCGCGGGTCGCCTTCCCCGGCAGCGGCCCCAAGGGCGCCCCCTCCGGCGAGGCCATCTACCTCAGCGGCCTCGGCGCGTACGGCCGCTTCCTGCGCCGCCCCGACCAGTTCCACCAGATTCCCGGGCTTGCCGGTAAGCGCATGTCCGTCGCCGACGCGGACGCGGTGATCCGCGGCCTGCTGCGCGTCTTGGAAACCCAGGGTCTGGTCGCGATCGTCCGCGAGGAGCGGGACGGCTCACTCGGCCACCAGGTCAGAGCCGCCGCCCTGCGTTGGCTGCCGGGTGACGGGCTCGCTCCCGAGCCCGACCCGCTGCGCAAGGTCAGCGATCCGGACGCCGAGCCCTACGTCAACACCTACTTCAGAGACCTCTACCGAGACACCGCGTCCCAGCTGACGGGCATCGAAGCCCGGGAGCACACCGCGCAGGTCCCCTCCGACCTGAGGGAGAAGCGGGAGAAGGCGTTCCGCGACGGCGATCTCAGCCTGCTGTACTGCTCGCCGACCATGGAACTCGGCGTCGACATCGCCACCCTGAACGCGGTGGCCATGCGCAACGCCCCGCCGACCCCGGCCAACTACGCCCAGCGATCGGGCCGCGCCGGCCGTTCCGGGCAGCCCGCATTGGTCACCACGTACTGCTCGACGGGCAGTGCCCATGACCAGTACTACTTCCGGCGCCCCGAGCTGATGGTCGCGGGCAGTGTCACCCCACCCCGCCTCGACCTGGCCAACGAGGAACTGCTGCGCAGCCACGTCCACGCGATCTGGCTGGCCGAGACGGGAGCCGCCCTCGGCCAGCGCATGACCGACTTCATCGACGCCGAAGCCACCGCACATGCGCCCGGTGAGCCGGTGCCTCTCCGGCTCACCGAGGGCATGCGCACCCAGCTCGCCAGCGAGGCGGCCCGCCGCCGGGCCATCGACCGCGCCACCGCAGTGCTCGAACCGCTCGTCGACGACCTCCGGGCACGCACCACCTGGTGGTACGACGGATGGATCGAGGACGTCGTGCGCACCGCACTGCGCCGCTTCGACGAGGACTGTGAGCGCTGGCGCCGCCTGTACCGCGCGGCGCTCGCCGAGCGTGAGGAACAGCACCGCATCGCAGGTGATCTCTCAGTCGATCCCAGCCGCCGCCGCATCGCCCAGGCACGCCGGGCCGAGGCCGAGAACCAGCTGAAACTGTTGCGCAACGAGGACAGCGAGGAGTCCTTCAGCGACTTCTACACCTACCGTTACTTCGCATCCGAGGGGTTCCTCCCCGGTTACTCCTTCCCCCGCCTTCCGCTCGCCGCCTACATCCCCGGGCAGCGGGGCGAAGGAAGGCTCGGTCAGAAGAACGGGGCATACATTCAGCGCCCCCGCTTCATCGCGATCTCCGAGTTCGGTCCCGGGGCGCTGATCTACCACGAGGGCCAGCGGTACGCCGTCGACCGGGTGCAGGTCCCCATGGGGGCCACCCCTGGTCAGGTGGCCACCAGCGATGTGCGGATCTGCGGCACCTGCGGTACCTGGTTCGACCGTTCGGACGGGTTCGACCGGTGCGACGACTGCGGGGTGCCGCTCTCCCTCACGCTGAGCCGGACCATGCTCCTGTCCACGGTGCACGCGTCACCGGTGCGCCGGATCTCCTCCGACGAGGAGGAACGCCTCAGGTCCGGCTTCGAGTTGCTGACGGGTTACCAGTTCTCGCAGGGCGGCGGGCGGCTGGACGCCACCGCGGCGGATGACGACGGTCCGGTGCTGACCGTGAGCTACGGCGACACGGCACGGGTCCGGGTCTTCAACATCGGCCGCCGCAAGCGGAAGCAGCCCTCGGACCGCGGCTTCTGGCTCGACCCGATCCAGGGCCGGTGGCTCAGTGCCAAGAAGGCGAATGAGATCCAGGAGGCATCGGCTGAGGACGAGGCCCTGAGCCCGTTCGCCTCCGCGGACCGCACCCTCCAGGTCATCCCCTATGTCGAGGACCGCAAGAACATCGCTGTCCTGCGCCTTGCCGAGCCAGTCGACGACGAAACGGTCGCCGTCACTCTCCGTTACGCCCTGGAGCGCGGCATAGAGGCCCGCTACCAGCTCGAGGACTCCGAGCTAGACAGCCAGGACCTCCCGGACGACGAGCAACGCGGCCGGATGCTCCTCATCGAGGGAGCCGAAGGCGGAGCAGGCGTGCTCAGGCTCCTCCACGACGACCCCGAAGCCCTCGCCCAGGTGGCCCGGACCGCTCTGCGGATCATTCACGTCGACCCGGACGACGGCCGCGACCTCGGTCAGGCCCCGGGTGCCGTGGAGCGCTGCGAGCGGGGCTGCTACGACTGCCTGCTCACGTACAGCAACCAGCGCTTCCACACCCGTATCGACCGGCTCGTCGTCGTCCCCGTCCTGATGCGGATGGCCGCGTCGACCACCCGGGGCGAGCGACAGGTGACGCCCGCGGCGCAACGGGCACAGGTGCTCGCCCTGGCCACGGAGCACGCGCGGGGACCGGTCGCCGAGTTTGTAGAGTGGCTGGGCCGCTCGGGCCACCGTCTCCCCGACGAGACGCACCCCGAGCGGTCCGGTGACTCGGCCCGGCCCGATGTCGTCTACCGCCTTCCGGGCGCGGACGTCGCCGTCTATGTGGACGAACCGGGCGGCCGGCATCTCGACCGGCAGACCGAGTTCCGGCTGATCGACGACGGCTGGCTGGTCATCCGGGCCGGCGCGGACACCAAGGAGTGGGAGAACGCAGTGCTTGCACACCCAGACGTCTTCGGCATCGGACGGAGTGTCCGATGACGTCTCCCGGCACCGGATCGGCGCAGTCGACGACGCCTCCCCGCGCACCCGGCGATCTGATCTCCGCCCGCGGCCGCGACTGGGTGGTGCAGCCCGGCTCGCCCGGCGGCCTGGTGATCGCGCAGCCTCTCGACGGGGACCGCGAGTTCGTCACCGCGCTCTTCCCGCACGAGATCGAGGAACCCGGCTTCGGCAGGCCCCGGGCCGTACCCGGAGAGGTTGGCGACTTCGCCTCCGCCGGACTGCTGCGCACCGCCCTGCGCATCGCGGCCAGCCACGGAGCCGGCCCCTTCCGTTCGCTGGCGTCCATCTCGGTGCAGCCCCGCCAGTACCAGCTGGTGCCACTGATGATGGCGCTGCGCATGGACACCGTACGGCTCCTCATCGGCGACGACGTCGGTATCGGCAAGACCGTAGAAGCCGCCCTGATCGGCAAGGAACTCATTGAGCAGGGCTCGGCCTCCGGCATGGTGGTGCTCTGCTCACCGTCGCTCGCCGAGCAGTGGCAGAGCGAACTGCGCGAGAAGTTCGGCATGGAGGCGGAACTCGTCCTGCCCTCCACCGCGTCCAGGCTCCAGAAGGGGGTGGAACAGGGGCAGACACTCTTCCAGCGCTACCCCTACACGGTGGTGTCCACCGACTTCATCAAGCAGTCGGACCGCCGTGAGGCGTTCCGCCGCACCTGCCCCGATCTGCTGATCGTCGACGAGGCGCACACGTGCGTCGGCGCGGGCACCGGGCACCAGCAGCGCTACGAGCTCCTCAGCTCTCTCGCCCGGGACGAGGACCGCCATCTGGTCCTTGTAACTGCGACCCCGCACAGTGGTGACGCCCATGCCTTCGCCAAGCTCACCGGACTGCTCGACCCCGGCCTGAAGGGCCTCGACCCCTCGCTGCCCGCGCACCGCGACCGCCTCGCCCGCCACTTCGTGCAGCGTCGCCGCCGCGACATCAGGCACTACCTCGACGAGGACACACCGTTCCCCAGCGACCGTAAACTGCGCGAAGTCCCTTATCAACTGGGCTCAGAGTATGCCCAGTTCGTCCGGGACATCATCGCCTACGCCCGCGAGCAGGTCCGGCGACCCGACGGCTCTCTCAAGCAGCGTCTCACCTGGTGGTCCGTACTGACCCTGCTGCGCTGCGTGCTGTCCTCACCCGCGGCCGCCGTCGAGACGCTGACCACACGCGCCTCGATCGCCGCCGCCCGCAGCGAGGAGGAGGCCGACCGGATCGGTCGCGCGGCAGCCCTGGAACTCATCGACGACGAGGCCACCGAGGGAATGGACGCCGTCCACGGCTCCCTCCTCGACACGGACGACATCGGCGACGGAGCCAGGGGCAGCCGCAAGCTGAAGGCGTTCGCCGCCCGGGCCGCGGCCCTGGCGGGCCCCGACACCGACACCAAACTGCGCACTCTCGTCGAGGAGGTGAAGGGCCTCCTCGTCGACGGCTACGACCCGATCGTCTTCTGCCGCTTCATCCCCACGGCCGAGTACGTCGCCCAGCACCTGGCCGACGCCCTCGGGCGCAGCGCCCACGTCGACGCCGTCACCGGCAAGCTGCACCCGGACGCCCGCCAGGCCCGAATCGACGAGCTCACCGCCAAGCGTGGCCGGCACGTCCTGGTCGCCACCGACTGCCTCTCCGAGGGCGTCAACCTCCAGGACGACTTCGGCGCGGTCCTCCACTACGACCTGTCCTGGAACCCCACCCGGCACGAGCAGCGCGAGGGCCGCGTCGACCGCTTCGGACAGTCCCGTGAGAACGTCCGGGCGGTCACTCTGTACGACACCGACACCGGCATCGACGGCCTCGTCCTGGACGTCCTCATCCGCAAGCACCGGGACATCGCCCAGCAGATCGGCGTCGTCGTCCCCGTCCCCGACGGTGGCGACGGCGTACTGCGCGCACTGGCCAACAGCCTCCTGGTGCGCGGCCAGGGCGTCGACGAGCAGCTCACCCTCGACTTCGGCACCGACGAACTGTTCAGCCAGGCCAGGGAGCGGCTGCACAAGGAGTGGGACAGCGCCGCCGACCGCGAGTCGAAGGTCCTGACCAAGTTCGCCCACAGCGGCCTGCGACCCGACGAGGTCCAGGCCGAATTGGCGGCCCTGCGCCAGGCGCTGGGCGAGCCCGCCGACATCGCGGACTTCACCCGGGAGACGCTGAAGGCGCTCGGCTCGCCGGTACGCCCCGACCCGCGCTCCACCGGGTTCACCGCCCCGGCGGGCCCGCTGCCGCGTGGCCTGCGCCATGCGCTCGGCATCTACGAGGACCCGGACCAGAGCGAAGGGCCCGGAGCCGCCCCGGCGCCCGCGCGCACGGCCGCGAAGGGCCGGGCACGCACGACGACGGCCGCACGCGAGCTCGTGTTCCGGCAGGACCTGCCGGTCGCGGCGGGCGAGCACGCCCTCTTCCGCGGCGACCCGGCCGTACGGGCCGTGGCCCGCTACGTCCTGGACTCAGCCCTCGACCCGAAACTGTCCGAGCACGACCGCCCCGCCCGACGACTCGGCGTCATCCGGACCACCGCCGTCGAGGCGCGTACCGTGCTGCTCCTCGCCCGCTATCGCTTCCGTCTGACCCTCCCGCCCCGCCGCACCGGCCCCGGCAAGGGCCGGCCGCACGAACTGGTCGCCGAGGACGCCCAGTTGCTGGCCTGGCGGGCCACCGGGGACGGCGCCCGGGAATGGCTCACCGACGAGGAGATCGCGGACCTGCTGCGCGCCGCCCCCGACCGCAACACGATCCCCTCCATGCGCGAGCAGCAGATCGGCCGGGCCCTCGAGGAACTCGACGAGGAAGAGGTGGAGCAGCGTCTCATCGCCCACGGCCGTGACGTGGCCCGTCGCCTCGAAGCCGCCCACAAGCGGGTACGCGAGGCCGCCGGCGAACGCGGCCGGGCACGCGGCGCCGCCGCGGTCCGCAACATCACCGCCGACCCGGCAGGCGACCCCGACCTGCTCGGTGTCTATGTGTACGTCAAGCGCCCCGGAGGCTCCAGGTGACGACTCTCGCCCCCGATCACCTCCCGGCGAGCACGGCGGTGCGCGTAGAAGGGGCTTTGCTCTCCGCCGACCTGATCAACAAGATCCGTTTCGGCGACAAAGAACTCCCCGGCGCCGCCCCCGCCGACTACGGCCTGCCGCGCGGCGTGCGCGTGGAGGACGCGGCCAGCCGCAAGTGGGAGTACCTCAAGGCCACGTACGCCTCCTTCCGCGAGCAGCTGGCGACGCTCGGCCCCGAAGCTGACTCGACGAAGCTGACCTACAAGGAATGGCTGAGCGTCCTCCTCGACGAGCTGGGCTACGCGGGCCGTACTGCCGTACCCAAACGGCCCGGCATCCTGGTCCCCGGCCGCGACCCGGGCTCGTACCGCGTCAGCCATCTCTGGCAGTCGCACCTGCCCGTCCACCTTCTGCGCTGGGACACCCACCTCGACCGGGGGATCGGCAACGACCGAGCCCCCCAGTCGATGCTCCAGGAACTCCTCAACGTTTCCGACAAGCACCTGTGGGCCCTGCTCTCCAACGGCAGGGTGCTGCGCGTCCTGCGGGACTCCACCGCGCTCGTCGGCTCCGCGTACGTTGAGTTCGATCTCGACGCGATCTTCGGCGGCGACCAGTTCGCGGACTTCCAGCTCCTGTACGCGATGCTTCACGCCTCCCGCTTCGAGCTCACGGCCAAGCCGGAGAAGAAGCGCCGTACGGCGGCCGTCGCCGACGAGCCGGAGGACGACGCCGAGGCCGAGGAGGGCACCCTCGACGAAGCCGCGAGCTCCGCGGACGACATCGACGAACTGACCCCCGCCGACTGTCGCATCGAATGGTGGCGCGCCTTCGCCATCGAGACCGGCATCCGCGCCCGCGACCGCCTGCGTAACCAGGTCAAGGCGGCCCTCGGCATCCTCGGCAGCGGCTTCCTGGAGGCCAACCCGAGCCTCGGTGAAGCCCTCACCCGCGGCGGCAAGGCGGCCCTGGACGACTTCCATCACGAACTGCTCCGCCTTGCCTACCAGTTGGTGTTCCTGTTCGTCGCGGAGGACCGCGACGCCCTCCTGCTGCGCCCCCAGGACGACACCTCCCCCGAGGAAGCCGAAGCGCTGGACGAGGCCCGTGACCTCTACACCCGCTACTTCTCCACGGCCCGCCTGCGCCGCATCGCCTCCCGCAGGCCGGGCGACCGCAACACCGACCTGTGGGTCGGGCTGCGCACGGTCCTCAACGCCCTCGGGCAGGAGGGCGGCCTCGAAGCACTCGCCCTCCCCGAACTCGGGGGCCTGTACTTCCGCTTCGAGGAGGACGATTCCGAGTGGGCGGCGCTGCTGCCCGGCAGCCCCGAGCCCCTGCGCGCGGCCGACCTGCCGAACGAGAACCTCCTCGCCGCCATCAAGCTGCTCTCCCGGGTGTACGACCGCCAGGGCCGCCCCACCCGGGTCGACTACCGCCACCTCGGCGCCGACGAACTCGGCAGCGTCTACGAATCCCTCCTGGAACTCATCCCGCGCCACAACCCCGCGAAGAACGAGTTCTGGCTCCAGGACCTGGTGGCGGGCAACAAGCGCAAGACCACCGGCTCCTACTACACCCCGTCCGTCCTGATCGAGAAACTCCTCGACAACGCCCTCGACCCGGTCATCGAGAAGCACGGGGCCTCCGGCATCCCGGACGACCTGCTCAAGATCCGTTTCGTGGACCCGTCCTGTGGATCAGGACACGTCCTGGTCGCCGCGGCCCGCCGTATCGCGCTGCGCTACGCCCAGATGTACGACGACGAGCTGGAACCCGCGCCGGAGCGGATCCGCGAGGCGATGTCCAAGGTCGTACGCAACTGCGTCCACGGCGTCGACATCAACCCCCTGGCGGCGGAGATCGCCAAGGTGTCCCTGTGGCTGGAATCCCTCACCCCCGGTGAGCCGCTGGCCTACCTCGACGACCGCATCAAAGTCGGCAACGCCCTCCTCGGCACGACGCCGACGCTCCTGGAGACGGGAATCCCCGAGACGGCGTTCAAGAAGCTGGAGGGCGACGAGCCCAAGGCGGTCACCGAGGCCCGCGACCGCAACCGCAAGGAACTCAAGGGCGTCGCGGTCTGGGTCCAGACCCAGCTCGGCGAGCCCGCGACCAACGCCGGCACGGCGACGGTACGCGTGGCCGCCGAGGAGGCCGCCAGGCGCCCGGTCGGCAAGGGCCTCGCGGCCATCCGCGAACTGGCCAAGCGCCACCGGGAGTTCGAGCGCGACCCGGAGCTCAAGCGGCTCAAGAAGGTCGCCGACGCGTGGTGCGCGGCGTTCATCTGGCCCAAGCGCGCGGACGCGCCCGCTCCGATCACTACGGGGACCCTGGCCAAGCTGGAGAAGGACCAGCTGCTGGAGGGCATCCCGAAGCCCGAGCCGAAGATGGGGGAGGAGCCCGTCGAGGAGACGGACGAGGAGGTGGAGTGGAGGGAGCGCGCGGGAGAGCGTGAACTGCGCGACATCGTCTCCCGTAACCGCTTCTTCCACTGGCACCTGGAGTTCCCCCGTGTGTTCCGGGTCGAGGACAGCGAGGCAGAAGACGCGAACCCGGCCACGGGGTGGCAGGGGGGCTTCGACGCGGTGCTGGGGAATCCGCCGTGGGAGCGGGTCGAGCTTCAGGAGAAGGAGTGGTTCGCGGCTCGCCACGATGAGATCGCGGATGCAGCGTCGGCGCAGCGAAAGCCTCTGATCGACCAGCTGCGTTTCAGCACGGATGAGCACGGCAACCCGATTGAGGCCGATCGCGAGCTGCATCGAGGTTTCCTGACAGCCCACAGGGAGGCCAAAGGCACGTTGGCGATGCTGCGCGACTCGGGCCTCTACCCGCTGACGGGTGCGGGGCGAGTGAATCTTTACGCCGTGTTCGCTGAGCGAGCCCGTTTCCTGCTCGCCCCGAAGGGCGTGGCAGGCTTGGTGCTGCCTACAGGTATCGCCACAGACAAGACGACGTCGGTCTTCTTCGCAGATCTGGTGGAACGGCGGCAACTGGCGACGGTGCTCGATCTGGAGAACGAGGAGAAGCTGTTCGCGGACGTGCACCACTCGTACCGCTACTGCTTGTTCACGTTCGGCGGTCCAGCCCGGGCGTACGAGCGGGTCCGGATGGCTTTTCGGGCCCGACGGCCGGATCAGCTGGACGCGCGGGAGTTCACACTGGACGCTAAAGGCTTCCGTAAGATCAACCCCAATACCTGTACTTCTCCTGTCTGCGAAGGGCCGAGGTACCTCGCGGTTCTGCAGGCAATCCACGAGGAGGTGCCCGTGTTGTGGAACAAACGCGGCAACTCGGCTTTGGCAAGCCCGTGGGGGGGACTGCGGTACTCGCAGATGGTCAATATGTCGAGCGATGCCAAGCTATTCCGGGACGCTGGAACTCTGGCGGACGATGGTTGGGTCCGAGACGGCAACGTCTTTGCGAAGGGCAGCGAACGATACCTTCCGCTCTACGAGGCCAAGTTGGTCCATCAATTCGACAGCCGTTTCTCGACGTTCGAGAACGCCACTGAGGCCCAGCTCAAACTACGCACCTTGCCGCGACTAGACACTGACGCCCATCGCGACCCTGCGGCCGTCCCATTGCCGCGCCACTGGATTCCCGAAGCTGAGGTGGAGGATCGACTGGCGTCAGATCCACGTAGGCCGGAAACGGAATGGCCGCACGACTGGCTGCTTGGGTGGCGGGATGTGTGCCGGGCGGCGGACCAGCGGACGGTCATTGCATCGGTACTGCCTCGAACTGCCGTAGGCCACAAGTTTCCTCTGGTGTTTCCGGCTTACGTGCCGGACCTGCTCCTGGCGAACCTCTCGGTCTATGTCCTCGACTTCACGGCCAAGCAGAAGCACGCGGGTGCATCCCTCGCTTACTTCACATTCGAGCAGCTCCCCGTTCTAGCCCCCTACCAGTACGCCAAGCCCGTCCCTTGGCTCGGCGATCAGCCCCCCGAGCCCTGGATCCGCTCACGCGTACTCGAACTCACCTATACCTCCTACGAAATGGCTCCTTGGGCTAACTACCTCGGTGACGGAAACGCCCCCTTCATCTGGGACGAGGAGCGCCGTTTCCTCATGCGTGCCGAACTCGACGCCGCGTACTTCCACCTCTACGGCATCGAGCGCCAGGACGTCGATCTCGTCATGGACAGCTTCCGAGCCTTCCGCAACAAAAAGCCGGAGCTGTTCGAGCGCACGAAGAAGGAAATCGTCCGCATCTACGAGGAGATGGCGTCCGGCGCTCCCTACGTCACCCCCCTCGACCCGCCCCCGGGCGCAGGCCCCCGCCACGACCCCGGCACCAGCCCTCTGACCCGCGTGGCCCCGCCGTCACCGCCTGCACCGGCGGCCGACCTGCCGACTCAGAGGAAGAAGGTGTCCCCGGCCAAGAAGGCCAAGAAGGTCTCCGAGGTCGATCAGTTGGGCGGTGGCCTGTTCGGTCTGGAGGAGGTCGAAGGAGTCGACATACAACTCGACATCTTCTCCTCCGGCGACGAGTAACTGCCCGGCGCGCCGACGTACCCAGAAGTGGCCGTCACCCGAATCTTCCGGGTGACGGCCACATGCGTAACGCCCACCCGCTCAGAGCTCGCCGGCGAGCACACCCGCCCGGAACGCCGCCCACTCCGACGCGGTGAACCGCAGCGGCTCCCGCTCCGGGTTCTTCGAGTCCCGCACGGCCCGAGCGCCACCGGGCAGTTCGGCTATTTCGACGCAGTCGTTCTCGGCGCCGCTCGCGGACGCCTTGCGCCAAGCGGTGTCAGCGAGGTCCAGGGCGTACAGGTCGCTCTTGCGGTCGGTCACTGTCTCAGGCCTTCTTCCAGTTCGGCGATGCGGACGAGCGAGTCCTCCACGGAGAGCGCCGTAGCCCGGATACGCTCGTACGCCCTCTCGAAGGGCGCCGCGTCTTCACCCTCAACGTATGTCGCGCTCCCGGCGTTCTCCAAGAGCACGACATCCGGCAGCGGGGGCCTGAACCTGGTGAGGCTGAACCCTCCTTCGAGTCCTGGATGGGCGGTGGAGGCCAGCGGCATGATCTGGACTGTTACGTTCGGGAGTTCGGAGGAGTCGAGCAGCTTGCGGAGCTGCTCCCGCATGGTGGCCGGGCGTGCGGCGAAGCGCTGGTGCAACGCGGCCTCATGGATGATGGCCCACAGCTCCAACGGAGCACCGGGCCGGGTCAGTACGGACTGCCTCGCCATGCGGACCTCCGCGAGCGCGGCGACCTCTTCCGGCGTGCGGGTCGTCGTGATCCCGGTGATCGTCTCGCGTGCGTAGGCGGCGGTCTGGAGCAGCCCCGGGATGAGCAGCGGTGTCCAGGTGCAGACCTGCTCGGCGTCCGACTCCAGGGAGATGTAGTCGGCGTACGCAGGCTGCACGATCCCCGAGTAGGCCTGCCACCAACCCTTCTTCGCCGTGTCGGCACGCAGCGTTTCCAGCACGGAGCAGACGGCTGGGTCCGTCACCCCGTACACCTTGAGGAGTTCCGCCAAGTCGCCGGGCTTGATGCCTTGAAACGCGTTCTCGATCTTCGACATCTTCGGGCCGTTCCACCCCATCGCCTCGGCGGCCTGGTCGAGGCTGAGGCCCGCCTCGTTGCGGAATCTGCGCAGGGTCGCTCCGAGGCGACGCCGTCGAACTGTCGGGACCATGGGCGAGTTGGGCATGAGGGAAATCCTGCATCGAGCATGCCGTCGCCGCCCACGGTTCATCGAAATCGTCACCCAATCGGGTTGAAAGGTTGCGATCGATCGAGGAATGGGTCCACGCTCAACCTCGCCGCACTCGCGGCAAGTTGGCGAGCGGACCGCAAGGAGCCACCGTGCCCCTCACTCCCCACCCCCTCCTCCACCCCCTCACCCCCACCGCCTCCCTGGGCCACTACCTCACCCCCACCCCCACCGGCTTCACCCTCCACATGTCCGCCTCGCCCAGGAACCTCCATGCCGTCCGCGGACTTACCGCCCACGCACTGCGCGGCGCCGGCGCCGGACCGGACCTGGTCGACGCCGCCCAACTCGTCCTCTCCGAGCTGTACTCGAACGCCGTCCGCGCCTGCGGCGACCACGCGCCGCTCGTCGCCGAGGTGGAGGCGGCGCGGACCGGAGTCTGGCTGCGGCTGCACGACCCCGACCGGCACCGACGTCCGCACCGCGAGCCCAGGGCTCAACTCGACGACGCGGAAGCAGAGTCGGGGCGCGGGCTGGCGCTCATGGATCTGCTCGCGCCCGGCTGGGACGTGGTGGCCACGCCCGTCGGGAAGCAGGTCCGCTGTCTGCTTGCGCGAGGCCTGGACGGGGACGGCTGACCGTAGGACGGCCGGTGGCTGGATCACCGTAGTGGGCGGTCGGCGGCCCCGGTGATTGTCAGTGCTCGGAGTTAGCCTCTCTGGTGGGTGGAGTTGAAGGTCAACTCCGGACGGAGGGAACCCGTGAGCACGCCTTTCGAGGTCAGCGCCAGGGCGGTCCACCAGGCGGCGACGGTGCTTCTTGAGCACACTCAGGACGGACTTCCGTTCCGGCAGCTGTGGCCGCTCGTCCAGGCAGCCGATCCAAGCCTGGAGGACGACTTCAGGGCCGTCGCGCCGAATGCCAGGCGGGGCATCGACGTCAACCTGAGTCACAACGCCACCAGCCTGGTCAAGGCGGGCTGGCTGTGCCGCAAGCGTCCGGTGTGGCGGCTGACGGGGCTCGGTGTCCAGGCCCTCGCCGAGTTCCCCAAGCCGGTGGACTTCCTCAGCGAGGCGGGCGACCGCTACATGGACTGGCGCAGGGACCGAGAGGCGTTCGACGCGGCCGCCGCTCTGCTCCAGCTCCTCCCCGACGGCCGCTGGCTGGACATCGAGGACCTCGCCGCCGAGTACGAGGTCGACGCGTACACACTCGCCTCGGTCTTCCAGGGCACCCGCCCCGACGGCTGGCACGTCGCGCTCGACCACGAGGGCACGACGGCAGGCATCGGTATCACGCTGCTGTCGAACGAGATCGAGACGTGGCGGAACCTGCTCACCGAGGACCGTCTTCTCGATGAGCAGACGTCCAGCATGGACGTCGTACGGGCCTTACCTGACAAGAAGCTGAGCCGCGAGGAGATCACCGCGCTCGTCCTGGGTGAGCCTGCCGACGCCCCCATTCTGCCCGAGCGGCCCCGCCGGGTCTGGGTGCTGCGGGGCACCGACGAGGGCGGCGCGAGCCTCATCCGGACGCTCTGGCGCGACGAGTCCGTGGTCACCCTCGGGGCGGGGCGCATGTCACCGCTTCCCACGGGCGCGGGCCCGCAGCGGGTGCGCAAGGCCGTCGACGACGCGTACGAGTCGTTGTCCGTCAGCCGCCGCGAGGAGCTGGCCAAGGAGGTGCACACCTTCGTCGCCCGGATACAGGAGGGCGACATCGTGGTGTGCACGGACGGCACCAAGGGATACCTCGGGGTGGTGAGCGGCCCGGCCGTGTACGAGCCGGGCACCACGGGCGCGTACCGGCGCAGGGTCGACTGGCGCAACCTTGACGCCCCACTCGACATCGTCAAGGACCTCGGCGACGCACTGCTCGGCCGGCTCGGGGATGCCGACGCCCGGATCGTCGACATCAGCGAGTTCGCGCCCCGCCTCGAAGCACTCATCGGGCCGGACCCGGTGGAGGAGGCGCCGCCCGCCGACATCGAGCCCCAACTGCCCGATATCACCGAGGCCCTGGTTACCGAACTCACCCAGGAGAACGCGGTCTGGCTCCAGGAGTGCGTGGAACTGCTGCGCGCCAAACCCCAGCTGGTCTTCCACGGCCCGCCCGGCACTGGTAAGACCTTCACCGCGCTGGCCCTCGCCCGCCACCTGACGGGTGGCAACCCGGGCAACGTACGGCTGGTGCAGTTCCACCCCGCCTACTCCTACGAGGACTTCTTCGAGGGCATCCGGCCCCGACTCGCCAAGCAGGGCGCCGACACCGGCGCGGACGACGGCTCGGGCGTGGTCTTCCATCTGGCGAAGGGACCGCTGCGCAGGCTCGCCGACGCGGCCGAACTCCGGCCCGCCGAGATCTTCGTGCTGGTCATCGATGAGATGACGCGCGGCAATCTCGCCAAGGTCTTCGGCGAGCTGTACTTCCTGCTCGAATACCGCAAGCAGTACATCCACCTCCAGTACGGCTCGGACGACGGCAACGGCTTCCGGCTGCCGCCCAACCTGTTCATCCTCGGCACCATGAACACCACCGACCGCAGCGTCTCCCTCATGGACGCGGCGATGCGGCGGCGCTTCTCCTTCATGGAGCTGCACCCCGAAGTCGAGCCGTTGGAAGGCATGCTGGAGCGGTGGCTGAAGGACAGGGGCCAGTCCCAGGACGCTGCGAGGCTCCTCGCCGAACTCAACCGGCGCATCGGCGAAAGCCCCTCGGGTGACCAGGGATTCCGTATCGGCCCGTCGTACTTCATGCAGCCCCTGGCACACGGCGGGCGTGCCGGACTCGAGCGCCTGTGGCGGACCCAGATCATCCCGCTGCTCACCGAGTTCCACTGGGGAGACGACACCGACGTGGCGGCCGACTACGCACTCGACGAACTGCTCCGCCACCTCGGCATCGGCGAGGAAGACGCGGCGGAAGCCGAGCCTACTGACGGCACTGACGGCACTGACGGCACCGGAGGTGCCCCGTGACCGAGGTGCCGCCGGTTCGGCTGAAGGAGGCCGGCGGTTGGAGCGAGTGGCAGCTCACCCCCGCGCAGGTCGTGGCCCTCGACGAGAGCGAACACGTCAAGGTACGGCCCTCTCGTCGCCCCGGCTGGTGCCGCCTTGAGGCCCGCGACCGGGTCGGCGCCGCCCGGATAGGCCGCGGTCCGGCACAGGTCCGGCTCTCCGTCGAACCCAAAGTCGCCGTGAACCGGCTCCTCCATCTCCTCGGTTACGCCGAGGAGGAGTGGCTGCACGACGGCGGTCCGGTCGACGCCGCGACCCGCACCGATCTTCTGCCGGCTGTCGCCCGCGCCTACACACGAGCCGCACAGAGGGCCCTGCGGCAAGGAGTGCTGCTTGGTTACCGGGAGACGGAAGCGTCCCAGCCCGTCCTGCGTGGCAGACTCCGGGTGGCGGCACAGATGAGCCGCCACCCCGGACTCGTATTGCCGCTGGAAGTCGCCTATGACGAGCACACCGTCGACATCGCGGAGAACCGGTTGCTGCTAGGTGCCGCACGGCGCCTGCTGCGCGTTCCGGGAATCGACGGAGCACAGCGCGCGGCACTCCACGCACTGGCCGCCCGCCTGGACGGGGTCACGCCGCCGGTCCCCGGCACCCCACTCCCGCCATGGCGGCGACATCGCCTGAACGCCCGCTATCACCGGCCCCTCGCCCTCGCTGAACTCATACTCGGCGGGGCGTCGTACGAACTCGAGGACGGTCGGGCCGTCAGCGTGGACGGCGTGATGTTCCAGATGTGGCGGGTGTACGAAGCGTTCCTCGCCGGCACCCTGGGGGAGGCGCTGACCCGCAAGGCGGGCGGCTGGTACAAGACGCAGGACCGCGACCACTTCCTCGCCACGCCCCGCAAGTACGTCCTCAGACCCGACCTCGTCCACTACCTCCCGGCGCCATCCGGCGGGCGCCGGGCCGCGGTGGTCGTCGACGCGAAGTACAAGCGCGGCTTCCACCGGGACGACCTCTACCAGATGCTCGCGTACTGCGTACGCCTGGGCCTCACGGACGGCCACCTTGTGTACGCATCCGGTCGGCCCGACGTCGTATGTGTGCCGGTGGCCGACGGTGGGGTCAGACTGCACCGCCATGTGCTGGACCTGAACCAGCCCGTACGGCAGTTGAACCGGAACATCGACGTCCTAGCCGGAGCTGTGCTGGCACCTCGTGCGCCGTAGAACCCGCGCAATGTACGTACACTCTGTGTGATGTAGGTACATGCTCCGGCCTGCCGAAGGGGCACTCCATGACCACCATCTCCGTGCGCGAGTTCTCGTACAACCCCAGCGCTGTCTTCGCCCGCGTCGAAAAGGGCGAGGCGATCGAGGTCACCCGGCACGGCAACGTGATCGCGATACTGTCTCCGGCCGGCAGTCCCATGGAGCGGTACGCGCACTTGGTGGCGCAGGGGAAGATCAAGCTGAAGCCGGTCACCGCCGCCGACCGCCACAGCATGCCGCACTACGAGGTGCCGGAAGATATCGACCCCGTGGCGCTCCTGCTGGCCGAGCGCGCAGAGGACGAGCGTTGATCTACCTGGACACGTCCGCGCTGGTCACCTGGATGACCCGGCGCAGTCACTGGACGCGTTGGACGCCTTCCTCCAGCAGCGGGCCACGGAGCCGCTCGCCACCAGCACGCTCGGCTTCGTGGAGACCGTACGGACGCTGGACCGCATGGGGCACTTTCCCAAAGCGATGGACGACCTGGACGCCCGGATCACCGAGATCCTGCTCACCCGAGAGGTGCGCGACGCTGCGGCCCTACTGGTCGGGCGCCTGGGAACGCTGGACGCGATCCATGTGGCCAGCGCACTGTCGCTGCGTGACGACGTGACCGCAGTAGTGACGTACGACCGCAAGATGCTCGAGACAGCGCGCTCCCAAGGGCTGCCCGTCTACGCACCCGGAACGGCGGAATAATCTAGCGGTCGACTGTAGAAACCCGACAGTGAGTCCCGTACGCCACTGTCGGTGCCCGATTGTCCGCGGGCGTGCCCGGACCGATAGGTTTTCGAGGAAGCCGCCTGTCATCGCCGCCTGTCGTCCAGGCGCCCGGGCGGGCATCAGACCGCTATCGAAAGGGTGATCCGTTGAGCCGCTCGGTTCTCGTCACCGGAGGAAACCGGGGCATCGGCCTCGCCATCGCCCGTGCTTTCGCCGATGCGGGCGACAAGGTCGCCATCACGTACCGCTCGGGTGAGCCGCCGGCCGCCCTGACGGAATTGGGCTGCCTGGCCGTCAAGTGCGACATCACCGAAGCCGAGCAGGTGGAGCAGGCCTACAAGGAGATCGAGGAGGCCCACGGCCCCGTCGAGATCCTCGTCGCCAACGCCGGCATCACCAAGGACCAGCTCCTGATGCGCATGTCCGAGGAGGACTTCACCTCGGTCATCGACACCAACCTCACCGGCACCTTCCGCGTGGTCAAGCGGGCCAACCGCGGCATGCTGCGCGCCAAGAAGGGCCGCGTCGTCCTGATCTCCTCGGTCGTCGGCCTGTACGGCGGCCCGGGCCAGGCCAACTACGCCGCCTCCAAGGCCGCCCTGGTCGGCTTCGCGCGCTCCCTCGCCCGTGAGCTGGGTTCGCGCAACCTCACCTTCAACGTCGTCGCGCCCGGCTTCGTCGACACCGACATGACCAAGGCGCTCACCGACGAGCAGCGCGAGAACATCGTCAAGCAGGTCCCGCTCGGGCGGTACGCCCAGCCGGAGGAGATCGCCGCGACGGTGCGGTTCCTCGCCTCGGACGACGCCTCGTACATCACTGGAGCCGTCATCCCGGTTGACGGCGGACTGGGAATGGGTCACTGATCACCATGAGCGGAATTCTCGAGGGCAAGCGCGTCCTGATCACCGGTGTGCTGATGGAGTCCTCCATCGCCTTCCACGCCGCCAAGCTGGCCCAGGAGCAGGGCGCCGAGATCATCCTGACGGCGTTCCCGCGGCCCACGCTGACCGAGCGCATCGCCAGGAAGCTGCCCAAGCCCACCAAGGTCATCGAGCTCGACGTCACGAACGACGAGCACCTCGGGCGCCTGGCCGACGTCGTCGGCGAGGAGCTCGGCGGCCTCGACGGGGTCGTGCACTCCATCGGCTTCGCGCCGCAGGACGCCCTCGGCGGCAACTTCCTGAACACGCCGTTCGAGTCGGTCAGCACGGCCATGCACGTCTCGGCGTACTCACTGAAGTCGCTGACCATGGCCTGTCTGCCGCTGATGCAGAACGGCGGCTCGGTCGTCGGCCTCACCTTCGACGCGAAGTTCGCCTGGCCGCAGTACGACTGGATGGGCCCGGCCAAGGCCGCCCTGGAGGCCACCAGCCGTTACGTCGCCCGCGACCTGGGCAAGCAGAACATCCGCTGCAACCTCGTCTCCGCCGGCCCTCTCGCCTCCATGGCCGCCAAGTCCATCCCGGGCTTCGGCGAGCTGGCCGCCGTGTGGGACGACCGTTCGCCGCTGGAGTGGGATCTCAAGGACCCCGAGCCGGCCGGCCGCGGCATCGTCGCGCTGCTGAGCGACTGGTTCCCGAAGACCACGGGCGAGATCATCCACGTGGACGGCGGTCTGCACGCCATCGGCGCCTGATCCGCCGTACGCCGTCGACGCCCCGTTCCCCGCAGCGCGCGGGGAGCGGGGCGTCACCCGTTCGGCCCAGCCGGCCGGGCGGGGGAGGCCCACAGCCGGGCACCCTGGAGTACGCGTTCACCACGCGGTCCCCTCCCCAGCACGGCCGAGGAGGAACCCTTGTGCGCTTGTCCCGCCGCATGGCCTCACTGTCCGTCGCCGCCGCTCTCGTGCTGACCCTGGCGTACGAGGCGGTGCCGCACGCGCGCGTGCCCGCCGACGACGAGCGGGAGCGGGCAGACCTCTTCGGCGCCGCGTGCCGGATCCGTGTCGACGACTCCAGGGTGACCGCGTTCTGTCACAACCCCTATCCGGAGACCGACCGCGTGAGCCTGCACGTCGAGTGCGCCCGCTGGTGGGACATCGACACCGACAGCTCCCCGGTGGAGGCCGGGCCCGCGCAGACCGTGCGGCTCACGGGACGATGCTGGAAGGAAGTCGGCGACGCGTGGGTCAGCCACCGGCGGGCGAGCTGATCCCGCCCAGGCGGCACAGGAACGGGTAGCGGGCCGCCTCGGCCCCCGCCCCGTCCGCGTTCCCCGTGCGGATCGCGTCGAGCAGCCGCCCGTGATCCATGTACGTCTCCGGAGTCAGCTCCTCGCCGACGTCCTCGCGCAGCCAGTCCCGCAGCACCTCGCCCAGGTCCGCGTACATGGCCGTCATCACGTCGTTGTGGGAGGCGGACACCACGGCCAGGTGGAAGGTCGCGTCCGCGGTCACGAAGGCCTCCGCGTCACCCGACTCCCAGGCCTCCTCACGCCGCAGCAGCAGCGCGTCGAGTTGCTTGAGGTCCTTCTCGGTCCGCCGCTCGGCGGCCAGCCGGGCGGCGGACGACTCCAGCGTGGAGCGCAGCTCGGCGATGTGCCGGGGGTCGGCGCCGGCGAACCGCCGCTGCATCACTCCCGCCAGCTCACTCGTCGCCACGACGTACGTGCCGGAGCCCTGGCGGATGTCCAGCAGGCCGTTGTGCGCCAGCGCGCGGACGGCCTCTCGGACCGTGTTGCGGGCGACGCCCAGCTGCTCGACCAGTTCCGGCTCGGTCGGGATGCGGGAGCCGACCGGCCACTCGCCCGACGTGATCTGGGCCCGCAGCGCGGCGATGACCTGTTCGGACAGCGCCGAACGACGGGGATGGCTCAGAGGCATGGCTCACCTTCGCACGGCCGGGGCGCCGGACGGCAGCCGAGGAGTGGACGGATTGGACAGTCAATCATCCCATGATTCTATGATGGGCCTCATGGCTAGTGAGGAAACCCGGACGATGACGCCCCCGACCGTTCGCAGCTCGGCCGCGCACGACGCCCGGAAACCGGGCGGCCCGTCCACGCGCGCGTGGACGACACGGCTGCTCGTCCTCGGCATCGTGCTGTCCGCCCTGAACCTCCGGCCCGCCATCACCAGCCTCGGCGCCCTCCTGGAGGAGGTCCGCGACGGGCTCGGCATGAGCGGCAGCGTGGCCGGACTGCTCACCTCCGTACCGCCGCTGTGCTTCGCCGTCTTCGGCGTCATGGCCCCGCGGCTCGCCCGCCGCTTCGGGGCGGGCGCCGTGGTGTGCGCCGGCATGGCGGCCATCGCCACCGGCCTGGCGATCCGGCCGTACGCCGGCGGCACGGCCGGCTTCCTGGCCGCCAGTGCCCTCGCCCTGATGGGCATCGCGGTCAGCAACGTCCTGATGCCGGCCATCGTCAAGCAGTGGTTCCCCGACCGTGTGGGCTCCATGACCGGGGTCTACTCCATGGGACTCGCCCTGGGCACGTCCCTCGCGGCCGCGGTCACGGTGCCCGTGTCCGACGCGCTGGGCGGAAGCTGGCAGTCGGGCCTGGCCCTGTGGTCGGGGCTCGCCGTCGCGGCGATCCTGCCGTGGCTGCCGTTCGTGCGGGGGCGCGCGGCGGCGTCGGCCTCCGTCCGGACGGGAGCCGGGCGCGAGGACCGGTCGGAAGCCGAAAGCGAGGACCTGTCGGAAGCCGGCCGCGAGGAGACTCCCGCCCCCGCCGCGGCGGATCCCGCGCGCGGGGAGGTACCGAGGATGCGGATCACCCGGAGCCGTACCGCCTGGGCGCTGGCCGTCTTCTTCGGGCTCCAGGCCACCGCCGCCTACATCACGATGGGCTGGATGGCGCAGATCTTCCGGGACGCCGGCGTGCCCGCCGGCACCGCCGGACTGCTGCTGGCGCTCACCATGGCGATGGGCGTGCCCCTGGCCTTCGTCATACCCCGCCTGGCCACGCGGCTGCCGCACCAGGGCCCGATCGTGCTGGCCCTGGGCATCTGCGGCCTGATCGGCTACGCCGGGCTGTATCTCGCGCCGGCCGACGGCGCCTGGGCCTGGGCCCTGCTGCTCGGCGTCGCGAACTGCGCCTTCCCGCTCGCCCTCACCATGGTCGGCATGCGGGCCAGGACCGGCCCGGGTGTGGCCCAGCTGTCGGCGTTCGCGCAGAGCACCGGCTACCTCATCTCCATCCCGGGACCGCTCCTGGTGGGCGTCCTCTACCAGCACAGTGGCGGCTGGGGCCTGCCGATCACGCTGATGAGCGCCCTGATGGTCCCGCAGGTCGTGGTCGGCTGGCTGGCGGGCCGCAACCGCACGGTGGAGGACGAGGCGGGCCGCTGAATCCCGGCCCCGTCGTGGCGGCCTCACCCCGGGGGGTACCGCGCCCGGGGTGGGTGCGACA
This sequence comes from Streptomyces sp. NPDC040589, assembly GCF_055594445.1. Lineage (NCBI taxonomy): Bacteria > Bacillati > Actinomycetota > Actinomycetes > Kitasatosporales > Streptomycetaceae > Streptomyces > Streptomyces sp. NPDC040589. The sequence continues at coordinate 19,573 of NZ_JBVIWP010000006.1, read as the reverse complement.
CTTGCCCCATGCCAGTGCTCGATCCGAATCCCCAGCATGGTCAGAAGAAGATGCTGCTCGTGTTCGGCGCATTCTTCGCGATCTTCATCGTCATCGGCGTCATCGCGACGATCGCCTCGCCGTGACCGGCCCTGGCCCCGCCGATGGTGGGGCCAGCCCCCCTGTCCCCTAGGGGGTGAGGGTCAGGGTCAAGTGGGTGGGTCACCGGATGGGTTGGCCGGCGCGGATTCCGTAACTTCGAGGTGTGGCCGTGAGACGGGGGCCACCGGCCACTCGAAGAGCGGAGGCACCCATGTCGGCCCCTACGCAGACCCCGCCCCACCCGGCGACCCGGTCCGGCGCAGACAGCCGGCTTCCCTGGTGGGCCCTGGCCCTGCCGGCGCTTCTCTTCACGGCCCTGCTCGCCCTGATCCTGAACCCGTCCGACGCCCACGCGGCCACCGGTGACCCCGTGGTCACCCACCTCTTCGAGCGACTGCAGCAGCTGACAGCCCGCTGAGCACCGCCGAAGCCGGTGGTCAACTCCCTGCGCCCGATGGCGTGTTTCATGCGAAGCTGGATCTCATGAGCGTCGCAGAACCCCGTACGATTGTCCTCTTCCGCCATGCGAAAGCCGACTGGCCACAGGTGACCGATCACGAGCGTCCGCTCGCCGACCGGGGCCGAAAAGACGCGGCGGAGGCCGGGCGCAGGCTGGCCGACACCGGCATCCCCTTCGACCTGGCCCTGTGCTCCACCGCGGTCCGGACCCGGGAGACCTGGAAGCTCGCCGTCCATGAGTTCCCGCATCGGCCGAAAACCGTCTACGAAGAGCGGATCTACGACGCCTCGCCGGGCGAACTGATCGCCGTGCTCAACGAGACCCCCGACGATGTGCGGAACGTCCTCATGATCGGCCACAACCCGGGCATCCAGGGCCTCGCCGACATCCTGGCGGGCTCGGCCGAGGACGACGCCCGCGAGCGGATGGACCGCCGCGGGTTCCCGGCCGCCGCCTTCGCCGTCCTGTCGTTCACCGGCTCGTGGAAGAGCGTGGAGCCGGGCGTGGCCGCGCTGCGGGACTACTGGGCGCCGACCGAGTGACCGTCGCCGCGTGACCGTGTGGCGGTGACAGGGGCCCGGCACCGCACGGTGCCGGGCCCCTCCTGCCTGCTTCAGACCGTGTCGAGGGTGTCCGCCGCCTCGACCTCTTCGCGCGTGACGCCCAGCAGGTAGAGGACCGTGTCCAGGAACGGGAAGTTCACCGCGGTGTGCGCGGCCTCGCGCACCACCGGCTTGGCATTGAAGGCGACGCCCAGACCGGCCGCGTTCAGCATGTCCAGGTCGTTCGCACCGTCACCGATCGCCACGGTCTGCGACAGCGGCACGCCCGCCTCCGCCGCGAACCGGCGCAGCAGCCGGGCCTTGCCCGCGCGGTCGACGATCTCGCCGGTCACCTTGCCCGTCAGCCTGCCGTCGACGATCTCGAGCGTGTTGGCGTGGGCGAAGTCCAGCCCCAGCCGCTCCTTCAGATCGTCGGTGACCTGGGTGAACCCGCCCGAGACGACACCGACTTGGTAGCCGAGCCGCTTCAGCGTCCGGATCAGCGTGCGGGCGCCCGGCGTCAGCCGCACCTCGCTGCGCACCTTGTCCACCACCGAGGCGTCCAGCCCCTCCAGCAGCGCCACGCGCGCGTGCAGGGACTGCTCGAAGTCCAGCTCCCCGCGCATCGCGGCCGCCGTCACCTCGGCGACCTTGTCCTCACACCCGGCGTGCGCGGCGAACAGCTCGATGACCTCGTCCTGGATCAGCGTCGAGTCGACGTCCATGACGACCAGGCGCTGCGCACGCCGGTACAGACCGGCGGCGACGACCGCCACGTCGATGCCGAGCTTCGCCGCGTCGGGCGCCAGGGCGGTGCGCAGCGGCTCGGTCTCCACGCCGGACACGGCGAACTCGACCGCGGTCACGGGGTACTTGGCGAGCCGGAAGATACGGTCGATGTTGCCGCCGGTCCTGGTGATCCGCGCGGTGACCGCGGCGGTCGCCTCCGAGGTGAGCGGATGCCCGAGCACGGTGACCAGGGAGCGGCCCAGTCCGCGCGGCCGGTTGTCGCCGAGGCCGGAGATGATCTCCGCCTGCATCCTCATCGACTCGGCCCAGCTGTGGACGGTCGCCCGCAGATCTCCCTCGAGACCGGGGGGCGGCTCGGTCACGAGCGCGCACAGCACCATCCGGCCACGGGTGACGACCTGCTCGATGTCGACGACGTCGACGGAGAAGGCGGCGAGGGTGTCGAAGAGGCCGGCCGTGATGCCCGGCCTGTCCTTGCCGAAGATCTTGACAAGGAGGGTGGGGACGTCAGAGGACGAGGTCTGCGATGCGCTCATGGTGGTTCCACCGTATCGGGCGGGCAGGTCACACCGCCCGTGAGGTCCGGCTGGCGGACGGCGAACACTGGGTGTCGTGTCGATGGCGTGAATCTTGCGTACCGGTACGGCGTCCCTCCGGCCTCGGGATCACCTCCCGCCCCGCGGCTTCCGCGGCGGCGGGGGAGGCGGCGGGGGTGGCGGCCCGTTCCCGCCCCGCGGCCCGGGCGGCTGGCGGGGGCCTCGCGGAGGCGGCCCGACCGGCCGCGCCACGGTGGGCGCGCCGTACACGTCGCCGTTCCCGGGCTCGGCGGCCCCCGGGTCCGACCGCTCTTCAGCCTGCCGGCCCCGGCGCGCGTCGCCGGGGCCCCTCCAGGTCTCTCCCGGCCGCCGCTCCTCACCGGCAGGCCGCGCGTCCTCCGGTTCTCGCAGTTCGTCCGGCACCCGGAGGTACGGATTGGTGGCCGGGTTCGGCGGCCGGTACGGCGTACCCGGCGCGTAGGGCCCGGCTTCCCTCCCGTACGACGCCGGCTCGCCCTGCGGATCGCCCCGGTCCCCGGACTGACGGGTGCCCTCGTCGTGCCGGATCTGGCCTTCGTCGTGCCGCCCGGCCTGGTCGTGCTGGCCCTGGCTCTCGTTGTGCCGCCCGGCCTGGTCGTGCTGGCCCTGGCCCTCGTTGTGCCGCCCGGCCTGGTCGTGCTGGCCCTGGCCCTCGTCGTGCCGCCCGGCCTGGTCGTACCGGCCCTGGCCCCCGCCGTTCCGGCCCATGCCCTCGTCGTGTCGGCCCACCCCCGAGCCACCCCCCGCCCCCGCCGACCCGTCCCCCCGGGCCAACGCCGCCGCCGACCGCCCGGCGGCCCCGCTCGCCCACGCCAGCAACGCCCCCACGGCCCCGGCCCCCGCGCCCCACACCGCGCCCAGCAGCAGGGCCATGCCGAGATGCCCGTGCAGTTCGATGCCCGCGCCGAACGCGTCGAAGCCGAGCACGGACAGGGAGGCGGTCACGGACACATCCGTCAGCCAGGCCAGCAGCGGCAGGGCCAGCGCGGTCGCGACCCCCAGCCGCAGCGCGCACCTGCCCGCGAAACCGAGGGCACCGGAACCCCGTGTCGCCGCCCCCGCCCGCACCTCGGCGACGCTCCCCACCGGCGACCGCACCGCCGTCAGCACCCCCGCCAGCAGCATCATCAGCGCCGCCGCCACCCCGAGCAGCCACACCCGCCCGTCCAGCTCGGCCAGCCTCCCCAGCGTCACCTGCTGGTCGGGGCGGGCCACGAGCAGGTCGTCCAGCGGGTCGGGCAGGAAACGGGTCAGTTCACCCGTTGCCCGGCCGTCCCATGGCACGAACAGGCCGATCGGCACGCCCAGCCACACCCCGTTCGGTGCCCCGAGCAGCGCCGCGCCGGCGACGCGCTCTGGGTGGTCGTCGCCGCTCGCCGCGTACGCCGCCGCGGCGAACCCCGCCGCCACGGCCACCAGCAGCACGGTCACCACCGCGGAAACGGCCGGCCGTACGACCCGGTGCACGGCCTCCCACCCCGGGGGCAGCGGCGTGCGGCGCGAGGCCAGCAGGGCTACGAGGAGGATCCCGGCCGACCAGCCAAGACCGCCGAACAGCGTGGGCACGGTGTCGACCGTGAAACCGACCGCCGCCTGCGCGTCGACCAGGTCCCCGATCCGGTCCGGCAGCAGCCCGCCGATGTCCCCGACGTCCCCGAGCCCGGGGATCTCCAGGCCGCCGTTTCCGCCCCCGCTCCCGCCGGTCAGGTCGTCCAGCCCCAGCGAGCCGCCGTCGATCGTGATGACGTCGTGCCCCGCCCACGCCAGCCCGCCCAGCATCGCCACGAACAACGCGACCACCGCGCCCGCACGCGCGAGGAGTTCGGCCGGTGAGATCACAACTCCCGCCGCCCGCAAGGACCGCAGGAAGAAGTACGACAGCAGCACCGCCCCGACCAGGCTCACCCCCAGTGGCGTGATCTCGATGGCGGTGTCCGCTTCCGCGCCCGTGAGGCCGAACACCGACACATCTCCGGACGGTGTGACCGAACCACCGGCCCCAAGGGCCACCACCGCCGCAGTCATCGGTCCCAACGAGCCCGCCGCGTCCGCCTCCAGCAGCCGCAGCCCCAGCGCCGCCGTGCCCGCCATCCCGATCAACGCCCAGCTCACAGCGGCGACGGCGGACATCAGCACGTCCCCCCACGGCACGCGCGTGCCGTCACTCGCCTTCTCGACACCTGTACCGGCACCCATGGCAGACCCCCCGATCCGCTACGCGGCGGGAACTCCGCGCATGTCCCCCTCGCGACGAAATACCACTCTCCGGCCCGGTTTCAACCCCGTCAACGGAATCGGCCGAGGTGCCCGTCCGCGGTTTTCACAAGGCCCGACTTTCGGTCAGGGGGCCGCTCCTGAAATAGTTCCCCCCGATGTTCGACATCCCTAGACTCCCCATGTCGGGGGTAACTCGGGGGACAACTCAGTGGGGCATGGAGTGCCGGAACTCGTACTGGAATCAAACGGACGTACCTGGACGCTCGATCCGTCCAGGGCATACACCCTCGGACGTGATCCGCAGGGGGACGTCGTCTTCGACGACGCCAGGGTCTCCTGGCGTCACGCCACGGTCAGCTTCAACGGCCGCAGTTGGGTCATCGAGGACCATGGCAGCACCAACGGCACGTTCGTGCAGGGGCAGCGGATCCACCACCTGGAGCTCGGCCCGGGCTCGGGGGTGAACCTGGGCAACGCCACCGACGGACCGCGTCTGAACCTCTCCGACGCCGCCTCCTCCGTCGCCACGCCGCAGGCCCAGCCCCAGCAGCAGCCGTACGCGGCGCAGGGCGCGAACCCCGGCTGGGCCCAGCAGGCGCCCCACCAGCAGCAGGCTCCGCAGGCCGGCTGGCAGCAGCCGCAGCAGCCCGGCGGGCACATCCCGCAGCAGCAGGCCCCCGGCGGTGCCGCGGGGGCGCCGCCGGCCCACGGCGACCGCAGCCCCACCACGTTCCACCAGTTCTCCCTCGGCCGCGTGATGCGCATCGGCCGCGCCCTGGAGAACGAGCTGGTCGTCTCCGACCTGCAGGTCTCCCGGCACCACGCCGAGTTCCACGCCACGCCCGACGGCCGCATGGAGATCCGCGACCTCGGCTCGCACAACGGCACGTACGTCAACGGCCTGCCGATCCCCAAGGGCGGCGGGCAGTTGCTCGGCGCGGCCGATGTCGTCGGCGTCGGCCACTCCACGTTCCGGATCGTCGGGGACCGGCTCGAGGAGTTCGTCGACACCGGTGAGGTGTCCTTCTCCGCCCGCCATCTGACCGTCACGGTCGACGGCGGCAAGCAGATCCTCAAGGACGTCTCCTTCGGCGTCCCCGAGAAGTCGCTCATCGCGGTCATCGGCCCGTCCGGCTCCGGCAAGTCGACCCTGCTCAAGGCGCTCACCGGCTACCGCCCGGCCGACCAGGGCGAGGTCCTCTACGACAACCGGAACCTCTACAAGCAGTTCGCCGAGCTGCGCCAGCGCATCGGTCTGGTCCCGCAGGACGACATCCTGCACAAGGAACTGACCGTCAAGAAGGCCCTGAAGTACGCGGCCAAGCTCCGTTTCCCCGCCGACACCACGGCCCGCGAGCGCGAGGCCCGTATCGACGAGGTGCTGCGCGAGCTGAAGCTGGACATCCACAAGGAGAAGAAGGTCACCTCCCTCTCCGGCGGCCAGCGCAAGCGCGTCTCCGTGGCCCTGGAGCTGCTCACCAAGCCCTCGCTGATCTTCCTGGACGAGCCGACCTCCGGCCTCGACCCGGGCATGGACCGCGACGTCATGCAGCTGCTGCGCGGCCTCGCCGACGACGGCCGTACGGTCCTCGTCGTCACCCACTCCGTGGCCGAGCTGGCGATCTGCGACAAGCTCCTCGTGATGGCGCCGGGCGGCTCCGTCGCCTACTTCGGCCCGCCCGAGGAGGCGCTGAACTTCTTCGGCTACGACACCTGGGCCGATGTCTTCTCCGCCTTCGAGAACTACCGCGACTACGACTGGGCGGGCCGCTGGAAGGGCTCGCAGCACTACCAGATGTACGCCGCGGACATCGACGCCGTGGCGCCGCAGTCCGTACAGGTTCCGCCCATGCAGGCGATGAAGCCGCCGAAGCCACAGGGCTGGATGTCCCAGTTCGTCACGCTGGTGCGGCGCTACGTCTCGGTGATCGCGTCCGACAAGGGCTTCCTGGCCCTGATGGTGATCCTGCCGGCCGTGCTCGGCGCGGTCAGCCTGCTCATCGACGCGGACAAGGGCCTGCTGCCGAACCCGGTCAACCCGCAGTCCGGCCGGATCATCCCGAACGGCACCGCCACCACGGTCCTGCTGATCCTCGCCGTCGGCGCCTGCTTCGCGGGCGCGGCGAACTCCGTCCGTGAGCTGATCAAGGAACGGGTCATCTACGAGCGGGAGCGCGCGACCGGCCTGTCCCGCTCGGCGTATCTGATGTCCAAGGTGTTCGTGCTCGGCATGATCACCGTGCTGCAGGGCCTGCTGGTCGGCGTCATCGGCTTCTCCACCCGGGAGATCCCCGAGGAGGGCCTGGTCTTCGGCGGCGCCACGCTCGTCGAGCTGTCCGTGCCGATCATGGCCCTGGGCTTCACCTCGATGATGTTCGGCCTGATCATCTCCTCGCTGGTGAAGACCGCCGAGAAGACCATGCCGCTGCTGGTGATGTTCGCCATCATCCAGGTCGTCTTCACGGGCTGCCTGTTCACGCTGCACGGCTCGATCGGCGTCAACCAGTTCTCGTTCCTGATGCCGTCGCGCTGGGCGGTCGCCGCGTCCGGCGCCACGCTGGACTTCAACAAGATCGCCCCGCCGGAGACCGCCGGGGACAACGATCCGCTGTGGGAGCACACGGTCGGCGCCTGGGCCATGGACATGGGCGCGCTCCTCGCGCTCGGCGTGCTCTGCGGCTTCTTCGTGGCCCGCTTCCTGCGACGCCACGAACCCGAGGTCATGCGCAAGTAGTCACCTCGGTAAGACGCCCGAAGGGCGGCACCCCGCCAGGAGGGTGCCGCCCTTCGGCGTTCCGTTCAGCGAGCAGAGGTCCGCGCTACCTCAGTACGCGCTGTCGACGTTGTCCATCGAGCCGTACTTGTCGGCCGCGTAGTTGCAGGCGGCGGTGATGTTGGCGACCGGGTCGTAGATGTCCCAGGAGGTGCCGGGGACGTGCCAGGTCTTGAAGGTCGGCGGGATGACCTGCAGCAGGCCCTTCGACGGGATGCCGTTGATGGCGTTGATGTCCCAGTTGTTGATGGCCTTCGGGTCACCGGACGACTCGCGGATGATGTTGCGGTGGATGCCGTCGTAGGACGCCGGGATGTCGTGCTTCTTCAGGATGTCGAGCGACTCGCGGATCCAGCCGTCGAGGTTGTTCGGGTAGCTCTTGGCGGCGGCCTTCTTGGCCTCGGCGCGCTTGGCGTCGCGGCTCGCGGCCTCCTTGGCCTCGCGCGCGGCCTCGGCCTTCTTCTTCGCCGCCTCGGCGGCGGCCTTCTTCTTGGCGGCAGCCGCGGCGTCGGCCTTCTTCTTCGCCTCGATCTGCTCGGCCTTCAGGCTGGCACCGGCCATCTGGTCGGTGACGCTCGCCTTCACGTCCTTGATCTGCTGGTTGCTGAACGCCACCGGAGCCGACTGAGCGGCTTCCGTCGTGGTCTTCGTCGAAGCACCGCTCGGCACCGCGGAGAACCCGATGGCGGCGGCGCCGAGGGTGGCGACACCCGCCATGGCGATCTTGTGGTGACGGGTCAGGTTACGACTGGGGCCACGGCTGAAGATGTTCTTGGGCATGGTGGTTGGACCTCTTCGAATAGCGCGGGAGTCGCTCGGCGTCCGGCGTTGGACTCGGTGTGTTTCCGACACAAACGCCGCGGAGGTGAACCCACGGCGCTGAGCGACGGCAGCCATTCTTAGCGGCCGCAAAATGGCGTGGCAAAGGTGTGACGTACGAAGGGAGATAGTGGATCAGGGAAGGGCAAATCGGGGCAGACTGGACCGTATGCGCCGCTCAAAAGGTGCGGCTTTGTCTCCTACGTCCTTTCGTACGTGACGTGGGTCCTATGCGAGGGCTCACATCGGGCGAGGCCCGGCCTCACTGGCAGTTGCTTGAGCAATGCACTGTGTGAGCGGCCTGTCACGGCTCTGCCCCGGCAGGACGAGGTGCACGTCCCCGAACTCGTGCCACAGGTAACGGCCCTGCAGTGCGGCCTCGTAGCCGCGCTCGACCGCCGCCCGCCCCGCGATCGCCTCCAGCATCAGCAGATGCGAGGCCTCCGGCTCGTGCAGCCCGGTCAGCAGCCCGTCCACCACCCGCACCCCGCGCTCCGGGGTCACCACGAGAGAGGTCCACCCCGCCCGAGGCCGTACGACCCCGTCGGCACCCGCCGCCGACTCCACGGCCCGCACCGCCGTCGTCCCGACCGCGAGAACCCGGCCCGCACCGGCCTTCGCGGCGTTGATCAGCCGCGCCGACGCCGCAGGCACCACGAAGCGCTCCGGATACGGCGGCTCGTGCGCCTCCGCCGACGCCACCCCCGTGTGCAGCGTCACCGGCGCGAACCGCACCCCCCGGCCCACCAGCTCCGCCACCAGCCGCGCCGTGAAGGGCCGCGCCGCACTCGGCATCTCCGCAGAGCCCGCCCCGTCCGCCGACGGCAGCGCGAACACCGTCTGGTAGACGGACAGCGGCTGGTCCCGCTCCGTATAGGAGTAGCGAATGGGCCGCCCGTACTCCCGCAGCAGCCCCGCAATCCCGGGCCCGGCCACCCGCGCCCACCACAGCCGCTCGCTCCGCCCGCTCAGCGCCTCCTCCAGCACCAGCCGTACGCCTCCCGCCAGACACACCTCCGTCCCCGCGGGCTCGGCCGCACGCGCGCGCGTGGTGCCCCGCCCGTCGGGCTCCCGCAGCTCCACCGCCCAGCGGCCGTCGTCCCCGGAGGTGGAGAAGTGCACCACTACGCGCGCGTGCCCGATCCATCCGTCGACGGCCGCCGCCAGCGTGGCCGAGGTGTTGACCACGAGCAGATCCCCCGCCCGCAACAGCCGCGGCAGCTCCGAGAACGTGTGATGCGCCACCCCGGCACCCCGCGACACCAGCATCCGTACGGCGTCCCGGTCCAGCCCCGGCCCCCGCTGCTCGATCGGCACCCGGGCCGACAGTTCCTCCGGTACGCGCACCGCCGGTGTCATCGGGCCCCGTCCAGCAGGGCCGGAGCCCCGTACCGCCCGCTCGGCGGACGCTCGTCCAGCAGCCGCAGGAACCCCGGCACCACAGCCGCCGGCTCCGGCCGCGGATCGTGATCGTCCGGTACGGCCGCCGCGTACAGGTCCGTGGCCATGTCCCCGGGATCCACCGCCCAGACCCGCAGCCCCGGCTCCTCCACGGCGAGCACCGCCATCAGATGGTCCAGAGCCGCCTTGGACGCCCCGTAGCCGCCCCAGGTCTCGTACGCCTCGGCCGCCGCGTCCGAGCTGACGGCGACGACCGTGCCCGCCCCCGAAGCCCGCAGCAGCGGCAGCGCCTCCTGGACCAGGCCGAGCCCCGCCACGAGGTTCACCTCCAGTGCCCGGCGCAGCCCGTCCAGGGGCAGCTCCTCCAGCCGCACCAGCGGCTGGGCGCCCAGCGCGCTCGCGTTGTGCACCAGCAGGTCGACGCCGCCCAGCCGCCACGCCGCCGACACCAGCTCCGCCCGGTGCCGGGCGTCGGTGACGTCCCCGGGCAGGGCGGTCACGCGCGTGCCGTGCGCGGACACGGCCCCGGCCGCCTCCGACAGCGCCTCGGCACCCCTGGCATCGAGCACCAGGTCCCAGCCACGCCCGGCCAGGGCCTCGGCGAGCGCACGGCCCAGGCCCTTCGAGGCCCCGGTGATGATCGCAACCGGCATGATCGGCTCCCTCGTCGTGATCGCGTGCCCTCAACGTAGGAACGGAGCCGCCCGGACCGCCTCGGACGCGGGCCGCATCCACCGGGGCCCTTCGCCCTACGCCACAGGCCCGGCGCCCCCGGTCCTACGCCGCGCCGCCCTGCCGACTCGGCCTCGCGACCTAGGCCCACCGGACCGGGCACCCGCCGCCACTGGTCCGATCCGCGCTGTCACAGCCCGCCGGTACCGTGATGACATGAGTCACGGTCCCCGGTCCGGCCTCGCCGCGGTGAGTTCCGCGTTGCTGGCCATGAGCAGGCATCTCGAGGTGCGCGACGTCCTCAAGACGATCGTCGCCTCGGCCCGCGAGCTGCTCGACGCGCAGTACGCCGCGCTCGGCGTGCCGGACGATCACGGCGGCTTCGCCCAGTTCGTGGTCGACGGCGTCAGCGAGGAACAGTGGAAGGCCATCGGCCCCCTCCCGCGCCAGCACGGCATCCTCGCCGCGATGCTGCACGAGGCCAGGTCCGAGCGCCTCGCCGACGTCCGCAAGGACCCCCGCTTCGAGGGCTGGCCGAAGGCCCACCCCGACCTGGTCGACTTCCTGGGCCTGCCGATCCGTGACGGCGACGAGGTCATCGGCGCGCTCTTCCTGGCCAACAAGAACTGTCCGAAACCGGAAGGCAGTTGCGGCTTCACAGCGGAGGACGAGGAACTCCTCGGCATCCTCGCCCAGCACGCCGCGATCGCCCTCACCAACGCCCGCCTCTACGAACGCAGCCGCGAACTGACCATCGCCGAGGAGCGCTCCCGCCTCGCTCACGAACTGCACGACGCGGTCAGCCAGAAGCTCTTCTCCCTCCGCCTGACGGCCCAGGCCGCGGCCCGCCTGGTGGACCGGGACCCCTCCCGCGCCAAGGGGGAGCTCCATCAGGTGGCGGTGCTGGCCGCCGAGGCCGCCGACGAACTGCGCGCCGCGGTCGTCGAGTTGCGCCCCGCGGCCCTCGACGAGGACGGCCTCGTGGCCACCCTCCGCACGCAGATTCAGGTCCTCGACCGCGCCCACACCGCCCGCGTGACCTTCGCCTGCCATGGCGTGAAGGTCCTGCCCGCCTCCCAGGAAGAAGCCGTCCTGCGCGTCGCCCAGGAGGCCCTGCACAACGCCCTGCGCCACTCCGGCGCCGACCACGTCGACGTGACCCTGGACCGACGCGGCGGCGGAGCCGTCCTGCGGGTCACGGACGACGGCTGCGGCTTCGACCCCCAGGCGGTGCGTCGCGCGGGGCGCCATCTGGGCCTGGTCTCCATGCGAGACCGGACGAGCGGGGCAGGTGGCACGCTGACCGTGGAATCGGTGGCCGGCAAGGGCACCACGATCGAGATGGAGGTCCCCGGTGGCTGACGCAATCAAGGTGCTGCTCGTCGACGACCACCAGGTCGTCCGCCGGGGCCTGCGCACGTTCCTCGAGGTGCAGGACGACATCGAGGTCGTCGGCGAGGCCGCGGACGGCGCCGAGGGAGTGGACCGCGCCGAGGAGTTGAAGCCCGACGTCATCCTCATGGACGTCAAGATGCCGGGCATGGACGGTGTCGACGCCCTGCGCAGACTCCGCGAACTCGGCAACCCCGCGCGCGTGCTGGTCGTCACCAGCTTCACCGAGCAGCGCACGGTGGTGCCGGCCCTGCGGGCGGGTGCCGCCGGATATGTCTACAAGGACGTAGACCCCGACGCCCTCGCCGGAGCCATCCGCTCCGTCCACGCCGGGCACATCCTCCTCCAGCCGGAGGTCGCGGGCGCCCTGTTGTCCCAGGAGGAGGCCAACTCGGGGCCGGGAAGGGCCGGCTCGCTCACCGACCGGGAGCGTGAGGTACTCGGCCTGATAGCGGACGGCCGCTCCAACCGGGAGATCGCCCGCGCGCTCGTCCTCTCCGAGAAGACCGTCAAGACCCACGTCTCGAACATCCTGATGAAGCTCGACCTGTCCGACCGAACCCAGGCCGCCCTGTGGGCCGTTCGCCATGGCGTGACCGGCTGACACGCTCACCCCACGGCAACGCGGAAGGTTCCACTCCGGACCGAGATTCATACTGTCGTGGGAATGTCCCTCGCATGGCGCATCCTCGGTGGATCTCGGCCGTTCTCCAGTGCGTGCCGCGGCGCCTGCCGCGGCGATCGCAAGGAGGGCTCAGAAGTGAAGAACCTGAAGAAGGCCGCTGCCGTGACGATGGTGACCGGTGGACTGCTGGCCGCCGGTGCGGGCATGGCCTCCGCCACGAACGGCTCGCACGCCGACGGCAGCGCCATCGGCTCGCCGGGCGTCGCCTCGGGCAACGTGGTCCAGGCCCCGGTGCACGTCCCGGTCAACGTCTCCGGCAACAGCGTGAACGTCATCGGCGTCCTGAACCCGGCGTTCGGCAACCTCGCCGTCAACCACTGACTTCACCTCCGTCTCCGAGCCGAAGGTGACCACCGGCCTCCCGGTCCTGCCCGGGAGGCCGGTCAGTCGTTTACAGCGTCGCTCAGCCTGCGGGCAGTCGCGCCGCTGGGGCGGCACGGGCGGGCGCGGGCGCCACCCCGCACCGCCGGGCTGCGAACCCACCCGCCCCCAGCACAAACGCCGAGCACCCGACACCCGACAGTCACCGCACCCCCCGCTCCCGCTCCTCCACAACGGAGTTGTACGCGGCGACCTGCGCCCGCCGAGCCGTCCGCTCCACCGGCCGCAACGCCTCCCGCCGCGCCCCCATCTCGGACGCACTCACCGCACCCCCGTGCCCACTCTCCGTCGCCACCACGATCAACGTCCCCACCCGCTGCGCCAGCTCCAGCACCCGCACCGCCCGCGGCGGATACCCCGGCGCCAACACTTCCCGCCCCCGCTCGGCCCGCGCCCGATACGCGTCGACCGCCGCCTCGGCCACCGGCCCCGACCCGGCCACATCCAGCCGCGTCAGCACCTCCGTCGCCTCCCGCAGGGCCTCCGCCAGCTCCCGCTCGGCCTCACCCAGCGAGGGCACATCCGCGGGCGGCGCCTCCCGCACCGGCAGCACATGCCACACGACCTCGACATGCACATCACCCTCGGGCCCGGCCTCGTCTGCGGAGCGCTGGCGGTAGCCAGACACCTCCGGCACCAGCCCGAACGAGGCGCCGTAACAGACCACCGCCTGCTCGGCGTCCAGCGCCCGCGCGTTGAACTCCGGCGGCCCGCTCAGCCCCAGCGGATGCCCGGGCGCGGGCAGCGCGAGCCGCAGCCCGGTCACCCCGAGCGTCCGCAGCCGCCCCAGCGCGAGCGTGAGCCCGACGGGCGCCGACTCCCCGGGCAGTCCCTCCACCCGGTGCACCGCGTCCTCGCCGACGATGGCGAGCACGGCGTCATCAGGTGAGACAAGTCCGGCCAAAAGGGCATTTCCCCAAGCTGTGAGACGTCCAGCACGCGGTTCCGAGAGCATGCCTCCACCCTAAGAGAGCCCAAGACCCGGACCGAGGGAATGCCCGGACCGACCGGTGGCGTAGATTTCATGGAGGGCTGCGCCCACCGGCGCGGCGGACCGAGCCACAGGCTTACGCGACAGCCGAGACCGGCCACACTGCAAGGGGAGACAACGCGCTCATGAGCGATGTTCTGGAGCTTCAGGACGTATCCGTGGTCCGCGAGGGCCGGGCTCTGGTGGACCAGGTCTCCTGGTCGGTCAAGGAGGGCGAGCGCTGGGTCATCCTGGGCCCGAACGGCGCCGGCAAGACCACCCTCCTCAACCTCGCTTCCACCTACCTCTTCCCCAGCTCGGGCACCGCCGCCATCCTCGGCGAGACCCTCGGCAGGCCCGGCACCGACGTCTTCGAGCTGCGCCCGCGCATCGGCATGGCCGGCATCGCCATGACCGAGAAGCTCCCCAAGCGCCAGACGGTCCTGGAGACCGTGCTGACCGCCGCGTACGGCATGACCGCCACCTGGCACGAGGACTACGAGGAGATCGACGAGCGACGCGCCCGCGCCTTCCTCGACCGCCTCGGCATGAGCGACTACCTGGAGCGCAGGTTCGGATCGCTTTCTGAGGGTGAGCGCAAGCGCACCCTCATCGCCCGCGCCCTGATGACCGACCCCGAGCTGCTCCTCCTCGACGAGCCCGCCGCCGGACTCGACCTCGGCGGCCGCGAGGACCTCGTCCGCCGCCTCGGCCGGCTCGCCCGCGACCCCATCGCCCCCTCGATGCTCATGGTCACGCACCATGTCGAGGAGATCCCCCCGGGCTTCACCCACGTCCTCATGATCCGCCAGGGCAAGGTCCTCGCCGCCGGCCCCCTGGAGCTCGAACTCACCTCCCGCAACCTCTCCCTCTGCTTCGGCCTCCCGCTCGTCGTCGAACAGGCGGGCGAGCGCTGGACCGCACAGGGCCTCCCGCTGTCCTGACCCGGCCCCACGCCGCACAAATGCCAGAGCAGGAACGGCATTTCACACGCCGGGCGCCCTGTCGGCGACAGGGGCGTCGGACCTACCATGACCATGTGGAAATCGACGCATGGCTGTGGTGGCTGATCGGCGCGGCAGCGCTCGGCATCGCGCTCGTGGTCACCGCGATGCCCGAACTCGGCATGCTCGCGGTGGGCGCCGTCGCCGCGGCGGCGGTCACCGGCGTCTTCGGCGGCGGAGCCGTCGCCCAGGTCGCGGTCTTCGCCGTCGTCTCGACCGCTGGCATCGCCGTCGTACGGCCCATCGCGAACCGGCATCGCGCCCAGCGGCCCCAACTCGCCACGGGCGTGGACGCGCTGAAGGGCAGACAAGCCGTCGTCCTGGAACGCGTCGACGCCTCCGGCGGCCGGATCAAGCTGGCCGGAGAGGTCTGGTCGGCCCGCGCCCTCGACACCGACCGCGCTTACGAAGTAGGCCAGGAAGTGGACGTCGTGGACATCGAGGGAGCCACCGCGATCGTCATGTGACCTCGCAGGACGTAACTGGAGTGAACTCCTCGCCAGCTACGCGACGGTCTGACAGACTCGACCAGCAAGATCTTCAACAACCATAAGATCTGCCGAAGTCGCCGAGGCGGAGAAGGGTACGGGGAACGACGATGGAACCGGTCATCATCGTCCTGATCATTCTGGTGGTGTTGGTCTTCATCGCCCTGATCAAGACGATCCAAGTCATCCCACAGGCCAGCGCGGCCATCGTCGAGCGGTTCGGCCGCTACACGCGGACACTCAACGCGGGCCTCAACATCGTGGTCCCGTTCATAGACACCATCCGCAACCGCATCGACCTGCGTGAGCAGGTCGTCCCCTTCCCGCCGCAGCCGGTGATCACCCAGGACAACCTGGTGGTCAACATCGACACCGTCATCTACTACCAGGTGACCGACGCGCGGGCCGCCACCTACGAAGTCGCCAGCTACATCCAGGCGATCGAGCAGCTCACCGTCACCACGCTCCGCAACATCATCGGCGGCATGGACCTGGAGCGGACCCTGACCTCCCGCGAGGAGATCAACGCGGCCCTGCGCGGCGTCCTCGACGAGGCCACCGGCAAGTGGGGCATCCGCGTCAACCGCGTCGAGCTCAAGGCGATCGAACCGCCCACCTCCATCCAGGACTCGATGGAGAAGCAGATGCGCGCCGACCGCGACAAGCGCGCCGCGATCCTCCAGGCCGAAGGTGTCCGGCAGTCCGAGATCCTGCGCGCCGAAGGTGAGAAGCAGTCCCAGATCCTGCGCGCCGAAGGTGAGGCCAAGGCGGCCGCCCTGCGCGCCGAGGGCGAGGCCCAGGCCGTCCGTACGGTCTTCGAGGCCATCCACGCCGGAGACCCGGACCAGAAGCTCCTCTCCTACCAGTACCTCCAGATGCTCCCGAAGATCGCCGAGGGCGACGCCAACAAGCTCTGGATCGTCCCCAGCGAGATCGGCGACGCCCTCAAGGGCCTCTCCGGCGCGATGGGCAACTTCGGCGGCCTCGGCGGCGGTTCAGGCGGCAACGGAGGCGGGTCCGGAGCCGGTGTCCCCGCCCAGGAACGCCGCGAGAAACCGTCCATCGACTGACCCGGCACACACGAAGGGGCCCGCTTCTCAGAGAAGCGGGCCCCTTCGCATGACAACTAGGCAGCGGGCTGCGCCAGCCACTCCGGCAGCGCGTCGAAGTCGTCCTGCCCCAGCGCCAGCAGCATCGCGTCCGCAGGCGTCGGCTCGAACGGCTGCCGGAGCAACGGCATACCCGCCTCCACCGGAGTCCGGTTCGCCTTACGGTGATTGTCCTCCGCACACGAGGCCACCGTGTTCAGCCACGAGTCCTGTCCGCCCCGCGACCGCGGTACCACGTGGTCGACCGTCGTCGCCCGCCTCCCGCAGTACGCGCACCGGTTCCGGTCCCGGACCAGCACACCCCGCCTCGACCACGGCGCTCGTCTTCGGAAGGGCACCCGTACGTACTGGCAGAGCCTGATCACACGGGGCGCCGGTATGTCGACCGCGGCTCCCCGCATCCGCAGTTCGGGGTGGGACTGCTCGACGACGGCCTTGTCCTGAAGCACCAGAACGACGGCTCGGTTCAGCGTTACCGTCGACAGCGGCTCGAAGCTCGCGTTGAGTACCAGCGTGTCCCGCATACCAGCCCACCTCCCGTGTGCACCGGCCCACCCCCTGGCGGGCTGGGATCAACTCTGGCCGGGCACGCCGAGATGGACAACGCAATATCTGCTGCTCTCACGGGGGGTGACCCCCGTGCCCCCGGCAACAAAAATGCCCGCTCCTGATCAATTCCAAGACCAGGAGCGGGCAAACGTTCTGTGAACGCTGGGATCGCCGGACGACGGCTCAGCCTTCGGCGGGCACCTCGTACTCACCGATCAGCTGGGCACGCCCGATGGTGTGAAACCGCAGGTTGAAGCCCACGACGGCAGGCGAAGCCTCCGCATCCGGACCGAGCTTCTCCGTATCCACGGCGTACACCGTGAACACGTAACGGTGCGAACCGTCCCCGGGCGGCGGCGCGGCACCACCGAACTCCTTGCTTCCGTAGTCGTTGCGCGCCTGGATCGCGCCCTCGGGCAGACCCTCGAACGCGCCACTGCCCGCACCCACCGGCAGCTCGGTCACCGAGCCCGGAATGTCGAACAGCACCCAGTGCCAGAACCCGCTGCCCGTCGGGGCGTCGGGGTCGTAGCAGGTCACGGCGAAGCTCTTGGTCTCGGGCGGGAAGCCCTCCCACCGCAACTGCGGCGAGGTGTTGCCGGCCGCGTAGACCTGAGCGTCCTGGAGCGTCGCACCCTCCTCGACATCCTTGCTCGTGACCGTGAACGACGGCACGGGCGGATGGAAGTCATGGGGGAGCGGCCGCCGCTTGAGCTCGGTCACCTCGGTACCTCCTGATCGATTCGTTCAGTCAGCCCCGAGCCTAGGGCCTGCGTCTAGAACCAGTTGCGCTTGCTGCCGACCTCGGACAGCCACTGGTTGAGGTACGCGGTCCAGTCGGTGCCCTGGTAGTCCTGGAGCCCCACCTTGAAGGAGCGGAAGGTGTCACTGCCCTCGCTGAACAGCCCCGGCTTCTTGTCCATCTCGAGCACCACGTCCATGGCCTGCTCGTCGGCCACGAAGCTCAGCTCGACCTGGTTCAGACCCCGGTACTGCTGCGGCGGGTAGAACTCGATCTCCTGGTAGAACGGCAGCTTCTGCCGCGTACCCCGGATGACACCGCGTTCCATGTCCGCGTTCTTGAACCGGAAGCCCAGCTGGATGAACGCGTCCAGGATCGCCTTCTGCGCCGGCAGCGGGTGCACGTTGATCGGGTCCAGGTCACCCGAGTCCACGGCCCGCGCGATCTCCAGCTCCGTGGAGACACCGATGTGCATCGAGCGCAGCGCCTGCCCGTCGATCATCGTGATCGGGGTCTCCCACGGGATCTCCAGCCCGAACGGCACCGCGTGCACCGCGTTCGCCTGGAGCTCGAACGCCCCACCCAGCCGCGACTTCGTGAACTCGATGTCCTGCTTGTACTCCTGGTCGCCGCTCTCCACCTCGACCTTGGCCTGCAGCCCGACCGAGAGCCCCTCGATCTGCTGATTCACGGACCCGCCCTGGATCCGCACCTCACCCTGGACGACACCGCCCGGGACGACGTTGACCTCGTGCAGCACCGTCTCGACCGAAGCCCCGCCGGCCCCCAGGCTCGCGAGCAGCTTCTTGAACGCCATGTCTCTCCCTCTCGCCCACTACGGGTGGATCCTTGATCCATACAAACGCGATCCGGCCGTGGCCGGTTCCATCCCCTCACCCTGGCAAGGCCGGTGCCCGCTGGCCACCCCGCCGCACCACCCGTCTTGAGTACCCTCGGACGGCATGATCGCGACCCCCGACCGTACGCCCCTGTCCAGGGAGTTCTTCGACCGGCCCGTCCTCGAGGTGGCCCCTGACCTCCTCGGCCGCATCCTGGTACGCACCACCCCGGACGGTCCGATCGCCCTGCGTCTCACAGAGGTCGAGGCCTACGACGGCTCTGACGATCCCGGTTCCCACGCCTATCGCGGTCGCACGGCCCGCAACGACGTGATGTTCGGTCCGCCCGGGCACGTCTACGTCTACTTCACCTATGGCATGTGGTTCTGCATGAACCTGGTGTGCGGCCCGGAGGACAAGGCGAGCGCGGTCCTGCTCCGCGCCGGTGAGGTCATCGAGGGCGCCGAACTGGCCCGCACCCGTCGACTCTCGGCCCGAAACGACAAGGAACTGGCCAAAGGCCCCGCCCGACTGGCCACGGCCCTGGGCGTGGACCGCTCCCTGGACGGCACGGACGCGTGCACCCCCGCGGACACCCCCCTCCGCATGCTGACCGGCACTCCCGTGCCCTCCGACCAGGTACT
Source organism: Streptomyces sp. NPDC040589 (assembly GCF_055594445.1). Taxonomy (NCBI): domain Bacteria; kingdom Bacillati; phylum Actinomycetota; class Actinomycetes; order Kitasatosporales; family Streptomycetaceae; genus Streptomyces; species Streptomyces sp. NPDC040589. The sequence continues at coordinate 480 of NZ_JBVIWP010000006.1, read as the reverse complement.
CAACGGACCCCGCACCGGGGTGTCCGGCGACGGCGCCGTACACCCCTGGCGCTTCTGGGTCGCCGACGACCCGACGGTGAGCCCCTATCGCGCCCATGTCCCGAGGCGCCGCCGAAGTTGACGCGTCCCCGCAAGATGCGTAATGTGGCCCGAGCCGCTGAAACGGGTACGGCAATCGCCAGCACTCGGAAGCGGCCAACCCACTACCTAGTCTCTCCCCTCAGCAGGGGCGAATTCGGCGTGCCCGCATGCCTGAATTCGATGCCGACGGACTCGATTATGAGTTGGACGGCGAATCGGCTAACGTAGTGAATGTCGAAAGGCCGACAGGCGAAAGCCAAAGCCCAACGGCAAATCCCGCCGACAGGGAATCAGATCGAAAAAGGATCTGATAGAGTCGGAAACGCAAGACCGAAGGGAAGCGCCCGGAGGAAAGCCCGAGAGGGTGAGTACAAAGGAAGCGACCGTTCCTTGAGAACT